>CAVQSI010000029.1:0-45069 GCA_963715825.1 Ilumatobacteraceae bacterium
GGCCGACGAGGTCGAGGCGTTCGAACAGTTGCCGCACCACGACGCCGCAGTGCAGGTTCGACGCTGGGACGACCGCGCCAAGATCGCCGGCCTCGAAGCCGGAGTCCTCGCCGATCATCACGAGCTGCTCGCCCGCCTCGCTCGCTCCACCTGACCCCGCGCCCGCCGCGTGCGCCCCCACGTTTGCGTGCAGATTCGGGTGACCCGTCCCACCAGCAACCTCACACAAACGTGTTGGCTGACGGGGTTGCGTCAGGAGAGGTGACGGCCGCAGTGGGGCCAGGGGCGGGCGCCGCGTTCGCTGTAGAGCGCGAGGGCCATGGTGTCCTGGTCGGCGGGCGATGCCGCGGCCGGATCGACGCCGACGAGGTCGGGCGCGTACCGTTCGGCCACCGAGTTCCACGTCGAGCGATCGAACTGATAGGCGCCGCGGTACTTGCCGGTTCGGCTGGTGATCGCGTAGTTCCCGTTGGACTCGCACTGGCGCAACGCTTCCCACTCGCTCGGGTCGGGGCCCGGAGGCAGGATCGGCGTCGGCAGCGTGTCGATCGGCAGGCCGACGAACTCGGCGGCGTTGCGATGGGCTCGCTGCGTGGCGTGTGCGTACCGGCCGTCGGCGTCGAGCCCCAAGGTCTCCTGCAGCGCGGCGACTCGCGGGCTCTGTTCGTCCCATGCGTAGGTGTCGGCGAGGATCAGGATCACCGGGTCGACGATCGGTGCGGGCGCGGGCGTCGGTGCGGGGTCACCGACGGCACGGCGCTCGAGGTCGGCGACGAGGTCGGCGACGGCATCGGGGATCGTGACGGCCGGTCGCTGGGCGAGTCGCGGTTCGAGCGTGGCGGCGGCGTTCACCACCGGCTCGTCCGCGATCGCCCGGGCAACCAGCGGCGTGGCGCCGACCACGACGACCGCCGCGATCAACGCGGCGGCGCGACGGATCGTCCGAGCGGGGACGTGGACACGCGAGCACTGGGGTTCGGGGTGGGGGGTCATGACGCTCCTTGGCGGCGGGGACCGGGGGTCGGTCCGCACGGCATGTCGGCGCGCAATCGCACCGGGCCTGGTGTTCGTGACCCGCAATGTTACGGATGGATGACGAAATGGTGCCGGTGAGGTGACGAGTCATCCGTCACACGCCCGTTGGGTACGGTCTGGCGGATGGAACCGGTGATCGCCGAGGTCCTCGACGCCAACCGTGCGTTCTACGACGCGCACGAGGCACGCGACCTCGACGCCATGCGAGCCGTGTGGGACCACAGCGACCACGTCGTGTGCGTGCACCCCGGTTGGCCGATCCTGCGCACGTGGCCGCACGTCGAGGAGTCGTGGCGGCGGATCTTCGACGGACCGGGGCGCAACCAGTTCATCCTCACCAACGAGGCCGTCGCCGTGCACGGCGACACCGCCTGGGTGACGCTCGACGAGAACCTCGTCGACGCCGGCGGCACCGGAACCGTCGCTGCCACCAATCTCTACGTGCACCGAGACGGCCGGTGGCTCCTCGTGGCCCACCATGGCTCGCCCGTGCTCGCCGCCTGAGCGTCAGCCCCGGTTCGTTCGGCGGTTCGTTCGAGGTGTCCGACCGTGCGGTCAGCCCGACCGATCGGGGACCCCGAGGGTCACGTCCATCGAGATCCGGTAGGCGAACGTCGCCACGGTCGGACCATCGAGACCCAGCAGGCCGGCGATGTCGAGGGTGGGGTGACTCGGGAAGGCGACGGTCCACTCACCGTGCAGCGGGCCGCCGTCGTGGAACACGACGTCGACGACGGGACTCACCAGCACCTCCTGCACTTCGGTCGAGGAGGGATCGCCCGGCGTGCGGAGTTGGCGCAGCAGGAACACCTGATGGGGTGCGTACTTCAGGATCGACGTCAGGTCGAGCGCCGACGTCACCCCGTACCCCGCCCTCCACGTCGACGGAGCCGACGCCCGACCAGCGGTGAGTTCGACGGTGTTGATCACCTCGTCGGGGGAGCTGATCGGGTGCGCCGGGGAAGACCGCAGCGGTCGTCGAGAAGCGGGGAGCAGGCGCGCCCAGGTCGGCGATCTCGATGGCGCCGAGGTTCTTCGGGTAGCCGAACCCCTCGCGCCCCTCGATCACGGCGATCGCCTGATCGGAACACACCAACGGCACGTACCAGCCGATCCTCGGCAGTTCGAGGTCGTCGGGCGCGTCCGTGCCGATCGAGGTTGCGGCCGCTGGCGAGCTTGCCGCCGAGACGCCAAGCCTGCTGGTGGATGGTCACCTCGAACCGATCCGGTTGACGAGCCAGCCAGTAGGCACATGACAACGACGCCATGCCGCCACCGACCACGAGGACCCGCTGGGGCGTGGTTGGCTGGGTGACAGACATCGGACTCCTGATCGTTCAGACGTTTGACGCCGCCAACGTACTCCGCCCGATCGACCAGCCGATCCGGGGCGACGTCAGCCAACACGATCTCGCCGACGCCGACACCACCGAGGACAAGCGGCATCCTGAGGACGTCCGGACACCTCGGGACTAGCGTTCTGGCTGGAGGTGGGCGGTGGACATTTCGATCCTCGGAGAGCTCGAGGTCAGCGACGGCACCTCGTTGATCGATGTCGGTGGCACCCGCGAACGAGCGATCGTCGAGACCCTGGCGCTCTTCTCCGGCGACGTGGTCACGACCGACACCCTGGTCGATGGTGCGTGGGGTGACGAACCACCACCCACAGCCGGCAAGTCGCTGCAGAGCCACATCTCACGGATTCGTCAACGGCTTCCGGCTGGGCTGATCGAGACCACCGGACACGGCTACCGCCTTCACGTGCGACCGGCCGACGTGGACGCGCACCGCCTGATCGGCCTCATCGAAGAGGCCCGGCGGGCGTCGGCCGGACTCGACCCGCACTTCGCCGCCGAACTCCTCGACGAAGCCGTCGAACTCTGGCGAGGAACACCGCTGCAGAACCTCGCCGACGGCCCGTTCCGCGCCGGGCAGCTGGCCCGCTTGGAGGCGACCCGGGAGCTCGCGATCAGCGCTCGCGTCGACGCCCACCTGGCGCTCGGCCGACACGAGCTGATGATTCCCGAGCTCGAACGGCTGGTGAGCGAGTACCCGTACCGGGAGCAGCTGTGGGGTCAACTGATGCTTGCGCTGTACCGGTCGGGACGCCGCGCCGATGCGTTGCAGCGGTACGAACGGCTGCGCACCGGCCTGCGCGAGGACCTCGGTCTCAATCCGTCCGCGGCCCTGCGGGACATGGCGGCGCGGATCGTCGGCGAGGACCCGGTTCTCGACCTGACGAGCCCGCCACCGATGTCGACGCTGCCGACTCCGCTGTCGTCGTTCGTCGGTCGAGAGTCGGCCGGCGAGGCACTGTCAGACCTGCTCCGGGCGCATCGGCTCGTGACCGTCACCGGGACGGGCGGGGTCGGCAAGACGAGGCTCGCGATCAAGGTGGCGAACGACCTGCGCGAGCGGTGGCCGGACGGAACGGTCTTCGTCGAACTGACCGGCGTCGAGGAGATCGACGACGTCATCCGCGACGTGCTCGGCTCGCTGCCCTGGGTCGTCGACGACGCAGCCGGCACCGCACCACGCCAGGGCCTGGAACACACGCTCGCCGGACGGTCGATCCTGCTCGTGCTCGACGGGGCCGAACACCTCGCAGACGCACTCGGCGACGTCGTCGAAGACCTCCTCACCGCCGCCTCTGACGTCACCGTCCTCGTCACCAGTCGAGCGCCGCTGCACGTTCCGGGCGAACAGCTCTTCGTCGTGTCACCGATGGAACTCCCTACCGGCGACAGCACCGAACGGGTGCACTCGGAAGCGATCGAGCTGTTCCTCGAACGCCTCACCGCGCCCGCCGACTCGCTGACCGAGACCGAGATCGCAGCGGTCGAGCAGCTCTGCCAACTGGTCGACGGGCTCCCCTTGGGCATCGAGCTGATGGCGGCGCAGGCTGCCCGCGTCCCGGTCACCAGCGTGCTCGACCACCTCCAGAGCGGCCAGCAGGAGGTGCTCGCGGTGCGTCGTTCGGATGCACGAAGCAGCGACCCGAGCCTCGAGCTGGTGCTCGAGGCCACGATGCGACTGCTCACCGCTTCCCAGCAGGCCCTCCTCGGGTCGCTGTCGGTGTTCCGAGGGGGCTTCGACCTGCTCGGCGCACGCGCCCTCGGTGGGCCCGCCGTGATCGCCGACTTCGCACGTCTCCGCGAGGTCGGCGTGGTGATCGCCGACCCGCGTTCGGGCGCGAGTCGACGATTCCGACTGCTCGACACGACACGGGACTTCGCCGAGCGGTTGCTCACACCCGACAACGCCGCTCGAACAGCGCGCCGACACGCCGAGTACTTCAAGCAGTTGGCCCAGCAGTCAGAAGCGACACTCGGTGAACCATTGGCGATGCGGCGCCTGCGCCGTGAGGGCCAGAACCTCCGCACCGCGCTGCGCTGGTTCCTCGCCAACGATCCGGTCGGAGCGGTCGGGTTTGCGCCGGCCCTGGCCGAACTCGCCGACACGTGGCTCGACCACACCGCCTCGGTGACGCTGTTCGAACAACTGCTCGAGGCCGCCGAACGCGAGCCGAGCACATCGGAGAGCGACCGTGCGTGGATCGAAGTCGGGATCGGTTGGCCGCTGTTCCTCACCGGACACCCCGCTCGCGCCATCGCACTCACGGAGGACGCTGCGGCGACGTTCGTCCGAATCGGCCACCGACACGGCGCCTGTCATGCGCTCACCAATCGTGCCCACATGGAACTCCTCAGCACCGCCGACCAGGAATCGGCCGGCGTCTGGTATCGCCGCGCCCTGGACGAGCTCGGCGATTCGCCGGGCTCGCTCCTTCGTGCGGTGGTGCTCGTCGAGGCCGCCCAGGCTCAGATCCTGGCCGACCACTCCGACGAGCACGTCGACCAGATGCTCGACGAGGCCGACGCCATCCTCCGCGAGTTCCACGACCATCAGCGCCTCGCACACCTCGCCATGGATCGGTCGCTCGCCGCCTACGCCGCCGACGACATGGCAGCCGTCGGTGAGTTCGCCTGCGAGAACCTGCACGAGAGTCGCCTCGCCGGCACCCGCATGTTCGCCCAGATCGGCGAGGCGGCCCTTGGTGTGCAACACCTCCACGCCCTCGAACACGACCGGGCGCTCGACCACCTGCGCAGTGCGGTCCGGATGGCCCACGAGGACGGCAACCTGCTGCAAACCGCCATCGCGCTCCAGGCCATCGCCGTCGACTACGCGCTGACCGGACGAACCGAAGCCGCCACGACGATCTGGACGACCGCCCGTTCGTGGGCTCCGCTCTGGCCGTTGTTCAGCCGTCGGTACGCCGAACTGCTCGGTCCGGAACTGACCGAGCTGCTCGAGCGTGGTCGAGCAGTGCGTCTCGGCATCGACGACATCGTGCCAATCGACCAGGTCGTCCACAGCGTGCTCGACGAGGCATCGCACGCTGCCGACGACTGACCCACCCACGAGCGACACCCCGGCAACTCGCGCCACCACCACCGCGCCACAACTCGGCCACAACCCGGAATGCGGACGATGCAAGTGGAAAGCAGGACACGCAACCAGCGGTCCTCGAAGGGAGGTGCGACATGACTGCCACATTCGTCAAGGTGCTCCTGGCGGCAACCGCACTGCTCGCCCCGGCGTGTGGTGCTGCGCCAGACCCCACGGGACGCGGCGACGCCGAGTTCAACACGCTCCCGCCCGTCGCCGTCCCAACGGTCACCGCCCCAGCCGTGACCGTCCCATCAGCCACCGTCCCAACGGTCACCGCCCCGCCCGTCGGCGTCATCGAACGGGCGGCGGTGACCGCTCCGGGCTACGTGACGGTCTCCGGATGGATCCAGACCTCGGAACCGAACGCCGGGTTCGCCGTCACCGCCTGGGTCGACGGCGTCCCCGTCGCGAGCGTGCTCGCCGACCACGCCGACGAGACGACGACAATCGGGACGACCGAGTCGGACTTCGCGTTCGACCTCCCACTGTCCGCCGGTGACCACGTTGCGTGCGTCACCCCGGCAACGGCTCCGGACGAGCCGCTCGACTGCATCGATCTCGAGGTTGCCCCACCCGCTGAGACCGTCGAGGACGGGACGATTCTCCTCACCGCCGTACGACCGGACCCCACCGGGTCGGTCGACGTGCGAGGGGTCGTCACCGGGTCGATGGCTCCCGACCAGGTGGAGATCACCACTCGCACCGATCTCATGGCTGCCACCGCCCGAGTCGCCGTCATCGACGGTGGGTTCCGCTTCGAGCTGGACGGTCTGGCCGACGGCACCTACCGGCTGTGCCCGACCACCACGGGGATCACGATCGACACCGACGCGGTGGGCGAGTCGACAACGTGCGGTACGGCCGTCATCGGCGCGCTGAGCGTCGGCACCACTGGTCGGGCCGCCGGGATCGAAGCGGTCGCACCGGAACTCGATCATCCGCTGCACCTGATGGAACGCGACGGCGGCATCTCGGTCGAGCTCGGCGACGGGTCGACGCTCTGGTTCTTCGGCGACACCATGGAGCTGCGAGCCGACGGAAGCATGCGCTACTTCGTCCACAACACCGCCGCCTGGGCATCGGCGGAGGCGCCGACGCTCACGCGAGACGTCGCCTGGAACGAACCGGTCCTGTTCGCCGCACCACCGGCCGGTACGTGCGACGGATCCGAGTTCTCCAAGGCCGCCCTCTGGCCGGAGTCGGCCGTCGCAATCCCGCAGGACGACGGGACCGACCGGGTCGTGGTCGTCATGTCGAAGGTGTGCCTCGGCGCAACGTGGCTCGACATCGAGACCGTCGGCTTCGCCGTCGCCGAATACCGGTACGACCCCACCGACCCCCCGATCGACCAGCCGATCCGGGGCGACGTCACCCAACCCGATCTGGCCGACGCTGACGCCGGCTTCGGGCGAGCGCTGCTGCTCGAAACGGACGGCTTCCTCTACGGGTACGAGTGCGGCACGTACCCCGACGACTGGGGTCCCTGCCGCGTTGCCCGAGTCCGACCCGAGCAGGTCACCGATCCGGGTGCATGGCGGTACTGGAACGGCAACGACTGGACGGCCGCTGCGAGCTGGGTGCCCGACGAGGACGCCGCCGCAGCGATGGAGCTGCCCGGCGACGCACACACGGGCCTCCCGGTCGCAGCGTTCGGCGTGACCCATCACGAGGGCGACGACACCCAGGTGCTGGGCGACACCCACTTGATGGTGTACTCCCCCTGGCCCGGATTCTGCGGCGTGCTGGCAGTCCGAGCGTCGGACACACCGGTCGGTCCGTGGACCGACGCCGTCGAGATCACGTTCCCGAACTGCAGCGGACGCATCGCCGGGTTGGACGAACACTGCTACGCGGGAACACCCCAGACGCAGCTGTGCGAGCCCGACATGTTCGCCGGCGGGTACTACGACATGCTCACCGACGTCGGCGCCGCTCGCTACTACACGTTCATCACCCCGTTCGTCGTCGTTCACGACGACCGGTGAGATCGCAGCACTGTGGTGCACCGTCGCCCATGGCCGACCAGCGCCCGATCGTCGAGTACGACCCGCAGTCCGAGTTCCCCGGCGTGATCGGGCGCACAGTCGACGAGTCGTCGCCGGCGTGGCCCGCCCCGTGCGATGAGCGAACGGGCCGCCGGCGCCACCTCTCGCTCATCGCGGGCTACAGGTGCAGCACCTCGGGGAGCCACGTGTCGAGGCGGTCGGCGATGATGTCGTCGCTCTTGGCGAGCAGATGGCCGTCGCCGGGGATGATCTCGACGTCGCCGTGGCCGGCGATCGCCGCCACGACGTGGCTCGCCTCCGGCGGCAACAGTTCGTCTCGGTCGCCGTGGAACAGCAGCAGCGGTCGGCCCGCCAGCGCGCCGGCGACCTCGCAGCCGGCGGACTGCGTGGCGAACGTGACGACGCCGACGATCGACACCGGCATGATCACCGCGGTACGTATCGCGACGGCGCCGCCGAAGCTGTGGCCCATCACGACGACCCGCTCGGCGCCGGCGTCACGGGCCAACTCGACGCCGCAGGCCAGGTCGTGCGCGCACAGATCGAGATTGTTCGGCTCGCGGTACCCGACACGCACGAACTCGACGCCACGCTCGGCCCACCGCTCACCCAACCGCTGGTACAGCCCGTGGCCCGGGCCGAGCACGCCCCCCATCGCCCCACCGCACGCAACGATCGCCGCGCCGGTGGCCGCGACACCGTCGGGAGGTCGATGCCGCAACACCGTGAGCAGCCCGCGCGACGTGTACACCTCGCGGTGCGACATCGAGGCGGCGATGGCGACCTCGGTCGACGCGAGTGGCCGCAGCGCTTCGAGCGCCGTCGGGTCGGACGGATCGGCGAGCGGCAGATCCGTGGGCCGGTCGTCCGCTCCGCTGCCGTCGGCCATGGCTGATTAGCGTACAAACGCACATGTCCAGCCCAGCCACCGGAACCAGCCCAGCCACCGGATCCAGCCCAGCCACCGGAACCAGGACGGTCGACTTCCGCAACCGCACCGATCGCGAGCACGCCCGTCGCATCGGTCGAGCCTGGATCGAACTCCGGCGGGGCGCCGCGGCGTCGGCGTTGCGCTCGTACCTCTTCGGCACCGAGAAGGCACTCGAACAGGGCCAGATGGACGCCCTCGACCTGCTCACCCGACGCGACGATCGCCCGATGAAGGAACTGGCCGCCCGGCTGCGCGTCGAGCCGTCGACAGCGACCCGAGCGGTGCAACGGCTGGAGAACGACGGGCTCGTCGAGCGGTTCGCGTCTCCCGAGGACGGCCGGGTCGTGCTCGTTCGCATCACCGACGAGGGCCGGCGTCGCCACGACGCCGTGGCCGAACGACGGTCGACCGCGATGATGCACATCCTCAGCGCGTTCGATCCTGTCGAACGGGCTCAGCTCGCCGACCTGATGGATCGCCTCATCGCCTCGATCGACGACGTGGTCGAACGTCTCGAGCGCGACGACGACTCCGAAACGAACTGAGAACCGCCGACACGCGCCGTTCCGCGGCGGAACCGACGGGTACAGTCCCCGTCATGGCCGACCAGGCAACCTTCGCCGACGAGGCGATGCAGTACGCACCGCAGCTCTACTCGGGTGCGCTGCGCATGACCCGCAATCGCAGCGACGCCGAGGATCTCGTGCAGGAGACCTACCTCAAGGGCTACCGGAGCTACCACACCTTCACCGAGGGGACGAACCTGCGGGCGTGGCTGTTCCGGATCATGACCAACACCTACATCAACTCCTACCGCGCCAAGCAGCGCCGCCCGGACGAGACCGACCTGGGCGAGTTCGAGGATCTGTACCTCTACAAGAACCTCGGTGCGCTGCAGGACGCAAGCGTGGGGCGCTCCGCCGAGGAGTCGCTGATGGAGATGCTCCCCGACGACGAGGTCAAGCAGGCACTCGAGGACCTGCCGGACAACTTCCGACTCCCCGTCATCCTCGCCGATGTCGAAGGCTTCTCGTACAAGGAGATCGCCGACATGCTCGACATCCCGATCGGCACCGTCATGTCTCGCCTGCACCGGGGAAGAAAAGCGATGCAGAAGGCGTTGCACGACTTTGCCCTCGAACGAGGGCTCGTCGCCGCCCAACCGGCAGCGACCGACGGCAATCTCGGACGGGACCACTGACGATGAGTGACGACGAAACGACGACCGACCAGCAGACGATGTCCGACTGCGCCCAGACCCTGCAGGAACTCGACGTGTTCCTCGACGGCGAACTCTCCGACCACCAGCACGCGGCCATCCGCCATCACCTCGAGGGCTGCATGGACTGCCTCGGCGCCTTCGACTTCCATGCGGAGCTGAAGATCGTCGTTGCACAGAAGTGCAACAACGACGAGATGCCACCCGACCTGCTCGGCAAGATCGAGCGGTGCTTCGGCACCGATTTCGACGGCGACGGCCGCATCGGCTGATGGTTTCGCCCGATTCCGGCGTCGCGGGTTAGCCTGCCGGGATGCTCGCAGCCAACGTCTGGCACTGGTGGATCGGTATCGCCCTCGTACTCCTCGCGGTGATCTCGGTCGTCGCGCTCATCGGGTCGTACGTGGCCTACGTCCGGGCCAAGCAGTACCCGAGCAGGGCCCAGCAGTCGCACCATCACACCGATCTCTAGGGCACTGCACGACACCGGCCGCCTCCTCGACCGCTGCACGTTCCCGCCGCCCGGATCGGCGGTGACCTGCGGACTCTCCGGCGGAGCGGACTCCAGCGCGCTGGTTGCGCTGGCCGTGGCCGCAGGCTGTGAGGTCGCCGCCGTCCACGTCCACCACGGCCTGCGTGACTCGGCCGATCGCGATGCCGATCTCGCCCGCACGATCGCCGAACGTCTCGGCGCGGACTTCCGGGTGGCCCACGTCGACGTCACCGACGGCCCGAACCTCGAAGCTCGCGCCCGTGACGCTCGCCGGGCCGCGCTCGGGCCGGACGCGATGACCGGCCACACGGTCGACGACCAGGCCGAAACGCTGCTCCTCGCACTCCTGCGCGGAGCGGGAGCGACCGGCCTCGGGGCGATCGGGCCCGGGCATCGGCACCCGATCCTGGCGCTGCGACGCACCGAGACCCGTGCGTTGTGTGACCAGCTCGGCCTCGTCGTCGCCGAGGACCCGAGCAACGACGATCCACGCTTTCGCCGCAACCGGATCCGCCACGAGGTACTCCCCCTGCTCGACGACGTCGCCGACCGTGACGTGGCGGTCCTGCTCGCCCGCACCGCCGACCTGCTGCGCTCCGACGATCAGTTCCTCGACGAACTCGCCGCCGCGATCGACCCGACGGACGCGACGGCGCTCGTCGCAGCACCGAGCGTGCTCGCCTCCCGAGCGATCCGACAGTGGCTCGAACACGAGGGATATCCGCCTGACGCCGACGCCGTGCGTCGCGTCCTCGCCGTGGCGAGCGGCGATGCCGCCGCGTGCGAGCTCGTCGGGGGACGACGTGTGGAGCGGCGCGACAACCGCCTGCATCTCGCCACGACGCCACCACCGACGCGGTAGCCTGGCCACCCGTCATGCCAAGTCGCGTCCGTCCAGAAGCCGTCCACTGATGCCCCCTCGTCTTCGCGGGAAGTGGGCATTGGGCATCACCCCACGCAACTTCACCTGGATCCTCAAGGACAAGCTCGCCGTGTGCGAGCGTCCCGGCGGTGTCGGCGACAGCCATCGGCGGGTCCGGCGCCAAGAGGAGATCATCTGGCTGCGCGAGAACGGCTTCGGCTGCGTGATCTCGATCATCGTGGCGCCCCACAACCTGCACAACTACGACGAACTGCAGCTCCCCTACCGTCATCGCCCGTTCAGCACCGAGCACACCGACCAGTACCTCACGGCGTTGTACACCGAGATCCGCGAGTTGCTCAAGCACGGCACCAAGGTGCTCGTCCACGGCGACGAGGTCGGCGACCGCATCATCGGCATCATGGGCGGCTACATCCGCTGGGCGGGCCTCGTCGAGGAGCCGACCAAGGCGATCCAGGTCACCGAACGGATCGCCGGTCGGCAGCTCGATCCGTTCGCACGCGAGATCATCCTGCGCGCCCACACGCTGCGCTGACCGGCGGGTTCAGGCCCGGATCGGGGGCGACACGCCGCACTTCTTGGAGTCGACCACCAGCAGCGGCAACGGGTCGATCGCGACGTTCTTCGGTCGCACTTCGAAGTGCAGGTGGAAGTTGTCGACGCCCGACGTGCCGCTGTTGCCGACGAAACCGAGCTCCTGACCGATGGTCACCGAGCTGCCCTCGACCAGGCCGATCGCGTCCTCGGCGAGGTGGAAGTACCGGTAGGTGGTCTCGGTGGACTCGTCGAACAACGTCCAGCCCCACCCGGCGGTGCCCGTGTTGGTGTATCGCTGCGTCAGGATCCCTGCCGCCACGGCGAAGACCGGCATGCCCTGGGAGCCCATGATGTCGACGCCCTCGTGCAGACGGGTCGAGCCCCGTGCGTCGCCGAAGTTGTCGAGGACGTAGCAGTCGGATGCGGGTGACACCGGGAACATCAGCTTGCCCTCGGGAACCGGAGGCGGCCGCAGCGCCACTCGCTCCGCCGTCTTCAGGGCGGTACCGGGCTCGTCGAGGCGGGCGATCGACCCCTCCGCACGTGCCCGCGGCGTCGACGACGCGGTCGCGGCGAACCCGCAGGCGCAGACCGCGCCGATCATCGTGCCGAGGAACCGGCGACGACTCGACCGAAGCTCGCGCTCGTGTGACATGTTGAAGTCATCGGCGCCGGACGACGCCGACTTGACCGACTCGCCGAGCGGCGCGTCCGAACCGCTTGCCCGTCGTGGACTGATCGGCTGGGTGTGGCGGGGACTAGCGTTCATGGTGATGGGTGGAAAACGAGTCTTCGTGAGTGGCGTGGGCGGGGAACTCGGCACCACGATCGCCGGTCTGCTCGAAGACGAAGCGTGGGTCGGTGAATTGTCGGGTATCGACGCCGATCCGCCTCGGCACCGCCTGCAGCGTACGGTGTTTCACCGGATTCATCCCGACGAGCACGAACGAATCGTCGACACCGTTGCCCGCTTCAACCCTCACGTCCTCGTGCACGTCGGCGTCTGGGAGCCCGATGCCCGCGCCGCGCCACGGGCGGCAGCGATCCTCACCGACCAGGCCGCCACCTCGATCCTGGGTGCCGCAGCCGAGTGCTCGGCGCTCGAACACGTCGTCGTGCGCAGCGGCATCGAGATCTACGGTCGAGCACGCGGGGCGCTCACCAGGCCCAGCGAGTCCGCGCCGATCGCACCGACGAGCGACTGGGGTCGCACGGTGGCCGCCATCGAGCACACGGCGGCCAAGGTCGGCGAGCGCGTCGGCGTCACCGTCGGCGCGGTCCGTCTCGCACCGGTGCTCGGACCGCACGTGCCGTCTCCCCTCGGCCGCCTCCTGCGCCAGCCCGGGGTGCCCTTCAGCGTGCTGGCCGATCCACCGTTCGCCGTGATCGAGGACCGTGACGCCGCTCGCGCCATCGTCGCCGCCGCCCGACTCGGGCTGGCCGAGCCGGTCAACGTGGTCGCCCCCGGCGCCATCACCGCGCTGCAGGCCGCCCGGCGCGGCCGGCGCATCCCGGTCCCGCTCGTGGGGCCCGACTGGCGGGTGGCACGCGCGCTCAGCTACCTCCTCGGTGCTCCCATCCCCGACCACGTCTCCGAGGCGCTGCACCGCGGGCGCCTCGCCGACAACGGCCGGATGCGCGACCTGCTCGGCATCGTTCCCGAACACGGCACCGTCGACGTGATCGACCGGCTGTACCACTGGCCGAGCATCATCCATCAACCCGCACGAGTACAGGTGGCCTGATGACCTCGACCCTCGGACGCGTCGTCAACTTCCCCGTGCGCAACACCGCCTCGCGAGCCAGCGCCGCGATGTCACGTGCAGCCGCCGACGTCAGCGCGTCGGTCACCCGCCTCACCGACGAACAGGCCGGCGTGGTCGACGACTGGGGACGCGACCCCGGCCTCGTGCGCACGGTCATCGCCGCGTCGCGACTGCGGTGGGACGTCACCGTCGGAGGCGACCAGCGGCTGCCTCGCCGCAAGGGTGCGCTGATCGTCGTCAACGCCCGCACGCTGGCACTGGCGCCGATCTTCTCGGCGTTGGCGCTCAGCGAGACCGTCGACCGACCGGTCCGATTCGTCGGCCGACCCGACGCCGCCCCGATCGGGCCCCTCCTCCGTCGAATCGGCGCGCTGCTCGACCATCCCGACGAAGTTGCCGGAGCGCTCGCTGCCGGCCAGCTCGTGATCATGGGCGCCGCGCACGACGAGCGCCTCCGCAAGGTCGGACGCGTCGACCATGCGCTCGTGGGCGGGGCGCTCGCCGCCGGCGTCCAGGTCTTCCCGGCAGCGACGTCGTCGAACCCGATCGGTCGTGCCGCTCGCCTCGAGATCGGCGCACCGTCTCGATCTCCCCGCCGCCGACGCGGGCCCCTCAGCGAGCTCGAACTGGCCGACCAGGTCGGGCGCGACATCGAGATGCTGCTCGCCGAGCTCGGCGACATCCGAACCGGAACACCACTCGACTGGCTCCCACTCAGCGGGCTCGGAGGCGCCTGATGACCTACGTTCGCAGCTCTGACGGCACCCGGATCCACTACCGCATCACCGGTCGACCCAACGGCGCGCCCATCTTGTTCATCCAGGGCCTCGGCGCCGACAAGAACGGCTGGAACCTCCAACGGCTCGCCACCGCTCCGTGGTACCGAGGGATCGCGCTCGACAACCGCGGTGCCGGACGCAGCGACAAACCTCACGGCACGTACTCGCTCGAACAGATGGCCGACGACGCGATCGCCGTGCTCGACCATGCCGGCGAGGAGACCGCCCACGTGGTCGGTGCGTCGATGGGCGGTGCAATCAGCCAGATCATCGCCGTCAAGTACCCCGAGCGGACACGTTCGGTCACCCTCGCCTGCACCGCCGGTCGCAACCACCCGTGGCGTGAGGAACTGCTCGCGAGCTGGCGCGACGTCGCATTGGAGCGCGGCATCGGCTCGATGGGCAGCGACGCAGCCCGCTGGATGATCGGACCGCGATCGTTCCGGCGCCTGCTGCCCGCGATCGGGTGGCTGGGCCCGCTGGCGCTCGGGCGTCCCGCCCACGCCTTCGCCGCGCAGTGCGATGCGATCCTTGCCGCCGGAGACTCCCACCAAGAGCTCATCGAACGGTTGCCCACCATCGCCGTGCCCACGCTCGTGATGGTCGGCAATCAGGACATCCTGACGCCCCGCGGCGACAGTGAGGACCTCGCCGCCACCATCCCGACCGCGGAGTTGGTCGTGATCAGCGGTGCCGCGCACGGGTTCATGGTCGAGCACGCCACCACCTTCAACCGGGTGCTGCTCGAATTCCTCGGCCGCGCCGAACGCGCCTACCAGGCGCGCCGCGCCGAGCAGGACGAGCTCGACGCTGCACTCGCCGGCTGACGGCGCTACAACCTGCTGATGCGCGTCGTCATCGTCGGAGCCGGAATCTGTGGACTCGTGGCTGCGCGTCGCCTGAGCGACGCCCGACTCGGCGGTGGCGCCGACGTGGTGATCGTCGACAAGGGACGCTCGGTCGGCGGCCGACTCGCCACGCGCCGCATCGGCAGCGCCACCGTCGATCACGGCGCCCAGTTCTTCACCGTGCGGACGCCCGCGTTCCAACACCAGGTCGACGACTGGCTCGACCGTGGGCTCGTCACGATCTGGACCCACGGGTTCCCGGGCGATGACGGCCACCCCCGCTACGTGGCCACCGCCGGGATGAACTCGCTCGCCAAGGATCTCTCCGGCGATCTCGACGTGCGGTGTTCGACGATGGCGTTCGCGATCCGACCCGCCGTCGATGCCGGCTCACCGTGGCAGGTCGTGATCGACGACGGCACCGTGCATCGCGCCGACGCGGTGATCGTCACCACCCCGCTCCCCCAGGCGTTCGCGCTGCTCGCCGACTCGGGGCTCGACCTCGACGAGTCGTTGATGCGCACGGACTACGACCGCACGATCGCGCTGCTCGCAACCCTCGATCGACCCCCGGCGATCCCCGCGCCGGGCGGCGTCCAGGGCCCGACCCCGGAGCTGAGCTTCGTCGCAGACAACGCCGCGAAAGGCGTCAGCGCGACCCCGGCGATCACCGTGCACGCATCGGCAGCGTGGAGCGAGGCGCACTGGGACGACGACCTCGAAGAACTCGAGCGTGCGCTGTTCGAACTCGCGGCGCCCTGGCTGGGCGACGCAACGGTGCTCGACGCGCAGGTGAAGAAGTGGCGCTTCGCGACGCCACGTACGCCATGGCCCGACCCGTGTTGGATCGCCGACGGTGGCACCGTGGTGCTCGCCGGCGACGCGTTCGACGGCCCACGGGTCGAAGCGGCCCACAACTCCGGGCTCGCCGCGGCGCACGCGCTGACCGCCTGAACGACTGACCTGAACCGCCCACCTGAACCGCGGACGCCTCGATGCAGGTCAGCCGGCGTCGGGCTCGCCGCAGCGCACGGTGGTGACCTGACGGGTCTCGAGGTCGACGACCGTGACGCTGTCGGGGCCGAAACGCCGGAGGAAGTCGCTGAACGTCGGGATGTCCTCGCCCTCGCAGTCGCGTTCGATCACCGGCGCATACGGGACGCGCCACCCGCTCTCGAACACGGCCCGACCGTCGACGAGATCGAGGATCGGAGGCAGCTCGACGGTGGCTCGTGGTGCCTGGGGCAGGATGGCGAACCAGACCACGGCGTCGCCGAGCATGTCGGCGAACACGGCGCACCGATTCGTGCCGCCGAGGTCGTCGCAGTCGATCTCGCCCAATGTGCCGGGCACGATCCGCACGACCCGTTCAGCGTCGAGGGTCAAGTCGAGGAATCCCGTCGTGACCCCGGACGGAGCAATGGCGAAGTCGGGCGACTGGGTGGCCGACTCGATCGGTTCGATCAGGTCGATCCGGCGTTCGATCAGCTCGGGTTCGATCACTGCCTCGATCGAACTGTCGTCGGTGAGGATCGCCCGCGCCAGCAGCGCAAGGGCCGCCAACGCTGCAATGGCGGCAACGAACCGCCAGTTGAAGATCTGCCTCACGACTCCACGGTATCGAGGTCGGCCCGGGCCGTGGCGGCGGCCCGATACGCAGCCTCGCCGATCGCGGCGAGCACCTCGTCGGTGTGGGCGAGCCCCACGAACAGCGCTTCGTACGCGCCCGGCGCCAACGCGACCCCTTCGGCGAGCATCGCACGGAAGAACGCTGCGTACGCCCGCTCGTCGGTGCGTTTGGCGTCGTCGAAGTCGTGCACGGTGCCCGCCTCGGAACCACACACGATCCCGAGCAGCGTGCCGACCACCGGGAACGAGGCGTCGAAGTCGGCCGCCGCGCACGCGTCGCGCAGCAGCGCCGAGAGGTGGCGGGCCCGCGCCATCAGTTCGATGTAGACATCGGGGACCAACGTGTCGAGCGCGGCGAGACCCGCTGCGGTGGCGATCGGATTGCCCGACAGCGTTCCGGCATGGAACACGGGCCCGAGCGGCGACAGGTGCTCCATCACCGAGGCAGCACCACCGATCGCCCCGATCGGCAGGCCGCCACCGATCACCTTGCCGAAACAGGTGATGTCGGGACGGACGTCGACGCGAGCTTGCGCTCCCCCAGCACCGAGGCGGAACCCGGTGATCACCTCGTCGAAGATCAGCAGCGCGCCGACACGGTCGCATTCGGCACGCAGCCCGTCGAGGAACCCCGGCGCCGGCGCCACGACGCCCATGTTGGCCGCGACCGGCTCGACGATGACGGCGGCGACCTGGTCGTCGAGTTCGGGGACCACGTTGTAGGGCGCCACCATCGTGTTCGCAACCGCCGCGTCGGGCACGCCGGCGGTGCCGGGCAGGCCGAGTGTGGCCACGCCGCTGCCACCGGTGACCAGCAGCGCGTCGGTGGCACCGTGGAAGTTGCCGGCGAACGTGACGATGCGGTCGCGTCCCGTGACGCCACGAGCGAGACGGATCGCCGTGCTCGTGGCTTCGGTGCCCGAGTTCATCAGGCGGACACGCTCGCAGCTCGGCACACGAGCGGCGATTGCCTCGGCAAGCTTCATCTCCCGCGGCGTCGGTGCGCCGTACGAGGTGCCGTCGACGACAGCGGCCGACACCGCGGCGGTGATCGCGGGATGGGCGTGGCCGAGGATGACGGCGCCGTAGCTCTGCACGAGGTCGTAGTACGTGACCCCTTCGACGTCGGTGATCGTGGCACCCGATGCCCGGGCGACGACGTAGGGCTCGCCGCCGACGGCCTTGAACGCACGGATCGACGAGTTCACGCCACCCGGGATCGCCCGGCGGGACCGCTCGAACAGCACCGAGTTCGATGCCACCCCGGCGCCGGTGCACACGGTGGGCGTGCACCCGGCCCGCTCGCACGACACCGGGTCACACGGCGGAATGCCGCCCGCAGCTGCCGGCGTCACGACGCGATCCGTCCGCTGGCGATCGACTCGGCGAACCATCGAGTGAAGTACGTGAGCACGATGTCGGCGCCCGCACGTCGGATGGCGGTGAGGTGCTCGAGGGCGACGGCCTCACCGTCGATCCACCCTCGCTCGGCGGCGGCGTGGATCATCGCGTACTCGCCGCTGACGTGGTACGCCGCCAAGGGGACGTCGACGCGGGCCGCTGCCTCGGCGATCACGTCGAGGTAGGCGAGCGCCGGCTTGACCATCACGATGTCGGCCCCCTCGGCGACGTCGAGATCGATCTCGAGTTGCGCCTCACGGGCGTTGCGCGAGTCCTGCTGATAGCCCTTGCGGTCGCCGCCTCCGACGATCGACACGTCGACGGCATCACGGAACGGGCCGTAGAGCGCACTCGCGAACTTTGCGGCGTAGGCCATCACGGCAACGTCGCTGAACCCGGCGCCGTCGAGCGCATCACGGATCACGGCGACCTGGCCGTCCATCATCCCGCTGGGGGCGACCACCTGCGCGCCGGCGTCCGCTTGGGCGAGCGCCGCACGTGCGTAGATCTCGAGCGTGGCGTCGTTGTCGACGGCGCCATCGTCGCCGACGATGCCGCAGTGCCCATGGTCGGTGTACTCGTCGACGCACAGGTCGGCCATCACGACGATGTCGTCGCCGAGGTCGGCGCGCAGGTCACGCAGGGCGACCTGCACGATGCCGTCGGGGTCGTAGGCGCCGCTGCCGGTGGCGTCCTTCGTGGCCGGCACCCCGAACAGGATCACCGCCCGCACACCGAGTTCGGCCAGTGCGGCGACCTCGGCGCGCAGCGACGCTCGCGAGTGCTGCACCACACCGGGCAACGAGGCGATCGGCTGCGGCTCGTCGACGCCCTCGCGGACGAACAACGGGGCAACCAGATCGGCGACACGCACGTGGTGCTGAGCGACCAGTTCTCGCATGGCAGGGGTTCGGCGCAGGCGTCGCGGACGAACCGATGGGGTCAGCAACTCGGAGCTGGGCACGCCGCCGAGCCTAACGGTGGTGCCAGACGGCGCCCTGTTCGCCGACCGACCACGCACTAGCGTGCTCGGCGTGTCGGTCCACGCCTGGTTCTCCAACGACGAACTCTCCCTCGCTCCTGGAGCCTCGCTCACCCTGCCGCTCACCGTCCACAACCTGGGCGACGAGACCGAGTCGTACACGATCGTACCGGCGGGCCTGTCGGCCAGTTGGACCACGATCACCCCCGGCAACCTGACGTTGTTCGGTGGTTCGCAGGACGTGATCGACGTCACGATCACCCCACCGGCGCTGTCGTCGACCACCGCCGGGCCGACGTCGATCGCCATCAGGATCATCCCGCTCGGCGACTCCGACGACGCCGTCGTTGCCGAGGCGACCCTGGTCGTCGAACCGTTCGACGACTGTCGCATCGTGTCACTGCAGCCCATTCAGCGCACTCGGCATCGGGCCACCTACGAGTTCATGGTCGAGAACCACGGCAACACCGTGGCCAGCTGCCGACTCCACCTGGTCGACCCCACCGAACGCGTCGACGGCGACTTCGACCCACCGGCAGTCGGGGTCGGCCCGGGCGCGTCGTCGCTCGTACGCCTCAAGGCGCGAGCGGCTCGAGGCGGATTCCGGCGAGCGACACGCACGCTCGACTTCGAGATCGAAGCAGGTCGCCAAGGACTGCCGCCGGTGGTGGCGCCGATGTCGCTCGTGCAGTCGCCCACGATCCCTGGCGCGGTGCTCGCCCGAGCTGCGGCGGTGCTTGCGCTCGTCGCTGCGGCCGTCGTGGCCTGGTTCGCCGTGATCGAGCCGACCATCGACGATGCCGTCGCCGATCAGGTCGAGAGCCAGATCGCGGCGATCGAGCCGGCCGCGCCCACCGACGGCGGCACGGACATCACGGTCGACGGGAACCAGCCGACGAACACCACACCAGCACCCGACGGCCAGGCCACCGAGGACGCCGGCACCTCGACGCTGATCCGTCTGGCCGTCGACGCGCCGTTGACCCAGACCGCCGACCAATCGGCCACGATCCCCGACGGCGGCGTGTTCGACATGACCGACATCCGCGTCGAGAACCCCTCCGACGACCGCGGCATCGCCACGTTGCTGGTCAACAGCGAGCCGCTCTTCATCTGGTCGCTCGAGTACATTCGCGGTTCGTTCTTCGAGCCGAGGATCACCCCGATCCGTCTCCAGCCGGGCGACAACCTGACGTTCTCGGTCAAGTGCGACGAGATCGGCGACACCAGCCGCTCGACCTGCACGAACGCCGTGGTGATCGTCGGACGGACGATCACCGACGCCGGCTGAGCGTCCCGGCGATCAGCCGCCGAGGCCGTAGCCGGGCAGGCCCGCCATGTTGTCGAACTCCTCGATCACACGGATCTGCGACGAGGCGCTCGTGCCGTCGGCTGCCTGGGCGACGACCGTACGGTTGCCGCCACGCTCGGTGGACCGGGTGGGAATGAGCGCCAAGAAGGCGCCATCGGCGTTGGTGACCAGATCGACACGGTTCTTCGCGTCGTCACCGAACAGGATCGCAACCGGCGTGTCGGGTGGGAAGCCGCTGCCGCCGACGCCGAAGTCCTGGCCGGCCTCGACCTCGGCGCGGTCGATCTCGAACTTCGGCTCGTAGCGACCCTGGCCGTCGGGGACCATGACGGTGTACTGACCTGTGGGCGTCGCCAGTTCGATGACCGCCGTGCGCTGCCCCGACGCCAGCGGAGCGAACGTGACACCGATCGAGCAGGTGGAGCGGGGGTTCAGCGAACGACCTTCGCAGCTGTTGGAGGAGATCACGAAGTCCCACGGGTGCGGCCCGACGACTCGGACCGACGCCACCGAGGTCGGCACCAGCGAGATGTTCTCGACGTCGAACAGGAACTCGGCGCCGCGCTGTCCGACGACGACCGAACCGAGCGCCTGGCCGGCGGGATCGGTGCGCAGCATCGGGTCGCCGCCCGCACCACGAACGGTGGTGGACACCGACACCGCCTGGAAGCCGGTCTCGGCAACGGTCAGCGTCGCTTCGACGGATTCGGGTGCGGTGGGCGTGAACGTGAGCCGGACCGTGCAGTCGCCACCAGGAGGCACCGGCGCGCCGAGGGCGCAGCTGCTGAGTTCCTGGTTGATCGTGAAACGCGCGTCGGACACCGACACCGTCGAGGGGATGAACGTGGTGGGCCCGTCGTTGTTGACGGCGACATACCACTCGTCGCTGGCGAAGCCGACGAGCGTCGTGCCGAGGTCGCCTTCGGCCAGCGACAGCGTTGGCGGGGTGACCGTGGTGACGACCTGACGGCCGGTCGGGCTGCCCGGGACGAGCTGGGCTGCGGCCAGGGTGTCGAACACGACCGTGCGGCCGGTGTCGCTGAGCTGTGGTCCGGAGTGCGCGCCGACGGCAGGCTGGACGCCGCCGTCGATCATCGTGACGCGGCGCAGGGTGGCGCGTGCGACATCGGCGACGAGCAGGTCACCGTCGGTGGCCTCGCCACCGCCGGATGCCTGGACCATCTGCAGGTTGGTGGCCTTGGTGATGAAGGCCACCAACTGGCCGTCGGTGGTCAACGACGGCTGCGACGACGGTGCGGTGCCGGCGACGACCGGCGATGTGCCGGGCTCGCTGCTGACCAGGGTCATCGTGGTGCGGTCGGGTTCGTCGAAGCGACCGTTGCCGTCGGCGTCGCGATCGAGGTGGTACACCTGGCTCGGGCAGCCGTCGGGGCACGTCGGGAACACGGCGGGCACCAGGCCGAGGTCGGTGCTCGTGAAGGCCACGATCCGACCATCGCGGGACAGCACGGGCTGAGACGCACCGGTCATCGTCGGGAGCCCGTCGACACGTTCGGACACCAGCTCGACGGCTTCGAACGGATCAGGCTGCGCACGGTCCCACACGAAGACCTGCCGCGTCGCTGGGCCGCCGGCGACCGGACCGTATCCCCACCCGGGAACGGCGTCGGTGGACGCGGCGTCGGAGCGGTAGGCGACATAGCGTCCGTCGCCGGACATCGCGGGTTGATCGATCCCGGCGTGGACGTATTCGGTGTCGGGCGAGATGATCGGCGTGCCCGCGACGGGCCGGGTCCGATCGGGGCTGCCGATGGGTTCGGCCAGATCGACGAGGCTGACCGTGGTGATCCCCTCGCCGTCGAGGAGGTCGGTGGCCGGATGGGTGTAGGCGATCGTGTTGCCCGCCCGCGCGACCGCCGGCGGGTCGGCGATGTGGACGTCGTCGCGGGCGATCGAGGAGCCGTCACCCAAGCTCGACACCAGTTCCCAATCGCCTGGCGTGCCACCGCAGTGTTCGAGCCGCTGGCGGTAGACGTCCCAGCGGAGCCCGGTGTCGTCGTCGCGGAACACGTCGAGGGCGAGTTCGGTCACCACGACGATGCTGCAGCCGTCGCCGGACAGGACGGGGTGGATCGAGTTGCCGGGGCGAAGGCCCGCCGGCACGACGGTGACCTCGGCGGTGGTCGAGGTTTCGCGGTCGGTGAGGTACACGGTGGAGGTGCGCGGATCGGCGGCAGCCAGTTCGGGGTCACCGGCACCCGGCGGCGCCTGATAGGCGACGAATCGGCCGTCACCGGACACGGTCGCGTTGGATCCGAGCGCCTGGCCGTCGGGGGCCACGGTGGAGGCGGCGCGGTCGACGATGGCCTGGTCGAGCACCGTGGTGGGGCGCGCGTCGACGTTGCTGGCACCCAGGACGAACCCGGCACACAGCACACACGACAAGGCGCCGACGACACGTCTGCGCCCGCTGCGTTCGGTCACCTCGATCCTCACCGTCCTTCTCTTTCGAGTCTTCCGTCTCCGGCCTGCCACCAATTCTTGCAGGTCTGCGTTCACAGCGGACGCGGCGACCGTCCCTGCGCGGTCGACCCGGGGCGGGCGACCACGCGTTCGAGTTCGGTCACGAGTCCGTCAAGAGAGTGATCGGCCGCCACGGCGGACACCTTGAGCCCGAATCGTTCGGCGGCCGCAGCGGTGGTCGGACCGATGGCGACCACGACGGGCGGGGCCGCAGTCCCGAAGCAGCGACACCAGGTCTCGACCGCCGAACCGCTCGCGAACAGCACTGCGTCGGCACCGTCGACGGCGGCGCGGTCGGGCTCGAGGGCAACGGTGCGGTAGGCGGTCACGACGGTGACCTCGTGGCCGGCCGACCGCAGCCCGTCGGCCAGTGTCGGTGCGGCGATGTCGGCCTGGGCGATCAGGATCCGTTGCGGCGTCGGCGACTGCTCGACAAAGGCACCGACCAGGGCGTCGGCGAGCTGCGCGGACGGCACGAGGTCGACGGGGCGTCCGGCTCCGGCCTCGAGCACGCGCGCCGTGGCGGTGCCGACCGTCGCCAGCCGCACACCAGGTACCGCTGCGGCGGCGTCGGCGACGCGTTCGGAGCCAGCCGCGGAGGTGACGACGAGCCAGTCGTACGCGGCCAGTTCGGACAGCGCAGCGGCGAGTGCGGCGCCCCCGTCGATCGGATCGGTGACGGCGATCAGCGGAACGTGGACCACCGTCGCGCCTCGTTCGGACAGCATCGCGGCGAGTTCGCCGGGGCGTTCCCGTGTGACGAGCACACGACAACCCTCCAGCGGACGGGTCACGCCGTCGTGCCGTTCACGTCAACGTCTCTCGAGCCGTGCGGGCTGCGGTGCGGGCGATGTCGAGGTCGGCTGCGCCGCCGGGCAATTCGATCTCGTCGGACACCGAGATGCCGGAGTCGAGGTCGGCCAGGAACGTCCACAGTCGGCCGTCGGCGACGTGCGCACCGACCGGGAGCGAGCACCCGCTGCCCAGTTCGGCGAGGAATGCCCGCTCGACCTCGACGCTGTGGCGCGTGACCCCGTGGTCGATCGCTGCCAGCACCTCGTTCGTGGCGTCGTCGTCGGCTCGGCACTCGACGGCGACGCAACCCTGGCCGACCGCCGGCACGAACTCGTCGACCGCGAGCATCTGAGCGATCCGGTCGGTGAGGCCGAGGATGTCGAGGGCGGCGACGGCCATGACGATGGCGCCACCGTCGGGAATCTTCGAGAGCCGGCTGTCGATGTTGCCGCGCAGCTCGGCGAAGTGCAGGTCGGGACGTACCCGACGGAGCTGGGCGCGCCGGCGGACCGAGCCGGTGGCAACGGTGGACCCGCCGGCCAGCGAGGCGAGGTCCGCGCCGACGAGGGCGTCACGCGGATCACGACGTTCGCAGAACGCGGCGAGGGCCAGACCGTCGGCCGGCGCCGACGGGAGGTCCTTGGCCGAGTGCACCGCGAGGTCGGCGCGCCCGTCGAGCACCGCACGCTGCACCTCTTTGACGAACACGCCCTGGCCGCCGATCTCGTGGAGCGGGACGTCGAGGCGGACGTCACCGGTGGTCTCCACGGTCACCAGGTCGACGGCGCGTCCGGTGGCAGCGGTAATCGCTGCGGCGACCGAACCGGACTGGCCGAGCGCCTGTCGCGAGCCCCGCGTGGCGAGTCGGAGCGGCGTCTGCTCGCTCACGGCGTGGTCACCGCGCGACTCACCGACTGGTTCACCCGAGTGTCACCCGAGGTCGAAGAGGTCGCGCATGGCGGCGGCGTTGCGCTCGCCCTGCGGCGTACCGGCTTGGGCCTTGAGACGTACCGACGGCTCGTGCAGCAGCTTGGCCACGATCGCCCGCGTGAGCGACTCGATGGCGTCGCGTTCGGCGTCGTCGAGGTCCGCGAGGCGGCCGGCGAAGCGTTCGAGTTCGGCAGCACGCACGTGCTCGGCGGCACGGTGCATCGACGCCACCAGGGGCGCCGCCTGACGAGCGGTCGACTCGACGAGGAACCGTTCGACCTCTTCGCCGACGATCAGGCGAACGCGTTCGGCCTCGGCGGCACGGTGCGACAGGCCGCGGTCGGCCCAGTCGCGCAGATCGTCGAGGTCGGCCAACGTGACGCCGGCGAGGTCGGCCACCGACGGGTCGACGTTGCGGGGGACGCCGATGTCGACGATGTGGAGCGGGCGGTTCGAGGCGCGCCCGGAGCGGGCGTCGGCCACCAGCGCCTGCGTGAGCACGGCCTGGTCGGATCCGGTGCCGACGATGATCACGTCGGCGGCGGCGACTGCCTCGGGCAGACGCTCGAAGCCGACAGCCACGCCATCGACCCGTTCGGCGAGCGCCGATCCACGGTCGGGGGTGCGGTTGGCGACGAGGATCTCGGCACCACCGGCGCGGCGCAGCGCCACCGCAACGCCTTCGCCCATCGAGCCGGCCCCGACGACCAGCACCCGACGCCCGGACAGTTCGCCCACGATGTCGGAGATCATCTCGACAGCCGCATGGCTGATCGACGCCGTGCCGCGGGCGATGCCGGTTTCGTTGCGGGCACGCTTGCCGGTGGCGAGCGCGTTGCGGAACAGCTGATTGAGGGTGGAACGGGCGGCTCCCTCGCGCTGGGCGACGTCCCACGCCGTACGGACCTGGCCGAGGATCTCGCTCTCGCCGAGCACCGCCGAGTCGAGCCCGGCAGCGACCTCGAACAGGTGGGTGACCGCGGCGGTGTCGTGCTGGCTGTAGAGGTGGGGGGTGAGTTCGTCGACGCCGAGGTCGCCGAGTTCACACAGCAGGTCGCGCACGTCGCCGTAGGCGCCGTGGAACAACTCGGCCACGACGTAGACCTCGGTGCGGTTGCAGGTGGACAGCACGACCGCTTCGCGGACGTTGTCGCGTTGGGCCAGGCCGCTGACCGCTTTCGCAAGGCGGTCGGGAGCAATCGTGACGCGCTCGAGCAGTGGCAGTGGACCACTGCGGTGGTTGACGCCGACGACGAGAATGGACATTCGATGCCAGCCTACGCCGTGGCCCCGCGCCGTGGCTCGCCGGGCACCGCACGAAGTCCGGCAGCCGGAGCCGCCGTTGCCCGCCGCTGCTCGTAGTAGCTGAGGATCTGCAGTTCGACGGCGAGGTCGACCTTGCGGACGCTGACGCCGTGCGGCACGCCGAGCACGCAGGGGGCGAAGTTCAACAGGCTCGTGACGCCGGCGGCGACGAGTGCGTCGGCGGCCTGTTGGGCGGCGCCGCCAGGCGTGGCGATCACCCCGATGGAGATGTTGCGGGACTGCACGACCTGGGCGAGATCGTCGAGGTGGCGCACGCGGACGCCGCCGACGACCGAGCCGACCTTGGCGTCGTCGACATCGACGATTGCCCCGACGGGGAACCCCCGGTCGCCGAACCCGTTGTAGCCGGCGAGTGCCTGGCCGAGATTGCCGGCGCCGACGATGACGACGGGCCAGTCGTGCGTGAGGCCGAGTTCGCGCCGGATCTGGTAGACGAGGAACTCGACGTCGTAGCCGACGCCACGGGTGCCGTAGCTGCCGAGGTAGCTCAGGTCCTTGCGGACCTTGGCGGCGTTGAGGCCGGCGAACTCGGCGAGTTCCTCAGACGAGATGTTGGTGACGTTCGACTCGAATTGCTCGGAGAGGATCCGCAGATACACCGGCAGACGGGCCACGGTCGCCTCGGGAATCCGCCGTCGTGTGGGTTGCCCTGCCATGGTTCGACCACGTTAGGGGGCTCGTGCACGTTTTCACAAAGCGCCGACGCGGAGCGCGTCGTCGAGGTTCCGGCGCACCAGCTTGCCCGAGTTGTTGCGCGGCAGCGCATCGACGAAGATCACCTTGCTCGGGCACTTGTACCGAGCGAGATGGTCGAGCGAGTACTCGATCAACGTCTCTTCGTCGACGTCGGAGCCGGGCACGGCGACCACGTAGGCCTTGACCGCCTCGCCCGTGTGCGGGTGCGCCACGCCGACGACCGCGGCCTCGGCCACAGCGGGGTGCGTCGCAAGCATCTCTTCGACCTCGGCAGGGAAGACGTTGAACCCCGACACGATGATCAGGTCCTTGGAGCGGTCGACCAGGTAGAGGTAGCCGTCGTCGTCGGTGGTCGCCATGTCGCCGGTGTGCAGCCAGCCGTCGGCGTCGAGCACCTCGGCGGTCGCCTCGGGGTCGCCGTAGTAGCCGGCGAAGATGTTGTCACCGCGCACCCACACCTCGCCGACATCGCCGACGAGTGCTTCACCGTTGTCGTTGACCAACCGGATCTCGACCCCGGCGAGCGCTCGGCCGACCGAGCCGAACCGCGGCGTGACCCCGGTGGAGGTGGTGACGATCGGCGACGCTTCAGTGAGCCCGTACCCCTCACGGATCTCGATGCCGAATCGTTCCTGCATGGTGCGCGCCACGCTGATCGGCAGTCGTGACGCACCGGAGAGCCCCAGTCGAACGGTGGCGAAGGTGTCGGCGTCGAGTTCATCGAAGTGGGCGAATGCCCCCCACAGTGCAGGGGCTCCCGGGATGACCGTGACGCCACGATCGCGAATCGACTGGACGGCGGTGGCGGGGTCGAAGCGCTGCACCAGCAAGATGGTGGAGCCGACACAGAGTCCGAGGCCGATCACCACGTTGAGCCCGAAGATGTGGAACAGCGGCAGCACGCCGTAGATCACGTCGGAGTCGCTGATGTGGCCCTGCGCAGAACGGCTCTGGTCGAGGTTCGCCTGCAGATTGCCGTGACTGAGCATCGCCGCGCGCGGCGAGCCGGCGGTGCCGCTGGTGAACATCAGCGCAGCGATCTGGGCGGCGTCGACGTCGACCGCGTCGACCGGGGCCGAGGTGAGGAGGTCGTCGAAGGCGATGCTGCCGTCGATGCTGCCCCCCGGATCGGTGAGCACGACCATCTCGATCGACGGCACCGCCGCACGGTCGACGTGCGACCAGTTGACGGCGCCGAGATTGTCGACCACGACGGCACGGGCACCGACCACGGCGAGTTCGGACTGCAGTTCCGGGCCGGGACTCGACGGGTTGAGCGGCACGGCGACCGCGCCGAGTCCGATGGTGGCGAGGTAGGCGATCACGAAGTGCGGCGAATTGCCGACGACGATGGCCACACGATCGTCGGCGACGATCCCGTTGGCCGCGAGACCGCCGCGGAAGGCAGCGACCTGGTCGCGGAGTTCGCCGTAGGTCGTGACGCGGTTGCGCCAGATGAGTGCGACCGAGTCGGCGTCGTGCCCGTCGATGATGTGCGCGAGATTCACGGAGTTCCCCCTGCGCAGCCCACTGCTGCGATCGAAGTGAATCGTACTCTGCTTCGCCGGTGCGCTGCACGCTGTGGGCGCGAGACGCGTGGTCGCTCAGAGGCTGAGCAGCGAGACCACCCCGGCGACGAGGATGATCAGCAGCAACAGTCCGAGCGTCAACGTGGTGGCGGGGCGCATGCCGCGAGGCTACCGGGACGCGAAGGGGCGCTCAGCGCTGACGCAACGTGACCGGCTGCGCAAGACCGGAGTCGTCGGATGCGGTCAGCGTGACCTGGTCGCCGACGTCGAGGCCGAGTTCCTCGGCGGCAGAGCGCTGGTCCATCGACACGGCGAGCAGGCCCGAGGAGTCGAGCACCAGTCCGACGGCGCCGCCACCGAGCTCGGCGTACGACTCGGCGCGCACGGCGCTTCGCCGCACCCCGCCGGTGGGGTCGGTGGGCGAGGCGCACCGGACGTCGATGCGCTGGCCGAACCTGTCGGGCAGGTCGTCGGGGCCCACGTTCAGCTGGGCGTTGCCGTAGCGGTCGACCCACAGCACCTGAGCGATCACGGTGTCGTCGTCGGCCTGCGGCAACGCCACCACACCGGGAAGCAGCAGGTCGGCGTCGATCGACTCGCCGAGCTCGGCGAGGTCGACGCCGTTGCACAGCTGTGCGGCGACCGGCGCGAACACGTCGCGGCCGGCGAAGGTGGCCCCGGGCGAGGGCAGGTGCCACCGGGTGTCGGTCAGCTCGACGGCGCGTTCGGCGCCGCCCGCCAACGCCACCGCTGGGGCGAGCAGCCCGTTGTCGGGGCCGACGAGGACGCCCTCGCCACCGGCGACCTCGACCGCAATCGCTCGGCGGGACGTGGCGACGCCAGGGTCGACCACTGCGAGCACGACGCCCGACGCGACGTAGCTGATGCTTCGGGCGAGGGCGAGCGATCCGGCGCGGACGTCGAACGGTGCGATCCCGTGGGTCAGGTCGATGACGCGGGCGTGCGGCGCGAGGTCGCGGACCACCGAGTGCACGACGCCGACGAACTCGTCAGCGGTGCCGTAGTCGGAGAGGAACGAGATCGTCTCGTAGTGGCGGCCCATGCGGCGAACCTACAGCGACGCGTGCGCAACTCGTCCCCGGACGCGACAAGGGCCGGTGCCAACCCCCCGATGGCACCAGCCCCGTCGGCGCGGCCCGCCGTTTCCGGCGGACGCGTCTCCACGTGGATCACCATAGGGCACAGAAGCCCATGTGAAAAGCGGCACATGCGAAAAACAGCGATGAAATTCCCGACGGAGTCAGTCGGAATTCAAACGACGGGTTCGTCGCCGCGTTCAGCCCAGTTCGCGGCTGCGCTCGGTGGCGGCGCGGACGGCGGCAGCGAACGCTCCGCGCGCGATCGTGCTCGGCGAGCGCGGCGAGACCCGCCGCGGTGGTGCCGTTGGGCGACGTGACCATCTCGCGAAGTCGCGTCGGGTCGCCCTCGCGGTCGAGCAGGGTGGCCGAGCCGAGCAGGAGTTGGCGCACGACACGTTCGGCCATGTCCCGGTCGAGACCCTCGGCGACGGCGGCATCGATGAGCGCCTCGGCGACGAGGAACACGTAGGCCGGGCCGGAGCCGGCGACGCCGGTGAAGGCGTCCAATGACGCTTCGTCGACCTCGTCGACGGTGCCGACCGCCTCGAGGATCGAGCGCGCCCAGGCCACGTCGTCTCGGCCGGCGTTGGCACCCGCCGCGATGGCGCAGGCACCGAGGCGCACCAGGGCCGGGGTGTTGGGCATCGCCCGTACGACGGCGACGCCTTGCCCGACGGCGGCTTCGATCGTGGTGAGGCGGACGCCCGCTGCGATCGACAGCACACGGGCCGCACCACCTGCAGCGGCAGCGGCTGCGGCACCGGGCGTGTCGGCCGGCTTGACGGCGAGCACCGCGCCGGCGCACGGCGGCACCTCGGCGGCGACTCGAACTCCGGGGAACTGCGCCGTCAGTTGGTCGCGTCGGGCCTCGGCGACCTCGACGACGGCGAGCACGGAGGCATCGAACGAACCCGAATCGAGCAGTCCGCCGAGCAGTGCGGCCCCCATGTTCCCGCCACCGATGATCACCAACTCGAACTGACTCTGCTCGTCGCTCACGCGCCGCAACCTACTGCCTCGGTCCGCTCCGCTCACGTGCCCCGCCCGACCGACCTGCGATGAGCGAAGCGGCCACAGACGACCCACTCGCTCATCGCGACGAGCTCGATCCGACCCGCGATGAGCGAAGCGGCCACATACGACCCACTCGCTCATCGCGACGAGTTCGACGTGACCGGCGATGACTGTCCGGATGGATGAGAGTGGGACCGACTCCCCCGAGCACACCCATCCGGACACCTGACAGTGGGCGGCGAGCGGCGCAGAAGGGAACGAGGGGCGAAGGGCGACGGCGCGGCTCAGGCGAAGCGGCTGCGGAACCCGATGCGCAACAGGCCCTGGAAGCACTGCTCGACCTGGGCGTACAGCGTGCCGAGCACCCGATCGAGTTCGATCAGCGTGACCTGGCCGACGGGCAGTTCACCGCGGAGGAAGACCGCGTCCTCGATGCCGATCGAGAAGTGCGCACCGACCAGCGAGTCGTTGCGACGCAGGAGATGCTCGTACAGCTCGGCCTCGTTCTCCTCCGGGGCCGGCATCACGTAGGTCTCGTAGCGCAGCGTGCGCTGGCCGAGCGTCAGCCAGACGGTGGTGAACTCCTTGTCGTCGCCGCGCATGCGGACGTACCAGCGAACGGCACCCTCGTCGGTGCGGTCGACGGCGATGATGTGGTCGTGTTCGTCGGCCAGGTCGGCGAGCCACCCGTCGATGCGACCGTCGAGGTCGGCGAGCTGATCGGCGTCGTAGGCGTCGGTCATCGACAGGTGACCAGCTCGCGCACGGTGAGGTCGCCGTACAGACGGCGCAGGCGGGCCGCTGCGAAGCTCCACGTGTAGCGGCGCGCCCGCTCGACCGCAGCGACGGACATCCGGGCTCGCAACGTGTCGTCGCCCAGGATCTCGGCGATTGCCGAGGCGTAGTCGTCGGGATCTCGTCCGACGATCAAGCGACCGGTTCGCCCGTCGTCGACCAGGCTGAGCAGCCCACCGACCGCGCTGGCGACCACGGGGATCCCGCAAGCTGCGGCCTCGAGCGCGACGAGTCCGAAGCTCTCGCTGCGGCTCGGGGCGACGACGATGTCGGCAGCGCGGTAGTAGGTGGACAAGATGTGATGGGGCTGCGGCTCGACGAAGCGCACCCGGTCGTGCAGGCCGAGTTCGTCGACCAGCGCGTGGGCCCGCATCGTCTCGACGTCGCCGTCGAGGCCGCTGGCTCCGCCGACGATGACGAGCTGCGTGCGCCGGTCGCCGAGTGCAGCGAGCGCACGAATCGCAACGTCGGGACCCTTCAGCGGCTGGATGCGCCCGACGAACAGCAGCAGCGGAGGATCGATGTCGAAGCCGAGCGCACGGCGGGCGCCGGCCTGATCGCCCGGGGCGAAGAACGCGTGCTCGACACCCGGGGCAATGATCTCGAGCCGACCCTGCGGATCGCCGTAGTGGAAGCGGAACTGATCGGCCTCCTCTTCGCAACTGACGCAGATCGCGTCGGCACAGTGCACGATCTCGGCCTCGGCACGATCACGCGAGAGCGGCTCCGGATCACCGTGCGCCGCCTTGACCCGCGCCAGGGTGTGGAACGTCGACACGAACGGCACGTCGAGTTCGTGCTTGAGCCGGTGGCCGACGATGCCGCTGAGCCAGTAGTTGCCGTGGATCACGTCGGGCTGCTCGTTGCGGGCGAACCAGTCGAGCATGCCGCGGCGGAACTCGTCGGTGACCTCGGGCAGCGCCTCCTTGGGGAGGTGGTGCGGGCCGGCATCGAGGTAGACCACGCGGTGGCCGGGTTCGACGACCACCTCGTCGGGCAAACCGTCGCGGTCGGCTCGGGTGAACGTGGTGGTCTCGACGCCGGCCTGGGCGAGCGCGGAGCCCAGTTCGCGGACATACACGTTCATCCCGCCGCTGTCACCGGAGCCCGGTTGCAGCAGCGGCGACGTGTGGAGCGAGATCACTGCGGCACGTTGCACAACCCGCCAGACGATAACGGGCGTCTGCTCGTTCCCCGAGTTGGGCGCCCGGTCAGTCGGGGATGCTGTCGACGTTCGCTTCGCCGTCGCGGTAGCGACGCACCAGCTCCGCGCTCAGTGCATCGAGCTGATCGAAACGCGCACGGCGATCGGACGACACCTTCGCCTCGAACTCGGCGATCACGGCGGTGAGGGTGACGAGCTGCGCGTCGTCGAGGGACTTGAGCCGACCGAGGCCGTTCGCAGCACAGAGCTCGTCGAGTTCGACGGCGAGCGGATGGTCGCTCAGGTCCTCGGTGGGGCGTGGCGGGCGAGCGGGCCCGCCGGTGAGGTGGCTCGACAGCACGGTGCGGAGTTCTTCGTCGACGACGACTTCGGCGTGGGCCGAGCGGTGTTCGGCTTCGGCCTTCACCAAGTCGAGTCGGGCCTGTGCGACGCGTCGCGCATACGACACCGCGTCGTCTTCGAGTTGCAGTTGTTGGCGCAGGCCACGGAGTTCGTCCAGCGAGAGACTCGCGGGGTCGGGCAGCTGGGTCGTGGTCACGTGGATCCTCCGGACACGGGTGGCAGGACCGCCACCTCGTCATGTTGGCCGACGGGGGCGTCGATCGAGATGTCCTCGCCGTTCACCCACACCCGGCAGGTGCCGAGCACATCGGCGAAGCGGGCGCCGTAGCGCGCTTCGGCGGCGGTGAGCACCTCGCGAACGGTCGCGCCGTCGACGACGTCGCTTCCCGTTCCGGCGGCCTCGCGGGCCGCGGCGAACAGACGCAGTGTTGGCACGGCCCCCAATGTACAAGTGTCACCGGCGCCAGACGGGCTTCGTGCAGCAGGTGGCCGGCGCGCACCGGCGTTCACGCTGGCAGCCCGCCGGGCAGTACACCGGCGACGAAGCCGACGAGGGCGACGGCGAGTGTGGCGCCCAGGGCGAGTCGACGAGCGGAGGTCTCCTCCGTTCGTCGGGTGGCGCCGTAGAACCCCAGCGACGGCTTGGCCAGGATGCGCAGTGCCGCGAAGCCGACGAGCACGAGCCACCACGACACCACCATCGCCACGACGCGTTCGTCGTGCGGCATCGGGCCGAGGCCGTGGGTCCATCGGTCGCTCACCCCGCGCAGCGCCACCGCGAGGTTGAGCACGACCATCGTCCCGAGCGTCGCAGTCCACCGGATCGGCAGGCCGGTGCGCGACGTGCCGTCGCCGAGGCCGGCGCCGACGGAAGCCATCGACCAGCGCAGCCGGACCCCCGGACGCAGCACCCCGCCCGACAGCAACCAATGACCCGTCGAGAACGCCGCGACCGCCACCGCAGGGGCGGCGAGCATCGGCCAGCCCGGCAGCTCGAAGGGAAAGCGTCCGCTGAGCAGGACCACGACGAGCAACGCCACGAAGAACATCCGACGAATGCCTTCGACGGCGATCAGCGCCCATGCCGTGACAGCGACGGCCGAACCCACGACGACGTTCGACGACCGTGGGTCGAGCAACTCCAGGCCGCGTCGCGCACGCGCAACCTCGCCGGTGTCATCGGCACCGCGAGCGCGCTCGGTGGCCAGGTCGGCAACACCGAGCAGCTCGCCGACGACATCGACCAACGGGGCCGACCGTGTCGTCGCGACCGGCGGATCGAGGAACGGCCGGCGCGACCAGAGCGCTGCACTGAGCACGACCGACACCAGCAACGCCGCGACCTCGAGCACGAGCACGGCGACGCCGATCGGCTCGGGCGGCCCCGACGAGACCCGCCAGGCGAGCCATGTCGACCAGGCGGCGAGGCCGACGAGGGACGCGACGAGTCCAGCCCAGCGGACAGCCGGGTTCACCGACGCACCTGCTCTCGCCTTCCGCCTCATTCAGAGGCACTATCGGCTCGCAGGGCGCCCGACTTGAGACCAATCGGACCGCTAGCCTGCCGCTCCTGTGGGTACCGAGAAACGTGAACGCCAGAAGGCCAACCGAGCGCTGAAGCACCAGCAGGAGCAGCAGGCGGTCGGCCGCCGCAAGCTCTACCGCAAGATCGCGATCGGCGTTGCAGCCATCGCGGGCCTGCTGCTGTTCGTGTGGATCGCGAGCAACGTGGTGGGCGGCGACGACGAGCCGACGACGCCGGTCACGCCCGTCACGCTGCCCGAGACCATTCCGGCCACGACGCCCGAGACCATTGCGGACACTGCTCCGGACACGACGGAAGGCTGACCGATGATCTCCCGCACGGCCAAGAATCTCACCACCTCCCGACTCACCACCACCCGACTCACCACCACCCGACTGGTCGCCGCGTTGGCGGTCACCGCGATCCTCGCCGCGGCGTGTGGCAGCGACGACGCCTCGTCCGAGCCGACCACGTCGGATGCGATCGCTCCCGAGGCGACCACCGACGTGACCGCCGACGGATCCACCGACGCGGCGGTGAGCAACGCCGACTGTCCGCCGATCGAGGGCGCCGACAGCCAGACCCGTCAGTTCGACGCAGCACCGCCGGAGTGCCTCGAACCCGGTGTGTCGTACGACGCGATCGTCACCACGAACATGGGCGAGTTCACGATCGCCCTCGATCCCGAGACCGGGCCGGTCGCGGCGAACAACTTCGTCTTCCTGGCGCGCAACCAGTACTTCGACGACACCGTCTGCCACCGCATCATCCCGAACTTCGTGGTGCAGTGCGGCGACCCGACGGCCACCGGAACGGGCGGCCCCGGCTACACGATCGTCGACGAGCCACCCGCTCCGGGTCAGTACCAGATCGGCTCGATCGCCATGGCCAAGACCTCCGAACCGGACAGCGCCGGCAGCCAGTTCTTCATCATCACCGGCACCGATGGCGCCGCGCTCCCGCCGGAGTACGCGCTCTTCGGCCAGGTGACCGACGGCCTCGACACCACCGTCGAGGCAATGGCTGCTGCCGGCTCGCCCGACGGTGCGCCGACCGAACCCGTCGAGATCCAGTCGGTCCGCATCGTCCAGACCTGACCCCTCGATCCAGCCCCCGAACGGCGACCGCGACGAGCCGAACCGCCGTATCCGGTCGGTTCGCTCATCGCGGGGTGATTGGTGGGTCGCCGGGGCTGGCGGCGGTTTCGTCGCGGGTCAGGTGGTCGGGGCCGTCGAGGGCGACGGGGGTCTGGCGGCGAGAGGCCCGGCTGAGCGCGTGGGCGCCGACGGGCGACGACAGCAACTGCAGGATCACCACCAGCAGCAGCGTCGTGTAGGCGAGCAGCGTGTCGATGGCGATGGCCGCGCCCATCGACACCAGCACCAGGCCGAGCGTCGGCGCCTTCGCAGCGGCGTGCATGCGCGAGTAGAGGTCGCGGAACCGAACGGCACCGATCCCGCCGATCATGGTCAGCGCGGAGCCGGCCACGATCAGGACACCGCTGAGCACGTTCATCAGTTGCCCCGCCGTTCGATGAACCGCGACAGCGCGGTCGTGCCGACGAAGCCGACCAGCACAGCGACGAGTACCGTCTCGATCGTGATGCCGCTGTCGGAGCGTGCGGCGGCGACGATGATCGCGATCACCACCACCGACTGCAGCCCGTCGAGGCCGACGACCCGGTCGGACAGGCTGGGCCCGCGCAGCAGCCGGAACATGAAACCAGCGGCGGCGATCGCCAACAGCACCAGCGCCAACGACGTCACTGCGCATCTCCGTCGGGCCAGCCGGCAACCACCTGATCGAGTTCGGCACGCTGCTCCTTGGTGCCGAACGCTCGCACCGCGAGCCGTTCCAACCGCAGCACGTCGCGGCGCAGCGAGTCGACGTCGGTGAAGTGCAGTGCGTGGACGTACAGCACCGGCGGCCGGTCGGGGTCGTCGCGTCGCACGTCGACGGTGAGCGTGCCCGGGGTGAGGGTGATCGCGTTGCCGACCACGGTGACGAGTCCGTCGGTGGTCACGTGCAGCGGCACCGAGATGATCGCCCGGTTCATGCTGGGGCGCGGCGTGATGACCTCCCACGCAACCTGGAAGTTCGACTTCACGAGCTGCACGAGGAAGTAGGCGAGGAACACGACCGCTGAGACCGGATGGAACGAGGTGAGCTGTACACCGTGCACGCCGGTCGGTCGGGCGAGCAGCACCACGAACACGGCGATGCCGAGCCCGGACAGCAGGCTGGCGAGCCCGAAGTCGCCCCACAGCAGCGCCCACACGAACGTGAGCCAGATGATCAGGGCGGGTAGGCGGACCGACGGGGTCACCCGTGGTCTCCGATCACGGCGTCGACGTAGCGATCGGGGGCGAGGAGGTCCCCGGCGGTCCTCGTCGAGTAGTCGTACAGGGGTCCGGCGAAGATCATCAACGCCACCGACAGCGTCACCACGGCGGTGGCCGAACCGGTCATCAGGCGAGGCACCTTCGAGTCGGGCGAGGCGATCCAGGAGGCGATCGCCGGGTCCTCGGGTTCACCCCAGAACACGCCGGACCAGATGCGCACCATCACGTACATCGTGAGCAGACTCACGACGAGACTGACCGCCACGATCGCCCATTCGTCGACCTCGATGCCCGAGCTGACCAGGGCGAACTTGCCGACGAACCCGGAGAACGGTGGCAGCCCGGCAATGCTCAACGCCGGCAGCGCGAACAGCACGGCGATCATCGGCGCGCTGCGCACGAGCCCGCCGATACGCGACAGGCGATCGGAACCGGAGCGTCGCTCGACGAGCCCGGCAACCAGGAACAGCGCAGTCTTCACCACGATGTGGTGCACGACGTAGAACACCGCGCCGGCGATGCCGGCCAAGGTGAACAAGGCGAGCCCGAAGATCATGTAGCCGATGTGGCTGACGATGTGGAACGACAGCATCCGCCGCAGGTCGTCCTGCGCGAGCGCGCCGAGCACGCCGACGACCATCGTGAACCCGGCGAGCACGAGCAGGAACGACCCCTGCTGCGCTTCGGGCGGGAACATCAGGGTCTGGGTGCGGATGATGGCGTAGACGCCGACCTTCGTGAGCAGCCCGGCGAAGACGGCGGTGATCGCGCCGGGTGCGGTCGGGTAGCTGTCGGGCAGCCAGAAGAAGAGCGGGAACAGCCCGGCCTTGATCCCGAACACGAGGATCAGGAGCAGTGAGAAACCGGTGCGGATGCCGGGCGACAGTTCGGGGATGCGCTCGCTGAGTTCGGCCATGTTCACCGTGCCGGTCGCCGCGTAGATCAGCGCGAGCGCGGTGATGAAGAACGTCGAGGCGACGAGGCTGATCACGACGTAGGACATGCCGGAGCGCACCTGACCGGGACGCCCGCCGAGCGTGAGCAGCACGTAGCTGGCGACCAGCATCATCTCGAACGCGACGAACAGGTTGAACAGGTCACCGGTGACGAAGCTCGCCGACACCCCCGCCGCCAGCACGAGGTACACCGGGTTGAACGAGGCGTAGCGCGACTCCTCGGCGCCCTGGCCGATCGCGTAGACCATCACCGACACGAGCATCAGCGACGACACGACGAGCATCACCGCCGACAGCCGATCGACGGCCAACGTGATGCCGAGCGGCACCTTCCATCCGCCGGCCTGCATGACCAGCATCTCGTTGTCGTCGACATCGACGAGCAGGACGACGCTGACCACGACGTTGATGCTCAGCGCGATCAGTGAGATCACTCGTTGCGCCCACCGCCACGGCGACGTGAGCACGGCCAGCGACGCGCCGAGCAGCGGCACGATCACCGGCAGTGCGACGAGCGAGCTCATCGGCGGTCCTCGTCGATGGCCTGCTCGCGTTCGGCGAGTTCCTCTTCCTCGACCACCTGGTCGGCGTCGCGGCGCCGGGCGATGTAGCGGTCCTCGACGTCGTCTTCGACCACGTCGTCGTGGGTGATCCGCCAACTGCGGTAGCCGAGAGCCAGCAGGAACGCCGTGACGCCGAACGTGATCACGATCGACGTCAACGCCAGCGCCTGCGGGAGCGGGTCGGCGAAGTCGGTCGGGTCGGCGGTGCCGATGATCGGCGCGACGCCGCGGCCGGAACCCGAGGTGAGCAACAAGATGTTCGACCCGTGACCGACCAGGCCGACGCCGATCAAGATGCGCGACAGGCGTCGCTGCAGCAACAGGTAGGTCCCCGCGGCGAACAGGAACGCCGCGGCGAACGCGAGCAGGACGCTCATCGTGGCTCCGCCCGGGGACTCGGTACCGCGGGCCTGTCGGGGTCGTCGCTGCCGTCGTCGGCGGCGTCGGGAGCGTCGGGGAGGTCCTCGCCGAAGGCGGCGAACGCCATCAGGATCAGCCCGATCACGACGAAGTCCACGCCGAGGTCGAACGACAGCGCGCTCGTGATCTTGACCTTGTCGAACACGGGGAGGTGGAACTCGACCTCGCCGTGTTCGAGGATCGCGCCGCCGAGCAGCAGGGGCAGCAGCGCCGTGAACGCCGACAGCAACAGACCGAGACCGAGGATCACGTGCGGGTGCACCCGGAACGTGGAGCGCACCGCAGCTGCGCCGCCCGAGACGTACCGCAACGCGAGCGCCGCCCCGACGACGAGCCCACCCACGAACCCCCCGCCCGGCCGGTTGTGCCCGGAGAACACGAAGTAGAGGGCGAGGACCAGGATCGACGGGTACAGGATCCGGATCGACGTATCGAGGATGAGGATGCGGGGATCGCGCAGCGGCGTCGCCGCTGTGGCGGTGTCGGGGCCGGTGCCGGGGCCGCTCATCGCAACGCCTCGGGCATCTTGGGTTCGTCGCCGGCGTCGAGGATCTCTTCGAACACCGACACCTCGGGCTCGTCGCGACGCCGCCCGGGGCGAGCGAGGCTGACGGCGCCGATCGCCGCCACCAACAGCACGGTGATCTCACCCATCGTGTCCCAGCCGCGGAAGTCGACCAGGATGACGTTGACGACGTTCGCCCCCTTGCCCTTGGGAAGCGAGTTCTCGATCATCACCTCCGACATCGACGGCTCGTCGACGTCGGAGCGGGCGTTGCTCGCCGACAGCGCGAACACGAACACGGCGACACCGACGGCCCCGGCGACCATGACGCGCATGGGCGCGGCGATCGCCGGCGCGCGATGGCGCCACGAACGGGGCAGGAATCGCAGCACGAGCACGAACAGCACGGTGCTGAGCGTCTCGATCGAGAACTGGGTGAGCGCGAGGTCGGGTGCCCCCTGGGCGACGTAGAGCCCGGCCATCGCGTACCCGACAGCGCCGAGCATCAGCGCGGCAGCGATGCGGTGGCGCACGATGCACGCCCCGAGGCCGGCGGCGACCATGATCGCCACGAGCGCCACGTGGGCGGGCGTCTCGACGAATTCCGGCAGGTCGCCGAGTTCTGACGCGAACGCGGCGAGCGGCACGATCGTGACGGTCAGCACGATGACGGCGAGGTAGATCGGCAGCGAGCCGTTCTGCACGGTGGCGGTCACCCTGCTGGCCACCACCGAGATCGAGCGGAGCACGGCGAGGTATCCCTGCTGGCTCGTGGGGACGGCCCGCAAACGGTCCGATGCGCGGTGCTGGATGTCGGCGACGGGACCGCGCAACAGCGTGAGTGCGATGCCGCAGGCGACGATCACCGCGGACAGCAGCAACGCCGTGTTGAAGCCGGCGAACAGCTCGACGGGTTTCGGCTCGGAGCCGGGATACAGCGCGGTGGTCGCCCCCTCGATCAGCCCGTCGACGAGGATCGGTGCAACGCCGAACGCAACGGTCGCAGTTGCCAGCACCACCGACGGCCCGACGAACACCGCCGAGGGCGCGTGGGCGTCGAGCGACACGACGGCACGACTGCCGTCGCGTTCGCCGAACACCCCGAAGATGCCCATGACGAACCGGGCCGAGTAGGCAAAGGTGAGGATCGAGGCCAGCACGATCACGACCAGCGCAGCGGTGCCTCCGGCGAAGTCGCCGTACTCGAGGTAGCCGTCGAGCGCCTTCTCCTTCGCGATGAAGCCGAACAGCGGCGGCAGACCGGCCATCGACGCCGCGCTGATCACCGCGACGATCTTCGCCGTCCTCCAGCCGGTTGCCGACGAGAAACCGTGGAGGTCGCGAATGTCGCGGGTACCGGTCTCGTGGTCGACGATGCCGACCACCATGAACAGCGCCGCCTTGAAGGCGCCGTGGGCGAGGATCAGCACGACGCCGGCCTCGGCGATGTGGAAGTCGCCGACGCCGAACAGCAGCATCATGAAGCCGAGCTGGCTGACGGTGCCGTAGGCCAGCAGCAGCTTCAGGTCGTGTTGGCGAAGCGCTCGGAGCCCGCCGACGAGCATCGTGGTGGCACCGACGATCAGCACGAGCGCTCGCCAACTCCCGGTGAGCGCGAACATCGGCGCCAGGCGGGCCACCAGGTACACGCCCGCTGTCACCATCGTGGCCGAGTGCAGGTACGCGCTCACCGGTGTGGGCGCGACCATCGCGGCGGGCAGCCAGCTGCTGAACGGCGCCTGCGCCGACTTGGTGAACGCGCCGATCAGGATCAACACCAGGCCGGCGTTGACCGCTCCTCCCGTCGGCGGGTCCATCAGCAGTTCGGAGATCAGGTAGGTGCCACCGGCCTGGCCGATGATGATCAGCCCCGCCATCATCGCGAGGCCGCCGGCACCGGTGATGAAGATCGCCTGGAGCGCGGCGGCTCGCGCGCGGGGGTTGGTGTCGTCGTTGCCGATGAGGAGGTACGACGTCACCGACGTCAGCTCCCAGAAGATGAACAGTGCAATGAGTTGATCGGACAGGACCACCCCGAGCATCGCCCCGGCGAACAGTGTGAGCACGCCGGCCAGTCGGGCCAGGCCGGGCTTGTCGTGGCTGAAGTAGCCGAGCGAGTACACGCAGATCAGCACCCCGATGCCCGACACCAGCGCCACCATGACCAGTGCGAACGCGTCGAGTCGCAGGTCGATCGTGATGCCGAGCTCCGCGACCCAGGCAAACGACTCGGTGACGGGCCGGCCGTCGAGGACCCCGCCGGCCTTCGTTGCTGCCCAGATCACCGTGGCCAAGGGAGCGACGGCGGCGACCAGGAAGGCTCGTCGGCCCAGCGCGCGACCACCGGCGACGATCCCGATCCCGACGGCGAGATGGAGGGCGAGGAGGAAGAACATCGGGCTGCGCCGACGTTACGCCGCTCGCCGCCGAGCAAACGGCTTCTCTGGCGCCCGCCCGACCCCGAGCCGCTTTGGCCGGGTTACCGGTCGGTAGCTAGCTTGCGCGTATGGGAACGATCAGCACCGTTGGAATCACCGGGTCGGGGATCATGGGATCCGGACTCGCCGAGGTCGCCGCGCGCGCCGGCTTCGACGTCGTCGTGCGCTCGCGCACGCAGGCCGGCGCCGATGCCGTGTTGCACGGGCTCGACGCCGGGCTCACCAAGCAGGTGGCCCGCGAGCGCCTCACCGAGGAGGAGCGCCAGGCGATCCTGGCGAGGATCTCGGTCACCGACGACCTCCACGATCTGCGCGACTGCGATCTCGTGATCGAGAGCATCGTCGAGGACATGGCCGCCAAGCGCGACCTGTTCGAGCATCTCGACCGCATCGTCAAGCCCGAGGCGATCATCGCCACCAACACCTCGACGCTCGCCGTCGTCGAGCTGGCGATGACCACCGAGCGTCCCGACAAGGTGTGCGGGATCCACTTCTTCAACCCGGCGCCGATGATGAAGCTCGTCGAGGTGATCAAGCCGCTCACGGCGTCCGACGACACGATCGCTACCGCCCTCGAGTTCGTGGCCGCATGCGGCAAGGACGCCGTGCAGGTCGAGGACCGCGCCGGGTTCATCGTCAACGCACTGCTGTTCCCGTATCTCAACAACGCGATCCGCATGTGGGAGAACGGCACGGCGTCGATGGACGACATCGACACCGCGATGATGGGCGGCTGCAACTTCCCGATGGGGCCGTTCGCGCTGCTCGACCTCGTCGGCCTCGACACGTCGCTGGCGATCCTCGACGCGTTGTACGACGAGTTCCGCGACCCGAACTTCGCCGCAGCGCCGGCACTGCGTCGCATGGTCGCCGCCGGCCAACTCGGCCGCAAGACCAAGCAGGGCTTCCGCTCGTACTGACCGGTCACACCGGTGACACCGAGGAACGGGACGGCGTAGCCTGTCGGCGCGTGAATCCGATCGAGCCGCCGCCGTCGAGGTTCGCCATGCCCGACCCGTCGGACGCGCCTCCCGGTGAGGATCTCGTCGCGATCGGCGCCGACCTCGAGCCGGGCACGCTGCTCGCCGCGTACCGCGCCGGGCTGTTCCCGATGCCGGTCGATCCTCGTCGGCGCCGGAGCAAGATGGCCTGGTTCTCGCCGGACCCGCGCGGCATCATCCCGCTCGACGCGCTGCACGTCAGCCGGTCGCTGCGCCGCAGCATGCGCCGCTTCGAGGTGCGGATGGACACGCAGTTCAGCGAGGTCGTTCGGGCATGCGGCGACCCGAAGCGGCCGGGGCGTTGGATCACCGAGCCGATCGTCGACGCGTACACGACGCTGTTCGATCTGGGCTGGGGCCACTCGGTCGAGGTGTACGCCGACGGCGTGCTGGTCGGCGGGTTGTACGGACTGCGGATCGATCGATTCTTCGCCGGCGAGGCCATGTTCCACACGGCGACCGATGCCTCGAAGACGGCGCTCGTTGCGCTGGTCGAGTGGTTGAACGACATCGGAGCCGAACTCCTCGACGTCCAGTGGGTCACCGACCATCTGGCCACGCTCGGAGCCGTCGGAATCCCTCGCGCCGAGTACGTCGACCGCCTCCGCTCAGCGCTCGCCCCCTGACAGTGAGGTCGCCCTGGCCGAAAATGCACGGAGCGGGTGGTCCGCCACCACCCGCTCCGAGAGCTTCGCCGGCCGAATCCGCCATTCGGCCGGCGGGGTTCCCGCCAGAGGGGAAACCTCATGGGAGCGGATCTCCCAAGGAGGAGGGAGGAGATCCGGTCCGTTTGTCGTCCCGTGGGACGATCTTTTCTTCGGTCCGGACCGGCACGGACTTGAGGACTTCTTCAACGACCGAGCACACTCTCTCCATGAGTTCGACGATCGCCGCCGACGGCGCACCCAGCCAGCCGCCACGCACGAAGGATCGGCCGTGGATGATGCGGACGTACTCGGGTCATTCGAGCGCCGAAGCATCGAACGAGCTCTACCGCACGAACCTGGCCAAGGGCCAGACCGGGCTGTCGATCGCGTTCGATCTGCCCACGCAGACGGGCTACGACCCGGACTCGCCGATGTCGAAGGGCGAGGTCGGCAAGGTCGGCGTGCCGGTGGCTCACCTCGGCCACATGCGCACGTTGCTCGACCAGATCCCGCCCGACAAGATGAACACCTCGATGACGATCAACGCCACGGCGGCGTGGCTGCTGGCGCTGTACGTCGCCAACGCCGAGGAGCAGGGCGTCGACGCATCGCAGCTGCGCGGCACCACACAGAACGACATCGTCAAGGAGTACCTGTCGCGCGGTACCTACATCTTCCCGCCGGGTCCGTCTCGACGACTCATCGTCGACATGGTCGCCTGGTGTGCCGAGCACGCCCCGCTGTGGAACCCGATGAACGTCTGCTCCTATCACCTGCAGGAGGCCGGAGCGACGCCCGAGCAGGAGATCGCCTATTCGATGGCGACCGCGATCGGGGTGCTCGACGCGGTGCGTGACTCGGGTCAGGTGTCGCCCGAACAGTTCGCCCAGGTGTTCGGGTCGATCTCGTTCTTCGTCAACGCCGGCATCCGCTTCGTCGAGGAGGTCTGCAAGCTGCGGGCGATGACCGACATGTGGGAGCAGATCGGCCGCGAGCGCTACGGCGTCACCGACGACAAGGCGCTGCGGTTCCGCTACGGCGTCCAGGTCAACTCGCTCGGGCTCACCGAGGCACAGCCGGAGAACAACGTCCAGCGCATCGTGTTGGAGATGCTGGCCGTCACCCTGTCGAAGCGGGCGCGCGCCCGGTCGGTACAGCTGCCGGCATGGAACGAGGCGTTGGGGCTCCCTCGCCCATGGGACCAGCAGTGGTCGCTGCGGATGCAGCAGGTGCTGGCGTTCGAGACCGACCTGTTGGAGTACGACGACATCTTCGACGGTTCGACCGTGATCGAGGGCCGTACCGAGGAGCTGCGGTCGGCCGCGCAGTCCGAACTCGATGACGTACTGGAGATGGGCGGCGCGTTCGAGGCGGTCGAGACCTTGAAGTCGAGGTTGGTCACGTCGATGGCGGCGCGGACGCGTCGGATCGAGTCGGGCGAGCAGATCGTGGTGGGCGTCAACGACTTCGTCGAGGCGGCCGAGTCCCCGCTCGGCGGCGACGGAGCGATCCTCAAGGTCGACCCGGCGATCGAACGACAGTTGGTGGGCGATCTCGCCGAGTGGCGATCGGGTCGCGATCAGGGCGCTGTCGATGCCGCACTGGCCGACCTGCGTGCCGCCGCCGAATCCGGTGACAACGTGATGCCGGCGTCGATCGCACTCGCACGCGCCGGCGGAACCACGGGTGAATGGGGCGACGTGATGCGCTCGGCGTTCGGCGAGTACCGGGCACCGACGGGCGTGAGCGGTGCGACCGGGTCGGCGCAGGGGCTCGGCGAGGTGGTCGAGTTCGTGAAGTCGATGGTTGGCGGACCGCCGAAGTTCCTGGTGGCCAAGCCGGGCCTCGACGGCCACTCCAACGGCGCCGAGCAGATTGCGGTCGCCGCACGCGACTCGGGCATGGAGGTCGTGTACTCGGGCATCCGCTCGACGCCCGAGCAGATCGCCGCGTCGGCGCGCGACGAGGACCCCGACGTGATCGGGTTGTCGATCCTGTCGGGTTCGCACCTCGACCTCGTCCCCGACGTGCTCGGCCATCTGAAGGCGATGGGTGTCGAGGCGCCCGTGGTGGTGGGCGGCATCATCCCCGAGGACGACCGCCCGCGACTGGCCGAACTGGGCATCGCCGCGGTGTACACCCCGAAGGACTTTCAGCTCGCCAAGATCATGCGAGACGTCGCCGACCTCGCCGTCGCCCACCGCGCCCCCTGACTCGTCG
>CAVQSI010000030.1:0-42758 GCA_963715825.1 Ilumatobacteraceae bacterium
CGCCCGGTCCATGGGCATCGAAGTCAAGTAATCAATTCGCATTCAACAGCCTCGACCGGATCTACCTCGACCGGCGGGCTCATCACCGAGGGAGACAGACCATGTCAGGCAAGAAGTACGCAAACGCGCTGAAGCAATTCGATCGTGACCAGTTCTACGGACCGGCCGAGGCCGTCGGCCTCGTCAAGACGATGGCGTCGGCGAAGTTCGACGAGGGCGTCGACGTGTCGATCCGCCTCGGCGTCGACCCCCGCAAGGCCGACCAGATGGTGCGCGGCACCGTTGCGCTGCCCGCCGGCACCGGCAAGGACATCCGCGTCGCCGTGTTCGCCACGGGCGAAGCAGCCGACGAGGCCCGCGCAGCGGGCGCCGACATCGTCGGCGCCGATGACCTCCTCGCTGAGGTCGAAGCGGGCAAGATGGACTTCGATCTCGTCATCGCCACCCCCGACATGATGCCGACCGTCGGTCGTCTCGGCCGCGTGCTCGGTCCTCGTGGTCTGATGCCGAACCCCAAGACCGGCACGGTCACCCCGGACGTCGGCAAGGCCGTCGAGGACTTCAAGGGCGGCAAGGTCGAGTACCGCACCGACCGCTACGGCAACGTGCACGTGCCGCTGGGCAAGGCGAGCTTCGAGCCCGCTGCGCTCGAGCAGAACTTCCGCGCGGTGATCGACGAGATCCAGCGTGCCAAGCCGGCGTCGGCCAAGGGCCGATACCTGAGGAAGATCACCGTGTCGTCCACGATGGGCCCCGGCGTCCACGTCGACACCGGCCGCCTGAAGCCCGAAACCACGAACTGATCGCGAGGAAGCGACTCGCACGGGTCGTAACCTCACAGTTCCACATACGAAGACGGTCGCTCGCCTGAGACCGTTGGTCCCCGAACCGCACGCCGGCCAGGGGGTAATGGGTTCGCCCCGCCAACCGAGGTGCATATCGCCGAAGAACCACAGCCGGGCCACCCCTCGGGCATGTGCGCTCCTCGTCGGTGTTCGCATCTGATGCGAGCACCACGAGTTGAGCGAGAGGAGGTATGCACACATGACAACGACAACGACTGCAACGACATCGACAGGTCGGAGCGAGCCCCGCGCCGACAAGGTGGCAATCGTCGAGGAGATCACGGCGAAGCTGAACAACAGCGTCGCCGTGTTCGTCTCGGAGTATCGAGGGATGTCGGTCGGCCAGATGGCCAACCTGCGGACCCCGCTGCGCGCCGCCGGCGCCGAGCACAAGGTGTACAAGAACACCCTGGCTCGCATCGCCGCAACAGATGCCGGTTACGAGGGACTCAACGAGTACCTGCTCGGGCCGTCCGCGCTCACGTTCGTCACCGGTGATTCGGTGGCGGCCGCCAAGGCGCTGCTCGACCAGAGCAAGACGAACCCGCTGCTCGTCATCAAGGGCGGAATGCTCGGCACTGCGCCGATGTCCGCCGATGACGTGAAGGCGCTCGCCAGCCTGCCGTCGCGCGAGGTTCTGCTGGCCCAGTTGGCCGGCGCGTTCCAGGCGCCACTGGTCAAGACCGCAGGTCTGCTCCAGGCGCTCCCACGCAACTTCGCGTACGGACTGTCCGCACTCATCGAGAAGCAGTCGGCCACCGAGGCCGCCTGACACGAACGATCACCCCGATCACCCCACACTTTCAGGAGATACAGAAATGACCACCAAGGAAGAAGTACTCGACGCGATCAGCAACATGACCGTGATCGAGCTCAAGGAACTGCTCGACGCCTTCGAGGAGAAGTTCGAAGTCACCGCTGCTGCGCCCGTCGCAGTTGCCGCTGCGGCCCCGGCCGGCGGTGGCGGCGAGGCCGCTGCCGAAGAGGAGAAGGACGAGTTCGACGTCGTCCTCGAGAGCGCCGGCGCCCAGAAGATCCAGGTCGTCAAGGTCGTCAAGGACCTGCTCGGCGTGGGCCTCAAGGACGCCAAGGACCTCGTCGACGCCGCACCGAAGCCGCTGATGGAGAAGGCCTCCAAGGCCGACGCCGAAGCCGCCAAGGCCAAGCTCGAAGAAGTCGGCGCCACCGTCGAACTGAAGTGAGTCCGGCGCCGCACGGCGCTCGATGAACGACAATGAGCAACGAGAACCCGGCGATTCAGGTCGCCGGGTTCTTGTCGTTTTCGCTTCGATGCGCCGCGGGTGCTTGACATCTGCGGCCGACTTCTTTACCTTGACCCGCAATTCAGCGACGGCACCCTCCCGCTCGGCGAAACGACGCCGGTAGCGGGTTGACGTTGTGCGTCCCGCGCCGATAGGCTCGTCCGTTGCCGTGTGTTCCCTGTTCCCCCACCGTCCCTTCGGTCTGGATCAGCGCGCCCGGCGATACGTCGCAGCATTCTGCGACGTCCACCCTCGATTTTTTGGAGAGTGATCCGTGGCGACTCGTCCCGTGTCCCGTGAACGCTATTCGTTCGGCAACCTCAAGGAGCCGCTCGAACTCCCCGACCTGATCGCGATCCAGCGCGAAAGCTTCGAATGGTTCCTCAACGAGGGCCTGGCGAACACCTTCCGCGACATCAGCCCGATCAAGGACTTCTCCGAGTCGCTCCAGCTCGAGCTGGAATTCGACCCGTTCGACGAGGACCTGCGCCCGCCGCCGAAGTTCACGGTGGAGGAGTGCAAGGAAAAGGACATGACCTACAGCGCGCCCGTGTTCGTGCGCGCCCGGTTCATGAACCGCAACACCGGTGAGATCAAGGAACAGACCGTCTTCATGGGCGACTTCCCGATCATGACCGACAAGGGCACGTTCATCGTCAACGGCACCGAGCGCGTCGTCGTGTCGCAGCTGGTGCGCAGCCCCGGCGTCATCTTCGAGCCGGGCGAGCGCTTCCGCCTCCGCAACCTCACCAAGCACCAGCTCGTCAAGGGCACGATCCACCCGTACCGCGGCGAGTGGATGGAGTTCGACGTCGAGCACAAGCCCGGCAAGGACGTCACCGCCGGCACCCGCGTGGCCCGCAAGCGTCGCCTCGGCATCTTCACGATGCTGCGTGCGCTCGGCTACGACGAGGAGAACGCTCCGGGCTTCCTCGACCGGTTCGTCGCCCACTTCGACTTCCTCGAAGGCCAGTGGGACAAGGAGCGCGACATCGCGCCGACCCAGGACGAAGCACTCGTCGAGATCTACAAGCGTGCCCGTCCGGGCGAGCCGCCCACGGTCGAGTCGGCCAAGGCCTACTTCCGCAACGCCTTCTTCGAGAGCCGTCGCTACGACCTCTCCCGCGTCGGTCGCTACAAGCTCAACCGCAAGCTCGGCGACGAGGTCGCCGGCCTCGGCGCGCTGTTCGGTCTCGACGGCGCCGTCAACTCCGAGGGCGAGCCGCTGCTCGACTACCCCGACGAGAACCAGAACGTGCTCAGCCGCTGCGAGGTGCTCGCATCGATCACCTACATGCTGCACCTCGTCAAGCAGGAGCCCGGCTACCGCCTCGACGACCAGGACCACTTCGCCAACCGCCGCATCCGCTCGGTCGGCGAGCTGATCCAGAACCAGGTGCGCATCGGCCTCAGCCGTATGGAGCGCGTCGTGCGTGAGCGCATGACCACCCAGGACGTCGAGGCGATCACGCCGCAGACGCTCATCAACATCCGCCCGGTCGTCGCGGCGATCAAGGAGTTCTTCGGAACCTCCCAGCTGTCGCAGTTCATGGACCAGGTCAACCCGCTGTCGGGCCTCACCCACCGGCGCCGCCTGTCGGCGCTCGGACCGGGCGGTCTGTCGCGTGAGCGTGCCGGCTTCGAAGTCCGCGACGTGCACTTCAGCCACTACGGCCGCATGTGCCCGATCGAGACCCCGGAAGGTCCGAACATCGGCCTGATCGGTGGTCTGTCCACGTACGCCCGCGTCAACGAGTTCGGCTTCATCGAGAGCCCGTACCGCGAGGTCAAGGACGGCAAGGTCACCGGCAAGATCGTCTACATGGCCGCCGACGAGGAAGAGAACTACGTCGTCGCCCAGGCCAACACGCCGCTGAAGGACGATGGCAGCATCCGCGACGAACGCACGCTCGTGCGTCGCTCGCCGCAGGCAGCCAGCCTCGAGGATCTGCGCAAGATGCTCGAAGCCGAGAGCTTCTTCGGTGCCACCACCGACATCGGCTACGTGCCGCCCGAGGAAGTCGACTTCATCGACGTGTCGCCGAAGCAGATCGTCTCGGTCGCCACGGCGCTGATTCCGTTCCTCGAGCACGACGACGCCAACCGCGCCCTGATGGGCGCCAACATGCAGCGTCAGGCCGTTCCGCTGATTCGCGCCGAGGCGCCCTACATCGGAACCGGCATCGAGAACCGCGCTGCCCGCGACGCTGCCGACCTGATCCAGGCGATCGACGACGGCGAGGTCACCGAGGTGTCCGGCGAGTCGATCACCGTCCAGTACAAGACCGAGGGCAAGCGGGTCTACCGACTCGCCAAGTTCCGCCGGTCCAACCAGGACACCTGCATCAACCAGCGGCCGCGCGTCGTCGAGGGCGACATCGTCTCGAAGGGCTCGATCATCGCTGACGGCCCGTCGACCGACGAGGGTGAACTCGCCCTCGGCAAGAACCTGCTCGTGGCGTTCATGCCGTGGGAGGGCTACAACTTCGAGGACGCGATCATCCTGTCCGAGCGCCTGGTGAAGGACGACGTGCTCACGTCGATCCACATCAAGGAGCACGAGGTCGATGCCCGCGACACCAAGCTCGGCCCGGAAGAGATCTCGCGTGACATCCCGAACCTGAGCGACGACATCCTCGCCGACCTCGACGACCGCGGCATCATCCGTGTCGGCGCCGAAGTCGGCCCCGGTGACGTCCTCGTCGGCAAGGTCACGCCCAAGGGCGAGACCGAGCTGACCCCTGAAGAGCGCCTGCTGCGCGCGATCTTCGGCGAGAAGGCCCGCGAGGTCCGCGACACCAGCTTGAAGGTGCCGCACGGCGAGGTCGGCAAGGTCATCGACGTCAAGGTGTTCAACCGTGACGACGGCGACGAGCTCCCGCCCGGCGTCAACCAGCTCGTGCGGGTGTACGTCGCCCAGAAGCGCAAGATCAGCGTCGGCGACAAGCTCGCCGGCCGCCACGGCAACAAGGGCGTCATCTCCAAGATCCTGCCGATCGAGGACATGCCCTACAGCGCCGATGGCCAGCCGGTCGACATCATCCTCAACCCGCTCGGCGTGCCGAGCCGCATGAACGTCGGTCAGGTGCTCGAAGCGCACCTCGGCTACTGCGCCCGCTGGGGTTGGACCAACCCCGACGGCACCAAGATCGGCGAGGCGCCGATCCGCGGTACCGAGACCAAGACCCGCCCGAACACCAAGCCCGCCACGTTCGTGGCGACGCCGGTGTTCGACGGCGCCAACTGGGACGAGAAGGAGAAGTCGCTCGACCATCCGACGATCCAGGAGATCCTCGAGCAGCTGAACCCCGAAGCCGCGAGCGGCGATCGCCTCGTCGGCCTGAACGGCAAGCTCGACCTCTACAACGGTCGCACCGGCGAGAAGTACGACAACCAGATCACCTGCGGGTACATGTACATCTTGAAGCTGGCCCACCTGGTCGACGACAAGATCCACGCCCGCTCGACCGGCCCGTACTCGATGATCACCCAGCAGCCGCTCGGTGGTAAGGCGCAGTTCGGCGGCCAGCGATTCGGCGAGATGGAAGTGTGGGCCCTCGAGGCCTACGGCGCGGCGTACTGCCTGCAGGAGCTGCTCACCATCAAGTCCGACGACGTGCTCGGCCGTGTCCGTGTGTACGAAGCAATCGTCAAGGGCGACAACATCCCCGAACCGGGCGTGCCCGAGAGCTTCAAGGTGCTGATGAAGGAGATGCAGGCACTCTGCATCAACGTCGAAGTGCTCACCGAGGACGGCCACGAGATCGAGATGCGCGACCTCGACGACGAGGTCTACCGCGCCGCCGAGGAACTCGGCATCGACATCTCCCGCCCCGAGCGCGGCACCGACGAAGACGACGCACGGCGCGAAGAGAAAAAGCCGAGCGCGCCGCCAACCGCTACTGATCTGGCGGGGAGGGACTGGTCTCCGCTTGGCTGTGACCGCTCCCTCCCTGCAGCTCGTCGCTGGCGCTTCCCTCGCCGCCGCCGGGCATCGAACGACGCAACTGACTCAAGACACGAACACCCGAGAGCGAACACGAGGAACTCATGCTCGACGTCAACATGTTCAGCGAACTGAAGATCCGCTTGGCCACGGCGGACCAGATCCGCAACTGGTCACACGGTGAGGTGAAGAAGCCCGAGACGATCAACTACCGCACGCTGCGTCCCGAGAAGGACGGCCTGTTCTGCGAGAAGATCTTCGGGCCGACCCGCGACTGGGAGTGCTACTGCGGCAAGTACAAGCGTGTCCGCTTCAAGGGCATCATCTGCGAGCGCTGCGGCGTCGAGGTCACCCGCTCCAAGGTCCGTCGCGACCGCATGGGCCACATCGAGCTCGCCGCTCCGGCCGTGCACATCTGGTACCTGCGCGGCACCCGTTCGTGGCTCGCCTACCTCCTCGCCGGCATCGAGCCGAAGGAGGAGCTCAAGGCCAAGATGCTCGAGAAGGTCATCTACTTCGCGGCGCACCTCGTCAGCTGGGTCGACGAGGACGGCCGCCACGAGGCGCTGCCCAACCTCGAGGCCGAGTACCTCGAAGAGCGCGATGCCATCGTCAAGGAGATGGAACTCGCCATCGACCGGCGCTTCAAGGAGCTCGAAGAGACCGCCGCCGAGGCCGAGAAGGAAGACGCCAAGGCTGCCGATCTGAAGAAGATCCAGAAGGAAGCCGACAAGGAGATCGAAGCGATCCGCGAGCGCTACGACATCGAGCTCGACCTGATCGCACGCACGTGGGACGAGTTCAAGTCGCTGCACGCCCGCAAGATCATCGAAGACGAAATGCTGTGGCGCGAGATGCGCGACAAGTACGGCGAGTACTTCGAAGGTGGCACCGGCGCCGAGGCGATCAAGTCGTTGATCGACCGGATCGACTTCGACGAAGAGGAGATCAAGCTCCGCAACGCGATCGACCCGCAGGAAGGCCAGAAGCCGCTCAGCGCGCAGCGCAAGCAGAAGGCCATCAAGCGCCTCAAGATCGTGGCGTCGTTCAACCGTCGCGACGAGCACGGCCGCCGCACCAACGACCCGAAGGCCATGATCCTCGACGTCGTGCCGGTGATCCCGCCAGAGCTTCGCCCGATGGTGCAGCTCGACGGTGGCCGCTTCGCGACCTCCGACCTCAACGACCTCTACCGCCGTGTGATCAACCGCAACAACCGCCTGGAGCGTCTGCTCAACCTCGGTGCGCCGGAGATCATCATCAACAACGAGAAGCGCATGCTGCAGGAGGCCGTCGACGCACTGTTCGACAACGGTCGCCGCGGCCGGCCGGTGACCGGGCCGGGCAACCGTCCGCTCAAGTCGCTGTCCGACATGCTCAAGGGCAAGCAGGGTCGCTTCCGTCAGAACCTGCTCGGCAAGCGCGTCGACTACTCGGGTCGTTCGGTCATCGTGGCCGGCCCGACGCTGCGGCTGCACCAGTGCGGTCTGCCGAAGCTGATGGCGCTCGAGCTGTTCAAGCCGTTCGTCATGAAGCGCCTCGTCGATCTCGAGCTCGCGCAGAACATCAAGACCGCCAAGCGCATGGTCGAGCGGCGTCGCCCGCAGGTGTGGGACGTCCTCGAAGACGTCATCAAGGAGCACCCGGTGCTGCTCAACCGTGCACCGACGCTGCACCGCCTCGGCATCCAGGCCTTCGAGCCGGTGCTGGTCGAGGGCAAGGCCCTCCAGATCCATCCGCTCGTCTGCACGGCGTTCAACGCCGACTTCGACGGTGACCAGATGGCCATCCACGTGCCGCTGTCGGCAGAAGCACAGGCCGAGGCCCGCGTGCTCATGCTCAGCGCCAACAACATCTTGTCGCCGGCGTCGGGTCGTCCGATCGTCACCCCGTCGCAGGACCTCATCATCGGTGGCTACTACCTCACCGAGCAGATGGACGGCACCGCCGGCGAAGGCCGCACGTTCCGCCACCTGTGGGAGGCGCTGCGTGCGTACGACGAGGGCACGCTGGCCCTGCACGCCCGCATCAACATGCGTCCTCCGGGCAAGGAGCCGTTCGAGTCGACCGTTGGTCGCGTCCTCTTCGAAGAGGCGCTGCCGGAGGACTACACCGAGCAGTTCGGCCACTTCAACGAGACCGTCAAGAAGAAGGAGATGGGCGTCATCGTCGAGCGCCTCTCCGACAACTACGACAAGGCCATCGTCGCCGACTCGCTCGACCGGATCAAGAACCTCTGCTACCGCTACGCGACGCAGTCAGGCCTGACCGTGTCGATCGACGACGTGCGCACCCCGAAGGTCAAGCGGGCGCTGCTCGACGGCTACGAGGAGCAGGCCGACAAGGTCGAGAAGCAGTTCCGTCGGGGCATCATCACCGACGGCGAGCGCCGTCAGCAGGAGGTGCGCATCTGGACCGATGCCACCGCCGAGGTGCAGGCCGCCATGGAGAAGGAGTTCAAGGAGCAGCAGTTCAACCCGATCGACATGATGGTCGGCTCGGGTGCACGCGGCAACATGACCCAGATGCGTCAGATCGCCGGTATGCGCGGTCTGGTGGCCAACCCTCGTGGCGACATGATCCCCCGCCCGATCAAGTCGAACTTCCGTGAGGGCCTCGAAACCCTCGAGTACTTCATCGCCACGCCGGGCGCCCGTAAGGGCCTCGTCGACACGGCGCTGCGTACCGCGGACTCCGGCTACCTCACCCGTCGCCTCGTCGACGTCGCCCAGGAACTGATCGTGCGCGAAGAGGACTGCGGCTCGACGCTCGGCGTCTGGATCGAGAACGTCTCGCCCGACACGGCGAACCGTCGCTCGTACCTCGAGACCAAGCTGTACGGCCGTGCGCTGCTCAACGACACCGAGCTCGCTGCGCCGATGCTGAAGGACGGCGAGGAGATCTCGCTGCTGCCGCGCAACACCATCGTCGGTGACGAGGAGATGGAAGCGTTGCGCGACGACGCCAACATCACCCGTCTTCGTGTGCGGTCGGTGCTCACGTGTGACGCCGAACTCGGCGTGTGCGCAATGTGCTACGGCCGTTCGCTGGCCACCGGCAAGATGATCGAGCTCGGCGAGGCTGTCGGCGTCATCGCCGCCCAGTCGATCGGCGAGCCCGGCACGCAGCTGACGATGCGTACCTTCCACACCGGTGGTGTGGCCGGTAAGGACATCGCCGGCGGTCTGCCCCGCGTCGTCGAGCTGTTCGAAGCTCGTACGCCCAAGGGCTCGGCCCGACTCGCCAAGGCGAGCGGTGTGCTGAGCCTGCGTGAGGACGAGGGCAAGGGCATCCCCGTCGTCGTGGTCGATGACGCCGGCGAGGAGCACGAGGTCGTGCTGCCGCTCGGTGCTCGTCCGATCGTCGAGGACGGCCAGGACGTCAAGGCCGGCGATCCGCTCACCGACGGTCCCTTCGATCCGAAGGAGATCATGGAGATCAAGGGCATCCGCGAGACGCAGCTGTACCTGGTCGAAGAGGTCCAGCGGGTCTACCGCGACCAGGGTGTGTCGATCCACGACAAGCACATCGAGCTCATCGTGCGCCAGATGACCCGTCGGGTCGGCGTGCAGGAGGTCGGTGGCACGGCGTTCCTGCCGGGCGAGCGCGTCGATTCGAAGCGCTTCCGCGACACCAACCGTCGCATGGTCGAAGAGGGCCAGCGTCCCGCCGAGGGCCGCCCGGAACTCATGGGCATCACCAAGGCGTCGCTGGCCACCGAGTCGTGGCTGTCGGCTGCCTCGTTCCAGGAGACCACCCGCGTGCTCACCGAGGCCGCCATCGACGGCCGCGGCGACAGCCTGATCGGGCTCAAGGAGAACATCATCATCGGCAAGCTCATCCCGGCTGGTACCGGCATGATGAAGTACCGCGAGTTCGGCATCGAAGCGCCGGAGTACGAGCCGATGTCGTTCTACTCGAGCGACGGTGAGGAAGAGGACCCGGCAGCATTCCTGGCCGGCCTCGAAGGCACCTACGAGCCCGAGGCCGCCGCCGAACCGATCGGCTGAGCCTCGCCTCCAGCACTGCTGAACGACCCGGGCCCAGCGCCCGGGTCGTTCGGCGTTTTCGGCGCGATGAGCGAATGGTGGCGCCGGCGGTCCGCTCGCTCATCGGTGCGGCGACCGATGGGGCCGCGATGAGCGAATGGTGGCGCCGGCGCCCGGTTGGCTCATCGCGGGTGGGTCAGATGAGGAGCTGGACGATGACGAGCTTGAGGATCATCGCAAGCGGGAATACGAGCGCGTAGCCGGTGTCGATGCGTTCGTCGCCGTCGGCGCGCTCGGAAGCGAACGCCAACACAGCCGGCTGCGTCTGGATCCCGGCGATGATGCCGGCACCGTCGACCGGGCCGCGTCGCAGCACCCGGATCATGATCGTCGCCATCGCGGCGGTCGCAGCGGTGACCAGCACGCCGGCGAGCGCCAGTTGCAGCCCGACCCTGGTGCCGACGGCGTCGGCGAACGTCGCCCCCGACCGAATGCCCACACCACCGAGGAACAGCGACACACCGAGTTGGCGGATCGTGAGATTTGCTGCGTAGGGAATCTGCCAGGTGAACGGCCCCGACCGGCCAATGGTGCCGAGCACCAGCGCCACGATGAGCGGACCGCCCCCGATCCCGAGTTCGATCTCGCCCCCGCCGGGCAGGGGGATGGTGAGTTGCGCCAGCAGCAACCCGAGTGCCAGACCCGTCGCGAATCCGAGGGCGTCCACCTCGCTGAGCCCGCGGTCCGAATCGCCCAACGCTGCGGCGATGTCACCCATCCGGTCGGTGGGGCCGACCACGCGGAGGCGGTCACCGAGGCGCAGCACGAAGTCGCGGTCGACGATCAGGTCGGCGTCGCCCCGACGCACCCTGGTGGCCATCGCCCCGAAGCGGCCTTCGAGGTCGACGTCGCGAAGCTTTGCGCCGGCGAGCTCACGCTTCGACACCGAGACACGGCGGAAGTCCAGCCGCTTGCGATCGAGCGCCAGATGCCGCTCGCTGCGGTGGCCGGCCCACTCGACGAACCGGTCGACGACGTCGGGCGTACCGATCACGGTGCACAGGTCACCGGGCTGCAGCACGATGTCGTTCGTGGCGAGGTCGACGTTGCCGTCGTGCTCGACCCGCGAAAAACCCAGCCGTTCACCGCGCCATGACCGCAGCTCGCCCAGTGTCGGGAGCCCGTCACGCGTGACGATCACCGTGGCGCTCGTTGCATTGCGTTGCCCTGGCTCGCTCGCCGGCACCACCTCGCCATGACCGGGATGCCGGACCCGGCGCAGTGACCACCCGGCGGCGACGATCATCGCGATCACACCGAGTGGGTAGGCGAGCGAATAGCCGACGACGGGATCGGTGACCTCGCCGCTCGCGATCTGTGGCGCGAGCTGTTCGAGCGCCGCGGACAACGCCGGGGTGTTGGTCTGCGAACCAGCGAACAGCCCGGCCCGCGCCCCGGCATCGAAGTCGAACAGCTCACTCACCCCGCCGACGGTGAGACCGATTGCGCCGAGCAGCACCACGACGGCAATGCTCACGCGAAGTCCGTCCTGGCGCAGGCCGCCGAAGAACGCCGGGCCCGACGCCAGCCCGATCGTGTAGATGAACAGCGCCAGCCCGAACAGCGGGATGATCGCGGGAAGATCGGCCAGATCCGGTTCGATCGCCGACACGGCGAGGCCCGCGAACAGGGCCGCGGCGGGCCCGAGGCCAACCCCCTTGATCCGCACCCTCGCCAACGCGGCGCCGAGCGCAACGACGAGGAACAACACGAGGAGCGGATCGGATGTCAACACTCCCACGGCCGCGGTTCTACCACTCTCCTCGTGCACCGACGCGCCGAACGACGTGAACAGCTCGGTGTTGGTGCGATGAGCGAACCGACCGGAGACGGCCGGTTCGGCTCGTCGCGGCAGCGTCGGTTGCGCGTGGGGGCGGGCGCCCGTAGCCTTGCAGGGTCCTCTCATCGGGTGAACTCCCGGTGTACGGCGGGCGGGTCGCAACCCGCGATCAGCCCAACCCATCACATTTCGCTGGCTCTTCGCTGCCGAAACGACGTGAACGAACGAGGTTCCATCAGTGCCAACAATCCAACAGCTCGTCCGTCAGGGTCGTAGCTCGAAAGTCACCAAGAGCAAGACACCGGCGCTCAAGGGTTCGCCCCAGCGCCGTGGCGTCTGCACCCGCGTGTACACGACCACCCCGAAGAAGCCGAACTCGGCACTTCGCAAGGTCGCTCGTGTGCGCCTCAACTCCGGCATCGAGGTCACCGCCTACATCCCGGGCGAGGGCCACAACCTGCAGGAGCACTCGATCGTGCTCGTGCGCGGCGGTCGCGTCCGCGACCTCCCCGGTGTGCGCTACAAGATCATCCGCGGCGCGCTCGATGCCGTCGGTGTGAAGAACCGCAAGCAGGCCCGCAGCCGCTACGGCGCCAAGAAGGAGAAGTGACCCGAGATGCCACGTAAAGGTCCTGCTCCCCGCCGCGAACTCGTCGCGGATCCCATCCACAAGTCGCAGCTCGTCACGCAGATCACGAACAAGGTGATGCTGCACGGCAAGCGCACCGTCGCCGAGAAGATCGTCTATGACGCAATGGAGATCATCCAGTCGCGTCTCGAAGGCGACGACATGGCGATCGACACCGTCAAGCGTGCGATCGAGAACGTCAAGCCGCCGCTCGAGGTGCGCAGCCGCCGCGTGGGTGGTGCCACCTATCAGGTGCCGGTCGAGGTTCGTCCTCGCCGTGCAACCACGCTGGCGATCCGCTGGACGGTCGACTACGCCCGTGCCCGTCGTGAGAAGACGATGGCCGAGTGCCTCGCCAACGAACTGATGGACGCCGCCAACGGATTGGGCGCTGCGATGAAGAAGCGCGACGACATCCAGAAGATGGCCGAGTCCAACAAGGCGTTCGCCCACTACCGCTGGTGATCTCCGACCGCTGACGCGGTTGTTCGACAACGCGAATGAGCCCGGGCCGCACGGCCCGGGCTCATTGTCGTTGTTGGGTCGGTATCGATCAGCTGGAACCGGGGCTGTCCACCGAGTCGACGCCGTCCGGCGATGCCGGGCTGGGCGGTGATGCGACGCTGGCTGGCGAGGCGACGCTGGCCGGGCTGGCCGGTGAAGCGACGCTGGCCGGTGAGGCGACGCTGGCTGGCGAGGCGACGCTGGGCGGCGAGGCGACGCTGGCCGGTGATGCGACGCTGGCCGGGCTGGCCGGGCTGGCGACGCTGGCCGGTGATGCGACGCTGGCCGGTGAGGCGACGCTGGCCGGGCTGGCGACGCTGGCCGGTGAGGCGACGCTGGCCGGTGACGCCGGGCTCGAGGGCGACGCAATGGTCGTCGACGTGACGTCGACGGCGTCCGCTGTCGGTTGCGTGACCGGATCGGCTGACGCCGAGTCGGTCGTCGTCGGGACGGAGGTGGTCGTCGGTGCTTGGGTCGGCGAGGACGCCGACAGGTTCCGGTCGAGGACGACCCCGTCCGGCAGAACGGTCGGCTCCTCGGCGCTGGCGATGGCGAACCCGCCGATTCCGACGCCGACGAGTGCGCCGCTGACCGCGGCGACCTTCCAGTTGATCCGTGACTTGCGCATGTGATGCTCCTTCTCAGTCGTGGTGTGTCGTGTTGTCGAGTTCATTTCTCGCAGTCGCACGTGTGACGACGATGAGTGCGACCTGAGACATTTCTCATCGCCCGGAACCTGCCGACCCGACCAGCAGTCGCTCGGCGCGACGCAGGGTTCGGCCGACCTCTCGGCGCCAGTGGTGTTGCTGGATGCGGAACGGGCCCGTCGCCAGGCCGACGAGCACCCCCGCGGTCACTGCGTCGAGTGCCTCGGCGTCGACCCCGGCGCCCCGGACGAATCCCTGGCGAAGCTCGTCTGCGTATCGCCGTACGGCATCGCGGTGACGGCGTTCGGTGATGGTCTGCAGGCGATACCGGAGGTGGCCGAGCACCGTGGCGAAGTCGTCGAGTGGGTCACCCGGGCCGGCGTCGTCGACGTCGAGCAGCCCGGTGATCCGTCCGCCGTCGACGGTGACCTGGGCCTCGTAGAGGTCTCCGTGCACTGTCGGGCCGACCCGTTCGGCGGCGGCGTCGGCGGCGTCGGCCAGCGCCTCGGAGAGGCGTTCGAGCCGCGGCTGCTGTTCGGGAAGCACCACGGCGAGCATCGCTGCGTGCCCGAGTGCGTCGACAGTTCGCGGCGTGACGCGGGCGACGTCGGTCAGCTCGACGCCGCGCAGCCGTTGGACGAGATCGAGGTACTCCTCGGCCTTCGGCCAGCCAGGCTGCTGGGCCTTCAGTCGCAGGCGCAGCGTGTCACCCGGAAGCTCGGCCATCGCCAGCCATCCGGCGGCGGCGTCACTGCCGACGATCTCGGGTACCGGCACACCGGCGGCGCGCAGCCGTCGATGCCGCTCGATCACCGCACCGGCGGCAGCAGGATCGAGCACCTTGACGTAGATCGTGGTGCCGCAGGCGCCGGTGACTCGCACCACGCATCGCTCGGTCGGTCGATAGGCGACGACATCGAGCGCCAGGGGTGGCTCGACGAGGTCGCAGAGACGAGCGGCGGCGGAGTCTGCCGTCACCATGTCGGTGAGCGAGGTCAGTCGAGGATCGAATGGCCATCGCCAGACCCCGACCTCGAGCGTGTGGCCGTCAGCGTCGGCGATCACGGGCAGGGTGCCTGCGGGCGGGCCGTGGCGTGTCGTCGAGGCGAGCAACGTTTCGCGTGCGGGCGGGTTCCCACCCCACGACACGAAGGTCTCGTAGCGCACCACGAGATCGGAGCCGGGCCGATACTGGACGTTCGCTGCCCGACACGAGTGCAGATCGCCACCTGCAGCGCGTACGGCGGCGTCGATCACCGCCTGGGCGTCGAGTCCGGTCAGATAGGCAGCGGCCGGGAGGGCCTCATCGATGCTCCGGTCTGCGGCGAGCGCGGTGTCGACCATGGCCGACAGGTTCGCCCACGCCGATGTGTGCACGATGAGGACGAGAGGAGAACTCTCTCATCTTCGTCCGGCACGGTTCACCCCTCGATGCGATATCCCATACCCCGCACGGTCTGGATGACATCATCGCCGAGCTTGCGTCGCAAGTACCTGACATAGACGTCGACGACGTTGGAGCCGGGGTCGAAGTCGTAGCCCCACACGTGCGACAGCAGCTGCCCGCGGGACAGGACTTGACCGGCGTGGCGGAGGAACACTTCCAGCAGTGCGAACTCGCGCGAAGTCAGCTCGACCACGCGGTCGTCGACGCTTGCTCGACGAGATCGGAGGTCGAGGCTCACGGACCCGGCGCTCAGCACGGTGGTCTCCGACGTGCCGTCGTCGCGGAGCCGCAAACGCAAGCGGGCCAGCAGCTCCTCGAAACGGAACGGCTTGGTCATGTAGTCGTCCGCTCCCTGCTCGAGCCCCGCGACGGTGTCGTCGACGCCGTCGCGGGCGGTCAGGATCACCACAGGGAGTCGCTCGCCGCGCTGGCGGATGCGTCTGAGCACTTCGTGGCCGTCGATGCCGGGCAACCCGAGGTCGAGAATCATGATGTCGAAGTCCTCGTCGCGCGCAACGGCAGCAGCGTCGAGACCGCTGCCGACGGCGTAGGTGCTGTACCCACTGGCTCGGAGACCTTTCTCGAGGAACGAGACGATCCGGTCCTCGTCCTCGGCAATCAGCACTCGCGTCATGGTCGGCTCGCTCTCATGTCGTCGTCTCCGCGTTCGGTGGCTGCCCCGTCCGGCGCCGGGAGTACCAGGGTGAAACGGGCCCCGCCGCCGGTGACGTTGGCGACCTCGGTGCGCCCGTGGTGGGCGCGGGCCACGGCGTCGACGATCGACAGTCCGATGCCCATCCCGTCAGGCCGCGATGCCCGGCTCGTCGCGCCGCGGGCACTGCGTTGGAAGAGCGAGTCGGCGAACTCGGGGTCGATGCCGGACCCGGAGTCCTCCACCCAGATCAGACCCGTACGGGTCGATGCGTCGCCATCGAGTCCGACGCCGAGACAGATCCGGTCTCCTGTCGTGGTGTGCTCGACGGCGTTCGCCGCAAGGTTCAACACGGCTTGCGAGAGGCGGCGAGGATCGGCGGTGAGCGTGACGGGTTCGTCGAGGTCCACCTCGAGCGCCCACTCTCGCACGGCCATGGCGGACACGGTCCGCAGCGTCGATGCAGCGAACTCGGTCAAGTCGACCGGCTCCAGGTGCAGGAAGTCCCCGCGCTCGGACTGGGCGAGCAGGAGGAGGTCGTTCACGTAGCGGTTCATTCGATCGAGTTCGTCGGTGATGATGGCGATGGTCTCGGCTCGGTCGTCGGGATCGTCGCCGACGAGGTCGAGATGTCCCTGCACGATGGTGATCGGGGTGCGCAACTCGTGCGCGACGTCGTCGAGGAACTGGCGCTGGCCGTCGAAGCCACGTTCGAGTCGGTCGAGCATTTCGTTGAAGGTGGTGCCGAGCTCAGCGAGTTCGTCGTGGCCCTCCACCGGGATGCGGGCCGACAGGTCGGCGTCGGAGATGTCGCGAGCGGTGTCGGTCAGGTCGCGGACCGGTCTCAGAATTCGCCCGGACAGCGACCAGGCGAGCGCACCGGAGGCGACGAGCACGACACTGCCGGCGACGAACAGGACTCGCAGGACCTGCGAGATCGACGTCCGTTCGGGTCCCGGGAAGTAGGCGACGACGAACGTTCCGAGGTTCGTGGTGTCGGTTCCGAGCGGCACGGCCAGCGATCGGACCGCTCCGATCGGAGAGTCGAAGTCGTCCCGACGCGGCGTCGTCGCGGCGGCCCAACGCTCCACGATCGCCCGGTCGGCGAAGAGCTCGGGTGGCGCCTCGAAGCTCCGCAGGAAGGGCTCGCCGCCGACCAACGCATAGAACGCCTCGTCATCGGCGGGCACGCTGCGTGAGAGGAACGTGTCGAGAATGGTCTCGACGTCGTCGCCGAAGGGTTCACCGGTGGCGGGGTCGGTTCCCTCCGCCAGCAGCCGCAGCTCCTCGACCTCCTGGGTGAGCGAGCGGTCGATGTCGCGGTCGAGCCGGGCGAGCAGCACCTGGCGCGTCACGACTGCAGCGATGATCAGCGCGGCCGCGAGCAGCGCCACATAGCCGATCACCACCCGCGCCCGAATCCCGGGGCGCCACGGTGAGCGTTCGCCGACCTCAGTCGTCATCGCGTTCGTCATCGCGTTCGTCGTCGTCGTCCTCGTCGTCATCGTCGTCATCGTCATCGTCGTCGTCGTCGTCGTCATGGTCGTCGTCGTTCCACGCGATCGGGGGTGGCGGTGGCGCAGGCGCCGGCACTGGCGCAGGCGCCGGCACTGGAGGCGGCGGCACTGGCGGCGCCGCGGGGGGAGGGTTGGTTGCCGGCACGGTCGTGGCGGACGGTGGTCGTACGGTCGTCGACACCGAGTCCGGCTCGGTCGTGATCGGAGCGATGATCGACTCGTCGGGAGCGGAGGTGGGAGGCGGGGTCGTCGGAACGAGTTGGATCGGCTCGATCACGGGTTGGTTGTCCTCGAAGGCGCCGACGGCGACCTGGACGAGCATCACACCCATCCCGACCGCGACGACGAAGACGGCAGCGAGGGCGAATACTCGGAGGGCAGAGCGCGACAGCATGTCGACCGACAGCATCGCGCCCCACACGGTGGGCCGGATGAAAAGTCGATGAGAAAACTCTCATCGATTCGTGGCCTCGGTGCCCGCCACTGCACCGCTCGTCGCGGGACCGCCGTTGCGTGGCGTGCGCTCAGCGCCTGGGGTTCAGCGCCAGCGATCGCGGTCGGCGCCGTCAGGGTCGTCGCGGAGCTCGATCGTCGTGTCGAGCATCATGCACGCTCGATCCCTGTTGGCGTACGGACGCCACGGGGGGAGTCCTGCGCCGTTCGGATCGCCCGTTCGCGCAAAGGCGAGGACCGTGTCGCTCCAGCGCCGGGACAGGTCGATCGCCGTGGCGTCGTCGCGCTCGTAGAGGCTGAATCCCATCGGCTGCTCGGCACCCAACCAGTTGAACGTGAGGGTGACATCGGCGGAGTGGGTGGCGCCGAATGCGTCGCCGCCGACCGTGGTGAGGAGGTCGAGTCGGTACAACCAGCCGCCGTGCCCGGCCTCGGTTGCAGCGGCGGCCGCCTCGACAGCGGTGCGCCGGAACAGGTCGCCCCACACCCGGTTCGCTCTGGCGTACGAGTCGTCGTCGGGGTAGCGGGCCCGCAGCGCATCGAAGTACGCAGGGACGTCGCCGTTGCGCGTCACCTGGAGTGCGAGCGCGCGGCCGATCGCGTCGAGGACGTCGGGATTGTCCCGGTAGGGGAGGGTGAACAACGTCCCCTCGTCGAGGTTGGTGCCGACCAGCAGCGGCACGCCATCGGCGCCCCGTTCGCGGATCGCGTCGACCGGATGCCGGGTGACGACGGTGCCGTCGATGCTGCCCGTCGGGAACGTCGCCGCGATCTGGGCGTCGAGCAGGTCGGGCGCCGAGGCCGAGCGGAGGCGTTCGAGCGTCGATCCACTCGTTTCGGTGAGTCGCCGAGCGATCCGCTCGGCCCAGTTCCCGGTGGTCGGCACGTTGATGCCGCCGGGGCTGTTCGCCACGGCGCGGTGATACAGGCCGTCAGCGCTCGGCGCAGCCAGGAGGCCGAGGACCGAGCCGGCGCCGGCGGACTGGCCGATGATCGTGACGTTGGCGGGGTCGCCGCCGAAGTCGGCGATGTGGTCGCGGATCCACTCGAGGGCGAGGATCTGGTCGCGGATGCCGTTGGCGGCCGAGCCGGCGTAGGCCGGGTCGAGGCCCGACACGTCGAGGAACCCGAATGCGCCGAGGCGGTAGTTGATCGGCACCACGACGACGTCGCCCTGGGCGGCGATGATCGACGCGTTGTAGTCGTTCGCGGAGCCCGAGGTGTACGAGCCGCCGTGAATCCAGCACAGCACCGGGCGGTCACTCCCGTCGGTGGCAGGCGTGAAGACGTTGAGGAACAGGCAGTCCTCATGGTTGTGTCCCGGCCCAGCGCCGCCGAACACCGCCGACATCGGTGGCTGCATCGCCCGGTTCCCGAACGTGGTCGCGTCGAGGGTGCCGGTCCAGCCCGAGCGCCACTGCTGCGATGGAATCGGGGCTCGGAAGCGGCGATCGCCGACCGGTGCCTCGCCGAAGCGGATGCCGCGGTACTGCTCGACGCCGAGCCGCTCGACGCCCTCGATGACGCCCTGTCGAGTCCTTCGTGTGGCCATGCCCCCCGTTGTAGTTCCCCGCCGAACACGGATCGCCAGCGCACGCCGGTTGAGGTGCCTTCACGAGTGCACTAACGTCCCCGGCGGGGAGGACGAACACCGCGGCTCCGGTCGCCTGATCGGGAGGGGAACTCGATGCACGTCCACAATGTCCTGAAGGTCAAAGGGAACGCAGTGGCCACCATCGCGCCTGACGCGTCGCTCGGCGACGCCACGGCGTCGCTACGCGACCACGGCGTCGGCGCGCTCGTCGTCAGTCGTGACGGCCGAACGATCGACGGGATCATCTCCGAGCGCGACGTCGTCCGCGCGCTGGCCGCGCACGGAGCGTCGACACTCGGCCATCAGGTGAGCTCCGCGATGTCGACGACGGTCACCACGTGTCGCGGTGACGACACCGTCGACCAGTTGATGGGCATGATGACCGACCGGCGGATCCGCCACCTTCCCGTCGTGGATCACGACGGGAAGCTCGACGGCATCATCTCGATCGGCGACGTGGTGAAGGCAAGGGTCGGTCAGCTCGAACACGAGAACAACCAACTCCACGACTACATCCAGGCCCGCTGACGCGGCGAATGGTGTTCAGTTGAAGAAGCCTGCGATCGGCCCGTCGGAGCTGAACGAGGCCCCGTTCATGGAGAGGTATTGCCGCAGCCAGGACGCACCGCCGTAGGAGACGGGCACATCGGGGCCGTTGGTGGTGCGGCCGGCGAACCCCGTGCTTGCCGCGATCAACGCATCGGCGTCCGCCTGCGTGGCGATCGAAGCGACGTCGACCACGACGAAGCGGACATCCGCAAGATTGAGGCCGTTGTCGGCGGTGACGCCGGCGTTCCATCCGGAGCGTGAGGATTCGTCGACCAGCCACAAGACGGTGAACGTCGGGGTCGCATCGCCGGTGCGGACGTTGGCCCCCGCCCTCGCTGCGGCCCGCGACGTCAGCGACTGTCGCGTTTGGCCTGGTTGCGAGCTCCGGAGGACTTCTTCGACGCCTGGCCAGACTTCGAACTCGACCGACCCCGTGGCGTCTTGGCCCCGGACTTGCCGGTGGAGGTCGTGCTTGGGGCCGCGGCCCTCTGCGTCCGTGGAGATCCCTTCGCCGCCGTGGCTGCGGCGAGGCGCTCGGCCTTGAGTTCCTTTGCGGTCGCCCGGGCGGCAGCGCCGAGCGCGGTGGCCACACGGGCCAGTGAATCTTCGAGGATCTCCGCCTTGCGCTTGGTCCGCTGGTTCGAGGTCGACGTTCCCGCTCGGGACGATTTCGCGGCCACCAGGTCCGCCGACTGGCGCCGGTACAGCTTGGTGTACTTGGTGCGAGCACGCCGGACACGGGTGAACAGCTCGTCGAGTTCGTCCTCGCTCATCTTGGCGAGTCGCTCGCGCTCGGTCTGCACGAGCAACGTCTGCTCCGTCGCGCTGAACATGTCGAGTTCGGTCGGATTCATGGTGCTCCTCGTCGTGCGGTGATCGATCGTGGTCCGACCGAGACGTCCCATGGTTCTACGACGCGTCGCTGTGCGCCCAATCGTCGGCGGTGCGGACGACGTCTCGCCCGTGCGTGACACGCGAACGACCGCAGCCTTCCCGTCGACGACGCCGGGAAGGCTGCGGAGGCGATCTCGCTGGGTGACCTCAGGCCTGGTTGAACTCGCCGGTCAAGTCGTTCAGCTCTGCCCAGCGGGACGGGCCGATGTCGAAGTAGAACGTCCTGTCGCCGAGGAACGACTGTGGCGAATCGTCGTCTGCAACGATGTACATCGAACGGAGCCTCGATCGGTACCCTGCGAATTGTCGAGGGCGTTCGTCTCCTCGGCCGTCGTGATCTGGTCGATGTCGATCACGATGATCTGCGTGTACGTGCGGAGTCCCAGGTTGGCCGTGACGGCGGCGTTCCAAGCGTCTCTGCTTGCTGTCCCCGCAAGGTAGATGACCTGGTTGTCCCCGGTGGCCGGGGTGCCGTAGCTGACGGCGGAGATTCCCGCATAGGTGACCGGCGTGCCGAGCCAGGCGCTGGTGTCGCCGGGGTGGCCGGAGCCGAGCCGCCAGCGACGCCGGAGCCGACTTCGGTGCTGGTGCGGACGTTGGTGATGGTGTACGAGCCGTCGGCGGCGACGGCGATCTCGTGGAGGGAGGATTCCTCGGAGAGGTAGCCGGCGGCGACGAGTTCGGCTTCGGTGGGGTTGGAGCGTTCTTCCATCCAGTAGGCGTTGATGGCGGTTTCGAGGGTGTTGAGGTCGGTGCTCTCGCTGTTTTCCTGGCCGCGGTCGGTGATGCCGCGGACGGCGAAGACGGTGACGGTGGCGAGGATGCCGAGGATGACGATGACGATGAGGAGTTCGACGAGGGTGAACCCTCTGTCGTCTCGGTGGGAAGGGTCGGGATGGATCTGCACGAACGGATGCTTCGGCCTCAAGGCACGTCGAGGTGAGTCAACACTTCTTGACTCAAGTCCGGCGAGCGTCACACGCCGGTGGGGCTGCCGGAACGGCCGATACACTCGACGCTCGTGCTTGCGCCTCGATTGCGCAGCCGAAGACCCCCCACGTCGCCCCTTGACACGGAAGTGAAGTAGCAGAGCATGGCCAAGCGAGAGTTCCCCCTGGAGCGCACCCGGAACATCGGGATCATGGCGCACATCGACGCCGGTAAGACCACCACCACCGAGCGGATCCTCTTCTACACGGGCAAGAGCTACAAGATCGGCGAGGTCCACGACGGCGCGGCGACCATGGACCACATGGCCCAGGAGCAGGAGCGTGGCATCACGATCACGTCGGCCGCCACGACCTGTGTCTGGAACGACCACCGCATCAACATCATCGACACGCCGGGCCACGTCGACTTCACGATCGAAGTCGAGCGCTCGCTGCGGGTGCTCGACGGTGCGGTCACCGTGTTCGACTCGGTTGCCGGTGTCGAGCCGCAGACCGAGACCGTGTGGCGTCAAGCCAACAAGTACAACGTGCCGCGCATGTGTTTCGTCAACAAGATGGACCGCATCGGCGCCGACTTCTACCGCACCGTCGACATGGTGCGCGATCGCCTCCAGGCCAACCCGCTCGTGCTCCATCTGCCGATCGGTGCCGGTGGCCCCGAAGCGGTCAAGGCATTCGAGGGTCTCGTCGACCTCGTCAGGATGAAGGCGCTCGTCTGGCGTGACACCGACGAGAAGGACCTCGGAGCGACCTACGAGATCGAGGACATCCCCGCCGACATGATCGACCAGGCGAACGAGTACCGCGAAGCCATGATGGAGACCATCGCCACGCAGGACGAGGCACTCATGGACGCCTATCTCGGCGGCGAAGAGCTCTCCGAGGTCGACATCAAGAAGGCCATCCGCAAGGGCACCCTGGCATTCGACTTCGTGCCGATCCTGTGCGGCTCGGCGTTCAAGAACAAGGGCGTCCAGCCCATGCTCGACGCCGTCATCGACTTCCTGCCCAGCCCGCTCGACATCGAGCCCGCCCACGGCATCGTCATGAAGGGCGGCGAAGAGGTCGACACGACCCGTGGCCCCGAGGACAAGGAATTCGCTGCGCTGGCGTTCAAGATCGTCGCCGACCCCTTCGGCAAGCTGACCTACTTCCGGGTGTACTCGGGTGAGATCAGCAAGGGTGAAGAGGTCTACAACTCCACCAAGGAAGACCGTGAGCGTCTCGGCCGCATCCTGCTGATGCACGCCAACCAGCGCGAGGACCTCGACATCGCCATGGCCGGAGACATCGTCGCCGGCCTCGGGTTCAAGAACGTCACCACCGGTGACACCCTCTGCGATCGCGACCATGCCGTCATCCTCGAACGGATGGAGTTCCCCGAGCCGGTCATCCACGTCGCCATCGAGCCGAAGACCAAGTCCGACCAGGAGAAGCTCGGCAAGGCGCTCAAGTCGCTGTCCGACGAGGACCCGACCTTCCGCATCCGCTCCGACGAGGAGACCGGCCAGACCGTCATCTCCGGCATGGGCGAGCTGCACCTCGAGGTGCTCGTCGACCGCATGCAGCGCGAGTTCGGCGTGGAAGCCACCGTCGGCAAGCCGCAGGTGGCCTACCGCGAGACGATCACCAAGGAAGTCAAGAACGTCGAGTACCGCCACATCAAGCAGTCCGGTGGTTCCGGCCAGTTCGCGGTCGTCAAGATCGACATGGAGCCGAACCCGGGTGGCGGCTACGAGTTCGAGGACAAGATCTCGGGCGGCAAGATCCCCCGCGAGTACATCAACCCGACCAACCAGGGTCTGCAGAGCTCGCTCGACAACGGCGTGCTCGCCGGCTACCCGACCGTCGACGTCAAGGTGTCGCTGGTCGACGGCCAGTACCACGACGTCGACTCCTCGGAGATGGCGTTCAAGATCGCCGGCCAGATGGCGTTCCGCAAGGCCGCCGAGATGGCCAAGCCGGTCCTGATGGAGCCGATCATGGCCGTCGAGGTCGTCACGCCCGAGGAGTACATGGGCGACGTGATGGGCGACCTGTCCAGCCGTCGCGGCCGCATCGGCAGCATGGAGGCCCGGGGCAACACCCAGGTCGTCAACGCCACGGTGCCGCTGTCGGAAATGTTCGGTTACAGTACCGATCTTCGTTCCCGCACCCAGGGGCGAGCGACGTACACGATGCAGTTCTCCGAGTACTCACAGGTACCCGAGGCCATCGCCCAGGAAATCGTGAAGCGGGTCCGTGGCGAGTGATCGCCGCTGACATCACCTCACACCGCAGTTCTTTGACAACCCACATCTGACAAACCCGAAACGACATTGGAGTCGCACGCATCATGAGCAAGCAGAAGTTCGAGCGCAACAAGCCGCATGTGAATATTGGCACGATGGGTCATATTGACCATGGCAAGACGACGTTGACGGCGGCGATTTCGAAGACGTTGTCGGAGCGTGGGTTGGCTGAGTTCACTGATTTCGAGGGGATTGACAAGGCCCCTGAGGAGAAGGCTCGTGGTATCACGATCTCGATCTCGCACATCGAGTACGAGACCGAGAACCGGCATTACGCGCATGTGGACATGCCGGGTCACGCGGACTACATCAAGAACATGATCACCGGCGCCGCGCAGGTCGACGGTGCGATTTTGGTGGTGGCGGCGACTGATGGTCCGATGCCGCAGACGCGTGAGCATGTGTTGTTGGCTCGTCAGGTTGGTGTGCCGTCGATCATCGTGGCGTTGAACAAGGCCGACATGGTCGATGACGAAGAGTTGATCGAGTTGGTGGAGCTCGAGGTTCGTGACTTGTTGAACGAGTACGAGTTCCCGGGTGATGACACGCCGGTCATTCAGGTTTCCGCGCTGAAGGCGTTGGAGGGTGACGCTGAGTGGCAGGAGAAGATCATGGAGTTGATGGCTGCTGTCGACAGCTTCATTCCGGAGCCGGTGCGTGAGTTGGACAAGCCGTTCTTGATGCCGATCGAGGATGTGTTCACGATCACGGGTCGTGGCACGGTGGTGACGGGCAAGGTCGAGCAGGGCATCATCCACACGGGTGACGAGATCGAGATCGTTGGGTTGCGTGATACGCAGAAGACGACGTGTACGGGTGTGGAGATGTTCCGTAAGTTGCTCGATGAGGGCCAGGCCGGCGACAACATTGGTGCCCTGCTTCGTGGTACGGGCAAGGAGGACGTGGAGCGTGGCCAGGTGTTGTGCAAGCCGGGCTCGATCACGCCGCACACTGATTTCGAGGGTCAGGTGTATGTGTTGAGCAAGGATGAGGGTGGCCGTCACAAGCCGTTCTTCAACAATTATCGTCCGCAGTTCTTCTTCCGTACGACGGATGTGACGGGCACGATCGAGTTGCCGGCTGGGACCGAGATGGTGATGCCTGGTGACAACGTGGAGATCACGGTGCAGTTGGGTAAGCCGATCGCGATGGACGAGGGTTTGCGGTTCGCTATTCGTGAAGGTGGCCGTACCGTCGGCGCCGGCCGCGTCACCAAGATCTTGAAGTGACCCGAGAGAGCTGACTGACATGGCACAGAGCATCCGAATCCGCCTGAAGGCGTTCGACCACGAGATCATCGACCAATCGACGAAGAAGATCGTCGAGACGGTCACCCGGACCGACGCCACCGTGCGCGGCCCGATCCCGCTGCCCACCGACAAGCACCGCTACACGGTCATCCGCGGCCCGCACGTCGACAAGGACAGCCGGGAACACTTCGAGATGCGGGTGCACAAGCGCCTCATCGACATCGTGAACCCGAACGGCAAGACCATCGACAGCCTGCAGCGCATCGAACTGCCCGCCGGCGTCGACATCGAAATCAAGATCCAGAACGGCTGAGCGGGACGTCCGGGGTCAGACCCCAGGCGTACCACCGGTTGTGAAAGAGGTATGAACAGCGGCCCCGACGGGGTCGCTGTTCGCGTTCCCGGATAGACATGATCCATGACTTCACTGCCGCCCCCGGCTCCTGGTGTCAGCCCGGGCGTTCCGGCGCCCGCTCCGCGCCGTGAGTCTCCGGCACGCAAGCAGCGGAACTGGGCGGTGGTGGTCGCTGTGGGTGTGGTCGCCTGGACCGCGGCGCTCGCCGGCGCGCTCGCCGGCAATCAGCTCTCCGACTGGATCGACTCGCCGCCGAGGAGCGCGAGCGACGAACCGATCAACGTCTCCGACCCCAGCGGCCCGATCGAGGGTCGCCTCGACGTCGCGAAGGTGATCGACCACATGGCCGCATCGGTCGTCACGATCAGCGCCGACGTCGACAGCCAGTTCGGGCTCGGCCAGTCGACGGGCACCGGCGTGATCATCTCGTCCGACGGCGAGATCCTCACCAACGCGCACGTCGTCGACGGCGCCACCCAGATCCGGGTACGACTCGCCGGTGAGACCGAGCCCCGTGAGGCGCGTCTGCTGGCGTCCGATCCCGGCAACGACCTCGCCCTGCTGCGGATGAGCGGCGACGGCTTCGATGCCGCCGTCTTCGCCGATCCGGGCAGCGTGCGCATCGGCGACGAAGTGGTCGCGATCGGTTTCGCGCTCGGCCTCGACGGCGACCCGTCGGTCACGCTGGGCATCGTGTCGGCGCTCGACCGAACGATCGGCACCGAGGGCGCGTTCCTCGACGGCCTGATCCAGACCGACGCTGCGATCTCGTCGGGTAACTCCGGCGGGCCGCTGGTCAACGCCCGCGGCGAGGTCGTTGGCATCAACACCGCCGTCGCTCGCGACACCGCCACGTCGGCGGCCACGAACGTCGGCTTCGCCATCAGCGCGGGCGAGGCGCTGCCGGTGATCGAGGCGTTGCGTGCGCAGTCGGGTGGCGATCCCCGTAGCGAGGGGTATCTCGGCGTCGAACTCGGCGAGCGCCGCGACGGCGGTCAGGGTGCCGTCATCACCGAGGTGGTCGACGACACGCCGGCGTCCGAGGCGGGCATCGAAGCCGACGACCTGGTGGTCGCGGCCGACGGTGCTGCAATCGACGGTGCCACCGGACTGATCGCCGCGATCCGCGACCTCGGGCCCGGCGACTCCACGACGCTGACGATTCTGCGCAACGGCGAGCCGATCGACATCACCGTCACGCTCGTCGAGCGACCCGCCGACTGACACCTCATCGGCTGGTGTCGTCGCGTCGACGCGATGAGCGAGCAGGTGCGCATGTGGTCCTCTCGCTCATCGGCTGGTGTGGTCGCGTCGATGCGATGAGCGAGCAGGTGCGTATGTGGTCCTCTCGCTCATCGGCGCGGGGCTGAGGGGAGCGACTCGATCGCCTACGTTGCGGGCATGGAAGCACTCGACGTGATGCTCGGGGAGCGCGACCGTTCGGCTTCGGATACTGGCCGCTGCCCGAGGACGATCCTGGCGTGCCCGTGCAGCGCGAGGCGGTGCGGCTCGTCTCGCCCGACGGCGCCCTCGTGCGCGGCGTGCTGTGGACGCCGCCGGTCGGGACGCCGTGGAAGACGGCGGTGATCCTGTCGCACCCGCGCGGTGACTTCAGCGTGCACTACGCCTGTCCGCTCCTCGCCGCCGCCGGCTACGCCGTGCTCGGCTTCGGCACGCGCTACATGAACAACGACACCGACTGTCTCCACGAGTCGTGCATCGTCGACGTCAACACCGCGCACGACGAGATGGTCCGCCGCGGCGCCGAGGCGGTCGTGCTGCTGGGCAACTCCGGCGGTGGGTCGCTGATGGCGATGGCCAACGCCGAACTCGGCATCGGCGATGGTTGGGTCGGCATGGCGGCGCACCCGGGCGAGGGCGTGTTCATGCTGCAGGTGATCGACCCGTCGGTCGCCGACGAGCACGATCCGTTTTCGACGGTGCCCGAACTCGACATGTACCACCCCGACAACGGCTGGCGGCCGTGGCCCGAGCCGTGCAGCTACGACCCGGCGTGGGTCGAGCGGTACCGGGAGGCACAGCGGGCCCGGGTGGCGCGCATCGATGCCGTCGCCAAGGCGTCGATCGCCGATGCGTCCGACGTGGTGCCCGAGTTGCGCGACGTCGACAGGTCGACGGACCCCGAGCGTTGGCGCGAGCTGCGCCGACGTGCGGTGTTCACGAAGTACCTCACGATCTACCGCACGCTCGCCGACCCGGCCTATCTCGACCTGTCGATCGACCCCGACGATCGTCCGATGGGTTCGCTGTTCGCGTTCCCCGATCCGTTCGACGCCAACTACGGCCGCGGGGGACTGGCGCGCACGATGACGGCCCGCGGCTGGCTGAGTACGTGGTCGGGCCTGTCGAGCGGCGCCAAGCTCGCCGACACGATGCCGCAGGTGACGGTGCCGACGCTGCTGGTGCATCCGACCGCCGACACCGAGATCCGCGTGTGGCAGGCGCAGGAGATCGTCGATGCGGCCGGCGCCGACGACGTCACCTACGTCGAGATGAAGGGTGCCCCCCACTACCTCGAGGGTCACCGGCCCGAGGCGATGGCACGAGTGGCTGCGTGGATCGCCGCCCGCTTCCCGTGACGTGATCTTCGTCGGGTCGGGTTCGGGGCTGCGCCGGACCGGACCCTAGAGGAAGTAGCCGGAGGTGTCGGCGAGCAGGTTCGTCCCGCGCTCGGTGAACAGCGAGATGCTGCCCGATGGCTGGCGCAACGGGAGGATCGCCAGGTTTGCGATCGTCTCGTTGGGGCCGGGAATGTTGAGGTTGGACGTGTTCCCGCGTGCCTCGTCGGACGGCCAGCCGGTGACGAATCCTGCCGCCAGCGAGTTGGTGGCGGTCAGGTTGAGTGCCACCGCGTTGGCCGTCGACGGGATGCCGAGGAGGCCGGTCACGGCGAACGAGGTCACACCCCCTGCGGGGATCGGAGTGATGTCGGGCGTCCTGGTGTCGAGCAGTCGCGTCGGGGTGAGCCGTGCGAACAGCCCGTCATCGGTGTCCGGTGCGGTGGCGTCCGTGAAGTAGCCGGTGACGTCGGCGAGCAGATGTGTGCCTCGATCGGTGAAGAACTTGACGGTGCCAGCGGCGCCGACGGGAACGATCACCGTGTTCGGTCTGGTGTCGCCGGGACCGCTGAGATTGATGTTCGACGTACCGGGCCGCGGCTGGTCACCGCTGTGGACGGTGACGAACCCGGCGTCGGTCGCGCCGGCGGCGGTGACGTTCAGGACCACCGCGCTGACGCCGGTGTTCGGCACGTTGTTGGCTCCGGTGACCTTGATCTCCAGCGTCGCGCCCGGCGGGAGAATGCCCTTCGGACCGGGGGCGGGTGCGAGTTCGCGAGTGTCGAAGACCCGGGCCGGGCTGACGGAGATCATGCGTCCAGCCGTCGACGATGCGGCCTGCTCGAAGTAGCCGAACACGTCCGCGATCATGTGCCCGCCGCCGCTGGTGAACAGGGTGACCTTGCCGGTCGCGCTGACAGGGACGATCACCGAGTTGGGAGCGGTCTTGCCAGCGGCAACGTTGATGTTCGACGCGTTCGGTCGGCTCGAGCCCTCGGCATGCGCCGTGACGAAACCCGCTTCGATCGCCTGCGTGAGCGTGACATTGAGGACGACGGCGTACACGTTCGTGGTGGGCACGCCACCGACTCCGGTGACCTGCACGTCGATCGAACCACCCGGCTGGATGATGCCCTTCGGGCCGGGGTCGGCGTTGGCGCGTGTATCGAGCACGCGGGCGGGGTTCAGCGGGCGGAAGGCGGCGGTGCCGACGTAGTTCACCGGCGGCACCGAGCCAGGTGTTTCGTTGTCGCCGATGTCGATCGTGTTGCCGGATCCGATCGCTCCGTTGGCGCCGTCGCCCCAGCAGCGCACGGTGTCGTTGTCGAGCAGCGCGCGACGTCGCGTTGGCGCCGGCCGAGATCGCCGTGGCGGTTCGCCCGACTCCGAGGTCGACGGTGCCCTTCGAGAGCGGAGGCTCGTTGTCGCCCACGGTCTCGGTGTCGCCGTAGCCGAGCCGCCCGTCGGCGCCGAGACCCCAGCACCCGACGGTGCCACCGACGAACAGCACGCACACATGGTCGAAGCCGTGGTCGATCGCCGCCGCCGTGCGCCCTCCGAGGTTGACCTTGGTGGGGAACGGAACGTTGACGTTGGCCCCGGTGGAGAGCCTGGCGCCTTCCTGGGCGCCCCAGCAGTAGACCTCGCCGATCGCATTGATCGCGCAGGTGCTGGTGTCACCGGCGCTCAGGGCGATCGCGGGCTGGCCGCCGAGGTCGGCGGCGGTGACGAGCGGGCCAGCCGAGGCCGGCTCGTCGTCTCCCACATTGGGTGTGGCGCCGCCACCGCTCGCCGCTTGGCCCTTCATCGCCTGACGCTCACCCCAGCACCGGATGGTGCCGTCGTCGACGTCGCGCACCGCGTCGATCGCTGGCGGTTCGCCCGGGGCCGAGTGCCCGCACCGACGCCGGGGTCTCGTTGTCGCCGATGTCCTCTCGGTTGCCTTGGCCGAGCTGTCCGAATCGCCCGTCTCCCCAACAGCGCACCGACCCGTCTTCGAGCAGGGCGCAGCTGTGGAGGTTGCCGACGGCGATGGCGTTGGCGGCGAGGCCGAGCGAAACCGGCGGAATCGCCGTCGGGCTCTCGTTGTCACCCACCCGGCCGGGTGAGCCTGGCACCCCGAGCATCGGCCCGAACGTCTGTCCACCCCAGCACCGGACCGACCGGTCGATGAGTCGTGCGCAGCTGTGGCTCTCCGACGTCGCGACCTCGAGCGCGCGGAGACCCCCGAGATCGAGGGTCGGGAACGAGTCGGGCGTCTCATTCGCACCGATCGGGGTTTGGCTGATCCCGAGGCCGACCTGCCCCTGGTTGTTGCTGCCCCAACACCGCACCGTTCCCGCATCGAGGATCACGCACGCGGTGTTGTGGCCGAGGGACAGCCGCGAGGCGTCGGCGCGCAGTTCCCCGGGAGGCGAGCTTGCGTCGAACGGCGCCCCCGCGTGCTCGGCGTTGACGGTCGGGCTGATGGCCGCGACAACGCCGACCGTCACCAGTGACAGGACTACCAACAACTTGGATCGCATCGACGTACTCCGTATTCGGACGGCCAGCAGACGTGGACGTCGGGGACGTGGTGGTGTCGAAGCGACCGTACAAGGGACAGATTTCAGTTTGCTGAAAGTGGCGCCGCGCATCCGGGGTCGAGACCCCACACCATCAACGGGGGAACGGATAGTCGACGACAATCGGCTGCACGGTGCCCGCTGGTGAGTGCGACGTCGACCACGTCGCCGAGTGGGAGCGCGACCACGGTCACACCGATCAGTCGAACGGCACTCCCCGGTGCGGGCCCCACAACGCACACAAGTCGGCCAGCGACATCCGAACGGTCCGCACCCGCCACGGCACCACCGTCGACCTCCGCTCCGATGGCACCCCGATGGCTCCGGTCGGTCGCCGGGTCGATCTCGACGACACCGGCCCGCCCCACGTCGAGGTCACCGAACGCCACGGATACCGGTTCGCCCGCGTCGACTTCTGCCGCCTGCACCTGCCCGAGACCCGGAGGCAGCTCGCCGCGGCGATCCGCCCCGACGATCAGTCGACAGCGGGCTGAGGCGCATCGCGGCGACGCCCGAACCGTCGCTGCGAATCGTGCTGACGGAAGCTACGAAGCCTGTGGGGCGTACCAGGCTGCGAGCACATCGCTCCCGAGCGCCGTTGCCTCGAGTTCGCCGGCGGGCAGGTGGTACAGCGTGCCTCCGTCGACCCAGAGGAGCCCGACACCGTCGTCGGCAACGCGGATCGAGGTGGCGGAACCGGGCAGCGACCGTTCCTGGAGCGGCATCTCGGCGAGTGTCGTCGGGGCGAAGAAGCGCAGTCGGGTGCCGTCGGGGCTGCGTTCTGCAACCGCGATCTCGCCGTCGGGGCCGTGCCCGGCGAATCGGACGTCGGTGTCGGGAGCCTCCGGGATCGGCGGGATCCCCAGCGGCATCGTCGGCGTGAACTCCAGCGTCGATCGATCGACGTCGTGCAGCCACCAGCCGTCGTCGGTCCAGCCGAGCAGCACCAGATGATCGTCGTCGGTCGTCGTGGTCGCACCCGCCGACCACGTCAGGTCAGCGACGTTGAGGTAGGGCGTCTCGGTGTCGTTGTTGATCATGCGGTACACGCCGGAACCCTCGCCTCCTGTCGAGGTCTGGGTGATCAGGAAGTCGTTCGCCGTGCCGAGCAGGTCACCGCTCGGTGACAACGTCGGGGAGTAGCCGCCGGCGATCGGCGCCACGTCGCCCGGGTCGGTCGCGGCGAGCAGGCTGCCGCCGATCGGCTCGCAGCAGTCGCCGAACACGATGGCGCCGCCGACGTCGCCGGCCACGTGATCGATGACGTTGGGGCCGGTGCCTTCGGCGAAGACATCGAAGGGGTCGGGGTAGTCGGCGATCAGCGTCCGGGGCCCGGCGGTCTCGCTCAGTGCTCCTGACCACAGCTGCAGATCACCGTTGCGCTGCAGCACGAACAGATCGGTCGGGCGAACGTCGAACCGGCCCGCCGGGATCGGCACCTCCAATGACCCGGTGATCTCGGGGCTCGTCGTGGTGACCGTGTTCGTCGTCGCGGTGGTCGCGGTCGTCGTGGTGGTCTCGGAGGCCGTGGTCGTCGGATCGGAGGGTGCATCGCTGGACGTCGGCGCGACGTCGGTCGACGTCGGCGCCGGGTCGGCGGTGGCGGGTGGCGCAGCGGTCTCGTCGGCGGAGCCACACCCGGCAGCGGCGCTCAGCGAGGCCGCAGCGAGGACGACCAGTACCCGTCGGTGCCGAACGGGGTGCTGGGTCGGAACGAACACGACCTCTCGAACGTATCCCATCGATCGACCCGCCAAACCCCGCCTCGCCAGGCCGTCGGTCGGCGTCGTGCGCTCGGTGCACCGCCACCGCAACTGTGACGCAAACGTGGGAGGAGCGCGTGTTGGAAGCGTCGAACGGCGCCCATAGCATTGCATGGCCGTGATCGGAAGGCATTCCGATCACCAGACCATTCAGCAATCGATGTCTGTGTAGGCCGTCCGCAACGTCCGGAACGGAACCGCTCAGCGACTACCAAGATCTCGTGCTCCGCACGCTCGTCCGTCCTGGACTCAGGCCTCCTGAAGTCCATACGGCTAGCGGCGGAGCATTTGCGTGGAGAGCCTGCAATCAGGGCTTGGACAACGAAAAGGAACCGGCCGCCATGGCACAACAATCGATCGTCGGCGAGAAGGTCGGCATGACACAGACGTGGGTCGACGACAAAGTCGTTCCCGTCACCGTGCTTCGTGTCGAACCGATGCGCATCGTGCAGATCAAGACCAACGAACGCGACGGCTACACCGCGCTGCAGGTGACCTACGGCCACCGTGACGCGAAGAAGCTCACGAAGCCGGCCGCCGGCCACTTCGAGAAGGCCGGCGTCGCCCCGGGCAAGCGCCTCGTCGAGCTGCGGCTCGACTCGGTCGACGGCTTCGAGGTCGGCCAGGAGTTGACCGTCGAGCAGATCGCTGCCGGCACCAAGGTCGACGTCACGGCCACCAGCCGAGGCAAGGGCTTCGCCGGCGTCATGAAGCGTCACAACTTCGCCGGCCAGCCGGCATCGCACGGTAACAACAAGAGCCACCGCAAGCCTGGCGCCATCGGCTCGTGCGCCTTCCCGGCACGCGTGTTCAAGGGCCAGCGCATGGCGGGCCACATGGGCCACGAGCAGGTCACCACGCAGAACCTCGAGGTCGTGCAATCCGACCCCGAGCGCAACCTGCTGCTGATCAAGGGCTCGGTCCCCGGCCCCGCCGGTGGCGTCGTCGTCGTGCGCAACGCCGTCAAGTTCGCAGGAAAGGCAGGCTGACATGGCCGATCTCACCCTCAAGACCGCGGCCGGCAAGGACAGCGGAACGGTCCAGCTCGACGACGAGGTCTTCGGCGTGCAGCCGAACGTGTCGCTGATGCACCAGGTCGTCACCGCCCAGCTCGCCGCCCGCCGCTCCGGTACCCAGAGCACCAAGACCCGCTCGGACGTACGCGGTGGTGGCCGCAAGCCCTACGCCCAGAAGGGCACCGGCAACGCCCGTCAGGGCTCGATCCGTGGACCGCACTTCGTCGGTGGTGGCGTGGCGCTCGGCCCGAAGCCCCGCAAGTACGACCAGAAGACCCCGAAGAAGATGGTGAAGGCCGCGCTGCGTTCGGCGCTCAGCGACCGAGCCAGCGAGGGCAAGGTCGTCGTGGTCGATTCGTGGGGCTTCGAGTCCCCGAAGACCAAGGACGCCAAGGCTGCCCTCGACGCACTCGGCATCACCGGCACCGCCCTGGTGGTCGTCGGTCGTGACGACGCCGCAGCGGCGCTGAGCTTCCGCAACCTGCCCAAGGTGCAGATCATCGGCCCGGGCGAACTCAACGCCTACGACGTGCTCTGCAACGAGTGGATCATCTTCACCAAGGACGTGCTGCCCGCCGGCACGCCGACTGCTCCCTCGACCGAGCCTGAGGCGAGCACCGACGAGAAAGCAGCTTCCTGATGAAGGATCCTCGCGACATCATCATCGCTCCGGTCGTCTCCGAGAAGAGCTACGACCTCATCGAGCAGGGCGTCTACACCTTCAAGGTGAGCCCCAAGGCCTCGAAGCCCGAGATCCGCGACGCCGTCGAGGCGATCTGGGGTGTCGAAGTGCTCAAGGTCAACACCCTCAACCGGCCCGGCAAGCGCAAGCGCACCCGCGGCACGAACCGTATCGGTCAGCGTCCCGACACCAAGCGGGCCATCGTCACCCTGGCAGCGGGCGAAATCCCGCTGTTCGAGAACTGAGCGCATCATGGCTATCCGTTCCCGCAAGCCCACCAGCCCCGGCCGTCGCTTCCAGACGAGCTCCGATTTCAGCGAGATCACCAAGACCACGCCGGAGAAGAGCCTCCTCGTCAAGAAGTCCAAGACCGGTGGCCGCAACAGCTACGGCCGCAAGACCTCCCGCCATCGTGGTGGCGGTCACAAGCAGCAGTACCGCATCATCGACTTCAAGCGGGTCAAGGATGGCGTGACCGCCAAGGTCGCCGCCATCGAATACGACCCGAACCGCACGTGCCGCATCGCGCTGCTCCACTACAACGACGGCGAGAAGGCCTACATCCTGGCTCCTCGCGGCCTCAACGTCGGTGACACGGTCCAGAGTGGCCACGGCGCCGACATCAAGCCCGGCAACGCCATGCCGCTGCGCTTCATCCCGGTCGGCACCACCGTGCACAACGTCGAGCTGCGCCCCGGCCAGGGCGGCAAGATCGGCCGTTCGGCCGGCATCGCCGTCCAGCTGGTCGCCAAGGAAGGCGACTACGCCACGCTGCGTATGCCCTCCACCGAGATGCGTCGCGTGATGATCGACTGTCGCGCCACCGTCGGCGAGGTCGGCAACAGCCAGCACGAGCTGGTCAAGATCGGCAAGGCCGGCCGCAACCGCTGGAAGGGCAAGAAGCCCCAGACCCGTGGTGTGGCCATGAACCCGGTCGACCACCCGCTCGGTGGTGGCGAAGGCCGCACCTCCGGTGGTCGTCCCGCCGTGTCGCCGTGGGGCAAGCCCGAGAGCCGCACCCGCAACAAGAAGAAGGCGAGTCAGCAGTTGATCATTCGCCGCCGCCGTACGAGCAAGGGTCGCCGCTGACGCGGCAAGGAAGGTAACTCCGCATGTCTCGCAGTCTCAAGAAGGGCCCGTTCGTGGACGACCATCTTCTCAAGAAGATCGACGCCCAGAACGCCGCCGGCGAGCGCAAGGTCGTCAAGACCTGGTCGCGTCGCTCCACCATCATCCCCGACATGGTCGGCCACACGATCGCCGTCCACGACGGTCGCAAGCACGTCCCGGTGTACGTCACCGAGTCGATGGTCGGCCACAAGCTCGGTGAGTTCAGCCCCAGCCGCACGTTCAAGTTCCACGCCGGCATGGAGCGCAACTCGAAGGGTCGCCGCTGATGACCGGACCGAAGCTCAACGAGAAGTCGTTCGTCGCCGGCGAGCGTTCCGGCACGAAGGCCACCGCTCGCTACGTGCGGTCGTCGGCCTCGAAGGCCCGCGCCGTGCTCGACCTGATCCGCGGCCTCGACGTCCGCAGCGCCGACGAGGTGCTGCAGTTCACCGATCGCCACATCGCCCGTGACGTCCGCAAGGTGCTCGCCAGCGCCGTTGCCAACGCCGTCAACAACGACGACCAGGACGCCGACGAGTTGTACGTCATCGCCTGCTTCGCCGACGAGGGCCCGACGCTTCGCCGCTTCCGCCCCCGTGCCCGCGGCCGTGCGACCCGGATCAACAAGCGCAGCTGCCACATCACCGTGATCGTCGCCCGCATGAGCGACGACCGCATCGCCATCATCCAGGCCCGCCAGGAGCGCGCCGGTGGCAGCACCGGCCGTGGCCGCCCGCAGAGCAGCACCGCCAGCCGACGCCAGCGCGTCGAGCGCAGCCGCCAGCAGGCCGCCGGCGCCGAAGAGGCCATCGACGCCATCGACGCCGACGAGGAGATCCTCGACGCCGAGATCATCGACGACGAGAGCGGTCGAGACAGCTGAAGCCGAAGCGACCGACGAAGCGGACGAGACGGCTGACGCCGAAGCGACGGACGTTGCCGAAGACGCAGCAGAGACCGACAACGACGCCGCCGAGGGAAGCGCCAGCGACGAGGCGGCCGAGGCCGACAAACGAGTGACGCGAGAGCCAGCGGAGAGGCCGAGGAAAAAGTAATGGGTCAGAAGATCAATCCGTACGGCTTCCGTCTGGGAGTGACCACCGACTGGAAGTCGCGTTGGTTCTCCGAGCGCGACTACAAGGAGTACCTCACCGAGGACTGGACGATCCGTCGCGAGATCATGACGCGGCTCGAGTCCGCGGCGATCAGCCGCATCGAGGTCGAGCGCACCCGTGACAAGCTCCGCGTCGACGTGCACACGGCCCGTCCGGGCATCGTGATCGGTCGTCGTGGTGCCCAGGCCGACGAACTCCGTCAGCTGATCACCAAGATCACCGGCAACCCGAAGATCCAGCTCAACATCGTCGAGATCAAGAACCCCGAACTCGACGCTGCGCTGATCGCCCAGGGTGTGGCCGACCAGCTCGTCAACCGCATCGCCTTCCGCCGTGCCATGAAGCGCGCCGTGCAGAACGCACAGCGCGCCGGCGCCCTCGGCATCCGCGTGCAGTGCTCGGGTCGCCTCGGCGGCGCCGAGATGAGCCGCACCGAGTGGTACCGCGAAGGTCGGGTGCCGTTGCACACGCTGCGCGCCGACATCGACTACGGCATGCGCGAGGCCAAGACCACCAGCGGTCGTGTCGGCGTCAAGGTGTGGATCTACAAGGGAGACATCCTCCCGTACAAGAAGCTCAACGAGGACAAGATCGCCCGCGAGGCCGCCATGGCCGTCGGCGAGACCTCCGGCCAGGCCGGTCCCCGCAAGGTCGTGTCGTCGGGTGGACCCCGCGACGCTGCCCCGGCAGCCGAGACCCAGCCGCTGATCCGCGAGGCGGATCCGGAGCTCGAGAAGTTGCTCGACGAAGAAGAGGCGATCGCCAAGCGCACTGCGCAGGGCGAGGGCCACGAGACGCCGCACTTCCGCGGCGAGGACTGAAAGGGGACGAACCATGCTGATGCCACGCAAGGTCGCCCATCGCAAGCACCACCGCGGCCGCACCAAGGGCCTCACCAAGGGCGGCTCCGGCCTGAACTTCGGTGAGTACGGGATCCAGGCGCTCGAGCCGGGCTGGCTCACCGCCCGCCAGATCGAAGCTGCCCGTATCGCCATGACCCGCTCGATCAAGCGCGGCGGCAAGGTCTGGATCAACGTGTTCCCGGACAAGCCGGTCACGAAGAAGCCGGCCGAGACCCGCATGGGCTCCGGCAAGGGCAACCCCGAGTTCTGGGTCGCCGTCGTCAAGCCCGGTCGCACGCTGTTCGAGCTGTCGTACCCGAACGAGGAGCATGGCCAAGGACGCCCTCAACAAGGCGATCCAGAAGCTGCCGATCAAGGCGCGCATCATCACCCGTGAGGAGGAGATCTGACATGGCGAAGAACAACGACCTCGTCGAGCTCAGCCTCGGTGAGCTGATCGACGAACTCAGGGCCACCAAGCAGGAGGCGCTCAACCTGCGTTTCCGCAACGCGACCGGCCAGCTCGAGAACACCGCCGAGATCGGCAAGGTGCGCAAGCAGGTCGCTCGTATCAACACCCTCATCCGCCAGCGCGAGATCGCTGCGGCCGAGGCCGGACAGTGACGGTGACGGACATGCCAGAAGCAACCACCACCTCGACCGACCGCACCCGAGCGCAACGCTCGCAAGACCCGCGAAGGCGTGGTCGTGTCGAACGCGATGGACAAGACGGCCGTCGTGGCCGTCGTCGATCGTGTGCGTCACGCCAAGTACAACAAGTTCGTGCTGCGTACCAAGAAGCTGTACGCCCACGACGAGACCAACGACGTGAACGTCGGCGACAAGGTGCGCGTGATGGAGACCCGTCCGCTCAGCAAGAACAAGCGCTGGCGCATCACCGATGTGTTGGAGCGGGCGAAATGATCCAGCAGGAATCCCGGCTTCGTGTCGCCGACAACTCCGGCGCCAAGGAAGTGCTCTGCATCAAGGTGCTCGGTGGTACCCGCCGTCGCTACGCCTCGATCGGCGACATCTTCGTCGCCACGGTCAAGGACGCGATGCCCGGCGCCGGCGTCAAGAAGGGCGAAGTCGTCAAGTGCGTCGTCGTCCGGACCAAGAAGGAGAAGCGTCGTCCCGACGGCAGCTACATCCGCTTCGACGAGAACGCGGCCGTGCTGATCAAGGACGACCTCACACCGCGCGGCACGCGCATCTTCGGCCCGGTCGGCCGTGAGCTGCGTGACCGCAAGTTCATGCGCATCGTGTCGCTGGCACCGGAGGTGCTGTGATGAAACTCAAGAAGGGTGACACCGTCGAGGTGATCACCGGCAAGGACAAGGGCAAGCAGGGCGAGGTCGCCTTCGTCTTCCCCAAGACCAACAAGATCATCGTGCACGGTGTGAACACCGCGTCGAAGCATCAGAAGGCCCGCCGCGCCAACGAGGCCGGCGGCATCATCGAGAAGGATCTGCCCTTCGACGTGAGCAACGTGATGCTCGTCCACAAGGGCAAGAAGGTTCGTGTGGGCTACAAGATCCAGGACGACGGCACCAAGGTGCGCGTCGCCCGCCCGAGCGGAGAGGTGATCGGATGAGCACCGCAACTGCCACCGACATCCCGCGCCTGAAGGCGCGCTACAACGACGAGATCAAGGCCAAGCTGCAAGAGGAACTGGGCATCCAGAACGTCATGCAGGTCCCGGCGCTCGAGAAGATCGTGATCAACATGGGCGTCGGTCGCGCCGCCGGTCAGCCGTCGCTGATCGAGGGCTGCGTCGCCGACCTCACCGTGATCTCCGGCCAGAAGCCGATCGTCACGAAGGCCCGCACCTCGATCGCCAACTTCAAGTTGCGTGAAGGTCAGGCCATCGGCGTCAAGGTGACGCTGCGTGGCGACCGGATGTGGGAGTTCCTCGACCGACTGATCTCGGTCGCCATCCCCCGTATCCGCGACTTCCGCGGCCTGCCCGCCCATTCGTGGGACGGACACGGCAACTACACCTTCGGGCTCAACGAGCAGACGATGTTCGCCGAGATCGACCCGGACAAGGCCGATCAGCAGCGTGGCATGGACATCACGATCGTGACCACCGCCAAGGACAACGAGAGCGGCAAGGCGCTGCTCGATGCGTACGGCTTCCCGTTCAAGAAGGGTGCCGACGCCGACAACGAGCCCCGCAAGAAGAAGAACCGTGGCCCTCGCTACGGCGGCAAGAAGAAGTGAGCTGAGGCGACGACATGGCAAAGAAAGCACTGATCAACAAGGCCAACGCGAAGCCGAAGTTCAAGGTTCGCGGCTACACCCGCTGCCGCCGCTGCGGCCGGGCACGTTCGGTCTACCGCAAGTTCGGCCTCTGCCGTCTGTGCCTGCGCGAGCTCGCACACGCCGGCGAGATCCCCGGTCTGACGAAGTCGAGCTGGTGAGGAGACAACCATCATGATGACCGATCCCATCGCCGACATGCTCACGCGGGTCCGCAACGCGAACACCGCCAAGCACGACGAGGTGCGCATGCCCTCGTCCAAGCAGAAGGTCGCCCTCGCCGAAGTGCTCCGCAAGGAGGGCTACATCGAGAGCTTCGAGACCGCACCGTCGCCCAAGGGCGTCGGTGAGGTGCTGACCATCAAGATGAAGTACTCGCCCGATCGTGACCGCACGATCATGGGCCTGCGTCGCATCTCGACGCCGGGCCTGCGCGTCTACCGCAACGCCGACACCGTCCCCCGAGTTCTCGGTGGCCTCGGTGTTGCCGTCCTGTCCACCTCCCAGGGCCTCATGACCGACCGCGAGGCGCGCAAGCGCAACGTCGGCGGCGAGGTCATGTGTTACGTCTGGTGATCCGGGCCGGAGCCAAGGAGAAGTAGGAACCATGTCCCGCATCGGAAAAGCACCCATCACGGTGCCGTCAGGCGTCGACGTCAAGGTCGACGGCCGCACCATCTCGGTCAAGGGGCCCAAGGGCACCCTCGAACGCGAGATCCCCGGCACCATCACGATCACCCAGGACGGCGACACGCTCGTGTGCGAACGCCCGAACGACGAGAACAAGACCAAGGCCATGCACGGGCTCACCCGCAGCCTGGTGAACAACATGGTCATCGGCGTCACCGACGGGTTCACCAAGAACCTCGAGATCGTCGGCGTCGGCTACCGCGCCGAGGCGCAGGGCCCGAACGCACTGCGTCTCAACCTGGGCTTCAGCCACTCGGTCGACGTCAAGGCGCCCGAGGGCATCACCTTCGAGGTGCCCGCCCAGACCCAGGTCATCGTGTCGGGCATCGACAAAGAAGTGGTCGGCCAGGTGGCCGCCAACATCCGCAGCATCCGCAAGCCCGAGCCGTACAAGGGCAAGGGCGTCCGCTACGCGGGCGAGCGAGTGCTGCGCAAGGCCGGCAAGGCCGGAAAGAAGTAACGGAGCGTTTCATGACCAAGATCGCCGAAGCACGCCGCAGTGGCCGCATCCGCCGCCACCGCCGTGTCCGCAAGAAGATCCACGGCACCGCCGCACGTCCCCGTCTGGCCGTGTACCGCTCGAACAAGCACCTGTCGGTGCAGGTCATCGACGACGACGCCGGCACGACGCTGGCGGCGGCGTCCACCAACGAAGCCGACCTGCGTGCCGCGGGTTCGGGTTCGAGCGTCGAGGCGGCTTCCCGCGTCGGCCAGCTGATCGCCGAGCGCGCCAAGGCCGCCGGTGTCGACAAGGTCGTGTTCGATCGTGGCGGGTTCGCCTACCACGGCCGGATCGCCGCCGTGGCGTCCGCCGCCCGTGAAGCAGGACTGGAGTTCTGATGGCATTCCCCACCAACAATCCCGGTGACAACCGTGGCGGTGGTCGCGACAGCCGCGACAACCGCGGTCGCGACAGTCGCGATGGTCGTGACAGCCGCGACGGCGACGACAGCGGTCTGCGCGAGTCGCGCGTCATCACCATCAACCGCGTGGCCAAGGTCGTCAAGGGCGGTCGTCGGTTCTCCTTCACCGCGCTCGTGGTGATCGGCGACGGCAACGGCCGTGTCGGTCTCGGCTACGGCAAGGCCAAGGAAGTGCCGCTCGCCATCCAGAAGGGCACCGAGGAAGCCAAGCGCAACCTGTTCGAGGTGCCGATGGCCGGCAGCACGATCATCCACCCCGTCCTCGGTACCACCGGTGGCGGCAAGGTCATGATGAAGCCCGCAGCGCCCGGTACCGGTGTGATCGCCGGTGGCGCCGCCCGCGTCATCCTCGAAGAGGCCGGCGTGCACGACGTGCTCTGCAAGTCGCTCGGCTCGGCCAACCACATCAACGTCGCCCGCGCCACCGTGGCCGGTCTCAAGTCGTTGCAGCGTCCCGACCAGATCGCGGCCCGCCGCGGCCTGCCCGCCGAGGAGTTCGTGCCCAAGGGTCTCCTGAACGCCTACAACGAGCGTCAGAAGAGCCATGCCGGTGCGGCCGCTGCCACCACCGGAGGTGCCGAATGAGCGAGTCCACCATCACCGTCACACAGGTCAAGTCCTCGATCGGCACCAAGCCCAAGCACCGCGGCACGCTGCGTGCCCTCGGCCTGGGCAAGATCGGTTCGACCAACACCCTGCCCGACCGTCCCGAGATCCGCGGCATGATCGCCCGGGTCCCGCACCTCCTCGAGGTGTCCGACGCAGCAGACACGAAAGCGAGCTGACCCATGCAGGTCCATGACCTCGCGCCGGCACCCGGCGCCACGAAGAACGCGAAGCGAGTCGGTCGCGGCACCGGCGGCAAGGGCGGCAAGACCGCCGGCCGTGGCTCCAAGGGCCAGCGCGCCCGCAACACCGTCGCCCGCGGTTTCGAGGGTGGCCAGACCCCGCTCAAGCAGCGCGTGCCGAAGCTGAAGGGGTTCAACAACCCGTTCCGCGTCGAGTACCAGGCCGTCAACCTGCATGCGATCAGCGCGCTCGTCGACAAGACCGGCGAGACGACCGTGACCCCCGAGGTGCTCGTCACCAACGGTGTGGTGCGCAAGAAGTCGTTCGTGAAGGTGCTCGCCCGCGGTGAGATCTCGACCAAGGTCGACCTCCACGTGCACGCGATCTCTGCCGCAGCTGAAGCGGCCGTCACGGCTGCAGGCGGTACGGTGACGTTGATCGAACTTCCCTTCCGTGAGGAAGGAAAGGCCGGTCGGCCCGCCGTCCAGGGCAACCAGTTCGCCAACCGCTGACCAGCATCGTCCATCCCGCACGTCATCCCGACGCCGACTTTCACACCACAGGAGTGTTCTGAGTGTTCTCGCAGCTGGCGAACATCTGGAGGGTCCACGACCTTCGCAACAAGCTCTTGTTCGTCGTCGCAATGGTGGCCGTCTATCGCATGGGTGTGTTCATCCGGGTGCCGGGTGTCGACCCGATCGCCATCGAGCAGCTGCGTGAGTCGGCCGGCCAGCAGGGCGCGCTCGGGTTCTTGAACCTGTTCTCCGGTGGCGCGTTCGAGAGCTTCTCGATCTTCGCGCTCGGCATCAT
>CAVQSI010000031.1:0-79144 GCA_963715825.1 Ilumatobacteraceae bacterium
GAATGCTCAGACCAGGTGTGCGTGCCAGGCGCCCGTCAGCAGTGGCCAACACCACTTGCCCGGCAAGGTCCGAGTGCAGTTGCTCGGTGGCCGCGACGTACATGGCATCGTACGGCGACATGTTGTGGCGGAGCTCCCAGATCCTCACGGTCATGGGTTGAGTGAGTTCGATACGACGGAAGGGCCAACCCGCCATCTCTCGGACGACCTGCTCGCAGAACTCTGCAGTGATGTCAGTCCGGTCGAGATCCTGCGCGTTCCTCAGCTGCCGCTTCAACGCTGCGAGCACCTCCAGCTGCGTGAGCGTTCGCAGCACGTAGGCCAGATCGTCACCGACGAGACCCGACAACCGACTCCGGTAGGCGTGGCCGATCGAACCGTGCGCATCGAGGAGGGTGCTCGCGAGCAGCGAAGCATCGACGACGACATGCACGGATCGGGACGATCAGTCGTCTCGGTCCCGGTCCGCCCTGATCGTCTCGACGATCAGTCGATGGTCCTCCGCCGTCAGGATCGGGCCGTCCTCACGCTCGATCCGTTCGAAGAACTCGCCGAGCGATCCAACCGGCTCATGGGACACGTAGTTGGGCGGAGCGCTGTCCATGGCGCCCATCTTGCCGCACCAGAGCCCCATCCAGCCGATTCTTTCGACCATTGTCGTTCACACCGGCACAGCCTTCGTCCCAATGTCGGCTGTGGCCGTCTCGACGTTGCCTCCACCCCGTTGAACTCCCGCCCCCACGGCCAGCCCGACGTTCAACACTGAGCCTTCCCCGACCCGGTTCCCGAGCGACAGCTCGGGCGCGTCCACGAGCACGTCGACGACCGACGGCCGACACGGGAACACTGACACACCCGTGTGCGCACACTCGCAGGACCGACTCCCTCCTCGACACGCCGTCTGATCGTCATTCGGAGGAGTCACCATGCGCCGCCACCACCGACCAATCCCCTTCCCCGGGCCGATCCCGCCCGGGATGATGCGCATCAGCGCCGACATCCCCATCGAGAAGTGGGAGGAACTCCAGCAGGCGAGTCGACGCCGAGGCGTCCACGTGGATCACCTCATCCTCGCGGCACTCGCATTCGCGGCCACGGCATGAGCGCATCCACCCGACGTCAACCGATCGGACAGCCGCCGCGGTGCATCCCATTCTGCATGACGTCTTGTTATGCTGATCTCGTGCCGCAGCTAGTGACCCGCATCGACGACGAGACCGCCGCAGCCATCGATGCGCTCGTCGACGCGGGCGACTTCGCGTCACGCTCCGACGTCGTGCGCGCAGGTGTGCTCCAGTTGATCGACGAGCGGCGACGACAAGCGATCGGCGACCAGATCGTCGCCGGCTACCAGCGGACCCCCGAGACCGCCGAGGAACTCGCCGCCGCCGAGGCGAACGCCCGAGCGATGATCGCCGACGAACCGTGGTGAACCCTCGGCCCCGTCAGGGTGACATCTGGTGGGCCGAAGCCGAGGACAAGCGTCGGCCGGTGCTGATCGTCAGTCGCGACGTCGCCGCCGCACACCTCAACCGGGTCGTCGTCGCTCCGGTCACCCGCACCGTTCGGTCGATCCCCACCGAGATCGCGCTCGGCACGGATGAAGGTCTCGACGTCGAGTGCGCCGCCTCGTTCGACAACCTCGGCCCCCAGCCCGTCTCGATGCTCACACGACGCATCGGACGTCTGCACGATGCGCGCAGTCGGATCTGCCACGCACTCGCCGCACTCGCTGACTGCTGACCGATCGCGGCACCGGCTCTCCCCATCGTCACGGTCCCCACCGAGGAGCACCACGACGACCCCGGAGACGACAGCCGTGAGACCGACGCGACGGGTCAGACGCTGGTGACCGCTCAGCAAGGATCCTGCACTGCGCCGACGCGTCCGCGGGAGCGTGATCGGGCTCGGGCGCGTGAGTGGGCTTGTCGGTCGGCACGCAGTGCCGCGACGATGGGGCCGTGCCTGCAGCCAACGACGTCCGCTCGGCGATGGTTGCGCTCCTCGGGCGTGGCTCCGTTCCGCGCGACGAGCTGATCGACACAGTGTCGAACGACACGCAACTCGGGAGTCGGGCCGCGGTGAGGGGAGTCGCCGAGCGGCTCCTCCAGGTCGACATGGCCTTCGCCGAGATCGACGGTGCGGTGTGCTACACGCCCCAGCTCGTCGACGGCACGAGGTGGACGGTCCCGGTCGGCGCCGACGACGTCGACCGCGGGTTCGTACGGATGCATCCGGCCTGGTCGCCGCTCGGGTGGTGGCTGGTGACCAACGGCGCCGACCTCGTCGACGCGACCGGCCACACGATCGGGCGGATCGACACCGACGGAATGTGGCTCGGCGAGGACGAACCCGACGTCGACGTCGTGGTCGGCCCGCCCGGCTGGCTCGACACCGCCGTCGACGGTTGGATGACGGTGAGCGTGCAGACCGAGCGACTGCAGGTCATCGGATGCCCGACCCCTCCGACGGCAACGGCGCGCCAGATCGCCGCCGTGCAGGCCGGCTTCGAACGGTCGGTCGAGGTCAGCGACGCCCAACTCTTCGACGGAGCCCACGCCGAGCTCGCCACCTCCACGGCCGATCAGGTGCTGTTGGCGGCGCTGCTGTCCGACCGCGACGCGTTCGTCGACGCACCGGTGCCGTACCTCCCCGACCTGCTGGACGCCGCAGGCCTCGAGCAGCGGCACCACACGGTGGCCCCCGCCGGCTTCGACTGGTCGGCGCTCGACGAACGACGCGTCCGCAACCGTCTGCGGTTCATGCACGGCCTCGACGAACGCGGGGTCGACGCACTGCAGCTCCTCACCGGCGCGTTCGGGAGCTTCTCGGATGACGGTGACACCGCCCTCGGAGCGACCGACGACGAACGCGACGGCGCCGCGATCCTGTTGGCGGCGCTGGCCGAGTTGGACGGCGTCGCCGAGGCGTTCCTGGCCGAGACGGCGGCGGACGGGGGCGACACCGGTCGCGTCGAAGCGTTCGTCACCGCGCTCGCGTCGCACATCGACGCCGACTGGCCCGACGGGTTGGGCTGGATCATGTCGCAATGCCTGCTGGACCGGTCCGACGTGCGGGGATCGGTCGAGCTCGTCGAGCGACTCGCCGACCAAGGCAGCACCTTCGCTCCCCTGCTGGTGGATGCGGCGGCGATCGCCTCCGACCGCGGAGACGCACGGGCCGCGATGCGCCTCCTCGCCCGCGCCGGCATCGACGAGTCTCGGTTGTACGAGGATGACCACGACGACGATCCGTTCACCCACGACCACGAGCACGACGAACACGGCGCGAACCTGTTGGCGGAGGTCATCGCCTACGCGCGGCCGCCGAAGGCGCAGGTCGGGCGCAACGACCGATGCCCGTGCGGCTCCGGCCGCAAGTACAAGGCGTGCCACCTCGGCAAGGAACAGCACAGCCTGGCGGATCGATCGGCGTGGCTCCACGACAAGGCCCTGCGCTACGTCCGCACGTCCTGTCCCGAGATCCTGACGGAGCTCGCCGACGAGCTCGCCGAGGGCGCCTACGAGATCAGGCGCGAGCTGGTCGAATCACCGTTCGTGCACGACCTGGCGCTCCACGAGCACGGCATGTTCGAAGAGTTCCTCACGGCGCGGGGATGGCTGCTCCCCGACGACGAAGTGCTGCTCGCGCAGACCTGGCTGCTCACCGACCGTGCCGTGTTCGAGATCCTGCGGGACCGCGCCGACGAACTGCACCTCCGCGACGTCGGCAGCGGCGAGACGATCACCGTCACGAACGTCCATGCGTCCGACGCGACCCGGCCAGGGATGTACCTGATCGGTCGGCCGGTGCCGGTCGGCGACACCTACCGGGCCTTCTCCGGGTTCTTCCCGGTGGCGCCCCACCTCGTCAACCCGCTCATCGACGCGATCGACCGCGACGACGTCGACGAGATGATGGCGCTGCTCGCCTCCACGTTCCGTCCCCCGACCCTGCGCAACACCTCCGGCGAGGACTTGGCGTTCCACACGATCCGATGGAGCGTCGACGACCCCGGGCTCCTGTCGGAGCAGTTGGCGTCCGCCGGCTTCGCCGCCGACGGCGACGACCGGTGGACGCTCGTGCAGGACACCGCCGGCATGCGCCGGGCGATCGTCGCCACGCTGCGCCTCGACGGCACGACGCTCGTGTCGGAGACGAACTCCGACGAACGCGCTGCCGCCGTGATGGCGCTCGTCGCCGACCAGGTCGGGTCCGTCCACCTGCTCGACGACGTGCGACGGGAGTTCGACGAACTCGACCTCCCCGAGGGCGACCACGAACCCGGTGACTTCGATTCGGACGCCCCCGAGGTTCGGGCCATGCTCGACGAGATGATCCGGGCGAAGGAGATCGAGTGGCTCGACGAACAGATCCCGGCACTCTCCGGACGCACGCCCCGCGAGGCCGTCAGCGACCCCGTGGGACGCGAGGACGTGCGCCGGCTGCTGGCGACCTTCCCCGAGCCGCCGCCCGGCGACGTCGGCGGCTTTCGCGCGTCGCGTCTGCGCGCCCATCTCGGCCTCGACGACTGAACCATCACCGTCGACAACTCGGCCGGCGGGCACCACGACGCCCGGGCTCGACGTCCACGGGCTGGACTCGTCGGTCGACATGCTGGCCAAGCTGCGACGCACCGCGACCGAACGGGGCATCGACGTCACCGTCCACCGCTCCACCATCGAACAGATGGACCTCGGCACGACCTTCCGATCGATCTTCCTGGCCGGGCCAACCTTCAACCTGATCGTCGACGACGCGACGGCCGGCGCCGCCCTCGCCCGCATCCGCGACCACCTCGACCCGACCGGAGCGGCACTGATCCCGCTGTTCATCCCAGAACCGGTCGACCGACCGTGACGAAGCGGCCCGACTCCAGACGACCGTGCTGCGCTACGAGATCGTCGACGGCGACGACCATCAGGTCATCGAGCGCCCCTGGATCCTCCACTGGCACACCCCAGCTGGCTTCCGTGAACTGGCCGCCGGCGCCGGATTGGATGTCCGCTCGGTCGTCGGGTCCGATGGCTCACCCGCAGCCGACGACGCCACGGAGTTCGCCTTCGTGCTCCAACGGCCGGCGTGATCGCAGCGTCGGTCGCCGCTTCATCGACCCAGAGCCGTGCTCCCGGGGATCCGCCAACTCTGTGACACCGGTATGCGCACACTGATCGCACCGACTCCCTCCTTCGCACGTTCGATCACCATTCGATCACCGAGGAGCACACATGCATGCGAACCACCAGCCGAGACCGCTCTGCGGCCCGGTTCCTGACGGATTCATGCGAGTCAGCGCCGACAGCCCGCTGGAGATGTTCGAAGAACTCCAGCGTGCACGTCGACGCCACGGAATGCACGTCGAGCTGATGCTCGCGGCGCTCTGCTTCGCCGCAACGCAGCCATGAGCGGCCGCCGTCGCCGTTCACTTGCGAACGACCGGGAACAGCTGCAAAATGCATGCATGCCGGCGATCACGATCCGAGACGTCCCGAACGAGACGCGGGACCAGCTGGCGGAACGAGCGGCGGAATCGGGTCGGTCCCTCCAGCAGTACCTCCGGGCCGAATTGATCCGACTGGCCGAACGCCCCGACAACCTCGCCATCGTCACTCGAGCCCAGGCCCGTGTTCGCCAGACCGGTGACGGGTTGACCGGCGAACAGATTCTGGAACTGCTCGACGCCGACCGCGCCGAGCGCGAGTGACCGGCACCCTCGTCGTCGACGCCTCGTTCGTCATGGTGCTGCTGACGAGCAGCAGCGACCCCATGACGACGTGGGCGAACGACGTGATCCATGAAGCCGACCTCGTCGCGCCACACCTCATGCCGGTCGAGGTGACCAGCGCCCTGCGGAACGCCGAACGTCGAGAGCTCGTCACGCCCGAGCAGGCTGCGCTCACCCACGAGGATCTGGTCGACCTCGACGTCGAGCTCCACCCGTTCGAACCCTTCGCATCACGAGTCTGGGCGCTTCGCCAAGCTGTGTCCCCGTACGACGCGTGGTACGTCGCCCTCGCCGAGCGCCTCGATGCTCCGCTCGTCACCCTCGATCGACGGCTCGCCCGCATCGCCGACGCTCGATGCGAGTTCGCCCTCCCTCCTCCATGACGGGCCCGCAGTTCGAGAGATGCATGACGCCTCTCCACCCCGACACCGTCCGTCCCAAATTCCAGCACCGAATGGTGGACTCTGATGCTAGCTTCAGATGCCATGACGACTCGGACGACGTTCACGATGGACGAGTCCCTGGCGGAGCAGGCGCGACGGCTCGGCGTCAACGTGTCGGCCGCGGCGCGTGACGGAGTCGCCGCAGCCGTCCGAGCCGCCCAACTCGAGCAGGACCGAGCCGCCTACCTCGCCAAGCCCGAGCGGGTCGACGACTTCTGGACCGCCGCCGAAGTCTGGAACGACGAGTGAACCGCGGTGAGATCTGGCTCGCCCAGGTCGGGCGCAAGCACCGACCCGTGGTCGTGCTGACTCGCACCGAGGTGCTCGACGTCCGCTCGCTGGTGACCGTCGCAGAGATCTCCACATCAGCTCGAGGCCTGGCCGCCGAGGTCGAGATCGATCACGTCGCCGTCGGGCTCGACCGGGAGAGCGTCGTGAACACCGACGGGCTCCACACGATCGCCCAGACGACGCTGACGACCCGGGTCGGCCGACTCGACGAGGCCACGATGTCGCGCATCTGCACGGCGGTCACCTACGCGCTCGGCTGCTGACACCGCGCACGAGGCGTTTCAGAACGGAATACGTCCCGGATTCCGGGACTCATTCCGCACAGAAGTGCCGCCGTGCTCACGCTGGACGGCGGAGCTCCCAGATCCACACGCTCGGCAGGCCCGCGGCCGCCGCTCGCGCCGCCTCGGGGTGGAACGCCGCCGACGGATCACTGGCGATCTGTTCGTCGGTGAACGGCGCCTCCACGCAGTCGACGACGTCGAGGCCGGCGGCCGCGAACGCCCGCAGCCACGTCGACGCATGGTGGCGATGGTTGCGGACGAACGACAGCGTCCGCCCCGGGCCCACGCCGCCGTAGAACGCCTGGCCGCCCAGCACGCCACCCATCGGATGGGGATCCGACACGACGAGCACGCCCCCGGCGGCCAGCACCCGGGCGAGCTCCACCACGGCGACGGTCGGATCCGGCAGGTGACACAGCGCCAGCGACACGACGGCGAGGTCGAACGACCCGTCGTCGAACGGCAGGTCCTCGACGTCGCCGACCTCGAACTCGGCGTTCGGGACCTTGCGGCGCGCCAGGTCGAGCATCTCGGGCGACTGGTCGATGCCGGTCGTGACGCAGCCGCACGCGTCGAGCAGCTGGGCGTGACGTCCGGTGCCGCAGGCGGCGTCGAGCGCGCGGAGACCGGAGCCGGCGAGCCGCTCGAGCAGGGGGACGACGACGCTCTCCTCCAGCACGATCATCGGGTTGGGGCCGTCGTACGTCGCCGCCCACTCGGCGTAGCCGTCGCCGACCGACCGCTCGACCGGCGTCACCTCGAACGAGTGCGTCGACTCGTCGGCCTTGGCGAGGATGTCGGCCAGCTCGGCCATCCGCGTCGCGTTCGTGTCGCCGTCCGCGTACCAGTGGCGCATCAGGCCCAGCCCGACCACGCCGGCCAGGTAGTGGTCGAATCGCACGGGCTCCATCCACGAACCGTACGCCGCCACCGCGGAGGCCGACCGGTGGGTTTCGTCCGGCCGACAGTTTCACGCCACCCGACCGATCGGCATACTCCCGGTATGGCGTCGACGACGATCAGGTTGAGCGTCGAGACCCGCGAACGCCTGCGAGCCCTCGGTGGCGACACCTACGAAGACACCGTCGTCGAAGCCCTCGACGCGCTGGAGGCGAACCGGTTCTGGGCCGCCGCCGACGCCGCGGCCGCCTGGCAGGCGAGCCTGTCCGACGACGAACGCCGGCGTCGGCACGAGGCGATCGCCGAGATCGACCGGGCGTTCGACGGCATCGAGTGATCGAAGCCGGAGACATCGACCTGCTCCGCTCGATCCCCGCCGATCGGCTGCTGGAGCGCGTCGGCCGGGTCACCCCGAGCGTGGCCGCAGCCGTCGAGCGCGTCACCCGCCACATCCTCTGACCGCGCGAGCCCCTACGTTGCGGACACCACCGGTCGGGCGCCGACAGCGAGGAGCACCATGTCCACCGAACCCCGCGCGTCGGCAAGGCTCAGCCCGGTGAAGGCAATCGAACGTCGTTGCGGTCCCCGAAGACGATCGACGGGGAGCGGGTCATCCGACGGGTCGACATCGCGATCGCGACCGTCCGATCGCACCACGCTGCAGGCCCACCTCGACCGGCTGGGACCCGACGCTCCCGCGTCAGGATCGTGACGGGGCACTGCCGCCGCACGATCGCCAGACGAGCGTGGCGACACGCGTCGCCCAGTCGGGCGGAGGCGCGGTGCCGGCGAGCGAGAGCGAGTACCAGGAGCCGGTGAGGAACGACGACGCGATGAGCAGGTCGGCGTCGGCGTCGAGCTGTCCCCGTTCGACGGCGGTGTCGAGGCAGGCCCGGATGCGCGCCCGGCGGGGCGCCACGATCGCCTCGCGGTACCGGGCGCGCACGCGCTCGTGGACACCGTCGCCGAGCATCAGCCCGGCAACCGGGAGCGACGCAGCCATGGTGATGCAGTGGCGGAAGTGCTCGAGCTCGGCGACGAGATCGTCGAACGGCTCGCCGGTCACCTCGGGCGGGTCGACCTCGGCGAGTCGGGCGACGGCATCGACGACGAGCGACTCCTTGTCGGGCCACCGCCGGTAGATCGCAGGGCGCGACGTGCCGGCGCCCGCCGCCACCGACGCCAGTGACAACGCGGCGAATCCGTCGCTGGCGAGCTGACGCAGCGTCTCGTCGAGCACGGCCTGGTCGATCGCGGCGTCCCGGGGGCGCCCGACCGTCACCGCGTCCTCGATCGTCATCGCCGAATACGTTACGTGACCGCATCGGATTGCAACAGGCCTCAGCACCCGATACTCTACAATCGTTGCGTGACTGTCACGTAATGTATCTACGCCAACGAGACCACGAGGTGAGACGAATGACGCAGTCGATCGATGTGCACGGACCGGCCAAGCGGGTGCTGATGGTGGCATCCAACCCGGCCATGTCCGACCGGACGGGGTGGCCGATCGGGTTCTGGTGGGCGGAGCTGACCCACCCCTACTGGGAGTTCACCGAGGCGGGCTACGAGGTCACGATCGCCAGTCCCGACGGGGGCGCCCTGCAGGGCGACTCGTTCTCGGACCCGTCCGACGAGTCGGGCTACTCGGCCGACGACCTGATCAGCCGGGGATTCATCGCCAGCCCCACCCACGCCGCGCTGGTGCAGGACACCCCGGCGCTCGCCACCCTCGACGCGTCGGGTTTCGACGCGGTGTTCCTGGTCGGCGGCCAGGCGCCGATGTACACCTTCCGCAACGACCAGCGGGTCAAGGACCTCGTGGGGCGCTTCATCGCCGACGGCAAGGTGGCCGCCGTGGTGTGCCATGCCACCTGCGTCCTGCTCGACGCGACGACCCCCGACGGCGAGCTGGTCGTCGCCGGGCGCACCTGGACCGGCTTCGCCAACTCCGAGGAGGCGTTCGCCGACGAGTTCGTCGGCCAGCGGATCCAACCGTTCTGGATCGAGGACGAAGCGGCTGCGATCCCCGACACCAACTTCATCGTCCAGGGTCGCTTCCGTCCCCATGCCGTGCGCGACGGCAACCTCGTGACGGGCCAGCAGCAGTACTCGGGCACCGCGGCGGCCCGCCTCGTGATGGAAGCACTCGGCCGATGACCGCCGAGCAGATGCCGACCATGCGGATCGTGATCGCCGGCGCCGGCAGCGTCGCCCGCGCCCTCGGGTCCAACCTGGCCCGCCTCGGCCACGAGGTGCGCTACGCCGTGCGCACGCCCGACGCGACCGACACCGTCGCACTCGCGGGTGCGGCCGACGGCGCCGACCTGACCATCCTCGCCGTGCCCTTCGAGGCAGCCGAGGCCGTGGTGCGGGCGCTCGCCCCCGGCGACGGCGCCGTGCTCGTCGACGCCACGAACCCGTTCGGCCGACCGCTCCCCGACGGCGTCACGTCCGGTGCGGCACTGGTGGCAGCAGCAGCCGGGCCGGGGGTGCGGGTCGTCAAGGCGTTCAACGTGCTGGGCGTCGAGCACATGAGCGATCCTCCGCTCGCCGACGGGTCCCGGCCGCTGCTCCCCGTCGCCGGCGACGACGAGCAGGCACGACGGATGGTCGCCGATCTCGCGACCGCGATGGGTTTCGATGCCGTCGAGGTCGGCGGTCTCGACGGCGCCGGCACCCTCGAGGAGGCGGCCCGGTACTGGGGACTGCTGGCCTACGCCGGCGGTCGGGGCCGCGACGTCGTGCTCGTCGCCCACCAGCGCCGCCCGTGATCGTCCAGCGCAACCTCAGCCCCCGCCGGATGCTCCAGTACACGGCGCGGCCGCTGGCGTGGGCTGCGACGACCACGGCGACCGATCGGGCCCGGTCGGCCTGCTGGGCGAACGGCTCAGTCGCCGCCGGAGGCCTCCGTCGCGAACGACACGAACACGTACTCACCGTCCCCATCGATGGCACGACGGGTTCACCCCCGGGTGCGTTCGTTGGACGTCCACCAATTGGGGCCCGGCAACTCTGTGACAGCCCTTGGTCATGATGGTCGTATGGATCTGGGGGCGTTGTGCGACACGATCGGGCGGGGCGACCGCACCGTCGACGACGTCGCCGACGAACTGTTCGACGCCACCGACACCGAACTCGACGAGCGCGTCCGCGCCTTGGAGTTGCTGCGCCGCCGCGTCGAGTCCGAGATGGCATTGACGTTGGCCACCGTCGAACAACGACGCCTCTACCTCGCCGACGCGCACCGCACCATGAAGGGCTACCTGCGTGCCACGTGCAACTCGTCGAACCCCGACATCGCCGCCGCACGCCGCCTCGCACACGCAGCCAACAGCGTCCCCGGCCTCGCCGACGCGCTCCACAGCGGACGCATCGGCGTCGCCCAAGCAGCAGCCATCGCCCGCGTGCACCGCAACCCGCGGGTGCGTGACCGCTTGGTCGAGTTCGCCGCGATGCTGCTCGAGCTCGCCGAGCGGTACTGCTACGACGACTTCGTCATCGCCCTGCAACGCTTCGAGATGCTCGCCGACACCGACGGCGCCCACCGCGACCGCGACGCCCACATCGCCGGACGCAACGTGAACGTCACCACCGTCGGCGGCGAACTCCACCTCGACGCCAACGGCGGCGACCCGCTCGTCAACGACGAACTCCAAGCGATCTTCCGCCGGTTCTGCGAGAACGAGTTCCGCACCGACGCCGCCGCCCGCCGCGCCGAGCACGGCGACGACGCCTCCGGCAAGCCACTTGCCCGCACCAGCGCCCAACGCAGCTACGACGCCTTCGTCGACATGTTGCGCCGAGCCAACGCCCACCTCGACACCGACGCCAACGCACCCGCAGCGCCGAACCCGCTCGTCAACCTCGTGTGCGACCAGCGCACCTGGGCGATGGTGCTCGCCGATGCGGGCCTCGCACCCACCACCAACCTGTCCGGCGACCCGATCGACCCGTTCACCGGGATGCCGGCGCACACCACCGGCGACCTCCTCGCCGACCTCGTCGCCGACCCCGACGCCTTCGCCCGCATGCGCTGCGAGACCGCCAGCGGCACACCACTGCACCCGCACGACGTGCTACGCGCCGCGCTCGCCGGCCACATCCGCCGCGTCGTCGTCGACACCCAAGGCGTCGTGATCGACATGGGCCGCAAAGCACGTCTCTTCACCGGCCCGGCCCGCGACGCCGCCAAGCTGCTCGTGCGACGCTGCGACCACGCCGGCTGCGACCTACCAGAGGACTTCTGCGAGGTCGACCACGTCACCGAATGGGCCGACCACGGCACCACCGACCAGATCAACGCCGGCGTCGACTGCGGCCACCACAACCGCGAGAAACACCGCAAGAAACTCACCAGACGACGCTGCGTCCACGGCCACAGCTACACCATCCGACCCGACGGCAGCATCATCCTGCCCGTCGGCACCCGACCACCCACCTTCCCCGACGACAGCGACGACGACGCAGCCGGCCGACGACACCCACGACGACGCAATCCAGATCGCCCACCAGACCCGACACGCCCGAGCGCGCCTCCGTGCGCTGCGCCGGGCCAGCTGAGGCCCACCAGGTTCTCGGTCAGCCGGTCCGCTCGACGAACGAGCACAACGCCGAGATCAGCTCCATCTCGTCGATGCCGCGGGCGCGTGTGTCGAGCAGCTCGTCGGTGCACACCAGGAACGCCAGGCACCGCGCCCGGCTGATCGCCACGTTCAGGCGGTTCTTGGAGAACAGGAAGTCGGCGGTGCGGGGCATGAACTCCGACGACGACGTGGTCATCGAGAACAGCACCACCGCGGCCTCCTGACCCTGGAACTTGTCGACCGTGCCGACCTCGACGCCCCTCGTTGCCCGGTTCGCCCGCAACGCCTCGCCGATGCAGCGGCGTTGGTCGTTGTACGGGGCGACCACCATGAAGTCGGCGACGGTGAGCGGGCGGGTCACGCCGTGCTGGTCGGTCCACGGCTGGCCGAGCAGCTCCTCGATCGTCGCGACGACGATCGCCGCCTCCTCCGGCGACTCGGTGGAGCGACCCGTGTGGTGGGCGCGCAGCCAGCGCAGGCCGGTCTGGCCCGCCGCCTGCTGGCCGGCACACGAGGAGTGGCTGTGCAGCCTGCCGCCGTACATCACCTCGGAGATGAACTCGCAGACGTCGGGATGCATCCGCCACGTCGTCTCCAACAGCACGCCACGATCCGGCGGCACCGTGAGCTCGTCGCCCAACAGGTGCTCGAGTGCGCTCGCACCCGCACCGCCCGGATGGCTCGCCTGGCACACCTGCGGCAACTGCTGGGGATCGCCGAGCAGGATCACGTTCCTCGCCGAGATCGTCGCCGCCAACGTGTCGGCCAGGCCGAGCTGACCCGCCTCGTCGATCACCAGCACGTCGACCGGTCTGCCCTGCATCACCTCGCTCGCGAACAACCACGTCGTGCCGGCGACCACGTTGAAGTCGCCCTCGGCCACTTTCTTGTTGTCGTCGACGTAGTCCACGAAGTCGACCGGACCCGTCTTCGCCTTGCGCACCGCCCGCAGATCGTCGACGTCGCCATCGGCGACGAACCGATCGACCACGGCCCGCATCAGGTTGTCGATCGCTGCGTGACTCATCGCCGTGATTCCCACCCGCAGGCCGGCGTTCACGAGCGTGCGGATCATGTGCGCCCCGGTGTAGGTCTTGCCGGTGCCCGGCGGTCCCTGGATCGGCACGTAGCTCCGGGCGAGCCCCGTCACCCACCCACAGATCGCGTCGACGTCGCCGACGAACACGCCACCATCCGGTCCACGGCCGGGCTGGAACTCGGGGAGGTCGCGGCGCAGCAGCTTGTGACCGACCCGATCGGCGCGGCCGGCGAGCAGCTCGTCGGCCAGGTCCTCGAGCGCGGTGAGCTTCGCCCCCTCGCGGAACCACACGTAGTGGACCAGCGACGTCGGGTACACGCCCTTCTCCTCGGCCTCGCCGTCCCAGGTGACCGCCAGCGAGCCCGCGTCGGTGTCGATCTCGGCGACGGTGAAGAACACCCACTCCTGCTCGTTGACCGCGACGATCAGCTTCGAGCCCTTCTCGATGTCGACAGCGACCGGTTGCGGCGGGAACGTGAAACGCGCCCACGGCCACTTCAGCTTCTTGCCGGTCTTCTCGCTCACCGGCTCCTCGAACCCCTCGAAGCGCAACCGGGTGATCGCGGACAGCGAGTCGAACTGGTCGGCCTCGTCGGCGATCGACAGGCGGTACGCGTCGGCGTTGACCACCTGGCGTTCACGACGCCAGTAGCCGAGCAGGTCGCCCAGCAGATGCTCGACGGTGCCCGGCCCGTACGCGTGCAGCGCCTCGATGCGAGCGTCGAGTTCGGCGTCGGGCTCGTCGCGGCCGAGCACCGCAGCCCGCCACGGGATGCCGGCAGGACGCTGGGTGACCAGCCAGTCGCGTAGCGCCCGGGTGGCGCGCACGTCGTCCTCGTTGTACGCGGCGATCCGGTCGAGTTCCACGGCCTCGATATCAACCTGATATCGGTCGGCGGACGATTGTTTCTTCATCCACCGCTCGTACTCGACGACGGCGCCCGCGCCTTTGTCGATCTCGTGGCCGCGCTCGTAGTCGGTGAGCCGCTCGATGTGTTTGAGGCCGTAGCCCTCGACGCCGACCTGCATCGCTCCCTTCACGATCGGCAGGAGGTCGACGAACTGGCCGGTGGAGATCAGCTGTTCGAGCGCGAGTTCGGCCACGCCGTGCTCGGTCACGAGCCGTTCCAGCGCCGACCGTTCGGTGTGGTTGTAGTGGTACACGTGCATGTCCGGGAACTGCTCCCGGCGCTCGGCGAGGTGATCGATCAGGGCCTGGACGGCGACGGCCTCCTCGGCCTTGTCGTGTGCCCAGAACCCCGTGAAGTCCCACTCGCCGGCGGGTGACTTCTCGATCAGGCCGAACAGGAAGAACAGCTCGGCGTCGGCGTGCCAGAACGGGTGACCTTCGAAGTCGAGGAACACGTCGCCGTCGTCGGGCGCCGGGAGCGCGGCGAACCCGATCGGGTCGGGCGCGTCGAGGTCGACGTCGAGCGCGTCGTGATCGAGAGGCGACGGCGTGTCGAGCAGCTCGAAGGGTGGCTTGGCGTCGGGAGCGTTGCGGGCCTGCACCTGGAGGCGGGCCTGACGGACGAACGTGGCCTGGCGTGCCGGGTCGAGATCGGCCACCTCACGGTCGAGTTGTGCCAGCGCGGCGATCGTGGTGACCTTGTTCTGTTGGAGCGTCAGGCGGTCGGCGTTGCGGACCCCGGCGACGTGCACGAGCGAATCGGCCGCCCGCCACGCGGCGTCGCACACCATCTCGAAGTCGCAGAACTCGCAGTGGTCGCAGGGCTTGGCGCGGGTGTCGGTGGGCGCATCGTCGGCGAGGAGTTGGGCGAGTTGGCCGCGCAGGCGCCGCCAGTAGGCGAGCACATCGGCGACCCGGATGGTCTCGCGCCGGCCCGACCCCAGCTCGATGTGCAGGTGTTCGGGCCGCACGCCGGTGGTCGCCTCGATCGCCTCGGCGTAGAAGCACAGCTGCAGCACGTGGCCGGGCTTGGCCTCCTTGCGGGCGAGCTTGGCGTCGATCGGCTCGTAGGTGAACGTGCCCGTCTCGGGGTCGTCGACGCGTCGCAGGAAGTCGGCGATGCCGCGGATGCCCTCGTGCACGAACGGCATCTGGAACACGACGTCGTGGCCCTCGGCGAGCACGTTGCCGACCCGATCGACCCAGTCCTGGAACGACTCGTTGTGCTCCCGGTCCCGGTCCGGGACCTCGAACACCGAGAGCTCCTCGTCGCGGTAGCGGGCCAACACGGCCCGTTCGTGCTCGATGCCCTTGTCGAGCAACATCTGCGCCATCTCGCCGAACGAGCTCTGCTCGGGTTCGCGGATGCCGGCCTCGACCTCGTGCTGCAACGTGAGGAAGTGCGCGCAGTCGAGCCACGCCGTGATCTTCGAAGGGGTGAGGAGCCGGTCCGCCATCGCGCCAGTGTGGCCGACGGGTGTCACAACGCCTCGAACGGTCGGTGTCGGTCGTCAGGACGACGGTGTGGAGTGTTGCTGCGAGCTCCAGGTACAGCGCGTCGACGAGGCGGGTGTCGGTGCGCCGCTCCCAGGCGCCGAGCAGGAGCCGGTCGACCGAGCGATGCGCGGCATCTGGCGTGGCTCCGCGACGAACTCGGCGAGCGTGTCCTGATCGGCCATGATGGTGCCCTCGGGTCGACCGTCGACCCACCAACGCCACGGCAGTCAGGGGCACCATGAGGACCATCGGCAACATCTTGTGGTTGATCCTGAACGGGTTCTGGATGGCGATCGTGTGGGCGTTCATCGGGGTGCTGCTGTCGATCACGATCATCCTGCTGCCGTTCGGGCGTCAGTGCTTCAAGCTGGCCAACTTCGCGCTCTGGCCGTTCGGGCGAACCGCGGTGCCATCACCGACGGCCCGCTCCGGCGGCGTCATCGGCAACATCCTGTGGTTCATCCCAGGGATCTTTCTGGCCCTCAGCTACGCCATCTCCGGCGTGCTGCTGTGCATCACGATCATCGGCATCCCGTTCGGCATCCAGTCGTTCAAGTTCGTGCCGCTGGCGTTGTTCCCGTTCGGCAAGGAGATCGTGAGCGCGAAGGACCTGCGAGACGACATCGGCGCCGGCCGGGCGGCCGCGTAGGTCGTTCGTCGCACGTGACACCAACGTCATGGCTGCACGCCACTGACCGATCGCGTCACACGAGGGCGGCGTGCCACTGCAGGAAGCGGTCGATCCACGTGTCGGACGGCAGGTGCTGGACCCGCATCCCGAAGCCGTGGCCACCACGGGCATACCCGTGGAACTCCACGGGCAGGCCCGCCGCCCGCCACCGCTGATACAGCTCGATCGAGTCGGTGGTGAGCCCGAGCGTGTCGTCGGTGGCCACCGCGAGGAACATCGGACCGCTGCCGGCCGGCGGTTCGGTCACGTCGACGCCGCGGGTGGTCGCATAGATCGGTGCGACGAAGTCGGGCCGAGCGGCCGGATCCGGCGAGTAGGCGACGCGCACGGCGACGTTGCCGCCCGCGGAGAATCCCATGAACCCCACCTTCGACGGGTCGACGGAGAACTCGTCGGCGCGACTGCGTACCAGCCGGACCGCCACCTCGCCGTCGGCGCCGCGCCAACGGCGCCACCGCGCTCATGTCGTCGAGCGCACCGCTCAGGTCGGTCATCGTCTTGTCGACCAGCTCGGCCACCGTGTCGTCACCACCCTGCACCAGCCGGTACTTCAACACGAACACGGTGAATCCGGCGGCAGCCAGACGATCGGCGACGGCGAAGCCCTCGCTGTCGATCGACAGCGCATGGAACCCACCGCCCGGCGCCACGATCACCGTCTGGCCGTCACCCTGACCGGCGGCGGTCGGCGGCACCGGCACGAGCGCCGGGGCGCTGACGTTCGTGACGACCTCGGTGTCCCACAACTCGCTGTGGTACCGGCGCTCGATGCCGGTCCAGCTCTCGCTGCCCGGGGCCGGCCCGTCGTACAGATCGATCGGTGTTGCTCGCATCTCCGCAGCCTGCCGCAACCGATGTCCCGACGTCGAGCGGATCGCCCGCAGGTTCTCGCCACCCTCCCGACGGGTACGGTGCGGACACCGCCATCCCCGACGCCGACAGCGAGGAGCACCATGTCGACCGAACCCCTGCTCGTCACCAAACGCGACGACGGCGTCGCGATCATCTCGACCAACGACGACCCGCTGAACCGCATGTCGGTCGCCTACATCGACCTGCTCGAGGACGTGATCGACGACATCGCCGCCGACGACGCGGTGCGAGCGTTCGTGCTCACCGCCGAGGGCACCACCAACTTCTCGGTCGGCATGAACCTCAAGGAACTCGGCGGCGCGATGAACGAGCGCGGCGTCGACGCCTTCTTCGACCAGCGCGTCGACCTCATCTCGCGCATCGAGACGATGGGCAAGCCGTCGGTCGCCACGCTGTTCGGCTACTGCCTCGGCGGCGGGCTGGAACTCCCGCTCGGCTGCACGTTCCGCCTCGCCGCCAGCGAAGGCGCCTCGATCGGACTGCCCGAGATGGACCTCGGCACCACACCCGCGTGGGGCGGATCGGCGCGGCTCGCGAAGTGCGTCGGCCGCAACCACGCGCTCGACATGATCCTGCGGGCGAAGAAGATCACCGGCCCCGAGGCACTGCGGATCGGCCTGGTCAACGAGGTGTGGCCGCTCGCCGAACTCAAGGACCGTGCGATCGCGCTCGCCTCCGAACTCGCCGCCCAGCCACGCCTCGCGGTCAAGGCGATGCTCGACTCGCTCCACGACAGCGAGGACAAGACCCTCGACGAGTTGCTCGCCGCCGAACGCGCCGGCGTCCACGCCACCCGCGGAACGCCGGACGCCCGCGAAGGCATCCTCGCCTTCCTCGAGAAACGACGGCCGGTCTTCAACCAACCGTCGTGATCCACGGCTCACCGAGGCTTCGATGATGGCGACGGTGCAGCACGTGGAACGCCGGAATAGCGGGACCCGACCGACGGTTGACTTCCTTGTGAGCGCAACTACTTTCTCCGATGAGCTCCCTACGGTCGAACTCGGCCTCGACACCTTCGGTGACGTCACCGTCGACGCAGACGGCCACCGCCTGAGCGAGGCCGAGGTGATCCGCAACGTGGTCGACGAGGCCGTCCTCGCCGACCGCCTCGGTCTCGACTTCTTCGGCGTCGGCGAACACCATCGCGCCGACTTCGCGATCTCCTCCCCCGAGACGGTGCTCGCCGCCATCGCCGCCCGCACCGAACGGATCCGCCTCGGCTCGGCGGTCACGGTGCTCAGCTCCGACGACCCGATCCGGGTGTTCCAACGCTTCGCGACCGTCGACGCCGTGTCGAACGGACGCGCCGAGGTGATCCTCGGACGTGGCTCGTTCACCGAGTCGTTCCCGCTGTTCGGATACCCGCTCGAGCGCTACGAGGAGCTCTTCGAGGAGAAGCTCGACCTGTTCACCCACCTGCTCCGCGAGGAACCCGTCACCTGGAGCGGCACGACCCGAGCACCAGTGCCGGGCCTGCAGGTGTACCCGCGCACCGAGGGCGGCCTGCGGGCGTGGGTCGGCGTCGGCGGCAGCCCCGAGTCGATCGTACGAGCCGCCCGCCACGGCCTGCCGCTGATGCTCGCCATCATCGGCGGGTCACCCGCACGCTTCGCCCCGTTCGTCGACCTCTACCACCGCGCCCTCGACCAGTTCGGCCACGCGTCCCTGCCGGTCGGCGTCCACTCACCCGGTCACGTCGCACCCACCGACGAGCAGGCGCTCGACGAGCTGTGGCCCCACTGGAAACCGATGCGCGACCGCATCGGCGCCGAGCGCGGGTGGCCACCGTCGACCCGAGCCGAGTTCGAGCAGGCCGCAGGACCCGACGGTGCGCTGCACGCCGGTTCGCCCGAGACCGTCGCCCGCAAGGTCGCCGCAACCGTCGACGTGCTCGGCGCCAGCCGGTTCGACATGAAGTACTCCGCCGGCACGCTGCCGCACGAGACGATGATGCGCAGCATCGAGCTGTACGGCACCGAAGTCGCCCCACGCGTCCGCGAGCTCCTCGCGTCGCGGGCAGCCGCAACGAGCTGACGCTGTCCGCGGGCGCGCTCGGCTGGTTCGATGTGGACGCAGCCCTTCTCGTCACCGCAGCGCGCGCAGCTTCGCTGCTCGCATGAGCACGTTGCCGAGCCCAAGCCGCTCGGCGGTCGCCGTGCTCACGGCGATCAACTCCTCCGCCCGGTCCGTGTTCGGTTCGGGTCGCCGCAGGAGGCTGGTCGCCCAGTCGATCTGCGTGCGGGCCAACAACAAGGGCGCCGGCATCCGTGCATGCCATCCCACCGCCGTCTCGAACGATGCATCTGCTTCGTCGAAGCGGCCCATCGTGTGTTCGAGCAGTGCCAGATAGTGCCCGACGCTGCCGAACCAATTGGTGGCGTTGTCGACGCACTGCCTGCGATAGGGCTCCAGTGCAGCGTGGAGTCGCGGTGCCCGACCGGCGTCGCCCAGTTGGAAGCAGGCGTCGGCCAGCAGCGCGGTGAGCACCAGCCAGCTCAGATCGTGCTGGACGTCGTGGTGGCGGTCGGCGAGATCCTCGAACGTTTCCCGCGCCTGGTCGAGCGAGTCGACCTCGCAGTACAGGAGCGCGAGTGCCGACTGCAGCGCGGGCAATCCAGGGTTCGCTGCCGACTCCTGCGCGATGATCGCTTCGAGTTCGCCCATCCGTCCCTGGTGGAAGCGGAGATTGACCAACTGGCTGAAGTAGAACGTCAACGCATCGGGCTGGCCCGACGCCTGGCCCAGTTCGAAGCACTCGGTCGCCAGTTGCTCGCCGAGTTCCAGGTCGCCGCCGACGATCGCCCTCACGGACTCGCGCATGAGGAGATACGACTTGAGCAGCGGCTGGCGGAGTTCGTCGAGCGTTGACCGCATCTGGACGAGACAGCGGTCGGCGAGGTCCAGGTCACCCGATTCCATCGCTGCCTGGAACTGGCTCGACGCAGCCGTGTACTGCCATTGCGGCGAGTCGAGGTGCTCGGTGATGGTCTGAAGACGTTCGCAGAGCCGAAGCCGTTCGGCGAGGCCCTTCGGCACTCCACAGCACCCCGATGCGCTGGTTGATGACATGCGCGAGGCAGATCTCGTCGTCGAGTCGTTCCGCCATCGCCACCGACTCGTCCGACAGCGCCTGCCGCCGCTCGTGGTCGTCGCCGAACGTGAGCTCGACGCTCAGATTGGCGAGGAGCTTTCGCCGTGTGGCCGAATCGCTCGGGTCGACCGCTTCGAGCGCCATCTCGAGGAGTCGAACCCGGTCGTTGTCGGTGCGACCAGCCGAACTGAAGAAGCCTCGGGTGTTGGCGAGCGCTGCGCTCACGACAGTGGCCTGGTCGTCGTTGGCGGCACCGATCTCGGCTGCTTCGAACAGCATCGCTCTGCTGCCACGGATCCCGGCACGCTTCATGGCCACGCCGAGGCTGAGCTTGAGTCGTCCACGGAGCTGCTCGGGGTGGGTGCAGCCGTAGCGATCCATCAGACGAAGTGCGTTCTCGTAGTGGCTCACGGCGGTGGAGAACCCGAGTCGCCTGCTGGCGTTGTCACCCGCGAGCTGCATCACGATCACGGCACGGTCGGCATCTGCAGGATCTGTCGACCGGTCGTAGTGGTACGCGAGTTCGTCGAGGAAGTCGGAGAGGTCCCGGGCATGGACCTCCTCGATGGCGATCGCCATGTCGTGGTGACGTTGACTTCGTCGACCCAGCGACATCGTCTCGTACATCGTCGAGCGAACGAGATCGTGCTGGAACCGAAGCGCACCGGGGTGTCCGGAACCTCGATCAGGATCGCGGCGTGCATGGCCTCCTCGGCGGCGTCGACCAATTCGGAGCGCGGTCGACCCGTGGCGATTGCGAGCACGTCGAGGCCGACCTCGGTGTTGGCCACTGCGATCGCGTTGAGCATCTCGATGGTGGTTGGCGACAGCCGCGACAGGCGGTCGAGCACGACCTCTCCCAGTGCCTCGGGGAGTCCGACCCCGAACTCCTCGACCCCGCGTTCGCGCAACAACGTGATCACCTCGCCGAGGAAGAAGGCGTTGCCCGCAGTCTGATTCTGCAGTCGGTCGGCGAGGGATGCGGTCGATGCCTCGTCACCGCTGAGGTCGAGTCCTGCAACTCGGAGCAACTCCACGATGCCCGAACCATCGAGGCCCTGCAGGTCGATCGATGCCGTGCCGGTCTGGCGTTGGGTCTCCGCGAGGAACCTGAGCAACTGCGAGCTGCCGTCGGCCTCGGTGTCCCGGTACGTGGCGAGCATGCAGAGCGGCGCCTCGGGGACTCGCCGCAGAAGGTGCCGCAGCAAGTGCAGAGTCGGTTCGGCAGCCCAGTGGATGTCGTCGACGACGAGCAGAACCGGCTGCTCGGCAGCGGTGGTCTCGAGCCAGCTCAGCACCGCGTCGAACAACCGATACTGCTCGGTGTTCGAATCGGCCTCGATCATGCCCGGCAGCCCGCTGACGCGTTGATCGAGGTCGGGGATGAGGCGGCGCAGTTCGCCAGCGAAGCGGCCGAGGTCGCTCGCGGCGGGCGCGTGGTGTTCGACGAAGTACGCCAGTGCGTCGGCGAAGGGTTGGAACGGCGCCCCGACTCCTTCGTCGCAGCGACCGTAGAGGACGAGCGCACCATCGTCGATTGCCTCGATCGCCAGCTCTCGAGCGAGCCGGGTCTTGCCGACACCGGGTTCGCCGGCGATGAGGATCCCGTTGATCTCGCCGGAGCCGACACCGCCCACGCTCGACGGGCCTCGACGAGTTCTCGTTCGCGGCCGACGAAGCTGAAACGGCCACCTGCGCCGAGTTCGGGCGGAAGCGTGCGGAGCTGGCGCTGCGGCTCCACTTCCCAGGTGACGACCCAGCCGGGGATCGGGTCGGTGAACCCCTTCGCTTCGATGGCGACCCGGGTCTCGAACCGGCCGTCGCTTCGGTTCCCGACCAGCGAACGCGCCATGTCGGTGCACAACATGCCGGACTCGGTTGCCGAGCTCTCGAGGCGGGCCGCCTCGACGACCGTGGTGCCGTGGTAGTCCTCGTTCTCCTCGGTGACGTCGCCGACACTGACACCGACGCGGATCTTCAGCGGAGCGGATCCAGCATTCGCCCGGTTGTCCCGATCGCAGCGCTTGTGCATGGCGATGCCTGCGTTGATCGCCTGAGTGGCGCTCTCGAAGACCGCCATCCGACCATCGCCGGTCTTCTTGACGACCTTGCCCTCGTGCTGGACGATCGCGCTGTCGAGGATGGGTTCCAGTCGCCGCCGGAGTTGATCGGCTTCCAGGTCGCCCAGCTCCTGCAGCAGCGAGGTCGACGCGACCTGATCCACGAAGAGCACAGCGAGCAGTCGGGTGCGAACTGCATTCGACATCGCGCCAGCGTAGACGTTCTCGCTGGGTTCAGACGCTGGGTGTGCCACGATCTACGGCGACGTCAACCGGGTGACCCGGCCGCTCGGCATCGACGACCGATCGACGATCGCACTCCTCCTCGTGGATGGATCGGGCCACGTGCGCTGGCGCGGCGCCGGCGGTTTCACCCCGCTGCTCGCCGACGAACTCGAGACGGCGTTGGCCAAGGACAGGCCACCGATGACGGTGGAGTCGCCCACCTCCACCCGCGCCGGCTGACCGGTGTACGACTGGCCCTCGACGGTGCCTCGTGCCAGGGGTGGCGGCGGCGCATCGTCGATCGGCTCACCGGTCGCCGCATCGAGCGCAGTCACGTTCGACGCACTGCCTTGACTGTAGGTAGCAACGTAGACGACACCGTCGGCCACCGGGACCATCCGCCGTCAACGGGCCGGAGGTCCCATCGATGGCGCGACGGTCCCCAGATCAGGGCGGCGTGCGTCCCGGGATCCGGGACTGGCGGCACCGAGATCGCCGGAGACCAGCATGCTCGCTCGACCCGACGGTCATCGAGGTTCTCGACGCGTTCGCTCCGGGTGCGTCCGTTCGACGTCCACCAATTGGGGCCCGGCAACTCTGTGACAGCCCTTGGTCATGATGGTCGTATGGATCTGGGGGCGTTGTGCGACACGATCGGGCGGGGCGACCGCACCGTCGACGACGTCGCCGACGAACTGCTCGACGCCACCGACACCGAACTCGACGAGCGCGTCCGCGCCTTGGAGTTGCTGCGCCGCCGCGTCGACGCCGAGACGGCATTGACGTTGGCCACCGTCGAACAACGACGCCTGTATCTGGCCGACGCGCACCGCACCATGAAGGGCTACCTGCGTGCCACGTGCAACTCGTCGAACCCCGACATCGCCGCCGCACGCCGCCTCGCACACGCAGCCAACAGCGTCCCCGGCCTCGCCGACGCGCTCCACAGCGGACGCATCGGCGTCGCCCAAGCAGCAGCCATCGCCCGCGTGCACCGCAACCCGCGGGTGCGTGACCGCCTCGTCGAGTTCGCGGCCATGCTGCTCGAGCTCGCCGAGCGGTACTGCTACGACGACTTCGTCATCGCCCTGCAACGCTTCGAGATGCTCGCCGACACCGACGGCGCCCACCGCGACCGCGACGCCCACATCGCCGGACGCAACGTGAACGTCACCACCGTCGGCGGCGAACTCCACCTCGACGCCAACGGCGGCGACCCGCTCGTCAACGACGAACTCCAAGCGATCTTCCGCCGGTTCTGCGACAACGAGTTCCGCACCGACGCCGCCGCCCGCCGCGCCGAGCACGGCGACGACGCCCCCGGCAAGCCACTCGCCCGCACCCAGCGCCCAACGCAGCTACGACGCCTTCGTCGACATGCTGCGCCGAGCCAACGCCCACCTCGACACCGACGCCAACGCACCGGCAGCGCCGACCCCGCTCGTCAACCTCGTGTGCGACCAGCGCACCTGGGCGATGGTGCTCGCCGATGCGGGCCTCGCACCCACCACCAACCTGTCCGGCGACCCGATCGACCCGTTCACCGGGATGCCGGCGCACACCACCGGCGACCTGTTGGCCGACCTCGTCGCCGACCCCGACGCCTTCGCCCGCATGCGCTGCGAGACCGCCAGCGGCACACCACTGCACCCGCACGACGTGCTACGCGCCGCGCTCGCCGGCCACATCCGCCGCGTCGTCGTCGACACCCAAGGCGTCGTGATCGACATGGGCCGCAAAGCACGGCTCTTCACCGGCCCGGCCCGCGACGCCGCCAAGCTGCTCGTGCGACGCTGCGACCACGCCGGCTGCGACCTGCCCGAGGACTTCTGCGAGGTCGACCACCTCACCGAATGGGTCGATCACGGCACCACCGACCAGATCAACGCCGGCGTCGACTGCGGCCACCACAACCGCGAAAAACACCGCAAGAAACTCACCAGACGACGCTGCGTCCACGGCCACAGCTACACGATCCGGCCCGACGGCAGCATCATCCTGCCCGTCGGCACCCGACCGCCCACCTTCCCCGACGACACGACGACGACGACGCAGCCGCCGACGACACCCACGACGACGCAATCCAGACCGCCCACCAGACCCGACGCGCCCGAGCCCGCCTCCGGGCGCTGCGCCGGGCCAGCTGAGCGGACCCGATCACGGCGACGGTCGTGTCGGTTCCGCTCGTACTCTGGCGTCATGGCGAGCGCCGGCGTCTTTCCGCAGATTCGTGCCCGGAATCTCGAGGGTCTCGATGTCGACCTGCCCGATGGGTTCGTCGGCGACCGCAACGTCGTCGCCATCGCCTTCCAACGCCAGCACCAGAGCCTGGTCGACTCGTGGGTTCCGTGGTTCGAGGAACACGCGGCCACTGATCCCGGTCTGCGCTTCTACGAGCTTCCGACGATCGGACGCATCTGGGCGCCGGTCCGCAACTTCATCGATGGCGGGATGGCGGCGTCCATCCGTGAGCCGGTGATCCTCCAGCGCACCCTCACCGTCTACGGCGACGTCAACCGGGTGACCAAGCCGCTCGGCATCGACGACCGGTCGACCATCGCACTTCTCCTCGTCGACGGGTCGGGCCGCGTGCGCTGGCGCGGGTCCGGCGGCTTCACTGCGCTGCTCGCCGACGAACTCGAGACAGCGTTGGCCGACGACCACCGCGATTGATCGGGCCCGACCACCGGCTCAGCCCGAGTCGCCGTACGACAGCGAGGCGACGATGTTGCCGTTGCGGTCGCGGAGGAACACCGTGTCGCCGCTGTTGTTCCACACCGCGCTCCCGGAGACACACCAGTAGCGGGCGGTGTCGTCGTCGGGGCCGCAGCCGCTGAACAGGGTCACCGTCGCTCCGGGCTCCAGGCGCAGGTCGCTGAACGTGTAGCGATGCGACGCCGACTCATCGGCGACCTCCCAGCCGTCGAGATCGATCGCCTCGCCCCCGGCATTCGTGAACCTCACCCACTCGCCGTTCAGATTCGCGCCGTCATCGCCCGGTGCGTCGGCGTTGACGTCGATGACGATCTCCACCCCGTCGAGATCACTCGACCCGCATGCGTCCGACGCCCACAGACCACGTCGCGCTGCTTGCGCATCGCGCTGCAGGTCGGCGTAGCGATCGGCGCGGGCGTCGTCGGGCGGATAACGCCGGGCGATTGCGAACCCGTTGGCAACCAGCTCGGCGCCGACATCGACACCATCGGCGGTCTCGACGTAGCGCAGCGCTCGTCCGAACTGGTCGACATCGGACCGATCGGCCACGAGCACCAACTCGTTGCCGGCGACCAGCTCGGCGAGCGCATCGGTTGCCTCCTCGCTGAAGCACTCGCCCGACTCGGGCGTGTTGACGCCGATGATCCGCACCTCCAGCTCCCCCGCCGGACCCGACACGTACAGCGTGTCGCCGTCGACGATCTCGGTGCTGCGCCAGGCGTCGCCGTCCACCACTGCGCTCGCCGGGGGGACGGTCGGTGTGCCGGACTCACCCGGCGATGTTCCCGCTCCCGTGACGTCGTCCGAGCTCGCCGAGGCGCAACCGGCCAGCAGCGCCGCAGCGCTCAGCCCGATCAGCCCATCAGCGTTGCGCGGCGAACGTCGAGTCGTCGCAACCTCCGCGCACCCGCCGGCTCGAGTTGTGGCATCGCCGCCACCTTTCCACCGGTCGAGTGCGAACCACAAGGCAGCCGGACGAACGCTCACCAGGGCACAACCGTTGTCGCCACGACACGACACGACACGACAGTGGCATGGACGTGGCGCCGCAGAGATCGACGCCGCCTACGCCGCGGCCTACGCCGAGCATCCACTCGACGAACCAGACGAGTGGGGGATCTCGAGTCGTTCCGTCAGGCCGCCGGGCCATGACCGATCTGCCTCACCGCGCCGAACTCTGGTGGTGCGAACCACCCGAGATCGGTCGACGACCGGTCGTGGTGCTGTCTCGTGATGCAGCCATCCCGAGGCTGCGCCGGACTCTCGTCGCGCCATGCACGACCATCATTCGCGGCCTGGCAAACGAGGTGCTGCTCGAACCCGGCGACGATCCGGTGCCACGACGAACCGCCGTCAATCTCGACTCGGTCGAGTCGGTCTCCGTCGGGTTGCTCGTCGAGCGCCTCGGTCGGCTCAGCGACGCTCGCCTGCGCGAGATCTGCGCGGCGCTCGAGGTGGCCACCGAGTGCCGCTGACGCTGGCGTCGACGGTCGCGATCGAGCGCTGACGCGGCAACGAGGACCAACGGCCCGGAACCGAGCGTCCTGGCCGAGGCGTCCCGGAGCCGGACTGGGGCGACATCATCCCACCGTTCCGGGACTTCCCCGGATACAACTGGACGATTGCCGGACGTGCAATCTGGAACAACGGCTGCGTGCCACCCCCGGTTCCCGAGCAGGTCACCCCGGAGGCACCGACGCTGGTCGAGCCGACCTGCGACGCTCCCGGTGACGTGATCATCAACCCCGTCGACGGCGTCGTCTACAACGAGACGCTCCACGACGACGGCTCGATCACCATCACCGCAACCGCCGCCACCGGCTACGTCCTCACCGACGGAGCAACCACCACCTGGACCTACACCCAGGAACAGCTGGCCCAACTCCCCGACGACCACGAGATGTGCGCAACGCCGCCCATCCTCGAGGACGCCACCCCCGTTGCACCAACGCTGGTCGAGCCGACCTGCGACGCTCCCGGTGACGTGATCATCAACCCCGTCGACGGCGTCGTCTACAACGAGACGCTCCACGACGACGGCTCGATCACCATCACCGCAACCGCCGCCACCGGCTACGTCCTCACCGACGGAGCAACCACCACCTGGACCTACACCCAGGAACAGCTGGCCCAACTCCCCGACGACCACGAGATGTGCGTGGCATCGTTGCCGCCGACCGTGATCCAACCGGACGCACCGACCGCCGTCCAACCGACCGCCGTCCAACCGACGGCGACGGCACCGACGGTCACCGAGCCCGCGGTCATCGCACCGACGGTCACCGAACCCGCGGTCGTCGAGACGCCGACCGCCGGCACCGCAGAGTCGGCTGCCGTCCCTGCGGCCCCGACGACGCTGCCCAGCACGGGTAGCGAGACGAGCTCGGACGCCGGGCGTACCCCTCGATGTCGTCGTGGAACGTCTGGTCGTCGGCCATCCGCCGATCCTGGCGAGCACCCGGACAAGCCATCACCAAGCGATGAGTTTCCGCGCGGACGGGTCGCGCGGAAACTCATCGCTCGGGGGTGGGTGCGGACCGTCGGGGCTCAGGAGCGCAGCAGCTTGCCGGTCGCGTTGCGGGGGAGCTCGTCGACGAAGTTCACGTCGCGGGGCACCTTGTGGCGGGCGAGGCGGGAGGCAACGAACGACCGGACCCCGTCGGCGTCGATCGACCCGCCCGGTCGCCGCACGACGAACGCCGCCAACCGCTGACCGAACTGGTCGTCGGGAACTCCGACCACCATCACGTCGACGACGTCGTCGAGCGACAGCACCGCCTCTTCGACCTCGAGCGGGAACACGTTCTCGCCGCCGCTGACGATCATGTCGTCGGCCCGACCGGTCACGAACAGTCGGCCCTCGTCGTCGAAGAACCCGACGTCTCCCGACGACATCAGCCCCCGCACCCGGTCCTTGGTACCACCTCCGGTGTACTCGCTGAACTGGCCGTCGCTGCCCACCACGATCAGCCCGATCTCGCCCGCCGCCAGGGGGTCGCCACGCTCGTCGACCACCTCGACCACCGTGCCGGGGATGACCCGACCCGCGGTGCCCGGCGCAGCCCGCAGATCCTCCGGGGTCGCGAGCGTCGCCTGGCCGACCTCGGTGGAGCCGTAGAGGTTGTACAGGTTGTCGCCGAAGCGGTCCATCCACTCCAACGCGACCGCCGCCGGGAGCGCCGAGCCCGAGCAGGCCACGATCCGCAGCGACGACAGGTCACGCCCTGCGGTGTCGGCGGCCAGGATCCGCTGGAGCATCACCGGCACGACGGCCAGCACGTCCGCCCGCTCGGCCTCGACCGCGTCGAGTGTCGTAGCGACGTCGAAGGAACGCACCAGCACCGCCGTCGACGCCGTCGCTGCGGCAACGGTGAGCTGCGCGAGGCCCCACGCATGGAACAGCGGCGTCGGGATCACGGCGATGTCGCCGGCGCCGTACGGGATGCGCTCCAGCACACCGAGCGCCGACGACAGGCCCGCAGGACGGTGTCGGCGGGCACCCTTGGGCGTGCCGGTCGTCCCCGAGGTCAACAGCACCGGGGCCACCGGCTTGCTCGGCAGCAACGGCCTCGACGAACCGAGCCCGCGGACGTCGGCGACGGACCGGTGGGATCCGGGATCGCCGTCGGCCACGATGACGTGGCCGTCGAAGCCGGAGTTCTCGACGACCGCCCGCAGGTCGCTGTCGACCACCACGGCGCGCACGCCCTCCCGGGCGAGGACCTCACCGAGCTGCGGCGCCGCGAACCCGGTGTTCAGGTACACGCACGCCAGACCCGCCTTCGCGGCAGCGATCGACACCTCGACGAAGTCGCGATGGTTGGCACACAACACCCCGAGGTGGTCGCCGCCGGCGAGGCCGAGCGCCCGGAACCCCTGCGCCAGCGCCGACGAGGTGCGGTCGAGCTCGCCGAACGTCACCGACCCGCGATGGTCGACGACCGCCACCCGCGAGCGATGCCGGACGGCAGCAGCGGTGTAGAGCGCAGCGAGACTCGGCCCCCAACGCGTCAGCGCAGCCGCGGTAGCTGCGATCTGCCTCGGATCGAGCCAGCCGAGCCGACGGGCGAGCTGAACGCTGTCACTGACGGCCACGCTCCAGTCTCGCACCTGGAGCCCGGCAGCGGCCTGCCCGACCGGTCATGTCAGTCGGCGTCGCCGTAGGTCGTCAGGCGAAGCCCGGCGGCGTCCGACGTGGCGCGCACGACGACCCGGTCGCCGACGAGCACCGGCTCCGGGCCGAGGATCGACCATCGCTCGGTGCCGTCGAGGTCGACCCCCGCAACTCTCGTGCCGAGCGTGGCGGTGCGCAGCACGACGAAACCATCACCGGCGACCGCCAGCGCCTGCAGCGCACCCGGCACCATCACCAACTGTTCGACCGTGTCACCGCTCGAGGCATCGACCAGCTGCATCGCCGCGCCACCGCGGGTCGCCACCTGCAGCAACGCTCCGCCCTCGATCGGGTGGAAGCCGACTTCGGCGCCACCGTCGCGCTGCCAGGCGACGGCCGCATCGTCGCCGTCGACGGCGACACCGGCGACGGATCCCGGCGCGGTCACGACGAACTCGGAGTCGGACACCGGGGTGAGCGATCGCGCCGGCGACGGCACGGAAGCGTCGGTGGCCGACCGTCGACCATCCGGCCCGATGAGCACGACCGAGCCGGTGTCGTCGACGGCGACGACACGGTCGCCGACGACGACCGGCGTCACGGGGCCGACCTCCAACTCGCCGACGGTCGTCGGCGACGCGAACTCGGATGTCAGGTCGAAGGCGAGCAACTCGCCGTCGACGATCGAGTACCAGGCGCCTCGACCGTCGGTGATCCAGCCTCCTGGTCGACCATCGGCGTCGGGGTCGCTGGCGATCTCGCCGACCTCGGTGCCCGACGACGCGTCGATCAGCACGACGAACTCGTCCGGCGACGACGGGAGCCGGGCGACGAAGCGGGTCCCGACCAGCCCGACGTGGCCATCGTTCGGCTGCGCGTCGGTCGACCAGCGGATCTCGCCGGTACTCATGTCGACGCCGGTGACGATCGGCCCCGGTTCGCCGGACTGCTCGACCACCAGCAGGTCACCGACCGAACCGACGACGGCCACCTCGCTCGGGCCGGCCGACTGGGGAAGCGTCCAACGCTGCTCGCCGGTGAGCGCATCGAACGCCAGCAGTGCCGTCTCCGATTCCTCGCTGCCCGCCGCGCCCGGGCGTTCGACCGCCGCGACGACCAGTTCACGCCCGACCACTTCCACCCAGTGATCACCGACCTCGTCGATGTCGACCGTCCAGCGTTCCGTTGCCGTACGCGGCAGGCGACGATCCTCGGACCCGGCGAACACCGACCGATCGGGTGGCCCGACGACGGCAGGTGTCACATCGTCGGCGTCCCCACCCGGCGCCCGAGCGGTGAACGGGTCGAGCACCACCAGTGCCACGGCGACCACCACGATTACGACGACGACCGCGACGATGGCGGCAGCCGGCACCGCGCCGAGCCACCGCCGAGTCGTGTGGTCGTCGCTCTGGTCGGGTGGCTGCTCGACCGGTTGTTCGTCGAGACGATCGACGGGCAGGCTCGGCGCAGGTGGCGGGCCGTCGTAGCCGGGTTTCCAGATCTCGTCGTGATCGTCCACCACGTCGGACCCTACGGCGCGTTCGGCCTCGATGCCGGACGGCGCTTCCAGGTCTGGACTGATCCGCCGATCTCATCGATCCCATAGCCTCGGCCCCATGCGGATCGTCGTCGTCGGAGCCGGAGCGGTCGGCGGGGTCGTCGCCGCCAACCTCGCCATGGCGGGCACGCCGGTCGTCGCCGTGGCCCGCGGCGAACACGGCACCGTGATGCGCGAGTCGGGCCTTCGCTACGAGTCACCCAACGGGACCACGGTCGTCGACCTACCCGTCGCCATGTCGGTCGGCGAGGTCGACGTCACCGACGACGACGTGTTCCTGCTCGGCGTCAAGGGCCAGGACACCGTCGGCGTGCTGAACGATCTCCGCGCCGCCGGCGTCACCGACCAGCCGATCGTGTGCATGCAGAACGGCGTCGAGAACGAACGCCAGGCGCTGCGGCTGTTCCCCAACGTGTACGGCATGGTCGTCATGCTCCCCGCCGACCATCTCGCTGCGGGCGTGGTGCGCGTCTGGACGGCGCCGAGTTCCGGGCTCCTCGACGTCGGCCGTTACCCCCACGGCATCGACGACCTCAGCGTGCAGCTCGCCGCCACCCTCGAAGCGGCCACGTTCGGCTCGATTCCGCGCCCCGACATCATGAGCTGGAAGTACCGCAAGCTGTTGATGAACCTCAACAACGCCATCGAAGCGGTGTGCGGCCGGTCGGGATTCGCCGGCCCCCTCGGCGAGATGGTGCAGGCCGAGGGCGACGCGGTGCTCGCCGCTGCCGGCATCACGGTGATCAGCGCCGAAGACGACCTCGCCCGCCGCGGCGACGCCCTCCAGATCCAGCCCGTCGGCGACCAGCAACGGCGCGACGGCGGGTCGTCGTGGCAGAGCCTGCAACGTGGCACCGGCACGATCGAGACCGACTTCCTCACCGGCGAGATCGTGCTGCTCGGCCGACTCCACGGCGTGCCGACCCCGGCCAATCGCGCCCTGCAGGACCTCGCCGCCGAGATGGCCCGCACCGGCGAACCGCCCGCATCACGCACCGTCGACGACGTCCTCCGAGCCATCGACGCCACCTGACTCCCCGACCCTGCCGCTCCGCCAGCGATCAGCCCCGCACCCCGTTTGCGAGCAGTTTCGCGTGACCCGTCCCGCCCGAATCTGCGCGCAAACGGGATGGGGGCGAGCGCCGCGCGAGACTCGGGGCATGGCATCGCTGACTCTGCTCTGCACCGACGGATCCGACGGGGCGGTCGAGGCGCTGCGTGCGTCGCTGCCGATCCTGGCGCCCGCCGACCGAACGATCGTGGTGACCGTCGAGTCGTCGACCGACCCCGACCTCACCGTCGGCTCGGGCTTCGCCGGGCGGGTGTCCGACGACCTGTCCGACCAGATCGAGACCAGCGGCGACCACGTGGCCAAGCAGATCCTCGACCACACCGTGGCGGCGCTCGGACTCGACGACGTGGAGATCATGGCGATCGTCGGTCGACCCGGGCCGGCGATCTGCGAGCTGGCCGAGTCACTGGGCGCCACGGCGATCGTGATCGGCAGCAGCGGGCGCAGCGGGCTCCGCCGGGCGATGATCGGCTCCACCTCGGACCACGTGGTCCGCCATGCAGAGTGCCCCGTCGTCGTCCAAGGCGTCGGCCACCGCTGACCGCCGCGCACCACCGTCCCCGATCACCCCTCCCGCCCCACCGCAGACGCGTCTGTGCGCAGATTCGGGTGGGACGGTCCACCGGAATCTGCGCACAAACGTCTGGGGCGCTGGGGCGCTGGGGTGCTGGGGTGCTGGGGTCAGCCGCCGCCGGAGACGTAGTCGGCGTCGATGCCCATGTCGACGATGCGGTGGTAGGCGGCGTCACACACGACGACCGGATCCATGCCCGGTTCGGGGTAGAGCGTGAGGAGTTCACCATCTTCCATCCAGCGGATCGCTCCATCGTTGAGCTGCAGCAGCGCCTGGATCTCGGGATCGTCGCTCTCGTCGCATCCGAGCGTCCGGGTCGGCGCCGTGACCGTCGGCTCGGCGACCGGCGGTGCCGCTGGTGCCGCTGGTGCCGCGGTCGGCGGGACGGTGACCGCAGGTGCCGGTGTGGCGGGGGCAGCCGGGGTCGCCGGCGCTTCTGGGGTCGGGGTCGTCTGCGGCGTCTCGATGGGCTGTCCGCCACCGACCTGGTTCGCCGGGGCCGGCGCCTCGGGCGCTGCGGCCGGGGGGTTGGTCGTCGTTTGGGCGCTGGGGATCTTGCGCAGCCCGACGACGTGGCCGGCGGTCTCCGACGGCTTCGTGGTTGCAGAGAACGTGCCGAGATCGCTGGCGTCGAGGATCTCGTAGCCGGCCGGCGGCTGGACCATCACCGTGTACTGGCGCAGGGGGATCGTGTGCCACGCCCTGCCGTTCGCGTCGGTCCGGTCGGCGACGTGGAAGGGAACCTGCGTCGTCGGGTCGGTGAACATCACGATCACACCGGCACCAGCCACCGGCTTCGCCGAGGACTTGCCGTCGGTCCAGTCGAACACGGCGACCTCCATGGTCTGGGTCGTGGTGGCAGTCGTGGTGCCCGACCCTGCGGGAACGGCGGAGGCCGGTGTGGTCGTCGTCGGGACCACGGCGACCGGGGCGGAGGCCGGAGCGCTCAGTCGGGAGAGCGTGAACTCGGCCGACTTCGGGTTCGGCGAGACCTTGCCGTGGAGTGTCCAGGTGTTGCCGGCGACCTTGATCCAGGTGCAGTCGAGACGGTTGACGCACTTCGAGCCGGCCGGTACCGGGCTGGGCCCGTCGATGTCGTCGATGTTCGCCAGGGTGCTCTTCGGGGTGGGGACGGTCTGGATCAGATACTCGCCGTCGGGAAGTGCCGCCGTCCAGGTGGCCTTGGTGCTGGTGGCCACCGACCCGCCGACCTTTGCGGTCGAGGTCAGGGGATCGATCACCTGGTAGACGGTGGTGGTCACTTCACCGTTGGCGATCGCGCCCAGCCCGGACTGGCGGAGGTTGATGGCGACGTTGGTGGTGGGAGGTGTTCCGAGTGGAACCGACGGGGTCGGTGCGAAGTGGAGGCCACCGAAGACGATGGCAGCGGCGGCCGTGAGGCCGGCGAGTGAGGTGGTGAGTGGGTTCATGACGATGCTCCTTGGTTCGGTGCCCGGCCTCGTGCCGAACTGGTTGATGGGGCCATGGTCCGCGAGGGGTGCGAAAACCGCGTGAAAACCCCGACGGGCCCACCCGCCGGAGCGGATGGGCCCATCGGGGCTGGATGGGTGACCGGCTGCGTCGCCGGTTGCGTCGGTGTTGCGTGGATGGTTCAGGGCGTCTCGACGCCGCAGGTCGTGAGCCAGTGGACCGTGCCGTTGTGCAGCGGGAGATGAGCGTCGTTGATCATCGTGCTGCCGTCGGTGAGCGTGAACTCGACGGTGAACGGGATCGACTCGGGGAACCCGATCGGCCCGGCAGGGGTGGTCAGCTCGAGCGGACCGATCTGGCCGACGTCGACCACGGTGGCGCCGGCGATCGACCCGGTCGTGCGCTGGACGTACTCGGTGCAGACGTCGTCGCCGAACGACAGCGGGACCGCCGGGTGCAGCGTGGTCAGCAGATCGGCGGTGTCGCCGGTGCGGTGATCCTCGACGAAGCCGTCCAGGAACTCGTCGACCAGTGCGGCCTCCGAGACAACCGGAGCGTCAGCGCCGGCGGCGTCGGCGCCCGGGCTGACAGGAGCGACGGGCTCGATGTCGAAGCACTCCGATTCGAAGATCGATCCGTCGTCGGGGCCGACCGGGAAGACCGTTCCGGGTCCATCGTTCAGGGCCGGCAGCAGGTCGACCGGCAGGGCGTCGGGCTCGTCGGGGACGAGCTCGAACCTGGTCACCTCGTGGTCGCCGTACTGGACGATCGGCAGCGGCGAGTCGAACGTGCCCGACTGGACGGGAACCTGCACCGGCTCGCCACCGTTGACCGTCGGCCCCTCGACCCAGATCCATCCGGAGTCGAGGCCGTAGACCTCGCCGCGCACCCAGATGCCCGAGCTCGAGTCGCCGTGGACGACGTTCGCGCAGAGGGTGCTCAGACCCACGGGATCCGAGGTCTCCTCGACCGCAACGACGACAGGCTCGTCGACGGTGACCGGCTCGTCCTCGCGGGGCGTCTCGACGTCGCGGGGCGTCTCGACGTCGCGGAGCGTCTCGACGTCGGCCGCCGGCGCAGCGACTGCGGGAGGCGGATTCTCGGCACGGTCGTCGTCGCTGCCCGTGCTGGTGACGCTGTACGCCCCGAACACCAGAGCGGACACGAAGAGCCCGGTGGCGACTGCGCCGCCGGCGATCTTGGCACCTCGGCGTCCACCGGTCTGGTCCTGGCTGCTGGTGTTCTCGTTGCTGTTCTGGCGGTTGTCCATGATGCTGCTCCTCGGTTCGCACCGGCTCGGTGCCGATGTCGTGGGAACAGCGTCGAATGGCGCCGTGAGAACAGCGTGAAAAGCGTCAGGGGTCGACGAGTCCCCAACGGACGAGATCGGTCAGCGGCCCGAGATTGGGGGCCATCTCGATGCCGACCACCTCGTCGGCGTACGCGGTGAACGCCGGTTCCACGTACAACGGCACTGCGGGCACCGCTGCCAGCAACCGCTCATCAATCGCCGCGAAGGCGGTGGCTCGCGCCGTGGGATCGCTGACCAATGCCACCTGCGCGAACAGCTCGTCGATCGTCGGATCCGAAAACGCGCCAACGTTGACGCCGTTGGCCACTCCGGTACAGCCGGGCACAGTGGGCGGGCACCCGTTGGTGGCGAAGGAGAGTTCGGTTGCCACCGGATCACTGTTGAACAGACGGAACTGCAGTAACAGGTCGAAGTCCCCCGTGTTGAGCCGCTCGTTGGTCAGCTCCGTGGTGCCCGGCAATCCCGTGACGTCGATGCCGATCGCCTGGAGGTCGTCCTCGATCGCCAACGCCGTGTTGACGCCGTCGGCGTCGTTGAGCAGCACGATGTCGAGCGCCAGGTCCTGGCCGTCGCGGCGGCGGAAGACCGTGTCGTCGGGTCGCGTCCAGCCGGCCTCGTCGAGGAGCCGATTCGCCTCGTCGAGGTCGTACTGGTCGGCGAACGGTTGCCCGTCGCCCTGCTGGCCGGGCGAGAAGATCAGGCTGTTCCACGGATCGGCCAGTTCACCCGTCTTGCGACCGACCGCCGTGTCGGCGATGGAATCGCGGTCGATCGCGTGGAGGATCGCCTGGCGGACCCGCACATCGCGCAGCGGCTCCGACGCCGTGTTGAGCGTGAGCTGGACGGCGATGGTGGAGGTACCGGCCTCGGTGGTCGTGTCCGCAATGGCCGCCGCCTCGAGGAGTTCGTCACCTGCCACGTCGTCGACCCAGATCACGTCGACCTCCCGCCGTCGCTGGGCCTCGACCAGCGCGTCGGAGTCGACGTACGACGCGAACCGCACACGGTCGAGCGTCGGCACCGGGTCGCCCGTCCAGGTGTCGTTCGGGCCGAGCGTGATCTCGCCGGGGTTCTGCCGGCTGGCGAGGCGGTAGGGCCCGGCGGCGTCGGTGACCCCGTCGACGAGGAAGTCGGCGGCGGTCCCACCATCGGCGAGGTGTCCCCGCCACGTCGCGTCCTTGATGATCGGATGGATCGTGGAGAACATCAGGTACTCGGCGCCCGTCGGCGCGGTGAGATCGATCTCGAGTGTCGTGTCGTCGATCGCGCGCACGGCGCTGACGCCGTCGTACAGCAGCGTGCGCTGCGCGCTCGTCGCGGGCGCGGTCAGGTACTCGAACGTGGCGACGATGTCGGCCGTCGTCACCGGCGATCCGTCGTCCCACACCCGGTCGTCGTGGAGTGTCCACGTCAAGCGGAGCGGGTCGTCCGGGTCGACGGTCGGCGGACCGGTGGCGAGGCTCGGCACGGCATCGAGTCGCTCGTCGATGCGGTACATGACCGGCAGCACCCATTCCGCCAGCACCTTGGACGTGTCGAGGCTCGAGTGCGGGTTCGGGTCGCTGAGGTCGAGCGTGGTTCCGACCGACACGCTGCCCCCGTCGCGGACCGCAACGGGCGCCACGCTGTCGGCGGGCACCGGCGGCGGCGTGCCGGTTCCGGGCACCGCCAGCTCTGTGGAGCCGGGTTCGAGCGTCGTCGACACCTCGACGGATGGTGCGGCATCGGGCCCCGAACCATCGTCGCTGCTCACCACCACGACGCCGGCGGCGACGCCGACCACGGCGAGCGCAGCGAGCACCGCCACGATCACACCACGACGCCCACCTCTCGCCGCGGTGTCGGGGCCATCATCGCCGGTTCCCATCGCGGCAGACAGCGCCTCGACGAACTCGGCGCCGCTGTCGAAACGAGCGTCGCGATCCTTCGCGAGCGCTCGGTCGAAGAACGCGTCGAGCGCCGCATCACCGGTACTCGGTGCGACGTCGACCGAGTGGGCGAGCAGCGTGGCGACGATGTCGTCTCGGGCGAAGGCCGACCGACCGGTGAGTGCGTGATGGGCGACGCACCCGAGTGCGTACAGGTCGCTGCGATGGTCGACGTCGTCGCCGCGAGCCTGCTCCGGCGACATGTACTCGGCGGTGCCGATGCTCCCGGTCGTGTAGCGCCCCAGCTCGCGAGCCGAGGCGGCGATACCGAAGTCGGCCAGGTACGGGCGGCCGTGTTCGATCAGGATGTTGGCCGGCTTGACGTCGCGATGGATCAGCCCGGCCGCATGGGCGTTGTCGAGCGCGTCGGCGATCGGTGCCAGCAGCTCGAGCACCCGGGTCGGCGGCAGGGGCGCCTCGCGGTCGATGAGGTCGGCGAGCGTCTCGCCGTCGACGATCCGCATGGCGAGGTAGTAGAGGCCGTCATCGTCACCGGCCTCGTAGACGGGCACGATCGACGGGTGGTCGAGCGACGCAGCCGCACGGCCCTCGCGCTCGAACCGGCGCGCCGCATTGGGGTCGCGAGCGACCAGCGGATCGAGCACCTTGACCGCCACGTCGCGGTCGAGGCGGACCTGCCGGGCGCGCCACACCGACCCGAACGAGCCCTCCCCGAGCGGCTCGATCAGCTCGAATCCGCCGAGTCGGCGTCCACGAAGATCGTCCGCCGCCACCCGGCGATGGTAGGACAGTTCGCCTGCGCGCCGCGCGCCTGTCGGACCAGCCATCGAGCGATGAGCGAAACCCGCACATGTGGCGGATTCGCTCATGGCCCTGCCGTCGGTGGCAGCCCGAACGTCGTCGCACCCGGCACTAGCTTGGCGCGATGGGCGGGCCACCGAGGTTGTTGACGCGGGCACCTTCGCTCGCCGACGCGCTGCCGCGCCCCCGCCTGGTCGATGCGGCGGGCACCGGTCCGCTCGTCGTGCTGGTCGGAGCGAGCGGTACGGGGACCAGCACCGCCGCGGCGCAACTCGCCGACGCCGGGGGCCAGCGCGTGGCGTGGTGCAGGCTGGCGACCGGCTACGAGCGGGCCGCCGACATCGTCCAGATGGTCGCCCGCACAGCCGGGGTCGACGTCGAGCCGGCACGCCGCGTGCTCGACCTCAGCGACCAGTTGCTGGAGCTGATCGAGTCCGGTTCGTTCACCGTGGTGGTCGACGAGTACCAGCTCGCCGCTGACGCCGACGTCGACCGGATGCTGGCCGAGTGCGCCGGGTTGCTGCCCTCCGGCGCTCGCATCGTGGTGGCCGGCACCGTCCGTCCGGCCGGTCTCATCGGCCTGGTCGGCCCGACCCGACTGCGGGTGATCGACTCGGTGGACCTGGCGTTCACCGACGACGAGGCCACGGCACTGTTCGGACGCCACGGTGCGTCGGCGGCGAGCGCCATCCGGTGGAACCACCACCTCGGCGGCTGGGCCCAGGGGCTGGTCGCCGGTGCATCCACTCCCGACGCCGACCCTGCCCGTCACGTCGAAGCGATGCTCGACCAGGTCGCCGCCGCCGACCCGACCGGTTCGGCGGTGCTCGACGTCGGGGCCGCACTGCCGTACTTCACGGCCGATCTCCTGAACACGCTCGGCGTGGCATCTGCCGACGGCGACCTCGATTCGATCGTCGCCGGACTCCCGCTGATCGCCGACCATGCCGGTGTCTTTCGGATGTCCCCGGCCGCGGCCGACATCCATCGAACACGGATGGACCCAACCGAACTCACCACGCTGCGACAGCGCGCCGCCACCGAACTCGCCGCCACCGACCCGACGGCAGCAATCGAGTTGTTCCTCGACAGCAACGATCCCGATGCGGCGGCCGACGTGCTCGCCGACCATCTGTCCGAGATCGGCGTCGAGCGTGCGCTGACCTGGCTCTACCGCCTCCCGGCGGAGCTGCGACGCCGCTTTCCCCCGGTGCTCGCCGCCGGACAGGCCACCGTCGAAGTCGACACTGCGCTCGCCGTGGCGACCGCCCGCGTCGAGGCGGCCACCACGGAACGTTCACGTCGCGAAGCACTCTTCGCGCTCGGCTCGGTGGAGGCCCATCGAGGCGAACTCGCTGCGGCAGCCGGCGCGTTCGAGGCGGCCGCGCGATCGGCTCACAGCGACCCTGCCGCCGAAGCGGCGATCTCGGCGGAGTTGGCGACGACGCGCTGGCTGCTCGGCGACATCGTCGGTGCCCGCGCCGCACTCGCCAACGCAGGGCCGACCACGGCAATGACATGGCTGCGCGCCCAACTCGACCTCGTCGACCCCGCAACCGCCCCGCCTGAGCTGAATGCCCCGGATGCCAAACACGATGCCGAGGCAACGGACCGCGACGGCTTCACGCTGGCAGCCGCGGCGCTGGGCGCCTGGGCGACCGACGATCAGGTACGGGCACACGCATCGGCGACCGCTGCGTACGCGTCGGCGGTCGAATCGGGCGGCGACGCGCTGGTGGCCGGGGCCGCGGTGTACGGATGGAGCCTCGTGCAGCGCGGCGACACCGACGACGCGCTCGTGGTCGCCGAGGAACTCGAACGACGCTTCGGACCACGGCATCGTCTCGCGCAGGTCCACGGTGCGGTGATCAGGGAACGCTGCGGCCGCAACGGCGACCGCAGCAGCCACGAGCGCGCCCAGCGGCGGCTGCGCGACCTGCGCACGCTCGGGTACGCGTCGATCGAACGGCTGGCGGCCACCGTGCTCGACGCCGACGATGCGGCGGACGCGACCGACGACGTGGTGGTCTCGGTCCTGGGAACGCATCGCTGCGTCGCCGACGGTCGCACGATCACCCGCTCCGACTGGAAGTCGAAGAAGGCGTTCGAAGTGCTCACCGTGCTCGCTGCGCGCGGCACGGGCGGCACTCACCGCGAGGTTCTGATCGAAGCAGTCTGGCCAGGCCGCGAGCCGGAGAAAGGGCGGACCCTGCTGCGCACGGCGCTCAGCGAGATCCGCCGGGTGCTCGAACCGCTACGGCCGGCTGGCGAGCCATCACGTCACGTCTCGGCTGCGGAGGACACGATCAGCTTGGCCGGGTCGCTCGACCTCGACACCTGCGAGGCACTGATCGAGCTCGACCCCAGCGCCGCGTTCGAGATGCTGGTGCCCGGCCTGGCGCCGGAGGTGGCGACAACCGAGTGGGCCCAGGAGTGGCTGCCTCGCGTGGATCGGCTCCTGCTCGCTGCCGCCTCCCGCGTGGCCGTCGACGCCGAGCCGCATCTGCGGGTGCGGGCGCTGGAGGTGATGATCGACGCCGAGCCGTGGCAGCGTCGCCACTACGACACCCTGATCGAGGTCCACCGCGAGGCCGGCGACGATGCTGCGGCCGCCGACGCCGAACGCCGCTGGTTCGCCGACGACTGACGCAACGCTGGCAACTGTTCAGCGGCGGCGGCGCACCACGACGGCCGGCAGTGCCACGACCGTGGCGAACCAGCTCAGCACGATGATCGAGCCGAGGAAGACGCCGACGATCACGTAGGGCGTGAGCGACGAGAACACCAGCGGGAGGAAGCCAACAGCGATCACCGCTGCGTTGCGGGTGAGCGCTCGGGCCGGCTCCTCGGCGAACGCCTCGATCGCCGCCGACGAACTGCCGAGGTCGGAGCGCAGCTCGCGGAAACGTTCGACGAAGTGGATCGCGAAGTCGACACCGATGCCGAGTACGAGGGTGGACAGCACGGCGATCGGCATGTCGTAGTCCTTGCCGAGCAGCCCGATCGTGCCGTACACGATCATGATCGTCCACAGCACCGGAGCGATCCCGATCAGCGCCCAGACAACGGATCGGAACAGGATGCCCAGCAACACCAGCACGATCGCCAACGTCACCAGGAAGCCGGTGAGCATGCCCTCGACCATCTCGTCCTGCCACACCAGGTTGAGGTAGGTCTCGCCGCCCCACTCGGCGGTCACGCCGTCGGGCAGCGGCACCGCTGCGAGTTGCTCGGCGGTGACGTCGAGCACCGACTGCATTGCCTGGTTGTCGCCGTCTCGCAGCTGGAGCCGGATGTTGGCCTGATCGCCCGCCGGGGTGATCAGCGTGGCGGTCAACGGCGACGCAGCCGAAGCAGCATCGAGCGCCGCGATGGCATCGTCGCCGGTTGCGCCGCCGGTCAGGTCGACGAACGACGCCGACGTGCCGACGATCGGATCGGCATCCCACGTCGCCTGCAGCGCGCCGATCGCCGCGACGGTCTCGTCGTCGACCATCAGCGCTGCGTCGTCGGCGCGCACGTAGAGGTTGGCGCCGAACGTGCCCGGAAGTTCGTCGTTGAGACGTTCTGTCGCGACACGAACCTCCTGGCCGGGGCGGAACCAGTTGACCGGGTTGTCGTTGACCTGGATCGTCGAGATCAACGGTACGGCCAGCAACGCGAGCGCACCGGCGCCAACGAGCACCGGAACGCGATGACGACTCGCTCCGATCGGGAGCCGACGGACGACCCCGGCGAACCGGCCGTCACCCGCAGCACGATCCCCGACCGCACGGGCGATCGACTTCTCCTTCACCAGCATCAGCACCGCCGGCAACAGCGTGAGCGTGCCGAGCCACGCGAACACGACCCCGATGGCGACGAAGATCCCGAACACCCTGACCGGTGGAATCGGCGTGAGCGCCAGCGCAGCGAAGCCGACCATCGTGGTCAGGGTGGTGAACGCGATCGGCCCGGCGAGTTCGTCGTAGACGACGCGCAGCGCCGCACGCCGATCTCGAAGGCGCCCGTACCGGTCGAAGAACTCGCTGATCACGTGGATGGCGTCGAGGATCGCGATCGGCATCAGGAAGATCGGGATCATCGAGCTCATGATGTGCAGCGTGTTGCCGGTGCCGATCAGCAGGCCCATCGCTCCGATCACCGAGAACAGGGCCAGCAACATCGCCGGTCCGACCAGCACGACCCGACGGAAGAACACGAGCATCAACAGGAAGATCGCAAGGCCGGCCATGGGAGCGAACACGGCCATCTGCACGAACATCTGATCACCGAAGGCCTCTTGCGCGAGCGGCAGGCCGGCGACGTGACGTTCGAGGCCGGCGAGTTGCGGTGACTCGTCGAGCAGCCGATCCACCGCGTCGCTGACCGGCACGGCATCGGACTTGTCGTCGAGCGGCACGAAGAACGCGAACGTGTCGCCGTCGGCCGACAGCACGTTGCCCGCCAGCAGCGGGTCGACGGCGATCTGCTCGGCGATCGCTGCGGCGGCGGCGTCGCTGTCCGGGCCGGCGTCGGGGATCGCCGTGCGAACGGAGATCATCGTCTCCTCGGCGACGCCGTCGAGGGCGCTCACCGAGTCGTGGAACACGACCGCTGCATCGAGGTCGTCGGCGGTGACGAGCGACGCGTCGGAGAACAGCCCGACGACGATCATGTCGCGGGTCCCGAACGTGGAGCGGATCTCCTCGTTCAACACCCGCACCGGGGCGTCCGCCGACAGCATGCTCTCGGGATCGGTGTCGACCTGCACGCGCACGAACATCGCCAACAGCACCAACGTCAACACCGCCGCGACACCGACCACCCGCTTCGGCCAGCGCATCGACAGCTCGAGCAACCCCAACGAGACCCGCCCGACCAGCCCGGACGGACGGTGATGGTGCGCCGGACCGTGGCCGACGTCCGCCAGCACGGCGTCGACGTCGAGCTCCGTCACTGGTTCCGACCCGGGTTCCGGCACGGCCGGCGCGTCGAGGTCGATGTCACTTCCTGGCCCACTCATACCGGCGAGGGTATCCCTGCGACCTGCGCTCACCGCAGGTCGGCACGCGGACGACGGGGGCGCTCAGGCCGCCTGCGCGGCGACGACACCAGCGGTCTGCTCGGCGATGGCGTGCTCCTCGTCGGTGGGCACCACGAGCACCTTCGTGGTGGCGCCGTCGGCGGAGATCACCACGTCGGAACGCTCGTTGCGGGCTTCGTCGAGTGCGATCCCGAACACCCCGAGGCCGTCGCAGATCCGCGACCGCACCAGCGCGCTGTGCTCGCCGATTCCCGCCGTGAACACGAGCGCATCGCACCCGCCGAGCACGGCGACGTAGGCGCCGACGTACTTGCGGATCCGGTGGCAGAACACGTCGAGCGCGAGGTCGGCCGCTTCGTCGCCGGCCTCGATCCGAGCGCTGATCTCGCGCAGGTCGGAATCGCCGCACAGCCCGAGCAGCCCGCTCGACCGGTTCAACTCAGCGAGCACCTCGGCCCCACTGCGTCCGGTCGCCTCGGCCATGTACCCGACGACCGCGGGGTCGATGTCGCCCGATCGAGTTCCCATCACGAGGCCCTCCAGCGGCGACAGCCCCATCGACGTCTCGACGCTGCGCCCACCCTGTACCGCCGTCATCGACGCGCCGTTGCCGAGATGCGCGAGGATCAGGTCGAGGTCGCCGAGTGGCCGCCCCAGCACCTCGGCAGCTCGGGCCGACACGTACTCGTGCGACGTCCCGTGGAAGCCGTAGCGACGCACGCCGAACTCCTCGTACCACGCCGCCGGCACCGCGTAGCGGTAGGCGGCGGGCGGCAACGTGCGGTGGAATGCCGTGTCGAACACGGCGACCTGCGGCACCGTCGGCCACGTCGCCCTGGCCGCCTCGATGCCGGCGAGATTCGCCGGATTGTGCAACGGCGCCAGCGGCACGAGCCGACGGATCACCTCGATCAGTTCGTCGTCCACCAGCGTCGGCGCCGACACCACATCGCCGCCGTGCACGACGCGGTGCCCGATCGCGTCGATCGGCACGTCGAGTTGCTCCACCGCGGCGACGACCTCGCGCAACGCCTCGGTGTGATCGACGACCTCCTCGACGATGCCGCCCGCCAGCCGTTCGCCGCTGTCGGAGTCGACGAGCTGGTACTTCACCGACGAACTGCCGGAGTTGAGCACCAGCACCCGCACCGCGTGCCTCAGTCCCGCCCGGCGCCCACCTGGACGGCGGTGATGGCAATCGTGTTGACGATGTCGGTGATCGTCGCGCCTCGCGACAGGTCGTTGACCGGCTTGTTGAGCCCCTGCAGCACCGGGCCGACGGCAACGGCGTCGGCCGAACGCTGCACCGCCTTGTAGGTGTTGTTGCCCGTGTTGAGGTCGGGGAAGATGAACACGGTCGCGTGCCCGGCGACGGCACTTTCCGGCAGCTTGCTGCGCGCCACGTCGAGGTCGACGGCTGCGTCGTACTGGATCGGGCCCTCGACCTTCAGGTCCGGTCGCAGCTCGCGCACCCGCTCGGTGGCGGCGCGCACCTTCTCGACCTCGGCGCCCGTCCCCGACGCTCCCGTCGAGTAGCTGAGCATCGCCACACGGGGCTCGATGCCGAACATCGCCGCGGTGTCCGCCGACGAGATGGCGATGTCGGCGAGCTGTTCGGCGTTCGGGTCGGGGTTGACCGCACAGTCGCCGTACACGAGCACGCGGTCGGCGAGCAGCATCAGGAACACGCTCGACACGATCGACGTGCCCGGTCGGGTCTTGATGAACTCGAGCGACGGACGGATCGTGTGCGCCGTGGTGTGCGCAGCGCCCGACACCATCGCGTCGACGAGGCCCTCGCGCACCATCATCGTGCCGAAGTAGCTGACGTCGGTCATGATGTCGTACGCCCGCAGCAGGTCGATCCCTTTGTGGCCGCGCAGCTCGAAGTAACGCTCGCCGAACCTGGCGAGCAGCTCGGTGTCGAGCGGGTCGATCACGGGCACGTCGTCGAGGTGCAGGCCCAGCTCGTCGATCCGGTTGCGCACCGCATCGACCGGCCCGAGCAGTGTGAGGTCGCACACCTGGCGCCGTCGGATGCGATCGGCGGCGTGCAGGATCCGGTCGTCGGTGCCCTCGGGCAACACGATGTGCGCCTGCGCCGCCCGCGCCCGCTCGATCAGTTCGTACTGGAACGTGACCGGCGTCATCACCTCGCTGCGGCCGACCTCGATCCGCTCCTCCAGCGCATCCAGATCGACGTGCGCCTCGAAGTGACCGAGCGCCACATCGATCTTGCGTTGGTCGCCGGCCGTGATCGCCCCATCGACCCGGCTGGCAGCGACCGCCGTGTCGAACGTGTCGGTCTGGACGGACAGCAACGGCATGGACGTGCCACCCGACAGCGTGCCGATCAACTCGACCACCCGAGGGTCGGGCCGCAGACCACCGCTCAACAACAGCCCCGACACGCTCGGATACACCGACGACAGCCGCGTCATGGCGGCGGCGACGATCACGTCGGGCCGGTCGCCCGGGACGATGAAGACCGTGCCGTCGACGACGTGGTCGAGCATGTTCGGCACCGACATGGCAGCGACCTTGACCCGGCCGACGGGGCGTGCGAGGTCGTCGGGGTCGCCGCCGACGAGCTCGGCGCCGAGCGCCGAGCGGAGCTGATCGAGCGACGGCCGCTGCAGCCGCGGCTCCTCCGGGATCGTCCACACCGGGTCGTGGAGGTCGACATCGCCAAGCGCGTCCGCCAGCGGTTCGAGGACCGCCGCGTCGACCCGGTTGACGATGATGGCGGTGATCGCGTCGTCGCCGAGCGAGTCGCGGCCGACGGCGATGCGCTCGACGATGGCCGCCGCCGAGCAGCGGTACCCGTCGACAACCGCGACGACCGGTGCGCCGAGGTGCTCGGGAGATCCGGGCGTTCACCTCCAACTCGACCGGCGACGACGCGCTGGTGAAATCGGTGCCCTCGACCACCACGAAGTCGCTGACCGCCTCGATCGCCCGGAAGCGCTCGACGATGCGTTCCATCCCCGCGTTGGTCGCGCCGCCGGCGCGCGTGCGCTCCGCGGCGGTGTACGCGTAGCCGATCCGCTCGTCGGGCATCTGGTAGTGCTCACGGATCAGCTCGAGGTCGTTGTCGGGCAGCCGCTGGACGATCGGTCGGAAGAACCCCACCCGCGGGACCCGCCGCGACAGCAGCTCGACCAGTCCGAGCGCCACGATCGATTTCCCGCTCGCGGGTCCCATCGCCGTCAGGTAGACCGCGCGTGCCACATCGTCGAGGGTAGCTGCCGCGGCGGCATCGGCCCGGGAGCCCGCTCGGTGGGCGAGACTGGGCGCATGGCGTTCGGACAAGCGTCGGGTCCACCGGCGACACACAGCCAGATGCGCGAGCTGACCGAGCTGCTGCAGGCGGCCGGGCACTCCGACTTCCGCGACGCCCGCGGGCCGATGGGTTTCACGCAACGCCAGGCGAGCGGCAAGTTCACCCGCGACGAGGCCGACGAGTTCATCGCCGCGCTGCAGGAAGCCGCCGAGCACGACGACGCAGCGGACGAGCCGGCTCCCACGCCCGCTGCGCCAGCACCGAGGCCGGTGCAGCAGAAGCGTGCCGCCGCGCCGCTGGAGAAGTTCTCCGACGAGCAGCTCGCCGCCGAACTCCAACGCCGCGGCTGGGTCGTGATGGAACCCTGACCTCCGGCCGATCGGGAACTCGGGCAACCACGGTTACCCTGCGTGCTCGACCCCTGGGACCATGGCCCTCACCGACCCCACCCCCATCCCCGAACGTGGCGCCGATCCGGACCGGATCATCGTCAACGGACTCGTCGTCGACGCCCACATCGGCGTGCACGACTTCGAACACGGCGCCCCGCAGCGCGTCCGGTTCGACATCGCCATCGACACCGTCGACGACTACGCCGATCGGGTGCGCGCCACCGGCTCCTACGTTTCGTACGCCGACATCGTCGAGTACGTCATGGCCCGAGCGGCGAGCGGCGAGCACGTCGAACTCGTCGAGACCTGGGCCGAGGACGTCGCCGCCGTCGCGCTCGGCAACGAACTCGCCCAGGCCGTCCAGGTCACCGTGCAGAAGCTCGACATCTTCGACGCTGCCGACGGCGTCGGCATCACCATCGAACGACGCCGCCCGGACGTCGCCTGATCGCGATGGACGCGCCGACGCCGCCCACCCGCTGCCTGATCGCGCTCGGCTCGAACCTCGGCGACCGCCTCGACAACGTGCGCGCCGGTGCCACACGACTTCGCGACACCGACGGCATCGACATCGTGGCGTTCTCGACCCTGTACGAGACTGCGCCGGTCGGCGGCCCCGACAACCAGGGGCCGTACCTCAACGCCGCGCTCGCCGCCGACACCACACTCGGCGCCGCCGACCTCCTCGCCCTGCTCCATCAGATCGAAGCCGACCGCGAACGCCAACGCATCGTGCACTGGGGCCCGCGCACCCTCGACCTCGACCTGCTCGTCCACGGCGACCTGGTCACCGACACCGACACCGATTCCGACACCGACACCGACACCGGCACCCTCGAGGTTCCCCACCCCCGCATGCACGAGCGCCGGTTCGTGATGGTGCCCGTGTGCGACGTCGCTGCTGACCTCGTGCACCCCCGCCTGGGCCGGACCATGCGCGAACTCCTCGCCGAACTGCCCGTCGAACCCGGCGACCTGACCGCACTCACCGACAACTGGCACACGGAGACCACCACATGATCACCCCCGACCACCTCTTGCCCCTGTGGGATGCCAACCGGGAGGCGATCACCCACCCGATACGCACCTTCGAGTTGGCAGGGCGAACCTTCGACGACCGCCCGTACCAGCTCGGCGTGATCAACCTGTCTCGCGACTCGACGTATCGCGAGAGCATCGCCCACGACGTCCCCGCCGCGCTCTACCGAGCCCGCCGCATGACGATCGAAGGCGCCGTGATGATCGACATCGGCGCCGAGGCAACCGGCGAGAGCGCCGACCTCATCGACGTCGACGGCCAGCTCCGCACCCTCCTCCCCGTCATCGACGCGCTCGTCGACGAGGGGATGCTCGTGTCGGTCGAGACGTACCACACCGACGTCGCCGTCGCCGCGCTCGAGGCCGGCGCGCAGGTGATCAACCTCACCGGCCGCGTCGACGACCCGGCCCTGTACGAGGCGATCGGACGCCACGACGCCGGACTGATCCTCTGCTACACGCCCGGCGAGACCGCCCGCTCCGACGACGACGTCCCGCCTGTCGACACGATGATCGACGAGCAGCTGGCGTTCTTCCGTGACCGGCTCGACCTGATCACCGGCTCGGGCGTCGACAAGCTCTGGATCGACCCCGGCTTCGGGTTCGCGCTCAACCTCCCCGACGGCCCCGACCGGGTGCGCTACCAGACCGACAACCTGCTGCAGTCGTTCCGCTTCCGCGAGCTGGGCTGGCCGGTGTGCGTCACGATGGCGTCGGCGGTCTACCTGTTCCACGACGAGGTCAGAGTCGCCGAGACCGCCATGGCGGTACTCGCACTGCTCGCCAAGGCCAACCTCCTGCGCAGCCACGAGGTCGCCCGGGTCCAGCCGGTCCTCGACATGCTCGACATCTGCGCCCGCTGACGCAGCGGACCTGGCACCCGTGCCGGTCGACGACCGGTCGAGCGGGCACCGCGCACTCGGTAACGTTCGGGCGTGAGCAGTGTCGGTTCGAGACGCCGGGCTGCCGCCGTCGCGGTGGCCCCATTGTTCCTGGTGGTGGTCGGCTTGGTCGTCCAGGCGGTCTTCCGTCAGTCGGCGTCGATCGTGGTGGGGTTGATCGGCGTCGCGCTGCTCTCCGCCGGGGCGTGGTGGGTCGTCACCGAGGTCGGCGTGGTCAAGCTGGTCGCCGCCCTCACCGGCGTGGTCGGCGTCGTGCTCGTGGGCGTTGCGCTGGTGCGGGCCCTGTCGAGGTTCGACCACATCGTGCTGCGCCTCGCGCTGATCCTGGCGGTCGTGTATCTGATGATCTTCCTGGCCACCTACGCGCTCAAGCGACCGGTTCCGAAGTCCTCCGTGCGCGTCAAGGCCGAGCCGTCCAAGGCCGTGCTCATGTGCAATCCATGGTCCGGTGGCGGCAAGGTCGACACGTTCGGGCTGATCGAACTCGCCGACGACCTCGGCATCGAGACCGTCCTGCTCGCAGAGGGCCTCGACCTCGAACAGCTCACCCTCGACGCAGTCGCCCGGGGCGCCGACTGCCTCGGCATGGCCGGGGGCGACGGATCGCAAGCGCTCGTCGCGTCGGTCGCCGTGAAACACGACCTCCCGTTCGTGTGCATTCCGGCCGGCACCCGTAACCACTTCGCGCTCGACCTCGGACTCGACCGCACGGACCCGCGCGCTGCGATGTACGCCTACCGCGACGCCGTCGAGCGTCGCGTCGACTACGCCACGGTCAACGGCCGGCTCTTCGTGAACAACGTGTCGCTCGGCATCTACGCCACCATCGTGCAGTCCGAGGACTACCGCAACGCAAAGGTCGAAGTCAGCAGCAAGATGGCAACCGAACTGCTGGGGCGTCAGGCCGAGACGTTCGACCTGCAGTACTCCACGCCTGACGGCAAGGACGTCGATGGCGCGTTCGTCATCATGGTGTCCAACAACAGCTACGTGCTCGGCGCCAAGCGCGACGTCGCCCAACGCCGACGGCTCGACGGCGGTGAACTCGGCGTGTTCGCACTGTCGCCGCGGACCGGCACTCAGGCGGCGCGCCTGATGACGATGGCGATGCTGGGTCTGCCCGACTCCAGCAAGTACTGGTGGGAGTTCCACGCCACCGACTTCGAGGTGCAGTCACGGTCGGGGTCGGCCTACATGGGCGTCGACGGCGAGGCGCTCCAGGCCGACACGCCGCTGCGGTTCCAGATCCACCCACTGGGGCTGCGCATGTACGTGCCGGAGGGCAACCTCGACGTGGTCGAACGGCGCCGTGCACGCGACCTCCGCCTGGCCGACCTCGCCGAGATCGCCCGGGGACGCGAGCCCGGCTCGACGCCTCCCCGCTAGGTTCGCGGCTCGGTGCCTGTCCTCGCCCGGTGGGCCACCCGGGGCGGCGACGGGCAGGGTTGGGCGATGTGGTCAGTCGGTGGTGGCGGGGCGGACGCCGGCGTCGCGGCGTCGAGCGGCGATGTCGGGGTCGACGCCGGAGCGACGCCAGGCGACCGCATCGGCGGGCGAGAACCCGCGGGCCGCCCACGACGACGCGTCCGCGGGACGAAGTCCGTGCTCCAGCCAGTCGGCCGCGTCGGCCGGTCGCACACCGCTCGCGACCCACTTGGCGAGCTTGCGATCAGGCAGCGATGTCGCCGCCCACTCGTCGGCAGACTCCTCCGAGGCTCCCGCATCGAGGGCGACGCGGCAACGAACGGCGTGCGTGGTCCACCCTTCCTCGGGTCGTTGGTCGCGGGCGCGGTCGACGTCGAAGCCGACCGTCTCCAACAGGCGCGCCACGTCGGGGTCACCGACCACCTCGGCCCAGGCCGCGGCGCCCTGTGCGGAAAACCCGGCCGACGCCCAGCTGGCGGCGGCCTGCGCCGACAGACCGCGATCGATCCAGTCCAGTGCCTTCTTCACCTTGATGCCCGCCTCGTCGGCGTAGGCGATCTCGGCGGGAGTCCGGCCGGCACGGAGGTGCCCGAGCGCCTTGGCCGGCTTCACGCCATCCGACAACACCGGTGCGAGTGTGGCGGCCTCGGTGATGTCGGCATCGGTGGTGGCCCATGGCGCGAACTGTTCGCCGGAGGTGAAGCCACGATCGATCGCATCGAGGATCGTCGCCGCGTCGAACCCGTCCCATGTCTCGACGAACGCCGTGTCGGTCGGCAGGCCGCGCGCTTCGAGCGAGGCGGCGAACGCGACGTCGGGGGCCGGGCGTCCCGTCCGCCGGAACTCGGCGATCTCGTCGGTGGTCAACGCCGAGTCGTACCAGCGAGCAGCGTGCGGTGGCGGGAGCGTGCCGTCGCGGAACATGATCGTGACGACGGCGTCGGGCAGGCCCGACGCGATCCATCGTTCCCGGTCGTGGCGATCGGCGTGGCCCATCGCGCCATGATCCCCGTTCTCGGCCCCCAACCGCCAATCAGCACGACCCAACCACGTTTGTGCGCAGATTCCGGTGACCCGTCCCACCCAGACTGCAACACAAACGGGACAACTCCGCCGCAACCACGTTTGTGCGCAGATTCCGGTGACCCGTCCCACCCAGACTGCAACACCAACGTGACGACGGAAGTCGGGTCGGAGTCCCCTACCCCGGACACGACGAGTTCTGGCAGCGTCATCGGTGTGGGAAAGGCGTCGCTGATCGAGGCGGCCGCGCCCGGCCGGGTGTTGACCGACGGGCTCGGACCGCTCGTCGCTCGACTGCGTCAGCGCGGCTGCACCGTCGTCGCCCCCATCGCCGAGGACCGGGTGGTCGCCCTCGGCGAGATCGAGTCGGCGGACGAGCTCGCCACGGGGTGGGTCGACGTCCAGGAGCCAGGCCACTACCGGGCCGAGTCGACCACCACCGGACTGTTCCGACACGCTGCGCCGGCGGCATCGTGGAAGCGGTGGCTGCACCCTGAACAGCGGCTGGTCGTGCGGATGCGCTCGGACAGCGCTCGACCAGACCTCGACACGCCGTCCGCAACGGTCGCACCGCTCGCCTTCGTCGGCATCCAGTCCTGCGACCTCGCGGCGATCGGACGACTCGACGTGGTGCTGGCCGACGACGAGGCCTACCGAGCGCGTCGCGACTCGCTCGTGATCGTCGCGGTCGCGTGCACCGACCCGGCTGCCGACTGCTTCTGCGTGTCGGCCGGAACAGGGCCCCGGCCCGGACCCGGTGCCGACATCGTGCTGCGAACACTCGACGACGACACGCTGCTCGCGACCCCCGTCACCACCACCGGCACCGACCTGCTCGACGAGCTCGGCCCGCTGCCGGCGGCCGAACCCGCCCAGGACGCCGCCGCCGAGCAACGCATCGCCGCCGGCGCCGCCCGCCAGACCCGGCGTCTCGACCCATCGGCGATCGCCGCCGCGGCGGCCGCTCCTGACGGCCCCGGCTGGGAGGCGGTGGCCGAGCGCTGCTTGACCTGCGGCAACTGCACGTTCGTCTGCCCGACCTGCTTCTGCACGTCGGTGGTCGACTCGGCTACGCTCGACGGCAGCGCCTTCGAACGCCACGAGCGATGGGACAGCTGCTTCTCGTTGCACTTCGCCCACGTCCACGGCGGCTCCGTGCGCACATCGCCGTCCTCCCGCTACCGCCAGTGGTACCTCCACAAGCTCGTCACCTGGCACGACCAGTTCGGCGAGTCCGGCTGTGTGGGCTGTGGGCGCTGCATCACCTGGTGCCCGACCGGCATCGACATCACGGAGGCGATCGACCATGGCTGAACACGACCTGACCGTCAGGGACCTGACGGCAGAGTTGACCGCGAACCCGGTGCTCGGCGACCTCCGCCCGGACTTCATCGACCTGATCGCGGGCTGTTGCGTGAACGTCGCCATCGCCGCAGGGCAACGGCTGATCACCGTCGGGGAGCCCGCTGACCACTTCTGGATCATCCGCCACGGCCGCGTCGACATCGAACTGCACGGCGCAGCACGAGGCACCATCACGATCGACCGACTCGAACCAGGAGAGATCGTGGGGGTGTCGTGGATCGCTTCGCCGTACGTCAGCGAGTTCGACGCCACCGCCGTGGACCCCGGCAGCGCCATCGAGGTCGACGCGGCGTGCCTGCGCGGCAAGTGCGACGACGACCCCGAACTCGGCCACGAGCTCTACCGACGCTTCGCGACCATGCTCAAGTCGCGGTTGCACGCGACTCGGCTGCAGCTCCTCGATCTGTACGGACCCGGCGATGCGCGCTGACTCGTCCTCGCGCACGCTGACCCCGGCGATGGCCACAGTCGAGTCGAGGGTCGACGACCTCGCCGACACGGTCACGATCTCGCTGGCGATGCCCGACGAACTCGCCATGCCGCGGCCCGGCCAGTTCGCGATGCTCTGGGTGCCCGGCATCGGCGAGATCGCCATCTCCTACAGCGGCATCGGGCCCGGTCGACGGGTCGACCACACCATCCGCGCCGTCGGCGCCACCAGCTCCGCATTGTGCGATCGATCACCGGGCGACCTGATCGGCGTGCGCGGTCCGTTCGGTCGGGGATGGCAACTCGACGCGCTGTCCGGCGCCGACGTGGTGATCATCGCCGGGGGGCTCGGCCTTGCTCCGCTGCGACCGGTGATCGAAGCTGCCGCCGCCGGCAACCTGGCCGCCCGCTCGGTGCAGCTGCTCGTCGGTGCACGAAGCCCCGACGCGATCGCCTACGCCGACCAGATCGACGAGCGCTGGCAGAGCCTTCGGCCCAGGGTGACCGTCGACCGCGCCGACACGTCGTGGACCGGCCCGGTCGGTCCGCTGCACGTCGGCCTCGCCGACCGATTCGAGCGCCCCGCAGAGATCGCCGCACTGGTCTGCGGTCCGGAGATCATGATGCAGGTGCTGAGCCGCCAGCTCGTCCTCGCCGGGGTCCCCAGCAGCCGCATCCAGGTCTCGCTCGAACGCAACATGCAGTGCGGGTTCGGACAGTGCGGTCACTGCCAGCTCGGCGCGCTGTTCACCTGCGTCGACGGGCCGGTCGTCGACTGGGCCACCGCCGCTCCATTGCTCGCGGTACGGGAGCGATGAGATGAGCGACCTGGTGACCTCATCCACCGGCCGCCCCCGCGTCGCCGTCTGGAAGTTCTCCAGCTGCGACGGGTGCCAGTTGACGCTGCTCGACTGCGAGGACGAACTGCTGGCGTTGACCGAGGTCGTCGACCTCGTCCACTTCCTCGAGGCCGGACCATCGGGCGACGACGGCCCGTTCGACCTGTCGCTCGTCGAAGGATCGATCTCGACACCCGAGGAGATCGACCGGATCCACCATGTTCGCGACGTCTCACGTCATCTCGTGACCATCGGCGCGTGCGCCACCGCCGGAGGCATCCAGGCCCTGCGCAACTTCGGTGACGTCGACGAACTCCTGCGGATCGTCTACGCCCGACCCGACTTCCTCTCGACCCTGGCGACCGTGTCGCCGATCAGCGAACACGTTCCCGTCGACTTCGAGTTGCGCGGTTGCCCGATCGACAAAGGCCAGCTCCTCGAGGTGATCTCGGCGTTCGTCGTCGGCCGTCGACCCGACGTGCCGAGCCACGACGTGTGCTTCGAGTGCAAGGCCGCCGGATCGGTCTGCGTGCTGGTCGCCGGCGACACGCCGTGTCTCGGGCCGGTCACCCACGCCGGTTGCGGGGCGCTGTGCCCGCGCTTCGGTCGCGGTTGCTACGGGTGCTTCGGCCCGATGGACTCCGCCCGACCGGAACCGCTGATCGCCACCCTGCGGGCACGCGGCGTGAGCGAGGCGGAGCTGACCCGCCTCTTCCACACGTTCAACGCGTGGTCCGAACCGTTCCGGGACCAGCCAGGCCCGGTGCCCGTCGAGATCGGAGCAACACGATGACCCACCGTGCCGGAGCCGGGCCGCTCGCCACCGGCCCACTCGACACCGGGCCACTCAACACCGGGGCACTCACCCGCGTCGAGGGCGAGGGAGCGATGCACGTCGAGATCGTCGACGGCCGCCTCGTCGGGGTGACGTTGCAGATCTACGAGCCACCGCGGTTCTACGAGGGGTTCCTGCGCGGTCGTGGCCACACCGAACCGCCCGACATCACCGCACGCATCTGCGGCATCTGCCCCGTCGCCTATCAGATGTCGGCATGTCTGGCGATCGAGCAGGCGTGCGGTGTCGAGGTCACCGACGGCATCGCCGAGCTGCGCCGACTGCTCTACTGCGGCGAGTGGATCGAGAGCCACACGCTGCACATCCACATGCTGCACGCACCCGACTTCCTCGGTGTCGACAGCGTCGTCGGTCTCGTCGCGCTCGACCGGGCGGCGGTGGAGCGTGGGCTCGAACTGAAGAAGATCGGCAACGAACTGCTCGAACTGATCGGCGGCCGCGCGATCCATCCGGTGAACGTGCGGGTGGGCGGCTTCTACCGCCCGCCGAGCCGCGAGGCGTTGCGAGCGTTCCGGCCGCGGCTCGCCCGAGCGCTCGAGTTGGCGGTCGACGTGTGCGAGTGGGTCGCCGGCTTCGAGTTCCCCGAGCTCGACACCGACCACGAACTCGTCGCGCTCGACGACGGCGACCACTACCCGGTGTTCGGCGATCGGATCGTGTCCGATCGCGGCCTCGACATCGCGGTCGACGAGTTCGCGAGCCACGTCGAGGAGTTCCAGGTGTCGCACTCGACGGCGAAGCACGCTCGGCTCCTCTCGCGAGGCAACTACCTCGTCGGCCCGCTCGCCCGCTACCGCCTGGCCCGCGAGAAGCTCCTGCCGGCGGCCGCCGGTGCGGCGACTGCCGCCGGTCTGGGCGACACGTGCCCCAATCCGTTCCGCAGCATCGTCGTACGTGCGGTCGAGGTGGTCCACGCCTGCGAGGAGGCGCTGCGCATCACCGACGGCATGATCGACGCCAGCATCGACGTCGATCCCGGATCGGTCGAGGTGCCCGCCCGCGCTGGCACCGGCCATGGCGCCACCGAGGCCCCGCGGGGCCTGCTGTACCACCGCTACACGCTCGACGATGCGGGGACGATCACCGACGCCGAGATCGTCCCGCCGACGTCGCAGAACCAGCCCACGATCGAGCACGACCTCTTCCACTTCGTCGAGTCACGCCTCGACATGGCCGACGACGAACTGGCCCGAGCCGCCGAGGTCACGATCCGGAATCACGATCCGTGCATCTCGTGCGCGACCCACTTCCTCGACCTCACCGTCGATCGCCGCGGAGCGACACCATGAGATCGCTCGTGATCGGCGTGGGCAACCGGTGGCGCGGCGACGACGGCATCGGTCCGAGAACGATCGAGGCGCTCGCCGCGTTGGGTGCAGACGGCCCGGACGCCGAGCTGCTCACGCTCGACGGCGAGCCGGGCCGGTTGGTCGACGCCTGGCACGACCGCTCGCAGGTGGTGGTCGTCGATGCGATCGTCGCCGGCGAGGCGCCGGGAACGATCCACTGCATTGCCGCGCATCCAGGCACCGGACCCAACCGGCTCGACGGGTGCCGTGCGGCGGCGAGCTCGCACGGCAACGGCATCGTTGCGGCGATCGCCCTCGGCCGAGCGCTCGACCGTCTACCCGAGCAACTGGTGGTGCTCGGTGTCGAGCCGTGCCGACTCGACCACGGCGACGCATTGTCGCCGGAGGTCGACGCGGCGATCGGCACGGTCACCGAGCTCATCACCCACTTCGTCAACGAGGATGTGGACTCGCCATGTGCCTGAGCGATCTCGGTCGCGTCGTCGGCGTCGACGAGGCGCGCCACAGCGCGAGGGTCGACCTCGGTGATCGCGTCATCGAGGTGTCGACGGTGACGCTCGGGCTCGACGGCCCGCAGGCCGCAGTCGGCGACTGGCTCGTCGTCCACACCGGATTCGCCGTCGAACGACTCACCGTCGAAGCGGCCGCCGACATCCAGCACGCGCGACGCGTGCTCGCCCCGTCGACGACCGAACCCACCCGAGAGGAGCGACCATGACCAGCACCACCGAGCAGTCGGCCACGTCGCAGCCGCGCGCATCCGACGTCCGCAACACCGGCCTCGCCCTCGCGGGCGTGACCGCCGTCGTGTCCGGGGTCTCGGTCTTCGTGAACGGCTACGGCGTGGCCCGCTTCGACGACCCCACCACCTACACCACCGCCAAGAACCTCGTCACCGCCGTCGTGCTGATGGCGGTCCTCGTCACGCTGCGTCACCGACGTTCGACCGACACTGCAACGACGCCTCCGACCGCGAGCGCGACGACCCGCCGCCCCCGCGACACCGCACTCCTCGGCATGATCGCCGTCATCGGCGGCAGCGTGCCGTTCGTGCTCTTCTTCGAGGGGCTGGCCAGGGTGTCGTCGAGCGACGCCGCGTTCATCCACAAGACGCTGGTCGCCTGGGTGGCGATCCTGGCGGTGGCGTTCCTCGCTGAACGCATCACGGTGTGGCATGTGTCTGCGATCGGCCTGATCCTGCTCGGCTACGCCCAGCTGGCCGGAGGTGTCGGACTCCCGGAGGTCGGCACCGGCGAAGCGCTGATCCTGGCCGCCACGCTGTGCTGGTCGGTCGAGGTCGTGCTCTCCCGGTCGCTGCTGCGGCGCGGCATGCCCCCGACCGTCGTCAGCACGTGGCGCATGGCCGGCGGCATCGTGCTCCTGCTCGCCTGGGCGATCGTCCGCGGCGCGCTCGGCGACCTGGTCGTGCTGTCGGCGACGCAATGGGCATGGGCGGTGCTCACCGGGCTGTTCCTGACCGCGTACGTGGTCAGCTGGCACCACGCGCTCGCACGGGCACCGGCGGTCGATGTGACCGCGGTGCTCAGCATCGGTGCCGTGATCACCGCGATGCTGAACGCGGGCGCTCGCGGCGCGGTCATCGAGCCGGTCGGGCTGATCCTGCTGCTCGCCGGCGGACTGCTCGTCGCGTGGGCGTCGATCGTCGGGCGCCGGACACCCCAGCAGTTGGCGGCGTCGTGAGCGTCGAGGGCGCCGTCCGGTTCGCCCGCTTCGCGGTGCCGCCCAACCAGCGCGGCTACTGCGGCCCCGCCCGCGAGGGCGAGCTCGCCGCCTACCGGGCCGAGGAGCTGCGCGTCGATGCGGGGCTGCACGAGTTGGCCTCCGGGTTCGAGGGCGCCTGGCCCTACCTCGAGTTGCTCGCCGGGGCGGCCGGCGTCGACGACCCGCTCGACGATCGAGTCGTACAGGCCTACTGGATCGGCAACGACCTGTGCTCGCGGGTGACGCACAACGACTGGGGCTGGCACCTCGTCGATCGGTTCGGCTCCCGCGCCGGCGGCGACGTCGATCGGCTCACCGGCCGAGTGGGCCACGGCGCGGTGCCGCACCACTCGTTCCACGTGTTCTGCGTGTATCCCTGGGTGGGTCTGCTGCGCGAGGGGCTCGGCGGTGTCGAGCCGCTGCGAATCCTGCGTCAGTGTCACGTCAGCTGGGCCACCGTGGTGGGCCACAGCGGCGACGATCTGCTCGTCGAGGGCCCCGAGCTGACCTGGGACGGCCACGCCCTCGCCCTCGGTGGCACCGAGCGGCGCCTTGCCTGGCTCGACCCGCGTCTCGTCCGCCTCGGACGCGACATCGACGTGGGCTCGGTCGTCGCGATCCACTGGAACGAAGTCGTCGATGCACTCGACCAGCGTCAGCAGCGCTGGCTCGAACGACTCACCCGCGGACAGATCGACGTCGCCAACGATGTCGGTGTCCCCGTGCTCTGAGCGCCGGCACCGATTGCGGCCAGCCCGTACGCTGTCGGCGTGACCCAACTGGCCGGGCAGCTGCGCGTGGTGATGATCGTCATCGACGCGATGCCGCACCGACACGTCGGCCCGACGTCGACACCCAACCTGTGGCACCAGGCAACGTCCGGCGGGCGGGCGCCTCAGGGTGCGCTGTCGCTGCCGGTGTCGGTCACGTACGCCAACCATGCGGCGTTCATCACCGGCGCCGACCCGGCGACCACCGGAGTGCACGGCAACCACACCTGGACCGACGACGGTTGGGTGCCGGCGCCGAAGCTGGGGCCGCGGGCGACGACGTTGTTCGAGCGCGTCGGTTCCGCCGGCGGTCGATCGGCGATGGTCGTCGGCGATCAGAAGCTGGTCGGCCAGATGGGAGGGTCGAGCGCCGATGCGTGTTGGCCGGCCGCCGGTCGCCTTCCCGAGGGCACCGACCGATGCCGCTTCGGCTACGCCTCCGATGCTGCGGTGCTGGCAGCGCTCGACGACATCGACCTCGACGGGGACCTGGCCGTGATCCACCTCAACGAGCCGGACACCACCTCGCATCTCTACGGGCCCGACTCCCCCGAGGCGCTCGAGCAGTACCGGACCACCGATGCTGCATACGGCGAGGTGATCACCCGGCTCGCCGACGGGTGGAACAACACGCTGGTGCTGACGGTGTCGGATCACGACCAGGAGACGATCACCGACTTCACCCCGGTCGAACTCGCTGAGGCGCTCGCCGACGTCGACGGCGTCTCGGTCGCCAACGAGGGAACCGCCGCGCTGGTCCACCGGGCGAGTGGCAGCATCGACGACGACCGGCTGGTCGAACGGATCCGGTCGGTCGACGGCGTCGAGGCAGCGATCCCGCTCACGCCAGAGATCTGGATGGCGTGGACGGAACCGGGCCGTTCGTTCGGGGCCACACCGATTCCGATCCACGGCCAACACGGCAGCCCGCGGTGTCGTACGCAGCTGGCGATCGTGTCCGGCGGCGACGACCGCGTTGCCGCCGTGGCACGGCAGATCGAGGGCACCCAGCCATCGGTGCTCGACTGGGCGCCGATGATCGCTCGCCTCCTGCAGCTCGACGAGGCGCCGGCATGAGTGACGTCGACGTCGCAGCGTTCCGGCGCGACGGCTGGCTCGTCGTCGCAGGTGCGATCGACGCAGCGACACTCGGCGAGCTCGATGCCGCCGTGACGCTGCTGCAGGGATCGGCCGACACCGGCGGACCGGGCCTGCACCACTTCGAGCAGACCGACGCCGGCGCGGTGCTGGCGCGCAGCGAGGACTTCGTCGACGCCGACCCGGTGTTCGACGAGCTGCTCCGCCGCGGCATCGTCGTCGAGATCCTCGCCCAACTGTTCGGCGAGGAGCCGGTGCTGTTCAAGGAGAAGATCAACTACAAGCAGCCGGGCGGTGGCGGCTTCGCCCCGCACCAGGACGCCGTGGCGTACCGCTTCGTCGACCACCACATCTCCTGCATGGTCCCGCTCGACCCGGCAACCCCGGCGAGCGGCTGCCTGTACGTGGCCCCCGGATTCGACGAAGGTCGACTCCCGACCGATCAACGCGGTCGGATCGAGGACGCAACCGCCGCACAGCTCGACTGGCGCGCCGTGCCGTTGGAGCCGGGCGACCTGCTGTTCTTCGACTCGTACACACCGCACTACAGCGACACCAACACGACGCAGCGCCCACGACGCGCCGCGTACCTCACCTACAACGCGGCGTCGCTCGGCGACCACCGTGATCGCTACTACGCCGACAAACGGGCCGAGTTCGAACGGGCCGGCGACGACTTCGACGGCGAGCGCGTCCGGATCAGCATCAGCGACGATTTCCTCGGCCGACCGGTGCAGCGGTGAACGACCTGCTCGCGCTCTACGCCTCGCCGGCCGCGCTGCGGATGTACGACGAGGCGGTCACCGAACTCGACCACGCGCTGCAGGCAGCGACGCTGGCGCGCTCGGACGGCGCCCCGGATCATCTCGTCGCTGCGGCGCTGCTGCACGATGTCGGCCATCTGGTGTCGGACGACAACGTGACCCTCGACGACGATCTCGCCGACGACTTCCATCACGAACGCGTCGGTGCCGGCTACCTCGCACGCTGGTTCGGCCCGGAGGTCACGACGCCGGTTGCGCTGCACGTCGCGGCCAAGCGCTACCTGTGCACCGTCGAGGCGGGCTACCTCGACGCACTGTCACCGTCGTCGACGCGCAGCCTCGCACTCCAGGGCGGTCCGATGTCGGCCGACGAGGTCGAGGCGTTCGAACAGCTGCCGCACCACGACGCCGCGGTGCAGGTTCGACGCTGGGACGACCGCGCCAAGATCGCCGGCCTCGAAGCCGGAGTCCTCGCCGATCATCACGAGCTGCTCGCCCGCCTCGCTCGCTCCACCTGACCCCGCGCCCGCCGCGTGCGCCCCCACGTTTGCGTGCAGATTCGGGTGACCCGTCCCACCAGCAACCTCACACAAACGTGTTGGCTGACGGGGTTGCGTCAGGAGAGGTGGCGGCCGCAGTGGGGCCAGGGGCGGGCGCCGCGCTCGCTGTAGAGCGCGAGGGCCATGGTGTCCTGGTCGGCGGGCGATGCCGCGGCCGGATCGACGCCGACGAGGTCGGGCGCGTACCGCTCGGCCACCGAGTTCCACGTCGAGCGATCGAACTGGTAGGCGCCGCGGTACTTGCCGGTTCGGCTGGTGATCGCGTAGTTCCCGTTGGACTCGCACTGGCGCAACGCTTCCCACTCGCTCGGGTCGGGGCCCGGAGGCAGGATCGGCGTCGGCAGCGTGTCGATCGGCAGGCCGACGAACTCGGCGGCGTTGCGATGGGCTCGCTGCGTGGCGTGTGCGTACCGACCGTCGGCGTCGAGCCCCAAGGTCTCCTGCAGCGCGGCGACTCGCGGGCTCTGTTCGTCCCATGTGTAGGTGTCGGCGAGGATCAGGATCACCGGGTCGACGATCGGTGCGGGCGCGGGCGTCGGTGCGGGGTCACCGACGGCACGGCGCTCGAGGTCGGCGACGAGGTCGGCGACGGCATCGGGGATCGTGACGGCCGGTCGCTGGGCGAGTCGCGGTTCGAGCGTGGCGGCGGCGTTCACCACCGGCTCGTCTGCGATCGCCCGGGCAACCAGCGGCGTGGCGCCGACCACGACGACCGCCGCGATCAACGCGGCGGCGCGACGGATCGTCCGAGCGGGGACGTGGACACGCGAGCACTGGGGTTCGGGGTGGGGGGTCATGACGCTCCTTGGCGGCGGGGACCGGGGGTCGGTCCGCACGGCATGTCGGCGCGCGAATCGCACCGGGCCTGGTGTTCGTGACCCGCAATGTTACGGATGGATGACGAAATGGTGCCGGTGAGGTGACGAGTCATCCGTCACACGCCCGTTGGGTACGGTCTGGCGGATGGAACCGGTGATCGCCGAGGTCCTCGACGCCAACCGTGCGTTCTACGACGCGCACGAGGCACGCGACCTCGACGCCATGCGAGCCGTGTGGGACCACAGCGACCACGTCGTGTGCGTGCACCCCGGTTGGCCGATCCTGCGCACGTGGCCGCACGTCGAGGAGTCGTGGCGGCGGATCTTCGACGGACCGGGGCGCAACCAGTTCATCCTCACCAACGAGGCCGTCGCCGTGCACGGCGACACCGCCTGGGTGACGCTCGACGAGAACCTCGTCGACGCCGGCGGCACCGGAACCGTCGCTGCCACCAATCTCTACGTGCACCGAGACGGCCGGTGGCTCCTCGTGGCCCACCATGGCTCGCCCGTGCTCGCCGCCTGAGCGTCAGCCCCGGTTCGTTCGGCGGTTCGTTCGAGGTGTCCGACCGTGCGGTCAGCCCGACCGATCGGGGACCCCGAGGGTCACGTCCATCGAGATCCGGTAGGCGAACGTCGCCACGGTCGGACCATCGAGACCCAGCAGGCCGGCGATGTCGAGGGTGGGGTGACTCGGGAAGGCGACGGTCCACTCACCGTGCAGCGGGCCGCCGTCGTGGAACACGACGTCGACGACGGGACTCACCAGCACCTCCTGCACTTCGGTCGAGGAGGGATCGCCCGGCGTGCGGAGTTGGCGCAGCAGGAACACCTGATGGGGTGCGTACTTCAGGATCGACGTCAGGTCGAGCGCCGACGTCACCCCGTATCCCGCCCTCCACGTCGACGGAGCCGACGCCCGACCAGCGGTGAGTTCGACGGTGTTGATCACCTCGTCGGGGGAGCTGATCGGGTGCGCCGGGGAAGACCGCAGCGGTCGTCGAGAAGCGGGGAGCAGGCGCGCCCAGGTCGGCGATCTCGATGGCGCCGAGGTTCTTCGGGTAGCCGAACCCCTCGCGCCCCTCGATCACGGCGATCGCCTGATCGACCCACACCAACGGCACGTACCAGCCGATCCTCGGCAGTTCGAGGTCGTCGGGCGCGTCCGTGCCGATCGAGGTTGCGGCCGCTGGCGAGCTTGCCGCCGAGACGCCAAGCCTGCTGGTGGATGGTCACCTCGAACCGATCCGGTTGACGAGCCAGCCAGTAGGCACATGACAACGACGCCATGCCGCCACCGACCACGAGGACCCGCTGGGGCGTGGTTGGCTGGGTGACAGACATCGGACTCCTGATCGTTCAGACGTTTGACGCCGCCAACGTACTCCGCCCGATCGACCAGCCGATCCGGGGCGACGTCAGCCAACACGATCTCGCCGACGCCGACACCACCGAGGACAAGCGGCATCCTGAGGACGTCCGGACACCTCGGGACTAGCGTTCTGGCTGGAGGTGGGCGGTGGACATTTCGATCCTCGGAGAGCTCGAGGTCAGCGACGGCACCTCGTTGATCAATGTCGGTGGCACCCGCGAACGAGCGATCGTCGAGACCCTGGCGCTCTTCTCCGGCGACGTGGTCACGACCGACACCCTGGTCGATGGTGCGTGGGGTGACGAACCACCACCCACAGCCGGCAAGTCGCTGCAGAGCCACATCTCACGGATTCGTCAACGGCTTCCGGCTGGGCTGATCGAGACCACCGGACACGGCTACCGCCTTCACGTGCGACCGGCCGACGTGGACGCGCACCGCCTGATCGGCCTCATCGAAGAGGCCCGGCGGGCGTCGGCCGGACTCGACCCGCACTTCGCCGCCGAACTCCTCGACGAAGCCGTCGAACTCTGGCGAGGAACACCGCTGCAGAACCTCGCCGACGGCCCGTTCCGCGCCGGGCAGCTGGCCCGCTTGGAGGCGACCCGGGAGCTCGCGATCAGCGCTCGCGTCGACGCCCACCTGGCGCTCGGCCGACACGAGCTGATGATTCCCGAGCTCGAACGGCTGGTGAGCGAGTACCCGTACCGGGAGCAGCTGTGGGGTCAACTGATGCTTGCGCTGTACCGGTCGGGACGCCGCGCCGATGCGTTGCAGCGGTACGAACGGCTGCGCACCGGCCTGCGCGAGGACCTCGGTCTCAATCCGTCCGCGGCCCTGCGGGACATGGCGGCGCGGATCGTCGGCGAGGACCCGGTTCTCGACCTGACGAGCCCGCCACCGATGTCGACGCTGCCGACTCCGCTGTCGTCGTTCGTCGGTCGCGAGTCGGCCGGCGAGGCACTGTCAGACCTGCTCCGGGCGCATCGGCTCGTGACCGTCACCGGGACGGGCGGGGTCGGCAAGACGAGGCTCGCGATCAAGGTGGCGAACGACCTGCGCGAGCGGTGGCCGGACGGAACGGTCTTCGTCGAACTGACCGGCGTCGAGGAGATCGACGACGTCATCCGCGACGTGCTCGGCTCGCTGCCCTGGGTCGTCGACGACGCAGCCGGCACCGCACCACGCCAGGGCCTGGAACACGCGCTCGCCGGACGGTCGATCCTGCTCGTGCTCGACGGGGCCGAACACCTCGCAGACGCACTCGGCGACGTCGTCGAAGACCTCCTCACCGCCGCCTCTGACGTCACCGTCCTCGTCACCAGTCGAGCGCCGCTGCACGTTCCGGGCGAACAGCTCTTCGTCGTGTCACCGATGGAACTCCCTACCGGCGACAGCACCGAACGGGTGCACTCGGAAGCGATCGAGCTGTTCCTCGAACGCCTCACCGCGCCCGCCGACTCGCTGACCGAGACCGAGATCGCAGCGGTCGAGCAGCTCTGCCAACTGGTCGACGGGCTCCCCTTGGGCATCGAGCTGATGGCGGCGCAGGCTGCCCGCGTCCCGGTCACCAGCGTGCTCGACCACCTCCAGAGCGGCCAGCAGGAGGTGCTCGCGGTGCGTCGTTCGGATGCACGAAGCAGCGACCCGAGCCTCGAGCTGGTGCTCGAGGCCACGATGCGACTGCTCACCGCTTCCCAGCAGGCCCTCCTCGGGTCGCTGTCGGTGTTCCGAGGGGGCTTCGACCTGCTCGGCGCACGCGCCCTCGGTGGGCCCGCCGTGATCGCCGACTTCGCACGTCTCCGCGAGGTCGGCGTGGTGATCGCCGACCCGCGTTCGGGCGCGAGTCGACGATTCCGACTGCTCGACACGACACGGGACTTCGCCGAGCGGTTGCTCACACCCGACAACGCCGCTCGAACAGCGCGCCGACACGCCGAGTACTTCAAGCAGTTGGCCCAGCAGTCAGAAGCGACACTCGGTGAACCATTGGCGATGCGGCGCCTGCGCCGTGAGGGCCAGAACCTCCGCACCGCGCTGCGCTGGTTCCTCGCCAACGATCCGGTCGGAGCGGTCGGGTTTGCGCCGGCCCTGGCCGAACTCGCCGACACGTGGCTCGACCACACCGCCTCGGTGACGCTGTTCGAACAACTGCTCGAGGCCGCCGAACGCGAGCCGAGCACATCGGAGAGCGACCGTGCGTGGATCGAAGTCGGGATCGGTTGGCCGCTGTTCCTCACCGGACACCCCGCTCGCGCCATCGCACTCACGGAGGACGCTGCGGCGACGTTCGTCCGAATCGGCCACCGACACGGCGCCTGTCATGCGCTCACCAATCGTGCCCACATGGAACTCCTCAGCACCGCCGACCAGGAATCGGCCGGCGTCTGGTATCGCCGCGCCCTGGACGAGCTCGGCGATTCGCCGGGCTCGCTCCTTCGTGCGGTGGTGCTCGTCGAGGCCGCCCAGGCTCAGATCCTGGCCGACCGCTCCGACGAGCACGTCGACCAGATGCTCGACGAGGCCGACGCCATCCTCCGCGAGTTCCACGACCATCAGCGCCTCGCACACCTCGCCATGGATCGGTCGCTCGCCGCCTACGCCGCCGACGACATGGCAGCCGTCGGTGAGTTCGCCTGCGAGAACCTGCACGAGAGTCGCCTCGCCGGCACCCGCATGTTCGCCCAGATCGGCGAGGCGGCCCTTGGTGTGCAACACCTCCACGCCCTCGAACACGACCGGGCGCTCGACCACCTGCGCAGTGCGGTCCGGATGGCCCACGAGGACGGCAACCTGCTGCAAACCGCCATCGCGCTCCAGGCCATCGCCGTCGACTACACGCTGACCGGACGAACCGAAGCCGCCACGACGATCTGGACGACCGCCCGTTCGTGGGCTCCGCTCTGGCCGTTGTTCAGCCGTCGGTACGCCGAACTGCTCGGTCCGGAACTGACCGAGCTGCTCGAGCGTGGTCGAGCAGTGCGTCTCGGCATCGACGACATCGTGCCAATCGACCAGGTCGTCCACAGCGTGCTCGACGAGGCATCGCACGCTGCCGACGACTGACCCACCCACGAGCGACACCCCGGCAACTCGCGCCACCACCACCGCGCCACAACTCGGCCACAACCCGGAATGCGGACGATGCAAGTGGAAAGCAGGACACGCAACCAGCGGTCCTCGAAGGGAGGTGCGACATGACTGCCACATTCGTCAAGGTGCTCCTGGCGGCAACCGCACTGCTCGCTCCGGCGTGTGGTGCTGCGCCAGACCCCACGGGACGCGGCGACGCCGAGTTCAACACGCTCCCGCCCGTCGCCGTCCCAACGGTCACCGCCCCAGCCGTGACCGTCCCATCAGCCACCGTCCCAACGGTCACCGCCCCGCCCGTCGGCGTCATCGAACGGGCGGCGGTGACCGCTCCGGGCTACGTGACGGTCTCCGGATGGATCCAGACCTCGGAACCGAACGCCGGGTTCGCCGTCACCGCCTGGGTCGACGGCGTCCCCGTCGCGAGCGTGCTCACCGACGACGCCGACGAGACGACGACAATCGGGACGACCGAGTCGGACTTCGTGTTCGACCTCCCACTGTCCGCCGGTGACCACGTTGCGTGCGTCACCCCGGCAACGGCTCCGGACGAGCCGCTCGACTGCATCGATCTCGAGGTTGCCCCACCCGCTGAGACCGTCGAGGACGGGACGATTCTCCTCACCGCCGTACGACCGGACCCCACCGGGTCGGTCGACGTGCGAGGGGTCGTCACCGGGTCGATGGCTCCCGACCAGGTGGAGATCACCACTCGCACCGATCTCATGGCTGCCACCGCCCGAGTCGCCGTCATCGACGGTGGGTTCCGCTTCGAGCTGGACGGTCTGGCCGACGGCACCTACCGGCTGTGCCCGACCACCACGGGGATCACGATCGACACCGACGCGGTGGGCGAGTCGACAACGTGCGGTACGGCCGTCATCGGCGCGCTGAGCGTCGGCACCACTGGTCGGGCCGCCGGGATCGAAGCGGTCGCACCGGAACTCGATCATCCGCTGCACCTGATGGAACGCGACGGCGGCATCTCGGTCGAGCTCGGCGACGGGTCGACGCTCTGGTTCTTCGGCGACACCATGGAGCTGCGAGCCGACGGAAGCATGCGCTACTTCGTCCACAACACCGCCGCCTGGGCATCGGCGGAGGCGCCGACGGTCACGCGAGACGTCGCCTGGAACGAACCGGTCCTGTTCGCCGCACCACCGGCCGGTACGTGCGACGGATCCGAGTTCTCCAAGGCCGCCCTCTGGCCGGAGTCGGCCGTCGCGATCCCGCAGGACGACGGGACCGACCGGGTCGTGGTCGTCATGTCGAAGGTGTGCCTCGGCGCAACGTGGCTCGACATCGAGACCGTCGGCTTCGCCGTCGCCGAATACCGGTACGACCCCACCGACCCCCCGATCGACCAGCCGATCCGAGGCGACGTCACCCAACCCGATCTGGCCGACGCTGACGCCGGCTTCGGGCGAGCGCTGCTGCTCGAAACGGACGGCTTCCTCTACGGGTACGAGTGCGGCACGTACCCCGACGACTGGGGTCCCTGCCGCGTTGCCCGAGTCCGACCCGAGCAGGTCACCGATCCGGGTGCATGGCGGTACTGGAACGGCAACGACTGGACGGCCGCTGCGAGCTGGGTGCCCGACGACGACGCCGCCGCAGCGATGGAGCTGCCCGGCGACGCACACACGGGCCTCCCGGTCGCAGCGTTCGGCGTGACCCATCACGAGGGCGACGACACCCAGGTGCTGGGCGACACCCACTTGATGGTGTACTCCCCCTGGCCCGGATTCTGCGGCGTGCTGGCAGTCCGAGCGTCGGACACACCGGTCGGTCCGTGGACCGACGCCGTCGAGATCACGTTCCCGAACTGCAGCGGACGCATCGCCGGGTTGGACGAACACTGCTACGCGGGAACACCCCAGACGCAGCTGTGCGAGCCCGACATGTTCGCCGGCGGGTACTACGACATGCTCACGGACGTCGGCGCCGCTCGCTACTACACGTTCGTCACCCCGTTCGTCGTCGTTCACGACGACCGGTGAGATCGCAGCACTGTGGTACACCGTCGCCCATGGCCGACCAGCGCCCGATCGTCGAGTACGACCCGCAGTCCGAGTTCCCCGGCGTGATCGGGCGCACACTCGACGAGTCGTCGCCGGCGTGGCCCGCCCCGTGCGATGAGCGAACGGGCCGCCGGCGCCACCTCTCGCTCATCGCGGGCTACAGGTGCAGCACGTCGGGGAGCCACGTGTCGAGGCGGTCGGCGATGATGTCGTCGCTCTTGGCGAGCAGATGGCCGTCGCCGGGGATGATCTCGACGTCGCCGTGGCCGGCGATCGCGGCCACCACGTGGCTGGCCTCCGGCGGAAAGCAGCTCGTCGCGGTCGCCGTGGAACAGCAGTAGCGGTCGACCGGCCAGTGCACCGGCGACCTCACAACCCGCCGACTGGGTCGCAAAGGTGACCACGCCAGCGACCGACACCGGCATGATCACCGCGGTACGTATCGCGACGGCGCCGCCGAAGCTGTGGCCCATCACGACGACCCGCTCGGCGCCGGCATCACGGGCCAACTCGACGCCGCAGGCCAGGTCGTGCGCGCACAGATCGAGATTGTTCGGCTCGCGGTACCCGACGCGCACGAACTCGACGCCACGCTCGGCCCATCGTTCGCCGAGGCGCTGGTACAGCCCGTGACCCGGCCCGAGCACGCCGCCCATCGCGCCGCCACACGCAACGATCGCCGCACCGGTCGACCGCGACTCCCTCGGGAGGTCGATGCCGCAACACCGTGAGCAGCCCGCGCGACGTGTACACCTCGCGGTGCGACATCGAGGCGGCGATGGCGACCTCGGTCGACGCGAGTGGCCGCAGCGCCTCGAGCGCCGTCGGGTCGGACGGATCGGCGAGCGGCAGATCCGTGGGCCGGTCGTCCGCTCCGCTGCCGTCGGCCATGGCTGATTAGCGTACAAACGCACATGTCCAGCCCAGCCACCGGAACCAGCCCAGCCACCGGATCCAGCCCAGCCACCGGAACCAGGACGGTCGACTTCCGCAACCGCACCGATCGCGAGCACGCCCGTCGCATCGGTCGAGCCTGGATCGAACTCCGGCGGGGCGCCGCGGCGTCGGCGTTGCGGTCGTACCTCTTCGGCACCGAGAAGGCACTCGAACAGGGCCAGATGGATGCCCTCGACCTGCTCACTCGACGCGACGATCGCCCGATGAAGGAACTGGCCGCCCGGCTGCGCGTCGAGCCGTCGACAGCGACTCGCGCGGTGCAACGGCTGGAGAACGACGGGCTCGTCGAGCGGTTCGCGTCTCCCGAGGACGGCCGGGTCGTGCTCGTTCGCATCACCGACGAGGGCCGGCGTCGCCACGACGCCGTGGCCGAACGACGGTCGACCGCGATGATGCACATCCTCAGCGCGTTCGATCCTGTCGAACGGGCTCAGCTCGCCGACCTGATGGATCGCCTCATCGCCTCGATCGACGACGTGGTCGAACGTCTCGAGCGCGACGACGACTCCGAAACGAACTGAGAACCGCCGACACGCGCCGTTCCGCGGCGGAACCGACGGGTACAGTCCCCGTCATGGCCGACCAGGCAACCTTCGCCGACGAGGCGATGCAGTACGCACCGCAGCTCTACTCGGGTGCGCTGCGCATGACCCGCAATCGCAGCGACGCCGAGGATCTCGTGCAGGAGACCTACCTCAAGGGCTACCGGAGCTACCACACCTTCACCGAGGGGACGAACCTGCGGGCGTGGCTGTTCCGGATCATGACCAACACCTACATCAACTCCTACCGCGCCAAGCAGCGCCGCCCGGACGAGACCGACCTGGGCGAGTTCGAGGATCTGTACCTCTACAAGAACCTCGGTGCGCTGCAGGACGCAAGCGTGGGGCGCTCCGCCGAGGAGTCGCTGATGGAGATGCTCCCCGACGACGAGGTCAAGCAGGCACTCGAGGACCTGCCGGACAACTTCCGACTCCCCGTCATCCTCGCCGATGTCGAAGGCTTCTCGTACAAGGAGATCGCCGACATGCTCGACATCCCGATCGGCACCGTCATGTCTCGCCTGCACCGGGGAAGAAAAGCGATGCAGAAGGCGTTGCACGACTTTGCCCTCGAACGAGGGCTCGTCGCCGCCCAACCGGCAGCGACCGACGGCAATCTCGGACGGGACCACTGACGATGAGTGACGACGAAACGACGACCGACCAGCAGACGATGTCCGACTGCGCCCAGACCCTGCAGGAACTCGACGTGTTCCTCGACGGCGAACTTCCGACCACCAGCACGCGGCCATCCGCCATCACCTCGAGGGCTGCATGGACTGCCTCGGCGCCTTCGACTTCCATGCGGAGCTGAAGATCGTCGTTGCACAGAAGTGCAACAACGACGAGATGCCACCGACCTGCTCGGCAAGATCGAGCGGTGCTTCGGCACCGATTTCGACGGCGACGGCCGCATCGGCTGATGGTTTCGCCCGATTCCGGCGTCGCGGGTCAGCCTGCCGGAATGCTCGCAGCCAACGTCTGGCACTGGTGGATCGGTATCGCCCTCGTACTCCTCGCGGTGATCTCGGTCGTCGCGCTCATCGGGTCGTACGTGGCCTACGTCCGGGCCAAGCAGTACCCGAGCAGGGCCCAGCAGTCGCACCATCACACCGATCTCTAGGGCACTGCACGACACCGGCCGCCTCCTCGACCGCTGCACGTTCCCGCCGCCCGGATCGGCGGTGACCTGCGGACTCTCCGGCGGAACAGCGGACTCCAGCGCGCTGGTTGCGCTGGCCGTGGCCGCAGGCTGTGAGGTCGCCGCCGTCCACGTCCACCACGGCCTGCGTGACTCGGCCGATCGCGATGCCGATCTCGCCCGCACGATCGCCGAACGTCTCGGCGCGGACTTCCGGGTGGCCCACGTCGACGTCACCGACGGCCCGAACCTCGAAGCTCGCGCCCGTGACGCTCGCCGGGCCGTGCTCGGGCCGGACGCGATGACCGGCCACACGGTCGACGACCAGGCCGAAACGCTGCTCCTCGCACTCCTGCGTGGAGCGGGAGCGACCGGCCTCGGGGCGATCGGGCCCGGGCATCGGCACCCGATCCTGGCGCTGCGACGCACCGAGACCCGTGCGTTGTGTGACCAGCTCGGCCTCGTCGTCGCCGAGGACCCGAGACGACTGATCCACGCTTTCGCCGCAACCGGATCCGCCACGAGGTACTCCCCCTGCTCGACGACGTCGCCGACCGTGACGTCGCGGTCCTGCTCGCCCGCACCGCCGACCTGCTGCGCTCCGACGATCAGTTCCTCGACGAACTCGCCGCCGCGATCGACCCGACGGACGCGACGGCGCTCGTCTCAGCACCGAGCGTGCTCGCCTCCCGAGCGATCCGCCAGTGGCTCGAACACGAGGGATATCCGCCTGACGCCGACGCCGTGCGTCGCGTCCTCGCCGTGGCGAGCGGCGATGCCGCCGCGTGCGAGCTCGTCGGGGGACGACGTGTGGAGCGCGCGTGCAACTGCCTGCATCTCGCCACGACGCCACCACCGACGCGGTAGCCTGGCCACCCGTCATGCCAAGTCGCGGCCCGTCCAGAAGCCGTCCACTGATGCCCCCTCGTCTTCGTGGGAAGTGGGCATTGGGCATCACCCCACGCAACTTCACCTGGATCCTCAAGGACAAGCTCGCCGTGTGCGAGCGTCCCGGCGGTGTCGGCGACAGCCATCGGCCGGGTCCCGGCGCCAAGAGGAGATCATCTGGCTGCGCGAGAACGGCTTCGGCTGCGTGATCTCGATCATCGTGGCGCCCCACAACCTGCACAACTACGACGAACTGCAGCTCCCCTACCGTCATCGCCCGTTCAGCACCGAGCACACCGACCAGTACCTCACGGCGTTGTACACCGAGATCCGCGAGTTGCTCAAGCACGGCACCAAGGTGCTCGTCCACGGCGACGAGGTCGGCGACCGCATCATCGGCATCATGGGCGGCTACATCCGCTGGGCGGGCCTCGTCGAGGAGCCGACCAAGGCGATCCAGGTCACCGAACGGATCGCCGGTCGGCAGCTCGATCCGTTCGCACGCGAGATCATCCTGCGCGCCCACACGCTGCGCTGACCGGCGGGTTCAGGCCCGGATCGGGGCGACACGCCGCACTTCTTGGAGTCGACCACCAGCAGCGGCAACGGGTCGATCGCTAACGTTCTTCGGTCGCACTTCGAAGTGCAGGTGGAAGTTGTCGACGCCCGACGTGCCGCTGTTGCCGACGAAACCGAGCTCCTGACCGATGGTCACCGAGCTGCCCTCGACCAGGCCGATCGCGTCCTCGGCGAGGTGGAAGTACCGGTAGGTGGTCTCGGTGGACTCGTCGAACAACGTCCAGCCCCACCCGGCGGTGCCGGTGTTGGTGTATCGCTGCGTCAGGATCCCTGCCGCCACGGCGAAGACCGGCATGCCCTGGGAGCCCATGATGTCGACGCCCTCGTGCAGACGGGTCGAGCCCCGTGCGTCGCCGAAGTTGTCGAGGACGTAGCAGTCGGATGCGGGTGACACCGGGAACATCAGCTTGCCCTCGGGAACGGGAGGCGGCCGCAGCGCCACTCGCTCCGCCGTCTTCAGGGCGGTACCGGGCTCGTCGAGGCGGGCGATCGACCCCTCCGCACGTGCCCGTGGCGTCGACGACGCGGTCGCTGTGAACCCGCAGGCGCAGACCGCGCCGATCATCGTGCCGAGGAACCGGCGACGACTCGACCGAAGCTCGCGCTCGTGTGACATGTTGAAGTCATCGGCGCCGGACGACGCCGACTTGACCGACTCGCCGAGCGGCGCGTCCGAACCGCTTGCCCGTCGTGGACTGATCGGCTGGGTGTGGCGGGGACTAGCGTTCATGGTGATGGGTGGAAAACGAGTCTTCGTGAGTGGCGTGGGTGGGGAGCTCGGCACCACGATCGCCGGTCTGCTCGAAGACGAAGCGTGGGTCGGTGAATTGTCGGGTATCGACGCCGATCCGCCTCGGCACCGCCTGCAGCGTACGGTGTTTCACCGGATTCATCCCGACGAGCACGAACGAATCGTCGACACCGTTGCCCGCTTCAACCCTCACGTCCTCGTGCACGTCGGCGTCTGGGAGCCCGATGCCCCGCCGCGTGACGGGCGGCAGCGATCCTCACCGACCAGGCCGCCACCTCGATCCTGGGTGCCGCAGCCGAGTGCTCGGCGCTCGAACACGTCGTCGTGCGCAGCGGCATCGAGATCTACGGTCGAGCACGCGGGGCGCTCACCAGGCCCAGCGAGTCCGCGCCGATCGCACCGACGAGCGACTGGGGTCGCACGGTGGCCGCCATCGAGCACACGGCGGCCAAGGTCGGCGAGCGCGTCCGCGTCACCGTCGGCGCGGTCCGTCTCGCACCGGTGCTCTGTCGGCACGTGCCGTCTCCCCTCGGCCGCCTCCTGCGCCAGCCCGGGGTGCCCTTCAGCGTGCTGGCCGATCCACCGTTCGCCGTGATCGAGGACCGTGACGCCGCTCGGCCATCGTCGCCGCCGCCCGACTCGGGCTGGCCGAGCCGGTCAACGTGGTCGCCCCCGGCGCCATCACCGCGCTGCAGGCCGCCCGGCGCGGCCGGCGCATCCCGGTCCCGCTCGTGGGGCCCGACTGGCGGGTGGCACGCGCGGATCAGCTACCTCCTCGGTGCTCCCATCCCCGACCACGTCTCCGAGGCGCTGCACCGCGGGCGCCTCGCGGACAACGGCCGGATGCGTGACCTGCTCGGCATCGTTCCCGAACACGGCACCGTCGACGTGATCGACCGGCTGTACCACTGGCCGAGCATCATCCATCAACCCGCACGAGTACAGGTGGCCTGATGACCTCGACCCTCGGACGTGTCGTTAACTTCCCCGTGCGCAACACCGCCTGTGCGCCAGCGCCGCGATGTCACGTGCAGCCGCCGACGTCAGCGCGTCGGTCACCCGCCTCACCGACGAACAGGCCGGCGTGGTCGACGACTGGGGCGCGACCCCGGCCTCGTGCGCACGGTGATCGCCGTGGTCGCGACCGCGGTGGGACGTCACCGTCGGAGGCGACCAGCGGCTGCCTCGCCGCAAGGGTGCGCTGATCGTCGTCAACGCCCGCACGCTGGCACTGGCGCCGATCTTCTCGGCGTTGGCGCTCAGCGAGACCGTCGACCGACCGGTCCGATTCGTCGGCCGACCCGACGCCGCCCCGATCGGGGCCCTCCTCCGTCGAATCGGCGCGTGCTTGCTCGACCATCCCGACGAAGTTGCCGGGGAGCGCTCGCCGCCGGCCAGCTCGTGATCATGGGCGTGGCGCACGACGAGCGGCTCCGCAAGGTCGGTCACCATGCGCTCGTGGGCGGGGCGCTCGCCGCCGGCGTCCAGGTCTTCCCGGCAGCGACGTCGTCGAACCCGATCGGTCGGTGCCGCTCGCCTCGAGATCGGCGCACCGTCTCGATCTCCCCGCCGCCGACGTGGGCCCCTCAGCGAGCTCGAACTGGCCGACCAGGTCGGGCGCGACATCGAGATGCTGCTCGCCGAGCTCGGCGACATCCGAACCGGAACACCACTCGACTGGCTCCCACTCAGCGGGCTCGGAGGCGCCTGATGACCTACGTTCGCAGCTCTGACGGCACCCGGATCCACTACCGCATCACCGGTCGACCCAACGGCGCGCCCATCTTGTTCATCCAGGGCCTCGGCGCCGACAAGAACGGCTGGAACCTCCAACGGCTCGCCACCGCTCCGTGGTACCGAGGATTGCGCCGACAACCGCGTGCCGGACGCAGCGACAAACCTCACGGCACGTACTCGCTCGAACAGATGGCCGACGACGCGATCGCCGTGCTCGACCATGCCGGCGAGGAGACCGCCCACGTGGTCGGTGCGTCGATGGGCGGTGCAATCAGCCAGATCATCGCCGTCAAGTACCCCGAGCGGACACGTTCGGTCACCCTCGCCTGCACCGCCGGTCGCAACCACCCGTGGCGTGAAGGAACTGCTGCGAGCTGGCGCGACGTCGCATTGGAGCGTGGCATCGGCTCGATGGGCAGCGACGCAGCCCGCTGGGATGATCGGACCGTGATCGTTCCGGCGCCTGCTGCCCGCGATCGGTGGCCTGGCTGGGCCCGCTGGCGCTCGGGTGTCCGCCCACGCCTTCGCCGCGCAAGTGCGATGCGATCCTTGCCGCCGGAGACTCCCACCAAGAGCTCATCGAGCTGTTGCCCACCATCGCCGTGCCCACGCTCGTGATGGTCGGCAATCAGGACATCCTGACGCCCCGCGGCGACAGTGAGGACCTCGCCGCCACCATCCCGACCGTGGAGTTGGTCGTGATCAGCGGTGCCGCGGACGGGTTCATGGTCGAGCACGCCACCACCTTCAACCGGGTGCTGCTCGAATTCCTTCGGCCGCGCCGAACGCCTGCCTACCAGGCGCGCTGCTGAGCAGGACGAGCTCGACGCTGCACTCGCCGGCTGACGGCGCTACAACCTGCTGATGCGCGTCGTCATCGTCGGAGCCGGAATCTGTGGGACTCGTGGCTGCGCGTCGCCTGAGCGACGCCCGACTCGGCGGTGGCGCCGACGTGGTGATCGTCGACAAGGGACGCTCGGTCGGCGGCCGTCTCGCCACGCGCCGCATCGGCAGCGCCACCGTCGATCACGGCGCCCAGTTCTTCACCGTGCGGACGCCCGCGTTCCAACATCAGGTCGACGATCTGGCTCGACCGTGGGCTCGTCACGATCTGGACCCACGGGTTCCCGGGCGATGACGGCCACCCCCGCTACGTGGCCACCGCCGGGATGAACTCGCTCGCCAAGGATCTCTCCGGCGATCTCGACGTGCGGTGTTCGACGATGGCGTTCGCGATCCGACCCGCCGTCGATGCCGGCTCGCCGTGGCAGGTCGTGATCGACGACGGCACCGTGCATCGCGCCGACGTGGTGGATCGTCACCACACCGCTCCCCCAGGCGTTCGCGCTGCTCGCCGACCGGGCCGACCTCGACGAGTCGTTGATGCGCACGGACTACGACCGCACGATCGGGCGCCGCTCGCAACCCTCGATCGACCCCCGGCGATCCCCGCGCCAGGCGGCGTCCAGGGCCCGACCCCGGAGCTGAGCTTCGTCGCAGACAACGCCGCGAAAGGCGTCAGCGCGACCCCGGCGATCACCGTGCACGCATCGGCAGCGTGGAGCGAGGGCGCACTGGGGACGACGACCTCGAAGAACTCGAGCGTGCGCTGTTCGAACTCGCCGCGCCCTGGGCTGGGCGACGCAACCGTGCTCGACGCACAGGTGAAGAAGTGGCGCTTCGCCACGCCACGTACGCCATGGCCCGACCCGTGTTGGATCGCCGACGGTGGCACCGTGGTGCTCGCCGGCGACGCCTTCGACGGCCCACGGGTCGAAGCGGCCCACAACTCCGGGCTCGCCGTGGCGCACGCGCTGACCGCCTGAACCACTGACCTGAACCGCCCACCTGAACCGCGGACGCCTCGATGGAGTCAGCCGGCGTCGGGCTCGCCGCAGCGCACGGTGGTGACCTGACGGGTCTCGAGGTCGACGACCGTGACGCTGTCGGCTGAAACGCCGGAGGAAGTCGCTGAACGTCGGGATGTCCTCGCCCTCGCAGTCGCGGTCCATCACCGGCGCATACGGGACGCGCCACCCGCTCTCGAACACGGCCCGACCGTCGACGAGATCGAGGATCGGAGGCAGCTCGACGGTGGCTCGTGGTGCCTGGGGCAGGATGGCGAACCAGACCACGGCGTCGCCGAGCATGTCGGCGAACACGGCGCACCGATTCGTGCCGCCGAGGTCGTCGCAGTCGATCTCGCCCAACGTGCCGGGCACGATCCGCACGACCCGTTCAGCGTCGAGGGTCAAGTCGAGGAATCCCGTCGTGACCCCGGACGGAGCAATGGCGAAGTCGGGCGACTGGGTGGCCGACTCGATCGGTTCGATCAGGTCGATCCGGCGTTCGATCAGCTCGGGTTCGATCACTGCCTCGATCGAACTGTCGTCGGTGAGGATCGCCCGCGCCAGCAGCGCAAGGGCCGCCAACGCTGCAATGGCGGCAACGAACCGCCAGTTGAAGATCTGCCTCACGACTCCACGGTATCGAGGTCGGCCCGGGCCGTGGCGGCGGCCCGATACGCAGCCTCGCCGATCGCGGCGAGCACCTCGTCGGTGTGGGCGAGCCCCACGAACAGCGCTTCGTACGCGCCCGGTGCCAACGTGACCCCTTCGGCGAGCATCGCACGGAAGAACGCTGCGTACGCCCGCTCGTCGGTGCGTTTGGCGTCGTCGAAGTCGTGCACGGTGCCCGCCTCGGAACCACACACGATCCCGAGCAGCGTGCCGACCACCGGGAACGAGGCGTCGAAGTCGGCCGCCGCGCACGTGTCGCGCAGCAGCGCCGAGAGGTGGCGGGCCCGCTCATCAGTTCGATGTAGACATCGGGGACCAACGTGTCGAAGCGCGGCGAGACCCGCTGCGGTGGCGATCGGATTGCCCGACAGCGTTCCCGCGTGGAACACGGGCCCGAGCGGCGACAGGTGCTCCATCACCGAGGCAGCACCACCGATCGCCCCGATCGGCAGGCCGCCACCGATCACCTTGCCGAAACAGGTGATGTCGGGACGGACGTCGACGCGAAGCTCGCGCTCCCCCAGCACCGAGGCGGAACCCCGTGATCACCTCGTCGAAGATCAGCAGCGCGCCGACACGGTCGCATTCGGCACGCAGCCCGTCGAGGAACCCCGGCGCCGGCGCCACGACGCCCATGTTGGCCGCGACCGGCTCGACGATGACGGCGGCGACCTGGTCGTCGAGTTCGGGGACCACGTTGTAGGGCGCCACCATCGTGTTCGCAACCGCCGCGTCGGGCACGCCGGCGGTGCCGGGCAGGCCGAGTGTGGCCACGCCGCTGCCACCGGTGACCAGCAGCGCGTCGGTGGCACCGTGGAAGTTGCCGGCGAACGTGACGATGCGGTCGCTGTCCGTGACGCCACGAGCGAGACGGATCGCCGTGCTCGTGGCTTCGGTGCCCGAGTTCATCAGGCGGACACGCTCGCAGCTCGGCACACGAGCGGCGATTGCCTCGGCAAGCTTCATCTCCCGCGGCGTCGGTGCGCCGTACGAGGTGCCGTTGACGACAGCGGCCGACACCGCGGCGGTGATCGTGGGATGGGCGTGGCCGAGGATGACGGCGCCGTAGCTCTGCACGAGGTCGTAGTACGTGACCCCTTCGACGTCGGTGATCGTGGCACCCGATGCCCGGGCGACGACGTAGGGCTCGCCGCCGACGGCCTTGAACGCACGGATCGACGAGTTCACGCCACCCGGGATCGCCCGGCGGGACCGCTCGAACAGCACCGAGTTCGATGCCACCCCGGCGCCGGTGCACACGGTGGGCGTGCACCCGGCCCGCTCGCACGACACCGGGTCACACGGCGGAATGCCGCCCGCAGCTGCCGGCGTCACGACGCGATCCGTCCGCTGGCGATCGACTCGGCGAACCATCGAGTGAAGTACGTGAGCACGATGTCGGCGCCCGCACGTCGGATGGCGGTGAGGTGCTCGAGGGCGACGGCCTCACCGTCGATCCACCCTCGCTCGGCGGCGGCGTGGATCATCGCGTACTCGCCGCTGACGTGGTACGCCGCCAAGGGGACGTCGACGCGGGCCGCTGCCTCGGCGATCACGTCGAGGTAGGCGAGCGCCGGCTTGACCATCACGATGTCGGCCCCCTCGGCAACGTCGAGATCGATCTCGAGTTGCGCCTCACGGGCGTTGCGCGAGTCCTGCCATAGCCCTTGCGGTCGCCGCCTCCGACGATCGACACGTCGACGGCATCACGGAACGGGCCGTAGAGCGCACTCGCGAACTTTGCGGCGTAGGCCATCACGGCAACGTCGCTGAACCCGGCGCCGTCGAGCGCATCACGGATCACGGCGACCTGGCCGTCCATCATCCCGCTGGGGGCGAC
>CAVQSI010000032.1:0-16205 GCA_963715825.1 Ilumatobacteraceae bacterium
GCGGGTGGACAACCGACGCCGCCCGCGGGCGCATCCGAGGGAGGTTGGGACTGGGACCGGGCTCGCGAGCTCGCCGAGACCTGGTTCCGCCCCCTCACCGCGACGGAGGGATGGAAGGCACTGCTGTTCCTGTTACGCGAGTGCCGTCGCGGCGCCGTTCCTCTTCGCGGCCATGGTGGCACTCGGCGCGGTCACGTTCGGGCTGCTGTTCGTCATCGTCGGCTTCCTGCTGATCGTGCCGTTCTTCCGGGTGGTCGAGGCGCTCACCGCACTCGAGCGTCAGCTCGCGGCGTACGCCGGCCACGAGATCGAGCCGCGCGCGGTCGTGCCGGTCAGGGGGGTCGGCCCGCGAGCGATCGCGCAGGCGCTCAGCGATCCCGTCCGGTGGCGACAGGTCGGCTTCGTCGCCGTCAACGTCGTGCTCGCGTTCCTGCTGTTCGGATTCGGGAGCTTCCCACTGGCGCTCGTCGTCCAGGTCGTGTTCGGTGACGGCATCTTCGGCGCGGGAGGGATCGGGGCGTTCAACCTGTTCGCGCTCCCGCTGGTGGTCGTCGCCGCCGGAGCGATCCCACGGATCGCGATCTGGACGGCTCGCCTGAAGGCCCAGATCGACACCTGGTTCCTCGGCGTCGACCGGCTCGCCGCCGCCGAACAGCGGGTCTCCGACCTCTCGATCCAACGCCAGGACATCCTCGACGCGGTGGCGAGCGAACGACGCCGGATCGAGCGCAATCTCCACGACGGTGTCCAGCAGCAGCTCGTTGCGATCGGCCTGGACCTCGGGATGGCGGCCAACCACGTCGACACCGACCCCGAGACCGCCAAGGAGCTGATCGGCAGCGCTCGCCAGAAGGTCCAGGGCTCGATCGGCGAGCTGCGCCAACTCGGCCGCGGGCTGCATCCCGCGATCCTCGAGGACCGGGGTATCGACGCGGCCCTGTCGGCCATCGTCGGTGGGGCACCGATTCCGATCTCGGTCCACGTCGACGCCGACCTCGACCTCTCGACCGACGTCGCCGAGACGGTCTACTTCATCGCCAACGAGGCGATCGCCAACGTCCTGAAGCACGCAGGGGCCCGGGTGGCGTCGATCCACGTCGCCAGAGTCGCCGCGAACGTGCGGGTGACCGTCCACGACGACGGTGCCGGCGGCGCCGACCCGGCACGGGGCACCGGCATCCTGGGCATCCGCGCCAGGGTCCATGCTGTCGATGGCACCTTCGCGATCACGTCGCCGGTCGGCGGGCCGACGACGCTCGTTGCCGAGATCCCCCGTCAGACCGAGGTCGATCGTGGCTGATGGAACTGACGCGGCTGACGGTCGGCTGCGAACCGTCATCGCCGACGATTCGGTGCTGCTCCGCGACGGGCTGGTGCGGCTGCTCACCGACTCGGGATTCGACGTGGTGGCCGCCGTCGGCGACGCTGACGCCCTGCTCGACGCGGTGACCGAGCACTCGCCCGACCTGTGCCTCGTCGACGTCAGGATGCCGCCGACCCACACCGACGAGGGCCTGCGGGCAGCGATCGAGATCCGCCGGCGCCACCCGGACATCGCCGTGCTCGTCCTGTCGCAGTACGTCGAGGAGCGGTATGCAGGCGAGCTGTTGACCGGTGACGTCGCCGGCGTCGGTTACCTGTTGAAGGACCGGGTGATCGACGTCGACGATTTCCTCGTCTCGGTCCGGCGCGTCGCCAACGGCGGGAGCGCGATCGACGCCGAGGTCGTCAGCCAGATCCTCGGCCGGTCGCAGCGATCGAGCGACCTCGACCGACTCACGCCGAGAGAGCGTGAGGTCCTGACCCTGATGGCGGAAGGGCTGTCGAACGGTGGGATCGCCGACCGGCTGGTCGTCTCGCACGGCGCGGTCGAGAAGCACATCTCCAACGTGTTCATGAAGCTCGGACTCGACGTCGAGGAGAGCAGCCATCGCCGGGTGCTCGCCGTGTTGACCTACCTCCGCGGCAGCTGAGGCATCAGCCCCGCTTGCGTCTCGGTCAGCCGATGATCTCGAACGTGGCGGCGAGCGGTGTGCCCATCCGTTCGCCGGCAGCGGTGGCGGCGCCGCGCAGGAACTCGTCGGGTGAGGCCATGTCACCGCCGAGATTGTCGAGATACAGGTGGTGGGCGGCGAGCGAGGCGACGCCGGCGTCGAAGGTGTCGGTCGTGTCGACGCCGTGGGTGGGCTGCGGGCTGCCGCCGAAAGCGACGAACCGCACGCCGTCCCACGCGTCGCCCCGATCGCCGAACATCCAGGGGTTCGCCGCGTCGCGGACGGCATCGAGCAGCGCACGCCCGACCGCCCGATGGTCGGGATGGTTCCAGCTCGGCCCGCCCCAGCTGTCGCGGAAGTTGATCGACAACACCACCTCGGGCCGGTGACGTCGGATGACCTCGGCGAGATCGGCGCGCAACGCCAGCCCCTCGACGATCGCGCCGTCGGGCCATCCGAGGAACTCGACGTCGTCGACGCCGACGACGCGGCAGCTGGCGATCTGCTCCTCGCGGCGCAGCGGGCCGACCTCGCCTGGTGGCATCGTCGAGATCCCCGCTTCGCCGTCGGACACCAGCACGTAGGCGATGTGCTTGCCCTGCTGCGTCCAGCGGGCGACCGCCGCAGCGGAGCCGTACTCCATGTCGTCGGGGTGGGCGACGACGGCGAGCGCCCGCTCCCAGTCCTCGGGGAACATCTCCAGGTCGGCCATGGCCCGATTGTGTCAGGCCGTCGGGGGAGCGGAAGCCTCCCGGGGTTCGAAGACGACAACCGGCGTGTCGGCCTGGCGGGAGGCGGCGTAGGCGTCGAGGCCCTCGTCGATCTCGGCCCACCGGAGCCACAGGCGATCACGCTCGTCGCCCTCGGCTCTGCGGGCGCGAACCGGGCGCTGGGGTTCACCCTTCAGCCGGACGACGACGTCGGGATGTGCCTCGACGTTCAACCACCACGCCGGCAAGCCTTCGTCCCAGCCGTTCATCGCCAGCACGACCGGCGACGAATCGTCCTCGATGTAGCCGACGATCACCTCGCGCCGGTCGCCGGACCTCCGCCCGACCGTCGTCAGGTGCATCGCGCCCCAACCGCGCTTGCTCTTCGGGGACCACAGCACGCGTTCGCCGAAGATGCGGTACGCGAACCGGTGGACCCGCCAGAAGAGATGCTTGAACCACGCCGGTGGCAACGGCGACGCTTCGGGGGTCGTCGTGTCCGACTCGGCTCGGGTCCGGATCTCGTCGAGCATCTTGCGGGTCATCACGAAGCTGACGAGGCCGACGGGGACCATCAGCAATCGGGTCAGCCGTCGGCCGATGGCGGTCCGCTCGCGGATCAGCAACCTCGTGGCGCCGCCCGGGGTGGGGCGTAGGGCGAACGTCCACTGGAACTCGAAGCCGATGCGTTCGTCGCGGCTGGTCGTCCGGCCGGTCGTGGGATCGGCGGTCTTCAGCACCAGGGCAACGTTCGGCTCGAGGTGCTCGACCAGCCAGCCTCCCGAGCGGTTGCGGGCAGCCCACACCCAGTCGCCGACCGCGAGGTCCTGCCACTCGTCGACGATGGCGTCAGCGTTGTGGACGTCGAGCCCGAAGAGGTTCTCCAGCCATGCGTAGCTGTAGAAGCCGCCGCGGTCGGCCCCCATCTGCACCAGCCACGGCCACACTTCCTCGGGTGGCGCGGCGATGGTGATCGCTCGCGTGTTCTGCTCCACCGGTAGCGGTGTCAACTCGTCACCGGGCATCGCCATCGCCGTTCCTCTTCGGTCGCACCCCAGGAGCGCTGCCACGGCGTGACGACCTTGCGCCATGCGACGAACGCCGTCGCCCCGACGCCGCTGATCACCAGTGCTCGACGCATCGAACTCACCTCCAGCTGTGCCAGTTCCGTTCGGCACGTGACGCATCCCACGAGCCCGTGAGTGCCACACCCGCTCCGACCATGCACACGAGCGCAGCGACGACGACGCCGACATCGACGACGTCCTCACCGGTGATCTGCCCGTGGGCGAACAGCTTGCCGAACGGATCGTGCGTCACCACGGCGTACGCCGCCCCGGTTCCGGCGAGGAGCAGCAACGTGGCGCAGAACAGGAGGTGACGGGAGCGGAAGACGCGGTGTGCGTCCGAGAACCCTGTCGTCACGATCACGTGGACGGACCGCCCGACCATCGTCAACGACACCGCCACCAACAGGATCACGCCGATCATCGCCTGTCTGCCGTCGGAGCCGCCGGACCGTTGCGTGAACCCGTGCGCCAGACCGAGGAGGCAGAAACCTGCGGCGAGCGCAGCGAGGCGCAGCCAGAAGTATCGGGTGGGGGACAGCTCGGTGATCGGTTCCAGCGACATGGCAAGAGTGGCGCTCCACTCCACAGTCTCGACGTTCCCCCAGAACGCCGCAAGGCGGGCCCCTCCGAAGAGAGGCCCGCCCTGCAGCGTGCGGTACCGGTGTGATCCGTCTGCGTCAGACGCCGGCGGTCTCCATTGCGGGCTCGCCGGCGGCCTGCTCATCGGAGCCGTCTTCCTTGCGGCTCGTCGAGCGGACCTGCCAGATGAAGGCGATGCCCATCACCGTGCAGACCACGCCGAGGCCGGCGAGCAGCGCTGCCACTCCGAGTGCGAGCTGCAGTGTGCTGTGCGTTGCCGCACCGACACCGAGTTCGGCGACGAGGGCGTGGGCCGTGCCGCTCCAGGCCATGTCGCGGGCCTGACCGTCGAGCAGGTCGGTCCGGTTGAACCCGGTCCAGTAGCGACCGTTGACCGGAACCTCATAGGTCCCGGGCTCGAGCACCTGGCCCTGGTAGGCCTCGACCACACCCTCGTACGTGCCGTCCGCGGCGAGCTGCTCGGATGCGATCGCTCCAGCGATGTCGTCCTCGGTCAGCGTGACGTTCTGGGTGCCGTTGAGCACGTGGTACGAGATGGTCGCCATCTGGAACATGTATTCCGAGGCGGTGTTGACCAGCGGGTCGTTCGGGTCCATGTCGCCGTCGACCACCGGGAAGTTCCAGTCGTCCTCGAGCAGCGACATGATCGCCTGGGCGCCCTCGACCGTTCCCCGGTCGACCAGATTGCCGTCCTCGTCGTAGCTCAGTTGGACGTCCTGGACCTCGCTGAACGACTGCAGTGAGCCGTATCCGCCTTGGACCTTGCTGTACGCGACGCCGGCGCCGACGAAATAGCCGATGCCGACGACGATCAGGAAGATCCCGAGCAGTCCGAGTGGCTTCTTGAACATGATGACCCCTTTCAATGGGCTCCAATCAGCTCGTGAATCTGTTCACGAGGTGTCTTCGTGAAGCCAGTCTGTTGGTTGCGGGCGCAAGTCATTAGGGCCGTTCGTCACGAGACGTGCGGGACCATCGTCCCGTTGCCGACGCGCTCAGCCGATGATCTCGAAGGTGTCGATCGTCGACAGCAGCACCTCGGGCCGGAGACGCCACCGAGCCCGGCACCTCGCACGAGTCCGTTGCGCCGATGCCAGCGGACGTCGGGCTGCGCAGCGCTACGGTGTGGTCGGTGAGGCGCCTCCTGCTCATCGTGCTGGCCGTCGGCGGTGTCACTGCGTGCGGAAGCGATGCAACGACCTCGAGCGAGTCGAGCGCCCAGCCCACGCAACCTCCGACAACCGAGCCGGCCACCGAGGCCACGACGCCGCCGACGAGCGAGGCCGCAACCACCGAACCACCGGTCACCGAGCCGGAACCGGTGCTCGGTGAGGAGCTGGTCGGCCGGTGGGCGCACTACGACGTCGTTGCCTACGAAGACGACGTGCTCAAGACGCTGATCATCAGCTACGGGTTCAACGACTTCACCGAAGTCGACGGGCAGATCGTCGATCAGGCGTCGTTCTGCTTCTCCGAGCAGCGCACCGATCAGCCGATCCAGACCTCACTGTCAGACGCCGCCACCCAGGCGATCCAACCGCCGCCGGCCGTGCTCGAGATCGACACCGTCGACGGCGTGCTGCGGGTCCAGCGTCCCGCGACCCCGACCCCGGTGGGCATCGAGCTCGAGGATCCGTTCAACGAACCGCTCCCCACCGATCCGAACGATCCGCGGATCGTCGACGACGACGGCGACGGCAAGCCGGGTCTCACCGTCACGATCGAGGTCACGCCGGAGTTCATCGGCGAGCTCTACATCGCCCGTCGAGAGATCTTCGCCTACGAGGCGTTCCTCACCGAACCCGACCTCGTCACCGGACAGGTCACCGACGACTCCGAGCAACTGGTGATCGGCGCAAGCGACCCGGTCTTCGAGATGTCGCCCGCCAACTGGGGCCAGCACCCCGACCTCTCCAAGAGCCCGATCATCCTGAAGCGCGTCGACGACACCTGGGACTGCGAACGCCTCGCCGCCGAACGCGACGACCTGTTCCCACCCACCCCCGAAGTCGACTGGTGAGGGACCCGGCGGCTTCCCGCACACGCCCAGGGGTGATCGTGAGCAATGACGGAGCGAACACGACGGCGCATCGACTCCGTCCCACGGATCAGACGACGTCCACCAACCGGTCGAGCAGCCAGTTCGGGCCGACGACCGTGCCGCCAGCCGATCGCGCCCGCTCGGCCAACCCCCGGTCGGCGGTGACGACGACCGCTCCGTCGTGAGCGGCGGCAACCGCAGCGATCGTGTCGTCGCCCTCGCCGGGCGCGTGCACCACGACGACGCCGTCGATGTCCGACTCGTCGGCTCCCCGTCGGAACTGACCTTCCAGCACGACGGTCACCGGAGGTTCCAGCGCCTGGGCCGTCATCGTCGCTCGCACCTGCTCGACGAAGCGTCGAGCAGCTCCCGGCCGATCACGCCACCACCCCGTCGGCCGCGACCCGATCACATTGGCGGCATCGATCACGACCGTGCGCCCCTCGAGACTCTCCATGGCCACCCTCTCTTCGGCGGTCAGTCTTGCAGCAGCGGGACCGCCCACGGCGCGGTGCTGTGGCGGCCCGATCCCGTGATCGACGCGGTGCTGGAGTTCCCCGACAGATGAACCTCGACGGTGGTATCCACGAGATCCCTCTGCCATCGCCGGCAACCGGACGGCTCTGGCTGTGCGGGAAGCATGCGATTGCGCCCGACCCCGAGGGTCTGATCGCTCGCGTCGGCGCCGACGCGGTCGTGTGCCTCACCCGCGAACACGAACTCGCCGAGCGCTACCCGAACTACGTGACGTGGCTCCGCGCCCAGCCGCCGGAACGGGTGGTCTGGCATCCGATCCACGACCTGCACGCGCCGACGCTGGAGGAGTTCGCTCCAGTGCTGACCGGGCTGGTCGATCGGGTCGTCGCAGGGGAGCGGTTGATCGTCCATTGCGCCGCCGGGATCGGCCGTGCCGGCACGGTCGCGGTCGCCATGCTCGTGTCGTTGGCGGTTCCGGTCGACGAGGCGCTCGCCCACGTGCGCCGCCACCGCCCCTCCGCCGGCCCCGAAGTCGGCGCCCAGCTCGACCTCGTCCGTCAGCTCCACGAGCACCTCACGGGCGACCCGCCCGGGGACGCGTCACCGACTCCGTGACACCCCGTGTCGATCGTCGCGAGCGCCGACGACGTGGTGGAGACGGTCGAGGTTGCAAACGACCCGGACCACGGGCAGTCACCCGGAGCGTCGACCGACACATGAACGATGTGCGGAGGGTCTGAGCATCGGCGCGGCGATACTCGGATGCACGATGGGTGAACATCCGGTTCCGCAAGCACCACGAAGCAACACCGCGAATCGCCCTCCCGGCGCGCCCGCGGACGCGCCCGCTCCGACGCCGAAGCAGCTGCAGGCGACTGCCCACTCGCGTGGCCGGATCTGCAAGGTGCGCAACTGCAAGGTCTGCGCGCCGCTGCGCGAGAAGCGTCGCCTGAGCAAGGCCCAACGCAAGGCCGACGCACAGGCACAGGCACACGCCAAGGGCCAGCCGTGCGGTCGGAACAACTGTCCGGAGCCGGTCTGTGTCGCAGCTCGACACGCCGACCCGGCCCCGTCCACTCCGGCCGTGCAGGATGCCGCCGAACAGACCGACGGCGCCGGAACCGCGCGTCGCCAAGCCGACAAGCACCGCGCCGGGCTGCCGTGCGGTCTCGAAACCTGCATCAGCCAGGTGTGTATCGACGGCTTCGCCCAGGAACGCGCCCGACGCCACCGGGCACGGCGGCCGTGCAAGTCGGCCGAGTGCGCCCTTCCGATCTGCGTCGCGAGCCGCTCGGGCAACTGAGTCCACCCCGTCGATTCGTGTTCGCCACCGCCACCGGCCTTCCCGGCGCAGAGCGCGCGCTGCTGGTCGATTCCGGCCGGTCCGAGGCATCAGGAGGTCGGGTGATCGTGTTCTTCGCCGGGTTCATGGTGTCGCCGTGGAGCTACCGGTCGTTGTTCGCCTCGATCGTCTCCGACCAGACCTCGATCGTGGCGCCGCAGATGTATCGCCGCGGTCCCGGCCCGCTCATCGGGCGTCCGTCCGCGGTCGAGGAGGCCGACCACGGGGTGCGAGTCGTCGACCACGTCGTCGCCACGCGACACCCCGACGAGGTGTGGCTCGCCGGCCACTCCCGCGGCGGCCAGGTCGCCTGGCGAGTCGCCGAACAGATCGAACCTGTCGGCGTCATCGCGATCGACCCGGTCGACGGTGCCGGACGCCGACCCACCGCGTTGGCCGCCGCCGCCGAGCCGGCCACGTTCACCGCGAGGACGCTCGTGATCGGCGCCGGCATCGAGGGGAAGTGCGCACCCGACGCGGTCAACCATCGACACTTCGCAGCCGCAGCGCCAGCGGGGGCGACTCACACCGTGATCGCCTCGATGGGTCACGGCGACATGCTCGACGACCGACCTGCGCGGGTGGCGCGACTGATGTGCGGAGGCAGCGACGACCCCCGACACGAACGCGCCACGGTTGCCGACCTGGTGCGCACGTTCATCGAGCCGGGCTGATCCACCGGCCCTGCCGTACCGCCACGCAGTGTCCGACACCTCACGACGATTCGGCGGGATCGACCTCCGTTGCCCGCGACGGAGGGATCAGTGTCGGGTCTGGGCGTTGACCCAGGCCAGGTAGTCGCTCGAGCCGGCCAGCGCCACCCCGGTGATCGCCGGCAGGTCGTAGGAGTGCAGTGCACGAACCGCAGCGACCACGTCGTCGAAGCGGTCGACGCGGGTGACTGCGGTCAGCAGGATCTCCTCGTCGTGCTCGACAACGTCGTTCCACTCGTAGACGCTCGCGATCGTCGTGAGGTGGGCGCACGCGACGAGCCGCTGTCGCACCAGTGCGTCGGCGATCGTGGTCGCCTCGTCCCGCGAGCCGCACGTGATGCTCACCTGACAGTGGTCCAGCGTGGTCACGCATCGATCTTCGCGCATCTCGAGGTCGCAGCTCACCCACCCCCACCGCCACCTCCACCGCCACCTCCACCGCCACTCTCCACCTCCGCCGGCCCGGTGCTGCACCAGCGACCTCAGGCGAACGGTCGGCGGTCAAGCTCGGGGCCGAGCCTGCCGATGCATGGGTGTGCTCGTACACGCCGACTCCTCGCCCATCGACACCACCGATCAATCGGCTGGTGTGTCGTGGTTGCGCACGATCGAGGCCGAGGTGCTCCTCGGCGCTGTGAGCGCGCTGCGTGCCACCGGGTTCCTCACCGAGGACGAGTACCAGGCCAAGCGCCAACGACTCACCGCCCAGCTCTGAGCATCTCCGCGACACCCCTCCGCCATGATGGAGTTCATGGCGGAACCCGACCCACTGCTCGAAGCGCTCCGCACGTTGACCGGGCGGCCTGACGCCGACTTCCGTGACGGACAACGCGAGGCGATCTCGGCGCTCGTCGACGACCGTGGCCGGGTGCTCGTCGTGCAGCGCACCGGGTGGGGCAAGAGCGCCGTCTACTTCCTCACCACCCACCTCCTGCGTGCGCAGGGAGCCGGGCCCACCCTGCTGATCTCGCCGCTGCTGGCCCTGATGCGCAACCAGATCGACGCGGCCCGCCGACTCGGGTTGCGCTGCGAGACGATCAACAGTGCGTCGGCCACCACCGTGACCGAACTCGAACGACAGCTGCGCGCCGACGAGGTCGACCTGCTGCTGATCTCCCCCGAGCGGCTCGCCAACCCCGAGTTCGGGAACAAGATCATGCCGATCGTCGGTGCCCGCCCCGGGCTGATCGTGATCGACGAGGTCCACTGCATCTCCGACTGGGGCCACGACTTCCGGCCCGACTACCGGCGCATCGGGCGCATCGTCGACCGCCTCGCGGGGTCGTCGGTGCCGATCCTCGGCTGCACCGCCACCGCCAACGACCGTGTCGTCAACGACGTCGCCGACCAACTCGGCGCGGAGCTCACCACGTTCCGCGGGCCGCTGCGCCGTGAGGGCCTCGCGCTCAGCACGATCCGCCTCGACCGCCAAGCCGAACGCCTCGCGTGGCTCGCCGACACCCTCCCCGAACTCGACGGCTCCGGCATCGTCTACTGCCTCACCGTGCGCGACGTCGAGAACGTCGCTGCTTGGCTCGCGTCGCAGGGCATCGAGGTCGAGGCCTACTTCGGGTCGCTCGACAACGAGTCGCGCATCGAGGCCGAGCGCAAGCTGCAGACCAACGAGATCAAGGCACTCGTCGCCACCACCGCCCTCGGGATGGGCTACGACAAACCCGACCTCAGCTTCGTCGTGCACTTCCAGTCGCCCGGCTCGCCCGTCGCGTACTACCAGCAGGTCGGCCGCGCCGGCCGAGCACTCGAGACCAGCCGCGGCATCCTGCTGCGCGGCCAGGAGGACGAACAGATCCAGGACTGGTTCATCGAGCAGGCGTTCGCCGAGGAGCACCTGGTCAACGACATCGTGAACGCGTTCGACTCGTTCGACGGGCCCGTCCCGCTGATGGCCATCCAGGTGAAACTCAACGTGAAGATCGGCACGCTCGAACTCGTCGTCAAGCAACTCGACGTCGACGGCGTGCTCGAACGGGTCGCGGGCACCAGCTACCAGCGCACCCTCGCGCCGTGGACCTACCCGGCGAGTCGTGTCGAGGCGGTCACGACGGAGCGGCGGCTCGAACAGCAGGCGATGGTCGACTACTTCCACACCACGGGGTGCCGGATGCGGTTCATCGCCAACCTGCTCGACGACCCGGCCGCCGACGACTGCGGCATCTGCGACAACTGCACCGGCGACACCGATGGTCCGTCAGCCGTCGGTCGAATTGGCCGCTGCGGCCGAGCGGTTTCTGCTCACCCGCCCGATCGAGGTCAACCCGAAGAAGATGTACCTCGACGCCGACACCGGCGGCCGCAAGAAGATCCCGGCCGCGGAGCAGCTCGCCGATGGCCGAGCCCTCGCGATGTGGGGCGACGCCGGCTGGGGCCAACTCGTTCGCGACGGCAAGCTCACCGCCGGTCGCTTCGACGACCGCCTCGTCGACGCGCTCGCCGAACTGGTTGCCGACTGGGCGCCGACCCCCGCGCCCGAGTGGATCACCGCGGTGCCGTCGACCCGCTACCCGACGCTGGTCACCGAGTTCGCCGAACGTCTCGCCGTCCGACTCGGCCTGCCGTTCCATCCGGTGCTCGAACGCATCGCCGAGCGGCCCACCCAGAAGGAACAGCGGAACTCGGCACACCAGCAGGCCAACGTCGACGGCGCGTTCGCCGTCACCAGCTCGATCGTCGACGCGCCGGTCCTGCTCGTCGACGACCTCGTCGACTCGGGCTGGACCATCACCGAAGTCGGGCGTCTTCTTCGCCGCGCCGGCGTGCCGCTCGTCCAACCGGTGGCGCTGTCCTCCACGTTCTGATGCCGTGATGTCGTCGTCACCCGAACGCACCCGAGCTGCACTGCTGCTCACCAACCGGCTGGTGCCGCTCGGCGCGAAGCCGCTGACCGCTCGGGAGTTCTGGCACCTCGTCGAACGCGTCGATCCCGCCGACCTGCTCCACGCCGACGCCGCAACCATTGCCGAACTCGCGGGTGTCGACACCGACGAGGCCGCCCGCTATCGCACGCTCCTCGACGCGGCCACGGCGATGAGCTTCGAACAGGAACGCCTCGCCGACGGCGGCGTGTCGCTCGTCTCGGCACTCGACGACGCGTTCCCTGCCCGTCTGCGCGAACGCCTCGGCGAACGATGCCCGCCGTTCCTGCTGACGGCCGGGCCGATCGACTGGCTCGACCGCCCGAGCCTCGGTGTCGTCGGCTCGCGCGACGCCGACCAACCGGCGCTCGAGGTGGCCCGTCGTGCCGCCGAGGTCGCGGTGCAGCACGGGTGGTCCGTCGTGAGCGGGCTCGCCCGCGGCGTCGATCAGGCGGCGATGGAGGGAGCGCACGATGTTGGCGGCGCGGTGGTGGGCGTTGCGGCCGAGGGGATCTCCGTGGCGTCACGCAGCGCCGCGGTCCGCCGACGTGTGCATACCGGCGAACTGTGTCTTGCCAGCCCGTACGCCCCCGACGCCCGATTCAGCGCGGCGAGCGCGCTCGGTCGCAACAAGATCGTCTACGCGCTCTCACAGGTGGCGTTCGTCGTCGCCGCCGAGGATGGCTCCGGCGGCACGTGGGCCGGCGCGAAGGAATCCCTCGAACACCGCTACTGCCCGGTCGCGGTCTGGACGGGCGCCGGCGCGTCAGCCGGCAACCACGCACTCGTCCGCCGCGGCGCGACCCCGATCACCGACCTGGCCCAGCTGCTCGAGGTCGGCCCGCTGCCGCCCGAACCCACCCAGGACGCGCTCTTCTAGAGCGTTTGTGTGCAGATTCGGGTGACCCGTTCCTCCCGGAATTGCGCACAAACGGGTTGAACCGCCGAGACGTGCTGGACCTGGAGCGTTTGCGTGCAGATTCGGGTGACCCGTCCCACCCGGAATTGCGCACAAACGGGTTGAACCGCCGGGACGTGCTGGACCTGGAGCGTTTGCGTGCAGATTCGGGTGACCCGTCCCACCCGGAATTGCGCACAAACGGGTGGAATCCCGGTGACGGGTCAGGGGGTGCCGGCCAGCATGGCGGCCACGTCGGCCTCGCTCGGCACGCGGCCGACGGCCACGACCCGATCGTCGACGACGAGCGCCGGCGTCGACATCACGCCCCACGCAGCGATCTCGCCGGGGTCGGTGACCTTGTCGATCGTGGCATCGAGGCCGAGCGATGCAACGGCCTCGCGTGTTCGCTGCTCGAGTTGCTGGCACTTGGCGCATCCGGTGCCGAGGATCTTGATGTCCATGGGTCGTCCTTTCAGAGAACGAGGTTGAAGAGGTAGCCGATGGCGAGAATGCCGGTGGCGACAACGGCGACGTAGGTGACGATGAGCGGCTTCTTGAGGACCCGTCGCAGCAGCACCATCTCGGGCATCGACGAGCGCGACGACGCTCATCATGAACGCCAGCACCGTGCCCATCGGGAGGCCCTTGTCGTGCAGCGTCTCGACGAGCGGGAGGATGCCCGCAGCGTTCGAGTACAGCGGCACACCGAGGCCGACGGCCACGAGCACGCCCCAGAGGCCGGACGTCGCGTGGTCGGCGATCCACTGTTCGGGGACCCACCCGTGGATCGCGGCGCCGAGCCCGATGCCGACGAGCAGGTAGGGCCAGATCTTGAGCAGGATCGTGCGCACCTCCTCGATCCCCATGTCGATGCGGTCGTCCCAGGTCAGCTGCGTCGACGAGTCGATCGGAGCGCCATGGAGGCGGGTCTCGAACACGAACGGCTCGACCCACTTCTCGAGGCGGAGCCGGCCGAGCACGTATCCGGCGACGATGGCGATGGTCGTACCGCCCACGATGTACAACACGGTGATCTTCCATCCGAACAACCCGAGCAGCATGACGATGGCGATCTCGTTGACGAGCGGGCTGGCGATCAGGAAGCTCAGCGTCACGCCGAGCGGAACGCCCGCAGCGACGAATCCGATGAACGCAGGCACGGCCGAGCACGAGCAGAACGGGGTGACGACTCCCAGCCCGGCGGCGACGACATTGCCGACACCCTCGCGACGTCCACCCAACAGGGCGCGGGTTCGTTCGACCGACATGAAGCTCCGGGCGATGGTGACGACGAAGATCACGCCGGTGATCAGCAGCGCGATCTTGGTGGTGTCGTACAGGAAGAAGTGGACGGCGCCGCCGAGGCGGGTCTCGGGGTCGAGTCCGGCGACGTCGTAGACCACCCAGTCCCACCACCGCAGGTTCACCCGGTAGGCGACGACCCACAGCACGGCGGCACCCAAGAGCAGCAGCGGTCGGCGGGCGGAGGACCGCACGGGCTGCTCGACGACTGCCGAGGTGTTCATCACATCACCGGCTCCCGGGCGAACCCGGCGAGCAGTTCGTCGACGGCGTCGTGGTCGAGGTCGTAGTCGATCCAGCGACCGCGCTTGGTTCCGTTGATGAGGCCGGCTTGGCGAAGCACCTTGAGATGGTGGGAGAGCAACGGTGGGGTCACGTCCGCGTGCTCGGCGAGTTCGCACGCGCACCGTCGGCCGTGGCGAAGTTCCCGGACGATCTTCAGGCGGACCGGGTCCCCGAGTGCCTTGAACTGTTCAACAATCATTGAATCGTCCACACCCGCATCGTGCGCCGACGAGCCCCAACCCGCCAGGGACCAACGGCACATCACCCGTTTGCGTTGCGTTTCTGGTGACCCGGGTCACCAGAAACGCAACGCAAACGTGATGTCGTCGGCGATCGGTAGGTTCGGTGGATGGCCGACGACCAGACCTTCCATGACGACATCGAGGGGTACGCCGGTCGGCTCAGTTACCGGCCCGGCGACACGGTGACGCTGCATGTCTCCACCCGCTCCACACGCTTCGACGTCGCGATCGAACGGTGGGGGGCGACACGCGAACCGCGCTGGCACGCCACCGATGTCGAGGGCACGTTCGTCGCACCGCCAGCCGACGCCGACTCGGCCGGTTGTCGTTGGCCGGCGACGATCGAGTTCGAGATCGGCGACGACTGGCAACCCGGATTCCACCTCGTGACACTCACCGCCCACGGCGCCCCCGCCGGACGCGACGTTGCCCACGCGTGCTTCGTCGTGCGGAGGCGACCGGACGATCCCACCCGACCACGGGCGCTGTACGTGCTCGACACCAACACCTGGCACGCCTACAACACGTGGGGAGGCCGCAGCCTCTACACCGGCGGCCACACCGTCTCGCATGCTCGCCCGTTCGGACGCGGGATCCTGTCCCGCCCCGAGGTCGACCGCGACGATCGCAAGGCTCGCCCGGTCCGCTGGGGCGAGGAACCCGACGCCGACGGCACCATCTTCCAGCGCTACCGCACCGAGCACGACTATCCCGCGGCCATCGGTTCGGCCGGTTGGTTCACGCACGCCCGGCGCTTCGTCGAGTGGGCCGAGCGCGCCGGCCACCGCTTCGACTACGCCGTGTCGTCCGACCTCGAACTCGACCCCGATGCGCTCGTCGGCTACGACACGGTGATCAGTGTCGGTCACGACGAGTACTGGTCGGCCGGGCAGCGGCGAGCGGTCGAAGACCATGTGCGCGGCGGTGGGAGCTTCGTCAGCTTCTCGGGCAACACGATGTTCTGGCAGGTCCGCCTCGAGCGGGCACCCGGCGGTATCAGCATGGTCTGTCACAAGTACGCCGCCCATCTCGCCGACCCGGCCGTGGCCGATGGTCGCCCGGGGGAGATGTCCGGCATGTGGGCCGACCCGCTCGTGGGTCGACCCGAGTGGGAGCTGCTGGGTGCCGGCTCGGCGTTCGGGCTCTACCACCGCTTCGGGCAGGCGACGCCCCGTGGCGTCGGTGGCTTCGTCGTCTATCGAGACGACCACTGGATGTTCGAGGGCACCGGGCTCGGCTACGGCGACGTGCTCGGCGTCGACGATGGCGTGGTCGGCTACGAGACGCTGGGATGCCCGCTCACGTTCGACGAGTTCCAGCTCCCGATCGCACGACCGCATCCGGGGCTGCCCGCCGATATCGAGATCGTCGCGTTCACCCCGTCGAGCAACCTCGTCGTCGGCGAGTACCCGGCGTCGATCTCGGCCCTGAGCGACCAGGGCGACGCCGAGTTCATCGCCACCCGTCTCTACGGCGATGCCGGCGACACCAACCTCGCCCGCGTCCGCCACGGCAACGCGGTGATGCTCACGTGTCGCCCGTTCGGCTCGAGCGGTGGCGAGGTCGTCACCGTCGGGACGACCGACTGGGTCTTCGGGCTCGCAGGGGACCCCGCCGTCGCCCGCGTGACCGCCAACATCCTCGACCACACCGGC
>CAVQSI010000033.1:0-12531 GCA_963715825.1 Ilumatobacteraceae bacterium
GTCCACTCGTCGTTGGCCTCGTTGTAGACCGCACGGGTACGCAGGCTCGACACGTCCGAGCCGGCGTCGGGTTCGCTGACGCAGAACGCGCCGAGCATCACGTTGTCGGCGGTGCCGTAGCACTGCGGCGCCCACTCCATGACCTGCTCGGGCGTGCCGTTGCCGGCGATGCCTGCTGCGGCGAGCGCGGAGCCCATGATGGCCATACCGATGCCGGCATCGCCCCAGAAGAGCTCTTCGATCGCGACGGGGAGGGTCAAGCCGGTGGGATCACCCATGGCGTTCAGGAGGAAGTCGACGCCGTAGAGGCCGATCTGCGCCGCCTCTTCGACGACGGGCCACGGGAACTCTTCGCGTTCGTCCCATTCCTCGGCGACGGGACGGATGACGCCTTCGGCGAAGTCGTGCACCCACTTCTGGATCTGGAGCTGGTCTTCGTTGAGGTTCAGCGAGAAGTCGGACATGACCACAAGTTACCCATCGGTAATGGGGATGTCTACTCGTCGGTAACTTCTGTCGGCGCGGCGACGATGCGCGTCCATCGACGAGCAGGCCGTCGCAGCGCTCCGTCGCCACCACTACTCTCGCTGTCGGTGCCTCACGACGACGACCACGACACGGACGATGGCTCGTTCGAGGAGTTCTTCGCCGTCCACCACGACGCCGTGCTCCGTTCGGTGACCACCTCGATCGGCGACCGCGACATCGCCCTCGACGCAACCCAGGATGCGTTCATCAAGGCACATGCTCGGTGGTCGACACTGCGCAACTACGACGCTCCCGATGCGTGGGTCAGGCGGATCGCCATCAACGTGAGCCGCGACCGGGTCCGCTCGGATCGGCGCCGACGCGACCGGGAAGCGACCATCGTGGCCGTTCCGTCACCCGATGTCACCGATGCGTTTGCCGCCGACGCAGGAGCGAGCGAGCTCCTCGCCGGTCTGGCGGATCGACAACGCGAGGTGGCGGCGTTGTTCTACCTCGAGGACCGCAGCGTGGACGACATCGCCGATCGGCTGGGGCTGAGCGCCGGGACGGTCAAGTTCCACCTCGCTCGGGCCCGGGAGCGTCTCCGCGACGCGAACCCTGACTGACGAGCGTGCGGTCCCGCGTCGGCGATGGAGATGGCGGCGGTGGGGATGGCGGCGGTGGAGGAGGCGGTGGAGGCGGAGGCGGCGGCGGAGGCGTGAGGATCTGCGGAGTGGGCGGCGGGAGCTGGGGCTCGCGCGGCGGGATCACCTCGGTCGCCATCGGCAGGGCCAGATCGATGACGCTTCCGGGCAGCGGAGCGATGCCGCCAAGCGCAGCGACCGGCACGACGTTCGCCACCGCACGCACGGGGACCGGGGCAGGTCGTGGCGGCGGCGGCGGTGGTGGTGCCGTCTCCGCGACGTCGGTGGCCGGTACGGGAACGGGAACGGGAACAGGAACAGCCACGGGCACAGCGATGGGTTCGGTCGAGCGTGGGGGCGACACCACGCTCGCACTCACCGTGCGTCGTCGGAGCACGACCACGAGGCGGACCGTCAGCGCAACGACCACGACGACCGACATCCACGCAGCAGCCTGGAACCAGGCGTTGCCGGCGTCGGTTCCCGCGGCGATGCCGTGATACGTCGCGACCGCGAACAACGCGAAGCTCGAACGATGCACCCAACGCCAGGCGCGGCGCGGGAGCCGCCGAATCGCGAGCGAGGTCACCTCGATCGCGAGCAGGAGATACATCGCCACGACTCCGAAGGCAACCGCGCCGGGCTTCCACTCCGATGCCATCGGGATGAAGATCTCCGCCCAGCCGAAGGTGACGTACGAGTCGGCAACGAGCCCGACCACGTGGATGGCCGTGAAGATCACGGCGAGCCCGCCGAGGTGCCGATGCAGATCGAGCAGCCATGCCGGACGCAGCTTGCGGGCGGCGATCCGCGTCGTCGACACCTTGGTCGACAGCAGGAGACCCCAGACGACCGACGCGGTCAGCAGCGCCCAGGCAACGATCCCCGACGACCGGGCGACGAACCACCACACCTGGGAGTTCACGCCGCTGCCTCGTTGCGATCGACGACGTCGTAGGTGCCGCGTCCCGACGACGGGATCAGGATCCCCGAGATGTCGTAGCGGTGGAACACCGAACGGGCCCGACGAGAGCCAGCCATGAGCGCGACCTTGGCGACCACCTCGGCCCACCAGAGCGTCGGCGCGATGGCGGTGACGGCATCGAGGTCGGTCGCCGCGGGTCGCCCGGTGGCAGGGTCGATGAGGTGGTGCAGGTCCGCATCGCCGCGACGCCAGCGACGCCGCGCCACGCTGCTGGTGGCCACGCCGCCCCCGTCGAGCGAGACGACCGCCGCGTCGTCGACGCCGTGGTCGCTGTCGTCGACGGTGACGCGCCATCGGTCACCGCCCCACGGCGTTCCCGCGACCCGTACGTCACCCCCCAGTTCCACTTGGACCGAGGTCGCCCCGTCGGCGAGCAGCGCGGCAGCGACGAGGTCGCCGGCCAGTCCTTTGCCGATTCCGCCGGGGTCGAAGCGTGCGCCCTCGGGCAACCGGACGCCGTGGACGTCGGCAAAGAACTCGATCGGTTGCTCACATCCCGGCCAGGTCGCGATCTCCGACGCTGCGCCACAGCGCGCGACGGCGTCCCATGTCCGGTCGTAGCCGTGTGCGACGAGTTGGTCGAGCAGCAGCGGGTTGAACGCCCCGCCGGTGGCGGTGCGCGCCTGTTCGGCGCGCTCGAGCAACTCGAACGTGAGCGGCGAGACGATGCTGAGCCGTCCGGTCGATCGGTTCAGCTCGCTGACCTCGCTGTCGTGACGGAAGCGGCTCCAGAGCTGCTCGAGCTCTCCCACGATGGACACGCCTCGGTGCGTGAGTTCGGCGTCCGGCGTGATGATCCGGCATGCCGAACCCATCGCGCGAAACGTCGCCGCGTGCCATCCGAGGTCGGTGCGTGCGTTCACGACGGCGAGGTGGTCGGCGGCGGCGGCGCCGTGGTCGGAGGTGGAGGCGGCGGGGGTGGAGGCGGCGGGGGTGGAGGAGGAGGAGGAGGAGGAGGAGGCGGACGGCGGCGGTGTCGTCGTGGCGGGCGGCGGAGGTGGCGTCGTCGCGGCCGGCGGTGGCGGGGCGGGCGGGGCGGTGGTGGCGGCCGGTGGGGGCGGCGCCGGCGCGGGAGTCGGCGGTGGTGCGACCGGTGGCGCAGCGACCGGTGGCGCCGTCGGTGCTGGTGGAGCAGCCGGCGCAGGTGCCGGCGGGGCGGGGGTCGGGACGGGCACGGCCGCCGAGGGGGCGGGTGGTGGAGGTGCCGCGGGAGGAGGCGTCGCAGGTGTCGAGCGCGTGGTCGGCGGGGCGGCCGGTTCCGGAGCTGGCAGCGCCGGTGCTGGAGCGGTCCCGGGAGTGACGGGGGCGGCGGGATCGACCGTTGTGTCGACCACGGTGTCGTCGGTGATGTCGGCGATGTCGACGCTCGTCGGCGTCAACTCGATCGAACTGTCGACCGTGCTGTCGGGCACCGAGTCGGACACCACCTCGTGGTCGACCGACGGATCGACGGCAGGCTCGACATCATCGCCACCCTCGGCGGCGGTGAGCGGCCCCATCATCGGCACGAGCGCCGCAAATCCCGCCGTCGCGGCAACCGTGACACCGATGCGCGCCCGGCGCGCAGGGAAGGCGCGGCGACCGACCCGAGCGCGGCCTGCGAGCACCAGGTTGTCCCCGGGGTCGTCGTGGCGGTGATCGTCGACGGCTGGTGCCGGCAGGTCGACAGGTGCCCCCGTGGGCGCCCGCAGCATCTCGGTCGGTGCCATCGGCTCGGAGACGCCGCGGCGCTCCCGGAGCGCACGGAGGCGCGCGTCGAGGTCGCTCACATCGGCTCGAATCCGGGCGCGGGCGGACCTGTCACAACCGGTACACGTCGCCACCCCCCGCCCAGGTTTGGTGCAAGATCAACTCTTGACCAGCCACTCGCAGACGACGACCCGCCGTGGCCGGGTCACGACCAATGATCACTATGAGTGGTTGCTCGAACACTTCGAGCGGTTGAAGCGTCGGTGCGGCCAGCCGACGTTCCGGTACGGTCGCGCCCGATGATCCCGACGAGATCACTGATCGGACCACTGCTCGTCGCAGCAGTCGTTGCGGGATGCAGTTCGTCCGAGGCTCCGTCGGCGAGCTCGCCCGACAGCACACCGGCCAGCGCCGCAGCACCGGTCGACACCGCCGAGGCGCCGACGACGACCAACCGACCGACGACCACGACCGAACCATCGCGACCGGGGGCCGATGCGGCCACGGTCGACGAGATCGTGACCCAGCTCGGGGCATCACCACCCGGATGTGACCCACTCGACACTCGGGCCTGCGTGCTCCCGTTTCCGAGCGACGCGACCACGGTCGACGACGTCGACTCGATCACCGGCCGGCGGGTCGCGTTCCCCGACCAAGGACTCCCCGCCAACTCGAGCGGCGTGGCGATCGACACGACGGCGTGGAACCGCAACGACGGCTTCAGCGCGAACTCGCCGTTGCTCACCTGGGTCGCCGACCTCGACCCGGCAGCATCGAGCCTGCCGTCGTGGACCGACCTGCAGGCGTCGCTGGCGAGCGACGCACCCGTCGTGGTGGTCGACACGACCACGGGCGACCGTGTCCCGCTGTGGGCCGAGGTCGACATCGAGGCAGCCGGACCCGACGGGCAACTCCTCGTGATCCACCCGGCGGTGAGCCTCGACGCTGCGACGACGTACGCCGTCGGCGTCCGCGGGCTCGTGACCACGCAGGGCACGCCCGTCGAACCCACGCCGACCTTCCGCGTCCTGCGCGACGGCCTCGCCACCGGCATCGCCACGATCGAGGATCGTCGAGCAACGATGGACGACGCGATCGCGGCGCTCGAACGAGGCGGGGTCGAGCGCAACGAACTGCAGCTCGCCTGGACGTTCACGACGGCGAGCATCGAGAACACCACGGACGACATCCTGGCGATGCGCAACGAGACGCTCGGCGGGCTCGGCACGTCGACGCCCGAGTTCTCGATCACGACCGTCACCGAGGATCCCGAGCCTGGACTGGCGCGGCTCGTCGAGGGCACCTACAGCGTTCCGAACTGGATGACGCTCGGCGGTGGGCCCGGCACGGAACTGAACCGGGGCGACGACGGCCGACCCGAACTCAACGGCGTCCTCCAGGCCCCGTTCGCCTGCGGGATCGCCGACGCCGTCGTCGAGGGCACCACACCGGCGCACGCGGTGATGTACGGCCACGGGCTGCTGGGGTCGCACCTCGAAGTCGACGCCGGAAACATCGTCGCCATGTCGAACGAGCACAACGCGATCTACTGCGCGACCAAATGGGCGGGCTTCAGCGACGAGGACATCCCGACCGCGATCGCCGCGCTCGAGGACCTGTCGGAGTTTCCGACGTTCGTCGACCGGATGAACCAGGGCTTCGTGAACCAGTTGGTGCTCGGCCGGTTGATGCTCGCCGACAACGGCATCGTCGGCGAGCCGGCGTTCCTGCGCGACGACGGCTCGGCGATGCTCGACAACTCGACGCTGTTCTACGACGGCAACAGTCAGGGCGGCATCATGGGTATGGCCCTCGCCGCGATCTCGACCGACATCGAGCGTTTCGTGCTCGGCGTCGTCGGAATCAACTACTCGACGCTGTTGCCCCGCTCGGTCGACTTCGATGCCTTCGAGACGATCTTCGTGCCGGCCTATCCGGACCCGGTCGATCGGGCCATCGCGCTCGGCGTGATCCAGATGCTGTGGGACCGAACCGAGGGCGCCGGGTACGTCCACCATGTCGTCGACACCCCCCTGCGCGGCACCCCGCCGAAGGACGTCCTGATGCACGTGGCGTTGGGTGACTGGCAGGTGTCGGAGCTCACTGCCATGGTGGCGGCCCGCACGATGGGTGTGCCGATCCATCGTCCCGTTGCCGCCGACGGGCGTAGCCGCGAGGTCGATCCGGGCTGGGGCATCGACACGCTCGAGTACCCCACCGACACCTCGGCGCTCATCGTGTGGGACTCCGGCTCCGACCCGATACCCCTCGAACCGACCGCGCCGACGACGAGCCGCGACCCGCACGGCGACCCGCGCAACGACGTCGAGGTCCGACGCCAGAAGGCAGCGTTCCTCTTCGACGGCGAGCTGATCGACGTCTGCAACGGCGCCCCCTGCACCGCCGCCGCACGCTGAGCGATGAGTTTCCGCGCGGACGGGTCGCGCGAAGACTCATCGCCTCCGCGCCACGGTTCCACGCGATGAGTTTCCGCGCGGACAGGTCGCGCGAAGACTCATCGCTTCGGGGGTCTGGCGCCGCGGACCGTCAGACCGCTGCGAGGCGGAGGAGGTCCGGCGCGACGGCGGTGTAGATCAGGTTCGCGCCGGGTTTGTAGACGTGCACGCCGTCCCACCGGTAGCCGAGGTCGGTGGCGATCGTCTCGTCGTTGCACCACTCGTCGGGGCCCTCGACGAACTCGACGCGAGCCGAGTCGTACGACGCCGCGGTCTGTCGAAGCAGGTCGTTGACGTGAGCGACACGGGCATCGTCACCTCGTTCGGGGAGCGCACGCACGCCGGCGCCTTCGACGTCCTGCGGGCGCATGCAGGCCGCTTCGAGCAGCGCGACATTCGCTCCCTCGGCGAGCATCGCGTCGATCCCCGACGACAGGTTCTGCACGAACAGCGCGTCGCCTTCCGGCGTGTCGAAGCCGTAGATCGTGCCGTTGTCGTCGATGTCGAACACGTCCCAGGCCCCCACGACCACGAGCGCGACGTCGTTGCCCGACGCGGCCTCGGCCCACTCGTCCTGCCAGCCCTGACAGATCGAGAAGTTGTTCCCGAAGCTCACCGAACTCCGCACCGAGCCCGAGTCGTAGACGCTGCAGCCGTCGACGCTGCCGTTGACCACGTCGGGGAACACGTCATCGATGCCGTCGGGCAAGTTGATCGCGAGGGCGTTCGCCTGGGAGTCGCCCACGATCGCGAGACTGGCCGAGGCCGCCGGGCCGATCGTCGTGGTCGGCGAGACCGTTGCGGATGGCAGCACCATGGATCCGCTGGGCTCCGGCAGCGTCTCGGTGGCGGCGGCCGCCTCGAGCTCGAACACGGCGTCGGCGCCACCCTCGAAGCGGTTGAACTGATCGACGTTGACGTAGAAGAGGGCCAGCGCCGCCACCAGCATCGCACCACCGGCGATCGGCCAGTACGTGATCGTCGCCCGGTTGCGCCACCAGCCGGTGATCGCCCCCTTCCGGACGGGTGTCTCGAGGTAACGGTAGGAGGCCTCGGAGATGAAGATCGTGAGGATCATCGCCCAGAGGAACTTCGACACCGACCCAGCGGTGGCTCCGACGATCACGAAGATCGGCCAACTCCACAGGTAGAGGCCGTAGCTGCGCTTGCCCATTCCGACCAGCGGAGGCCAACTCATGATCCGTCGGAATCCGACGGCTGCCGGGTGGACGGCGACCATGACGGCGACGAGCGAAAGGATCGACACCAGCGGCAGCAGCCACTGGTACACGTAGCCGGCGGTGATGACGGCAACGACCGAGGCGCAACCGATCATCGCAACTGCGGCTGCGCCGATCGGGTCGAGGGCACGACCGGCCGGAGCCCGGTCTGCCCGACGCCAGCGCCACGGCCGCCAGATGAAGGCGGCTCCCGCACCGAGCAGCAGCCCGAACGAACGGGTGATCGTCGAGAGGTACATGTAGTTGGTCCGGTCGACGCCGTCGAATGCCGCCGGTGGGCCTCCGAGCGGCGTCGGACTGCGGGACTGAACCCAGAAGGTGTAGATCCAGACGACGAGCGCAGCACCCAGAATCATCGACCCGAGGAGATGACGGGGCAGACGGATGCGCATCAGCGCAACGAACACCAGCGGCCAGATCAGGTACCACTGCTCCTCGACCGCCAGGCTCCACAGGTGGCGGAGCAGCGGCGGTTCGCCGGCGAAGTAGGGCACGTCGCCGAGGATCTGTCCCCAGTTGTTGACGTAGAAGACCGACCAGGGGATGTCGCGACGGACCTGGGTCTGCTGCTCGGCCGAGCCGGCGAGCGCGGCCCACACCGCGACGGCGAGCAGCACGGCGTACAGCGCCGGGAAGAGGCGCCGTGCGCGCCGCAGCCAGAACTGGCGGAACGACACCTGGCCGTTGCGATCGCTCTCGTCGAGCAGCAGCGACGTGATCAGGAATCCGGAGACGACGAAGAACACCTCGACGCCGAAGAACCCGCCACGCATCCAGGAGAACCCCGCGTGGTACAGCAGCACGACGCCGACCGACAGCGCACGAAGCCCGTCGAGTGACGGCTGGTACCCCATCGAGGCAAACGTGGTCGGTGCCGCAGCCCCCGATTCGGCTGCGGCCGCGGGTGCCGGTCGATCGACCAGCGACGTCACCGCCGCAGCGACGTGCCGTCGCGGGTGGTCTCCACGGTCCATCCGTCGGCCTGGAGCGCCGCCCGCAACTTGTCGGCGGTGGCGAAGTCCTTGGCGGCGCGGGCGTCGTCGAGTGCCTGCGCCCGTGCGAGCGCGTCGGCGTCGACGGTGATGTCGGAGCCGAGCCGCAGCCCGACCGCGCCGGCGACCTCGTGAACGGCCGCGGCCAATGAGCCCGCGGTGTCGTCGCCCGCGTCGAGCGCGGCATTCGCCCGGCGGACCGTGTCGAACAGCAGGGCCGACGCTCGCGGGGTGTCGAGGTCGTCGTCCATCGCGGCGCGGAACTCGTCGAGCACCGCGGTGTCGGGCGCAGCGGTTTCGACGCCGGCGACGCGCGCAGCGAACGCGTCGAGGCCGGCGAGCGACTTGACCGCAGCGTCGATGCCGTCCTGGGTGATCTTCACCGGGCTGCGGTAGTGCGACTGCAGCAGCAGCATCCGATAGGCGCGCGGGTCGTAGTGCTCGATGAGGTCGAGCAGGTTCGACACGTTGCCGAGGCTCTTCGACATCTTCTCGCCCTCGGCGTCGACGACGAAGCCGTTGTGCATCCAGTGGTTGGCGAACGTCTTGCCGAGCGCGACCGCCTGGGCGCGCTCGTTCTCGTGGTGCGGGAAGCGCAGGTCCTGACCGCCGCCGTGCAGGTCGAAGCCCTCGCCGAGGATGTCGAGGCTCATCACGACGCACTCGGAGTGCCATCCGGGCCGACCGTCGCCCCACGGTGACGGCCACGCCGGATCGCTCTCGGTGGCCGGCCCGGTGGCGAACTTCCACAGCACGAAGTCGGCGGGATGACGCTTGCCGGCCGCGCCGACGACCTCGCGGTCGCCGGCACCCGAGCGCATGTCGTCGACCGACTGATGGGCGAGCAGGCCGTAGTCGTCGACCGACTCGACCGCCATGTAGACGCCGTCGTCGGTGACGTAGGCGTGGTCGCGTTCGATCAGCTCGCCGATCATGGCGACCATCTCGTCGACGTAGTCGGTGGCGTGGGGCGTGTCGTCGGGCCGTTGGAAGTCGACGGCGTCCATCGCCTGCCACCAGATCGCCTCGCACTTGGTGGTGATGTCCTTCCACGGACGATCCTCACGCAGCGCACGCTCGATGATCTTGTCCTCGATGTCGGTGATGTTCGACACCAGCCGCACGTCGAGGCCGGTCCATTCGAGGTAGCGACGCAGGATGTCGTAGACGAGCGTGGCGCGTCCGTGACCGAGGTGCGGCGGGCCGTACACGGTGGGCCCGCACAGGTAGATGCTGACCTTGCCCGGCTCGCGAAGAGCCAGCTCGCGCACGGAACGCGTGGCGGTGTCGTAGAGGTGCAGCACGGTGTCCGAGTCTACGGATGCTGCCGCACCCCGACCCGGCACCGTTTCTCCGGTATCGGTACCAGTCCCCGGCACCGTCTCACGCGGCGGCGGTGCTCCAGACCGTGGCAACCCCGTTGACGCTGCCGCCGATCACCAGCGCCCCGTTCCAGCGGGTCGCGGTGAGGGCTTCTTGGAGGCCGGCGCCGCCCGCCAGCATCTGGCCGACCACCTGTTCACCATCGGTGACGAAGAAGATCGCGTCGGACGAGGCGAACTCGTCGTCGATCGAACCGACTCCCAGTATCCCGTTCCCGGTGTCCTCGACGAGGTTCACTCGACTGCGCGGCGGCAGGTGCACCGATCGACGAGCACCCACGGCGCCGGACTCGTCGAAGTGCTGCACGTTCGCGCCACGCCAGGCATCGTCGGGGTCGGCCTGCCCGAGCGCCATCGTGGTCTCCGTCCCCGAGCAGTACGGCGACCACGAGTCGCCGTCGCGTCGGCCGTACCCGTCCTCGTCGACCACGGCAGCCAGTTCGGACACCGGGCCCTCCTGCACCCCCTGGGTCGCTGGGCCGGTCACCGACACCAACGTCCGCCGGTCTCCGTCGGCCACCGCCAGGGTCCGGGTGCCGGCGCGACAGAGGCCGCCGATGTCGACGACCTCCTCGCCCGGCGGCTCTTCGAGCGATCCCCACAATTCCATCCCGCCGTCCTGGATCGGAGCGCCGAGTACCTCCTCGATGCCACCGGCGTCGACGAGGGCGAGCAGTGCGCCGTCGGCGGTCGCCTCGATCAGCCGAGCCACGCCCGGGATCTGTCCGACCATCTCGATCTGTTCGGTGCCCGCCGCGTCGACCCGGACGCGGAACAACCCGGCGTCGAGCCCGTAGGAGACCGCGACGTAGAGCGCACCGTCGTGTTCGGTCACCGCGATCCTCGTGGCCCCGGCGAACTCTCCCAGGTCCCAGGGCGTCCAGACTCCGTCGACCAATCGGGACAGGCGCGTCCCGGCGAGCCCCCACGAGTACGGGGAGAACTCCTCTTGTCGTTGCACGACGGCGACCAGCGACCCGTCGAACTCCACGAGGTCGAGCACGCGTTCGTACGGTGAGCTGCGATGCGCATCGACCAACAGTGTCGAGGTGCTGTCGAGCGCGTTCGCCGACAGCCTCGACAGCACCGGGCCATCGCTCGCGCCCGTGTCGATCGTCAGCACCCTGTCGGCGAGCACCACCGCCGGGAACGCGGAGATCTCGCGCTCGTAGTACGCCGCCACCGGCGCCACGAACGGCCACTCGACGGCGATCGGTTCGTCGTCGAGCCCGGGCTCGCCGACGAGGTCGGCGACCACCACGCCGGGCGGATCCGTGTACGGCGTCTGGAACAGCAGCACGATCGATCCGTACACCTCGTCGATGGCCAGTGCGTCCCCGCGCCACTCGCCGTTGTCCTGCCGACCGACTCGGGTCGACACCCACTGCACCGGGCCCGGCTCGGCCAGAACGGGCCGATCGCCCGTGTGCAGCACAGCGCCGAGCTGGACGTCGTTGCTGAAGATGTACAGCTGCCCGGCGACCGAGGCGTGGATGTCCACCACCCGGCCGTTGCTCGTCACCTCGTCCGCCGCGATCGGGAGGAGTCCGGTCTCGGACGCCTCGTACAGCCAGAGCGTCGTGGCCCACGGTTCGGAACGATCGAGCGTGCGTCGCGGATGCGACGACCCGACGAGGGCGACCGTCCCGTTCGCCGTGGCGAGATGGGCACGGTCGACGTCGACGCCGTCGGTGCGCACCATCGTCCAGCCGCCGTCGTACGACGACCAGACCACCGGCTGGCGGTCGGCGAGCGCCACCCCGGCGACGACCACCTGGTCGGACGCCGTGACGACCACCGACTGGGCAACGGCTCCACCGGGAAGCTCACCGGGAAGCTCCTCCGTCGTCCACGCTCCGTCCTGTCCGCGGGTCCAGATGGTCGGGATCGACCCGGTGTCGTCGTCCTGCATGCCGACGAGCAGCAGCGTCGGGCCGATCGACGATCCAGCGAAGATCGCAGACGACCGTGCGTCGCCCGACTGGCGTTGCACCGCCGGCGCCATGTCCGCGGACACGGACGCCCAGTCATCGGGGGCATCGACGCCGAGCTGCCACGTCGTCGCCCGACGGGTGCCCGACTCGTCGGTGCTCGAGCCGACGGCGAACATCCCGAAGCCGTTCGTGCCCACCAGCGCCTGGATGGTGGCTTCGCCGGCTGCGTCGACGTCACCAGCCGACAACAGCGGCGCTCTCACGAGCGAGCCGTGTCGAGCCAGTTCGATGTCCTCCCACCGCGCCGAACCGAACCCGAACGATCGATCGGGACCGTAGAACTCGGCAAGCGTCGCGTCGGCGGCCTCGCTCGGCGGGAGCGCCGGAATCGTTGCCGGAGGGGGCGGCTCGACGGTGCCGGGCACAGTGGTCGACGAGTCGGTCGACACGGGAACCGACGGTGCGTCCGTGGGCACCGTGGCTGTGGGCGCGATCGGCATGGCGGATTCCACACTCACCTCGCGGGGCCCGTGCAGGCGGCCACCACCGCGGCGATTGCCACGAGCACCCCAACGGTCGCGCGACGTTCCACGGAACAAGATCGTCATCCCCCCTCGCCGACTTGAACACGCCACCAACCCGTGCCACCAACCCGTACCTCCCCCACCCCATCCCGTTTGCGTTGCGGATCTGGCGGGGCGGGTCACCGAAAACACCACACAAACGTGCTGGGGCCGGGG
>CAVQSI010000034.1:0-72075 GCA_963715825.1 Ilumatobacteraceae bacterium
CCCTTCTCGGTCGCTACCGGTCCGCGGTGAGCATCGGGTGCGATGCGGATGCGAGAGATCTGCCAGGCACTCGAGGTTGCGTGATGTCCGAGGAGTTCCTCCGTGATGTCGTGCGTGCGGTGGTCAGGGCTGACTTGGGAGCGTGAACTTCCTGATGGTGGCCGTCGGGCTGAAGCCGTGCCGTTGAAGGTTGCGTTCCGAGGCGCCACCAGACGCTGCGGTGGTCATTGCGAGATCACACCCGATTCGGCCGGCCTGGGTGAGCCGATAGCTCAGCAGTGCGGCTTGTACTCCTCGCCGACGCTGAGACGGGATGGTGGACATCCCGCCGAGCATGGCGACGCCGTCTCGCACCGTCATGGTTGCGCACCCGACGGGACGCTCGGCGGCTGGGCCGAACGCGAGGACCATGTACTCGTTGTCGAGTGCATGGGCTGCGGCGGCGAATGCGTCCGAGGCGCGGCGAGCGTTGGCGAGGGTGTGCCCCCACCCCGTCGCGCTGGTCTCCTGCCAGAGACGAAGGTCGGCCTCTGTTTCGACGGGACGGATGACGACGTCGTGCGGGCGATGCCGTGTCGTGGCGGTCACCGATTGCGTCAGCAACGCGATGTCGGAGCCCGAGTCGTGAGCGAACCCTCGCTCACGGATCCGGCGGACGCTCTCTGGAAGGGTCGCTCGGGTGACTTCGATCGCAGGCGTCACTCCGGCGACGGTGCTCCGTGCGACGAGGAGGTCGATGTCAGCTGAGGAGAGTTCGTCGTCGATGCCCGCGGCCATGGCGTGATTGATGTACATCCCGGCGCCTGCGAGCACGACCCATCCACCCGCCAGAGAACAGACCTCGCTTCCCCACGCTGGATCTTGCGAAGCGAGAGATTCCGTATGGTCCACCGCGTTGGCCGCTCGAACCCGCAGTGGCCACTGGTCGGCGACGTTCATCCCGACAGCATGGCCGCAGCTCCAGCAGGCCACCATCCAGAAAGCGACCGGAGCGTCCGCATCGAGGCTCCTTGTAGATCGCCATCGCCGCAAGGCGTGGCGGCCGGCGTCATCGGGCGGCGAGTACGGCGGCCTCGACGGGCTCGTAGAGCTGAGCAGCAAGGCTGCGGCCGACGTCCGAGGTCTTCTCGACCACGAGGTAGGCGCCGAAACCATCGTCGAGGTCGAGCCAGGGCACGGTGCCGTACAAGCCTTCGTCGCTGATGCGGCCACTCTCACGGTCCACCCACCAGCCCATGCCATAGCCCAGGGTCGAGACACCCGCCGCGTCACCCCCGTACACCTCGGCGACCCGGTCGGCGTGCATTCGATCGATCGCCTCACTCGAGACCACTCGTTCGTCGCCGCACATCCCGCCGCGGAGTTGCATCAGCATCAACTCCGCGTAGTCGGGCGCGGTCACGTAGGCGCCAGCCTCGGGGTTGGGGTTGTCGGTCGGCGGGAACGTCGATGGATCACCGTTGAAGTCAGCGGGATACTCGAACCCGAGCGGGAGGTAGTACCCCAACGAGTCCAGTCCACACGGTGCGGCGATCAACTCGTCGACCAACTGTGCCCAGGTCCGACCGGACGCCGCCTCGGCGACTGCGCCGGCGATCGTCCACTGGGCGCCGCCGTAGCGGAACTCGGTGTCAGGCGGGATCACCTCGGCATCGTCGTCGGGCGTCGTGAAGATCTGCTCGGCGCAGTCCTGCAACGTGCCGGCCGGGTCGAACTGGCACAGATAGGACTCGTACCCGAAACCGTCTTGCAGCCCGATCAGTCCCGAGCTGTTCGAGATGAGCTGCGCCGGAGTGACCGTCGGGTTGCCGGCACCCCACTCGACGACGTCGGCGACCGGAGCGTCCACATCGAGCACGCCGTCATCGTCGAGACGCATCAGCACGCTCGCCGAGATCATCTTGCTCGACGATGCGATCAGCGAGATTCGGTCAGCATCGAACTCACCCCAGTACTCCTCGTGGACGACTCCATCTTCTTGATCCACCACGATCAACCCAGCACCGTTCAACCCCTGCTCGGCCACGAAGGCATCGACGATCGGCCCGATCGCGGAGAAGTCGTAGGGTGCCCGCTCAGCAGCGGCGGTGACCTCCGGTGGCGGTGTGGTCGCGACCGGTTCGGTGACCAACGGATCGGTGGTGACCGGCTCGGTCGCCGGCGGATCCGTCTCCACCGCCTGAGACGTCGAAGCCGTCGGTGCCACCGACGCAGCGGCGCCGTCGTCGGTGCTCTCGCCCCCCGAACAACCTGCCGCCAGGACGGCCGCCACCGTGACCAACGAGATTGCAGACCGAGCGCGCATGGATTCAACGTAGACGAGCGCCCGTCGTTTTCTGGGCCGGGGGGTTGGGGGAGGGCAGAGGGGAGGAGTGGGAGGGGGGGTGGGGAGGAGTGGGAGGGGGGGTTGGCGGGGAGGAGTGGGAGGGGGGTTGGGGGGGAGAGCGGAGGGGTCTCCGATGCCAGTTTCGGGCCGGCCGTGACCTAAGGCCCGGGTGTAGAGGATCGCCAGTGCGTACCGTCGGGGGCGGTGGTAGCGACCGACGAGACTCCGGGTTTGGTGTTCGTCGGTGTCGCGACCCACGACACGATCGCCCTCGTCGATCGGTATCCCGATGCCGACGAACGCGTCGTGGCCACCCAGCTCGTGCAGGCCGGGGGCGGACCCGCGGCGACTGCAGCGGTGGCCGCCTCGCGGCTCGGGCACTCGGTGGCCTTCGTCGGGACGGTCGGCGCCGACGCCGACGGCCGCTGGATCCTCGACAGCTTGACGTCAGAGGGTGTCGACGTCAGCGGCGTCACGATCGACGACGCGCAGCCGTCGGCGGCCAGCCTGGTGATCGTCGAGGCGACGCGTGCGACGCGGGCGATCGTCAACCGACCGCCGCCACCGATCCGCCTGTCCGACCGCGCCGACGAGCTGATGGAACGCGCGGACTGGGTCCATGTGGATCAGGCCGGGTGGACGCGGGTGCACACGTGGTGGTCCCCACGCTCCGACCGTCCGAAGTTGTCGGTCGACGGCGGGAATCCGATCGAGGGATTCGACCCGACCGGGCTCGATCTGTACGTCCCGACGATCTCGGCGCTGCGCCGTCGCCTCGGTGACGTCGATCGCGCCGAACTGCTCGCCCGTGCAGTCGCCGAAGGGGCCCACCTCGTGGTGGCGACCGACGGAGGCGACGGGTCGTTCGCCCTCGGGTCCGACCACGAAGCGGTCCACGTTCCAGCGGTCACCGGGCCGGTGCTCTCGACCCTCGGCGCCGGCGACGTGTTCCACGGTGCCCTGCTCGCTGCCCGGCACCACGGCCTCGGCCTGCGCGACTGCCTTCGATACGCGAACCTCGTCGCGTACCGGTCGTGCCAGGGACTCGACGGTCGGTCTGCGATCCCCGGCCACGACGAGGTCGTCGCCGAGCTCGCACTCGACGCCCCCACTGCCGAACGGAGCATCACATGACCGCAGAACCAAACCTCCGACTCGAACCGCTGCGTCGCCCCAGCGGAGCCTTCGCAATGCTCGCCGTCGACCAGCGCGAAGCGTTGCGGGCGATGATGACCGAAGCCATCGGCGCTGACGAACCGGTCGACGACGAGACCGTGATCGACTTCAAGCTCACAGCGGCACAGCTGCTCACACCGCACGCTTCAGCCGTGCTGATCGACCGACACTTCGCCTTCGATCGCGCCGTCGACGCCGGCGTGGTGGCCGACACGTGTGCGCTGATCTCGTCGGCCGATCTCTTCATCCCGGCACACGGGCAACTGGTCGGCGAGGTCGAGATCGATCGGCTCGTCGACCCGCATCGGGTACGCGACCAGGGCGCCGTGGCGATGAAGCTCCTCGTCCTGCATCGGCGAGATCAGCCGGCCGACGTTCGCCGAGCGATGGTCGACGAGTTCGTGTCGATCTGCGACCACGCCGGGCTCGCCAGCATCATCGAACCGGTCTGCCGACCGCCGCTCGACCCGACGGTCGACTGGAACCACGACGACGCGATCCTGGCCGCTGCGGAGGAACTGGGTCGTCGTGGCGCCGACCTCTACAAGGGTGAGATGCCGCTGCGAGGACACAGCGACGACGGCGATCACGGCGAGATGCGCGAGCGCTGCCGGGCGATCACCGACGCCGTGGGATCGCCCTGGGTCATCCTCTCCTCGGGTGTCGCCGAGGCCGACTTCCCCACGGCGATCGAAGTCGCTTGCGAGGAGGGAGCTTCCGGCTTCCTCGCCGGCCGAGCCGTGTGGGCGTCGTGCCTCCAGGCCGCCGACGTCGCCGGGTGCCTCGCCGGCCCCGCCGTCGAGCGGATGCAGCGGTTCGCCGACGTCGCCGACCGATCGGTCTCGCTGCGTGCCGGTCCAACAGCAGGCAGCGGACAGGAGGTGGCGCCGTGACTCCGACCATGCCGCCCACCGCCGTGCTCATCGCCACCGCGAGGCCGACCTTCGACCTCGACGCCGCTCGGGCCCATCTCGACGCCGCCACCCAGCTGTTGGCCGACCTCGGCGCAGAGGTCCACCAGCCAGGTGAACTCGTCATGTCCGTGGCCGACCTCGACGCCGCGAGGGCCATCCTCGACGAGGTCGACGACCCGAGCGTGGTCATCCATGCCTGTGCGTCGTTCGCCGACGCCGGCCCGGCCCTCGAGCTGTACCACGACCTCGACCGTCCCGTGCTGCTGTGGGCCTTCCGCGAGCCCGGTGAGCCCGGCGACCGACTCCAGCTGAACTCGCTGTGCGGCGCCAACCTCGCCGCCCACGCGCTGGGTCGGGTCGGCGTCGATGTCCGGCTCTGCTACGGCGATCCCCACGAACCGCAGGTCGCCGCAACGCTCGCCGCCGCGCTCGCCGGCACGCTTCCCGGCCGGCCACCACTGCCGTCGCCGGAACGCGAGCGCGCCCCGCACGCGGTGGCGCAGGCGGCGCTCGATCACCTGCGTGGCCAACGCATCGGGGTGCTCGGCGAACCGCCACCCGGCTTCACGCCGAGCGAGTACGACCCCCGCCTGTTGCGTGACCTGTTCGGCCTGGAGGTCGAGCGACTCGACCTCGACGCGCTGTTCGACACGATCCGCAAGATCGGGCCCGAACGACGCGAGGTCGAACTCGCTGCCGCGCGCGAGTGGCAGCCGACACTCGCCGACCTCGACCGCGAGGTCGTCGACACCTTCGCTGCGGTCACGATCGCACTGCGGGAGTGGCACGACGATGCTCGGCTGTCGGCGCTGTCGATCCGATGCTGGCCAGAGTTCCCGACCGAACTCGGCGTGTGCCCGTGTTCGTCGCTGTCGCGCCTCGCCGACGAGGAGATCGCGACGCAGTGCGAGCGTGACGTCTACGGCGCCACGACCATGCTGCTCATGTCGGCACTCGGTTCGGGCCCGAGCTACCTCGTCGACACCGTCGATCTCGTCGAGGACGACAACGTCGTGCGGTTCTGGCACTGCGGATCGGCCGCAACTGGCCTTGCGGCCGAACCAACCAACGCGACCCAGTTCACCCACTGCAACCGCAAGATCGGTGTGGTCGGCAACTTCGCGCTGCGGCCCGGCCCCGTGGTCGCCGCCCGTCTCACCGAGGACCCCGGCGGCACCCTCCGGCTCCTGATCGCCTCCGGCACCGCGCTCGACCGGCCGAACCGGTTCCAGGGCAACACCGCCGACGTACGGCTCGACACCGACGCCCGAGCGTTCGTGACCGCCCTGGTGACCGGCGGCTTCCCCCACCACACCGTGCTCGCATGGAACGACGTCCGTCCGGGCCTGCGGGCGGTAGCGGACGAACTCGGCATCCCGGTCGTCGAGTTCTGAACGGAACGGACGCAACGATGGATGTCTCGACCGACCACGACGCTGACCGACCGGTGCCTCGCACCCGCGACTGGATCCTCCGATCGGCCACCGTGGCCGCCGCCACTGCGAATGCCGTCGAGCTCGACGTCGTGGGGCTCCCGGCGATCGAGCTCCCGGGCACGCCGGGTTGGCTGACCGGCGAGTCGCTGGTCGACCAGGGGATCGAGGTCGACATGCCGAACCTTCCGGCCGACCTCCCGCTCCCGGCCGTCGAGCCCCGGGCGTTCCGCTGTCGGATCGAGATCGTGGGGCCCCGAACGGTCCGTGTGGTGGTCGCGCCCACCGGCGCACGGGTGTTCGGCGAGTCGCCCACGTGGTTGGGCATCGTCACCACGCCGACGATCGCCGCCGTCGATGCGTCGATCGACGTCGCCGACGAGGTCGTCACGATCGCCGCCGAACACGTGCGTGTCGAGGTGGGTCTGCATCCGTTTCGACTCATCGTCGGTGATCCCGACGCTCCCGTGCTGCGAACCGCCGAGCGGCTGCGCCAGGTCGCCGGATTCCCCATGGCCCCTCCGATCCGTTTCCGCGAGGACGCCGACGGCCGAGAGCAGATCGTGCTCGAGCTCGAGCTCGGCGCGCACGAGGAGATCCTGGGGTTCGGCGAGCAGTTCTCCCGGCTGGTGAAGAACGGGCAGCATCTCACCCTGACCGTCGAGGACGCTCTCGGCACGGGTACGGGGCTGGCCTACAAGCCGGCGCCCGTCTGGCATTCGACCGACGGCTACCTGGGGTTCGTCAACACCGGAGCACGGATCGACGTCGACGTCGGCCACCGACGTCCGAGCGTGTTGTCACTCGACGTCGCCGACGAAGCGTTGGACCTCTACGTCACCGTCTCACCGTCGCCGGTCCAGCGCCTCGCCGACTACACGACACTGACCGGTCGCGGACAGCGTCCGCCGCTGTGGGCGTTCGGCTACTGGATGGGGCGGTGCCGGTACCACAGTGCGGAGGAGATGCTCGACGTCGCCGACCAGATGCGATCGCACCGGGTCCCACTGGACGTGTTGCACCTCGACCCCGACTGGCTGGTGGTCGACCGCCTGAACACCGATTTCATCTGGAACACCGAGCGGTTCGGCGACCCCGCCGAGTTCGTCCGAGCGCTCGATGAACGCAAGGTCAAGTTGTCGGTGTGGGAGGTGCCGTACATCGACCCGGCATCGCCGCGCCATGCCGAAGCCGCCGACCGCGGACATCTGCTGGGCACGACGTCGGGCGAACTCGCCCGGCTCCGTGGCACGCCGACACCCGACGGTCGCGATCGCTCGCTCGTCGACGTGACCAGTGCTGGCGCACGACGGTGGTGGCAGGACCTGCACACCGAGTTGCTCGACGCCGGTGTCGCCGTGTTCAAGACCGACTTCGGCGAGGGCTGCCCCGACGACGCAGCACCACGCGACGGCACGCCGCCGCACCACCTGCACAACCTGTACCCGCTCAAGTACAACGCAACGGTCTCCGAGGCGATCGCCGAGCACACCGGTCGCGCACCGCTCGTGTGGGGACGCAGCGGGTGGGCGGGCTCGCACCGCTACCCGGGACAGTGGGGTGGCGACGCCGAATCGACCGTTGCCGGCCTCCAGGCGACCTTGCGGGGCGGGCTGTCCCACGCACTGTCCACGCCAGGGTTCTGGAGCCACGACATCGGCGGCTTCTTCGGCCCCGAGCTCACGCCGGGGCTGTACGTGCGCTGGACCCAGTTCGGGGCGCTCTCGCCGCTGATGCGCGCCGCACGGGTTGCGGCCGCGCGAGCCGTGGGAGTTCGGCGACGAGGCACTCGACATCTGCCGGCGGTGGATCCGGCTGCGCTATTCGCTGCTGCCGTATCTCTGGCGGGTCGCCGGCGACGTCGAACAGTTGGGGCTGCCGATGATGCGGCCGCTGGCGCTCGAGTTTCCCGACGACCCCGTCGCCGCAGGGATCGACGACCAGTTCCTGCTCGGTCGGGACCTGCTCGTCGCGCCGGTCCTCGACGACGCGATGCGAACGGTGCGCCGACGGGTGTACGTGCCGCCGGGACGTTGGCACCGGTTCGACACGAGCGTCGGCGACGGCGCAACCACTGCCGGTGAGCCATCGGCCCAGGTCGTCGACGGCCCGGCGACGGTGGAGATCGACGTGCCGATCGGCGACATGCCGGTGTTCGTTCGCGACGGCGCGACGATTCCTCGTGTCGACGTCGACGGTTCGGTGCGCTGCGTCGCCGACGTCGCCGGTCGCCCGTGGACGCTGCATTGCTACGGCGACGCCGCAGTGGGAGCGCTGGACGCCGCACCGGGCGGCACTCGGCCCAGCGACGCGCCGATCGAGGGATTCGACGGCGAGCCGGTCGCCGTGGCGGGCGTGGTCCGCCATGGCTGAGCTCGCGAGCGGCCACGAGCGCTGGCACTCGCACCGACGAGCGTGAGCCTCGACGCGGCGCTCGTCATCGCGGCGGTACTCGTCGGCGCGGGCACGCAGCGCCTCACCGGCATGGGGTTCGCCCTGATGGCGTCGCCGCTGCTCGTGCTGGTGCTCGGCGTCGACGACGGCGTCGCGACGAGCCAGGTGCTCACCCTGGTCGCGTCAGTGATCGTGCTCACCCAGCTGTGGCGATCTGTCGAGTGGCGCACGGCCGCAACGCTCTTCGCCGCCGCCGTGGTCGGCATCTTGCCGGGTGCATGGTTGACCCGCCAGCTCCGCCCCGGCGGTTCTCGAGATCCTGATCGGTGTGCTGGTGATCGTGGCGCTCACGGCGGTGCTCGCCGACGAACGGGCCCGGGTGTTCCGCGGGAACGGCGGCCGGGCGTCGGCGGGGTTCCTGTCGGGCTTCATGAACGTGACCGCCGGGGTCGGTGGCCCGCCGATCGTGCTGTACCGGCTGTCGACCAACTGGGCGCAGACGCCCTACGTGGCAACGGTGCAGGTGTACTTCATCGGTCTCAACTCGGTGTCGCTGGCGGTTCGTGGCCGCCCGCAACTCGACGCGGCGATGTGGTCGGGTGTCCTCGGAGCGCTCGTCGTCGGGCTCGCCCTCGGCGACCGGCTCGCCCACCACGTCACGGAGTCCCAGGCGAGAGTGCTCATCGTGGTCGTCGCGCTCGGCGGCGCGGTCAGCACGATCATCAAGGGCATCGTCTCGTTGTGAACCGCTCGTCACCCGAACCGCCTCCACATCATCAGCCCCCACAACGCAAAGGACCAACACCATGAACTCGCTCGATCGGAAGACTCCCGAACGGATCGCCGTGATCGGCCTCGGCAAGATGGGCGGTGGCCTCGCCCGGAACCTCGCCGCCCGCTTCGACGTGACCGTGTTCGACCTCGACCCGGCAGCGATCGAGCGATGCGTCGCCGCAGGCGCCACCGCTGCCGACAGCACCGAAGCAGCTGTCGACGGCGTCGACCTGGTCGTGTCGAGCCTGCCGATGCCGGCGCACGTCGTCGCCCTCTACGAGGAACTGGCACCGCGCCTCGGCGTCGATGGTGACGCCTCCACGATCGTGATGGACACCTCCACGATCGACCCCGACACTGCGTCGAAGGTCGCCGACCTGGTGGGTCGCGATCGCTACGTGGCGTGCCTGTTGGGCAAGGGTCCGGCGCAAGCCGAGACCGGCGACGTGCCGCTGTTCGTCGGCGGGCCCGACCACGTCCTCGACGTCCTCGCGCCGGTGTTCGACTGCATCGGCGCCGATGTGCACCGGCTCGGGACCGTCGAGGCGGCGACGGCGTTCAAGCTGGTGTCGAACCTGATCGGGATGACCAACCTCGCCGTACTGGCCGAGGGGTACACGCTGTGCCGGCACGCCGGGGTGGACGACGATGCGTTCGCCGCTGCACTGGCCGACACTGGCGGCTGGTCGTACCAGGCCGAGGTCCGCCTGCCCTGGATGATCGCCGAGGACTTCGAGCCGCGCTTCTCGGTTGCACTCGCGCACAAGGACCTGACGCTTGCCATCGCGATGGCGACCCATCGCGGCATCGCCACCCCGGTCGGCTCCGCCGGGCTGTCACAGCTCGCCGTCGCCGCCACCCACGGCCACAACGACGACGATGTCACCTCCGTCGTCGAGATCGTCGATCCGACCCGCCGAGCGACCTGATCTGATCCGGCAAGCGAGGAGCCCGCTCGATCGGGCCCGAGTTGGTTGTCGCCTCCGACGGGATCCGGGTACCACCTACGTCGAATGACCCATTGTGACTGACTGGAGCAGCGTCGAGCATCGAACGATGCCACGTTGCTCGACCTTGACATTGCTGGTGGTGGGAGCGCTCTTCGCAGCTTCGTGCGGCGGCAACGGTGACGGTGAAGCTGGTTCTGCAGTCAGCCAGTCGACCGCGACCGCCAGCGCCGACACCGACACCGACACCGACGATGAGCCCACGGCAACGCTGACCCCGGCCGACACCCTGGCGCCGGATGTCGGCGAGTCCGACGGCGGCGGTACGACCTCGTTCGGGCCGACGTTGGAGCCGACGACGACGTTCCCGATCCCGGAGTTCACCGGCCTGCTCCCCGGTGTGGCCGTCTCGCCGACCGGTGATCGTGTGGCGATCATGTGGGTCGACTCGGACTTCAGCACCAATCTCGCCGTGTACGACACCGACAGCGGCGCCGAGCTGGCGGCGATCGTCGACGATCGCCTGGACGGCGACGTGTTCTGGACCATCGACGACCGCATCATCACCGGCGGCAACTTCGGCACGATCTGGCAGTGGAACCCCACGACACTCGACGCGATCTCGGACGACCCACTGATCGACGGCCCACTTGGCTGTGGCAGCGGCAACGGGACGGTGTTCGACCCGGTCGCCGGAGCGCTGTTCCTCAAGTCGAACAGCCTGTGTCGCATCGACGTCACCACCGGCACGGCCGTCCAGTACGAGTCCGACACGCCGACGAGCCTGCTCGCCGTGGCGGTCGGTGGCAGCGAGGTCTACCTGCGAGGCACGGACGCAGCAGGTGAAGGGGTGTTGCGGGTGCTCGACGCGACCACGCTCGACCTCATCTCTGAGCAAGCCGCAACCCCGAACCCGGTGATCGCTGCCTCCGTGAACGGCGTGATCGAGCAGCGCGACGGAGGCTTCGACTACGAGATCCAGCCGTCGGGCCGACTGGTCGAGTTCTACACGGCGGGCATCACGACCAGTTCCGGCGGCGGCTACTACGTGGGCAAGTTCGACGGAGGTATCGTCGTGGTCTCTTCCGTCGACGGAATGCCCATCGGCACGATCGACGATCCGGAGGACTCGGCGATCAAGACGGCGTGGTCCGGTGACGACACCGTGCTCGTCGCCCTCACCGAGAACGAGATCTCGGTCTTCCGCGGCAGCTGACCGTGGCACGTTTCGGCTCGGTCGGCATCACTGCCCTCGTCGGAGCGACGATCGCGCTCGTCGCCGGCGGCTGCAGTGCATCGGACCGGCAGAGCGACGCTCCCACAGCGTCCACGACCGAGACCAGCACGCCAGCGGAGTCGGGCGACGCATCCGAGCGCGACGACGTCGACAGTGCCCTTCCACCGGGGGCGGTCACGCTGCTCGACGCCGGCGCCGAGCCACGAGCCCCACTCCGGATCACCACCGCCGCACGGTCGCGGCTCAGCGTCGAGGCATCGGACTCGCTCGGCGTCACGATCGGCGACACGACCACCGACACGGGAGGTACCGCCACCTACGAGCTCGATCTCGACTTGACCCTGGACGGCAACGACGCACAGTTGCTCGCGACGCCGACGATCGTGTCGTTCGACGGCCCGACACCGACGCCCGACGACCTCGGCGCCTGGCGGTGGTTTCTCGACGAGCGCGGCATGGTGCAGCGTGTCGTGTCCGTCGGCTGGGGCGATCAGGTCCCCGCAGCCACGCTGGAGCTGCTCAATGTCGCGAATCTGGTGCTCGTCGCACCCGACGAACCGGTCGGCGACGGAGCGTCGTGGAGCCAGTCGCTGAGCAGGCGAAGCGATGCTCGGCTGGTGTTCGAGCTCGTAGGATCGACCGACTCGGAGGTCGAGGTCTCCCTCGAACTCGAGTCGCCGTTCGAGGGCGGTGTCGCCACCCTGGTCGCGTCCGGGACCTACGACCGCGCGACGCTGCTGGCCCGCGAACTCACGCTCGAGTCGAGCCTCGAAGTCACCTCGGCCGTGAGCGACAACGGTGACCTCGTCGACTTGACGGGCGTGGAACGAAGTCGGCGAACCTTCACCGAGGTGCCCGAGTGAGCCGCCCGAGTCGTCCTTCGTCGCGCCGAGCACTCCGCTGGGCGACGATCGTCTGCGCCGTCGGGTTGGCGACCGTGCCCGTCGTCTCGTCCGCTCCCGCCGAGGTCGACGCACAGGACCGCCCGCCGTGCTCAGACGGACCGGCCAATGCGTGGGACCAGGTGCGCGGGGAAATCCTCGATTCGATCCTCCCCGACTTCGTCGACAACCCCTACGGCCCGGAGTCGATCGATGACGTCGCCACACGTTGCCTGCAACTCCCCGACCCTGGTGCAGGTCCGGTTCCCGGCCTGCCTGGCGGCCCAGGCACCAATCGGGGCGACCCCCACATCGTCACCCAGGACGGTGTGGCGTACGACTTCCACGCCGCAGGCGACTTCGTGCTGCTGCGTTCGCCGACCAACGACGTCGAGATGCAGGTGCGATATCGGCGCTCGACGTACGTGTCGCTGTTCGCCGGGGTGGCCATCCGCGAGGGCGACACGACCCTCACCGTCGAGAACTTCGTCCGCGGCGAGGACCCCGTGGTCACGCTCGACGGAGCGCCACTCACGCTCGCTGCGATCGGTTGGTACGACCTCGACATCGGTTTCGTGATGCGCACCGAAGGCTCCATCTACGTCGAGCTCGACAACGGCATCCGGTTCGAGGCCCGCAGGGCAGGGCTCACGCTGCTGACGCCCGCCACGTGGGCGGGCCAGTTCGTCGGTATCCAGGGCAACGGCAACGGCGATGTCACCGACGACTTGGCGACCGCGGACGGGACGCTGGTGAACGCCGCCGACACCGACACGCTCTACGGCGAGTTCCTCGAGAGCTGGTACGTCGAGCCGACCGAGTCGTTCTTCACGATCCCGTTCGACGAGCAACGAGATGGGCCGGTTCGACCCGAGGAGATCATCACCCTCGCCGACCTCGACGCCGCCGACGTCGCCGCTGCGTATCGGGTCTGCACCGATGCGGGCTGGTCGAGCGGATTCGGGCTCGACGACTGCACCTTCGACGTCGCGGTCACCGGCGATCCGTTCTGGGCGGAGAACGTCGCCGCCGCCACGGTGGCGTCGGTCCCTGCCGTCGGCCTCGACCCCGTGGTGGAAGGCGCCTTCTCCCTCTCGGCCACCGGAGCCGTCGCACCCGATGACCCCGAGAGCGGAGCGGGGCGAATCGAGCAGCGCTACGGCGCCGACGACTATGCCGTCGACGCGATCGACGATGGCCAACGACGGCTACGCGTGACGGGCCCGTGCGCCCCCGGCCCACGCCCTGTTGCGGTCGTGATCATCGCGGGCGATCCGATCGAGTCGTTGCCACTCGACTGCGACGTAGACCACGAGATTCCCGTCGAGGCGTTCACGTTGCGCGTGATCGATCCGAACGGCGGCACACCCGACTACTCATTCATCCTCGCCCGCACCGATGTCGACGACCTCGGGCAGGTGGTCGCCGGCGAGGAGTACTCCGGCGAGCTCGCAGCAGGAGACCGGGTCACCGGCTCGCTCGCATTCGATGCCGGCACTGCGGTCTTCGTGACGGTGTTCGACGACGCCGACTGCGGACCGGTCGTCACCGTGCTCGACACCGAAGGAACGCCGCAAGCCACGCCCCGTGCGGCCTGCCTCGATCAGGGCCCGATCGAATTGACCGGCCCGGCGCCGTTCACCATCGACATCACCGCGACGGTACCGGGCTCGTATCACTTCATGGTGACCGAAGTGGCGCCGGAGAGTTCCACCGCTGCGGCGGCCGGGCGCGACGTGGTGCTCGACGTGACCACGCCGGGCCAACGAGCGAGCGCCACCATCGACCTCACCACCGGCGACCGCGTCTACATCGAGACCGTCGAACACGTCGACGGTGACCTCGTCCTGACCGGACCCGACGGCCGAGAACTCGCCACGGAGTTCTCGTTCACCGACCTCGGCCTGCTCACCGCACCCACCGACGGCACCTACACCGTCACCATCCAACCCGACAACGCCGCCACCGGCATCCAGCGACTGGTGTTCCACGACGTCGCCGACGACACCACCACACCCGCCCGCATCGACAATGACACCCGACTCCGGATCACCACGCCGGGCCAACGAGCGAGCGCCACCATCGACCTCACCACCGGCGACCGCGTCTACATCGAGACCGTCGAACACGTCGACGGTGACCTCGTCCTGACCGGACCCGACGGCCGAGAACTCGCCACGGAGTTCTCGTTCACCGACCTCGGCCTGCTCACCGCACCCACCGACGGCACCTACACCGTCACCATCCAACCCGACAACGCCGCCACCGGCATCCAGCGACTGGTGTTCCACGACGTCGCCGACGACACCACCACACCCGCCCGCATCGACAATGACACCCGACTCCGGATCACCACGCCGGGCCAACGAGCGAGCGCCACCATCGACCTCACCACCGGCGAGCGGATCGAGATCGAGACGCGCGAGCGCATCAACGGTCGACTCGTCGTGACGGGGCCCAACGGCAACGTCGTGGCCTCGGTGTTCGCGTCGCAGGACCTGGGCATCGTCACAGCCGACGATGCCGGCACGTACACGGTGACCCTCGAGCCGGAGGAAGCGAGCGTCGGGACGCAGGTGCTGCTGATCCGACGAGCGTGATCGCGGCGAGCGGCCCTGACGTTCAGCCCTGCGTCGTGCGCTCGCGCGCCCGCGGGCGATGCCACCGCATCGCGCCGATCAGCGCCGTCGCGACGAGGAACCCCAGCAAGGTCACCGCGCCGCTCCCCGGCGCGTCGCGCTGCTCCATCAGCGCCACGGCACCCCACATCGGCAGCGCCGTCGCTGCCGTGATCGCCGTGCGTTGCACCCATCGACGGAGGATCACCTTGTCGATCGCTGCGGCCGGAGGTACTGCGGCAAGCAGGGCGATGAGCGCGTGGAAGCCGATGAGCGTCACCGCAACCGCCACGATCAACGGTGACAGGGCGTCGTCGGTGGTGGCGAGCCACTGCCACGTCACCAGCAACACGACCGGCAACGCGGTGTGCGTCGTCGGTCGGAACGCCGCCGCGACGGCGAGCGCCACGATCGTCACCGACACCAGCATCGACTGACCACCGCCGGACGATCCAGCCGCGAGCGACGCCACCGCGGCAGCGGCCACCGCCGCGCCACCGAGCAGCCAGCGCTGCGGATCGACGCGGCCCAGGCGTTCGCGCCACCGATCGACGACGTTCATCTTCGCACCAGTCGTGGTCCGGTCGTGCGGCGGGCGATGTCGCGGATCACCTGGTCCAGACTGCCCGGACCGCGCCATGCAATCACCGGGATGCCCGCAGCAGTGACCATGCGGAGCTCCCGACGCCGCTCCAGCAGGCGGATCCGCCACGCCAGCGAGGTCAGGTCGTCGTCGTGCGCGACGACGTGCTCCGGCAGCGTGTCGATCACCACCACGGCGTGACCCTGTCGGGCGAGCGACACCGCGAGGTCGAGGGCGTCGGGGGCGACCAGCGGCGACAGCATCACGGTCATCTGCCCGGTGGTCGAGACGTGGCGCCAGTGCGCCATCCGCGCCGCTGCAGGGAGGCTTCGCCGGTCGACCGCAGGTCGGACGTGTGCGAGCGCGCCGAGTATTCGGCGTAACTGGCCGCGACCGGAACCCGGCGGGATCGACGGGGTCCCGACGCCGCCGAACGTGCGCAGCGAGACCCGTTCACCGCTGATCGCGTAGTGCTCGGCAATGGCGCCGACCGCGCGCACGCCGGCGTCGAGGCTCGATGCCTGTCCGTCGATGCCTTCGCTGACACCGAAGTCGTCGGTTGCATCGAGGAGCAGTGCCACGTGGGTGTCGAGGTCGGCCCAGGTTGCGTTGACGAGCACCTCGTCGGCCCGCGCCGATCGAGCCCAGTTGATGCGCCGCAGACGATCACCCGGTCGGAACGCCCGGATGCCGGCGAACTCGTTGCCTTCGCCGCCGCGGCTGGACCGGTGCAGGCCGACCAGCCCGTCGGGTGGCCGTGGCGATGCGCCGACGTCGAACACCGCCGGGAGCGGCAGGGTGACGATCGAGCACGGCGACGTGATGGCCGTCCAGCGGAACGCTGCCCAGGCAGTGGTCGCGGTCACCTCGCCCCGCTCGATCGTCCTGGTCCCCCAACGGGTCGATCGCACGGGCAGGTCGAACTCCACGGTGTCGCCGGTTGCTGCCGCGGTGATCGCGCCGCGAGCTGGGCGTGGTTCCAGCCACGGGTCGCGTTCGATCGCGGCCGTGACGATGTCGAGCTCGGCCGCCGAGGCGAGTCGGCCGCTCCAGCGGGTGGCATCTCCCTCGCGGATCGTCGGGTGATCGACCCCGGCGTCGAGCGTCGGTGGCCGACTCGGACGGGTGATGGTCGACCATGCGCTCACGGCGGCGAACGGTGCGGCGATCACGAGCAGGTCAGGACGTCGCCAGATGAGCGCCCCGACGATCAGCACCACGGCGACGCCAGCCGCGCGGAAGTAGGCCGCGGTGGGCTTCCAGTCGTCGAACGCAGCCTGAGCGATCATGTGCCGTCGGGTTCCGCTTCGAGCGGTGACGGCGTCGGGACCGACGCGAGGACCGCTTCGACGACGGTGTGGCCGCTGATGTTGCTCATCCACATCTCGGGTTTGACGGTGATCCGGTGGGCGAGCACGGGCTCGGCGACGGCCTTGACGTCCTCGGGGGTGACGTAGTCGCGCCCGGCGATGATGGCGAATGCGCGCGAAGCGAGCAGGAGGCCGAGCGCGCCGCGCGGCGACGCCCCCATCAACACGTGCTGATGAGTTCGAGTCGCTGCGGCCAGTGCCACGCAGTAGCGGCCGATGCTCTCGTCGACGGTCGTCCGCTCGACGGCTGCCTGCATGCCGAGCAGCGTCGCGGCGTCGGCGATCGGGCGCAGCGTCTGGTCCTCCTGTTGACGGTTCATCCGCCGCTGCAACACCTCCCATTCCTCGTCGACGGTCGGGTAGCCGAAGCTGGTTCGCATCATGAACCGGTCGAGCTGCGCCTCGGGCAGCGGATACGTTCCCTCGTACTCGACGGGGTTCGCGGTGGCCAGCACGTGGAAGGGCTGTTCGAGCACGAACGTCTCGCCTTCGACGGTGATCTGGTGCTCCTGCATTGCTTCGAGCAGTGCGGCCTGCGTGCGCGGCGGCGTGCGATTGATCTCGTCGGCCAGCAGGAGGCCGGTGAAGAGCGGGCCGCGTCGGAAGCTGAACTCGCCGTTGCGCTGGTCGTAGACGAACGACCCGGTCAGATCGGCCGGCAGGAGGTCGGGGGTGAACTGTGCCCGCGCGAAGTCGAGTCCGAGTGTCTGGGCGAACGATCGCGCCGCCAACGTCTTGCCGAGACCGGGGAAGTCCTCCAACAACACGTGACCGCCGGCGAGGATCGCTGCCAGTACCAGCGTCAGCGGCTCGCGGTTGCCGACGACGGCCACTTCGACCTCGTCGAGCACCTTGCCGGCGATCGTCGACACCTCGTCGAGTCGGAGATGGGGAACTGCAGATTGCGTCACGGTGGCCTCCCGGTCACAGTCGTTCGATCAAGGTGAGCACGCGGTCGAGGCGGTCCGGTCGCAGCAGTGTGGCGGGCGCGTTCGGGTCGTCGATGAAGCTCTGGAGCTCGTCGCCGAGCACCGACCGAGCGGCGCTCGGGTCCTCGACGCGTTCGATCTGGTGCGCTGCGCGGAGTTGGTCGTCGATGATGTCGACCAGGTTGGTGTGCAGCCGTTCGAGCATCACGCCGTCAGGGCGTCCGTGGGCGAGCCCGGCACGGAGCCGTTCGACGCGGCGGTCCGAGCGGGGCCCGCGAACCCCTCGTTCACCGACGGTGCTGGCAGCGGTCGTCGGTGTCGCGTCGGCGACCTCAGCGAGAAACCACACGGCGAGTCCGAGCAGCACGCCGAGGGCTGCGACCAGTGCGATGTCGGGGCCCATCCCCGACACGACCATGAACACGACCACCGCGGCGGTGCCGAGGGCGATCACGACGATCGGTCGTGGGATCGACCTCATGCTGTGGCGGTCGCCCCGAGGTCGGCGTGGACCGTGTCGAGGGCGACGATCGCTGCACGTCGAGCGCCTTCGTCCATGTCATGGTCCGAGAACCGGGCTTCGCGGTAGAGCGCAGCGAGCCGAGCAATGGCAGCCGGGTCGACCCGGTGTTCGGCGAGGACCCGCTCGATCAACTCGGTCGACGTGTCCGACGGGTGCCGCTCGACGCCGGCCTCGACGACGGCAGCCTCGAGGCGGAGCCAGCACTCGACGATGGCATCGCGCGGACGTCCGCGCCGCAGCGCAGCTCGCTGCGCGTCGGCGTCGGCGCCGATCGTCGACGCAACGTCGGCGAGCACCTCGAAGTCGGTGGCTGCACGGCGGCCTCGACGCGTCCAGGCGAACGACATGCGATTGCGCCAGATGTAGGCCGCAGCGAGCACCGCCCCGATGGCGAGGACCAGGTAGAAGAGCCCTCTGACGATCGCCTCGAAGATCGGGGACGGCTCGGTCTCGCTGCGCTCGACGGGTTCGGCCACCTCTGTGTCGACCTGCACGTCGACCACCTGCGGGCGGGCCTCGATCCGTTCGAACACGTCGGGTGGACCGTCGGCAAGCGGGACCGGCCCGGCGGTGGTGATGGCAGCAAAGAGCAGTGCGGCCAGGACACCGACCAGCACGACGATCGTGGCCCGGTCCTTCACCGACCGCAGCGTAGTTGCGGCCGTCGGCCCGGTCTTCTCAGCGGGTCATGCGTCCGGTCTCGTGTGCCCAGCTCGCGATCTCGACGCGCTCGACGGACTCGGCCATCCGCTCGAGCCGGTAGCGCAGCGTGTTCGCGTGCACGAACCGTGTGCCGGCGGCTCGCGGACGGCCTCATCGCCGAGGTCGTGTTCCTCCAGTGACGCTGCTGCCGCCGTTTCGCTGCCGCCGTTTCCCGGATGGATGAATCAGGAATGCTTGGAGCATGACGGACGACAGGATGCACGTGGTGATCATCGGTGGCGGCTTCGGCGGGATCGCTGCGGCCACGGGCCTGGCCGACGCACCGGTGCGGATCACGCTCGTCGATCGTCGCAATCACCATCTCTTCCAACCCCTGCTGTATCAGGTGGCGACCGCCGGGCTCGCTCCTGCGGACATCGCCCACCCGATCCGCTCGGTCCTCGCCGACCAGTCGAACGCAACGGTGCTGCTCGGCGAGGTGAGCGACATCGATCGCGACGAGCACCGAGTGCAGCTCGCCGACGGTGCCCCGCTGCACTACGACCGCCTCGTCCTCGCGACCGGAACCCGTCACTCGTACTTCGGACACGACGACTGGGAGCAGTTCGCACCCGGACTCAAGACGATCGAGGATGCGATCGAGATCCGGAGACGGATCCTGTTGGCGTTCGAGCGAGCCGAACGAACGCACGACGCTGACGAGCGCCGCGCGCAGCTGACCTTCGTGGTCGTCGGTGGTGGTCCGACGGGTGTCGAGATGGCAGGCGCCATCGCTGAGATCGCGTTCCGGACGCTGACTGCGGAGTTCCGTTCGATCGATCCGGCGTCGGCGCAGGTGATCCTGCTCGAAGCTGCCGACCGCATCCTCGGCGCCTATCCGGAAGGTCTGTCGGCGAAGGCCGAACAACAACTTCGCGACCTCGGTGTCGACGTGCGCACCGGCGTGGAGGTGATCGGTCTCGACGATCGTTGCGTCGACACATCGGATGGGGTCATCGTGTCGCGAACCGTGGTGTGGGGGGCGGGAAACGAGGCGTCGCCGCTCGCACGAGCGGTCGGTGCCGAGACAGACCGAGCGGGCCGAGCGATCGTGGGCGCCGACCTCGCCGTGACGGGTCACTCGGAGATCTTCGTGATCGGCGATGCCGCGCATGCCCAGTCGAACGGCACCGCGGTTCCGGGTGTGGCACAGGGCGCGATACAGGGCGGCAAGCACGTAGCGCTGGCGATCCGCGCCGACCTCGTCGGCGTCGCACGGCCGGTCTTCCGATACCGCGACAAGGGGGAACTGGCGACGATCGGCCGCTCGTCTGCGGTCGGCACCATCGGCCCGCTGCACCTGTCGGGGTGGATTGCCTGGATGGCGTGGTGGGCGGTCCACATCGTGTTCCTCATCGATTTCCGATCACGTCTGCTCGTCTTCTTCAGCTGGGCGTGGAGCTATCTCACCTTCCAGCGGGGAAGTCGGTTGATCACCGGTACCTGGTCGCCGCGAGGCACGCCACCGTCAACGGGGCGAGGAGGACGGGGCCTCTCCCCGTCGACCGGCGACGCCAACTAGGATCTCGATCCTGCCCAACATCCCGAGGTCAGAATGAGCGCCACGGACCGGACCTCCAAGACGTGTGTCGTCTGCGGGCGCACGATCGAGTGGCGCAAGAAGTGGGAGCGCAACTGGGACTCCGTGCGCTACTGCTCGGACGCATGCCGCAGGCGTCGCGTGCGTCCAGTCGACCACGAGTTGGCTTCGGCGATCCTCACACTGCTCGACGATCGGGTGGCCGGCGCGACGATCTGTCCCTCCGAGGCGGCCCGCATGGTCGCCGATGGCGGCGCCGCGGTGGAGTGGCGCAACCTGATGGAGCCGACCCGCGCCGCTGCACGGCGACTGGTGGCGTCCGGCGACATCGAGATCATCCAGCGAGGGCGCCCCGTCGACCCGTCGACAGCCAAGGGGCCCATTCGACTGCGACGACGACTGCGCTGACGACATCGGGCGTCGTCGTGTCCTGCTCGCAGTTGCCGCCGAACCTGCGCCCGGGCGTGTTCGAGCTACGCGACGCCCAAGCGCTGTGCGGCCCGAATTGCTGCCTCGGGGCCTGCGAGCAGACGGAGCAGGATCAGGCCGTCGATGACGGCGATGGCCGCTTCGGCCTCGGTTCGGCGTTCCTGCTCGCTGCCGGTGAGGAACAGCATCACCCAGGCGATCCACGCCTCGATCAGTTGCGGCACCAGCGTGTCGAACGGTGCCCGTCCGGTAGCGGCGAGGCCATTGGCCTCGAAGAACAGCGCGAAGATCCGGTCGGTCTCGTCGCGTGCGAGGACGGGCCAGGCCGCTCGTGCGAGTTCGAGGTGATCGGCGGCAGGTGAGGCGAACGCCTCGCCGAGTGTCGCCTGCAACTGCAGTCCCATCGACATGACGACCTCGGTGATCAGGGCCTCCTTGGTGGGGAAGTAGTAGACCACGGTGCGGTCGTTGATCCCCAGGTGTTTGGCCACGCGTCCGAACGTGAGCTGGCTCAGGCCGTCGTCCAGTGCGGCGGCGAGGGCACCGTCGAGGATGTCCTGTTTGGTGTGTCGGTAGCCCATCCCGGCCTTGACTGTAGTGATCACTACGAATAGGGTCTGAAGTCGTCACTACAGATCATGCCAAACCGCAGCCGTTCCGCAACGGTGGCACCCCACGAGGAGTTCACATGACCCACGCCGCACTCGAACCGACGGAGATCGTCGAGGCGTTTCTCGATGCGTTCATCGCGATGGACTTCGACACGGCGCTGACGTTCCTCGCCGACGACTGCGAGTACACGAACATCCCGATGGGCACGGTGCGCGGCCATGCCGGTGTCCGCGAGGTGCTCGGCCCCTTCTTCGCGCCGATCCACGAGAACGAGTTCCTGATCCTGCGCACTGCGGCCGACGGCCCGGTCGTGTTCATGGAACGTCTCGACCGGCACCGCCTCGACCACGGCTGGCGAGAGCTCCCGGTCAACAGCGTCTTCGAGGTCCATGACGGGCTGATCACGGTCTGGCGGGACTACTTCGACCTCGGCACCGCCGCCACGATCCACGACCCAGCCGCGGCCTGACCGCCCCCCGAACCACTGGAGAACCCTGATGTCAACGATGACCGAAACCGAAGCGTCCGACCTGTTCCGTCGCGAGCCGGACCGATTTCTCGACGTCGGCGCCGGCGAAGCGGCCTACCGGGTCGTCGGTTCCGGCCCGGATGTGCTGTTCGTCCACGGCTGGCCGGTCAGCTCGTGCGACGTTTCGCAAACTCCTGCCCCATCTCGTCGACCACGTCACCTGTCACCTCGTCGACCTTCCCTCCGCCGGCTCGAGCCGATTCGACGCTGACACCCCGATGTCGATCGCAGCAGCACATCGAAACGGTGCGACGGGTCGTCGATCTCCTCGAACTCGATCAGGTCGCGGTCGTCGGCCACGACAGCGGTGGCATGATCGCCCGGCACGCCATGGTCGGCGATCTTCGCCTGCGGGCGATGGGTCTGATCAACACCGAGCCGCCGGATCCGAGCTGGCGCTTCAAGTCCTTCATCGCGTCGCGGCATCTTCCGGGTCTCAGCGCCGGGCTCGGCTGGGTGGCGGGCAAGCCGAGGATCGTCCGGTCGCGTGCCGTGTTCGGCGACGCGTTCGCCGACCGGTCGCTGCTCGGCGGCGAGTTCGCCGAGTTCTTCCTCGCGCCGCTGCACGAGAGCAAGCTCCACCGCGACGCTGCGGTGAAGCTCCTGCGCTCGTTCGACATGCAACACGTCACCGATCTCGCCGACATCCACCGCCGTCTCGACGTGCCGGTGCAGCTGGTGTGGGGCGACAAGGACCCGTTCTTCCCCGTCGAGCGCGCCAAGGCAATGGTCGGCGGCTTCCCCGATGCGCAGCTCGAGGTGATCGAAGGCGCCGGCCTGTTCTCCCACGAGGAACGACCCGCCGAGGTGGCTGCGGCCCTGCTCCCGACGCTCACCGGCACCCGCTGAGGCGGTGACATCAGGCCCGGACGACACCGAGAACGCACGGCAGGTCGTGGAGCGTTGTACCGGGGCCTGGCTCGACGACGACCTTGCCGGGATCATCTCGAGTGACGCCGAGGGTCGCGGGTCGCGGGGTGACCTCGACGGCAAAGATGTGTCGATGGAGTCGGCGCAGATCGCCCGGATCGCGGACCTCGGGGGATGGAACCTCGACGGCGCTGTCGATGTCGCCGGCGCGGATCCGGTGCTGGCCACACCCTGGCCGGTCGGTGAGGTCGCGGCGGTGGCCTTGGCCGCAGCGGGTGCCGCTGCCGCCCGGCTCGCACGGCGCGCCGGCGGTGACCCGGGGCGGGTGCAGACCGACGTCGGCGATGCCGCGGCCGCGACGATCGGATTCGCCCTCATGCGCGTCGACGGCGAGTCGATGGCGCGGACCAACGCCGAGAATCCCTGGGTCGGCCGGTATCGGTGCGCCGACGGCCGGTGGATCCACCTGCACGGCGGGTTCCCGCCGCTCGTCGAACGGTTGGCGATGCTGCTCGACTCGCCAGTCGACGCCGACGAGTCGACGATCGCCGCAGCGGTGAGCGGGTGGGAGTCGGTTCCGCTCGAAGACGCCATCGCGGAACGGCGCGGTTGCTCGGCGATCATCCGCAGTGAGGACGAGTGGCGACAGCACCCGCAGGGCGAACTCGTCCACGCATGGCCAACGGTCGTCCGTCGTGATGCTGGGTTGCCCGCGTCGACGAGGTGGTCCCCGTCGCCGGCGCGCCCACTCGACGGCCTCCGCGTGCTCGACCTCACCCGGGTGCTCGCCGGGCCCACATGCGGGCGGACCCTCGCGGCATTCGGTGCCGACGTCCTCCACGTCCGCGGACCGAACGTGCCCGTCGTCCCCGCCTTCGTGGTCGACACGGGGCACGGCAAACGCCAGGCGTACGCGGACTTCGCCGATTCCGACTCGCTCGCCGCTCTGCGTCGGGTCGCGCTCGACGCCGACGTCGTGGTCCAGGGCTACCGGCCGGGTGTCGTGGCGAGGTGTGGGCTCGACGAAGCGTCCTTGCGCGCCGACGGATTCGGCGGCATCTACGGCTCGGTGTCGGCGTTCGGCCACGACGGGCCGTGGGCGGACCGCGCCGGGTGGGAGCAGTTGGCGCAGTCGACGAGTGGTCTGTGCCTCGACCCGCTGGGCGACGACAAGCCGGTGATGCTGCCCTGCGCCTTCACCGACTACACGACCGGCTTCGTGATGGCGGCAGGGATCATGGGGGCACTTGACCAGTCGCTCGACGACGGTCTGGCGACGAGGGTGGACGGATCGCTCTGTCAGACCGCCGCGTGGATGTTGCGCGTCGGCCGTCGCGACGAACTCGGGACACCGGCGAGCTCCACCCCTAGGTTCGAGCGGTCGGAGACGGGCTTCGGTGTGGTCGATCATCTCGGTCCATGCGTCGACGTCGAGGGGCTCGACGTGGGTTGGGTGCGTCCGACCACGCCACTCGGCGAGGGGACGCTGAGCTGGTGAACCGGACCGACCGGCTGTACGCACTCGTCGAGGAACTGCGAGCGGTTGCGCCCGACCACCGGTCGACGACCTGGCTCGCCGAACGGTTCGAGGTCAGTACGCGCACGATCGAGCGGGATCTCTCCGCACTCCAGCAGTCGGGGGTTCCGATCTATGCGACCACGGGCCGTCGAGGCGGGTACGCGATCGACGTGCAACACACGCTGCCACCACTCAACCTGTCGGCGGCTGAAGTCGTCGCCGTGGCCACGGCGCTCGCGCAGCCGTCCTCGACGCCGTTCACGCAGGCGGGGCGAAGCGCGCTGCAGAAGATCCTTGCGGTGATGCACGAGGTCGACGCCGCCGGCGCTCACGAATTGGCCTCGCGGGTCCGGCTGTTCAGTGGGCTGCCGGGTCGGCCTCGTCCGCCCGCAGTGGTCGAGCACGCGATCGTGCAACGCCGAGTGCTCCAACTCGACTACGTCGACAAGGATGGCCGGCCCACGGCTCGCATCGTCGAACCGGTTGCCGTGCTCGGCATGGATCCGAACTGGTATCTGTGGGCGTGGTGCCGTTTGCGCGACGCGCCTCGGGCATTTCGACTGGACCGCATCCGGGGTGCCGTCATGCATGACGAGATCGCCCCGGACCGTTCGCTCGACGTGAGCCAGATGGCGCTTCCCGACCTGATCGGGCGCGGCATCCTCGGGACATGACGATGGAGATTTCTCGCAAACACCGACACAGGGTTGTCGCCGAGACGGTGGAGGGTGGCAACCATGACCAACACCAACACCAACACCACGACCGACACCGACACCGACACCACCACCACCACCACCACCACCACCGGTGCGCCCAGCGGCCCGACCGCCGTCGCGAACCCCGTCACATGGTTCGAGATCCACAGCGCCGAGCCGGCTCGGGCGAAGGAGTTCTACCGTTGCGTCTTCGGATGGAGCTTCGACGAGTCGATGCCGGAGTACACCGAGATCCAGTTGGGAGACGGCGCACCGATCGGCGGCGGCATCGTCGACAACGGCGGCAACTACCCGAACGATGCGATCTTCATGATCCAGGTCCCGGACGTCGCCGCCGCGATCGCAGCGGCACGGCACGCTGGCGGTTCGGTGATCGCCGACGCGCAGACACCCTCCGGCGGACCCACCTTCGGCTACGTCGCCAACCCCGACGGAGCCGTGTTCGGCATCTGGTGCCCGCCAGGCTGATCGACGCACTCGGAGTGCGTGGAGGTCGGCGGTGAGCACGTTCGAGTTCACCGCCGACCTCTGGCGTTACACCGGGAAAGCGGCCTGGTACCTCGTGACGCTTCCGCACGATGTCGCCGACGACATCGACGAGATCACCGGCGAGACGCGTCGCGGATTCGGGTCGGTGCGCGTCGAAGTGACCCTTGGCTCCAGCACGTGGAGCACCTCGATCTTTCCCGACACGAAGTCGGAGTCGTTCGTCCTCCCCGTGAAGAAGGCGGTCCGAATCGCTGAGGACCTCGACGACGGCTCGCCCGTTGCGGTTCGCCTCACCCTCATCGACCTCTGACGCGCCGCTCGACTTCGGCAGCGGATGACCTTAGCCCCTGGGGGTATCGCCGGCCCGGGCGGAGAATGAACGCAGGCCGTGTCGGCCGAGGACGGGAGCGTCATGCAAGGGCGAAGTCGCAACGTGCCGATCATCGCAGCGCTGGTCGTCGGTATCGGGATGATCGTTGCGCCGTTCGTGTTCCAGATGTTCGGGCGGGCGCCGCTCGGTGGCGACATGATCGACGACTTCGCGCCGTACATGACGATCGAGAAGGTCGAGCAGTTCCGCGGGTATCTCGAGGAGATCGATGCCGCCAACACCGAGTCGATCGAGTCGCTGCGCGTCGCGCTGGTCGAGTCCGGCGCCGTCGCCGAGGGGGACTACGACGTCGTGCTCGCCTCGGTCGTCAACCTGAACGAGCAGTGGCCGACGGTCGACGCCGACATGACCGACCTCATCGATCGCATGGAGGCGAACCTCGACAACTACGCAGCCGTCGCCGCGCTCCCGCCGTTCCCCATGTTCCCGTGGTTCTTCGTCGTCCCCGGCGCCTTGATCGTGATCGCTGCCGGGGTTGCGCTGTACCAGCGACGCACCCCGTCGAACCGGGCTCGACCCGCACTCTGGGTGTTGTTCGGCCTCGGCATCGCCGTGGCCGCGGCGCCGGTCGCGTTCCAGATGTTCGACCGAGCCCCGAAGGGCGCCGACATGATCGAGGACTTCCGCCCGATGATGACGCGCGAACGCGTGCAGGCCGTTCAGGGCTACTTCGTCACGCTCGGGGCGGCCGAGGGGCAGCTGCGAGCGAACGCGCTGCCGCTGCTCGTGGAAGCCGGCGGCGACCCGACCGAGTTTCCGGCGATCAGCCAGTGGTCTGCCGACTGGCCGGCGATCCTCACCAACTTCAACCCGATGGTCGCGACGATGAGCGACAACGTCGACAACTACGAGGCCGTCGACGCCCTGCCCTCGTTCGACCTCTTCCCGTGGTTCTTCGTCATTCCCGGTGTGCTCGTTGCGGTCTTGGCCGCGGTGGCCATGCGACTGCGGACCCCAGCTGCCGACGACATCGAATCTTCCCCCAACAACCCGGTCCCGGCCGGCAAGGAGTCATCATGAACAACCACTTCACCCAGCGTCGCCTGTTCGCCGCGCTCGCGGCGACCACGCTCGTTCTGGCCGCGTGCGGGAGCGACGACGATGCGAGCAGCGAGACGACCGCTGCCGCCGAGACGACCGCTGCCGCCGAGACGACGGAGACGACGGAGGCGATGACGGAGGCAACAGATCCGCCCGCCACCGAGGCGCCGACCACCGAACCGATGGCGATGTTCGAGGGCGAGCTCGTCGGGACCTTCTCGATCGATGACGCCGTGTGCGACGCCGCCGATGTGTCGGGCTCGTACTTCCGGATGCTGCAGCCCGATGGCAACTACATTCCGAACGCAGACTCGGCCTGCCTCGACACCACCTACTCCGGCCTGACCGCCGGCACCGATGGTGGCCTGGTGACCGGCACCTACCAGCAGGCTCCGGATCCGGCCTTCGATGACGCCGGCAACGCGCTCGCCGATGCGATCTTCGCACCCGTGCCGTTCTTCGCGGTGGCGTTCGCCGGTGCGACCGACAACGCCGAACCGGGTGTGCCCACATTGACGGCAACCGACGGCGTGCTGACCGGTGACCTGTCGGCGTTCACCGCCTACTACGGCGGCGGGAACTTCAACCAGGGCGCTCCGAAGCCCGACGGCACCGGCGAGGCGCCCACGGGCACCATCGACCCCGAGACCGGCGCCTACGTGCTCGACTGGACGAGCCTGATCTCCGGCGGATCCTTCGACGGCTTCACCGGCGTGTGGCATTTCGAGGGCACGTTCACTCCGCTCTCCTGAACGATCCGACGACACGCAGGGTCCGACCCTGCGTGTCGTCGTCGCGTCGGCGGTCGATACGTCGTCGATCGTCGACCATCACTAGGTTGAAGCCGTCCGCTGAACCTGGGAGAAGCAAATGGCCGGTCTCGAATCCACCCCCGACATGTACGACCTCCGGATGTCCGAGGGCGTCCGCCCGCTCTACGACGCGGTGAAGAAGTTCATCTACACCGAGGTCGAGCCGATCACGGCCGAGTTCTTCCGCCTCGGCCAGGGCCGCGCCGACCACTGGGGCTACGGCGAGGGGCAGCTCGAACTGCTCGAATCCGTGAAGGACAAGGCCAAGGAGCAGGGCCTGTGGAACTTCTTCCTCCCCGACGCCGAGACCGGCGAGGGCCTCAAGAACCTCGACTACGCGTACATCGCGATGGAGTTGGGCAAGAACCCGCTCGCCTCGGAGTCGATGAACTGTGCTGCACCCGACACCGGGAACATGGAAGTGCTCGAACGAGTCGGCACGCCTGAGCAGAAGGCGAAGTGGCTCGAGCCGCTGTTGCGGGGCGAGATCCGCTCCGCCTACGCGATGACCGAGCCCGACGTCGCGTCGTCCGATGCGAAGAACGTGGCGTGCAAGGCCGTGCGTGACGGCGACGAATGGGTGATCACCGGCGAGAAGTACTACATCTCCGGCGCCGGCGACCCGCGCTGCAAGATCATGATCACGATGGTGCAGACCAGCCCTGACGGCCCGCCCCACCAGCGTCAGTCGCAGATCCTCGTGCCGACCGACACGCCTGGTGTCGAGATCCTCGGCCCGATGCACGTGTTCGGCAAGGACGATGCACCGCACGGCCACATGCACATCCGGTTCAACGACGTGCGCGTACCCTACGAGAACGTACTGCTCGGCGAGGGTCGCGGCTTCGAGATCTCCCAGGTCCGCCTCGGCCCCGGTCGCATCCACCACTGCATGCGCTCGATCGGCGCCGCCGAACGCGCATTGGAGCTGATGGTCAAGCGTGGCCTCACCCGCGAGGCGTTCGGAAAGCGCGTCAGCAACCTCGGCAAGAACGTCGAGATGATCGCCCAGTCACGCATCGAGATCGAGTCGATGCGCCGCATGGTGCTCACCGCCGCCAAGGCGATGGACGAACTCGGCAACGCCGAGGCCCGCGTGTGGGTCAGCGCCATCAAGGCGATGGTGCCGATCCGGGTGTGCGAGATCATCGACAACGCCATCCAGATCCACGGCGCGACCGGCGTGTCGCAGTGGACGCCGCTGGCCGACATGTACACCTCGCAGCGCACGTTGCGGCTGGCTGACGGCCCCGACGAGGTGCACTGGTTCGTCGTCGGCCGCTCCGAGATCGCCCGTTGGGAAGAAGAGGGTGGCAACACCTACGACCCGAAGGCCGAGTACCTGTCGCGCACCAACGACGTCAAAGACGGCATCTTCTCCGGCCCCTGACCCGTCCGGCGCCATTCGGTCGCGATGAGCGAACGGTGCCGCCCGCGCCCCTGTCGCTCATCGCGGGCACGGTCCTCGCTGTCGCGATGAGCGAACGGTGCCGCCCGTGCCCCTGTCGCTCATCGCGTGATCGGTGGGTCAGTAGCCGGTGCCGCAGAATGGGGTGGGTCGGACTGCGAACAGCGCGTCGAGACGTTGCACGACGTCGTCGCTCGTCGTGAACGCGCCAGTCGTGGCGAGATCGCGCCACGACACCGCGCCGAGGTACGCAGCCGACAGCGTCGCGATGTCGACCTCGACATCGGCTGGGACATCGGCTGATCCGGCCAATCGTGTCGCGCCGCTGCCGGAGACCTCCCAGGTGCCGCAGTTGTCGGCGAACATCGGGTCGTCGACCCTGATCGACGCCGATGCGTCGACGGGCCCATAGGTGCGCTCGCGCAGCGCAGCGTCGACGTCCAGGATGCGCACCCATTGGTCGTCCATGCGTTGGCGGGTCTCGTACGCGCGAGCATCGTGCATCGCCCGGCGAACCGGATCATCGACCGGGCAGACCTGGCCGTTCCAGCTGACCACGAGGTCGATGTCGAGCAGGAATCGCCAGAGTTCGATCTCGACGGTCGGTGACGCTCCGCGCAGGTCGCGGACCGTACCGACCCCGACCGGATTGGTCGCGAAACCTTCGTCCCAGTCGACGTCGTAGAAGACGTATCCGTCGTCGCTTCCCGCTGCATCCGAGTGCACGGCGACGAAGGAGCCCTTGCCGTACGGCGTCGCGGTCGGTTGGCTGGCGTCCTCGAGGATGCGCTTCCACATCCACTCCGGACGGCTGATCGTGCCGACCCTCCAGCGTGCGATGGCCTCGTACAGCGGCGCCACGACGTCGAGCACCTCGCTGTACTGCAGGAGCCGAACCGAGCCGGGCGTCGTCGATACGCGCCACGGCGTGGCTGCCCGCGTCGTGACGTGGACCGCTTCGGCGTCGCTTGCGAGCCCGAAGCCGAAGCGCCGGTAGATCGAGGTCTCGCTCGCGTGCAGCGTCGCCAGGACGTTGCCGCGCTCGTGCGACTCGGCGAGCAGGCGGTGCATCATGCGCGTGAGCAGGCCCCGTCGGGTGTGTGTCGGCAACACGCCGACTCGGGTGACGCCCGCCGTCTGGACGCGGGCGCCACCAGGAATCGTCGAGTCGAAGCGGAAGGCACCGACGCTGCCGACGCACCGGTCGCCGTCCCAAGCCGCAAGCGAATCACTGTCGTCCCACGACGCAGCGCCAGCCTCGAACGTCGCGTCGTTGACCGGCCCGCTGAGCAGCGCCGCCCTCAGGGCATCGATCGCCGCTCGTCGTTCCTCGATCTGAACGGGTCGGATGTCGAAGTCACTCACCCTCGCACGTTGGCACACCGACTCGTCTGGAGCCTCCCCGATTTCCGGGCGGTGCCGTCGGGTTCCCTCGGGACGCCCCGCCCGATCACTCGCGATGAGCCAACGGTGGCCTCTGCGCACCCTTCGCTCATCACCCGACGCGAAGTGGCGATGGCGATGAGCCAACGGTGGCGTCTGCGTACCCTTCGCTCATCGCGCGCCGGGGTGCGGCGCCGGGGTGCCTCAGACGGCGAGGAGGTCGCGGGCGCCGGTGTCGCTCGACGGGTGGCGCAGCTTGCTCATCGCGCGCGCTTCGATCTGGCGGATGCGCTCACGGGTGAGATTGAAGTGCTCGCCGACCTCTTCGAGGGTGCGCGGCTCGCCGCGGTCGAGGCCGAAGCGCAGCTTGAGGATCTCGCGCTCGCGCTCGTCGAGTGGGGCGAGCAGGCGGGAGATCTCGTCGGGCAGCAGCGCTGTTGCGGCCACCTCGAACGGCGACTCGGCCGAACGGTCCTCGACCACGTCGCCGAGTTCGGCGTCGCCGTCCTCGCGCAGTGGTTCGGACAGCGAGAGCGGCTCGGCGGCGAAGCGCAGCGCCTCGGTCACCTTGTCCTCGGGCATCTCGACTTCCTTGGCCAGCTCGGACAGCGTGGCCGGACGGCCGTACTTCAGCTCGAGGCGCGAGCGCGCCTTCTGCAGCCGGGCGAGGGTGTCGCCGGCGTGGACCGGGAGACGGATCGTGCGGCCCGTGTTGGCGATGCCGCGGGTGATCGCCTGGCGGATCCACCACGTGGCGTAGGTCGAGAACTTGAAGCCCTTGCGCCAGTCGAACTTCTCGACGGCGTGCATGAGCCCGAGGTTGCCCTCCTGGATCAGGTCGAGCAGGGGGAGGCCGGAGGCCTGGTACTTCTTGGCGATCGACACCACGAGACGCAGGTTCGACTGCACGAACTGCCGCTCGGCTTCTTCGCCCTGACGGGCGGTGCGGCGCAGTTCACGCTTCTTGGCGGCGGTCAGTTCGCCGCCGGCGTCGAGCTGTGCGATGGCTTCGTTGCCTGCTTCGATGGCCTTCGCGAGTCGCACCTCGTCGTCTTTCGTGAGCAACGTGTACTGCCCGATATCGGTGAGGTAGAGACGGACGAGGTCTTCGTCGTCTCGGTCGACGCGGTCTTTGGCCACCTGGTGCTCCTACTGTGTTGATTCAACGGAGGCGCCGACCTGGATCGGTGCCACCGTGGAGGATTCGGCGTGCGAGTGTGTCGGATGACGGTGTCTGCGGAGGAGGTGCACGACAGCTGACATGAGACAGCGGTCACGATACCGACCTCGTTCGATCCGTCAACCCGTTGGGCGCAACCGTGCGGAGATATCGCAGCTGGAGATGAAGGGGAGTGGGGAATCGTCATGAGTGATGTGGGGATCGGCAACGCCGATGATGGCGCTGGCGAGGTCGATCTGACGATCGTGACCCTGCGCTTCGACGCGGCCGACGACGCGGCGTTGCTGGCGGTGCTGTCGAAGTACGTCGTGCTCACGCGCATGCACGACGGGTGCCGCAACGTCGACCTGTGCTCGAGCGTCACCGTGCCGGGTCGCCACCTGCTCGTGCAGAAGTGGGAGAGTCCCGAACACCAGCGCCGACACTTCGACTCCGACGTCATGGTCGACATGGCCCGATCGTGCGAGGGGCTGCTCGCCGCTGCGCCCGAGGTCGATCTGTGGGAGGCAACGAGCGCCCACGACCTCCGGTAAGAACTCCGTGAAGGCGCCGCTCGATCGCGGGCGCCTCGACCCCTTACGAAGATACAATCGCTGGACCATGTCGAATCCAGTGTTCAAAGAGGAGGCCTTCAACCAGGCCTCGCAGGACTTCCGAGCGACGCAGCCCGGGTGGGGTGCGCCCGCCGCCGGAACCCATGTCCAGACCCAGCCGGCCACCGACGGTCCGGTCTCGGGTTGGCAGAAGGCGATGACGGTCAACGGTGTGATCAGCGCGTCAGCCGTCCTGCTGGTCCTCCTGCTCGTCGCCGGTGCGTTCGGATGGAACGCCGCGAGCGGCCCGACACTCGTCAACAACGAGGGCGTCGCCACCGAGACCTACCAGTTCCCGCCGATCGCGATGGTCGGCATCATCGTCGGCTTCATCGCTGTCCTCGTTGCCATGCGCAAGCCGAACCTCGCCAAGATTCTCGGTCCGGTTTACGCACTCGCCTACGGCTTCGCCGTCGGGGCGATCTCGAAGGGCTACGAGACCTTCTACAACGGCATCGTCGTCCAGGCAGTACTGGCAACCGCATCGGTGTTCATGGTCATGCTCGTGCTCTACCGCACCCGCATCATCAAGGTCACCGACAAGTTCCGCCGCACCGTCATCATCGCCACCCTCGGCGTGATGGTGCTGTACCTGATCTCGTTCGTGATCAGCCTGTTCGGCACGACGCTGCCGTTCCTCAACGGCGACAACATGTTGCTGAGCATCGGCTTCTCGCTGTTCGTCTGCGGTCTTGCTGCTGCCAACCTGGCGCTCGACTTCGACTTCATCGAGCGAGGCGTCAACTCCGGCCTGCCGAAGAGCTACGAGTGGGTTGGGGCCCTCGGGCTCGTCGTCACCCTGGTGTGGCTGTACCTCGAACTGCTCCGCCTGCTGTCGTACCTGCGACAGTGACCGACGCCGTGCGCTGATCCGATGGTCGGCGCGCTCGCATGAACCGAACCGAACCGTCCGACGGCGGCAGTCTCATCGAGGCTGCCGCCGTCGGCGTTGGGGGCGCCGTGCTCGGCGCTGCCGTCGGCGCACCGCTCGGCATCGGGCTGGCCCTCGGAGCGGTGGGCGCTGCCAACGGCGCTCTCACCGGCTGGCGGCGTGTCTACGACTGGGGGTGCTCGACGGGTCCGGTCGCATTCGTCCTCGACTCCACGTGGGCGCTGCCGATGACAGCCGCCGCGTTGGCGTCCCAAGCGATCGGCATCCTGCGCGGGGCACCGGGCTACGACGCGTCGTTGAGCCGGCGAGCGAACCGGATGGTGTTCCGGCGCGGGTTCGTCCCGCGGCGCGGGTTCGTCATCACGATCGGCAACGTCGTGAGCGGCGCAGGTGACACATCGCAGCCGCGCCGCCGCAAGTTGGTCACCGACCACGAGGACATCCACGTCTGGCAGGCGCGATGGTTCGGCCCGTTCTACCCGCTGCTGTACGGCGGATGGATGGTGGCAGGGGGAGCGATGGGCACCGTGGTGTGGGCGACGACGCGCCGATCCGAGTCGCTCGCAAAGGTGGTCGAGTCGTGTGCCTACTACCTGAACCCGTTCGAGTGGTGGGCCTACAGCCGAGACGATCACTGGCCGCCGTCGGGCAAGGTCCGCGGCCTCGGCTGGCGCAACCCGATCGTGCGGCCGCGGCGACGACCCACGAGCATCTGAACCCACCCCCGTCCATCCCGTTTGCGTGACGTTTTCGGCTGACCCGTCCCGTCGAAAACGCAACGCAAACGTGGTTCTGTCGGGGGTCAGCTCACGCGGGCGAGGAGTTCGAGGAGGGCGGCGTTGAACTCGCTCGGACGTTCCTGCTGGGTCCAGTGGCCGGCGCCGTCGACGAGGCTCGAACCCCGGTACTCCGGCAGGTCGGCGTGCGTCTCGTCGATCGTGTCGAGGCGGGCGGCGATGACGCCGTCGAGCGTGCCGCCGATGAACGCACACGGCACTGCCGGCGGCGCGAGGTCCTTGGTGAGCTCGTAGTCGGCGTCGAGGTTGCGGTACCAGCTCAACGGCCCGAAGAAGCCGCTGGCGCCGAACTGCTCGGCGTAGATCGCAAGGTCGTCGGTGGTGAGCCATGACGGAACGCCGTCGGGCACCGTGGCGCCGCGCGTGATCGCATCGAGGAAGCCGGTGCCCTCGGCGGGCGGGAGCGGATCTGGTGGTGGACCGAACATCTCGCCCGAGCCACCCCACAGCGTGAGCCGCATCGTCTCGGCGACATCGGCCTCCAGCTCGGTCTCGGCGGGCCCGACCTCCTGGAAGTACAGGATGTAGAAGAACCGGTCGCCGAACAGCGCCCGGAACAGATCGGTGGGACGCGCCGGCCAGGGCGTGTACGGCACGCTGACGTTGACGAGCCCGCGGACGCGCTCGGGATGCAGACGCGACAGGTCCCACACCACCATCGATCCCCAGTCGTGGCCGACGAACAGCGCGTCGGCGGCGCCGACGTCGTCGAGCAGGCCGACCAGGTCGGCAGCGAGGTGATCGGAGCGATAGGCCGCAACGTCGGTCGGTGCGGTTGACGTTCCGTAGCCGCGCTGATCGGGCACGAGGACGCGGTACCCGGCGGCGACGAGGGGTTCGATCTGGTGGCGCCAGGAGTGCGAGGTCTCGGGGAATCCGTGCACGAGCACCACGACAGGATCGCCGTGCCTGCCGGCGTCGATCACGTCGAGTTCGACGCCGTTGGTGGTGATTCGGCGGCGCATGGAGGACATGGACCGACTGTAGGAACGTCCGCCCGCTGCGGCCGAGTCAGATGGAACCCAGCTTTCAGAGGACTTTCATGTCGGGTTCCTACTGTCTGGCACCTGAGGACCCTTCGATCCCAGCCAACACCAACAAGGAGCTACCCGCCATGCCCACACCCGCCCGTCGCCTCGTCGCCTTCGCCGCCGCCGTCGGCCTCGCCCTCGTCGCCTGTGGAAGCGATGATGCAGCGGAGCCCGCCGATGATTCGCCCGATGAAGCCGTTGACGAAGCGTCGGTTGCGACCGATCCGCCCGTCGACGACGAGTCCGGTGATGACGCCGAGTCCGGTGATGACGCCACCAGCGACGGTTCGACCGATGGCGGGGCGGGCGGACTCGAGAACTCGGGCAACGCGGTCGTCGTGTTCGACGACGTCACCTACGAGTTCGCGCCGACCGGTGACCCCTTCTCGTGCTACGTCGCGGATTCCGTGGTGTCATTCGACGGATTCACCGATGCGGGAGACGTGTTGTTCCTCGACTACGACCGTGACACGGGCGGCATCGTCAATGGGAGTGTTCAGACAGCCGACCCGGTGGAGGCGTGGTACTTCGGCGATGTCGTGGGCTCCGTCGAGGGTGCTGAGACGGTGATCTTGGTGGGCGACGGTGAGGTCAGTGTCACGGGCGAGATGACCTCATTGGTGCCCGGCACCGAACTGCGTGCCGCCACGGTCACGATCACGTGCGACTGACTGCGAACGGTCGGACCTGACGAGACGGATCGCGGTCAGCCGCGGGCGGTCGCGACCACCGCGGCCCAGCCGAGATCGTCGGCGGCCCAGAGCGCGTCGAATGCGGCATCGACGCCGTCGTGGAACCCGAACCGGTTGCGGTGGTTGTAGCGCCACCGCTGCTGGTTCGTCTCGACGCCCATCCGGGCGAGGCGCCCCGCGCAGTAGGTGTCCCACGCGGCGTTCTCCTCGAGCGACAACTCCAGGTCGTCGGGTGCGTCGGCGAAGTCGGCGCGCATGCGATCGTGAGCGCGCAGCAGGATCCGCCCGAGCGACTCACGAGCAGCCGTGGCGCTGAACGACGTCGGGTGCTTGCGGTCCTCCAGGGCACCGCTCTCGGCGTGCAGCGTGATCGTTGCGTCGGAGGAGGCTGCGTCGATCTCCTCGTAGACCTTCGCGAGCGGCGTGGTCTCGTCGACGACGACCTGGATCGGGTTGGCGATCTCGAGTTGCTCGGCGAGCTCCGCGACGATCGATGCGATCTCGGCAGCGTCGTACTTGACGAACGTGAACTCCGCTGGGCTGACGGTCACCTTCGCCGTCGAGGCGGGGGAGGCGGGAGAGGCGGGGCTCGCCGTCACGTCAGGCGTCGGCGCCGATGCGCTCGCGGTACTTGCGCACCGCTTCCTTGCGCTCTTCGAGCGCCTCGGCATCCATCTGCGAGATCGTGTCGACCTCGTCGTCGGTGAATCCGGCGAGTTCACGGAAGCGCTTGGCGAGGCTGAACGAGCTCTCGGGGCTCTCGCCGCGGGCGCCGCCGAAGCTGAACAGCTTGTCGACGACCTGCTGGAATTCGAGTGCCTTGGTGCGACGTTCGGGGTCGTTGGCGGTGACCTTGCGCAGCCAGTCGGACCCCATCTTCACGTGGGTGACCTCGTCGGCGAGCATCCAGTCCTCGCAGAACTCGAGGTACGGGTCGCCGGCGACGTCGCCGAACTCCTTCATCTGGGTGAAGACGTCGATCGCCAGGCCTTCGAGCGCCCGGTTGACGCCGGCGAGTCGGAGGATCGGATCGTTCGAGCAGGCTGCTTCGAACAGCACGGTGTTCTCGGCGAACTCGCCGAGCTCGGTGCCCATCCAGTCGGACAGCTTCGCGCTGATCTCGACGTGGCGGGCCTCGTCCCACGCCTGGCGGGCCATGTCGAGCTTCAGCTCGAACGGGACGGTGTCGTTGGTGCCGTCGCCGGCGGCGAAGTCGTGGGCGGTGCGCCCGGCGCCTTCGAGCGCCTGGATCTCGCCGACCATGATCCCGTGCATCAACCCGCGGGCAGCGTCGGACGCGTCATGGCGTTCCGGGGTGAGACGCTTGGTGGCGCCGCGACTCTTCGCGGACGACTCCTTGACGTCGATCGCGGTGCGACCGTCCTTCATCCGTTCGGCCATGTTCGTCTGCACGAACCGCTCGTCACGAGCGAGGTCTTCTACCGGAAAGAACTGACGCATCAGGCGCCCCCTTCAGTCGTTGCGGTGGTCGTCATGTTAGCGGTGCCGATGCTGTCGGGCCCGGTGATGCCGCCGGCCTCCACCATGATCGCCTCGAGCGCCGCTTGGTGTTCGGCGGCGCGGCGGACGTGGTCGGGTGTGGTGATCAGCGACTGCAGCAGCATCTCGCCGTCGCGCCAGTCGTCGAACTCGTCCTGGAGGATGAAGTTGATCGACCGGATGGTGGGTGCGTCGGTGATCTCGCTCGTGTTGTTGCGGTGGTACGTGTACGCCGCGATGAACCGCGGAATCAGCACCCGGTAGACGCCGACCAGCTTCTCGATCGTCAGCTCGGGCGCTTCGGGCTCGGTCATCGCCTCGATGAAGCGCTCCATGGCGTCGTTCGCCGGCACGGTGAGGCGCTCGGGCTTCATCTCGCGCAGTTCGGGGAGCCGCTTGTGCCAGAGGTCGGCGTGCCAGGCGTGGTGGTAGCAGTGCGTGCCGAGGCGCATCTTCACGTCGAGTTCGGGCACGGTGGCGACCCAGCCGCCGAGCGCCTCGAACAGCTTCATCTCGGTCCACTTGTAGTTGCCGACCCGGCGAGCGGTCTCGTCGACGCTGAACGAGCCCGGGATGTCCCGCCGGTCCCAGGGCGCGAACGGTGGCCGTGCTGTCGACTCGATCTGGGTCGTGTCCGTCATCGGCCCGACGCTAACGAACCCGTCCGTGCCCCCTCCGACCGGAGCCGCGATGAGCCTGAGGGGCGCCCGCGCCACCCTTCGCTCATCGCGGTGGGAGTGCCGTGGTTCGCGATGAGCTTGAGGGGCGCCCGCGCCACCCTTCGCTCATCGCGGTGGGATCGGTGCCGGCAGGGGTCAGTGGATGGGGCGGCCGGCGGCCCAGGCGGCTTCGGCGGCGCCGAGGTCGGTGGCCGGCTCGCCGTCGGCGATGTACTCGAGCAGCATGCCGCGCCACGGGCCGGTCGCTTCGAGCTTGCCGAGGATCGCACTGACGCCCCACACCACCCGGTCGAGGATCACGAAGCTCGGCGGCATGTTGAGCTGCTCGATCACCGGTGCGTGCGGACCCTGGACGTCGAAGATCTTGGCGATCGTGTCACGCATCCAGTCGCGGGTGAACGTGAACTCGTCGGTGAGGTACGGGATGTAGGGGCTCGACACGTAGTCGTACACCAGCGCCGGATCGAGGCCATGGCCCGTCGGCAGGAAGCCGGAGTTCACCATCTCTCGAACCAGCAGCTCGGGGTCACGCTCGACGATGATCGCATCGACGGTCGGCCGCAGCGACTCCCACTCGCCCGGTGACCAGCGCTTGACGAGGCCGTAGTCGAGGAACGTGACGCTGCCGTCGTGGTGGAACTTGTAGTTGCCGGGATGCGGGTCGCCGTTGAAGATGCCGTGGCGCATGATGGCGCCCTGCGCGAACCGCCAGATCACCTCGCCAGCGCGTTGCTTGGTCTCGTACGACTCGGTGGTGCGGAACTGATCGAACGTCATGCCGTCGATCCACTCGGTGGTCAGTACCCGCCCGCTGCTCAGCTCGGGCACCAACTTGGGGATCCGCACCCACGGGTGTCCCTGGAACCGAGACTCGAACTCGGCGAGGTTGCCCGCCTCGATCGAGTAGTCGAGCTCCTCGCGCATCCGCTCGCGCAGCTCGTCGACCAAGCCCTTCGCGTCGAGGCCCTTGAGCATCATCGACGAGAACATCGCGTACATCACCTCGGCGGCGTCGAGGTCGCTCTCGATCGCCTCGTGAACGCCGGGGTACTGCACCTTGACCGCAACGTCGCGCCCGTCGTGGGTGATCGCCCGGTGGACCTGGCCGATCGACGCAGCGGCCACCGGCATGTCGGCCCAGTCGAGGAAGAGCTTCTCGGGTGGTTTGCCGAAGTCGCCCTTGACCACGTTGGCCGCGAGCGTCGGCGCCATCGGGGCGGCGTCGGCCTGCAGCGTCGCGAGCGCCTCCTGGGCCTCGTCGGGCAGCGCCTCGAAGATGAACGAGATCAACTGTCCCGCCTTCATCAGCACGCCCTTCATCTCGCCGAGTTCCTTGGCGACGTCCTCGGCGGTACGGATCGCGAACTGTTCGTCGAGCTGGGCACGTCGCTCCTCGGCCGAGCCGATGCCGCGCACGCGCGACACGGCGAAACGCGCCGAGTTCCGTGCCGACAGCTTCCACACCCGCGCGGACCGGTTGAACCGGCTGGTGAGCGGCGATTCCTTGGCCTTCTGCGCCGCGGCGGCGAGCCCGGCGGCGAGCGCCACGATCGATGCGAGCCCGGCGACCGCTTTCTTCTGCATCACGCCCGCCGTGCGGTCGGGTCGTCGACGAGGACGTGTTCGGGAATCGGCTCGCCGGTGACCTCGTCGGTCCAGTACGTGCCGTCCGACAGTCGTTCGAGTGCCCGCTCGACGGCGGCGAGATCGCGTTCGACTGCGTCCAGGTCGACTGAGACCTCGCTGGGTGTCGGCGTACGAGATGTGTCTGACACATCGTCGACGCCGCTGGTGTCGTTCGAGTCGGTGTCGGCCACGGCAGCGACGCTACCTCGCAGGGGGTGTGCGGCGCAGGTGAACAGCGATTGAACTCGGCCCGAGAGATCGCGTCGCACGGACGGGCTGCAATAGGGTTCGGCTCGTGGCCGCAGACCGCCGTCGACGTTCTCGGTTGGGTGACCTCCCGCTCGCGCTCGCCATGCTGGCGCCCTCGGCGATCATCCTGGGGGTCTTCGTGCTCTACCCGCTCGGTCGGGCGGTGTGGCTCGGCCAGCAGCGCTGCGACAACTTCGGCAACAACTGTGTGTCGCAGGGCTTCGGCCAGTACGTCGACCTGTTCCGCAGCACCGAGTTCCAGAACGCGCTCGAGGTCACCATCCGCTTCGCGCTGATCACCGTGCCGGCCGGTGTGATCCTCGGCGTCGGGCTCGCCGTGCTGGCCGACAAGTACCTGCGTGGCATCGGTGCCTTCCGCGGGATCTTCTCCTCGACGGTCGCCACCTCGGTGGCCGTGGCGAGCCTGATGTGGCTGTTCCTGCTGCAGCCGTCGGTCGGAGCGCTCGCCAACATCGGGTGGTTCAACTCGCTGTTCCCGTCGGTCAAGAGCCCCGGCTGGCTCCAGGACCCCGACACTGCGCTGTGGGCCGTCAGCGCGTCGAGCGTCTGGGCCAACCTCGGTTTCACGTTCATCCTGGTGACCGCCGGTCTGCAATCGATCCCCCGCGACCTCCACGAAGCCGCGGCGGTCGACGGTGCCGGCGGCATCCGCCGCTTCTGGTCGATCACGTTCCCGATGCTCGGCCCGACGCTGCTGTTCGTGGTGATCGTGTCGTCGACCCGGGCGTTCCAGGCCTACGGCGAGATCGACCTGCTCACCGGAGGCGGCCCGCAGCCGACCAACCCCACCACCACCATCCCGTACTTCATCTACGGGCAGAACTCTCCGATCCGCAACGACACCGGGCTGCAGGCCGGGTCGGCGGTGCTGCTGTTCGTGCTGCTGCTCGTGCTGTCGGGCCTGCAGCTCGCCGGCATCGGACGACGGGTGCACTATGGCGACTGAACTCACCGACGACCTGACGATGCCGGTGCCCGGCGAACTGGCGCGAGCCGCTCGGCGTCGGCGTCCGATGCGGTCCTTCGACGAACCGACCGGAGCCGGGCGAGTCGGCCGATACGTGCTGCTGGGCATCGTGACGTTCCTGGTGCTGTTCCCGATCTACACGACGGTGGTCGCGGCGTTGAAGCCCGGCAGCGAGGTCCTCAAGAACCCGCTCGTGCCCACCACGGTGACCTTCGACGTCCTGATCGAGGCCTGGAACGAGGGCCGCCTCGGCCGGTACCTGTTCAATTCGTTCGTCGTCGCGATCATCGTCACTGTCGCCCAGGTGATCACCTCCGTGCTCGCCGCCTACACGTTCGCGATCCTCGAGTTCCCCGGCAAACGCCTCGCGTTCCTGCTGTTCGTCGCCACCCTGCTGGTCCCCGCCGAGGCCACCCTCGTCGTCAACCTCGACACCGTCGACGGCCTGGGCTGGCTCAACACCTACCAGGGTCTCGCCGTGCCGTTCCTCGCCACCGCGTTCGGCATCTTCCTGCTCCGACAGGTGTTCATGACCCTGCCGCGCGACCTGCGTGACGCCGCCGCGATCGACGGGGTGGGCCACCTGGGATTCCTCCGCCACGTCGCCGTGCCGCTCGTTCGCCCCACGATCGGGGCGCTCGCCCTGTTCAGCTTCCTCGGCACCTGGAACCAGTACCTGTGGCCGAACCTGGTGATCAACGAAGCCGACATGAACACCGTGCAGAGCGGCCTCCGCCTGCTCAGCAGGTCGAGTCTGTCCGAACCCAACCTCGTGATGGCCGGCACCGTGATCGCCGCCGTGCCGATCTTCATCGCGCTCTTCGTGTTCCAACGTCAACTCGTCCGCGGCCTCACCGCGGGCGCCGTGAAAGGATGACCTGATGCTCCCCTCGTCTCGCGTTCGCGCCGGCTCGTCACGCCGTCGACCCGCGCTGCGCCTCGCCGCGCTCGCTGTGGTCGGCGCCTCGATCGCCGCCGCCTGCTCCTCGGGCGACTCCGCCCTCGAGATCGACAGCGGCGACCCGGCAACCGTCCCGCCGGCCCCGGTCGACACCAGCGACACGTCCACCGATGGCACCAGCGACACGACCACTGACGGAACCGACGCCGGCGGCCCCGAGGACACCGCGCTCGCACCCACCACCACCGTGGCGCCGCTGGCACAGTTCCCCGACTGCCCCACCGGCGCGCTCGACTCGGCGAGCGGCCCGGTCGAGATCACGTTCTGGCATGGCATGAACGACGTGCTCGAGGACTCGCTGATCGAGTTGACCGACGCCTACAACGCCAGCCAGGATGCCGTGCAGGTCACGCTGCAGAACCAGACCGGCTACGACGCGGCGATCGACAAGTACATCCAGTCGAGCCCCGACAGCCGGCCCGACATGATCCAGTTCCCCGAGTACACGCTGCAGACCTTCGCCCAGTCCGACACGCTGATTCCGATCGGGGCGTGCATCGAGGACAGCGGATTCGACACGTCTCCGTTCCTCGCTCGCACCATCGACGCCTACACCTGGCAGGGCGTGCAGTGGGCAATGCCGTTCAACGTCAGCAACCCGGTGCTGTACTACTTGCGCCCGAAGTTCGAAGCGGCCGGACTCGACCCCGACGTGTCGCCGATCACGCTCGAGGAGATGCGCGCCACGTCGGAACAGATCGTCGCCGCCGACGCCGCCACCTACGGCTGGGTGCTCGACTCGGGGACCGACTCCGGTGGCGGCTGGTTCCTCGAGCAGTGGTTCGCCCGCGCCGGTGAGCTCTACGCCGACAACGACAACGGCCGAACCGCTCCGGCCACCGAGGTGCTGTTCGCCAGCCCAGCCGGCACAGAGTTGATGACCTTCGTGCAGGACATGATCAACGACGACCTGGCCGTCTCGATCGGTGACAATGCCAGCGGCCAGGACACCTACCTGAAGCTGATCGATCCAGCCGCCGACGGCGCGATGACGATCGGTACCAGCGCCGCGCTCGGCGGGGTGCTCGCCGCCATCGACAGCGGGTTGGCGCCGGGACTCACGTCGGTCGACGTGGGTGTCGGACCGATGCCCGGCCCGAGCCCCGTGCCGTCGGTGAACCTCGGTGGTGCCTCGCTGTGGATCGTCGACGGCAAGGGCGATGAGAAGACCGCCGCGTCGTGGGACTACATCACCTACCTGATCACCGCCGAGGCGCAGTCGCAGTGGGCGTCGCAGACCGGGTACGTCCCGATCCGCAACGACGCGGTCGACATCGAACCGCTGCTGAGCACGTACGCCGAGGACCCGAGGTTCAAGGTCGCCTACGACCAGCTGCTCGGCACCCCCGACGGTGTTGCATCGCTGGCACCGGTGCTCGGCCCGCAGCGCGAGGTTCGCGTGGCCACGGCGAACGCCACGGCGGCGATCTTCAACGGCGCCGACGTCGCCTCGTCGCTCGCCGATGCGGCCGCCCAGTCCAACGCGCTGATCGCCAGCTACAACCAGCGCAACTGAGCCGGCGCGGCGGTCGTCGCTTCGGGTCACGCAGATAGGGTCGGGGCCATGGCTACTGCATTCCCCCCGTTCGATGGTTCGGCTCCCAAGCAGCAGGACTTCAAGGAAGCTCCCGAGATGGGCATCGACCCGTCGAAGCGGTACACGGCGAAGCTCGACACCAGCCTCGGCGAGATCGTGATCGCGCTCGACGCCCTCAAGGCGCCCAAGACGGTCAACAACTTCGTGTTCCTCGCGCTCCACCACTACTACGACGGCGTGATCTTCCACCGGATCATCAGCGGCTTCATGTGCCAGGGCGGCGACCCGACCGGCAGCGGCCGAGGCGGCCCCGGCTACCGCTTCGAAGACGAACTCCCCAAGCCGCGTGAGTACCAGATCGGCTCGGTTGCGATGGCCAACGCCGGCCCGAACACCAACGGCAGCCAGTTCTTCATCGTGTCCGGCCCGTCCGGTGTCGGCCTGCCGCCGGCCTACAGCCTGTTCGGTCAGGTCGTGAAGGGCCTCGACATCGTCGACCAGATGCAGAAGGTCCCGACCGGTGGCGGCGACAAGCCGAAGACCGATGTCGTGATCAACACCGTCGAGATCACCGTCGCCGACGACTGACCGGTTACGCCGGCGCCTGGCACCGGGTAACCGCTACGGTCCCGCCGATGGCGGCGCCTGTCCAACTCTCCAACGCCCAGGCTCGTCGCCTTGCGCTCGGCGCCCAGGGGTTCACCGACGCCCGGCCGACCGGTCGCGTCGATCGCCGCCACCTGCGTCGCGTCGTCGACCGCATGGGGCTGATCCAGATCGACTCGGTCAACGTGCTGGTGCGCAGCCAGGAGCTGCCGCTGTTCGCCCGACTCGGCCCGCACCCCCGCACCCTGATCGACGACGCCACGCGCCACGGCGACCTGTTCGAGTTCTGGGTCCACGAGGCCTGCCACGTGCCCGTCGAGCTGTATCCGCTCCAACGCTGGGCCATGACCGGCCACACTCGCTGGAGGTCGCTGCGCGACTGGGCGGCGGCGAATCCAGCACTCATCGACACGGTGCTCGACCGGGTGCGCAGCGACGGCCCGATCGTGGCGAGCGACCTGGCGATGCGGGACCGGCCGAAGGGCACGTGGTGGGACTGGGACGACGGCAAGCTGGCGCTCGAGCATCTGTTCCGTACCGGCGAGGTCGCTGCGCGCCGACGGCCCAACGACTTCGCCCGCCTGTACGACCTTGCCGAGCGGGTGATCCCAGCCGAGGTCCTCGCCGCCCCCGGCCCGCCCGCCCACGAGGCCAAGAAGGAGTTGCTGGTGTTGGCGGCCAAGCACCACGCCGTCGGCACTGCGTCGGATCTCACCGACTACCACCGTCTGTCGCACACCCGCACGCTGCTGGCCGAACTCGTCGAGGAGGGTCGGCTCGTTCCGGCCGCCGTCGAGGGCTGGTCGACGCCGGCGTTCATGCACCCCGACGCCGTGCTGCCCCGACGGGTCTCCGCTCGGGCCCTGCTCAGCCCCTTCGATCCGGTGGTGTGGAACCGTGACCGCATCGAGCGGCTCTTCGGATTCCACTACCGCATCGAGATCTACGTGCCCGAACCGAAACGCCAGTACGGCTACTACGTGCTGCCGTTCCTGCTCGGCGACGAACTCGTTGCCCGGGTCGACCTGAAGGCCGACCGCAAGGCGCGCCGACTCCTGGTGCAGGGAGCGTTCGGTGAACCTGGCATCGACGAGGGAGACGTGGCCGCTGAACTTGCGTCCGAGCTTGCATCGATGGCGAACTGGCTCGGCCTCGACGACGGCATCGTCGTGGCTCGACGCGGCGATCTGGCAGCGGCGCTGCGACGCGCCGTCGGCGCGGTCAGCTCGGGCAGCCCCGAACGCTGAACTCGGCGCCCTCGATGTCGGCGAACGTCACGGTGTAGTCGTCGGCGTCGAGCGTCATCTGGGCTTGCGCCGTCGACTGGCCGCCGCTGGAGGCATCGAGGCTGAGGTCGACGCCGGTCGACGGGTCGAACACTCCGACGTACACGCCGGGCTCGAGGCCCTCGCCGACCACGGTGACCAGGTTGCCGCCGATCTCCGGGTCGCAGTCGACCGCCACCAGCATCTCGCCGATGCCGCCGTCGAGCAGGGCCTCGTCGTGGGACTCCGAGGTGATGATCGCGTCGTTGAACGCGCTCCCGGTTCCACCCTCGGGGAGCGCGGGCGCCGGATCGTCACTGCCGCACGCCGCCGTGGCCGCAGCAAGGGCGATGACAGCGGCGACGGTGGCGAGACGACGACGTACAGACGTGGCGGGAGAACTCATGCCCCCGACGGTACCTGCTGCCCACCCGTCCGATCAGGGCCCATGGTCACGACCCCGCCTGTCCAGCCACCACGTTCGTGTGCAGATTCGGGTGACCCGGTCCGCCGGAACCGCAACGCAAACGGGGGGTGGTGGAGGTCAGCGGGGGGCGACGGTGGCCCAGCGCAGGGTGCGGGTGATGATCTCGCCGGCGGGGCGCAGCGCGAGCGATTCCGACACCGGCAGCCACGGCAGGCGAAGCGGCACCCGGGTCCAGGCGGGCATCAGGGCAACGGCAGCACCGGCGATCAGCGCGTAGGGGGCCCGGGCAGCCAGCGAGAGCGGCGGCCGGAGCAGGAGATACTGCGCGGCGTCACGAGCCTCGCGGGTACCGCGTAGCTCGGGGCGGAACGCGGCGAGGCGGAGACGCAAGTGCGCCTCGGTCTCGGGTGGGTCGACCACACCGAGCGCCCTCGCCACGACGGCCGCCTCCGCCACGTAGCGGTCACGTTCGTCGCCGACGAGCGGCTCGTCGCCGTAGCGGTCGTGCGCGGCCAGGAAGCTGTCGAGCTCTGCGATGTGGACCCACTCGAGCAGGTGCGGGTCGTTGGCGGCGTACGGCTCGCCGTTGGGAGCAACCCCCACGACTCGGCGATGGACGCGATGCACGCGATCGACCGCTCGTTGGGCCTCTGTCGCCGGCCCGAACGTGGTGGCAGCCAGGAAGTCGGCGGTGCGCTGGAGCCGCCCCCACGGGTCGCGCCGGTAGTCGGAATGCTGTGCGACGCCGGCCATCGCCAGCGGGTGCAACGACTGGAACAGCAACGCCCGGAACCCGCCGACGAACATCGAGGCGTCGGCGTGCACTCGCCGGATCGGTGCGTCATCGGTGAACCAGCCCGGCTCGTCGGCGTCGAACAGTTCCGCATGGCGCGTCGAGGCCTCCGGGCCGACCACCCTGGCCCGAATCTGTTCGCCGAGCCACGACCGGACATCGAGCACCATTGGCCCATCGTGCCACGGCCCCGTGAGTACCATCCGGACGTGCCCGAAGAAACGCCGCCAGACTCCGACGCCACGCAGGCGGCGTCCGGCGCAGCAGACGGATCGTCAGACGGCACGTCCGACGGATCGGCGGGCCGTCCGGTCGACAGCTCGGGTCGCCCGCTCGAACGGCGGGCCACCGATCGCACCCTCCCGCGCTGGGTGATTCCCGCCGTCATCGTGTTCTGGATCGGCTATCTGCTGACCTACACGACGCGCCACGTGTTCCACCGGCTGTCGTCGTTGCTGGTGCTGCTGCTCGTGTCGGTGTTCCTCTCGTTGGCGATCGAGCCCGGCGTCAACCGGCTCGCCGCTCGTGGCTGGCGACGCGGTCGAGCCACGATCACGATTCTGCTCGGCGTGCTCACGGCGTTCCTGATCTTCGCCGGCGCGGTCGGCACGCTCGTGGGCACCCAGGTCGCCGACCTGCTGTCGGAGTCCGATGCGTACATCACCGACACGGTCAACTTCCTCAACGACAACTTCGGTTCGAACATCGATCCGCAGGACGTGATCGAGGAGTTCAACGACCCCGACGGCCGCGTTCAGGAGTTCATCCAGTCGCAGAGCGACGAGGCGGTGCGACTGTCGCTGGCCGTGGTCGCAGTCATCTTCCAGATGCTGTCGGTGATCCTGTTCACCTACTACTTGGTGGCCGACGGTCCGCGCATGCGCCGCGGGATCTGTTCACGCCTCAACCCGGCACGCCAGGCCCAGGTGCTGCGGGCCTGGGAACTCGCCATCACCAAGACCGGCGGCTACCTCTACTCGCGGGCGTTGCTGGCGCTGCTCTCGGCGTTCTTCCACTGGATCGTGTTCCAGTCGATCGGCACTCCGGCGCCCGTGGCGCTCGCGCTCTGGGTCGGCCTCGTCAGCCAGTTCCTGCCCGTCGTCGGCACCTACCTCGCAGGCATTCTCCCGGTGCTGTTGACGCTGCTCGACTCGCCGGTGAACGCGCTCGATCGTGATCGTGTTCATCGTGGTGTACCAGCAGATCGAGAACTACTTCTTCGCGCCGCGCATCACGGCGCGAACGATGGAACTCCACCCGGCGGTCGCGTTCGGCGCAGCGCTCGGCGGCGCCGCGCTCCTCGGGTTCGTCGGTGCGTTGCTCGCGCTGCCGGCTGCCGCGATGATCCAAGCCCTGGCGAGCGAGTGGGGCAATCGATACGACGTGGTGGACAGCCATCTCACCGCCGTGCCCGAACCGCGGTCGTCCCGATCGTCGAGCGACCCGAACGCCCCACCGGGCCCCGGCATGGCCGCCCCGGACGCAACGTGACGCGGTTCGACGGTCGGGTTGCGCCGATCGCGGTCGCCACGCGCAGCGGGCTCGAGGAGTCCGTTCATCACGGCGCCGGGGTCGCAATCGATGGCGACGCAGCGCTGCGAGCATCGATCGGCGATCCCGATCTGGTGGTGTACCCGCGTTCGTGTCTGAAGCCGATGCAGGCGGCCGCGATGGTCGGCGCCGGCCTCGAACTCGACGATCGCCAGCTCGCTGTGGCGTGCGCGAGCCACGACGGATCAGCCGACCACCTCGACGTGGTCCGATCGATCCTCGAGCGCTACGACCTCACCGAGTCCGACCTCGCCAACACGCCGGCGCGGCCGTACGGAGCGGCGGCGCGCGCAGCGGCTCGGGCCGCAGGAATCGAACCGTCGGCGCTCCAGCAGAACTGCTCGGGCAAGCACGCCGCCATGCTCGCCACGTGTCGCGTCAACGGCTGGTCGATCGCCGACTACCTCGACCCCGACCATCCCCTCCAAGCGGCGATCACCCTCGACATCCAGACTCACGGTGCCGTGGTGCACCACATCGGCACCGACGGCTGCGGTGCCCCGACCCATGCGCTGTCGTTGCGTGACCTGGCCGCAGCGTTCGGTCGGTTGGCCACGCCAGGCTCCGTGGTCGCCCGGGCGATGACGGCGCATCCGATGCTGGTCGGTGGCCCCACGCGTGACGTCACGCTGTGGATGCACGCGGTGCCGACGCTGGTCGCCAAGGAGGGCGCCGCCGGCGTGATGGCGGCCGGACTCGCCGACGGTCGGGCAGTGGCGTTCAAGGTCGCCGATGGCAACGACACGTGCCGTCAGGCGGTGGTCGCCGAGTCGCTGCGAGCCGCAGGCGTCGACGTCGACGAGATCGCCACGGCCACCGTCGACGCGGTGTCGGTGCCGGTGCTCGGCCACGGCCATCCGGTCGGCCGGCTCGACGCACTCGGGTGGACACGATGCAGTTCCTGACGCTCGACCGCGACGCGTTCTCCTACGGGGTGTCGGCGCCGGTCGCTCCGCTCGTTCGTCGCGTGATCGCCGAGAACCCGTCGAAGTTCACCTACCACGGCACCGGCACCTACCTCGTCGGCGGGAACTCGGACGGACGCGGCGACGTCGTCGTGATCGACCCGGGGCCCCGCCTCGACTCCCACCGAGATGCGCTCGCCGCAGCGCTCGACGGTTGCTCGGTGCGGGCGATCCTGATCACCCACTGCCACGCCGACCACTCGCCACTCGCCGCTTGGCTCGCCGCCGAGACGGGCGCCTCGACGTTCGCGTTCGGGCCCCACGGCGACGACACCTGGGACATCGGCGCCGACCCACCCGAGGTGCTTGCGGCCGAGGAGCGCGAGGCGGCGCTGCGCCGAACCGACGCCGAGGCTCGCGGCGACGTCGTCGACGAGCCGGTGTCTCCGCAGATGGAGGAGACCACCGATCGCGAGTTCACCCCCGACGAGGTGGTGCGAACCGGCGACGTCGTCGCGTCCGGCGCCGGGTGGACGATGGCCGCGCTCCACACGCCGGGCCACACCTCGAACCACACGTGCTTCACGCTCGACGACGGCACGACACGGACGATCTTCACCGGCGATCACGTGATGGGATGGAGCACCACGGTCGTGTCGCCTCCGGACGGCGACATGGCGGCCTACTTCGACTCGCTGCGCGCCGTTGCCGGCCGAGCCGACGATGTCGCGATCCCCACCCACGGGCCACCGATCCCCGACCCGGCGCGGTTCGTGGGGGAGTTGATCGAGCATCGGCTCGAACGAGAACGCCAAGTGCTCGACGCCGTCCGGTCGGGCCTCGACACGATCCCGGCCATGGTCGAGACGCTGTACGTCGATGTGCGCAGGGAGCTGTTCAAACCGGCTCGCCGCAGCGTGCTCGCCCACCTGGTGAAGCTCGTCGACGACGGCGTCGTGGCCGTCGACGGCTCGACCCAGCCGAGGCTCGACGCGACGTATCGGGCCGTCTGAGCGCTCTCGATTTCGGGGCGGATTCGGCGGTTCCACGGTGGGCGCACGATGATCCACGGATGAAGATCACGTGGTCAGCGCTCGTCGTCGTTGCAGTCGCCGTTGCGGCCTGCGGCAGTTCGGGAGACGAGGCGAGTCCGTCGACCGACGCCACACCCGCCACCGCACTCACCGAGAGCCCGGCCACCACCGAGACCGGTTCGAGCGTGCCGGAGCCGGCCACGCCCGACACCACCGACATCGTGGACAGCCCGGCGACGACCGAGGCGACGACAACCACGGAGGCCGAGGCGGTCACGGTGGGCGAGTGGGCCTCGATCCCGGGCGGCGACGACTGCCGGTGCTCCGATGGCAGCCCGTTCGAACTGTGGCAACGGCCCGCCGACCCGACGAAGGTGGTGCTGTTCCTGGAGGGTGGCGGTGCGTGTTTCGATGCCGAGACATGCGGTCCGGCCAGCCCGATCTACACCACGAGCCTGGAGCTCGGCGCGACGCCCGGCAACGGCGGCATCTTCGACGCCGACAACGCCGAGAACCCGTTCGCGGAGTACTCGGTGGTCTACGTGCCGTACTGCACCGGCGACGTGCATCTGGGTGACCGGGTGAACGAGTACTCCGACTCGGTCACGATCAACCACGGCGGGTTCGGCAACGCCTCGAAGGGGCTCGACACGGTGCTCGCCGACTATCCCGACGTCGAGCAACTCGTCGTCGCCGGCTCCAGTGCCGGGTCGATACCGGCGCCCACGTTCGCCGGTCTCGCCGCCGACGCGCTGCCCGATGTCGACATCGTCGCGTTCGGCGACGCCTCCGGCGCGTATCCCGACGTACCGGAACTGAACGCGCAGCTGGGCGGCGACTGGGGCGTCCTGGCCAACGTCCCGGACTGGCCGGTGAACGAGGGGTTGACCGCAGAGGAATTCAGCTTTCCCGGACAGTGGGTAGCGGCCGGCACGCAACATCCCGACATCACCTTCGCCCGGTTCGACAACGCCGCGGACGGTGTGCAGACGTTCTTCGCCGGGCTGCTCGGCATCGACACGTCCGACCTGCTCGGGTTGATCGACTCGACCGAGGCGCAGATCGAAGCGGCGGGTGTGCCCGTGGCGTCGTACATCGCTCCGGGGTCCGGCCATACGATCCTCGGCAGCGATGGCCTCTACGAACTCGAGGTCGACGGCGTTCGCCTCGTCGACTTCCTCACCAGCCTCGTCGAGGGTGACGTTCCTGCCGACGTGTCGTGCACCGAGTGCCGCTGAACGCTGCGCTGGTGACGGTCAGCGAAAGCTGAACGCGCCGTCGGTCATCGTGTAGGGCAGGCCGAACCCGAACGTGTCGCGGGCGAACCACGAGAACAGCAGGACGCAGCCGCCGATCAGCGCGATGTTCTTCATGAACATCGACAGCTCGGTCTGCTTTGCGGTCGGATCACGTTCCGCCCAGAACTGGTGCATGAGGAACGTCAGCGGGATCAGGGTGATGATCAGCAGCAGCGCCCCGAGGTCTCCCCAGATGCCGAACAGCACCGAGACGCCACCGACGATGAATGCGATGCCCGAGGCGATCACCCCGGGTCGAGCGGCGCCGGGGCTGATGCCCTTGGCGGTTGCGTACCGCGTGGATGCGTCGAGCTCGACGAGCTGGCCGATTCCCGATGCGATGAACAACGAGCAGAACAGGATCCGACCGATCAACCAGAGTTCGTCCATCAGGAGAGTGTGACACGCGGCGGCGCCGCGACTGCACGGGCACTCACCAGGTGCTGCGTCGGATCTCGTAGCCGGCCGCCCGAGCGGCGTCGATCAGCGCTCGGGCCTGGTCGCCGCTGCGGACGGCGAAGGTGGCGTGAATCCCGGTCTCGCGCACGTGCAGTTCGAGACCCTCTCGCACGTGCTGGACCTCGATCAGGTCGGCGCCGCCATCGGCGAACACGTCGAGGAGGTGGGCGAGCGACCCCGGGCGGTCGTCGATGCGTGCCACCACGGACAGCCGTCGCCCCGCAGTGTTCTCGTGGCGGCGGATCAGGCTCGGCACGACGCCGAGGTCGACGTTGCCGCCCGACAGCACCACGCAGGTCGAACCGGTCGCGCTCGGCTGCACGGCGCCGGACAGCAGCGCCGCGACGCCGACGGCGCCAGCGCCTTCGACATACAGCTTCGCGCGGTCCATCAGCAGGACCATCGCGTCGGCGATCGCGTCCTCGTCGACGGCGACCACCTCGTCGACCCAGCGTTCGACGAGCGGGCCGGTCAGTTCACCCGGGTACTTGACCGCGATGCCGTCGGCGAGCGTGACGACCGGGCCGTCGGGAGGTGTCCCACCGGCGTAGGGCGCACACACCGCGGCCTGCACCCCGACGACGCGGACGTCGGGACGCAACGACTTGACGGCGATCGCCGTCCCACCGATCAACCCGCCGCCACCCAGCGGCACGATCACGCTCGCGAGGTCGTCGATGTCGTCGACGAGTTCCAATCCGAGCGTGCCCTGGCCGGCGACGACCGCGGCATCGTCGAACGGCGCGCAGAACGTCATCGCGGTCTCGTCGGCGCGTTGCTTCGCTGCCGCCACGGCCTCGGCGAGCGCCACGCCGTGCTCGATGACCGTCGCGCCGAGCGCCCGGCACGCATCGATCTTCGTGATCGCCGCGCCGACCGGCACGAAGATCTCGCACGGCACACCGAAGTGCCGTGCTGCGAACGCCAACGCCTGCGCATGGTTGCCGGCGCTGCCGGTGGTGACGCCGCGCGCTGCGTCGTCACCGAGTGATGCGATCTTGTTGGTCGCGCCGCGGATCTTGAACGCGCCGGTGCGTTGGAGGTTCTCGGCCTTGAGCACGACGTTGCCGCCGATGTCGCTCGACAGCGTGAGCGAGCTGATCACCGGCGTGCGCTTGACGGTCTCGGCGATCACGCTCTGCGCGGCGCGGATGTCGTCGAGGTCAGGTGCCACGACCGAACCGTAGTGGGGCGCGCAGCGACGGTGCGCCCGGTCAGTCGGGTTCGGGGAGGGGATGTTCGGGAAGCTTGCGGACGCGGGCACGTCGACGTCGCCGCGCCGGAATCATGTCGCGCATCTCCTCGAGGTTGCCGAAGCACAGCAGCCGGTCGTTCGCCTCGAGCTTGCGGGTGTCGCGCGGATTCGGGATCACGTCGGTGTCGCGGTGCAGGGTGAGTACCGAGATGTCGCGATCGCGCAGACCCGCCTCGCCGATCGTCTTGCCGACGAAGTCGCCGTCATCGCGCACGAGCAACTCCGCCACGCCATAGCCGGTGCTGACCGTCAGGCGCTGGCGCACGTCGAGCTCGGGGAATGCCACCTGGTTGGCGACGTGGTCGATGATCGCACCGGCGACGTCGAGCTCGGTGGCCCGTTCGATGCCCTCGAGCCCTGGCGACGAGTTGACCTCCATCACCATCGGTCCGTCGTTGCCTTCGAGCATGTCGACGCCGGCGACGCGCAGTCCCATGATCTGCGCGGCGCGCACCGCGGTGCGCTCGTAGGAGGCGTCGAGCGACACGGCCTCGACGGACCCGCCGCGGTGCACGTTCGAACGGAACTCGTCGCCCTGCGCCGTTCTGCGCATCGCCGCAACGACGCGGTCGCCGATCACGAGCGCTCGGATGTCGCGGCCCTTGCTCTCGGCGATGAACTCCTGGATCAGCACGTTCTGCTTGGTGTTGTGGAGCGTCTCGATGATCGCCTCGGCGACCTTGCGGTCGGGGGCCAGGATGACGCCGATGCCCTGGGTGCCTTCGAGCAGTTTGATCACGACCGGCGCGCCGCCGACGCGGTCGATCGCCGGCAGCACATCCTGGCGGTTGCGGACGAACGCGGTCTTCGGCATGCCGATGTCGTGGCGCGAGAGGATCTGGATCGCGCGGAGCTTGTCGCGCGAGTTGGTGATGCCATTCGCGGTGATCGGCGTGTACACGTCCATCTGCTCGAACTGGCGTACCACTGCGGAGCCGAAGTAGGTGATCGACGCGCCGATCCGCGGGAGGATCGCGTCGTAGTCCGACAGCGGCTTGCCGCGGAACTGCAGGTCCGGTTCCGAGCTCGACAGGTCGATCGCGAAACGCAGCGTGTTGAGGACCTTGCAGTCGTGGCCGCGGTCGAGGGCGGCGAGCTTCAGACGCTGTGTGCTGTACGAGCGCGGAGCGCGGGAGAGAATGGCGAGCTTCACAGGTGATCCTCACTGGGGGTGGAGACGAAGTGGCCGAGGTCGGACGCCGAAGCGTCAGCGACCTCGGCAAGGTGGACGAGTGCGTCGCCCTGGTTCACGAGCGGCTGCTGGACCCGTCCGATGACGATGCCCACGCGTGGTGCGGTCACACGGGCGAGGCGGTTGCCGACGGAGTCGTGGATCAGGCCGAGCAGCTGGCCGCGTTGGACGACCTCGCCGAGTTCGGCGTCGAGCAGGACGATCCCGCTGCGGCGGGCGCGGATCCACGAGCTGCTCCGGCTCTCGATCGGCACCGGCCGTGGTTCGCTGGTGTCGGGATCGACGACCGCGAGTTCGGCGAGCACCCGACGGATGCCCTCGACGCCGGCGATCAGCGCGTCGTCGTCGAAGCGAAGCGCCTCACCGCCCTCGAACAGCAGCACCGTGGCGCCGCTCTCGGTGGCGGCACCGCGCAGCGAGCCGTCGCGGGTCTTGGCGTGGAGCATCAACGGTGCACCGAATGCCTCGGCGAGTTTGCGCGTCTCGGAGTCGTCGAGATCGGCGCGGATGTGGGGGAGGTTGGTGCGGTGGTCGGAGCCGGTGTGGAGGTCGATGCCGACGTCGCAGCGGCTGACGATCTCGGTCATGAACAGGTTGGCGATACGCGCCGCCAGCGACCCGGTCGCCGAGCCCGGGAACGAGCGGTTGAGGTCGCGGCGGTCCGGGAGGTAGCGGTCGCCGTTCAGGAAGCCGTGCACGTTGACGATCGGCACAGCGATGACGGTGCCGGCCATCGAGCGAGCGTCGAGGCCGCGCATCACGCGCCGGATGATCTCGACGCCGTTGATCTCGTCACCGTGGACCGCCGCGCTGAGCCACACCGTGCGGCCGTCGCGGCGCCCGTGCACGACTTGCAGCGGGAGCGAGATTCGTGTTCCGGTGACCTGACGGGCGATCGGGAGTTCGCCCGTGGCAGCTCGGCCGGGAGCCACGTCGAGTTCGCCGATGCGGAACGAGGCGCGCCGCCGCAGACTCATGGTCGCCGCCGATTCTTCATCCTGACGTCCTTCGGTGGACGCCCGCCGCGATAGGAGACGCCGGGGTCGACCACGAATCGGCGGCGGATGGCCTCGCGTCCGATCAGCAGGCGGAATCCCATCTCGTCGCGCCGGGTCAGGGTGATCTCGGCGTCGACGTCGGTGCCGGCGATCGTCAGCGGCGCTCGAATCACCGGACGATGATCGATCGTGCCGGAGGAGCTTCGGATGTCGCGGGTGGATGCGACTGCTGCTTCGGCGACGACAGCGTCGGCGGTGGAACGTTGCCAGGGGTGGATCTCGAATCGCACCCACGGGCTTCCATCGCGATCGAACCACTCGAGATCGAATGCGTGCAGCGACGACGTCCGTGCGCCGGTGTCGATCTTGGCTTTGAGATGGGTGACCCCCCACTGCGGCAGGGCAACCCACTCGCGCCAGCCGAGGACGGGGCGATCGACACGCCGGGAGGGTGACACCAGTCGCACGGTACACCCCGCGCGATCGCTTCGTTGACGGTTGCCGTGAGCGATGTCACACGGAAATCCCGGGTCTGCCGAGTGGAGTGCCCTCGGACCTGGCACGATGGCGCTGTAACACAACCGTAATGTTTCGGCGGCTCGCCGATGAAAGAAGTTCCCGATGATGTCCTGGCTCACCGCCGCCTCCGAAGCCATCCTGCTCCTGCCGATCGCGATCGTGGCGTCGTGGCTGGCGCGAACCGTCATCCGCACCCTGACGCGCCGTGCCGTGCGCCGCGCGCAGCGGTCCGAGGGATCGTGGCGGGTCCGTCTCGACCGACTCGGCGACAACGGCCAGGCCGACACGCGAAAGCGCCAACGCGCCGACTCGGTGGCGAAGATGATCGGCCGCTTCGTCACCGTGATGATCTTCACCTTCGCCGCGTTCGGGGCCATCGAGCTGATGGGCGTGAGCCTCGCTTTCGCGATCTCGAGCGCCGGCTTCATCGGCCTCGCGCTGGCGCTCAGCGGCCAGGATCTGGTGAAGGACTTCCTCGCCGGCACGCGGGCGCTGCTCGAGGACCGCTACGCCGTCGGCGACGAGGTCGTGCTTCGGGTGGGCGGCGCCGAGGTGCGCGGCATCGTCGATCTGATCGGGAGCGCCTCCGTGCGGCTGCGCACGCCCGACGGTGCGACATGGCACGCGGGCCACCACTCCGTCGAGGCGGTCACCAACCTGTCGCAGCTCCCCGCGGTCAGCGACATCGTCGTGCCGCTCGAGGAATGGGCGGCCGCCGACGAGCACGACGCCGTCGAACGGCTCACCGACGCCTCCAACGACGTCGGGCTCACCGGTGTGGTGTTCCTCCGCGACATCGAGACCCACGAACCCGACGTTCAGCCGTCGTCGACCGACACGGTGACGGTGCGCGTGAAGACGAATCGTCCGCTCAGTTCCCCCGAGACCGAGATCGTGCGCGCGAAGCTCCTCGATCGTTGATTCACTGACGGGTGGATGCGCCGCTCGACGAGGTGACGCCGGAACGAGCGGATGAACGTGAGCACTGTCGAAACAGCTCGGGCAACACGCGGCGGAACCGCCGCCCTGGCATTCGGTGCGCTTGGCATCGTCTACGGCGACATCGGCACCAGCCCGATCTACGCGATCCGCGAGACGTTCGACCATGCCGGCCTCGATGCGACGACCCAGAGCGCATACGGCGTCGCGTCGGTCGTCTTCTGGGCGCTCATCATCGTCATTTCGATCAAGTACCTGTCGCTGGTCATGCGCGCCGACAATCACGGCGAGGGCGGCATCCTGGCACTCACTGCACTCGTGGCGCCGCCGAAGGGCAACGCCAAGGGTGTCCTCGCCGCGGTGGTGACACTCGGCGTGTTCGGGACAGCGCTGCTCTACGGCGACGGACTGATCACGCCAGCGATCTCGGTGCTCAGTGCCGTCGAGGGTTTCGAGGTGGCGAGCACCGCGTTCGAGCGATTCGTCATCCCGATCTCGATCGTGATCCTCGTCGGGTTGTTCACCGTGCAGCGCCACGGCACGGCACGGATCTCGACGGTCTTCGGGCCGGTGATGCTGGTCTGGTTCAGCGTGCTCGGGCTGCTCGGTCTGAACCAGGTCCTGCAGCATCCCGGCGTCGCTCGTGCGGTCTCACCGACCTATGCCGTCGACTTCTTCGTCAACCAGCCGGGCAACGCGTTCGTTGCGCTCGGTTCGATCTTCCTCGTCGTCACCGGCGGCGAGGCGCTGTACGCCGACATGGGTCACTTCGGTCGACGGCCGATCCAGTTCAGCTGGTACGCGCTCGTGCTGCCTGCGCTGCTGCTGAACTATTTCGGGCAAGCGGCCCTCGTCGTTGCCGACCCGAGTGCCATGGAGAGCCCGTTCTACCGTCTCGCTCCGTCGTGGGCCATCGTGCCGCTCGCCGTCCTGGCGACCTGCGCCACCGTGATCGCATCGCAGGCGTTGATCTCCGGCGCGTTCTCGCTGACCGCCCAGGCGGTGCAACTCGACTATCTCCCGCGCATGCGGATCACCCACACCTCGCCCGATCACGTGGGCCAGATCTACGTGCCGGTCGTGAACTGGCTCCTGATGATCGGCTGCGTCGGCCTCGTCCTGGGGTTCCGCTCGTCGGCCAACCTCGCATCCGCGTACGGCATCGCCGTCACGATGACGATGCTGATCACGACGCTGCTGTTCTTCCGGGTGGCGCGCGACCGGTGGGGTTGGTCGCTCGCCCGAACGCTCGCCGTCTGCATTCCGCTGTTCGTGGTCGACATCGCCTTCCTGTCGGCCAACCTGGTCAAGGTCGTCTCGGGCGGATGGTTCCCGTTGCTGGTCGGCCTGATCCTCGTCGTGTTGATGACGACGTGGCGCAAGGGTCGCCAGCTCGTTGCCGCACGCATCCATCGGGGCGAACGGCCGATCGAGGTCGTCGTCCACGAGGCCGTCGTCGCCGACGCCGCCCGCGTCCCCGGCATCGCCGTCTACATGTTCAAAGACGCCGGTGCCGCCCCACCCGCACTGATCGCCAACATCACGCACAACCACGTTCTGCACCAGCTGACCCTCATGGTGTCGGTCGAGACCGATGACATCCCTCGGGTGCCCGAGAGCGAGCGGTTGACGACGCGCAAGGTCGGCTCGGGTATCCAGCAGGTGACGCTGCGCTTCGGGTACCTCGACGATCCGAACGTGCCAGCTGCACTGGCGCTGTTGCAGCTTCCCGGGCAGGACTTCGATCCGGACACGGTGACGTACTTCATCGGTCGCGAGTCGGTGTCGGCGACGAAGGCGCCGGGCATGCACCCGGCGCGCGAGCGGCTCTTCGTCGCCATGAACCGCAGCGCCGGCAGCGCGACCAGGTTCTTCTCGCTGCCGGTCGACCGTGTCTTCGAGGTCGGCACGCTGGTCGAGATCTGACCGACGTGCGTCGGGTCAGTCGCTCCCGAACTCGGTGGTGATCACGCGGCCGATGCGGTCGGCGGCGCTGGGTGCGAGGTCGGACACGACGAACGAACGCTGCAGCCACCGGTCCGTGCCGTCGAACCGGGCGCTGAACGGCGAGCGGCCGTGCACCGCGACGTTGTTGTCGACGACGAGCAGGTCACCGGGCTCGAGCACGACCGAGGTCTCGACTGCGGCGATCGCGGCACGAACCGCAACCAGGACGTCGTCGGCCGCTGCGTCGACACCCACGGTGAGGTCGGCGTCGAAGATGAAGGTCGGCTGGTCGCGCGTGCCGGTGACCAGCGGCCGTGCGGCGCCGAGTTCGTTGGTGCGTCCGGCGAGGAAGCTGGCGTCGACGGCCGTGCGGAAGCGCGGCTCGAACATCACGTCGACCGTCTCGTCGGGAAGATGGTCCATGATGTCGTGCACCGATGCGAGTGTCGTGTGCGCCGACGGGTCACCGCGCAGGCACAGCAGCAGTAGGTAGCGCGGGCGGAACGGGTGGAACGCTGTCTCGGTGTGGAACATCAGGTTCGAACGCGACGACGTCGACGTCTGGAGATCGGCGTCGCTCTGTGTCGGCACGATGTTCTGGACGATCCGGCCGCCGTGCTCGGGGACGTAGCCGACCGGCTGGCCGAGGCGGCGCGCGACGGTGAGCAACGTGAGTTCGGTGGCGAGATCTTTGTCGACCCTCGACTCGGGCGTGGCCGGCGTCGGGGGAAGCTCGCTGATGGGGGCGTTGCGGATCAGCAGTGCGCCGGATCGGTCCGATTCGGATGCGAACCGGACGATTGCGTCGTCGACGTCGAGGGGGAGGTCGCGGGCGCCGAGCGCGGCCTGGCGCACCAGGTCCTCGTCGAGTTCCGCACTGGGTTCGTGGCGCAGGCTCCAGCCGGACGCGTCGACCGACATCGGAGCGCTCTGGCTGCTCCGTCTGGTTGCCATCTGCGTGCTCGTCATGATCGCCTCCTCGTCACCACATGAAACAGATGTGCCAACCATACACGAATAATGAAACACACCGCATCACCGGACGCGTGCCACCAGCTCCGGCGAGCCGAACCGACGGTCGGTCCGCTCACCGCGGGCGTTGTACGCCGTGTGGGGCTCGTCGCTACGGTGGCGACTCCATGGAGGTCGAGCAGCGGTTGCGCGAACGGTCCGACCGGCTCACGCCGTCCGAGCGTCGCATCGCCGAGACGCTGCTGGCGGGCCCGCAGGTGGTGGCGTTCGGCACCGTCGCCGAGCTCGCCGTTGCGGCCGGCGTCGGCACCGCCACGGTGGTGCGCTTCGCGACGAAGCTCGGCTACGAGGGCTACTCCGAACTCCAGGCGTCGATTCGTCGAGACCTCAGCGGACAGTTGCGCCCGGCCGTCGAGCGCATCCGCGACGAGCCGGCCACCGGTGGAGCGGCGCTGCTCGCCCGGCACCTGACGGCCGAGATCTCCAATGTGCAGGCCACGTTGGACGGCGTCGACCCGGCGACGCTCGCGGGCGCAGTTGCGCTGCTCGCCGACCGGGAGCGGCCGGTGCTCGTGCTGTCGGGCGTGGCGTCGCGAGGCGTGGCGATGCAGTTCGTCGGCGACCTCGAACAGCTCCGGCCTGCCTGCCGACTCCTCGACGGAAACCCCATCGACATCGTGCGCACGCTGGCGTTGGTCGGAGCCGAAGCGACCGTGGTGGCGCTCGATTTGCGGCGCTACGAACGTTGGCTGATCGATGCGCAGGCCGAGGCGCGCACGAACGGCGCGTCGGTGGTGGCGATCACCGACAGCGTGCTGTCGCCGCTCGCGCGAGCCGCCGACCACGCGTTCGTGGTCGAAGCCGCATCAGCCGGTCCGTTCGACAGCCACGTCGGCACGCTCGCCTTGCTCGACCTGCTCGTGGCCGACGTCGCCACCGCCTTGCGTTCGAGCGCGACGGAGCGGCTCGATCGGCTGGAAGCGGCTTGGCAACGCGCCGACGCGCTGACCGACGACTGAGCGTGCCGCCGACCAGTAGCGTCACCGAGATGAGCGAACTCTGCGTCGCAGCCCTCCAGATGGCGATGGTCGACGACCTCGACGCGAACGTCGCCACCGCTGAGCGTCTGGTCCGTGACGCCGCCGCCCAGGGCGCCCGGATCATCCTGATCCCCGAGCTGTTCGAGGGGCCGTACTTCTGCAAGGACCAACTGCCGGAGCATCTCGATCGGGCCAGGCCCGCTCGACGGTCACCCGACGATCGGGCACTTCGCGGGCGTCGCTGCCGAGCTCGACGTGGTGCTGCCGCTGAGCGTGTACGAGCGAGCCGGCCAGGCGCTGTTCAACACCGTGGTGATCGTCGACGCCGACGGGTCGACCCTCGGCCACTATCGCAAGAGCCACATCCCCGACGGCCCCGGCTACACCGAGAAGTACTACTTCTCACCGGGCGACACGGGCTTTCGTGTGTGGGACACGCAGCACGGCACGATCGGTGTGGGCATCTGCTGGGACCAGTGGTTCCCCGAGACCGCCCGGTCGATGGCGTTGCTCGGCGCCGAGGTGTTGCTGTACCCGACGGCGATCGGCAGCGAGCCGCCCGACCCGACGTGGGATTCGAGCGGGCACTGGCAGCGGGTGATGCAGGGTCACGCCGGGGCGAATCTGATGCCGGTCGTCGCGGCGAATCGCATCGGGCGCGAGGTCGGCCGGACGTGCGAGATCACGTTCTACGGGTCGTCGTTCATCGCCGACAACACCGGCGCCAAGGTGGCCGAAGCCGGCCGCGACGCCGAGGCGGTGCTCGTTGCGTCGTTCGATCGTGAGCAGCTGCGCACCCAACGCGCCGCGTGGGGCCTCTTCCGCGACCGCCGCCCCGAGCTCTACGGCCCGATCGTCACCCTCGACGGCACCACCGGAATCTCGCGATGAGCCGAACCGCCGCATCCGGTCGCTTCGCTCATCGCAGCCAGGCCCCCACGCAGCACGTGAGGGTGGGGGGCGGGTCGTGACGCGGCTACCGGCGGAATGGGAGTGGCACGAGCGCACGGCGATGTGTTGGCCGGCGCGTGCGGAGATGTGGGGTGGGTTGTTCGCCGATGCCGAGGCCGCGCACGCCGAGGTGGCGAACGCCATTGCCCGGTTCGAGCCGGTGACGATGCTGGCGGCGCCGCGGACGGTCGAGCGGGCGGCGTCGATGTGTGGACCCGGTGTCGAGATCATCGAGCAGCCGATCGACGATTCGTGGTTCCGCGACACCGGCCCGATCTACGTGATCGACGAGGCCGGCGATCGGGTGGCGACCGACTGGCGATTCAACTCGTGGGGTGACAAGTTCCTGCCGTACGGCGACGACGCTGCCGCGGCGCGACGATTCGTCGAGCGGCGAGACGATCCCGTCCGCTCGATCGACATGGTGTTCGAGGGCGGTTCGATCACCGGCGACGGCGACGCCACGCTGGTCACCACCACGCAGTGCCTGATGCACCCCAACCGCAACCCGACGATGACGCAGGCCGAGATCGACGCCATGCTGCGTGCCGAACTCGGCGCCGAACGCACGGTCTGGCTGCCGTACGGGCTGGCCCTCGACGACGACACCGACGGCCACGTCGACAACATTGCCGCGTTCGCGGCGCCCGGCCGGCTCGTGTTGCAGGGATGCGACGATCCCGACGAGGACGACTGGCTGCGCCTCGACGTCGACCGGCGCGTCGCGAAGGGAGCGATCGACGCCCGCGGGCGGTCGATCGAGGTCGTGACCGTGCCGGTGCTGCCGTTCGCCGAGATCGACCGCGGCGAGGGCGTCGAGCGGGTGGTCGTGCCGTACCTCAACTACTACCTCGGCAACGGCTTCGTGCTGATCCCGACGTGCGGTCATGCGGCCGACGCCGACATGGTCGCCCTGATCGCCGAGCAGTACCCCGGCCGCGAAGCGGTCGCCCTCGACGTCGGCGCGATCCTCGCCGCCGGCGGTGGTGGCATCCACTGCATCACCCAACAGATCCCCGCCTGATCCCCCCGCCCTCGACCCGAAACGTGCGCGCAAAAGGGTCACTGGCGGGCTGCCGTGCGCAAGTTTCGGATGGGGGTGACGTGTGCGGGGGCGGACGTGGGAAGCTGGCGGGATCGAGTCGGCGCGTGTGGATCAGTGGTTGTGGTCGGTGCGGATGACCAAGACGCGCAGCGACGCGGCCGCTGCATGCCGGGGCGGGCACGTCAAGGTGAACGGCAAAGCGGCCAAGCCGGCGACGCCGGTGAAGGTCGGCGACCGGGTCGAGGCCTACCTCCACGACCGCCAACGGATCCTCGAGGTCACCACGCTGATCGTCAAGCGCGTCGGCGCCACGGTCGCCGTCGACTGCTTCGTCGACCACAGCCCGCCGGTGCCCGAACGTGAGGTCGACGTCCCCGTGTTCCAGCGCGATCGCGGCGCCGGCCGGCCGACCAAGCGCGATCGTCGCGAACTCGACCGGCTGCGCGGCCGTCGTCGGTAGCGTGCGCGGCGCGTGTCCGTGACCGAGCCGTCCCCCGAGGAACACCTTCAACCAGCGGTGCGCGGCGGCATCGCGTTGTGGACGCTGTTCCTCGGTTTCACGATGCTGATGGTCGGCAACGGCCTCAACCTGGCCGTGCTCGGCGTCCGCATGGTCGACGAGGGCTTCGACGTGCGCACCAGCGGCGTCGTGATGGCGTGCTACTTCGCCGGCTTCCTGCTCGGGCCGGTGCTGGTGGTCCGGTGGCTGTCGGGCGTCGGCCACATCCGGGTGTTCGCCAGCCTCGCCTCGCTGGCGTCGTGCGTGGTGCTGATGCATTTCATCTGGGTCAACCCCGTCAGCTGGGGAGCGCTGCGGTTCGTGTTCGGGTTCTGCATGGCCGGGCTGTACGTGGTGGTCGAGTCGTGGCTCAACGATGCCTCGACGCCACGCACCCGTGGGCGCACGCTGGCCGTGTACATGATCGCGTCGATGGGCGGCCTCGGGCTCGGCCAGCTGCTGATCGCCACCGGCGACCCGACCGACGCCAACCTGTTCGTCGTCGCGTCGATCCTCGTGTCGATGTCGTTCGTGCCGTTCGCGCTGGCCGCCACGACCGAGGCGCCACCGGTTCGCGTGTCGCCGACGATGAAGGTGCGCGAGTTCTTCCGCACCGCCCCGACCGGGATGGTGGGCATCTTCTTCACCGGCGCATCACACGGCATCCTGTTCGGGCTGAGTGCCGTCTATGCCACCCGGGCCGGCTTCAGTCCGCGGATGACCGCCGCGTTCCTTGCCCTGCCGTCGCTCGGAGCGTTGGCCTTCCAGTGGCCCGTCGGATGGGCCTCGGACCGGCTCCCGCGTCGTGGGGTGATCTTCGTGGTCGCCGTGGCCGCCGCGTTGATGGCGGTGCTGCTGGCACTGGTGCCGGAGGGCAGCACGGTTGCATTGCCGATGATGTTCGTGCTCGGCGGGCTGACGTTCTCGCTCTATTCCTTGCTCCTGTCGCACACCCTCGACCGGTCGGCCCCGGGCAGCGCGATGGGGGCGAGCGGCACCTCGCTGCGCGTGAACGGCACCGGCGCCGTGCTCGGTCCGATCATCGCCGGAGCGATCATGGCGTCGTTCGGTGAGACCTCGTTCTTCTGGTGCCTCGTCGTCACGCACGGGTTGATCGCCACCTACGTCGCCTACCGCCTCGTGGCCGAGGATGCCGTTCCGCTCGGCCGGCAGGGACCGTTCGTGCCGGTGCCGGCGCGCGCCACCGACTTCGCGGTCCGGCTGACGTCGCGGCCGCTGCGCGCCTCGCGCGAGCGACTGCGCCGCCAGTGACCCGCTGATCGAGCGCCGTCGCGTTCAGTCGGTGATCGAGATGCGGACGACGAACTTGTCGGCCGGCCACGTGAGGACCAGCTCGGACCGTCCGTGCGTCGAGTCGTCGGTCACCTCGGCCGGTGCCACGTCGAACTCCACGGTCACTCGACCGACGCTCAGCCGACCGTTGGCCAACGTTGCGGTCGCCGCGCCGACGAACCGCAATCCGACCGTGTTCGCCCGGCCCGCAGCACGCACGGCGAACTCGAGATCGCTCACGCGCTCGACGTCGACCCACGCGGTCTCGGGTGGCAGCATCACGCCGAACGCCGTCGTCGATCCGTCCGCCTCGGCGACATGCGCGGTGAACGGCACGTACTGAGCGAGCGAGGCCTCGTGGCGACGACCCTGGTCCCAGCCGACGGCGAGGTCGGCACGCAGCAGGCTCTCGGCGACCGAGCTACCGAACCGCTGCACGTGGTGACGCTCCGATGTCACCGACGACAGCGAGAGGTGCGGTGTCAGCACCGGGGCGAGATGCTGGAGGAGCGGGAGGAAGTAGAGGTCGTGCACGTGCACCGTGTCGGCCGTGATCGGCGACGGCAGCACGGTTGCGGGCGATTCGCCGCACACCGAGTAGAGCAGCCCCGACAACGACACGTACTCGGTGGGTGCGAGTCCGTAGGCGCGGATGTAGGGCCCGCACGGGACGCCGAAGCGCCGGTGGTAGAGCGTCGAGATCCGCTTGCCGATCTCCGGGAGCATGGTCGACGCAGCATCGGCGAAGCCGTCGGTCGGCGGATACATCGCCCACAGCCCGATGGCCAGCAGGTCGATGCCGTCGTAGGTCGGCGAGTTGTACTCGTCGACGTCGCCGTAGCGCAGCAGCCGCTCCATCGGCACCGCGAGGCGGACGTGGGCAGCAGCGCGCAGCTCGACGTCGCCGGTCGACGCGGCGACATGGCCCTGCAGCCAGGCGTGCATCAGGTTCGGGTTGGTGTACCAACGCGGGATCCGATCGTCGGGCTCGCCGGCGACGCACCGGCGCAGCGCCGCGTCGATGCCCGCCGTCACGTCGCTCGGCAACGACGGACCGTGCACGATCACACAGAGCGCCAAGGTGACGCCGATGAACTGGCGCCAGTTCGGGTCGTAGTGCACCCACTCGACGGCGTCGTCGCCCGGCGGGTCGGGCTGCTCGGCCGACGTCGGGAACGTCCCGCTCCACGGCCGGCCCGACTCCGGGTACTGCAGCGCAAGCACGTTGCGCAGCGCCGTCACCGCCCGCTCGACGTTGCCGTCCTGCAGGTCGAGGAACGCGCCGTTCGCCGTCTCGCGCACCGCGTGGAGGTGCAACGACGAGATGTCGAGACCCGGCACCACACCTGGCGCGTAGCGGTCCATGCCGCGTTCGGGATCCCACAGTTGCTCGCGCAGCGCGCGCAGAGCGTCGATCGGTGCCGTCGTCATCGTGCGGTCCGCTCAGCTCAGGCCGACGATGTTGCCGTCGGCGTCGATGTCGATGCGTTGCAGTGCGGGTGACGCGCCGAGTCCGGGCATCGTGCTCATCGCCCCGCAGATCGGATACACGAAGCCTGCGCCGACCGACGCCCGCACCTCGCGCACCGGCAGGGTCCAGCCGGTCGGTGCGCCGCGCAGCGTCGGGTCGGACGAGATCGACAGGTGCGTCTTGGCGATGCACACCGGCAGGTCGCCGAAGCCGTTGCGTTCGTAGGTGTCGATCTGACGGTTGGCGAGCGGCGTGTAGTCGACACCGTCGGCGCCGTAGACCTTCGTGGCCACCGTGTGGATCTTGTCGCGCAGCGACATCTCGTCGGGATACAGCACCGCGAACTCGCTCGGCTCCTCGGCCGCCTCGGCAACGGCCTGCGCGAGTTCCTTCGCTCCCGCGCCACCGTCGGAGAAGTGCGTCGACACCGCGGCGCGCGCACCGAACTCGGCGGCGATCTCCTCGATCGCCCGGATGTCGGCGGGATGATCGCCCGGGAACACGTTGATCGCCACCACCGGCGTGCAGCCGTGGATGCGCATGTTCTCCAACTGCTTGCGCAGGTTGGCGCCACCCTCGTGGACCTCGTCGGGATTCTCGGCGAGGATCGCCTCGGGGAGCGGTCGGCCCGCCACGATCGTGTGCTTGCCGCTGTGCGCCTTCAACCCGCGCACGGTCGCCACCAGCACGGCAGCGTCGGGAGCGAGGCCCGACACCCGGCACTTGATGTTGAAGAACCGCTCGGCGCCCATGTCGGCGCCGAAACCCGCCTCGGTGACGAGATAGTCGCCCATGTGGATGCCGATCAGGTCGGCGACGATCGACGAGTTGCCGGTGGCGATGTTGCCGAATGGCCCAGCGTGCACGAGCACGGGCGTGTTCTCGAGGGTCTGCATCAGGTTCGGCTTGATCGCTTCACGCAGGATCACCGCCATCGCACCGGCGACCTCGACGTCCTCGGCGGTGACCGGGTCACCGGACTTCGTGTAGCCGACGACGATGCGACCGAGGCGGCGACGGAGATCCTGCAGGTCGGTGCACAATGCGAGCGTGGCCATCACCTCCGATGCCGCGGTGATGTCGAAGCCGGTCTCGCGCGGCACACCGTCGAGGCGAGTCCCGAGCCCGGTGACGACGTTGCGCAGCGAGCGGTCGTTGATGTCGATCGATCGCCGCCAGGTGATCTGGTGCGGATCGAGGTCCGAAGCGTTGCCGTGGAACACGTGCGCATCGACCGCCGCGGCACACATGTTGGTGGCCGCCGTGACCGCGTGCACGTCGCCGGTGAGGTGCAGGTTGAGCAGCTCCATCGGCACCACCTGGCTGTAGCCGCCACCCGCGGCGCCGCCCTTGATGCCGAACGTGGGCCCCATCGACGGCTGGCGGATTGCGAGGGTCGCGTTCTTGCCGATGTGGCTGAAGCCCTGGCCCAGCCCGACAGCAACGGTGGTCTTGCCCTCGCCGAGCGGCGTCGGGGTGATCGCAGAGACCACGACGTACTTGGCGCGGGGTCGGTCGGCCATCGCGTCGATCGCGGCGAGGTCGATCTTGGCCGCACCGGTTCCGTACGGCTCGAGCAGGTCGAGCGGGATCCCGGCTCGGTCGGCGATGTCGTTCAGCGGCCGCAGCGTGGCCTGCCGTGCGATCTCGAGGTCCGTTGGAAACGTCACGGTCTCTTCTTAGTCGCTCGTGTCGGACACGGCGGTGTGTGGCAGAGCGCACGAACGCGTTCGCTCCGGTTCAGGCAACGATGGCGGGGTCTCTCTGACAGAGCCGCTAGCGCGCGGCCGGTACCGGCTGGAGGGTGCGTGCGAGGCACTGTGAGAGCTCGTCGCGCACCCGATTCGCGAGATCCGTGCGGGTGAGCCCGAGCGTTGCGGCGCGCACCGTGCGGTCGGCGAAGTCGTTGCAGACGGCGACCGAGGCGGTCATGACGGCGAACCCACCCGATGGGCGCTCGTCGAAACGGACGAACGCCAAGAGGCCGTCGCTCGTACGGGGGCTGGCGTAACGACCGACCGACGGCGGCCCCATCTCGGACACGAAGTTCCCCAGACTCCACCACACCGGCGTGTCGTTGACCACCTCGAAGGGTTGCACGACATGGGGGCCGTGCATGAAGACCGCGTCGACATCGGACATCGAGGTCACTGAGGTGACCATTGCCCGGTCGGCGACGGTCGGCCCCGTCTGCAGTTCCGTGGACACGTGCAGGCTCACGAGCACGATCTCGGCGCCGGATCGTCTGGCCGTGGCGACGTCGTCGGCGATGCGACGCTGGTCGCGTGTGTGATTGAGCCGCCACGGTTCCGTCGGGGTGACCGTGTTGGAATACGTCGTGTAGGCGAGGTGTGCCACCTTGACGCGATCGATCTCGAAGACGGACACCGCAGACTCGGCTTCGCTCCGAGCGGTGCCCGCGGTGGTGATCCCCACGGCGTTGAGCGTGGCGATCGTCGAGTCGATGCCACCGGGACCAAGATCGTTGGCGTGATTCGACGCCGTCGAGCATCGGTCGAATCCGACGTCGCGAAGTCCGCCCGCGATCTCGTGTGGGGCCAGGAGCAGGTTGCCGCCGAACGGCGAGCGCCCGGCAGAGCCGTAGCTGCCGCCGGGGGGACCGATGGGCGTCTCCATGTGACAGATCGCCAGGTCGGCTGCCTCGAGCACCTCCCTCATCTCGCTGAACATCGGACCGAAGTCGAAGCGCACGCCGCTCGACGAGCCGGCTGACGCCGCAGCGAAACGTACGCGCTCCTCGGTGAGCACGTCTCCACCGGCGATGATGGACAACGAACGCGGCGGTGGCGTGAGGCGTGTCGCCGGGGACGATGCGGTGGCACCGGTTTCGAGCGTGTCGAGCGGGCCACCTGCGCTGACGAGCGCCGTCGATGCGGTTGCTGACAGCACGACGGCCATGGCGAGCCGAGCGAACACACGAGCACCTCCCACGATTCGACCCAAACGTAGCGTGGCGCTCGGGCTCGGCCGTTTCCGCCCCATGCCCATGGACGCACTCGACCGTTGCATGCTGCAAGATGGGGACGTGCCCGATGGCCGCGAGAACGAGGGGAGCGCACCGACGATCGCGCGCGTGCCGATCCACGTTCGGACTGCGCCGACTGCTGATCGGCAGGGGAGCGGTGGTGCCGTTGGCCACCGCGCAAGGGCTCGCCGCCGCCGGCGACGCGTTCGTCTCGGTCAGCCTCGCCGGGTCGCTCTTCTTCAACGTCAGCCCCAACGCATCGCGCCAGCAGGTGCTGCTGTACCTGCTGATCACGATGGCGCCGCTCGCCGTGCTGTCACCGCTGGTCGGCCCGGCCGTCGACCGGTTCCGCAGCTCGCAGCGGTTCGTGGCCGCCGGATTCTTCGCCTCGCGCGGTCTGTTCTGCCTCATCCTCGCGGTCACGTTGCTGCAGGTCGCCTTCTATCCCGTCGTCCTGCTGCTCCTGATCGCCAGCAAGGCGTCGGGCATCGTCAAGCAGACGCTGGTCCAGACGCTCGTCGACGACCCCGAGGAACTCGTTGCGACGAACGCCCGACTCGCACGGTTCTCCAGCGTCACGGCCGCGCTCGGCGTGGTCGCCGCGAGTGGCGTGTTCGCAGTCGCCGGCGCGGAGTGGTCGTTGCGACTCGGCGCCGTGCTGTTCGCGCTCGCCGGTGCGGCGGTGTTGCGAGCGCGCCCACGATCGACCGCCGCGGTGACCCCGGACGACGTCGAGTACGCCGAAACCCACCTGCCGACCGTGGTGGTGTCGTCGATCGGCATGCTCGCGATCCGCGCCGCCGTCGGGTTCTTCATCTTCACGCTCGCGTTCACGCTGCGCCGCTCCAGCGAGCCGGCGCTCGTGTACGGCCTGGCGGCTGGGGCCTACGGCATCGGCGCGTTTCTCGGTCACACGGCGGCAACCGTGCTGCGTCGGTGGTTCCGCGAGGAGCAGTTGATCGGCCTGTCGCTCGCGCTCCCCGCGGTCTTCACGGCGATCGGGATCCTCGGCACGTCGGTGCCGCTGCTGATCGTCACGTCCGGACTCGTCGGGCTGTCGACGACGCTCGGTCGCAACGCCTTCGACGGCCTCCTGCAACGCCGCGCGCCCGAGGCGCTGCTCGGACGCGCCGGTGCCCGCTACGAGACCCGCTTCCAACTCGCCTGGGTGTTCGGCGGTCTGTTGGCGACGGCGATCTCGCTTCCGGTCGAGGTGAGCATGACCGTGCTGACGGCGATCTACGTGCCCGCCCTGGCCGTGTTCGTGCGAGGTGTCCGAGAGGCGCACCGTTTCGAGGGGCCGCCGGAGGAGCATCTCGGCGGCGCCCACGTCCGCTTGGCGATGGCGCACCAGGCGTGGGAGGCGGGGTCGCTGCGAGTGGCGATCGTCGACGCGTCGGCGGCCGTCGACCTCGCTCAGAGCGTTGCCGGGCCCGTCGTCGATGTCGACCAGCGATGCCTGCTCGACGACCTGCGGCGACGAGCGATCGACGTCGACCACGAGGTGCGCGAGAGCGATGTGCTCCGCGCACTGCAGATCGCGGACTCGTTGATCAGGGCTGCGTCACCGACGTGACCGTGGCGCGCGGTGCGGGCGTGTCGCTCGTGTCGGTCGGCGCCGGTTCGCTGACGATCTCGAGGGTGAGCGACTCGCTCGTGTCGACCGCGACGTAGCGGACCACGTCGAGTTCGATGGCACGGGCGGGATCCGGAATCGGCCCCACCAGGAGCATGACGCCGTCGTCGCGTACGGGCTCGCTGTCGAGATCCGGGTCGAACGTGTCCGCGGCGTCGTCGGCGAAACGCACCGTCGCCCAGTCGACCGTGGCGCCGGCGACGTCGGCCTGCACGCCGACATCGATCGTCGTGCCCTCGCTGGCGACGACGAAGATCACGGGCAGCACCGGTTCGCCGTCGTCGTCGATCACCGGCTCCTGTTCGTCGGCCTGCCAGGCAACGGCGGCGATGATGGCGTCGGCAGGCTCGACCACGTCGGTTGCCGCATCGTCGTTGGTGTCGCAGGCGGTCAGCGCGAGGACGCCCAGCAGCGCTGCGGCGCCGACGTGCACGGTGCGCGCCCGGCGTGACGACCGGTTTCCTCCCACCCGGCCACGATAGGCGAGCGCAGCCGGCCCCGCAGACGGAGTTGCCGATCAGACGGCGCGGCAGCCGGGCGCGACGTGCGAGATATTTCACGCACGCACGTTGCGTACCACGAAATGCGTGGTATAGTACGCATCAGAACGACAGATCGAGCACCCCGCACGATCGGTCAGCAACCCCGGAACACCCAACGCAACATCAAAGGAGTTCGACATGTTCGAGCAGATCAGCAAGTTCGCCAACGAGACGACCGACACTGTCAGCCGTACCGTGACCGACATCAACGTCAGCGAGCGCTTCACGACCACGAGTGACCAGGTCCTCGACGCTGTCCTCGACGCCAACCGTCGCATCGTCGACATGGCGGTCACCACCGCCGACCGGGTGTCCGAGCAGTTCCGCAGCCAGGTCACCGTCGAGCTGCCGTTCGCCGACCGCCTCCCGACGCCCACCGTTGCCGGTGAGCGCTACCTCGACTTCGTCGAGCGGGCCGTGTCGCTGAACCGTGACATGAACGAGCGCGTCGCCGAGATGATCAAGGCCGACAACGTCAAGGCTGCCGCCGAGAAGGCGACCGACAAGGTCGTCACCACGGCCAAGAAGGCGCCCGTCGCCAAGAAGGCCCCGGTCGCCAAGAAGACCGTCGCCAAGAAGCGCACCGCCAAGAAGACGGTTGCCAAGAAGGCCACCGCCTCGAAGTGAGTCGACGCTGACTGCGGCGCCCGACGACGGTGACGCCGGACCTCCCCCCGGTTCCGGCGTCACCGTCGTCGTCGCGCGCCCAGCCATAAGCTGACGAACCATGAGCGACAAGTCCGACCCCCGACCCCCATTGGGTGTCGGCGCGCTCGGCGACTTCATCAGGAGCCAGCGGCGGATCGCAGACCTGTCCCAACGCGAGCTGGCCCGCCTCGCCGACCTCTCCGACGCCTACCTGAGCCAGCTCGAGCGTGGACTCCACGAGCCGTCGGTGCGAGTGCTCAACGGCCTCGCCCAGGCGCTGAACGTCCCGAGCGAGAAGCTTCTCGCCTACCTCGGTCGCCACGACGAGTCGGCCGACGAACGTGCAACCGAGTCGGCGATCGCCACCGACGACCGCCTCACCGACACCCAGAAGCAGTCACTGCTCGACCTCTACCGCGCCTTCATCGCCGCGAACGACGTCGTGGCGTCGTCGACGTAGCCGTCACACGCACGCCGCATGCGGCCGGCCGTCGTCATCGGTGGCCCAGTCGGTCTCGATCGATGCGCT
>CAVQSI010000035.1:0-35034 GCA_963715825.1 Ilumatobacteraceae bacterium
GGGTCGGCCACCTCGACGACGACGGGGAGTTCGCGGAGGCCGCCGAGTTCGGCGTTCAGCGCGAGCACGGTCCGCGTGACCGAGGTGTCGTCGCCGCCGTCCTCGGGCAACACGATGACGCCGCGGGCTTCCCCGACGCGCGCGATCGAGAGATCGGCCCGTACGCCCGGATCTCCGAAACGGTAGACAACGCGCGTGTGGTGCAGGTCGGGCACCGCATCCATGACCGACCGTCGTAGCTCGGTGGGATCGGTCTGGGAGAGCACGACGATCGTGTTCGAGTCGCGCTCCGAGTTGGCGAGGACCAACTGCTCGATGATCACCGGAAGACGGGTCGACCCGCCGAGGATCACCAGGTGCCCCGACTCGATCACGGTGCTGCGGCCGCGTCGCATGCTGTCGATGCGATCCTCGACACCGGCAGCGATGATGCCGATCAGGGTGCCGGCGACGAGCAGCCCGAACAACGTGATCAGCAGTGCCAGAATCCGTCGACCCCACCCGACGTCGCTGGCCATCGTGCCGGTGTCGAGAATCCGCAGGAGGCTCTGCCAGGTGTCCTCGACGAGCCCGCCGCCGCTGCTTCCGGCGAACGTGACGCCAAACAGGGTGAGCAGCACTGCGCTGAACAGCACAGCAGCGAGCGTCACGACCCCCAGCCAGGCAAGCGCCGCCGTCGTACCACGAGCGAGCACGTTGTCGAATCGGTACCGGAACCGCTCGCGCACGCTCACATGGATCGGAGTGCCGTCCCGGCCGTGGGTGCGGGTCATGTCAGCTGCTCCCGTTGGCGGTGGATGGTGGCAGCGTCACGTAGGCGGCCATGAGGAAGCAGATGGCGCCGAGGAACGTGCCGGTGTTGACGATGGCGATGTTGATCGGCTCGCCGGTCGTGGTCAGCATGAATGAGGCGAGCGCCGCTGCCATGAACAGCACGGAGCCGACATAGGGGAGGAAGTCCGACCACCACTCGGCGTCGTCGGTGTCTGTGCGCCAGAACCTCCCGTTGAGGTGCATCCAGGCAATGTGGCTCGACACGAGGAAGGCGATGCAGCCGAGAAAGTCAGGGACCCACACGAGGCGGTTGGTCTCCTCGACGGTGAACGTCGTGATCGTGGCGTCGATCGTGTTGACGTTGAACAGCAGGGTGCCGATCGACTGCGTGACCGCTGCCCACCACGGTGCCCCGCGTGGCGACCAGGCCCAGTGCTTGGTCGGTGCCTGGTCGTCCCGGCCGTCGTTGATCACCTGCAGGAACGTGCTGTACCCCGCGGCGGTGAAGAACAGCGACCCGAGCACGAAGGTGATGCCGACCACTCGGCCGTCGACGACCTGTGCGTAGGGCGGGAACGATCCGAGGGCGAACAGCGACGAACCGACGATGAACAGCAGGGCGGTGCGCCACCCTCGATCGTGCGGCCTCCAGCCGATGGGTCGGCGCCACTGCATCACGTGGTCGAACGGATGGTTCTGTTCACGTGTGACTGAAACCGGGCGCCGGCGCTGGCTGCGGCGGCGGGAACGCCTCGAGATGCGCAACCGCCTTGGCGATCGCTTCGAGCAGCATGTCGGCCAGGTCCATGCCGAAGCCCTCACGGACCACGATGCGCAGCACGGCGACGTCCTCGGCATTTGCCGGCATCGTGTAGGCAGGCACCTGCCAGCCGCCGGTACGCAGTTGTTCCGACACGTGGAACACGGTGTACTTCGACGGATCCTTGACCCGGAACGCGAGCACGGGGATCGCCGAGCCGTCGCTGACGACGTCGAAGGGGCCCATCGCCGCGATCGTCGAGGAGATGTGGACCGCCGTGTCGCGCAGCGACTCCATGATCCGGCGGTATCCGTCGCGGCCGAGGCGTACGAAGTTGTAGTACTGCCCGACGATCTGGTTGCCCGGCCGCGAGAAGTTGAGCGTGAACGTCGGCATGTCGCCGCCGAGGTAGTTGACGTGGAACACGAGGTCCTCGGGCAGTTCGTCGGCCGATCGCCACACGACGAAGCCGATGCCCGGATAGGTCAGGCCGTACTTGTGACCCGACACGTTGATCGACTTGACCTGCGGGAGTCGGAAGTCCCATTCGAGATCAGGCCACAGGAACGGGGCGACGAAGCCACCGCTCGCCGCATCGACGTGGATCGGGATGTCGAGGCCGTGCTCGGCGTTGTAGGCGACCACGCGATCGTGGATCTCCTTGATCGGCTCGAACTCGCCGGTGTAGGTGGTGCCGAGGATCGGGATCACACCGATCGTGTTCTCGTCGACGTAGGTCATCACGTCGTCGGGCGTCACGGTGAACCGGTCGTGGCTGAGCGGCACGTAGCGCGGCTCGACGTCCCAGTAGCGGCAGAACTTCTCCCACACCACCTGGACGTTCGAACCCATCACCATGTTCGGCTTGTCGGTGGGCAACCCTGCGGCTTCTCTCCGCTGGCGCCACTTCCACTTCATCGCCAGACCACCGAGCATGACGGCCTCGCTGGATCCGATCGTCGACACGCCGACGGCGTCGCCGTCGGTCGGGGCGTTGAACAGGTCGGCAACGATGTTCACGCAGCGCCGCTCGATCTCGGCGGTCTGCGGATACTCGTCCTTGTCGATCATGTTCTTGTCGAACGTCTCGGCCATCAGCTTCTCGGCCTCGGGTTCCATCCACGTGGTGACGAACGTCGCCAGGTTGAGGCGCGAGCTGCCGTCGAGCAGCAGTTCGTCGTGGATCATCCGGTAGACCGCCCCAGGAAGCGACTCGTCGTCGGGCATGCGGTTCTTGGGGATCGGAGCGCTGGCGAACCGTCCGGCGTAGGCGGGATCGAGTGCCTCGTCGTTGGAGACGTGTTTGTGGACCATTGGGTGACGTCCTTCGGGATCGGTGTCGGCGGCGGTGGACCCGACTCTACGTCGGAGTCGGGCCGGAGTCAGCCTGCGAGCAGTTTCGCCTTCTGGGTCTCGAACTCGGCCTCGGTGAGCGCACCCGATGCACGGAGGTCGGACAGCTTGCTCAGCTCGGTCGCCACGCCACCCGAGCCGGCGGTCTGCTGCACGTACGAGCGGAACGCCGCTTCGCTCTGCTGGGCGTCGGCGATGTCGCGGTCGCGCATGCCGTCGCCGTGCACGATCACGTAGATCAGCACGCCGAGGAACGGCACCAGGATCACGAAGATCGACCAGATCCCCTTCGCGATGCCGCGCATGTGGGATCGGAAGATGTCGGCGAACACCCGGAACAGCAGGATGAGCCAGGCGAAGAAGAGGAAGAAGATGAGCATCGACCAGAAGACGCCGAGGAGGGGATAGTCGTACGCGAGCATGGGATCTCCTTGTTGTGGTTTGCAGGTTGTGGTTTGCAGGTTGTCGTTGCAGGTGGGGGGTGAGCTGGACCCGGCGAAGCTACGTCCCGGCGGACCGGTGGGCATCCCCCAGAACGGATGAACAGCCCGGCAATCGTCCGGATCGGGTGACGTCGGTGTTCGGTCGCCTGGCCCATGATGGACGAAGCGTTCGAAGTACGACGCTCGATGAGTTGGAGACGGCGGGAGGAAGGCGCAGATGGCACTCGGGAGACGACGACACCACGAGACGACGCAGCGATTCAAGATGCGCGAGCGTCTCGTGTCCGTCGGCGACGACTACTGGATCGAGGACGACACCGGTGAGCGACGGTTCAAGGTGAACGGCAAGGTGGCGCGGGTGCGCGACACGTGGGTGCTGGAGGACCGCCACGGTGGCAGGGTGGCCGAGATCCGTGAACGCAAGCTGTCGGTGCGCGATGCGATCAAGATCGACGTCGGCGGGCGCGAGGCGACGGTGAAGAAGGCCTTGGTCGGGATCCGCGATCGCTTCCATGTGGAGGTCGAGCACGGCGAGGACCTGAAGGTCCACGGCAACATCGTCGACCACGAGTACGAGATCGAACGCGACGGCGACACCGTGGCCCGGGTCTCCAAGAAGTGGTTCCGTGTCCGCGACACCTACGGGATCGAGGTCGATCCCGACGATGACGTGGTGCTGCTGCTCGCGGTCACCGTGGCGGTCGACGCCTTGGCGCACGACTGACCTCGCACGTTCACCCGACCGGTTCGCTCACCGCGGTGTCGGTGTCGGTGTCGGTGTCGGTGTCGGCGGTGTCGGCGGCCACCTGATCGTCGGACTCGGACGTCGTTGGATCGGCCTCCAGTTCCTGACGTCCGGTGATCACGAGCGCTGCGATCGCGCCGAGCACCATGCCGACGAGCACGAGGGCGGTCACCCAACGATCGAAGGCGCGGCCCGGGCTCCACCACAGCAGCAGGAGGATCGCGCCGAGGCTGATGCCGACGATCGACGCCGTCGAGTCGGCGACACCGGCGACCCAGCGGCGGGTGGCGACTGCCCAACGGTACGGACCGAGCAGCGTGGCGAACCCGATGATCAGCACGCCGTAGACGATGCCGGTCCAGGCCATCTGTCGCAGCAACTCGGTCAAGACCGAGGCGACGAGTTCGGCGAGTGGTTTGTTGGTCGCATCCCGAACGTACGTGTTGACGGAGGTCCGGATGCCGACCTGGCGGATCAGCAGGAGGGTGGCACCGCCGACGACCAGCGCGATGCCGACGGTTCGGAGCATCTCGCGGCGCCGGCCAACGGCGAGGTAGACCGCTGCGACGTACAGGGCGACGACCACCACGAAGAGGAACCACGACGTGAAATCGAGGAGCTTCACCGCGTTCTGCGCAGCGGCGAGCTCGTCGGACTGGAGGATGGTGATCTGTCCGACATCGGCAGGGAGGCGGTCGAGCGCCGACTGGGGAATGCCCACCGCTTCGCCGAGAGTGCGTACCGCGGTGCTCAGATTGAGGACGATGGCCCCGTCCGACGTCGAAACGCTGTCGAGGGTCGATTCGTCACGAAGGATCCGGACCGCCGCCTCGTGGGCGGTCCGATTCGCTTCTTGCCAGACCGTCTGGAACGCGCTCGACGCGATGATCTTCTCGATGCCGTCGGTGGTCGGTCCCCGAAGGGCTCCGGCGAGCGGACCGGCGAGCCCTGACAGGTCGTCCGGCAGGAGCGACTCGAGTTCGCCGCTGACGTCGACCGCGCTGTACAACTCGTCCGCGAGGAAGACTGCCAGCGCCTCTTGGATCTCGGGTTCGTTGAGGAGTTCAGCGCTGGTCTCGACCCACTGGTCGGTGTCGAGGGCCTGCGAACGCGTCCAGGTCGTCACCGTGGTCACCACCGCAAGCAGCGTGGCGACGACGACGAGCAGTCCGGGGAGCCAACGCGGTCCGATGGTTGCATCCACGCCCGATGGGGCCGATTCGGTGGTCATGTGGTTCCTTCGTGGTGCTTCGGCGCCACCTTGGTGCTGCGACGTGTCGGTTGATTCGGGTCGAGGTGTGACGTTTCGACGTCAGCGTCGGCGGTCTTGGCGTCGATCCTGACGTCGGTTGACGCCGTGGGACACCACTGCGGCGGTGCCCACCACTGCTGCGGTTCGGGCCACCGGGGCGCCGACGACGCCTCGTCGTACTGCTCGTGCTGGTCGTAGTGGCATGATCATGCTCCTTGATTGTCGTTGGCGTTGAGTTCGTCGATGTCGGCCTCGAGCGACGCAGCGATGGCTTGGATCGGGATGCGACCGGTGGCGACCAGCTGGCCCCCAGCGCGTCGTGCGGCCGAGGCGAACGGAGCCGCCCAGAGATTCTCCCACACGACGACACCCGCCACGCTCCCGGGTTCCATCGCCTCCGCCAGGTGGATCACGTCGTCAGCTGCGAGGATCTCGGCGATCTGTGATTCGAGCTGGACGAGTTCGCTGGCCTCAGCGACGTCGTCGATCTCGTGGGCGTCGATCGTGCCGTCGGCATCCTTGACGATCACGAGGAGGTCGAGGATCCGGATGATCCCGTTCTCGTGGAGTGCCGCGAGTTCGCCGACCATCTCGCCGTTGAAGTTCGCCTGCCCGGCGGGGAATTCGACGACGAGGTAGTCGACCGGTCCCATCTCGTCGAGTTCGTTGTCGCTCATCGTTGCTCCTGCAGTTGTTTCGGCCCGCGCTTCGTCGAAGGCTCTGGTCTCCTCATCGTCGACCTTTCGCGCCGTTGCGTCATCACCCTTTCTGGACGAGTCGGCGGATCGGGGGGGCGTTGCCCGTCGGTCGCCCACAGGCGGCGCACAGGTTTGGTCACTTGTCCCCAACCGCAACGACGAAATTCACAACCAATCGGGACTGACGCTCCACAGGGATCGTCGTTCAAGATGGCTCCATGGTCGCTCGAGTTCTTCCCACGCCTCGCCAGCGCCTGTTGCGTCAGCGCCAGCACGGCGCAATTCTGCAGCAGGCCGATCGACGTGAGCTCGAACGCGCCGGATGGCGAACGACCCTCGAGTTCCGCGAGAACAACCTTCGCGGCCGCGACGGGCGCCTGCTGCACGTGGAGGAGATCTGGCACGCCGAAGCCGAGCGCGACTCCGGACACGGACCTGACGGCGTCGATTTCGCGGACGCGACGGCCGAATCAGTCGACGAGGTGTGGGCCAAACTGCGCCGCCAGGCCGAACTGGCCGACGTGCGGCGGCGCAACGCGTCCGCCGATCGGGCCGCTGTGCGCAGGACAGAGATGTCCACTGTCCAGGCAAGTTGAGCCTTTCTCGACGAGACGGTTGACACCACCGTAGTTTCACTGCTGTAATTACGAACCCGTTGCCACGACATGTGGTGCCAACGGCGGGGGGTGACCACGACATCTGGTGGTCGACAGCAGTTCTTGACCGATCCCAGACATTTCCCGATGCCCGACGACGACGCAACGATTCAGCAGGAGAACCCACGGTGACAGTGATCGACGACAATGCCGCAACGACCGATGCGACCCTCGCAGGGGGAGCAACGGCGACGATCGCACCGACGCTCACCGACACCGCCAAGACACCGGTGGCGCCGTCCGGGGCGCAGCCGACAGCGGGTGGGATGCGTGTCAAGAAGCGCAGCGGCGCGCTCGAGCCGGTCGACGTCAACAAGATCGTCAACGCCATCGCCAAGGCATCGGAAGGGCTGATCGGCGTCGATCCGATGCGCGTCGCCACCCGCACGATCTCGGCGCTCGCCGACGGCGCCACCACCCGCGAACTCGACGACCTGTCGATCCGCACGGCGGCCGGCCTGATCGTCGAGGAGCCGAACTACTCCAAGCTGGCTTCGCGCCTGCTCGCGACGGTCATCGACAAAGAGGTTCGCAACCAGAACATCCCGTGGTTCTCCGAGTCGATTGCCGTCGGCCACGCCGAGGGCCTGGTGTCCGACGAGGTGCTCGCCTTCGTCAACGCCAACGCCCCGGCACTGAACGCCGCCATCGACTCCGACCGCGACCGCAGCTTCGAGTTCTTCGGCCTGCGCACCGTGTACGACCGCTACCTTCTGCGCCACCCCTCGCGCCGTGAGGTCATCGAGACGCCGCAGTACTTCTTCCTCCGTGTCGCCTGCGGTCTGTGCACCGACGTCGACGAGGCGGTCCGCTTCTACGACCTGATGTCGTCGCTCGCCTACCTGCCGTCGAGCCCCACGCTGTTCAACTCGGGCACCGCGCACAGTCAGATGTCGTCGTGCTACCTGCTCGACTCGCCCGAGGACAGCCTCGAGGGCATCTACAAGCGCTACACCGACATCGCCAAGCTCTCGAAGTTCGCGGGTGGCATCGGCGTCGCGTGGCACCGGGTCCGGGCGAAGGGCAGCCTCATCCAGGGCACCAACGGCCTGTCGAACGGCATCGTGCCGTGGCTGCGCACCCTCGACTCGTCGGTCGCCGCGGTCAACCAGGGCGGCCGCCGCAAGGGCGCCGCCTGCGTGTACCTCGAGTCGTGGCACGCCGACATCGAGGACTTCCTCGAGCTGCGCGACAACACCGGCGACCACGCCCGCCGCACGCACAACCTCAACATCGCCAACTGGATCCCGGACCTGTTCATGGAGCGCGTCGAGAAGGACTGGCAGTGGAGCCTGTTCGACCCCAAGCAGGTGCCGCACCTCACCGACCTGTTCGGCGACGACTTCGAGCGGGCCTATGTCGCCGCCGAAGAAGCCGGCCTGTACGAGAAGCAGATCCCGGCCCGTCAGCTGTATTCCAAGATGATGCGCACCCTCGCTCAGACCGGCAACGGCTGGGTGACGTTCAAGGACGCCTCGAACGAGAAGTGCAACCAGACCGGCGAGACCAACGACGACGGCACGCCTCGTGTCGTGCACCTGTCCAACCTGTGCACCGAGATCCTCGAGGTCACCGATCAGGACAACACGGCGGTCTGCAACCTCGGCTCGCTCAATCTCGGCGCCTACATGGATGCGCAGGGCCAGTTCGACTACGCCAAGCTCGGCGAGGTCGTGCGTCAGGTCGTTCCGCTGCTCGACCGGGTGATCGACATCAACTACTACCCGACGTCCGAGGCCGAGTTCTCGAATCACAAGTGGCGTCCGGTGGGCCTCGGACTGATGGGCCTGCAGGACGTGTTCTTCAAGCGGGGCCTGGCCTTCGACTCGGCCGACGCCAAGGAACTGAGCCGCACGATCAGTGCGCACATCTACTTCCATGCGCTGTGGGCCTCCACCGAACTCGCCGAGGTCAACGGTCCGCACGAGGCCTACGAGGGCACCCGCGCCGCCAAGGGCCATCTGCAGTTCGATCTGTGGGACCAGGCCAACGGTGGCGTCACCCCGCCGGCCGAACTCGACTGGGACGCCCTGCGGGCGCGCATCGCCGCACACGGGCTGCGCAACAGCCTGCTGATCGCCATCGCCCCCACCGCAACGATCGCCTCGATCGTCGGTTGCTACGAGTGCATCGAGCCGCAGGTGTCGAACCTGTTCAAGCGCGAGACGCTGTCGGGCGAGTTCATGCAGATCAACCGCTACCTGGTCCGTGAACTCCAGGCCCGCAACCTGTGGGACGAGCAGATGATCAACGACATCAAGCGTGCCGAGGGCTCGGTGCAGACCGTCGAGCGCATCCCCGACGAGTTGAAGGAGGTCTTCCGCACGGCGTGGGAGATCCCGCAGCGAGCGCTGATCGACATGGCCGCCGAGCGTGGCGCGTTCATCGACCAGAGCCAGTCGCTCAACTTGTTCATGGAGACGCCGACCATCGGCAAGCTCTCCTCGATGTACCTGCACGCGTGGAAGGCCGGTCTCAAGACCACCTACTACCTGCGCAGCCGTCCCGCGACCCGCATCAACCAGAGCACCACGACCACCAAGTCGACCACCAAGTCGGCGCCGACCCCGCCGAGCGGTGGCGGCCTGCCCGAAGCGGCGCCGGTCCTCGTCGACGAGGCGACCACGAAGACGTTCACCGACGAGGAAGCCGTTGCGTGCAGCCTCGAGAACCCCGAATCCTGCGAGGCATGCGACTGATGGCACTCATCGACCCGATCACCGACTACGCCCCGGCCGCGCCGGGTGAAGCACTCGCCGACGAATTCGAATCGGCCTCACCGGTCGGCGCCGCCCGGCCGACGAACATCCTCGATCCCGGCTACGACCTCACGTTGCGGCCGATGCGGTACCCGCAGTTCTTCGAGATGTACCGCGACGCCATCAAGAACACGTGGACGGTCGAGGAGATCGACTTCTCCGACGATCTCGTCGACCTGCAGCGCAAGCTGATGCCCGCCGAGAAGCACCTCGTCGGTCGACTCGTGGCGTTCTTCGCCACGGGCGACTCGATCGTGTCGAACAACCTGGTGCTCAACCTGTACCAGCACATCAACGCCCCCGAGGCCCGGATGTACCTGTCGCGCCAGCTCTACGAAGAGGCGTTGCACGTCCAGTTCTACCTGACGCTGCTCGACAACTACATCCCCGACATGGCCGAGCGCGAAGCGGCGTTCGCTGCCGTCGAGAACATCCCGTCGATCCGCGCCAAGGCCGAGTTCTGCTTCAAGTGGATCGACTCGATCCAGGGGCTGCAGAAGATCGAGACGCCCGAGCAGCGCAAGCAGTTCCTGCTCAACCTGATCTGTTTCGCCACGTGCATCGAGGGCCTGTTCTTCTTCGCAGCGTTCGCGTACGTGTACTTCCTGCGCTCGAAGGGCCTGTTGAACGGTCTCGCCGACGGCACCAACTGGGTGTTCCGCGACGAGAGCTGCCACATGAACTTCGCGTTCGAAGTGGTCGACACCGTGCGCAAGGAGCAGCCCGAACTGTTCGACGACCAGCTCGAGGCCGACATCCGCCAGATGCTCAACGAAGCCATCGACTGCGAGCACCTGTTCGCCGCCGACGTGCTCGGCGAGGGCGTGCCGGGCATGAGCCTCGGTGACACTCGCACCTACCTCGAGTTCGTCGCCGACCAGCGCTTGGCGCAGCTCGGCTACGCACCCGAGTTCGGTTCGAAGAACCCGTTCAGCTTCATGGAGCTGCAGGACGTTCAGGGTCTGTCGAACTTCTTCGAGCGCACGGTCAGCTCGTATCAGACCGGCGTCGAAGGCAACGTCAGCTTCGACGAAGACTTCTGATCACGCCAGGGGTCAGACCCCAGGCGTGATCAGCGGTAGTGGTCGGTGTGTTCGCCGAGGGTGGGGCCGACGTCGGTGATGCTGCCGGGGGTGCGCGAGAACTTGGGCACCACACCGAGCATCGGGGTGTCGATGCCCGTTCGGGCAACATGGCGTTCGATCATCTCGCGGGCTGCGTAGTGCTCGTCGCTGAGCATGTCGGCTGCCGTGTACACCCGGCCTGCCGGCACGGTGTGGGCACGCATCAATGCGAGCAGATCGTCGGCGTCGACCGTCGCCGTCCACGCGGCGATGATCCGGTCGAGTTCAGCCTCGTTCGCGCCGCGGGCGACATGGGTGGCGTAGCGGGCGTCGGCAGCCAGGTCGGCTCGGCCCATCGCCTCGCACAGGCGGGCGAAGATGTTGTCGGCGTTGGCTGCGATCAACACCTCGGAGCTGTCACGGGTGGGGTAGGCGTTCGACGGGGCAACGCCCGGCAACGTGCCACCTGACCGTTGGCGCAGGACGCCGCCAACCTCGAAGTCGACCATCGACGACTCCATCAACGCGGCCACCGCTTCATAGATCGCCACGTCGATCTCCTGCCCCTTGCCGCTGTTCGCCCGTTCGTGCAACGCTGCGAGCGTTCCGATCACGGCGAACATCGCGGCGAGCGAGTCGCCGAGGCTGATGCCGCAGCGAGCCGGGGGCCGGTCGGGATCGCCGGTGGTGTGGCGGATGCCGCCGACCGCTTCGCCGATCGACCCGAACCCGGCCTCGGTCGCCCGTGGACCGCTCTGGCCGAACCCGGACACGTGCGTGACGATGATGCCGGGGTTGGTGGCCGACAGGGTCTCGTAGTCGAGGCCGAACGTGGCGAGCACGCCGGGCCGGAAGTTCTCGAGCACCACGTCGCACTCGCCGGCGAGGCGCTGCACGAACGCAAGGTCGTCGGGATTCTTCAGGTCGGCGACGACCGAGCGCTTGTTGCGGGCGATGACCGGCCACCACAGGCTCGAGTCGTCGACACACACACCCCAGCGGCGCATCGGGTCGCCGTCAGGGGCTTCGATCTTGATCACCTCGGCGCCGTAGTCACCGAACAGCTGCCCGGCGAACGGTCCGGCGATGAAGTTGCCCAGCTCGAGCACCCGCACCCCGAGCAGCGGTCCGGTCCGTGTCGATGCGTCACCGTCCATGGTTGTTGTCTACCGAGTCGCCGGTGTCGCGGCGAAAGCGAGAGACTGTCGAGGTGACCGTGGCCGACCGCTTGCCCGCCCGAGTGTCGCTGCGCGACGTGACCCTTCGCGACGGCCTGCAGGACGAAGCGCCCATCGCGACCGAGGCCAAGATCGCCGTGTTCGAGGCGATGTTGGCCGCAGGTGTGCGCGACCTCGAGCTGACCAGCTTCGTTCGGCCCGATCGGGTGCCGGCGCTCGCGGACGCGGAAGCACTCTGCGCAGCGACTGCCGAGTCGGCCGCCGCGGTCGGTGCGACCCGCTGGGGGCTCGTGCTCAATCGGCGCGGCGCCGAGCGGGCACTCGCGGCCGGACTCACGCATCTGCAGTACGTCGTGTCGGTGAGCGACACCCACAGTCACCACAACGCCGGAGCCGGCACCGAGGAGATGCTCGACGAGTTCGCACGGTTCGCGTCCGAGGCAATCGACGGTGGCGCCGTGGTCGAGATGACGCTGGCGACAGCGATGGGGTGCCCGTTCGAGCACCGCGTCGATCCCGAACGGGTCGTCGACATCGCTCGGCGAGCCGTCGAGGCCGGGGCGTCGTCGGTCGGACTCGCCGACACGATCGGCGTCGCCGTGCCGACCGAGGTGTCCGTCCTCGTCGGGCTCGTTCACTCGAACGTCGACGTGCCGATCGGCGTGCACCTCCACGACACGCGAGGACTGGCCATCGCCAACGCGATCGCTGCGCTCGAACATGGCGCCACCCGTCTCGATGCCAGCGTCGGTGGACTGGGCGGTTGCCCGTTCGCCCCGAACGCCAGCGGCAACGTCCCGATCGAGGACCTGACCCATGCCCTGGAGGCCATGGGCGTGGCCACCGGCGTGTCGCTCGATGGCCTCGTCGATGCCGCCGGCCTGGCCTGTGGTGCCGTCGGCCGCCCGGTCGGCAGCCACATCGGCCTCGCCGGACCCCGCTTCTCCTGAGTCTGGGGTGCTCGCTCCTGGCAGGCGAGACCCCGTCCTCAGGTCAGCACAAGAGGTCGCCGATCCGCTCGATCTCGTCGGGGGTGCTCGGCGCAGTCTCCCAGGGCGATCCGATGCGGTCCTTGCCTGGGTCGTCTTCGAACCGCAGGATCACGTGCAGGTGGAAGTGGAACACGGTCTGCCACGCCGCGTCGCCGCTGCAGTTCAGGAGGTTGACGCCGTCGGCCCCGAGCCGATCCTTGGCGGTTCGGGCGATCTGCTGCGCGAGCAACATGCATGCTGTGAGGTCGTCGGCGTTGACGTCGAGCAGGTCGGTGGCGTGTGAGCGCGGGATCACGAGAACGTGGCCGGGCGTCACCGGGTTGATGTCCATGAATGCGATCGCCTGCTCCGTTTCGGCGATCGTCGTCGATGGGCTCGTACCGGCCGCGATCGCGCAGAAGATGCAGTCGGGTTCAGGGTGCACCGCGAAGACGCTACTTGTGGGTCCAGTCCAACGAAGCGAGGTGACGCGTCCGCGGACGCGTCAAACCGGCTCCGATCAACTCTGGGACACCCCCTGAATAGGCTTGGTCGCGCGAGCGCGACCGCACGATCGATGTCCGAGACGGAAAGGTCCCCGCCACCCTGACGCACCTGCCGAGGTTCGCTGCGAGGTGTCCGATGTCGAAGGACGCGTCCGCGGACGCGTGCCCAGAGGAGTCGCTGGCGTGTGAACCCGCTCGCCACGTTGCCGGCGTGCACTACCGTGATGCCATGGCGAAGCCGCCCCGGTGCCCAGCCACCTGGCGTCGGCGCCGATACCGTGAGGGGTGATGGCAGCACCTGACTGGCTCACCAGCACGCGAGTTGCGGTCGTCGCCGGAAAGGGTGGCGTCGGCTCGTCGACGGTTGCCGCTGCGTACGCACTTGCGGCGGCCCGCGAGGGCGCCGACGTGCTGTTCGTGGCGGTCGACGGTCGACCGGGCATGGGCCCGCTGCTCGGAGGTCGCGAGCTCGACTCGAACGATCGCATCCTGCGGCGCATCAAGGGCGCAGGGCAGGTGCGGGGCCGCACCATTCCCGCCGACCAGGCATTCGGCGACTACCTCGAGCTGAAGGGCGTCGGGGGCATGCTGCGGCGGGCGGCGTCCGCGGCGTCATTGCCGATGATCGCCGCAGCCACGCCTGGGCTCGAACACCTCCTCGTGCTCGGCAAGATCAAGGAACTCGAACGCGAACGGGCGGCCGACCTGATCGTCGTCGACGCGCCCCGGCCGGGCATGCGGCGCCGTTCCTGCGGTCGGCGACGGGTCTGTCCGACGTCGTGCAGTCCGGTCCGGTGCGCGAACAGTCCGTCGAAGTCGACGCGATGTTGCGCGATCCGGCTCGGTGCATGGCGATGATCGTGACGTTGCCCGAGGAGACGCCGGTCACCGAGGCACTCGAGTTGGGGGTCGAGTTGCGTGGCGACATCGGCATGTCGCTCCTCCCCGCCATCGTCAACTCGTGCTGGCCCGATCGGGCCGGCCTCGCCAAGACACCGGCCATGGCGGCGCGTTCGCACAAGGTCACGCTGTCGGCGTCGGCCAAGTCGGCGCTCGCCTCCTCGACCGACTTCGGACGCGAGCGGCTCGAACGGCAACGCCAGCAGATCGAACGTCTCGCCGGCGGGATCGGGGTACCGCTCGTGACGCTGCCGCGGTTGGCCACGCCGCGGCTCACGCTGCACAACCTGGGCGAACTCGCCGATGCCCTCGTCGGCCCGATGGTCGGAGGTGCGTCGTGACCGACGGTACCGAGTCCTTCCGCGACGAGGTGACCAAGGCTGACCTGCTCGTCACCTGCGGCCCTGGTGGCGTCGGCAAGACCACCACGGCCGCCGCGCTCGGCGTCGCCGCCGCCCGTGCGGGACGGCGCGTCGTCGTCGTCACCGTCGATCCGGCCCGACGACTCGCCGACGCACTCGGACTCGAGGAAGGCGCGGCTGCCGATGCCCCCCACCGCGTCACCGGGGTGCCCGGTGTCTCGAAGCAGGACGGTGGCGGTGAGCTGTGGGCCTTGATGCTCGATGCCGCGTCCACCTTCGACCGGTTGGTCCACGAGCAGACCGCCAACCCGAAGCAGGCAGCTGCGATCCTCGAGAACCCGGTGTACCGGGCGATCTCCGGGTCGTTGTCCGGCGCCCAGGAGTACATGGCGATCGAACGGCTGCACCAGCTCCACACCAGTGGCGAGTGGGACCTCGTCATCGTCGACACGCCCCCGTCACGGCATGCGATCGATCTCCTCGAAGCACCTGACCGGCTCATCGGCTTCCTCGGCCATCCCGTCTACCGGGCGCTCACCGTTGGCCAACGGGCCTTCGCCAAGGTCACCAACGCTGCAGCGTCGATGTTCCTGTGGGCGGTGCGGCGCCTCGCCGGGCCGCAGATCGTCGAAGACACCGTCGAGTTCTTCCGTTCGCTCGCCAACATCGAGCCCGGGCTGCGCAGCCGCGCCGAGGAGGTTGCGGTGTTGTTGCGCTCGGACGCTGCCTCGTTCGTGGTCGTGTCGAGCCCGCGAGCCGAGGCGATCGGCGAAGCCGAGCACCTGATCGGGGCGCTGCGCGACGGTTCGTTCCCGTTCGCCGGCGTCGTCGTCAATCTGATCCATCCGATGCCCGAGCAGCTCACCGCGGCCGACCGTGCCGCCCTCGACGGTCTCGACGACGGCCCGCTCGCCGAACAGCTCGCCTGGCACGACGAGCTCACCGAGCTCGCCACGGCCGAGCGTGAGGAGATCGCCGGTCTCGCCGACCTCGCCGAGGACGTCGTCGTGGTCGAGCTGCCGTTGCTCCCGGTGGACGTGCACGACGTCGACGGCCTGGTGGGACTCGCCGACCGACTGGTCGGCGGGAACTAACGTCGTCGACGTGTCCGATCTGCCCTCGCTCGTCGACGAGCTGTTCCAGCGTCCCGCCGACGAAGGTGTGACACTCGCACTGGTCGTCCAGCACCGAGGCGACGTCGTCGCCGAGCGCTACGGCATCCAACCGGAGAACATCTTCCAACCGGCGATCGAGATCACCACCGAGTCGACCTTGACATCGTGGAGCATGGCCAAGTCGATCACCCACGCAGCGGTCGGCATCCTCGTCGGCGACGGACTGCTCGACGTCGAAGCACCTGCGCCGGTTCCCGAGTGGGCGGGCACCCCGAAGGCCGAGATCACCACACTCCAACTGCTCGAGATGCGTTCGGGCCTCCAGTTCGTCGAGGACTATGTCGACGACGCGATCTCGCACTGCATCGAGATGCTCTACGGCGACAGCGGACCGAGCCACGCTGCGTACGCGGCAGCGCTGCCACTCGACCACCAGCCCGGCACCTTCTACAGCTACTCGTCGGGGACGACGAACATCGTGGCGCGCATCGTGGGTGACGTCGTGTGCGGCGGCCCCGGTGGCGATGCGCAGTATCGACGCGACGCGGTCGACGCCTTCCTGCACGACCGGCTGTTCGCGCCGATCGGTATGGATTCCGCAATCGCCAAGTTCGACGACGCAGGCGACTTCGTCGGCTCGTCGTACGTGTTCGCCACGGCGCGCGATTTCGCCAAGTTCGGTGAGCTGTACCGCCACGACGGCGTGACCGCGGCGGGCGTGCGCATCCTTCCGGAGGGCTGGTTCGACCACGCTCGGACCCCGATGTCCCACGACGACGAGAACGGCTGCGACTACGGCCGGCACTGGTGGATGTGGCCGGAGGTGCCGGGCAGCCTGGCGTGCCACGGCCACGAGGGCCAGTACATCGTCATCGTGCCGGACCGCGAACTCGTCGTCGTGCATCTCGGCAAGACCGATGCGGCGGTGGCGCCGCAGCTCCGGGCGCGTCTGCGACAGATGATCGACGTCTGCTGAGCGATGCGGGTCGACGATGAGTGAGGACGACAGCGACCGGACCGAGAACGCGCCACGGCGCAGCCTCGACGACGTCGACGACGATCTCACGCACGAGATGGATCGTGACGTGTTGCCGACGGGCGAACTGCCTGCGCTGATCCGCGACGAGAACGTGCCGCGTCGGCGGATCCGTCCGGTCCGGTTCACGATCAAGGTGTTGCTGCTGATCGTCATCGCCGTGTTCCTCGGACCGGGCGTCCTCAGCGGCTTTCGGCAGGCGCTCGAGACCGTGCGTGACGTCAATCCTGGGTTGTTGCTCGCGGGGTTCGTGCTGCAGATCCTCGCGCTGATGGCGTACTCGCTGCTCACGCGGGCGACGCTCGGAACGGCGGGGCGCCGTCTGTCGCTGGCGCGGATCTTCCGCATCCAGTTGAGCACCAAGGCATTGTCGAACATCGTGCCCGGCGGCAACGCAGCGAGTTCGGCGCTCGGCTACCGCCTGCTCACGCTGTCGGGCATCAGCGGTCCCGACGCCGGTTTCGCCCTTGCCACGGCGGGCATCGGGTCGGCGGTCGTGTTGAACATCATCTTCTGGGCCGGGTTGACCATGTCGATTCCGTTCCGAGGCGTCAACGAGGGCTATGCGCTGGCTGCGCTGTTCGGCATCATCATCATGGGGCTTGCCGCCGGGCTGGTCGTCGGCGTGATGGACGGCTCGGGCCGAGCCGAGCGTCTCCTGCGTTGGTTCGCCCGCAAGGCGCACTTCAACGAGGACCGCTTCGCCGCCGTGCTGCATCAGCTCGCCGAACGACTCGAGGAGCTCATCAGCGACCGCCAACTGTTGCGGCGGGTGGTGTTCTGGGCGACCGCGAACTGGCTGCTCGACGCCGCGTCGCTCTGGGTCTTCCTGCGCGCCTACGGTGTGTCGCTGCCGATCGACGCACTCCTCGTTGCGTTCGGATTGGCGAACGTGCTCGCTGCGATCCCGATCCTGCCCGGCGGCCTCGGTGTGGTCGAGGCGACGTATCTGACCGCGCTCGTCGGCTTCGGCGTGCCCCGACGGGTCGCGGCGCCGGCGATCGCCACGTACCGGTCGGCGCAGTACCTGATGCCGATCGCGATCGGTGCGCTCGCCTACGCGTCGTTGCGGGTCGGGCCCTGGAAGATCGAGAAACGTGATCGGCTCGTCGGGCTCCGCGATCTCGCCCGCGCCGAATCGGCTCGGGGCGAGTCCAAGATCGACTTCGCCCTGCGGTTCGGTACCAGGCGGCCGATCGCCGACCCGGAACTCGATCCAGCGGTCGCGGCGACGCTGCGCGCCGATCGCGACGCCGACGACCGTGCCGCCGAACGTGCCGCCGACGGTTGCCGCCGACGGTGCTGCACGGCCCGAGAACGGCGTTGAACACGACGACGTCGATCGCTGACGCTTTCGCACCGAGCAGTGCGCAGCGATACCGTCACGATCATGACAGTGCACGAACGCCCCTTCGGTCGGTACCTCGAGGACTTCACCCCCGGCGATGTCCTGCGTCACTGGCCCGGCAAGACGATCACCGAGTACGACGACCACCTGTTCTGCATGATCACGATGAACCACCATCCGTTGCACACCAACGACTGGTTCGCTGCCGAGTCGGTGCAGGGCCGCAACGTCGTGGTCGGCAACCTCGTCTACAGCCTGTGCCTGGGCATGAGCGTGCCCGACGTCAGCGGCGCGGCGATCGCGAACCTCGAAGTCGAGACGCTGCAGCACAAGTTCCCCACGTTCCACGGCGACACGATCCACGCGGAGACCCGCGTGCTCGAGGTCACCGAGTCGAAGTCCAAGCCCGACCGCGGCATCGTCAAGGTCGAGACGAAGGGCTTCAACCAGGACGGCAAGGAAGTCTGCTACTTCGTGCGCAAGGTGCTGATCTGGAAGCGCGAGTTCGCCCCCGACCGCAAGCGGCCCTACGACGGCACCGACGTCTGGGCCGACTGAGGCATCTGGGCCGACCGGGCCGCCCCGCTTGATCGACGCCGGCGCCGTCCTCGCGTGGGGTGCGCCGCAGCTGCGCGACCTGCCGTGGAGGGCGACGCGCGATCCGTGGTCGATCCTCGTCGCCGAGGTGATGCTGCAACAGACCCAGGCCGATCGGGTGATCCCGAAGTGGACGGCGTTCCTCCACGTCTACCCCGACCCGGCGGCGTGCGCATCGGCGTCGCTGGGTGATGTCCTGCTCCTCTGGCAGGGCCTGGGGTATCCGAGGCGGGCGCGCAATCTTCGAACCGCCGCCGAGGTGGTCGTGTCACGCCACGGCGGAGCGTTGCCCGACGATCTCGAGGCGCTGCTCGCACTTCCGGGAATCGGTCCCTACACGGCTCGGGCGGTGCTGGCGTTCGCCTTCGAGCGCGACGTCGCCGTTGTCGACACCAACATCGCCCGCATCCTCGCTCGGACCGCCGGCGGACGACTGACCCCGAAACGAGCCCAGACGGCTGCTGACCGACTCGTGCCCGAGGGTCACGGCTGGATCTGGAACCAGGTGCTGATGGACCTCGGCGCCACGGTGTGCCGCCCGACGCCTCGGTGCGATGGCTGCCCGCTGTCGTCGACGTGTGCATGGAACGTCGCCGGTCGACCCGATCCCGACCCGGCGGTCGGCTCGGCAGGCGTCAGTACCCGCCAAGCACCGTTCGACGGGAGCGATCGTCAAGCCCGCGGACAGCGTCCTGAAAGCGCTCGGCAGCGGACCGCGTCCTGCAGCCGACTTCGATACCCGCATCGTTGCCTCCCTCGTCGCCGACGGCCTCGTCACCACCGACGGCACCACGCTCACACTCCCGAGCTGACCACGCAGCCGAAATCCCCGTCGTGTTGCCGTCAGCGCAACACGAGCGCGCCATGTCGAGTCGGGGAGCCGTCGCGGCTCGGCGGTTGGCTGGTTGCGGGGCGCGCCACGTACGGTTGTGCCGTGCGTCCAGCCAGAGACTTCTTCCGTCCACTCGCCGTCGGGGCCCCCGAGCCCGTCCGTGAGATCCCGTTCCCGCCCAGCCGGATGATCCACTTCTTCCCGCCGTCGAACGACAAGATGCGCTCGAAGGTGCCCGACATCGCACCGACGGTCGACATCCTGCTCGCCAACCTCGAAGACGGCGTCCCTGCCGATCAGAAGGAGGCGGCGCGTGCCGGCCTGGTCGAGGTGGCGAACTCCGTCGACTTCGGTGAGACCCAGTTCTGGACACGCGTGAACAGCCTCGACTCGCCGTGGGGCCTCGACGACCTGACCGCCGCCGTGCTCGAGGCCGGCGAGGCGCTCGACGTGATCATGATCCCGAAGGTCGAAGGCCCCGAGGACATCCACTACGTCGACCGACTGCTCGCCCAGCTCGAAGCGAAAGCGGGCTTGACCGAGCCGCTGCTCGTGCACGCCATCCTCGAGACCGCCCGCGGTGTCGCCAACGTCGAGGAGATCTGCGCTGCGTCGCCTCGCATGCAGGGGCTCTCGCTCGGACCCGCCGACCTCGCCGCGAACCGCCGGATGAAGACCACCCGCGTCGGCGGCGGCCACCCCGGCTACCTCGTGCGCGCCGATCCCGAGGCTGACGCCGAGGGCAACACCGACATCGAGGCGCCCCGCACCACCTACCAGCAGGATCTGTGGCACTACACGATCGCCCGGATGGTCGACGCGTGCGTGACCAACGGGATCCTGCCGTTCTACGGCCCGTTCGGCGACATCAAGGACACCGTTGCCTGCGAGGACCAGTTCCGCAACGCCTACCTGCTCGGCTGCGTCGGAGCGTGGAGCCTGCACCCGGTCCAGATCGGGATCGCCAAGAAGGTGTTCAGCCCCGACCCGGCCGACGTTGCGCACGCACAGCGCGTGATCGACGCGATGGGCGACGGCACCGGCGCGATCATGCTCGACGGCAAGATGGAGGACGACGCCTCCGTCAAGCAGTGCCGCGTCGTCGTCGAACTCGCCCGCGCCCTGTCCGAACGCGACCCCGAACTCGCCGCGACCTACGGCTTCTGACCCCGTCCACCGACCTGAAGCGATGAGTTTCCGCGTGACCTGTCCGCGCGAAGACTCATCGCTTTGTTCAACCAATCCGAAGCGATGAGTTTCCGCGTGACCTGTCCGCGCGAAGACTCATCGCTGTTGAGAAGGAGACCCCGATGACCGACGACCTGCGACCCCGCCGCTCCGTGCTGTACATGCCGGCGGCCAACGATCGGGCCCTCGAGAAGGCCCAGACCATCCCGGCCGACGCGATCATCTTCGATCTCGAAGACGCCGTCGCGCCCGACGCAAAGCCCGATGCCCGAGGCAAGGCCGTCGCGGCAGTGCAGTCGGGCCTCTACGGCAACCGCGAGCTGACGATCCGCTGCAACGGCCTCGACACGCAGTGGGGGACCGACGACGTCAACGCGGCGGGCGCCGCTCGACCGGCTGCGGTCGTCATCCCGAAGGTCGATTCGGTCGAGTACGTCGATCGGGTCGCTGCGCTGCTCGACGCCGCGGGCGCAGCCGACGTGGTGATCTGGCCGATGATCGAGACGCCGACGGCGATGTTCAACGTCCGCGCGATCGCAGCGCACCCTCGAGTCGCCGTGCTGGTGATGGGCACCAACGACCTGGCCAAGGAGCTGCGTTCCCCGCTGGTGCCGGGTCGGCATCCGCTGGTGCCGCATCTGGCCACCGCAGTGCTCGCTGCGCGCGAGGCGGGCAAGGTGATCCTCGACGGCGTCTACAACGACGTCAAGAACCCGGAGGGCTTCGAAGCCGAGTGTCGCCAGGGCATGGAGATGGGCTTCGACGGCAAGACGTTGATCCATCCGAGCCAGGTCGAACCGGCCAACGAGATGTGGGCACCGTCCGCCGACGACATCGACTATGCCGAGCGGGTCATCGCGGCGTTCGACGAAGCGGTCGCCGACGGTCGCGGCGTGGTGACGGTCGACGGCCGGATGATCGAGAACCTCCACGTCGACAACGCCCGCCGCGTCCTCGCCACCGCCGCCGCCATCGCCGCACTCGACTGAGGCGGGGCGGTACGGTCCGCGCTGGTCGGCGGGGCCAGCGCGTCAGAGGGCGCGGAGCGTGGCGGCGAGGTCTTCGGGGACGACGGGATTGAAGTACTCGCCGGTCGCCACCTCAGCTGCCGCGATGAAGCGCTGGACACCGGCGGCGCGCCACGGCGACACGATGTCGATGCTGAACCAGGCCTGCGACCAATCCCCGCCGTCGGTCGGCCGCTGGTGCAGCCACATCATGTAGGGCAGCGCCCGGTCGTAGAGCGCATCGAGTCGGGTGAACACGTCCACCAGCACTCGGGCGAGAGCAGTACGTTCGTCGTGGTCGAGCGAGACCACGTCGGGCACCTGCCGATCCGGAGCGATCGACGAGCGCGATCGGGAACGGGCTGGCGACCGGGACCGACACGGTCCACCCGCCTGACGCCGTGACGAAGCGCTCGCCCGGATCGGAGTCGGGCTTCCAGCCGGCGCGCAGCAGGGCGAGTTGGCGCTCGGGAACGTGATCGAACGCGTAGATCTGGCCGTGGGGGTGCGTGATCGTTGCGCCGATCTCCGGGCCCCGGTTCTCGAACACGAGGACGTAGTCGACGTCGTCACGCGATCCGAGCACGTGGGTCCGCTCGGCCCACAGGTCGACGACCCGTCGAGCGCCCTCGACACCGAGCGACGCAAACGTGGCGTCGTGGTCGGACGTGTACAGGATCACCTCGCAACGCTCGCCAGGCATCGCCGGCCACCGGTTCGGGAACCATCGAACGTCGTAGGGTTCGGGTGCCTCGACGCCGCCGACACAGAACGGGCAACCGCTCGAAGGGAGGTTCGGGCGACCCTGACGCGCCCCCACCACATGGATGCGTGTGCCGAGCGTCGGATCGACGCGGAGGTCTTCGGATGTCATCGATGTCAACGCAGCGGACGACCGTCGGCCGGATCGAAGAAGTGGGCGAGGTGGGTCTTCAGGGCCAACCGGATGTGTTCGCCCATCGCAACGATGTGCACGCCGTCGATGCGGGCGATGATCGGGGTGCCGTCGGCGGGCGCATCCTCGTCGGGGTCGAGCATCTGACTGTCGATCGACACCGGCGGGATGTCGAATCGGGTGTGGACGTGGACCTCGGCGCCCATCGCCTCGGCCAACTCGACATCGACGCCGATGATCTGGTCGTCGGCGACGTCGATGTCGCCGGCAAGCGCGAAGTGTTCGGGCCGCATCCCGAAGATCACCTGCGTGCCGTGCCGTTCGAGGAGCCCCGGATATCGCTCGACGGCACCGGGTGCGAGACGTACGCGGTGTTCGGCGAACGACATGAACACCGCGCCGTCTTCGACGGTCACCTCCGAGGTGATCAGGTTCATCGCCGGGCTCCCGATGAACGACGCCACGAACAGGTTTGCCGGCGTGAGGTACAGCTCCTGCGGCGGCGCCACTTGTTGGAGCAGGCCGTTGCGCAGGACCGCCACGCGGTGGCCCATCGTCATCGCCTCGACTTGATCGTGGGTGACATAGACCATCGTCGTGCCGAGGCGCGCCTGCAACTGGATGATGTCGGAGCGCATCTGGACACGGAGCTTGGCGTCGAGGTTCGACAGCGGCTCGTCCATCAGGAACACCCGTGGCGAACGCACGATGGCGCGCCCCATCGCCACGCGCTGGCGTTGCCCGCCCGACAGCGCCTTGGGCAGTCGGTCGAGGTACTCGGTGAGCCCGAGCATCTCGGCGGCGTCCTCGACGAGGCGTTTCGCTTCGGCTTTGTCCATCTTCGCGACTTCGAGTGCGAAGCCGATGTTCTCGCGTACGGTCATGTGCGGGTACAGCGCGTAGTTCTGGAAGACCATCGCGATGTCGCGGTCGCCGGGCGGCAGGTCGTTGACGACCTGGTCGTCGATGCTCAGCTCGCCGTCGGTGATCTCCTCGAGCCCCGCGAGCATCCGCAACGCGGTCGACTTGCCGCAGCCCGACGGCCCGACGAGCACCATGAACTCACCGTCGGCGATCTCGAGGTCGAGTCCGTCGACGGCCTTCGGTCCGTCCTTGTACCGCTTGGTGACCTGGGAGAACGTGACTGCTGACATGGTGGGGCCTCACTTGAGTCCGCTGGAGGCGGAGTTCTCGACGAAGTAGCGCTGGGCGAACAGGAACACGAGGATCGGTGGTGCCATGGCGAGCACGGCACCGGCGAACACGAGGTTGGTGTCGGTGCTCGACCGCCCGCCGAGGGTGGCAAGGGTGAGCGTGAGCAAGCCGTTGTCCGGGTTGCCAGAGTTGATGATGACCAACGGCCAGAAGAACGAGTTCCACGCGTAGAGGAACCCGAACGTGGCCAACGTGGCGATGGCGGGCCGGGCCAGGGGCACCATCACCTTCCACAGGATCGTCGAGCGGCTCGCACCGTCGATCAGCGCTGCCTCCTCGATCTCCTTGGGGATGCCGAGGAAGAACTGGCGCATCAGGAACGTGCCGTATGCCGTGAACACGAACGGGATGATCAAGGCGACGAGGTTGTCGGTCCACCCCAACTGCAACATCAGCTGGAACAGCGGGATGATCAGCACCACGAACGGGATCATCACCGACCCGAGATACAGCAGGAACAACTGGTCGCGGCCCTTGAAGTCGATCCGAGCGAACGCGTATCCGCCGAGTACCGAGGTCACGATCTGGCCGACGACCACGGCGATGGTGACCAACACGGTGTTGGTCAGCGACCGGCCGAGGTTCTTCTCGGTGACGACCTCCGAGAAGTTCTCGAATCGTGGTCCGAAGACGCGATCCGATGTGGCGAGGTTCACGAGTTCGACGACCGATTCGCCGTCGCCGGTGACGGGGACGAACAAGCCGCCCACGGTGAGTCGGGCCCGGAACACCTCGACCTGTTCGCCGTCGACGTCCAGGAGGTAGACGGTCTCCTCGTCGCCGTCGATCATGGTCGTCCGGTCGGTCTCGGTGCCGTCGGCGGGCGGCCGAGCGATGATGACCTCCGGGTCGTCGATGCGTCGGAACTCGGCGATCGGAACATCGTCCTCGGCGAGCGCGAACTCGCCGTCGCGGCCTGGCAGGACATAGATCGTGGCGTTGTCGAGGCCTCGTTCGGGATCGGTCACGGTGCGCTCGGTGCGCGGGATCAGCGACGGCGGGTAGGTGAAGATGTCGGTGTTGCGTTTCATCGACGTCGACACGGCGACCACGAAGGGGAACAGCACGATGATCGCCACCGTGCCCAGCAGCGCATACGTCGCGACCTTGACGGCGGTCGCCCGGGGTCCCTTGCGCTTGACGCTCACGCCATACCTCCGGTCGCACCGTCACGGTCGCGTCGGAACTGGGCGAACGTGAACACGAAGATGATCGCGAACAGCACCCAAGCGAGCGCCGAGGCATAGCCGCGGTTGTTGTCCTTGAACGCCTCGTTGTAGAGCGCGATCACCGGTGTCATCGTGGCGTTGTCGGGGCCACCTGGTTGTGGCGTCGACAGGATCCAGACGATGTCGAACAACTGCAGCGCGAGGATCGACGTGGTGATCAGCACGTAGAACGTGGTGTTGCGCAGCTGTGGCACGGTGATGCGTCGGAAGATCTTCCAGGCCCGTGCGCCGTCGATTTCTGCTGCCTCGTACAACTCCTTGGGGATTGCCTGATGGCCGGCGAGATAGAGCACGGTGTTGAACCCGAAGCTCATCCACGAGAACACGATCACCATGGCGAGCAACGCTGTCGTGTTGTCGCTCAGCCAGGCCTGGCCCTGTTCGGGTGCGTCGACGAAGGGCACGATGTCGCCGGTCCGCTTGATCAGATAGTTGATCCAGCCGACGGTCGATTGGAAGAGTTGGCCCCAGATGATCGCGACGCCGATGACGCCGGCCACCGACGGCACGAAGTAGACCGCCCGGAAGATCTTCATCCCGCGCAGTTGCGACGCCAGGATGCTCGACAGCCCCAGCGCCGGGAGGACCGACAGTGGCACGGCGAGGACGAGGAAGAACATGATGTTGCGCAGCGACAACCAGAAGGTGACGTCGCGAGCACCGATCACCCAGTTCTGACCGAACCAGTCGAGGTGCATCAGGACCTGGTAGTTGTCCTTCAGGACCTCGACGCCGGCCCCCCGTGCGGTGGCGGTGGAGAAATCGAGACTGAGCGCCTCGATGTAGTTGTCGATGCCGATGAACGTGCGACCGGTGCCGGTCGTCTTCCAGTCGAAGAAGCTGACGACCAGCGAGAACAGCACGGGTCCGGCGAAGAAGAACAGGAAGCCGAGCAGGTTCGGCGACAAGAACGCGAGGCCGGTGAGTGTGCGCTCGGTGCTCGCCGTCGTGCCGAAGAGGCGCCCGACGTCTAGCGTCGCCACATGTACTTCGTTGCAGCGAACGACGCCAGCGACAGCAGCAGCGTCGCGATGGTGACGGGCTGCACGATGCGCTCGAGGACCGTGGAGATCATGCCGCTGGGGTCGGCGGCCACGACGAACCACACCGATGCGATCGCGGCGACGGTCCATCCGGCCCGCCGCAGCAGTCGTGGCCCCGGTGCTGTCGGGCGGTTCGTTGCGATCTGTCCGGCCACGAGGACCCAGAGCAGCCCCACCGCGACGACCAGGAAGGGAATGAACGCCTTGCTCAGGCCTTCGCCGAGCTTGCCGATCGCAGTGAACCCTCCGAGTTGATGGACGAACGCCACGATCGTGACGACGAAGGCGAGGTAACTGACCACCAGCGACACGGTGCGCCCCCACCGACGACGTTGGTGCACGCCGTACGCTGCGGCGGCGTTGCGCGACGAAGGTGGCGATTGCGAACACCCGTAGGAACACCCCGATCGTCGCCGGGAGTTCCTGGTCGCCGCTGCGGCTCGCGAGCACCATCATCGCCAGTGCGCTGACGGCGCCGGCGATGTGCCAGGCGACGATCAGTTGCAAACCGCGGTGGATGCCGCCCGATGCCTGGCCTGGAACGTGTTCTGCGACGGTCGGCGATCGTGCTCCGTTACGGTCGAATCGACCATCATCACCCCCTCGTGAAGAAATCGGGCCACACCGTAGATGCGCCCGTCACCGAACCACCAACCGACGTGCACGATGTGCAAGGCACATCGTGCACGTCGGCGAGGTCATCGGACCTCAGCTGTCGAATGCAGCTGCTGTCTCGTCGCAGACCTTGGCGGCGTAGTCGTCCAAGGTGCGGGTGCCGTTGATCACGGCGGTCACCGCGTCGTTCATCGCCGTGTCGAAGGTCGGCCAGTCGCCGGCCCACAGCGGGCCTTCGGCGGTGGGGCTGTCCTGCAGACCGTTGATGAACGCCTGGTTGTTCTCGGGCGGGGTGAAGGTCAGGAACGCATCGATCGCGTCCTGGCTCTGGCGGCTCGGGATGTTCGCCCCGAGCTCGCTGATCTGGGCCTGGGTGTCACTGCTGGTGAGCGCCTGCACGAGTTCCCACGCTTCTTGGGGGTTCTCGGTGTTGGCGTTGACGACGTAGGCGCCCCAGAACAGCCAGTTGCCCTGGGTGCCACCGCTGCCCGTCGGGAGCTGGACCACGTCCCAGTTGAAGTCGACGTCGGCGCGAGCGCCGGGCGTCGCCCAGCGGCCGTTGGTGAACATGCCGACGGTGCCGGCCTTCCACGGCGGTTCACCGTCTTCGCCGAACGGCACGGCCCATCCGTTCTCGTAGACCTTGACGATCTGCTCCATGCCCTCGATGGACTCGGCCGTGTCGAGGGCGCACTCGGTGCGGTCCTCGTCGAAGCAAGCTCGCCGCCGGCAGCGTTCATGAACGCTCCGTAGTTGGCCCACCAGCCGTTCATCGCGAGCCCTTGTTGGCACCACCGAGCGCGGTCACCTTCTCGGCCACCTCGTCGAACGCGTCCCAGTCCCACTCGCCGGCTTCCGCGAGTGCACGCGGGTCGTCGGCGCCGGCCTCGGCGATGAGGTCGTTGTTGAGGTACAGCGCAAATGTCGACACGTCGTGTGGCAGACCCCACAGCTTGTCGCCGGGTGCGCCGGTCTCCGGGTCGAAGGTCAGGTGGGCATCGGCTCCGGGTAGACCTGCTTATCTTGCGTCGAAGCCGTCGGCAGTCGCCAGTTCGTTGAGGTCGAGGATCAGGCCCTCGGACTGGAAGCGGGCGATGTCGGTGCCCGGAATCCAGAACACGTCCGCGCGTGCCGTTCGCGATCGGTGACCGTAGCTGGTCTTGGTAGGGCGAGCCCTCGTTCGTGCCTGGCTCGTAGCTCAGATTGAAGCCCTCGTTCGCGGCGTCGATCTCGTCGCTGATCCCAGCGTAGAGCTGGGCTTCTGGCGTCGTCGGGTCGGGTGCGCCAGCGGATCTCGACGCCGCTGCCATCGCCGCCGCCTCCAGCGGTGGTCTCTCCGGTCGTGCCCGAGGCATCGGTGCCCCTCGGTGCTCCCGCCGTTGTCGTCGCTGCCACAGGCAGCCGCGACCAGCGAGAGTGTGCCACCGCAGCCACGGCCACCCTTCGTAGGTTCCTCAGGTTGTTCCCCTCCCTCTTGAATGCACCGGTGCGCTCCATCCTTCTTCCGGTTTCACACCGAGCCAACGTCTGTCATCCGGATGGTTCCGGACGTTCGACGTCCACGTCAGGCGACGATGACATCGACACTGCTCTTTTCAGCCAGTCGACGTCTCGGGCGTTCGCATGTTGCTGTCGGTGACGACCACATCAACGTCGTCTATCGTGCACACGCTCGCCAGGGTCTTGTGCCGATCTTCTTGGAAGCCGTCGGCCATCACGTACGCAGCGCTGCGACGCTCTCGACGATGGCCCGTTTCACGTTCGCCTCGGGGCAGGTTGATGTTGGTGACCCCGGCACCGGGGTGGATGCCGTTGCAGCCGAGGAAAACGGTGTCGACACTGAGCGTCTTCAGGAACGATCCCGAGCGGATCGACGAGCGAATGCTGCTTCGGTCGCAGCGTGCCCCCCGTGACGACGATCGAGAAACGCGGATGGGCGGCTTCGAGCGCCATCGCGACGCCGATGCCGTTCGTGATCACGTTCAGCTCGCCGAGGTCGGGCTCGACCCACCAACTGCGCTGCGAACGCCGCAGCCGTCGTCGTGCCGACGTCGACGAGGATCGACTCGCCGGTCGAGACCAGTTCGGCAGCGGCACGAGCGATGCGCATCTTCTCGTCGGCGCGTAGGCTGGACCACTTCGAACGACTGCTCGCCGCGGGCAGCGGTTGACCGGCATCGCGTCGCCGTGGACCCGCTGCACCAAAGACCGCTGTGCGAGTGCATCGAGGTCGTTGCGGGTGGTGACGGTGCTGACGCCGAATCGGTCGGAGAGCTCGCGGACACGGACGAACCCGCGCTCGTTGAGGTACTGGTGCGCTGCTGGCGGATCTCTGCCGGCAGGTTTTCCTCTGACGTCGACGGCCCCCATCACTTTCGTTATTCTTTCACCAATTTGCGTTCCTGTCAATTGACGAAAGCAACGCACTACGAGCGTGTGAACCACTACGTTTTCGGGGCATGGTGCTTCACATGGCCTGGATGATGCGAGTTCGACCTGCGCGGATCTCGTCATCCCGTCGGCATTGTCCGGCGACGAGGTGGCGGAGCTGAACGCCGCCTACGAACGATTTCCTCCACTGGGTCATGCGGACTGGTACGGCAATGCGCAGCGCCGGGACTACACGGCTGACACCGGCTTCGAACTGCACAATGTGCTCGACTGCGGCGACCCGACATTCCAATGGCGCCCGATCCATCATCCGAGGTGGATCGACCACGCCCGCCGCTACGCAGGCGAATCTGGCACGTACGTGGAAGGTGTGACCATCGATGAGCACATCGCCACCATCCGGGTAGAGCTGGCGGCCATCACCCGGTCCACTGGGGTTGGGCACGATGCGTCGGTGCGCACGCAGTACTCGTTCCGCAACGGGCGATCGCGCGGCCGGTACCGAGCCTGCCCCGTCGCGCTGACCCACATCGGCCCCGGCGACGGACCGACGACGATCCCGGAGCGCACAAATCGAACGTCGTCCATCCGCTTGCAGGCGACTACACGTGTGGCGACCCGATGGACGAGCTCCCCCACGTGTGCCAGATGTACTGCAGCGCAGGCGATGCGCTCGATGCTCTCGTCGACGTGTGCATGCACGGTGGCAGCACGAGGACCAACCCAGGGAGCGTCGGGTTATTGACCCCGGTGACCGGGCGACCGCGGGCGACGCCACGGTTCGGCTACCGCCTTTCGTCAGAGTCTCCGAGCCGGCTGAACCCTGAACGTCGCAGGATCATGCAACCATCGCACCGATCGAACCTGGCTCGACCGACGTGCCCCGACCTCCACTCGACCTATCGATCCGATGACTGAGCCGGGGCAGGATCCGTTCAGCCCCGGATGTGATACGCGCCGGCGATGATCTCGTCGAAGGCGGCGTCGGCGTAGGCGATCATCTCGTCGTCGGTGCGGTCCTGGACGGGTGCGGGGTGAACACCCGGGCGACCGGGAAACCGAGTGACGTCGACTGCGCGATCGCTGCGTCGACCAACCCTCCTCTTCCTCGAGGCCACGAACACGCCGGGTAGGCCCCGCAGGTCCAGATTGTTGATGTCGTGCACACTGCACGACGTGCAACTGCCTCAATGGGCGAGGGCCTCGATCACCACCTCACACTCGATGGCGATCTCGTGTGCAGGTCCATCGGGGCCGGTCGCGAAGGTCGGTTTTCTGTATCGTTTGACGTTCCCGCCCACGCTGACGAGTGGGTTTCCAGCCGATCGAGGAAACGTGATGCGGCTTGGAGATGTCGAGCAGGCCGACCGTCAGGCCGGACAGCGTAGCCGGCTGGTCGAGTCGCTGACGCTCGGCGACCGTGCGCTCGCTGGTCGGATCGAGGATCGGCGTGCGCTCATGGCCGCTCAGTATGTCACGGCCCGGGTGACGGGCTTCGAGCCGACGTCGCCGTTGGCCCAGCCGCCGATGATCTCGGAGAATTGCCCTGGCCCGTTACCGGTGTAGGTCAACATCAGCCCGCCCGGCCGGAACTTCGGCAGTGACGGCGTGTCGATGAAGCCGGCCCGGAAGCTCCTCGGCCATCCCGTCGGCACCACGCACCAGCTCCGACCCCGGTCGGTTCAGGCGCCGCGATGCGCTCGAGGATCTGCTGGTGTCCCCACCGCGTGGGCGAAGACGCGGGCGTGTTCGGTCCCATCACCAGGATCGCGTCGAAACCTGAGGACGAGCTTCGGATGGTGCATCGCCTGCAGGCTGGCGGCGAGCGACCGGGCGAAGCGAGTCCGGTTGACGCGGAAGAGTTGGCTCGACCACGTAGTGGGTGCCCTCGCCGGCGAACAGGGTGATCGTGTCGATGCCGGGGGCGGCTTGATGCCGTGTTCGGTGGCAAGCGTGCCGTAGGGCGACGGTCGTCTCGGCGAAACAGAAGCCGATCTTGCCCGGGCTGCCGTGGGTCGCGTGATCCACCTCGCCGGGGAGGGATGGCCGCCGACGTTGCGCACGACGAGCTCGGACAGGCCCGTCCGATGGTGGAGTTGGCTCGGTTGCCCTGGCCGACGCGTTGCCGCCCGGAGTTCATCCCGATCGCCGCGTGCCGGGCCCGCCGCACATGATCACCGGGCCGACGGGCATCGCGGTGGCCAGCAGGCCGTGCATGTTGAATTCGTTCGTGCAGGCCGCTTCGACCGCGGCGAGGAGTACCCCGACGGTAGGTACTCGGGCAGGCACCCCGCCATCACCGTGGTGATGCCGAACCTTCTCGACGGTGACGTCGACCAGGTCCGGCGGCACGGTGGCCACGATGTCCGACGGCGATCGGGTTGTGCCCGTCAGCATCCGCATCACCCGCGCCTCGGTCGGGCACGACGGGAAGACCGTCGGTCGAACCACGAGCGAACATCATCTCCATCTCGTCTTCGGCGTCGGCGATGTCTATCCGCCGTGAGGCCAGCGTGGACGCACCGAAGCGCACGTTCAGTTCGTCGACCAGGTCGGGGTCGACGCTCATCGATCCGCATCCGGGTTGCATCGCCGGCAGATCGCTCCCCAGGCCCTCGATGCCGGACCCGGACCCGACCCGTCGGAATGCCACCCGACGGTACGCTCGACCTCGACGCCGTCGGCGACGTGGATCACCGTCGGCACCGTTTCGATGCCGTGGTGCCAGTGACCGCGTGCTGTGTCGCGGATCGCGCCGGGATTCGGGAATCGGGATCGTCCTGGGTGTACACAGTCAGCGTCGTCGCGTCGGTGAGTTGGCGCAGCACCGACGTGACCGAGTGACAGGTCGCGGGCAACTCTTCCTTGACCACCGCCACGATGCCGTCGGGGAGTCGGGGTGCTGCGGTCGGGGCGGCCATGGCGAGACGGTAGCAATCCACCCGTCGCCAATGATCAGTCGGTGACGGTCCGTTGGTGACTAATGTTCCGAGTGAGAGGGGTCATGTTGTCTGGAAATGGATGCTGTTTGGGGAAAGGATCTATCGTGAGTTCATCGGGGGTCTCTTCAGCGCACAGAGGTCGGGGTCACGATCGTAAGGTGACCTTTCACGGCGTCCGTGGTTCGACGCCGTGTCATGGCGAAACGAAATCGCGCAGACCGCGGTGCGATATATCGGCGTGTCGCTCGACGTGCCCGGCCACGATCCGATCCTGTTCGACCTCGGCACCGGGCTGCGCTACTTCGTACTCACCCAACCGGCCGACCAACCCTTCCGCGGCACGTGCCTCTTGAGCCACCTCCACTGGGACCACATCCAGGGGCTCCCCTTCTTCAAGCCGTTCCTGCGGCCGGGGTCGAACGTCACCCTGTATGCGCCGTCGCAGCCGGGTGACATCACGGTCGCCGACGTGTTCGCCGACACGATCAAGCCGCCGCTGTTCCCGATTCACTTCTCGATGTTCCCGGGCATGGTCGACATCCACGAGATCGGCGACGAAGAGTTCATGGTCGGCGACGATGTGCCGGCGATCACCCGCCTCATCCCCACACGTCGGACACACCGTCGGGTACCGCGTCGAGTGGAACTGTGACGCTCGGTGGTGTACATGAGCGACCACCACATGCCGACCGACGGTTCGCACTCGGCGTGGCCCGGTGTGTTCGAGTTGTGCAACGGCGCCGATCTGCTGATCCACGATGCTCAGTACACCCCCGAGGAATTCGAGTAGAAGCGCGAACCGGGGCGATTGCACGCCGGAGTACGCGGTGTGGCTCGCCGGCAAAGCGAAGGTCAAGCGACTCGCCCTGTTCCATCACGACCCGGCGCACGACGACGACGGTACCGACGACAGATGCCGGTGATCGAGTGCGCCGCGAGCTCGGCGTCGACGCGTTCGCCGCTCGCGAGCCATGTGACCGTCCCGATCTGACGAGATGGCCGCCGTCGGGCTGGTGACATCGGTCCTGCTGGAGTTGTCTTCCTCGCGTCCGGCGGCTCGAAAATCGCCCGCGGGCCCGGCATGGCCGGAACAGGCACGCAGGGCTCGGGGCACTGTCGTTCGTGGTGCCAGTGCTTCCGTGGATTGAGATCCTGCTCGGTGCCGTCCTCGTGACGAGCTCGTGCGGCCGCTTGGCCGGGAGCTGGTGCCGCGCTGCTGGTGCTTCACCGTGCTGATCCTGCGCCGGAGGGCTACGCATCTTCCCCTGTGCGTGTTTCGTGTGCCTGCTCAGTAAGCCGCTCGGTCGTCACGTGGTGCGCAACGTCGGCTTCATGACCCTCGCCGTCGTCTCCGTCGCCGTCTCTGTCTCCCACCGTCGCGTAATGAGTGAGCGGCGGCTTCGGCGGCCCGTTCGCTCATCGGTGTGGTGGTGGTGTCGCGAACGAGCGTGTGGTGGCGTCGGCCGCCCGTTCGCTCATCGTGTCAGCTGGTGGAGGAGGAAGGCGATCGTTCGGGGGCCCCGCCGCCAGGCCTCGTAACGACCGTGGGGCCACCATGGCCGGCGACGAGCTCGGTGCGCACACCATGATGGGCGTCGACCCGGTCGACACCTCGCGCAGACGGGCCATCCATTCCGCGGGCTCGGCACGCTCACTCGGGGGTCGTTCAACCCGGCGGTGGCAACACCGCCGGATAGTCGGCGGCGATGGTGTCGTGCCGTACGGCGAGCTGAGCATGCACGAGGCGTAGGGCTCGGTGCGGGCTGCCCCACTCCTCCCACTCGGTCACCGTCAACGGCAAGGTCGGGTCGACTCATCGTGCTGACCGACGTCGAACTGAACCGCACCTCGGCAACGACGCTCGAGAACAGGTCGGGGTCGCTTGGTCATGCACGCCGCCGCGACGAGGAGGCCGCCAGCCGAACCGCCCCGGATCGCGAGGCGGTCGGCAGCGATCACGCCGGTTGCGGTGAGATGCTCGCCGCAGGCGATCATGTCGCTGAACGTGTTCGGCTTGGCGAGGAGCTTGCCGTCGAGGTACCAGTTCCGGCCGAGTTCGCCGCCGCCGCGGTGGTGGGCGAGTGCCCACACGTAGCCACGGTCGAGCAGCGACAGCCGAGCGTGGGCCACCGAGAACCATGGCGGCAGCGTCGTAGGCGCCGTAGCCGTAGAGCACGCCGGGTGCCGTCGAGCGCGGTGCTCGATGTGGCTTACGACGCTCGATCGGAACCCGGGTGCCGTCGGACGCAGTGGCCCACACCCGTTGCGCGGTGTATGCGTCGAGGTCGCGTTCGGTGTCGGGATCCGCGCAGGAGCGTCCGCTCGCCGGTGGAGACCTGTTCGTCGTAGAGCGAAGGTCGGCGTCGTAGCGACTGCACGGTGCAGGTAGCGCAGGACGTCGGTCGCCCACTGCGGATTGGAGGAGGGTTCGACGTTCGGCGGGGTTTACTGATTCATCACTCGCTCGGTTCGATCACGAACAGCATCCGCAGCCGTGGTTGCGCCTCGACCGCACCCTGCGATGCGACGGCCGGCGAAGCGTCAGCGCTGAGGATGCGTCGGCCCGGTTGGTGCGCCACCAGTTCGCTCCACGCTGTCGGGTTGTTGGTGTCGGCGCCGTCGTCGGCGATCAGCACACGGAAGTTGATGGCGTTGTCGGCGCGCATCACGCCGAACAGCGGCCCCAGTGGTCGATGCCGTACTCGATGTCGTCGCGACGCTCGACGACCACAACCGGGTCGTCGTTGCTGGAAACGTACCGCGCATCGGTGCTGGTGCTCGCGGAGTGGATGACGATCCAGTCCTCGGACCGTGTCGAGCCGATCGCGACGTAGAACCGTTCGTCGGTCGGTCTCGTCGAAGACGCACACGTCGTCCGAGCGTGAGATGTCGAGTCGGTGGCGCCAGACCGTTGCGGGGCGCTCCTGCTCGTCAGGCGTCACATAGAGCACCGAGTGGCTGTCGCGTGACTCTAGGCCGTCGCCGGCGTTCGAGGTGTTGTCGATCCGGTCGTCGAGGTCGTTGCCGGTCGTGAGGGTCTCGGAAGCGCAGCGTGTAGCGCTCGTCGCCCTGGATGTCCATCGACCACGCCACCATCTGATGATCCATCGACACGTCGAAGGCGCCGAGGGTCGAGAAGTCGTGACCGGCGGCTTCGAGG
>CAVQSI010000036.1:0-39034 GCA_963715825.1 Ilumatobacteraceae bacterium
AACGTCACGCACGTCAGCCAGCCGTTCCAGTCGCCCCACGGCGCGATCGGCATGAACGACAGGCCCGTCGACGTCGGCCAACGCGGTCCGGTACCGCTCGTTGATCGCGAGTCGGCGTGCCGACATCTCGGGCAGGCGGGCGAGCTGAGCTCGTCCCATCGCAGCGAGCAGGTTGCTCAGCCGGTAGTTGAAGCCGACCTCGACGTGCTCGTAGTGCACCGCCGGTTCCGGGCCTGCGTCGCCAGATACCGGACCCGATCGGCGACGGCGGCGTCGGGCGACACGAACGCGCCGCCGCCCGAGGTGGTCATGATCTTGTTGCCGTTGAACGAGAAGACCCCGCACGCCCCGAGCGTGCCGGCCGGTCGGCCCTGGTGCGTCGCACCGAGCGCCTCGGCGGCGTCCTCGATCAGCGGCACGCTCGTACTCGGCGCACAGCGGGACGATCGCGTCGTAGTCGGCGCACTGGCCGTACAGGTCGACCACGACGACCGCCGCCGGCAGTCGACCGGTCGCCGCCCGCTCGCGCAGCTCGTCGGCGAGCAGGTCCGGGCTCATGTTCCACGAGATCGACTCGCTGTCGACGAAGCACGGCCGAGCACCGACGTAGGTGACCGCGTTCGCCGTTGCCGCGAAGGTGAAGCTCGACACCAGCACGTCGTCGCCGGCCGTGCACGCCGCTGACCAGCAGCGCCAGGTGCAGCGCCGCCGTGCCGCTCGACAGGGCGACCGCACCGTCCCAACCGGTCAGCTCGGCCAGTTCGCGTTCGAAGCGCGTCGAGCTCCGGGCCGACCGGAGCGATCCACCCCTCGTCGAACGCTCGCAGCAGCGCTTCGCGTTCGGCCGCGCCGACGTCGGGCGAGCTGAGGAAGATCCGGTCGCTCACGTCATGCGCCGTCGCTGCGGGCGATCGCTCGCATCTCGTCGAACGGTCGGGATCGGGCCGCCGCACATCGACGGCAGCGGCGCGAGCGGGTCGACCGCGACGTGGGTGATCAGCTCGTGGACTCGCCGCTCGCCGACCTCGTCGACGGAGATCAGGTGCTCGTGCAGCTTCTCGTTCTGGCGCAGCCCGGTGAACACGATCTCGAGCGGCGGCGTGTGCTGGTTGCGCGAACCGCTCGGCGACGTCGACGATGCGGACCGGCTCGCCCATGTCGAGGATCAGGACCTCGCCGGGCGCCCCGATCGCCCCGGCGTAGATCGTCAGGCGCGACGGCCTCCTCGATCGTCATGAAGTAGCGGGTGATCTCGGGGTCGGTGACCGTGATCGGGCCACCGCTCGCCGACTGCGCCTCGAATGCCTTGAGCACCGACCCGCTCGAGCCGAGCACGTTGCCGAACCGCACCGACACGCACTCGGTCGGGCCCTGCGCCGACGCGTGGGCGGTGAGTCGCTCGGTGATCCGCTTCGTCCAGCCGAGCACGCTGGTGGGGTCGGCGGCCTTGTCGGTGCTCACGTTCACGAACCGGTCGACGCCGTGGCGCCGCGCCGCGTCGAGCAGCACCAGGGTGCCGGCGACGTTCGTCTTCCACGCCTCGTCGGGATGCATCTCCAACAGCGGCAGGTGCTTGAGCGCAGCGGCGTGGAACACCACCTCGGGCCGATGGGTGGCGAAGATCTCGTCGACGCGGTCGGCGTCGCGGATGTCGGCGAGGATCAGGCTCGGATCGTCGAGCAGCGCCCGCCCCTCGATCGAGAGCTGGGTGGCGTGCAGGCCGCTCTCGTCGCGGTCGAGCATCAGCAGCGCCGCCGGGCTCGAAGCGGCACGAGCTGACGACACAGCTCCGATCCGATCGACCCGCCGGCACCGGTGACCAGCACCCGTCGACCGGTGATGTAGGCCGACACTGCGGTCGGGTCGATGTCGGCCGGACGCCGCCCGAGCAGGTCGGTCTCGTTGACCGGGCGGATGTCGGACGAGCTCGACCCGCCCGAGGAGCTGCTCGACCGGCGGCAGCACGAGCACCCGCAGCCCGGCCTCGGCGGCCATCGCGGTGACGTGGCGGAAGAAGCTGCTCGGCGCGCTCGGCGTGGCGATCAGCACCGTGGTGGCGCCGGTCGCGGCGGCGACGGCGAGCGAGGTCGTCGACGCGGCCTTCCACTCGCACGCCCGACAGGCGCAGGTTGCGCTTGGCGGGTCGTCGTCGACCATCGCCGTCACGACGTACGGGGCGTCGGTCGACGAGCGCAGCGTCCGAAGCGACCAGCTCGGCGCCCTCGCCGGCGCCGACCACGACCACGCGCTCGACGTCGTCGCCGCTCGGGCGGTTGCGGCGTTCGCTGTAGAGCGCGCCACATCGACCGGATCGCGATCTGGCCCAACACGCAGACGCCGGTCGCGAGCAGCGGTACCGAGCGAGGAACGGGCCGCGACGCCGCCGACGCTCGACGTTCCACCAGGCGATCGTCATCACGAGGCCGACCGACATCGCCGTCAGCGCGACGATCTTCACCTCGTCGAACGTGCCGTAGCGCCACCGGCGGCGATACAGCCCGTAGAGCAGACCGAACGCACCCTGCAGCGACGACGGCGACGACCATCGCCAGGATCACCTGGCGCTGCCAGACCCGGTCGAGGTCGAAGTCGTAGCGCAGGAACACGCCGGTCGGGATCGCGATCACCCACAGCGCGCTGTCGACGGCGAAGTGCACGACCGGCAGATGACGTCGAGCGAACCGGCCCAGGCGGTTGCCGGACAGTTCGTCGTCCGCCGGCTTCGACCGAGGGTCCGTCGGGGGAGGGGTTCACCACGGGCGACGCTACCCGTCGTCGCCCGGCGACGGGCGGAGTCGAGTGGTGCGATCGATGACGCCGTCGAAGGCGATCAGCGACGTGCCGTCGGCGGAGCGGACGTCGATGCGGTGGCGCTCGGGGAGCACCATCGGCATCGGCCGCACGACGAGGGTCGGCTCGGTCGGCTGGTCGACCGCGCCGGCGAGTTGAATCGTCACCGTGACGGATTCGCCGGGCGGGACGGCGACGAATCCCGAGGCGACGTTCCAGCCCGGCTTCGGTGCCGTCGTCGAGCGTGAACGGGCGTGGGGTCGTCGCCATCGAGCGCGACGGTCGGCGTCCAGCGACGTCGAGCGGTGTGTACAGCGACAGCAGCGTGCGGTTCGTGCCGATGGGCGTCGCCGGTGTAGTTGCCGACCACGCCGCTCGGGAGGCCGTCGGGATCGACGGTGTTGGTGAGCGTGATGGTGGCGGTCGCCTCGACGGCGCCGGTGGCCGGGTCGACGGTGGCGTCGTAGGCGATCGACCGATCGAGGTAGACGTCGAGCTTGTTGGCGCCTGCGTTGTTGAGCACCACGGCGTAGCCATCGCCGCCGGCGAGGTCGGGGAGGTCGGCTGCAAGATTCACCTGCTCGAACAGTCGCTGTTCGTCGGGGTCGCGTGACCAGCCGGCCAGCCGTCCCTCGGCGGCGACCGGGCCCAGCTCGCGGGCGACCACGGTCGGGTTCGGGAGTGCGCCGCCGAGCACCTGGCCGATCGTCGCCCGGGCGACCTCGTCGAGCAGGTCGACGCGGGTCAGGCTGTCGTCGATCTCGTACTGGTCGACCAGCAGGAACTGCGTCACGTTCGCGTCCGACAGCGGCATGTCGGAGCCGGTCGATCGAGATCGGCCCGGTGAGGCGCAGCAACGCCTCGAGCACGGAGCGGGTCCATCGCGAACACGCCGTCGAGCTCGTCGCCACCGCTCTGCGGGTACAGCTCGGCGATCACCTGCGCCGTCGACGGGAACTCCGGCGAGATCGTGATGTTCGACCACGGCTCGGGCTCGGTCGAGCCGTCGGGTCCCGACGTGAATCCGAACGATCCCCACTGGTCGATCCAGTCCTCGGGACCGGTGACCGTGCGGGTGCCGTCGACCCGGTTGAGGTCGAGCGTGCGGCCGAACTCCTCGAGACGCAGTCGGCCGTCGACGGCGCTGAGTTCGGCCCAGTTGCCCATGAACCCGCCCTGGCCGCGCACTTCCGCCGGTGTCGTGAACGCGATGAAGTAGCGGCGGGGGCCGTCGGCGCCGAGGAGTTGCGGGGCGAGGTCGACGGCGAGCACGGCGTTGTCGAGGCGGGTGCCGTTGTCGGCGAGTTCGGCGTCGAGGTCGTCGAGCCGGGTCTGGAGCGGTCCGACCAGCCACGGCGAGGCGGTGTCGTCGATCGCGGCTTCGAGGCCGCGGATCGAGTCCTGCACGTCGTGGAACGGTTCCTGGATCAAGCGGATCGCATCGATGTCGATTCGGCCGTTGACGAGGCGCAACTGCTCGGGGTCGACGAGGGCGAGCGCGGCGCTCACGTCCGCGGACGCGTCGGTCGCGCTCGACGCCAACCGTTGGCCGGCGGTGAGGTTCTGGGCCAGGCCGGGCACGAGCACTGCGGGCCTGGCCCATGGGGCGGAGAGCGCGCCGTCGGCGTCGTCGAAGGCGCTGGCGGCCTGGGCGAACTGCTCGGCGGCAGCGAGGTAGTCGCCGTCGTTGAGGAGTTCGAGGCCGTTGCGGGCGAGTCGATTGCCGTCGGTGAGGTCGCTGCGCGACGTCGCGGCAGCGATCGCTGCACCTGCCGTGGCGACGACGAGCACGCCGGCGGTGGCGGCGACACCGATCCAGACGTTGCGGCGGATCCGGCTGGGACGCCGTCGGAGGCCGATCACCACGATGGCGATGCCGGCGCTGACGCCGATGATCGTCGAGAGCCCGAGGAAGCCGCCGAGATCGGATCGGATGAGGACGTTGCAGCCGACACCGATCACGACGGCACGGGCGACGGGGAGGTCGCGCCGTTGCAGCCCGATCCACAGGCGCCACGCGAAGGCGACGAGGCCGATCGCCGTCGAGGGCGAGATCGCCGGCGATCGCTGCGGCCAGCCCGGCGAGCGCGGCGCCGACCCACCAGGCGGTGGAGGCTCCCGCCCACGACACGAGGGCGACGCCGGCCACGATCAGCAGCCAGTCGCTCCACGTGGTGCCGGTCGGACTGGCGCCGCTGAGCGCAGCGACGATGCCGGCGACGACGGCGATGGGCACCACGACTCGATCGTTGACGCGGCGCCGCTTCATCCGGCTGGCGAGGCTACCCGCGCCCCGATCTCTGCGTCCTGCGCACCACGTGCTCTCGACGGGCGATGCTTCCCCGCTGGCGATCTCTCCCGCGGGCGATCTCCCCGGAGTTGGAGTCGGTATCCGGCACGGGACGTGGGGAGATCGCCAGTGGCCGCTGGTCGGCGCGGTCAGGCGGCGTCGGGGGAGGAGGGTGCGGCGGTCGAGGTCCACCGGTCGATCGTCTCGCGGAAGCGGTCGGCGGTGGCCTTCGGGTTGTGCACGACCTGCCGGTACGTGAAGCGCACGATGATCCAGCCCTTCGCCGTCAGTTCGGCGTCGCGGAGGCGGTCGCGTTCGAACTGTGTGCGTCGAGCCCGTGGGTCGTCCAGCCGTCGCATTCGAGGATCACGGGCGTGCCGGTGACGAGGAAGTCGACCTCGTGGCCCTCGATGATCGGATGGAACGTCACCGGCGGCAGCTGGTGGCGGTCGACGAGGCGTCGCATGGCGATCTCGAGCACGGAGTCGGCGGGCTTGGCGTCGATCGTCCAGTCGTCGAGCGCCTCTCGGAGCGCCACCACGCCGCTGCGACCCTGGCGGGAGTGCTCGATCACCGTCGTCTGGATCGCCTTCAGGTCGGCGAGGTCGGTCGACAGGGCGTGGCCGACGGCGTCGTGGACGGCGCGGCGCGATCGACGGCGCCGAGGTCGACGAGCGTGCGCAGGATGTTCGTGCAACGCAGCCCGGCCGGTCGCTGCGGTGTGAGGCGGCGGCGGTCGGTCGGTTCGTGGACGATCACGCCGTCGAGCCGCGACGTTGCGGCGCCGGCCGAGCACGATCACGTCGACCGGGTCGTTGTCGGGGCGGGGGACGCCCCACAGCCGCGCCGCCGATCGGTGCGAGGCGATCGCCCGCTCGCCGACGGCTGCGAGCGCTGCGGCGATGCGCTGCTCGGGCGTGTCGGGCGTGCCGTGGAGGCGGGCGACGAACGGATGGATCTGTTCGATCGTCCCCGCCCGGATCGCCCGGTACCACGCCGAGCGCGACAGCCCCGACGCCTCCAACGTGATGATCCCGTGATGTGCGCGTGCGTACCGATCGAAGTCTTCGAGTCTCATGCCCAGTGCAGTGGGCGCCGGCCCGCCCGAACCGGAACCCCTGGCGATCTCCCTCGATCCCGTGCCGGGCTCCGGCACCAGCCGGGGAGATCCCCAGCGGGGAGATCGGCGTCACCGTGCGCAGGCGATCTCCCCCGATCCCGGAGCGGGTGCCGGCACCGTAGGCCGGGAGATCGCCAGCGTGCCGCGGCCGCGGGTGGTGGCCGTTCCGCTTTGGGTGGGTGGTCGCCCACTGTTCGTGTTGTGGGAAACGAGTACGATTCGGCGATGGCTCGGTGGGGGAGCGTGTTCGCAGTCGGCGCGCTCACTCTGCTCGCCTCGTGTGCGAGCGACGGTGACGCAGAGCCGGCGGTGACGACCATCGTCACCTCGACCGTCCCCGCCACCACCGAAGCCCCGACCACCACGACGAGCACCCCGCCGACAACGCAAGCCCCCACCACCACCATCGACCCGGCGGTCGCCCTGGCCGCCGAAGTCGAGGCCGACTTGCTGGAGGCCGATCGGCTGGCGAACGAAGCGCTGCAGGATCCGTTCAACGACGAGAAGGAGCAAGCTGCGCTCGATCGACGAACGGGCTTTCGTTCGGCGACGACTTCGAGCGGACGATTGCCGAGCTATCGGGAGTGCAACCGTGCGTCTGAGCGGTGAACCTGCAGCGCCGGTGAGCGTCGAGGCGGCCCGCAGTGCTCGTGGTGACCGTGGCGACGTCGCGGAGATGCAGGTCTGCGAGGTCAACTCCTGGATCGTGGTCGAGGTCGGTGCCGGGCCCGAATGGCACCGATGCGTCGTCGACCCAGACGTCGTCACTTCCGATCGACCGTGCTTCCTGCGCAACGTCGATGGCGTCTGGAAGATCGAAGGCGGCACGCGAGATCGGCAGTGGGAAGGGGTCGACGCAGTGTCCTGCCGAGTAGCGACGCGCTGCGCTTGTGGCTCGGGCTTGTCGCGTCCTCGTCAGGCGATCGCGAAGAGCGAGGCTGCAGACGACGACGGCGGACCGAGCGGCTGCACGAAGACCGTCGACGGTGAGTCGGTGACGGTGGAGTGTGTGGATCCGGGGGCGTCGACTACTACGCCGACGCGGAACGGGGTGATCGGGGCGCCGGAGCCTTGTCGGTGGGTGGCGGGGACGGCGATCGAGGGGTGGGATGCGGGGGCGTACGGGGATCTGGGGCCGTCGGGGTACGAGTTCACGCAGGGTGCCGATGGGTCGGTGGGGCGTGAGTTCCCTGACGGTCGTACCGAGGTGGTGTTCGAGCGGGTGTGCCCGGACGGGTCGCAGGGGTTCGTGTGGATCGACACCTCGATCACGGTGCGCGACGTGATCGACGATGCGGTGGGTCGGGCGAAGCGGGCGGTGCCGGCGCCGACGCTGGATCTGTCGCCGTCGCCGGAGGCGGGCGGCATCGTGAATCTCGGGTTGTGGCTGGCGCTGGCGGGTCAGGATCCGGTGACGGTGCGAGCCGAGGCGGGGTCGTTGTGGGCGGAGGCGACGGTGACGCTGGCGTCGACCACGTGGGACATGGGCAACGGCGACGTCGTCACATGCGACGGCGCCGGCGTGCCGATCGTCGACACCGACACGTTGGACGAGGGGCCGTGCGGGTACACCTACCGGGTGTCGTCGCCCGAGGATGACCCGTTCGTGATGTCGGTGACGGCGTCGTGGGCGGTGACGTATCGATCGTCGGGCGGGTCGGGGTCGTCGGGCACGATCGATCGGACGCTGAGCGTCGACTACGACGTCGACGAGATCCAGACCGTCGGCGTCTCGAACTGACCCTTCGTCGCCTACACACCGCCGCCCGGCGCACGCTCGCCGACCTCGAACTGATCGACCTCGAACGGCTCGACCGCGGCAGCTGACGGGACGACCCCACCCTTCGACGGCCACCTCGGGCTGTCGTTCCGTCGCAGTTCCGTGCCGCAGTCCGGCACGGATCTGGGGGAGATCGCCAGCCGGAAGCGGCGGTGGGCCGTGGCGGGGGATCTCCCCGGAATCCGAGTCGGATGCCGAAACGGATCGGCGGGAGATCCCCAGCGGCCAGCGGCCAGCGGGCAGCGGCGGGGAGGTGTGGACGTCGCGGTTTGGGCGGCTGGCGATCGCTCCGGAATCCGTGCCGGGATCTGGCACCAGATCGTGCATTTCGCCGCGTTGGCAGCGACTACGATGAAGCGAAGCCATGGTGGCCAGTGAGTCCCACGAACCGGAGTGACAATTGGGCGACTACCGCGCCGCTGGAGTCCGTGTCGGGTCGGTCGACGACCCCGCCGAGGCCGCCGCCGACCGCTCCGCCGACATCGTCGTCGAGCGGATCACCACGACCCGCCGCAGCGAGCCGGCGGAGACCTCCCTCGGCGACGCCAGCGGATGGACATCACGGGCCACCCGGGCGCTCTTCGCCGAACCGGCGATCCCGCAGCCCCGAATCTCGCGTCGCCCCGCCCGTGCTGCGCACGCGCGCTCCGCCGACCCGGCCACCACATCGCCGCCCCCTCCGACCACCCGCCGCGTGCAGCGCTCGGCTGCCGCCGCTCCGACCCCCGGCTCGGCGTCCGGTCCCGACGGTGGCGAACTCGACGCCGGCACCGCCAGCCGCATCCAACGCGCCAGCGGACGCGGCGCCCCACTCGAGTCGTCGGTGCGACCCGACCTCGAATCGGCGTTCGGCACCAGCTTCGACAACGTCAGCGTCCACGCCGACAGCCCGCTGCCCGCCGAGGTCGGCGCCATCGCGTTCACCCACGGCAGCGACATCCACTTCGCCCCCGGCCAGTATCGGCCCGACACCTCCTCGGGCCTGCACACGCTGAGCCACGAACTCGCCCACGTCGTTCAGCAAGGCGGCGCTGCGCCGACGTTGCACCGGCTGATGTCGGCGCCCGACTTCAAGAAGTCCGCCAAAGAGGGCGCGCTCCAGACGCATGGCAAGACCATGACCGAGATCGACGCCCGGCTCGAGGCCTACGACACCCTCAAGAAGCGCGGCGGCCATCTGAACATCGGGCCGAGGGGCATCGACCTCGCCCTCAACATCCTCAGCCACCTCCAGCAGGACATCAATTTCTGGATGGACTCCCACGACGGCGACACGGGCCGTCAGAAGCAGCGCGCGGCGCTCGTCGCGCTCGAAACTCAGGTCCGCGCCGAGATCGACAGCATGGTCCAGACTCGCGAAGCCGCGACCGGGCTCGGTCTCGAGACACGCGATCTCAAGGTCGAGGACAACAAGTTCATCCAGAAGATGGAGGGCTCGGCCTCGTCGATCCTCGACAAGCTGAGCCCCCTCATCGCCGCGGCGGTGCCCAGCCCCGGCGACGGCGCCGAACTGGAACTCAGCGTCAAGATCCCGGTCGACCCGAGCAGCTCGAGTTACGTCGGTTTCAGCCTGGCGATCAGCCTGCAGCGAGAAGACGGCAAGACCACGCAGATCAAACTCAAGGCGGCGGTCAACGGCGGCGGAAAGGTCCACGGTGTCGCCGACGTCGGCGGTGAACTCGGTGCATTGATCGAGGCCCAGGGCAAGACTCCCGAGGCAGCGCTCCAGCTGATCAGCTGGGGTTGGTACCGCCGATTCCGTGAGTCGGTGCTGCCGCGCGAGGTCGCGAGTTTCATGTGGGGCGGATCCACCGGCGTCGTTGGGTGGAAGCGTTCGGAGACGTGGGCCGCCAACATCGAGAAGAACAACCTCAAGGGTGCCGATCCCCTGTCGACCGACATCGCGAGCGGCGACACCGCCAACGCCTACGTCCGCACCGGCGCCTACGGCAAGGCCTCGGCCAAGGGCGACATCGCCGGGATCGCCACGATGGAGGGAAGCGCCACGCTGACGGGCGGCACCCACTACGACAAGGACACCATCGAAGCCCGCAAGAAGAAGCGCGGCGGCAAGATCGGTCAAGCCGAGAAGATGCCGGAACGTGGCAAGACCACCTATCTCGGTACCCGGTTCATGAAGGCCGAGGCCGAGTTGGGTGTCAAGGTCGGCCCGTTCTCGGGGGCGCTCGCCGGTGCGGTCGACTGGCTGTGGGACCAGACCCCCGATCCGAAGAACCCGAAGAAGAAGATCGGCGCAAAGCTCGACTACCTGTCCGGCTCGATGACGGCGGGTGTCACCGTTCCGCTCGGCGGCAAGGTCGCCAACGAGATCGCCGACGGCATCGTCAAGATCGCGCCGACGGTCATCAACCTCGCCAAGACGCTGCAAACGAAGATCAAAGAGGGCGACAAGAGCGGGGTTCCTGAAGACATCGGTCAAGTCGCCGCCCAGGGCGAACAGCTGGCCACCGCCTTCGGCGCGTTCCCCACGGAATCGTTCAGCTTCAGCGACTTGTCGATCACCGATGATCCGATGAAATCGCTTGGCGACCAGCTGAAGGAAGGCGTCGACCTCGGCGAGTCGGCCAGCACGCTGTCGCTCTCCGTTGCCTTCGGGGCGAATCTGTGGGACCGCTCGAAGCCCATCTCGATCGAGGTCACGCTCAAGTCCGAGCAGGGCATCCAGCTCGACGCGTCGATCGTGGCGGTCAAGGCGGTCCGCAGCCGCCGCGTCCTGCGGGTCAAGTTCAACACCAACGGCGAATGGTCGGTCGACTGAGTGAGCTCCGACCCGACACTCCACCCCACCTCGTCTCCGCTCACCTTGACGACACCCGCCGGGCTGATCGACGTCGACGTGCGTGTCACCGCCGTCAGCGCCGATGCGATCGTCGCCGAGTTCGACGTGTCGTCGTCCGTGCACCACCAGGCGCTCGAGCAGGGCTGGTTCCACCTCGGAACCCTCAGCTCCGGGATCGCCGCCGGCCCATTCGACGACGACGGCACGGTGCGCATCGAAGCGGCGCTCGACCCGCAGCTCGTCGCCGGGCTCGTCCAGGTGGTCGCCACACCCGACGGCGTCACCGAACTGCTGGGTGCGCTCGGGCCCACCTCGGAGCTGTGCACGCAGGCGTCGTGGTACGCGCTGGCGGCCACCGCCGAAGTGACCGCCGACGACGAGACGCCCACCGAGATCGTCGAGGCCCTCGCCGCCGGCTCGCTGCGCGAGGGCTACCGGACGATGTGGGCGAGCGACTCGGGCGCCAGCGGCCTGACGATCGTCGGCCACCTCGCCGAGGTCCTCGAGCGCCGTTTCACCGGTGTGCAGCCCCTTGCCGAGAACCCCGGATTCCGCTGGAAGCTCACGGGCGCCGACGCGTCGTGGACCACCATGGCCGTCGTCGACGAGACCGCGGGATGGTGCGTGCTGTACTCGGTGCTCGACCACCAGTACGACGACGGCCACCGCGACCTCCTGATCGAGCGCACCGCCCAGCTCAGCAGCGCGCTGCTGTTCGGGTCGTGGCACATCACCGACGGCCCGCTGCAGGTCCGGTTCCGCTCGGCGATCGAACTGCCCGACCGCACCGCCGCAACCGAGCTGCTCGATCAGCTCGTCACCCGCCACCTCGACATCGTCGACGAATACGCCAACGCGTTCTCGCTCGCGTAGCGCCGCCGTCAGGGACCGAGGAGCGCCGCGGGGACGACCGCGATGCCGTCGGCGCGGCGGTACGCGGAGGGACCGGTCGTCACCACCACCGCATCGAGGAGATCGTCACCGATCTGGTCGCCGAGCCAGTGGAGATGGCGCACATCATGATCGTCGACGGTGGCGCCGAGCTTCACCTCGATGGCAACCACCCGTCGATCCTCGCGTTCGACGATGAGATCGATCTCGCGCTGGTCGCGATGCGTGCGCAGATGTCCCACGTGCGCTTCGGCCCGCTGCGCGCTGACCCGCGTGTTCAGCGTCACCAACGACTCGAACAGGGCGCCCAGAAAGCTGCCGTCCCGAACGAACGTGCGGGGCCCGTCGGCGCGTAGGAGCGCATCGACACCGAGGCCGAGCAGCGAGGCGGCGAGCGCGGGGTCGACCAGGTGGTGTTTCGGTGACTCGCCCAACTCGGCGATGTGGCTTCGCGTCGATGACCACGCCGGTAGCGGGTCGGCGACGAACAACGCCTCGAGCGCATCCTGGTACGGCCGAGTCGTCGAGCGTGCGGGCTTGTCGCCGTCGCCGGAGGTTGCCGCGTCGCGGATCTTCTCGTACGACGCGGTGGTCGCCGTCGCTGCCGCCGAGGCGGTGAGCCACCGGCGCAGCGCCGGCGGATTGCGGACGCTGCGGCCCACGATGTCGGGGAAGTCGCGATCGATCACCCGGTCGACATAGCCACGCAGCTGCGCTCGGCGGACTCGGTCGTCGAGATCGCGCAGGCCGGGGAATCCGGATCGCAGGATCTCGTGGACGTACTCGTCGAGCGTGACGTCCGTGTCGCCACCGATCGATGGACGATCGCCGTCGAGCAACGTCGCCAGCGACACCGTCGGACTGCCGACGTCGCGTTCTGCGAGGCTCATCGGTCGCATCACGAGCCGCAAGATGCGCCCGGCGCCGCTGTGCACGCCCAGCCGCGGGCCCGACGCCGAGCCGGTGAGGAAGAACTGCCCCGCGGCGGCCCCCTCGTCGACCTGGCGCCGAACGACGTCCCACGTGGCGGGGACGTGCTGCCATTCGTCGACCAGGACGCGGCGGTCATCGACGATTCGGCGCGGATCGGCGCCGACGAGCTCTCGCACGGCCGGGTCTTCCAGCCGGTAGTCGACATCCACGCGCTCGGCTGCCGTGGCGGTCTTGCCGACCGCTTTGGCTCCTTCGAGCGCGATCGCTGCGGCGCCGCCGGCGATCAGCGCATCGAGTTCGTCGTCGACGACCCGACGTCGATACTGCCCCGGACGACCCTGCACCACCCCTTGAACGCTACAGAATCGGGGATGCGAACGCTACAATTTCGTAGCATCCTGGACAACCGAATCGGGCAGGCCGGCGGGCGTCGGGCCCTCAGTCGTCGCGGCCGGCGTTGAGATAGGCCTGGCCGTCGTCGCACGACTCGGCGAGCGGGCACCAGCGGCACGTCACGCCGGCTCGCCGCACGGGCGGGCGGCCCTCGGACTCCAGCTCGACGATCGCGTTGATCCCATCGAGCGTGCGCCGCACCGCGGTGCGCAGCAGGCGCTCGCTGACGTCTTCGGCCTGCGCTTCCGCGGCGTCGAGGTAGAACGTGGCCAGCTTGCGCGGCGGCACGCCGCGGGCGAGCGTCTCGAGCAGCGCGTAGAACCCGAGGTCCTGGCGGTGGCGGACGTTCGGGCGGCCGGTCTTGAGGTCGATGATCACCTTGCGGCTCTCGTTGCCCGCGGGCCGGCCGATCATCAGATCGACCCGCGCCTGCAAGAGGATCGGGCCGTCGTTCGGCCAGCGTGCGGCGGCCTCGGTCACCGGATTCGCGCGACGGTCGAGCGGTGGGAAGCTCTCCATGAACTTCGTCAGCCGCTCGACGGACTGGCCGCGCAGGTCGGCCTCGTCGGCGGGGGAGAGGCCGGCGATCCACGCGCCGATGCCGCGTTCCTCGTCGGCCAGGCGGGCCATTGCCTCGTCGACGAGATCCGACGGATTCGCCTCGCCCCGCCACGACAGCAGCAACTGGATCGCCCGGTGCGCCACCTGGCCCTTGGCGATCGCGGGGCGCCACTCGAAGTCGTCGGGCAGCACGTGGAACTCCTCGCAGTCGAGCGCCGTGGCGATCTTGTGCTTGGAGATGAACACCTCCTGGTTCGGCTGGAGGCGCTCGGCGAAGTGGTCGAGGGCGACGCGCATCTCGGTGCGGATGTCGGCCACGAGGTCGGCGTCGAACACGAGCGGGTCGCCGGTGCGGCGCAACGCGTCGAGCGTGCGGAGCTGGACCGGGGTGAGGTTCGGTCCGTCAGCGGCGTCGGTCACCGCGCCGACTGTATTCATCCTGCGAGGCAATGACCGGTTGTCGGCCGCTCGGGTCGGTAGCCTTCGTGCGTCATGAAGCACCAGTGGTTGGCCTACGTCATCGTCGGACTGTTGTCGATCGGCGCGGGCGTCGCCATCGCCGGGCTGCCCAACAACGTGCCGGTCGACGCCACGATCGTCCCGCCCACCACCACCGAGGCGCCGGCGCCCACGCTGCCGACCACGACCGTGCCGGAGACGACGGTGCCGGAGACGACCGAGCCCGAGACCTCGGAACCCGAAACCACCGAGCCCGACACGACCGACACGACCGACACGACCGATCACCGACCGATTCCGTTCCCGCTGAGCTGCCCGAGCGCAGCGAACTCGCCGTGTCGGCCGCCAACGGCGCCAACGTCGCCGGCGCTGCACTCGCCGTCGCCACGCAGCTCGAAGAGCTCGGCTACGTCGACGTGCTGCCGCTGAACGGCAGCGACATCGTCGAGTTCACCACCGTCTACTTCGCCGACGGCTTCGACGAGGCCGCCCTGCGCATGGCCGAGGATCTCGACCTGCTGGCCGAATTCGTCGCGCCGCTCGACGACGCGCCGTCGGTCGCCGACCTCCCCGCCGACATCGAGCTGCTCGTGTACATCGGCCGCGACCGCGCCTGACGGCGCGCCGCCGGCTCGACCCCACCCAACTGTGGGGTACCCCTTCGTCATGATGGTTGGCGTATGGAGTCCGCCACCACCACCGTCGAGTTCGCCGCAGCCGCCCGCACCATCACCCGCGAGGCCCGTCGCCGCGGGCTGGTGGGGCCGAGCTATCGGTGCCCGCCCCGGCTGGTCGGCGTCGACCGGTCGATCCGGCGCCGGCCCGACGGCGCGGTGGTGTCGATCCGCCTGAAGGACCGCCCTCGCGGCGCCGTCATCGCCGACATGATCGAAGGCGTCGTGGTCGCCAACGGGCTGCGTCCCCCGGCCGCCGACCGCCTGCGCACCGAACTCTGGGCCGCCCTCGACGGCGCCCGTCAGCGAGCAGCCGCCGCATGATCAGGCTCCGCCGATCAGTGCGCGAGCTGTTCCGCCTTCCGGCACGGTTCGCGCACCGATGGTTGGGGAGGGCGGGGCGTTCAGGCGGGTTGCGGCTCGGTGCCGGCCACGCTGGTGCGGAACAGCTCGCGCCGTTCGCCCGGGTAGTCGTTGATGGCGAAGTGCTGGGTGGCGTTGTTGTCCCAGATCGTCAGCATCTGCGGTTCCCAGCGCAGCCGACACGTGAAGTTCGGGTGCGTCGCGTGCGCGGTCAGCCGGGCGAGCAGCGCCCGGGCCTCGTCGGGATCCATCCCCTCGATGCCCGTGGTGTACACCGAGTTCACGAACAGCGCGGGCCGCCCCGTGCGTGGATGGCGGATCACCAACGGGTGCGTCTCCACGGCGTACGCATCGGGCGACGGCGCCACGGTCATCGAGCTCTTGCCCGCCACTGCTTCGAGGTAGCCGCCGGTGCCGTAGGCCATCCCTGCCGAGTGCGTCGCTCGCAGGTCGCCGATCTGGTCCTTCACGCTGTCGGGCAACGTCTCGTAGGCGAGGTACTGGTTCGCCCACATCGTGTCGCCGCCGGCGGCCGGCACGTCGTGGGCGTGCAGCACCGTGTACGCAGGCGGCGCCATCAGATACGTCAGGTCGGTGTGCCAGGCGTTCGCGAAGTTCAGCTCGTCGGTCGGCTCCTTGATCACGCGCAGCACGTGCGGCCGTCCCTCCACCGGCGTGATGAACGGTGTCACGTCGCGGCCGCCGAGCTCGTCGGTGAACGCCTCCAACCGATCGAGGTCGAGCGCCTGGCGGGGGAGCGCGATCACGAGGTGCTCGTCGAGCAACTGCAGGATCGCCTCGATCTGCTCGGGCGACTGCGGTGTGCTCACGTCGAGTCCCCGCACGATCGCCCCACACGACCCGGCCAACCGTTCCACGTCCACGTCTCGTCGTCGTCATGGCCCGATGGTACCGATCGTCCGCCTCGGCGTCGGACCCGAACCCCGATGACGACGATCCGATGCATGTCCCGCCGGAACCCGCCAGCGATCCCGGCCGACACCTCCGAGGAGGTCTGGCGCCTCCAGATGGCGGCCATCGCCCGACGGTCGGGCACCGAGCGGATGGAGGAGTGGGTCGAGCTCAACCGGGCCGTTGCACACATGGAGGCCGACGGCATCCGCGCCCGCCACCCCGACTACGACGACCACCAGGTGTTGCTGGCCGCCGCCCGACTCCGTTACGGCGACGAACTGGTACGAGCAGCCTGGCCCGACGAGCCGCTCTACGAGCCGTGATCGACCTGGCGGCGGGTTTCGTTGCGGTGACCGCGGCGCTCGACCAGGTCGGCGTTCGGTACGTGGTCGTGGGGTCGATGGCGGCAGCCCGGTGGGGAGTCGCTCGCACCACTCGGGACATCGATCTCGTCCTGGCGTGAACGCGCGACGTTGACCGACATCGGGCCGCCGAAGCCCGACTCGATCGACCGCCGAAGGCGGCCGCCCAGCGGGGCCCGCCACCGGCCGTGCGGTCGAGACGGTCCTGGCGCTCTCGGCATCGATCTCGCCGCCTTCGGGACCGATTGCTCCACCGGCCGTGGCGCTTCGCTGAACACGAGGCTGGCTGCTGACTGCTGGCGTGACCGGTCGTGGCGCGCCCGATCGACTGGAGCCGTGTCGAGCGCGTCAGCCTCGACGGCGGGACGGCGTCCGAGTCTCGGTGCGGCGAGGTTGGCGAGCACCTTCGCCGACGTCGTCGGCCTGCTGTTCGTAGCGGTCGTCGGCGGCTCCGACGAGAGTCCGTCGGTCGCACGGTCGACTCGGGCGTCGACAACGTCGGCTCGGGCGGCGGATCCGATGCATCTTGTCCCGCTGTGGCATGTTCGCTCGCGGCAGGTTGGCGCCGGTGCGATCAAGGGCGATCAACGGCGATCAGCGGACAATAGCCGAGCTTCGTCGGGAAGGTGATGCGGCGAACGCCACCCGCCTCGACCCACCGACGGACGTCCGGATCAGCCCGCCGGCACCGGCTGCTTGACCGGCCAGGCCTCGGCGGTCGGGCCGTGGTCGCGCAGGTGCAGCAGGCGGCGGTGGGCGTCGGCGAGGTCGGGCACCTCGCCGGCGGGGATCCACCAGCACACCGACGTGGCCACGTCGCTGCGTTCGAACCACTCCCGCCGACGGCGCAGGTAGCTGGCGTGGCCGCTGCGGTACATGAAGTGCTCGAGCGAGGCGAGGTCCTCCCACACCGACATGTTGACGATCATCAACGGGTCGTCCTCGCCCGGCAGGCGTACGTAGCTCGACGACTGTCCGTCGTCGTCGACGAGGCGCCACACGAACCCGGGCGTCGCCTCGGCCAACGCGTTGATCGGCCCGAGCGCGGCGTTGAACTCGGCGGTCTCCTCGGAGTCGAGTGCGTGGTGGAGCCGACCGATGTTGAGCTGTGCGACGTGGAAACCATCCATGCGCCGCAACCTACGGACGACGTCGCGCGACCGTCCAGCCCCCGACTGGTGCCGACACCACCCGCCGGACGCAGCAGCCGGGTCAGACGGTGACGTCGAGGCGGGCGACGCCGCGCAGCACCACTCGCGGTTCGAACGTCGGCTCGTCGGCGAGCGTCAGGTTCGGGAAGCGGCGGATGATCCGCGGGATCGCGATCTGCCCTTCGAGCCGGGCGAGCGCCGCACCGAGGCAGAAGTGCGGCCCACCGCCGAACGACACCTGATCCTTGGCGTCGGCCCGCGTCACGTCGAACTCGTCAGCGGTCGGCCCGAACTTGCGCGGATCGCGGTTCGCGCTCACCGCGCACAGCAGCACCACCGACCCACCGGGGATCGTGGTGCCCGCGACCTCGATGTCGTGGTCGGGGATCCGTCGCGTCATCTGCACCGGCGAGTTGAACCGCAACACCTCCTCGACCAGGTTCGCGTCGTGGGCGTCGGTGCGGCGGATCATCTCGAGCTGTTCGGGATGGCGGAACAACTCGACGAGCCCGTTGCCGATCAGGTTGGTCGTCGTTTCGTGGCCCGCGACGTACAGCAACCGGATGTTCGAGATCACCTCGTTCTTGGTCAGCTGATCGCCGTCGTGCTCGGCCGCGATCAGCGCCGAGAAGATGCCGTCGTCGGGGTCGGCGAGCTTGCGGTCGTAGATGACACGCAGGTACTCGTCCATCGCCCTCGCCGAGTCGATCGAGCGTTGCTGCTCCTCCTCGGTGTTGACGGCGTCGAGCGTCTTGGCCATCGCATGCGACCACCCCCGCAGCTTGGGCAGGTCTGCGGTCGGCATCCCCAACATGTCGGAGATCACCGTCGCCGGCAGCGGCAGCGCGAACTCGTACAGCGCGTCGCCACCACCTCGGTCCTCGAACACGTCGAGCAGTTCGTCGGTGAGCTCCGCTGCTCGGATCCGCCACTGCTGGATCGCCCGCGGCGTGAACGCCTGCGAGACGAGCCGACGCATCCGCGTGTGGTCCTCACCGTCGACGCGGAGCATGTTCGGACCCGCCGGATCCTGCGCGATGGCGGCGCGTTCGGCGTCGATCGACGGCGTCGACGTCGCGTTCGCCGACGTGCTGCCCACGGAGCGGTCGCGCAGCAGCCGGAACGCATCGTCGTGGCGCGTCACCATGTAGCCGCCGGTGAACTCCATGAAGTGCACGGCCTCCTGCTCGCGCAGCGCGTTGAGCTGCACGCTCGGGTCGGCGAAGTAGCCAGGCTCGAACGGGTTGAAGATGACCCGAGTGTCCTCCGTGATCGTCATGCGTCCCCCAGACGTGAATCGACGTGAGGATCAGTGTCGGCGACGGCGACGCGCGGGTCAATGTCGCACATGACACACCACGTGACATCCGTCGCAGTGGCCGGTGTTGCCCAACGATCGACTCGCGGGTCCGACCCGCGGGTGGTCAGAACGCTTCGCCGGAGTGGATGGCGGTGGTGTCGTCCTTGGAGATCTGCGGAACGAGCTTGCTCTTGGCCACGGCGGTGCTCTTCGAGAAGAACGCCGCCACCTCCGGGAAGATCTTGTCGTTGCAGAACGTGTGCAGCGCCCCGCCGTCGCCGTGCCACGCCTCGAGCGACAGGTTCGCTGCGGAACCAGGCGGGCGGACCCACGTGGGGAAGCGAGCGGCGATTGCCTGGGTCGACGTGTTCGTCTGGCCCGTCGTGGCGATCTCGATGATCGAATCACGCGACTGGTGAGCGGTCTCCGAGGAGTACTTCACCATCTTCGAGCTCTCCTTGCCGAGCATCGCGTTGTCGCCGTAGATCTTGTACGGAGCGTCGCCCTGCGCCATCGCCACGTCGAGGCCCTTCGCGCAGAAGTGGTCGTGCAGCACGTTCGACGCCAACTGCAGGTAGCCGTGGTTCAAGAACGCGTGGTAGTCGCCGTAGGTGACCGCCTTCGACATCTTGTCGTAGGCCTCGGTGTCGCCGGTCTGGGCCGACGCCACTGCCGTGGCGAACGCCCCCGCCTTGGCCTTGTCGGGGATGTATTCCTTCTTGATCCGCAGATCCTTGGCGTAGCCGAACGTCTCGAGGCCGATCGACTCGGCGCCCTTGGCCCGGTCCTTCGTGGAGTAGTGCTTGTAGTACACGACGCCATCGTCGATCAGCTTCTTGAGGGCGGTCTGCAGTTGGGTCTTGTCGCTGACAGGGCCGGTCTTGGCCAGATCCTTGTAGTCGGCGGTGAGGAGCTTGCCGTTCATCGCCTGCTCCTGCCACCACGTGAACAGGGTCCACTCCGGCGTGCCCGGGGTGCGCAGGACGCTCGGAATCTTCAACCCGAGTGCATCGAAGCGATCGGTCCAGTCGCCGTCGAGGTTCTCCACCGACTGCGGATCGTTCGACAGGACCTGACCGATCGTGGCCGGATCGGCGAGGTCGTTCGCAGCGACGCCGGGCTGGCCGTAGGCGATCTGCTGGACGCGGCGCCACTCCTCCTCGGTCATGTAGTCACGCTTGGCCGACTTGGTGTCGAGCCACTGCGCGAACCACTGCATGATCAGGGTCTTGTTGATCAGGTGTCCGGCGGCGTAGGAGTCCTGCAGGAAGTGGTCGCCGAAGCCGTTCTCGATCAGCGCCTTGTTCAAGTTGTCGGACGCCGACACGTTGAGCTCGGCGCGCCGGGCCTCCTCGAGTTCGAGCGCCGTGTCGTCGGGCTCCTGCTGCGGACCCTGCTCGTCCGGGCCGGGCTTGCCCAGCTTGGATGCCTGATCGCGCGCGGCGAACGACGCGTTCGCCAACGTGATCGCCTTGGCGTGCGCCGTGGCCCACGAGTGCCAGCTGTGCGGCGCGAAGTGGCACGCATTGCGCCCCAGCCCGGCGGTGTACGACGTGTCGTCGCGACCCTGGATGCCGAGGCGTGGCTCGTCGCCGACCTCGCCCATCATCTTCAGCTCGCCGTACTGGTCGGCGTTCAGTACGGCGCCGAGCACACCGGCGCCGTTGAGCGTGCCCTTGTTGCCGATGGCGCCGACGATGTCGTGGTCGTGCGAGTCGGGGTCGTACTGCTTGCCGCCGACGGTGAGGTCGTTGCGCAACCGCATGAACTTGCGGATGCTCTCCTCACGAACGCCACCGACGATGCCGCGGAAGTTGTCCGACGGCACCCTCGCGATGTCCTGCGCGCTGCCGTAGAAGTCGGCGAGCGTGTTCATCTCGCCGTAGGTGACCAGGAACGTCGACCCGTCGAGCAGCGGGAGCGACAGCAGCTTCACGCCCCACTTCGCGTCGTCGATCGCCGTGTTGGCCAGCGCCTTGGCGTTGTCGTCGAGGCTCGGATCGGCTGCGACCTCGGCCTTGCGGCGATCGGCGTCGAGTTGCTCCATCGCCGCGGTCGCCGTCTCGACGTCGCCGGTCGGTGGATGCGACTGGAAGAACTTGAGCCGTGCGATCTCCTGATCGATCGTGTGCAGGACGGTCTCGAGGTCGATCTCGTCGCCCGCCTCGGTGCGGATGGTCTTCGCCGAGGCGCGGGTGCTCGCCCAGAAGGCGCCCTTCTTGGCATTCTCGGCGGCCACGTCGCGGCCCGCCGCGATGATCTCGAGCGTCGCGGGGTCGACGTCGCCGAGCATCTTGTGCTCCCACGACGCGTGGCGCTGCACGATGCCGTCGCTGCCGGGCGACACGTCGATCATCCTCGCGACGGCGGCGCCCTGTTGGATCGTGTGGGTGAGTTCGTGGGCGAGGAGGTGTTGGCCGCTGCTGCTCGACGTGTCGGGCAGCCCGTCGCGGAAGAAGATGTCGCGGCCGGTGGTGAACGCCTTGGCCTGGATGCGGTTGTTGAGGTCGGCCGACGTCGCGCCCTGATGCACGCGCACGGCGCGGAAGTCGGCGCCGAACGCCCGCTCCATCGGGACGCGAGCACTCGCCGGGAGGGGGCTGCCGCCGCCGGTGGCCGACCGGACGGCTCGTTCGGTGTCGGCGTCGATGTCGCCGCCCGCTGCGCCGATCGGCGCGGCCCGCTGGATGCGTCGTGCGATCGTCGACGGGGCGGAACGCGCACTGGACGCGGCGTGGCTGCGCGCGTGGGTCGTATCGGCCGAGCGTTGCGCCCTCGGGTTCGTTCCGTCGGTGTGTGCGTCTGCCGCGTCGTGCTCGACCGGGTCGGCGACCACGCTCGTGTCGCTGCGGATGGCCCGCACGACCCGGGAGGCGACGTCGTCGGCTTCGCGTTCGTACCGATCGCCAGCGGGCCCGACGGTGAGCTTGGCCTGGATCACCGCATTGCGCAGTCGCATCGCGGACGCTGCGCGGCCGGATCCGGCGGTTCGCAGCGGTGGGGCGGGGACGTGGCGTGGCTCGGCGGGCTCCGGCGCCGGCGCGACGTCGGGCTCGGCCAGAACGCCAAGTTCGGTATCGGACCCCACGCGCGGACACTAACAGGCCAACGGACGGAGCCGACCCGAGGGTGCACGCCTCCGCCCGGCGTCGTCGAACCGGCCGGCACCGTCGTGCTGCGGCCGGCGACGTTGCGGTCTCTACAGTGACGCCATGCAGTCGGACGAACCATCTCCTCTCGCGCGTTTGGGTCGACGGCGGTTCCTGATCGCCGGCGCCGGTGCGACCGCGGCGGTGATCGCCGGGTGCTCCAGCGACGATTCGTCGGAGTCGGCCGCGACCGACGGGCCCGGCACCACCACGCCGAACGACACGCCAGTCGACACGTCGCCGGCCACCAGCGTGGGGACCGACTCGACCGCAGCGCCCACCACGACCGTTCCGCTCAGCGCCGCAGCGGCGGCGATCGTGGCGCCCGGGTCGCCCGGGCTGATGGACGAAGCCGTCTACCAGGAGCGCGTCGACGAGTACCTCGAGTTCGCCACCAGCGTCGACCACTCGTCGAGCCCGTCGGGCATCAACGCCTACCTCGGTCGGGCGCGTCGCGATCCCGACTTCGTGTGGCCGATCGAGGGTGTCACCGTCGAGTCGCTCGCCGCCGTGTTCGACCAGATCGACAACTGGGAGGACACCCGCGACTTCCGGTTCATGGACCTGCACTGGATGCTCGCCCTCCAGGGCGACACCCCGATGACGCAGCTGTCGCCCGAGGTGATCGCCGCCATCGACGAACGCATGCTCGCCAATCGCTACGCATGGGACGACCCGCTGCCCGACGACCGCCTCGACAACCTGTGGTTCTGGTCCGAGAACCACATCGTGATCACCCGTGCGATCGAGTACCTCGCCGGGCAGCGCTACCCCGACGAGACGTTCGCCGTCACGGGCCTCACCGGCGCCGAACACCTCGAACGGGCCAAGCCCTACCTCCTCGAATGGATCGACGAGCGCGCCCAGTTGGGCTTCTTCGAGTGGCACTCGAACGTCTACATGCTCAAGAACATCACCCCGCTGCACATGCTCGTCGAGCTCGCCGACGACCCCGAGATCGTCCTCGCCGCGGCGATGGCGCTCGACGTGTGCCTCGTCGACATGGCCGCCCACAACCAGGCCGGCACCTACACCGCGCCGCGTGGCCGCACCTACAAGAAGGACAAGATGTCGTCGCTCGACGAGGACACCTTCAACGTCGCCAAGTTCGTGTTCGACGACACGACTGCGCCGTATCAGTCCACGAGCGACACCGGCGTCACCTACTTCTGTTCGGCCACCCGCTATCGGCCGCCGCAGTTGGTGATCGACATCGCCACCGACCCCCAGCCGAGCGTGGTGCGCGAACGTCACGGCGTGTTCTTCGACGGGTCGACGCCGGTGGTCGACAACCCGGAGGCGCCGTACGGCAAGGACTTCTCGCTGCGCGAGAACATCCCGTTCTGGTGGAGCCTCGGGGCGCTCGGCATGTGGCCCCTCGCCGACGCCAGCGTCGACTACATGAACGAGTTCCGGTTGTGGGAGACCGAACAGTTCGCCGACATCAACCTGCTCGCATCGATCAACGACTACGACCCCGCGAGAATCGCGGTGTGGGCGCAGGAGCGTGCCGCGGTGATCAACTTCGGGTTCCTGTCCGAGGCGAACACCTACGCCTACCGCGAGCCGAAGGTGTCGATGGCGTCGGTGCTCGATCACCGGTTCGGTGCGATGCGCGACCAGGGCCACGCCTGGCAGGCGGCGATCGACGAGAACGCGATGGTGTTCACGACGCACCCGGTGACCGACGTCGCGGCGTCGACCGTGTGGGGCGAGGACGCCGAGCCCGGCTACTGGACCGGCGACGCGTCGATGCCCCGGTCGGCGCAGCATCGGGGCACCGCCGTGCACATCTACCAGCCGAAGTGGGACGAATCGACCGACCCGCTGGTGTGGGGCGTGTTCGAGTACCGACCCTTCACGCACGCCTACGTGCCCCAGGACCACTTCGACGAGGTGCGCCAAACCGGCAACTGGACGATCGTCGCGAAGGACGGCGGCTACATCGCGCTGTGGTCGTGGCGCACCCCGACGTGGCGCGAGTACGACCCGACCGTCAACGCCACCAGGGGCATGGTCAAGCCGTTCGATCTCGTCGCCGAGGGCGGGGCCGACAACGTGTGGATCGTCGAGGTCGGCAGCGACGACGGCGGGTCGCTCGACGACTTCGTGGCATCGGTGACGGCGATCGAGCCGTCGGTGGTGCGCGACGACGCCGGGTTCACCGTGTCGTGGACGTCGCCGTCGTCGGGGATCGTCGACTGGTCGAGCACCGGCGTGTTCCTCGTCGAAGGCGTCGAGTACCCGACGAGCGATCATCCCCGCCACGAGTCGCCGTGGGGCGGCATCGACCACCTGTCGATGCAGTACAACCTGACCGCCGGCTCCTCCACCTGGGCCTGCGACTTCGACACCAAGACCCGAGATCTGGCGTGAGTACCGGGCGGCTCGCCCTGGTGGGGGCAGATCACAACCACCTCTACGAGATCATCGACCGGCTGGTGAAGGCGGGCGCGTCCGCGGTCGCGCACACCGCCGAGGGGCAGTTCGTCGAGCACTACTCGGGCTGGCAGGCGGACTCGGTCGAGCGGACGTTCGACGACATCCTCGCCGACGACTCGATCGACCTGATCGTCACCGCGGCGATCCCGAACCGGCGCGCCGACATCGCGCTGGCGGCGATCGCGGCGGGCAAGCACGTGATCAGCGACAAGCCCGGCCTCACCACGATGGCGCAGCTCGACGCGATCCGCGCCGCCGTGGCGGACCGGCCAGGGCGGCCGTGGACCGTGTTGTTCACCGAGCGCTTCGAGAACCGGGCGATCAACGAAGCGGTGCGGTTGGCGCAGGCCGGTGCGGTCGGCACGATCGTGCACGTCGTCGGGGCGGGCCCGCACACGATGTGGGCCAAGCGGCGTCCGGACTGGTTCTGGGACCCCGAGGCGACCGGCGGGATCCTCGTCGACATCGGCTCGCACCAGGTCGACCAGTTCCTGTCGATCACCGGCTCGACCAGCGCGGACGTCTCGATCGTGTCGTCGATGGTCGGCAACGTCGCCAGCCCCGACCATCCGGCGATGCAGGACATCGGCTCGATGACCCTCGCCTCCGCCCCTGGCGGCGTGGTCGGTGATCACCGGCTGGACTACCTGACCGCCCGGGGGCTCGGTACCTGGGGCGACTGCCGGCTGACGATCGTCGGCACCGAGGGCACGATCGAGGCTCGAGCCAACGTCGACGTCGCCGGCGTCGAGGGTGGCGAGCACCTGATCGTGGTCGACGGTGACTCCACGCGCCGCGTGGACATCTCCGGCGTGGTCGTCGACTGGGCCGAACAGGCCCTCGCCGATCTCGCCGACGGCGGCGAACGGCTGATGACCCAGCAGCACGCGATCGACGTCACCGACGTCTGCCTGCGCGCCCAGGCCGCCGCCCGCCCCTGGGCCCACCCCGGCTGAACCCGGTGGCCCGAATCAGTCCCACAGCGTCGGTCGGACCGTGTCGGGCAACGGTGGTGCCGGGGCCTCGTCCGCCGGGCCGCACAAGCGCTCGACGAGGCCCGCCCAGTCGAAGGAGTCGGTGATCTCCGAGGCCCACAACTCCACGAGCCGGTCGGCGGGAACGTGTCGGGGAACGACCACGTCGAGGATCTGCTCGATCTCCTTGCGGAACCGCTCGTTGGTGCTGCGCACCCCGTCGGCGACGAGCGCGACATCGGGCCGGAGCCGCACGTACAGGTCGTAGGTCGTGCACCAGCGGGCCACGAGCGGCCGCAACTCGAACGGGTCGGCACCCTTGGTGACGCGCAGGTAGTAGGCGAAGTTGTCGATGACGGCCCGGTCGAGCACGAGCACGTCGGCGCGGTGTCGAAGCTCGAGTTCCTCGCGGATCTGCGACACGATCACCCACAGCTGCGCTTCGGGCGTCGCTCGTTCGTTGATGCCGAGCGGGCTGTACCGAACCACCTCGCGGCCCACCTCCACGCTGCGCCCGCTGCGCCCGACCGCCCCGGCGAAGGAGTGCACGGCGTTGGTCTTGCGGACTGCGTGGGACCCGATGAACGCGATCTTGCGGGTACCCGGCATCGCCCGGAACCTACCTCGCCATCGGTGCCGGGGCGACCTCGACGTCACCGCCTGCCTCGACCGACTCCCCGACGTCTGACCCGCGCGACGACGGGCGACGACGGGCGACGACGGACGGTGGCTCCGATCCGATCCGATCGCCGGGCGAGGGTTAGGTTCGCCGACCGTGGACATCGACCCCGCCGCTGCCGGCCTCGATCCGTCGCGCCTCGGTCGCATCGCCGAGCACCTGCGCCATCGGTACGTCGATGCCGGCAAGATCGCCGGTGCCGAGGTGGCGATCGTCCGGCGGGGCACCGTCGGCTATCGGGAGAGCTTCGGCCTGCGCGACCGGGAACGGGGCGTGGCCGTCGGCGACGACACCATCTGGCGTCTCTACTCGATGACCAAGCCGGTCACCGGGGTCGCGATGATGACGCTGTACGAGCAGGGTCACTTCCAGCTCGACGACCCGGTCGATCGGTGGATCCCCGAGTGGAAACAGATGACCGTCCGGGAGGCCGACCCGAACGGTGGCTCGCGGATCGTGCCGGCGCACCGCTCGCCGACGGTCCGCGACATCCTCACCCACACCTCCGGCATCGGGTACGGCCACGAGAACGGCGACCTCGACCTCGCCCAGCGCAGCTGGCTCGCCGAGCACGATCTCGAGTCGATGGCGCGAGCCTTCGGCGAGTGGCCGTTGCGGTTCCAGCCGGGCTCGCACTGGTTGTACTCCCACGGCATGGACGTCGCCGCCCGGCTCGTCGAGATCATGTCGGGGCAGCGATTCGACGACTACCTGCGTGCTGCGATCTTCGACCCGCTCGGCATGGTCGACACCGACTTCTCCGTACCCGCCGACGACGTCGGCCGGTTCGCGGCCTGCTACGGCCGCAACGCTCGCAAGGAGCTCGTCCTCGTCGATGACCCGACCACCAGTACCTACCTCCGCCGGCCCCGCCTGCTCAACGGTGGCGGGGGACTGGTCGGCAGCACCGCTGACTACGTGCGCTTCAGCGCCATGCTGGCCAACGGCGGCGAGCTCGACGGCCGGCGAATCCTCTCGCGCAAGACCCTCGAGTTGATGACGTGCAACCACCTGCCGGGCGACGCCGACATGGCCGACCTCGCGCTCCCGATGGGCTACGGCGAGGTCGGGTTCGCCGGCAACGGGTTCGGGCTCACGGTCGCCGTGTCGAAGGGGCCCCAGGCGACCGGTGTCGTCGGCTCGCCCGGCGAGTTCATGTGGGGTGGCGCGGCATCGACCACGTTCTGGGTCGACCCGGCCGAGGAACTGGCTGTGGTGTTCATGACCCAGTTGCTGCCCTCGGGCACGTTCAACTTCCGCGGCCAGCTCAAGGCACTGGTCTACGGCGCGCTGACCTGACCCTGTCGGCGGGCACGGTCGCACGGCAACGGTCGCAGGTCGCACCCGAACGGCGTGGCGGCATACGGTTCGGGGATGGGCGAACACGTGTTGGAGCTGCACCCGTGGAACCAGGGCTTCGCCTGGGTCGACCGGACCGGGCCCTTCCGACGGCTCACGCCCGAGCAGGTCGGCGCGTTCGACCGCGACGGCTACGTCGTGTTGCCCGACGTGTTCAGCGACGACGAGCTCGCCCCGCTGATCGAGGCGATCGACCGCAACGAGGCGGCCACCGACGAGTTCCTGCAGGGCTGCGACGACGGCCGCATCGCCATTGCCGAGACCGGTGCCATCACGTTCACCGTGCACCTCGTCGAACGCGAACCGGTCGCCGCTGCGTTCGCCCGGCACCCGGTCTTCGCCGACCTCTGCCACGACCTGATCGGCCCCGACGTGCGCCTGTACTGGGACCAAGCGGTGTACAAGAAGCCCGAGAAGCCCCGCCGTTTCCCCTGGCACCAGGACAACGGCTACGCCTTCGTCGAACCGCAGCAGTACCTCACCTGCTGGGTGGCGCTCACCGACGCCACCGTCGACAACGGCTGCCCGCAGGTGATCCCCGGTCTGCATCGTCGGGGCACCTACCAGCATCGGTACGTCGACCCGCTCGGCTGGGAGATCGTCGAGTCGCATCCCGACGCCGTCGCCGCACCCGTCGGCAAGGGCGGCATCGTGGTGTTCTCGTCGCTCACGCCCCACCTCACCGGGCCGAACGTGACCGACGCCGTCCGCAAGGCCTACATCCTCCAGTACGCACCCGATGGCGCTGCGGTCCAGCAGGGCGACCCCGCCACCGGGCCACCGACGGGCTCGACGCCTGCCGACGCGCCGGCCCGCCAGTTCCCGATCCTCGTCGGCGGCGAGCCCACCGACTGACGCCGCCGGTCAGCGGACCTCGACCACGCCGGCCATGCCGAGCGCGAGGTGGTCGCCGATCGTGCAGATCACCGCCAACGGAGCGCCGGCGAGCTCGTCGGGCGACAGCTCCAGCACCGCCCACCGCCCGGGTGGGACGAACACCTCGAGGTCGATCGACTCGATCGTGAAGGTGTGGGGTTGGTCGCTCGGGTTGACCAGCCGCGCCCGGTACACCCCGTCGGCGCCGACCTCCACGACCACGGGGTCGTAGGCGTAGTTGAGCAACTCGATCACGGGCAGCGCCCGGGTGGCCTCGTCGTCGAGCCCTTGGCCGAAGGCGGGCTGCGGCGCCAACGCCGGGAACACCGCGACGAGGCCGACCCCCAACGCCAGACCCCCGGCGGCCAGCGAGCCGACCCGCCACGGCGGTGCCGTGTCGGTGCGGTCGCCGACGACCAGCACGACGATCGCCGCCACGATGGTCCACCCCAACGACGCCAGCGAGGCGATCGCCCAGATCCGCCAGATGTCGCTGTCGGTCGCCGTGAGGCTGAAGGAGAACTCCCGAGCGGTCATCGGTTGGAACAGCGCCAGCCCGAGTACGAGCACCACCCCAGCGCCCACCCGTGACCCGGCGATCAGGCCGGCGGTCGCCGCGACCAGCACGACGAAGATGGCCAGCAGCACGGTGTCGGCCACGGGCACGGTCGCACGCACCAGGAACAGCGCGGCGAGCGAGATCGGCCCGACGCCGAGCACCCAGCGCTGCCACGAGCCGAAGCGTGAGGCCAGCGCGCTCACGCTGCCGCCGCCTCGGCACCCATGACGGCGGCCAGCGCCGTCTCGAGCGGTGTGGCCTCCATGGCGAAGTGGGCGGTGAAGGCCGAGGAGTCGACGACGAAGTCGGTGTCGAACTCGTACATCATCTCGATCATCTCGCCGACCGGCTTGACGAACATCCCGAGCCCGCGCAGCATCCAGACGGGAGTGCTGCGGATCGTGCCGGAGCGGCCGATGGTGGTGGCGGCGATCTCGGCGAGTCGGCGCTGCGTGACCGCCGGCGCGCACGGTGCGTGCCAGGCGCGACCCCACGACGTGTCGTCCTCGGCGACGCGCACCAGCGCCTCGGCGAGGTCGGGCACGTACGTCACCGAGTGCAGCGCGTCGACGTCGCCCGCGGTCTGGGCCGGCTTCCCCTTCCGGAGCGGATCGAAGAAGCGCGTGCCGAACGCCGACCCCTCGACGCCCGGGCCGATGAAGTCGCTGGCGCGCACGACCGCCATGCGGAGTCCGTCGTGCGCCGCGGCGTCCTGGAGCGACCGCCACATCTCGGCGCGCACGGTGCCCTTGCGGGTGGTCGGTCGCATCGGCAGGTCCTCGGTGAGCGCGCCGTCGTGCGGGCCGTAGCCGTAGAGGTTCTCCACCACCATCAGCGGCGCGCCCGCCGCTCGCGCCGCGGCGACGATCGACGCCTGCAGCGCCGGGAACTCCTCGACCCAGCGGTGGTAGGCCGGCTGGGCGGCGCTGAACACGACCGTCGCGTCGGCGACGGCGGCGCTGGCCGCGGTCGGGTCGGAGAGGTCTGCCCGACGGGCCGCAGCGCCGGGAACGACGGTGCCCGAACGTGTGACGACGGTGGCGTGATGGCCGCGTGCGGCCAGGGCGTCGACGATCGCCCGGCCGACGGGTCCGGCGCCGAGGACGATCGCCCGTTCGAACCGGCCGGCCGGGTCGGCGGGGTCGGCGGGGTCGGTGGAAGAGGGGTCGGGCGTTGGGAGGGACATGGGAACTCCTCGTGGTGTTGGCGGTCGGTGTTCGTGAGCCGAACAGTGTTTGGACTTCCAGTAAATCCAAACAGTGTTCGGAAAGCAAGTGACGTTCGGCATAGGATGTCGGCATGGCCCCCCGAGCGACCGCCGACGCCCCGCCCGCCACCCGGCGTGAACGTCTCCGACGAGAACTCGTGCACGACGTCATCGACACGGCTCGCCGCCACCTGGCCGAAGGCGGGCCTGCCGCCGTTTCGTGGCGCGGCATCGCACGCGAAGTGGGGCTCAACCCCGCCTCGCTCTACACGTACTTCGACAGCCTCGACGACCTGTTCACCGCGGTGATCCTCGACAGCTTCGGGCGCCTCGCCCGAGCGGTCAACGAGGCGTCGGACGCCGCCGGCGACACTCGATCCGCTCGATCGACTGATGGCGTGCGCCCACGCCTACCGCTCGTGGGCGATCGAGCACCCCGCCGAGTTCAACCTCGTCTTCACCGATCGGATCCCCGGCTACGAGGCCCCGCCCGACGGCCCCACCGTGGCGATCCAGGACGAGATCTTCGGGCCGTTCGTCGCCGCCCTCGACGCGCTCGACGGCGAGCCCGACGCCGCGCTCGACGTCCGCAACGCCGCCGACGAACGGATCGCACTGTGGGCGACGATGCACGGCCTCGTCATGCTCGAGATCAACCATCATCTCCCGTTCGTCGAGGACACCGCTGGGGTGTTCGATCGCTCGCTGCGCCGCCAGATCCGGCGTTGATCGTCCGCCCGCCGCGCATCGACCCCGCTCCGTGGTGTCGATCCCACGGGCCGGCGCTCGGCCTGGCAGGATGCACGAGATGAACCGACGGACCGTCGACCACCCCGAACTGCGCGTCGCCGTCGTCGGCATGGGCATCGGCCAGAGCCACCTGCTGGCGTGGACGGCGGTCGAGGGTGCGTCGGCCACCGTGTTCGCCGAGCTCGACGACGCCAAGCGCGTCAAGGGCGAGGCCGACTGGGGCATCGCCGGTGTCGCCTCGCTCGACGACCTCCTCGCGGCGGCCGACGACCCGACATCGCCCCATCACGTCGACGTCATCGACCTGTGCACGCCGCCGTGGTTGCACGAGGAGCAGATCGTGCGCTGCCTCGACGCGGGCGTCCACGTGATCTGCGAGAAGCCGCTCGTCGACTCCGTTGCCGCGTGCGATCGTGTCGCAGCAGCGGTCGAGCGGGCCGCCGCCACCTCGGGTGCCCGGTTCATGCCGATCTTCCAGTACCGCTTCGGCGACGGGGCCGCCCGGGCCCGTGCGCTGATCGACGCCGGCATCACCGGCCGACTCTTCACCGCATCGGCGTCCACCTGGTGGCGCCGCGGGCGCGCCTACTACGCCGACGCTGCATGGCGCGGGACGTGGGCCGGCGAGCGTGGCGGCTGTGTGCTCAGCCATGCAATCCACAACCACGACCTGCTGACCTGGATGGCCGGCCCGCTCGTCGAGCTGCGGGCGATGGCGGCGACCCGTGTGAACGACGTCGAGACCGAGGACTGCGCCGTCGCGATCGGGCGCACCGCCGACGGCGCTCTCGTGACGATGAACATCACGCTCGGCGCTGCATCGGAGTCGTCGCAGCTCGTGTGGCACTTCGACAACGTCACGATCACGTCGTCGTCGGAGGCCTACGACCCGGCCGCGGGACCGTGGAACTTCGAGTTCCGCCGCTCGGCGTTCGCCGAGGAGGCCGAGCAGGCGTGGGCCGACCTCCAACCGTCCGGCACGCAGTACACCGGCCAGTTCCAGGGGTTCGTCGACGCGCTCGCCGACGGCAGCGAGTTCCCGGTCACGCTCGCCGACGCCCGGGCCTCGCTCGAGCTCGTGACCGCCTGGTACCACTCGGCGCGCACCGGCTCCGTCGAGGCCCTCCCGCTCGCCGCCGACCACCCCGCCCGCTCCTCCTGGCTCCCCGAGGTGTCTCCGTGACTCGGCGGCGCGCATCCCGACTCGCGACCGCCCATCCGCGCAACCCGGTCCAACCGCCATCCCGTTTGCGTTGCGGTTTCGGTGACCCGGTTCACCGGAATCTGCGCGCAAACGTGGGGTGTGGCGGCGAGGGAGTGTCGGCGTGACGCCGGGGGAGCAGTTCGGGGTGGCGCTGCCGGGCGGGACGTCGGTGAGCCACGTGCGGGTGTACGACACGATCGGCCCCGACGGGTTGGCCGGCGGATCGCCGCATCTGCACACGGTGTGCACCGAGGCCTACCTGGTGATCTCCGGCGAGGGCGCGGTGCAGACGCTGTCGGGGGAGGGCTACGCCGAGACGCCGCTCGTCGCCGGCACCATCGCCTGGTTCTCGCCCGGCACGATCCACCGACTGATCAACCTCGACGGACGGCTGGAGCTGTACGTGCTGATGTCGAATGCCGGGCTCCCGGAGGCCGGCGACATGATCCTCGCGTTCGAACCCGACCTGCTCGCCGACGACGCCATCGTACCGCGCGCGTCGCCGACCTCCCGGTCGACGGTCGGACCACCGACGGCTCGCCCGACGCCGCGATGGCTCGCCGTGATGCCGCCGTCGACGGCTTTCACCACTGGCGCAACGCCGTCGACGCCGACGGTCCGGATGCGCTCGCACCGTTGTACCGATCGGCGGTGGAGTTGCTCGGCGACCGGCCGGCGGACTGGCACGATCTGCTCGCCGCCGACCCGTCCATCGACCTCGAACGCTCGCGTGCGCAGGTGGAGGAACTGTGGTCACCCGACCGCGTCACGTGCCGCCGAACGTCTCGCCGAATCGGCGATCCGGTCGCGCTCGCTGCTGCCCGCGACTCGCAACATGGGCTGCTGCGGCACGCTCGGCACCGTCGTCCACTGACGCCCCACCCCACGTTTGTGCGCAGTTTCGGGTGACCCGGTCCACCGGTTCTGCAACGCAAACGTGGTTGGGGACGCCGCGCGACGTTTGTGCGCAGTTTCGGGTGACCCGGTCCACCGGTTCTGCAACGCAAACGTGGTGGTGGGCGGTCGGGGTCAGCGGAAGCCGACGACGGGGTGCGGGGTGTAGGGCTCCTCGAGGCGGGCGATCTCGTCGGCGGTCAACTCCAGCTCGACAGCGGCGACGGCGTCGTCGATGTGCGCGGCTTGGTGGCACCGACGATCGGCGACGTCACGAACGGCTTCGCCAGCACCCACGCCAGGGCCACCTGCGCGCGTGACACGCCGCGCTCGGCGGCGATCTCGGCGACGCGGTCGACGATCACCTTGTCGTCGGGGGAGTACAGCATCTTGCCGAACTCGTCGGTCTCCGAGCGGGCCGTCGCCTCGTCCCAGTCGCGGGTGAGCCGGCCTCGCGCCAGCGGGCTCCACGGGATCACGCCGACACCCTGATCGACGCACAGCGGCATCATCTCGCGCTCTTCCTCGCGTTGGATCAGGTTGTAGTGGTTCTGCATCGAGACGAACTTCGTCCACCCGTTCGCCTCGGCGACGTACTGCGCCTTGGAGAACTGCCACGCCCACATCGACGACGCCCCGAGGTAGCGGGCCTTGCCGGCCTTGACCACGTCGTGCAGTGCCTCCATCGTCTCCTCGATCGGCGTGCGATGGTCCCACCGGTGGATCTGGTACAGGTCGACGTAGTCGGTGCCGAGCCGGCGCAGGCTGTGGTCGATCTCCGCCATGATCGCCTTGCGGGAGAGCCCGATCGCGTTCTGCCCGCTGCGCATCGGGCCGTTGACCTTCGTCGCCAGCACGATCTCGTCGCGGTTCGCCATGTCGGCGAGCGCCCGCCCGACGTACTCCTCGCTCGTGCCCAGCGAGTACACGTTGGCGGTGTCGAAGAAGTTGATGCCGGCGTCGAGCGCCTGGCGGATGAACGGCCGCGACGTCTCCTCGTCGAGCGACCACGCGTGCGTGCCCTGATCGGAGGCGCCGAAGCTCATGCACCCCAGGCAGATGCGTGACACGTCGAGACCGGTGTTGCCGAGCTTGGTGTACTTCATGGCTCGCACCGTAGATCCCCGCCCATCGGTCACACGGTGCCGGGCCGACCGTCGCAGTGAGCCGAGCGCTGTTGGCTCGTCTGCGTACGCTCGTGCACATGCCCGCACCGAAGAAGATCTCCCGAGAGGACCCCCGGGCGGCCTACATCGCCCGCACCACCACGGTCGATCGAGCGGGGCTCGCCGACTTCGTCGCTGACAAGCATCGGTGGATCCTGGCGACCACGCGATCCGATGGACGTCCGCAGCTGAGCCCGGTGACCGGTGCGATGATCGCATCCGGTGAGCTGGCGATCTCCACCTATCCGGAGCGGGCCAAGGCAGTGAACGTCCGTCGTCGGCCGGACGCGTCGGTGATGGTGATGGGCGCCGAGTTCAACGACGCCTGGGTGCAGATCGACGGCACCGCCCGAGTCGTCGACGTGCCGGACGCGGGCGACCTCTTCGTCGAGTACTACCGAGCGATCTCCGGCGAGCACCCGGACTGGGACGAGTACCGCCAGGCGATGGCCGACCAGGGCAAGTGCCTGATCATCGTCGAGCCGACCCGGTGGGGTCCGGTGAGCACCGGCGGATTCCCGCCGTCGCTGTTCGAGGACTGACGACGCCCCGCCGCTCCACGCGATGCCACCGTCGTTTGCGTTGCAGATCGGGTGACCCGTCCCGCCCGATCAGAGGCCGAGCGTGAGCCGGGTGATCCGGTCGCGGACGAACGTCGGCACCACCATCTCGGCGAGACCGAGTGCCTGCGCGTCGACGCCGACGAGATACCTCGCACGGGGATTGCCCTCGATGACGTCGACGATGACGTTCGCGCAGTGCCCCGGCGCCGCCATGACCGGCTGCCACAACCGGGTGCTGGCCAACGTGCGTTCGTAGCTGGCGTCGAAACGGGAACCGGCCCGCTTCGCGATCTCGCGTTCGGTCTCCGCCCAGATGCCGGTCTTGACGCCACCGGGCTCGACGAGCACCACCTTGATGCCGTCACGGGCGAGTTCCATGCGCAGCGCGTCGGAGAGCCCTTCGAGGGCCTGCTTGCAGCCCTGGTACCACCCGGTCAGCGGCGTGCTCGTGCGGCCGTAGATCGACGACACGTTGACGATGCGCCCCCAGCCTCGTTCGCGCATGTGCGGCACCGACAACCGGGCGAGTCGCATCGGTCCGAGCACCATGGTCTCGAACGCGAACCTGGCCTCGTCGTCGGTGACGTCCTCGATCGCACCGGTGACGGAGAAGCCGGCGTTGTTGACGAGCGCGTCGGGCCGGAACTCGTCGATGACCGATGCGCCGGCCTCGGCGTCGGTGACGTCGAGCAGCGCGGTCTCGACCTCGACACCGGCATCCGCAGCGGCGGCGTGCACGACCTTGGCCTTTGCCGTCGACCGCACCGTCCCGATCGATCGGTGCCCGCGGCGCGCGGCCTCGAGCACGGTCGCGAGCCCGATCCCGGAGTTGGCCCCGGTGGTCACCACCGTGCGTCGGTCGTCGTTCGTTGATCGTGGATTCGCCGTCATCTCTGCCTCGGCAACGTCGTCTCGGGCGCCGCCGGACGTGGCGGCATCGACGATCTTGTCACTCGACGTGGCCCGGGTGGCATCCGTACGGATCAGTCCAGCGCCGCAGCGACGTTCAACGCCCCGGGCCGAGGACGCCCGCGGCGCGCAGTCGGGCGATCCGATCGTCGTCGTAGCCGAGCGACTCCAGCACGGACACCGTGTCGGCACCGAGCGCCGGCGCGGCCGCCGGCACCACCCGCTCGCTGCCACCGAAACTGACGGGGGGTCGGGCCTCGACCCGCGCCCCGATCGGTCCGTCGTCTCGGCGGACCAGCGACTCGTTGTGGATGACCTGCGGGTCGTCGGCCACCTCGTCGCGGGTGACGATGCGAGCGCCGGGCACGTCGTTGTCGACCATCCGCTGCATCGCCTCGGCCGTGGTGAGCGCACCGACCGCCTCGTCGAAGATCGCCGCGAGTGCGGCGCCGTTGACGTCGCGGTCGCGCATCGTGGTGAAGCGGGGGTCGTCGAGCAGCTCGGGCTTGAACGCGCGGCACAGGTTCGGCCACGTCCGATTCCCGCTGGCGACGAACGCGACGGCGCCGTCACGGGTCGGCCGGATCGAGTACATGTCGGCGAAGTGCGATGCCTCGGCGATCCCGTCGCCGGTCAACGAGCGATCCATCATCCCGTCCGGCCAGAAGAACCACAGCCCGATGTCGAGCATCGACAGCTCGACGTGTTGGCCGCCGTGGCCGCGTTCACGGGCGAACAACGCGGCGGTGATCGCCTGGCTGACCGTGATCGCCGTCGTCTTGTCGACGACGAACTGGCGCACCAGCTGGGGCGCACCGGTGTCGCCCTGCTGCAGATCGACCATGCCGGTCATCGCCTGGATCACGTAGTCGTACACCTTCTGGTCGGCCTTCGGGCCGGTCGCGCCGAACCCCGACACCGACACGTAGACGATGTCGGGGTTGATCGCGCGGACCTGCGCCTCGCCGACCCCCATCCGCTCCGCTGCGCCGGGCCGGAAGTTCTGGAGGAAGACGTCGGCGGTCGCACACAGGTCGAGCAGCGCCTGCAGTCCGTCGGGGTGCTTCGTGTCGAGCGTGACGGACTGCTTGCCGCGGTTCACGCTGTTGAACAGCGCGCTCACCGAGTTGCGCGACGTTCCGAGCTGGCGCAATCGGTCGCCGACACCGTCGGCGAGCTCGATCTTGATCACCTCGGCGCCCTGCTCGGCCATGATCACGCCGGCCATCGGCGCCGAGATCATCTGGCCGGCTTCGACGACCCGGATTCCCTGCCAACGGTTGCATCGTCGAATCCTAGGTTCGCGCTCGAGACCCCGATTTCCGTGTGTGTCGAGTTCCGGGTGACCCGGTCCACCCGAAGCTCGACGCAGCACGTCGATGTACGTCGAATGACGTAGTGCAGCGTCCACACGGTGACTGCAACGATGCGATGATGCTCGGCATGCGCACGCCGCCACCATCACTCATCGCCGTCGCCACCGCCCTGGCGCTGGTCGCCGTTGCCTGCGGGGCAGGAGATGGCGACGAGGGCGCCGTCTCGCTGCCGACCGCGGCGTCGACCGATCCGGCCACGACGCTCGACGCTGCGACGACGAGCGCCCCGACGACGAGCGACCCGACGACGACGGCGCCAGCGACGACCGACGCGTCGACGACGGCGCCGACCACGGCGGCCCCATCGACGGCGCCCGTCACCACCGCGGCACCGGTGCTGGAGTACTGCGATGGCGCTGGCCCGCTGCCGGCGGGGGCGGTGCTCGATTCGTCGCTCACGCTCGATGTGATGGGTGACGGCACTGCTGACGATCTCGTCGAGGCCTACGACGTCGACGGATGGTCGCGGCTGCGCCTGACGACCGGCGGATCGGTCGTGTCGGAGATCATCAACCCCGCGATCGACGGCCGCTACCGACCGGTCGGGGTCGCGGCGGTCTTCCCGGGGGACAGCGCCGAGCTGTTCGCCGTGGTCGGTGACGGTGACGCCGCCACCGAGGTCGGGGTGTTCGGCATCGACGCGGCCGAGTGCCTGTTCGCCTACACCTACACCGGCACGAGCGACGAGTTCACGATGCTGATCCGCCCGGCGTCGCCGTTCCGCAGCGGCGCCTTCTGCTTCGACGGAGGCATCGGCCTCTTCAGCGCCGAGCAGCGAGACGACGGGCTGTGGGATGCGTCGTCGGCGGCGTACGAGATCGCCACGCCGTGGACGGTCCAGTACCTCGGGGCGTCCGACGATTTCAGCGAGGGTCTCGAGGAGAGCGAGCTGACCCCGTTCGAGTTCGACTGCTTCGACTTGTCGCTGTAGCCCGTCGGCCCCGACCGCGCTGGCGATGAGCGAACGGCGCGTAGGGTCCCGTGGATGTCCTCCGCCGGCTCGAATTTCCATCCGTTGCCCGACGACTGGACCGTCCAGCGCGCCACGATGCAGCGGATCGCCACCCACGTGCTGGGTCAGGCGAGGTTCCGGCACGACGGCCTGTTCGACCTGGCGGCGTCACCGGGCGGCTTCGCGACGCCGCCCGTCGGGCCGCAGCGTGAGCGCATCCGCCTCGTCGGAGGTTCGCTGTTCGTCGAGCGGGTGAGCGGCGCCGACATCCACACGATCGCAGCGACCACCGAGGTGATCACCGTGGCGGGCAACACGATCGGTGGGCTGTGCTCGGCGATCGGATTCGAACCGGATCCCGACTTCTGGGTCGGCGTCGACACGCCACCGCTCGGTGATCCCGACGAGATGCTCGTGCTCGACAGCACGGCAGTCCAGGTACTGGGGGAGTGGTACCTGCTCGGCCAGCGGGCGATCGACGAGGCCGTGGCGTCGGTCCCAGCCGCCGCTGCGTCCGTCGGCCGGTTGTGGCCCGAACACTTCGACTACGGCATCGACCTCGACGCCGCGCCGGGCGTGCGCACCAACCTCGGCGCCGCCGCCGGCGACGGCTACTGCGACGAGCCCTACCTGTACGTCGGCCCGTGGGACGCTGGCCGTCCCGGCGCGACCGACTACTGGAACGCCCCGTTCGGTGCCGTGCTGCGCCGATCCGACCTCGATGTCGCCGACGATCCTGTCCATCGGGCCGTCGAGTTCTTCCTGCAGGGCATCGCTGCGCTCCGTTCTGGGTAGCCCCGCCACACCATTGCCCACCCACTCCGCCTGGAGGCCACATGCAACCCCATCCGATCGCCACCTGGGACGACCTCGACGTCGACACGCCACTCGGCGTGCTCGTCTCCAGCGTCGACCTCGTCGTCGTGCGGTTCGGCCCGTCGACCGACGACCACTCGGTGCTCTACGGCCGCTGCCTGCACCGCGGCGTGAAGCTCGCCGACGGGAGCGTCGACGGCCCGAACCTCATCTGCGGTGTGCACGGCTGGGACTACCGCTTGGACTCGGGCGTGTCGGCCTACAACAACGGCGAGGCGCTGCACCGGATCGCGTCGTGGGTCACCGACGGGACAACTCCACGTCGATCTCGACGAGGTCGAGGCGTGGGAACTGGAACATCCGCAGCCGTACGACCG
>CAVQSI010000037.1:0-263479 GCA_963715825.1 Ilumatobacteraceae bacterium
CAGGACAACGGCTACGCCTTCGTCGAACCGCAGCAGTACCTCACCTGCTGGGTGGCGCTCACCGACGCCACCGTCGACAACGGCTGCCCGCAGGTGATCCCCGGTCTGCATCGTCGGGGCACCTACCAGCATCGATACGTCGACCCGCTCGGCTGGGAGATCGTCGAGTCGCATCCCGACGCCGTCGCCGCACCCGTCGGCAAGGGCGGCATCGTGGTGTTCTCGTCGCTCACGCCCCACCTCACCGGGCCGAACGTGACCGACGGCGTCCGCAAGGCCTACATCCTCCAGTACGCACCCGATGGCGCCGCCGTCCAGCAGGGCGACCCCGCCACCGGGCCACCGACGAGTTCGACGCCCGCCGACGCGCCGAGCACGGCAGTTCCCGATCCTCGTCGCCGGCACCCCGGTCGCCTGACTCCACCCGATCTGCGTTCAGCCCGGTTTCACGACCGGATCTGCGCCCGCTGCGTCCCGGATTCCGAGACGCCATTGCCACAGATCGGTCCGGCGGGCGGTGCCGGGCGGGGCGAGTCGGGTGGTGGGGTGAGCTCAGCGGGCCTCGACCACGCCGGCCATGCCGAGCGCGAGGTGGTCACCGATCGTGCAGATCACCGCCAGCGGTGCGCCGGCGAGGTCGTCCGGGGACAGCTCCAGCACCGCCCACCGTCCGGGTGGGACGAACACCTCGAGGTCGATCGACTCGATCGTGAAGGTGTGGGGTTGGTCGCTCGGGTTGACCAGCCGCGCCCGGTACACCCCGTCGGCGCCGACCTCCACGACCACGGGGTCGTAGGCGTAGTTGAGCAACTCGATCACGGGGAGCGCCCGGGTCGCTTCGTCGTCGAGCCCTTGGCCGAAGGCGGGCTGAGGAGCCAACGCCGGGAACACCGCAACGAGGCCGAGCCCCAACGCCAGACCCCCGGCGGCCAACGAGCCGACCCGCCACGGCGGTGCGGTGTCGGTGCGATCGCCGACGGCCAGCACGACGATCGCCGCCACGATGGTCCACCCCAGCGACGCCAGCGAGGCGATCGCCCAGATCCGCCAGATGTCGCTGTCGGTCGCGGTGAGACTGAAGGAGAACTCGCGAGCGGTCATCGGTTGGAACAGCGCCAGCCCGAGCACGAGCACGACCGCAGCGCCAGCACGCGATCCGGCGATCAGGCCGGCGGTCGCCGCGACCAGCACGACGAAGATCGCCAGCAGCACGGTGTCGGTGACGGGCACGGTCGCACGCACCAGGAACAGCGCAGCGAGCGACATCGGCCCGACGCCGAGCACCCAGCGTTGCCACGAGCCGAAGCGTGAGGCCAGCGCGCTCACGCCGCCACCGCCTCGGCACCCATGACGGCGGCCAGCGCCGTCTCGAGCGGTGTGGCCTCCATCGCGAAGTGGGAGGTGAAGGCCGACGAGTCGACGACGAAGTCGGTGTCGAACTCGTACAGCATCTCGACCATCTCGCCGACCGGCTTGACGAACACGCCGAGCCCCCGCAGCATCCAGGCGGGAGCGCTGCGGATCGCGCCGGCGCGGCCGATGGTGGCGGCGGCCATCTCGGCGAGCCGGCGCTGCGTGACCGCCGGCGCGCACGGAGCGTGCCAGGCGCGACCCCACGACGTGTCGTCCTCGGCGACGCGCACCAACGCCTCACCGAGGTCGGGAACGTACGTCACCGAGTGCAGCGCATCGACGTCGCCCGCGGTCTGGGCCGGCTTCCCCTTCCGGAGCGGCTCGAAGAAGCGCGTGCCGAACGCTGACCCCTCGACGCCCGGGCCGATGAAATCGCTGGCGCGCACGACCGCCATGCGGAGTCCGTCGTGCGCCGCGGCGTCCTGGAGCGACTGCCACATCTCGGCGCGCACGGCGCCCTTGCGGGTGGTCGGTCGCATCGGCAGGTCCTCGGTGAGCACGCCGGCGTGCGGGCCGTAGCCGTAGAGGTTCTCGACGACCATCAGGGGCGCGCCCGCGGCTTGCGCCGCGGCGACGATCGACGCTTGCAGCGCCGGGAACTCCTCGACCCATCGGTGGTAGGCCGGCTGGGCGGTGCTGAACACGACCGTCGCGTCGGCGACGGCGGCGGCGGCCGACGTCGGGTCGGCGAGATCTGCCCGGCGGGCCGCGGCGCCGGGAATCTCGGTGCCCGACCGTGTGACGACGGTGGCGTGATGGCCGCGTGCGGCCAGGGCGTCGACGATCGCCCGGCCGACGGGTCCGGCGCCGAGGACGATCGCCCGTTCGAACCGGCCGGCCGGGTCGGCGGGGTCGGCGGGGTGGCGGACGAAGTGTCGGGCGTTGGGGGGACATGGGAACTCCTCGTGGTGGTGGCGGTCAGTGTTCGTGAGCCGAACAGTGTTTGGACTTCCAGTAAATCCATACAGTGTTCGGAAATCAAGTGACGTTTGGCATACGCTGTCGGCATGGCCACCCGAGCGACTGCCGACGCCCCGCCCAGCACCCGGCGCGAACGCCTCCGACGAGAACTCGTGAACGACGTCATCGACACGGCTCGCCGCCACCTGGCCGAGGGCGGGCCTGCCGCCGTTTCGTGGCGCGGCATCGCCCGAGAGGTGGGGCTCAACCCGGCCTCGCTCTACACGTACTTCGACAGCCTCGACGACCTGTTCACCGCGGTGATCCTCGACAGCTTCGGACGCCTCGCCCGAGCGGTCAACGAGGCATCGGACTCCGCCGGCGAACTCGACCCGCTCGATCGACTGATGGCGTGCGCGCACGCCTACCGCTCGTGGGCGATCGAGCACCCCGCCGAGTTCAACCTCGTGTTCACCGATCGGATCCCCGGCTACCAAGCCCCGCCCGACGGTCCCACCGTGGCGATCCAGGACGAGATCTTCGGGCCGTTCGTGGCGGCCCTCGACGCGCTCGACGGCGAGCCCGACGGTGCGCTCGACGTCCGTACCGGCGCCGACGAACGGGTCGCGCTGTGGGCGACGATGCACGGCCTCGTCATGCTCGAGATCAACCATCATCTCCCGTTCGTCGAGGACACCGCTGGCGTGTTCGATCGCTCGCTGCGCCGCCAGATCCGGCGTTGATCGCCCGCCCGCCGCGCATCGACCCCGCTCCGTGGTGTCGATCCCACGGGCCGGCGCTCGGCCTGGCAGGATGCACGAGATGAACCGACGGACCGTCGACCACCCCGAACTGCGCGTCGCCGTCGTCGGCATGGGCATCGGCCAGAGCCACCTGCTGGCGTGGACGGCGGTCGAGGGTGCGTCGGCCACCGTGTTCGCCGAGCTCGACGACGCCAAGCGCGCCAAGGGCGAGGCCGACTGGAAGATCGCGGGCGTCGCCTCGCTCGACGACCTCCTCGCGGCGGCCGACGACCCGACGTCGCCCCATCACGTCGACGTCATCGACCTGTGTACGCCGCCGTGGTTGCACGAGGAGCAGATCGTGCGCTGCCTCGACGCGGGCGTCCACGTGATCTGCGAGAAGCCGCTCGTCGACTCCGTTGCCGCGTGGCGATCGTGTCGCAGCAGCGGTCGAGCGGGCCGCCACCACCTCGGGTGCACGGTTCATGCCGATCTTCCAGTACCGCTTCGGCGACGGGGCCGCCCGGGCCCGTGCGCTGATCGACGCCGGCATCACCGGCCGCTTGTTCACCGCATCGGCGTCCACCTGGTGGCGCCGTGGGCGCGCCTACTACGCCGACGCTGCATGGCGCGGGACGTGGGCCGGCGAGCGTGGCGGCTGTGTGCTCAGCCATGCAATCCACAACCACGACCTGCTGACCTGGATGGCCGGCCCGCTCGTCGAGCTGCGGGCGATGGCGGCGACCCGTGTGAACGACGTCGAGACCGAGGACTGCGCCGTCGCGATCGGTCGCACCGCCGACGGCGCTCTCGTGACGATGAACATCACGCTCGGCGCTGCATCGGAGTCGTCGCAGCTCGTGTGGCACTTCGACAACGTCACGATCACGTCGTCGTCGGAGGCCTACGACCCGGCGGCCGGGCCGTGGAACTTCGAGTTCCGCCGCTCGGCGTTCGCCGAGGAGGCCGAGCAGGCGTGGGCCGACCTCCAACCGTCCGGCACGCAGTACACCGGCCAGTTCCAGGGGTTCGTCGACGCGCTCGCTGACGGCAGCGAGTTCCCGGTCACGCTCGCCGACGCCCGGGCATCGCTCGAGCTCGTGACCGCCTGGTACCACTCGGCGCGCACCGGCTCCGTCGAGGCCCTCCCGCTCGCCGCCGACCACCCCGCCCGCTCCTCCTGGCTCCCCGAGGTGTCTCCGTGACTCGGCGGCGCCCATCCCGTTTGCGTTGCGGTTTCGGTGACCCGGTTCACCGGAATCTGCGCGCAAACGTGGGGTGTGGCGGCGAGGTGCGCCCATCCCGTTTGCGTTGCGGTTTCGGTGACCCGGTTCACCGGAATCTGCGCGCAAACGTGGGGTGTGGCGGCGAGGGAGTGTCGGCGTGACGCCGGGGGAGCAGTTCGGGGTGTCGCTGCCGGGCGGGACGTCGGTGAGCCATGTGAAGGTGTACGACACGGTCGGGCCCGACGGGCTCGCGGGTGGATCGCCGCATCTCCACACGGTGTGCACCGAGGCCTACCTCGTGATCTCCGGCGAGGGTGCGGTGCAGACGTTGTCGGGGGAGGGCTACGCCGAGACGCCGCTGGTCGCCGGCACCATCGCCTGGTTCTCGCCCGGCACGATCCACCGATTGATCAACCTCGACGGCCAGCTGGAGTTGTACGTGCTGATGTCGAATGCCGGGCTCCCGGAGGCCGGCGACATGATCCTCGCCTTCGAGCCGCACCTGCTCGCGGACGACGCCATCTACCGCGGCGTGGCCGACCTCCCGGTCGACGGTCGGACCACCGACGGCTCGCCGGATGCCGCGATGGCCCGCCGTGATGCCGCCGTCGACGGCTTTCACCACTGGCGCCACGCCGTCGACGCCGACGGTCCGGATGCGCTGGCACCGTTGTACCGATCGGCGGTGGAGTTGCTCGGCGACCGGCCGGCGGACTGGCACGATCTGCTCGCCGGCGATCCGTCCATCGACCTCCAACGCTCGCGTGCGCAGGTGGAGGAACTGTGGCACCACGACCGCAGCCGTGCCGCGGAACGTCTCGCCGAATCGGCGATCCGGTCGCGCTCGCTGCTGCCCGCGACTCGCAACATGGGCTGCTGCGGCACGCTCGGCACCGTCGTCCACTGACGCCCCACCCCACGTTTGTGCGCAGTTTCGGGTGACCCGGTCCACCGGTTCTGCAACGCAAACGTGGTTGGGGATGCGGTGCGACGTTTGTGCGCAGTTTCGGGTGACCCGGTCCACCGGTTCTGCAACGCAAACGTGGTTGGGGATGCGGTGCGACGTTTGTGCGCAGTTTCGGGTGACCCGGTCCACCGGTTCTGCAACGCAAACGTGGTTGGTGGGCGGTCGGGGTCAGCGGAAGCCGACGACGGGGTGCGGGGTGTAGGGCTCCTCGAGGCGGGCGATCTCGTCGTCGGTCAACGTCAGGCTCGACAGCGGCGACGGCGTCGTCGATGTGGTGGGGCTTGGTGGCACCGACGATCGGCGAGGTCACGAACGGCTTCGCCAGCACCCACGCCAGGGCCACCTGGGCGCGTGACACGCCGCGTTCGACGGCGATCTCGGCGACGCGGTCGACGATCACCTTGTCGTCGGGGGAGTACAGCATCTTGCCGAACTCGTCGGTCTCCGACCGGGCGGTCGCCTCGTCCCAGTCGCGGGTCAGGCCGCCCTCGCGCCAGCGGGCTCCACGGGATCACCCCGACACCCTGATCGACGCACAGCGGCATCATCTCGCGCTCTTCCTCGCGTTGGATCAGGTTGTAGTGGTTCTGCATCGAGATGAACTTCGTCCACCCGTTCGCCTCGGCGACGTACTGCGCCTTGGAGAACTGCCACGCCCACATCGACGACGCCCCGAGGTAGCGGGCCTTGCCGGCCTTGACCACGTCGTGCAGTGCCTCCATCGTCTCCTCGATCGGCGTGCGATGGTCCCACCGGTGGATCTGGTACAGGTCGACGTAGTCGGTGCCGAGCCGGCGCAAGCTGTGGTCGATCTCCGCCATGATCGCCTTGCGGGAGAGCCCGATCGCGTTCTGCCCGCTGCGCATCGGGCCGTTGACCTTCGTCGCCAGCACGATCTCGTCGCGGTTCGCCATGTCGGCGAGCGCCCGCCCGACGTACTCCTCGCTCGTGCCCAGCGAGTACACGTTCGCGGTGTCGAAGAAGTTGATGCCGGCGTCGAGCGCCTGGCGGATGAACGGCCGCGACGTCTCCTCGTCGAGCGACCACGCGTGCGTGCCCTGATCGGAGGCGCCGAAGCTCATGCACCCCAGGCAGATGCGTGACACGTCGAGACCGGTGTTGCCGAGCTTGGTGTACTTCATGGCTCGCACCGTAGATCCCCGCCCCTCGGTCACACGGTGCCGGGCCGACCGTCGCAGTGAGCCGAGCACTGTTGCCTCGTCTGCGTACGCTCGTGCACATGACCGCACCGAGGAAGATCTCCCGCGACGACCCCCGGGCGGCCTACATCGCCCGCACCACCACGGTCGATCGAGCGGGGCTCGCCGACTTCGTCGCTGACAAGCATCGGTGGATCCTGGCGACCACGCGATCCGATGGACGTCCGCAGCTGAGCCCGGTGACCGGTGCGATGATCGCATCCGGTGAGCTGGCGATCTCCACCTATCCGGAGCGGGCCAAGGCAGTGAACGTCCGTCGTCGGCCGGACGCGTCGGTGATGGTGATGGGCGCCGAGTTCAACGACGCCTGGGTGCAGATCGACGGCACCGCCCGAGTCGTCGACGTGTCGGATGCGGGCGATCTGTTCGTCGAGTACTACCGAGCGATCTCCGGCGAGCACCCGGACTGGGACGAGTACCGCCAGGCGATGGCCGACCAGGGCAAGTGCCTGATCATCGTCGAGCCGACCCGGTGGGGTCCGGTGAGCACCGGCGGATTCCCGCCGTCGCTGTTCGAGGACTGACGACGCCCCGCCGCTCCACGCAATGCCACCGTCGTTTGCGTTGCAGATCGGGTGACCCGTCCCGCCCGATCAGAGGCCGAGCGTGAGCCGGGTGATCCGGTCGCGGACGAACGTCGGCACCACCATCTCGGCGAGACCGAGTGCTTGCGCGTCGACGCCGACGAGATACCTCGCACGGGGATTGCCCTCGATGACGTCGACGATGACGTTCGCGCAGTGCCCCGGCGCCGCCATGACCGGCTGCCACAACCGGGTGCTGGCCAACGTGCGTTCGTAGCTGGCGTCGAAACGGGAACCGGCCCGCTTCGCGATCTCGCGTTCGGTCTCCGCCCAGATGCCGGTCTTGACGCCACCGGGCTCGACGAGCACCACCTTGATGCCGTCACGGGCGAGTTCCATGCGCAGCGCGTCGGAGAGCCCTTCGAGCGCCTGCTTGCAGCCCTGGTACCACCCGGTCAGCGGCGTGCTCGTGCGGCCGTAGATCGACGACACGTTGACGATGCGGCCCCAGCCCCGTTCGCGCATGTGCGGCACCGACAACCGGGCGAGTCGCATCGGTCCGAGCACCATCGTCTCGAACGCGAACCTGGCCTCGTCGTCGGTGACGTCCTCGATCGCACCGGTGACGGAGAAGCCGGCGTTGTTGACGAGTGCGTCGGGCCGGAACTCGTCGATGACCGATGCGCCGGCCTCGGCGTCGGTGACGTCGAGCAGCGCGGTCTCGACCTCGACACCGGCATCCGCAGCGGCGGCGTGCACGACCTTGGCCTTTGCCGTCGACCGCACCGTCCCGATCGATCGGTGCCCGCGGCGCGCGGCCTCGAGCACGGTCGCGAGCCCGATCCCGGAGTTGGCCCCGGTGGTCACCACCGTGCGTCGGTCGTCGTTCGTTGATCGTGGATTCGCCGTCATCTCTGCCTCGGCAACGTCGTCTCGGGCGCCGCCGGACGTGGCGGCATCAACGATCTTGTCACTCGACGTGGCCAGGGTGGCATCCGTACGGATCAGTCCAGCGCCGCAGCGACGTTCAACGCCCCGGGCCGAGGACGCCCGCGGCGCGCAGTCGGGCGATCCGATCGTCGTCGTAGCCGAGCGATTCCAGCACGGCGACCGTGTCGGCACCGAGCGCCGGCGCGGCCGCAGGCACCACCCGCTCGCTGCCACCGAAACTGACGGGGGGTCGGGCCTCGACCCGTGCCCCGATCGGTCCGTCGTCCCGGAGAACCAGCGACTCGTTGTGGATGACCTGCGGATCGTCGGCCACCTCGTCGCGGGTGACGATGCGTGCGCCGGGCACGTCGTTGTCGACCATTCGCTGCATCGCCTCGGCCGTGGTGAGCGCACCGACCGCCTCGTCGAAGATCGCCGCGAGTGCGGCGCCGTTGACGTCGCGGTCGCGCATCGTGGTGAAGCGGGGGTCGTCGAGCAGCTCGGGCTTGAACGCGCGGCACAGGTTCGGCCACGTCCGATTCCCGCTGGCGACGAACGCGACGGCGCCGTCACGGGTCGGCCGGATCGAGTACATGTCGGCGAAGTGCGATGCCTCGGCGATCCCGTCGCCGGTCAACGAGCGATCCATCATCCCGTCCGGCCAGAAGAACCACAGCCCGATGTCGAGCATCGACAGCTCGACGTGCTGGCCGCCGTGGCCGCGTTCACGGGCGAACAGCGCGGCGGTGATCGCCTGGCTGACCGTGATCGCCGTCGTCTTGTCGACGACGAACTGGCGCACCAGCTGCGGTGCACCGGTGTCGCCCTGCTGCAGGTCGACCATGCCGGTCATCGCCTGGATCACGTAGTCGTACACCTTCTGGTCGGCCTTCGGGCCGGTCGCGCCGAACCCCGACACCGACACGTAGACGATGTCGGGGTTGATCGCGCGGACCTGCGCCTCGCCGACCCCCATCCGCTCCGCTGCGCCGGGCCGGAAGTTCTGGAGGAAGACGTCGGCGGTCGCACACAGGTCGAGCAGCGCCTGCAGTCCGTCGGGGTGCTTCGTGTCGAGCGTGACGGACTGCTTGCCCCGGTTCACGCCGTTGAACAGCGCGCTCACCGAGTTGCGCGACGTTCCGAGCTGGCGCAATCGGTCGCCGACACCGTCGGCGAGCTCGATCTTGATCACCTCGGCGCCCTGCTCGGCCATGATCACGCCGGCCATCGGCGCCGAGATCATCTGGCCGGCTTCGACGACCGCGGATTCCCTCCAACGGTTGCATCGTCGAATCCTAGGTTCGCGCTCGAGACCCCGATTTCCGTTGTGTGTCGAGTTCCGGGTGACCCGGTCCACCCGAAGCTCGACGCAGCACGTCGATGTACGTCGAATGACGTAGTGCAGCGTCCACACGGTGACTGCAACGATGCGATGATGCTCGGCATGCGCACGCCGCCACCACCACTCATCGCCGTCGCCATCGCCCTGGCGCTGGTCGCCGTTGCCTGCGGGGCAGGAGATGGCGACGAGGGCGCCGACTCGCTGCCGACCGCGGCGTCGACCGATCCGGCCACGACGCTCGACGCTGCGACGACGAGCGCCCCGACGACGAGCGACCCGACGACGACGGCGCCAGCGACGACCGACGCGTCGACGACGGCGCCGACCACGGCGGCCCCATCGACGGCGCCCGTCACCACCGCGGCACCGGTGCTGGAGTACTGCGATGGCGCTGGCCCGCTGCCGGCGGGGGCGGTGCTCGATTCGTCGCTCACGCTCGATGTGATGGGTGACGGCACTGCTGATGATCTCGTCGAGGCCTACGACGTCGACGGATGGTCGCGGCTGCGCCTGACGACCGGCGGATCGGTCGTGTCGGAGATCATCAACCCCGCGATCGACGGCCGCTACCGACCGGTCGGGGTCGCGGCGGTCTTCCCGGGGGACAGCGCCGAGCTGTTCGCCGTGGTCGGTGACGGTGACGCCGCCACCGAGGTCGGGGTGTTCGGCATCGACGCGGCCGAGTGCCTGTTCGCCTACACCTACACCGGCACGAGCGACGAGTTCACGATGCTGATCCGCCCGGCGTCGCCGTTCCGCAGCGGCGCCTTCTGCTTCGACGGAGGCATCGGCCTCTTCAGCGCCGAGCAGCGAGACGACGGGCTGTGGGATGCGTCGTCGGCGGCGTACGAGATCGCCACGCCGTGGACGGTCCAGTACCTCGGGGCGTCCGACGACTTCAGCGAAGGCCTCGAGGAGAGCGAGCTGACCCCGTTCGAGTTCGACTGCTTCGACTTGTCGCTGTAGCCCGTCGGCCCCGACCGCGCCGGCGATGAGCGAACGGCGCGTAGGGTCCCGTGGATGTCCTCCGCCGGCTCGAATTTCCATCCGTTGCCCGACGACTGGACCGTCCAGCGCGCCACGATGCAGCGGATCGCCACCCACGTGCTGGGTCAGGCGAGGTTCCGGCACGACGGCCTGTTCGACCTGGCGGCGTCACCGGGCGGCTTCGCGACGCCGCCCGTCGGGCCGCAGCGTGAGCGCATCCGCCTCGTCGGAGGTTCGCTGTTCGTCGAGCGGGTGAGCGGCGCCGACATCCACACGATCGCAGCGACCACCGAGGTGATCACCGTGGCGGGCAACACGATCGGTGGGCTGTGCTCGGCGATCGGATTCGCACCGGATCCCGACTTCTGGGTCGGCGTCGACACGCCACCGCTCGGTGATCCCGACGAGATGCTCGTGCTCGACAGCACGGCAGTCCAGGTACTGGGGGAGTGGTACCTGCTCGGCCAGCGGGCGATCGACGAGGCCGTGGCGTCGGTCCCAGCCGTCGCTGCGTCCGTCGGCCGGTTGTGGCCCGAACACTTCGACTACGGCATCGACCTCGACGCCGCCCCGGGCGTGCGCACCAACCTCGGCGCCGCCGCCGGCGACGGCTACTGCGACGAGCCCTACCTGTACGTCGGCCCGTGGGACGCTGGCCGTCCCGGCGCGACCGACTACTGGAACGCCCCGTTCGGTGCCGTGCTGCGCCGATCCGACCTCGATGTCGCCGACGATCCTGTCCATCGGGCCGTCGAGTTCTTCCTGCAGGGCATCGCTGCGCTCCGTTCTGGGTAGCCCCGCCACACCATTGCCCACCCACTCCGCCTGGAGGCCACATGCAACCCCATCCGATCGCCACCTGGGACGACCTCGACGTCGACACGCCGTTCGGCGTGCTCGTCTCCAGCGTCGACCTCGTCGTCGTGCGGTTCGGCCCGTCGACCGACGACCACTCGGTGCTCTACGGCCGCTGCCTGCACCGCGGCGTGAAGCTCGCCGACGGGAGCGTCGACGGCTCGAACCTCATCTGCGGTGTGCACGGCTGGGACTACCGCTTGGACTCGGGCGTGTCGGCCTACAACAACGGCGAGGCCCTGCACCGGTTCGCGTCGTGGGTCACCGACGGGACCCTCCACGTCGATCTCGACGAGGTCGAGGCGTGGGAACTGGAACACCCGCAGCCGTACGACCGCAGCGCCTACCTCGGCGAGTTCGCCGACGTCCACGGATCGCCCGAGGAACCGCATGTCGGTCTGATCCAGCGGCTCGGGTCCGGGTCGACCGGCGCCCACGGTCCGGTCGCAGCGATGGGCGTCCCGCGCGACGAGCTGCCGAGTTGGGACTCGATCCAGTTCGTCACCGCGCAGCTCGACCGCAAACCGCTGCTCGACGACACATCGGTCGCCACCGACATCGTGATCGGCCGGAACGCGGCGTCACCGTTGCGGCTCGACATCCCGCTGTTCGTGTCCGACATGAGTTTCGGTGCGTTGTCGCAGGAGGCGAAGACCGCGCTGGCGATGGGTGCTCAGCTCGCCGGCACCGGCATCTGCTCCGGTGAGGGCGGCATGCTGCCCGAGGAGCACGATGCCAACAGCCGCTACCTGTACGAGCTGGCGTCCGGCAAGTTCGGATGGTCGCTCGACAAGGTCCGCGACGTCCAGGCGTTCCACTTCAAGTTCGGACAGGGCGCCAAGACCGGCACGGGCGGCCACCTCCCCGGCCACAAGGTCGTCGGTCGGATCGCCGAAGTGCGTGACCTCGAGGAGGGCACCGATGCGGTGTCGCCCGCGACGTTCACCGACCTCGTCACCGACGCGGACTTCCGGGGACTTGCCGACGACGTGCGGGCGGCGAGCGGCGGCATCCCGATCGGGGCGAAGCTCTCGGCGCAGCACATCGAAGCCGACATCGACGCGGCCCTGCGGATCGGGGTCGACTACGTGATCCTCGACGGTCGCGGCGGTGGCACCGGCGCGGCGCCGCTCGTGTTCCGCGACAACATCTCGGTGCCGACGATTCCCGCACTGGCGCGGGCGCGACGCCATCTCGATCGTGTCGGCGCGGATCACGTCACGCTCGTGATCACCGGTGGGCTGCGCACACCCGCCGACTTCGCGAAGGCGCTCGCACTCGGTGCCGATGCCGTGGCGATCAGCAACGCGGCGATCCAGGCAATCGGCTGCCTCGGCATGCGGGCGTGTCACACCGACAACTGTCCGGTCGGCATCGCCACCCAGAAGCCCGGCCTCCGTTCACGCCTGGTCGTGGACGAATCGGCCCGTCGGCTCGCGCAGTTCCTCGAGTCCGCCGTCGAGCTGATGGTGGTGCTCGCCCGGGCGTGCGGCCACGACCGCCTCGACCAGTTCGGCGTCGACGACCTCACCACGTTCGACCGCGAGATGGCCCACCTGTCCGGCGTCGCCTACGGCGGCGTCTCGCTCACCTGACAATGACATCAGGGGTCAGACCCGCGGTCGGCACCCCGTTTGCGTTGCAGTCTCGGTGGGGCGGGCCACCGTAACCGTCGCGCAAACGGGTTCAGGGGTGCTGGGATGCAGCGGCCTGCGGGCGGAGGTCGTCGAGTGTGAGGAGATGAGCCGGGGCCCGGTCGATGGCGACCTGGGAGTGGACCACCAGGTCGGCGTCGACGTGAACGAGTTCGCCCGGTGCCAGCAGCCGCCACCCCGGGTCCTCGTCCATCGGCTCGCTGGCGACGACCACGGCGCTGCGGGTGGCGAGGTGCCCCGAGCGCACCCTGATCGAGCCGGCCGCTGACGCCGCGTCGAGGTGGCGTTCGCCGTGCTGGCCGCCGGCCTTGCGCTCGAGGACGAACAGGCGGTGCGTGTCGGGATACCGCAGTGCCCACAGGCCGTCGCCGGTCGTGAGCACGATGTTCAGCGCGTACAGCGGGAGTCGGCCGGCGATCCATCGGCACGCGTCGACGAGCCCGGCGGTCACATCGCCGTCGGCGCGTTCGATCTGCCTCGTGATCAGCGCGAAGACCCGTTCGGAGTCGGTGTCGCCGTGCACGAGCGAGAGGTCCTCGCCGAGCTCCGCCTCGAGTTGGTCGAGCCCCTCCACGACACCGTTGTGGGCGAAGAGACGGTCGCGTTGCTCGAACGGATGGGTGTTCTTCAGCTCGACTGCACCGGTCGAGGCGAATCGGATGTGGGCCACGAACGTCGTCGAGGCGACGTGGCGAGCCTCCTCGGCGAACGCTCGATCCTCGTAGGCAGCGATCGGCCACTTGTGGACCTCGGGAATCCCGTCGGCGTCGAACACACCGAGCCCGGTGCCGTCGGGTTCGCGGCGACTCTGGACCGAGAGACTGTCGGGCGCCTCCAACAGCCAGAACGACGCTGCGATCGCATCCCTGCCACCGGTCATCCCGAACAATCTGCACACGTTGCCTTCACCTCCATGGAACTCTGTTGACCGTACCGCGCCACCCGTTCGCGTTGCAGTCCCGGTGGCCCGCCCCACCGGTGTCGCGACGCAAACGGGTTGGGTGGGATGGGGGATGGCGACCGTCGAGGTCAGTCGCCGATCACGATCACGACGTCGGCGCCGGCGTCAGCGGCAGGTCACCGGCGTGGGGGAACAGGATCTGGCCCGCCATGACCTTGGAGACGTCGGCGAGTTCGCCGATGGCGAACACCATCACGTCGTCGAGGCTCGCCCACTCGGTGACCCTCGATGATCAGTTCATCTCCGACCTTGGCGAACATGGGACCCCCTCGGTTCGAGGTGATCACGTCATCGACTCGACCATCGCAGCTGCCGACCGGATGCGGTAGAGAACTTCGTCCCGCGAACTTCGGTGACGTCCGGCCCTGGCGGTTGGATACCGATGGTCAGACAGTGGAGCAATGGAGAGCTTGCAACCACACGGCTGGACACTCCGGTTCGAGACCCGCGAAGACGATGACCACTGCGACATGGTCGTGCACCTCGACGCGGGCGACCGGTCGTTGTCCGGCTACGGACGATCCCGTCGGAATCCCATCGACCCATCCCTGCCGCAGGTCGGCGAGGAATTGGCCGCGGCCAGAGCCCTGCAGGACCTGGCGAGACATCTGACTGAGGACGCCTGGGCGATGATCGAGTCGCACCCGGCGTCGACCGGCTGACCCATCGCACCGCGTAGTGTCTGGCGCCACCGCCCGGGTGGCGAAACTGGCAGACGCGGGGGGCTTAAACCCCCCTTCCACTCACGTGGAGTGCGGGTTCGAACCCCGCCCCGGGCACTCACACGCTGGGGTTTCGCGATCGGGTAGTGATCCGTGACATCCTCCGGGTGGTGCCCGTGTCACATCCGTGTCACAGACCGTGACACCCCCGCTCTGCTGTTGTGCCCGTGGCCAACGGTTCGGTGCAGCGGAAGGGGAAGGTGTGGTCGTTCGTCGTCGACCTCGGCCCCGACCCGGCGACCGGTCGCCGCCGGCAGGCCCGCCGGTCTGGCTATGCGACGAAGAAGGCGGCTGAGGCTGCGCTGCGAGATCTGGCGACCGCTGCCGACGCGGGGACGGCGGTGTCCCGGAGCCGTATCACGCTGTCGCAGTTCCTCAATGACTGGTTGGAGACCATCAAGCCGCGGGTCCGGGAGACCACGTGGGTGAGTACCGGATGGCCGTCGATCGGATCACCCGCCAGATCGGCGCAGTGCAGCTCCAGTCGCTCACACCGCTCCAGGTCGAGGGCCTCTACGCCACGCTGTTGGAGCGCAGTGGTGCCGGTGGGCGAGCGCTGGCACCGAAGACCGTCCGCAACTGTCACATCGTTCTCAGGCGGGCGCTGGCCGACGCAGAGCGCCTCGGGCTGGTCGCCCGCAATCCGGCGGCTGCTGCGAAGGCTGTCTCGGCTCCACGAGGCGAGCAGAGGACGTGGTCGTCCGAGGAGATCCAGCGGTTCTTCGACGCGGTGGCGGGGGAGCGGCTGTCGATGGCGTTCGTGCTGCTCGCTACCACGGGCATGCGACGCGGCGAAGTGCTCGGATTGCGATGGGAGGACGTCGACCTCGATGGGCGGGCACTGTCGATCGTCCAGACGCTGACGACGGTGAGCAACCGCATCCACGTCGGTCCACCGAAGACCGGCAAGAGCCGGCGCCGCGTCACGCTCGACACGGTGACGTTCGACGCGCTCAGGGCGCATCGCATGCGCCAACTCGAGGAACGACTGGCCTCGGGTGACATATGGTCGAACGACGGCGATCTCGTGTTCACCGATGAGCTCGGCGGCCCGGTCCATCCCGATCGCTTCTCGAAGTCGTTCGATCGCATCGTGCGCGACGACGAACTGCCCCGCATCCGCCTCCACGACCTCCGCCACAGCTACGCCACGTTGGCACTGAAGGCCGGCGTGCACCCCAAGGTCGTGTCAGAGCGCCTCGGCCACTCGACGATCGCCATCACGCTCGATCTGTACTCCCACGTGGCCCAGGGCCTCGATGCCGACGCCGCCGAGCTCGTCGCGTCCCGCATCTACGGGACGTCGACGTGACCCCGTTCGGGAGTGAGGGTATGGATGTCGTGTTCTTCGATGCGTCCGTGCTGTTCAAGGCGGCGGTGACGCGGTTCCTCCTCGGCGCTGCGCAGTCGGGTGAGTTCCGCGCGATCTGGTCGGAACTTGTCGTGATCGAAGCACGTCGGAATCTGCTCGCGGCCGATCGACCGCATGCTGCTGCTGCGCTGGAGCAGAACATCGGGCTCGTCCGAGATCCCGTTGTTGCTCCGTCCGATGCGATCGCGGCGAAGCTGGGGCTCACCGACGTCGGGGATCGTCACGTGCTCGCAGCGGCCGCGAACGGTGAGGCCAGCGTGTTGGTCACGAGCAACGTCCGCCACTTCGATCCGACCGAGGCAGCTTCGCCGGGCGTCGCGGTGCTCACCCCGGACGCGTTGGCGACGTCGGTGGCGACCCGGAACCCGAGTGCGCTGACCCGTCACGTCCAGAGGACTCCGCCGGATCGGCTGGCTCGGTACGTCGAGATCCTCTCACGAGAGCTCCCCGAGACGATGGAGATCCCCACCCCATTTCTCGACGGATGAGCGTCAGGCTTCCTCGTCGAGGAACTCCCAGGTGAGTGCCTGGCGGCGTCGCGCGTCGTCTGCCCGGCGGTAGGCGAGCAGATCGCCGAGTCGCACGCGTCGCTTGCTGCCGACCCGTGTCGATGGAATGTCCCCACGATCGAGCAACGTCGTCAGCCACGGTCGCGAGACGCCGAGCAGCTCCGACGCCAGTTCCGTTCCGACTGGAAGTCCGGCCGGCGCAACCGTGACGTCGCGGCCCTCGGCAACGTCGTCGAGAAGATCGAGCAGCAGCGCCACGAGGTCGGGTGGTAGCTGGAACTCGCGGCCTTCCACGGCGATCGTCGCGGCTTGCCCGGCGTCGCTCGCAGCGCGCACATCGTCAGCCAGATCGCGTGCGACGTTCGGCGATGCATCGAGTCGGATCTTGGTGGCCACGGGCCCAGTCAACCAGATGTTGCGATTAAGCGCAATATGCGGGCGGGGCACCTGGACGACGCGTGGGTCTCGCAGGCTCACGACTCGCCCTGCCGAGCGTCGTCGCTCTCGTGCGGTGCCCGATCCGCCTCGAGCATCGCCATGAAGCGACCGACGGGCACGAGTACTCGCCGACCGAGCCGCACGGTCGGGATCTCCTGTCTTCTCGCGCAGAGGTATGCCGAGGTCCGCGAGATGCCGAGCATCTCGGCCGCCTCGCCGACAGTGATCGTCATTCGGCTCATGCCCTTGCCTCCGGCTCCGTCGTGCGCTTCGTCGTCCATGCCAACACATGACTCCGGAATCGGGGATTCGTGACGCGATCGCACCAGATTCCTCAGCGTTCTGGACAGTTGCACCAACGGTGCTCGAACGTCGTTGCCGAGCGCTGGCCGCAGTGGATCGGGCAGACGACGAGGGCGCGAATGAGAACCGCGGCCGGCGCAGCATGGAGGCGGGCAACGAGTCTCGATGGGTGACCCGCTCACGGCGATGCACCGCTGAGGCGGGATCATGCAGAGCCTCGCCGACTGCGCGACCCGACCGGGTTCGGCGGTCATCGGTTGTGTGGTCTGGGGGCTAGACGAAGTCGAGTTCGTCGATGAGCGGGCCGAGTTGTTCATCGGGTCCGTCGGGGTCGATCGGCAGGTCGACGTGGCCGAGTTCGTCAGCGTAGAGGGACAGCGCATTGCTGTCTTCGAGGCGGGCTGCCCAACGAAGGAAGCGGATGGCGAGGTCACGGTGGCCTCGTGCGTCGAGCCAGATGGCGGTTGCCGACGCAGCGCTGAATGACGGGTCGATGTGCCCGTGTCGCTGGAACGCATCCCAGGCCTCGCGCAGCTGGGTCACGGGGACGGCATCGCCGGCAAGCGTGTGTGTCGCGATTGCGCTGAAGCGGGCGAGCATCGCGAAGTTGCTGAGTTCCAGCAGACCTGATCGGCGTTCGACCGCCTCGTCCAGCAGCATCGCTGCGCGACCCCAGTCGGCGTTCCTTCGTGCGATCTGGGCTCGAAGGTCGAGCAGTCCGGTTCGCGCGATCTCGCTCCGAGTCGACTCGGCGAAGGTGGCGAATTCGTCGAGCAGTTGGGGGTGGTCGTTCATGCGATGAGCCTTGACGAACTGCAGAGAGCAGAAGTAGAGCGAGATGTTGCGAGAGAGAGGGCGGGCCGATCTGAACCTCTCGGTCCACAGGAGCGCCTCGGCTGCGAGGTCATCGCTGAGTTCGGTGCGATCGGTGAGGCCGGCGGCGGTGTCTCGGTCCGGTCGTGGCGACAGGAGCCGGAGACGGTCGATCAGTTCTGTGTCGGTCAGCGAATGACGAATCGATGGCGAGGTGAGATCGAGTTCTGCTCGGAGTTCGTCCGATCCGATGCCGGAGAAGGCTGCCTGACGGATCACTTCGATCATGGCGTTTGCTTCCCGCAGACGAGTGATGAGCATCGCGGGTGGGATTCTCATGGCCTGGTCGAGTTCGTCGTGTTCGACGAACCAGTCGACCGCCAGCACGGCGTCGGCGAGGAGTTGGTCGAGTCGCTGCAGCAGCATCAACTCGTTCGGACCGAGCAGCCCGGCGGTGATGCGATCGACTTCATCGGCGATGTGGTGTGCGTGTCGCTCCCGAACGGCGTCGGACTGGCCGATGTCACGCAGGTGTTCGCGGCCGTAGACGCGCATGGTCTCCAGCATCCGGAACTGCGTGGTGCCGTCGTCGCCAGCCTCGCTCGTCAGCAGGGAGCGATCGACGAGGCGGGCGAGTGCATCCTGCACAGCGACCGGCGACAGATCGTCGCCGCACGCCACAGCACAGGCCGCAGCGGCGTCGAAGCTCGCGGGGAACACGGCGAGACGGTCGAACACGGTCTGTTCCTCGGTGTCGCACAGTGAGTACGACCAGTCCAGTGTCGCGCGCATCGTCTGATGCCGTTCGGTACGCGAGCGACGGCTGCCGACCAACAACCGGAACCGTTCGTCGAGTCCAGCGACAAGATCGACCGGGGTCATCGATCGCACCCGAGCTGCCGCCAACTCGATCGCCAAGGGCAGCCCGTCGATGCGTCGACACAACGTCGCGACCGCGTCGAGCTGACGGTCGTCGAGCACCAGATTGGGCGACTCCGTCCGGGCCCGTTCCAGGAACAGTCTCAATCCGTCGTCCTCTGGCAACGGCCCGATCGGCACGACACGTTCCCCCCGAACCATCAACGGCTCCCGACTGGTTGCGATCAACCGCACTGCCGGGCATGCCGCAGCGACGCGCTCGATGACGTCGGCCGCCGCGTCGACCACGTGTTCGCAGTTGTCGACCACGATCAGCATCTCGCGGTCGACGAGCCGACGCACCAACGCCTCGGTGACATCACCCGAATCAGGAGTCGGCATTCCCACACCGGTCGACATCGCGAACGGCACCGCCTCCGGCAGCGTCACCTGGCCGAGCTCGACCAGCCAACATCCGTCGGCGAACGACCCCGCCGCTGACCGGGCCGCCTCGACAGCCAACCGAGTCTTGCCGGTACCGCCCACGCCGAACAATGTCACGATCTGCCCTGCGGCCAACTCGGCTGCCACCAGACCGAGCTCTGGCTCGCGTCCGACGAACCCGGTCAGCTCCCGGGGGATGTTCCCCACCTCGGCGCGGCGCGCCCGCAGCTCCGGAAACGACCCGTCACCGACCTGGAACACCCGCTCGGCCCCGTCGAGACCCTTCAGCTCGAACAACCCCAGGTCCACCAAGACCTCAGTACCATCGAGCAACGACGCGGTCGCGGCCGACACCAACACCTGCCCGCCGTGGCCGGCGTCCATCACCCGCGCCGCCCGATTCAACGTCGTGCCGAAATAGTCCCCGTCACGCAACTCGGCCTCACCCGTGTGCAACCCCATTCGCACCCTTAACCCCACGAGACGCTGCGCCTCCAACGCCGCAACCAGCCCCGCCCTCGGCGACGAAAACGCAGCAATCACACCGTCACCGGTGTGCTTGAACACCACACCCCCCGCCTCTGCGACTGCAGCACCCAACACATCATCATGCGCCCGCATCGCCGCAGCCATCGCCACCTCATCAGCCCGCCACCGCTGCGTCGACCCCTCGACATCGGTGAACAGAAACGTCACCGTCCCCGATGGCCAACCGTCTCTCGACACGCCAACACCGTAACGATCATCAACCCATCGGGTTCGATGCGGTCGCCAAGAATCGCCAGCGGGCCGATATCCACCGAAGTTGCGCACTACATACTCGCGGTGGCGCTTGTATCGAGTGGGCACTGGTCGCGTGTCACATTCGTGTCACGGGATCAGCCGGACGCAGCCGCACTCGACCATCTTCGAGGAGACCCGCCGGACGAGTCTCTGCAGGTCAACGCCACTGCCCGTCACTCGACTGCACCGCCCGGCATGGCCTGCCCGAACTTGAACCCCCCTTCCACTCACGTGGAGTGCGGGTTCAAATCCCGCCCCGGGCACGCGGACGCTGGGCCGTGGGCGGGGGCGCGCCGTTTCCGTTCCGGTAGAGGCCGGGGCCGGCGACGTGCAGTGTGTCGAGGAAGGCTCGGGCGGCGTCGTACGCGGTCTTGACGAGTGTCGGGGTGTGGCCGAAGTCGAGTGGTGACATCATCACCGGGGCAGGTCCGGGGAGGTAGAGCACGGGAACGGAGGCGGCGGCGATCGGGAGTTCCCGCAACACCTGCTGCCGGGTCTGCACCATCACCGAGTAGTAGATGGTCGACGCCATGGTGGTCGGTGGGGTGATCTGCTGGTCGGGGAATGCGCAGTCGAGCACGACGAGCGACTTGGCGCCCATGTCGAGCGCTTCGAGCACCGGAACGTTGACGACCAGTCCGCCGTCGTAGAGCCGGCGTCCGGCCCGCTCGACCGACGGGAACACGCCGGGGATCGCGGAGCTCGCGAGGACGGCGGTGGTCAACGGTCCGTCGATGAGACGCACGGCCCGGCTGGTTTCGACGTCGAGCGCCATGGCGGCGTAGGGGAGTGCGAGGTCTTCGATGCGGACGTCGCCGATCTCGTCGATCATCAGCTGTGCCAGCGCCGGCGTCTCGTACAGCGACGTCTTCGACCTCCACAAGGTGATGACGCGTCGGAACAGTCCGCCGGGCAGCACCGTGTCGACGTCGAGGGTGTGCCAGATGTGCGAGAGGCGGCTGGCGGCGCCGATGCGGGTCGGCGGCGACGACGGCACCGTTGAGCGATCCGATCGACGTGCCCGCCACGAGGTCGGCGTGGACACCATGGTCGTTGAGTGCTTGCAGCATGCCGACTTGGGCGGCGCCGAGGCTGCCACCTCCGCCGAGAACGAACCCGATCGGGTGGGGGAGCTGGGCGGCGAGGTCGCTGAGGTGCGTGGTGTGGGTCATGATCGACTGTTTCTGAGGTGCGGAGCGATGATGCCCGCCTCGACATCGTATGAAGCGCCGGCCGGCGAACTCCGAATGCGGCGGCGAGTAGCGTGGCGTCATGGTGAGCGACCGCGACCGGGCCAAGATGGCGCAGGTCGGACGCGATCTCGCGGCGACGGAGTCCGACGATCGGGGAACCCCCGAGCAACGGCGTCAGATCCTCGACCAGATCAACGCCGACCGTGTCGAGGCCGGACGCCCACCGCTCGATGACCGTGCACCCGAGGAGGGTCTGTATGACCGAGCCCGATCCCTCGGCATGGCTCGCATCGATCGCTGAGATCTTCGACGATCTCGGCGTCGACTGGACGCTCGTCGGGGCGTTGGCCGCCAATCGTTTTCGCTCGACACCGCGATTCACCGTCGACGTCGACACGATGGCGGCATTCCATCCCGATCTCGTGGTGAACCTGCGCAACGAGGGCTACGTCGTCGACGTCGTGAGCGACGATGGTGAACTCCCGCATCTGCTTCGTTGCCGTCGGGGGCCCGAGTCGATCGACATCCTCCTGCCGGTCGTGGCCTACCAGCGAACGGCGCTCGATCGGGCGGTCGACCACGTGCTCACACCCGAAGACGTGATCATCCACAAACTCATCGCCTGGAGACTGCGCGATCGCGACGACATCCGCTCGATCCTCGAAGCGGGCGTGCAACTCGACCAGGCGTATCTCGACCGATGGGTCGGCGAGTGGGAACTCGACGAGCGCTGGGCCGAATTTCATCCCGCCGACTGAGCTGACGCAGTCGCACCGAACCGGGCCTGGACATCAGGTGCGGTCGTCGGGCATCACGATCGTGCTGAGCAGGCGCCGCCGCCGTCCCGGCGCAGGCGGGTTGTCGACATGTTCTTGCACTGCGGTGGCCATGCGCTCGGCGAGCGCGTCGAACTCGTCGTCGGTGAGCCACAACGGCACCTGCCGGTAGCCGACACGATCACTGCTCAGCGCCGGCGGCCCGGATTCGAGGTACGAAGCAAAGTCGGCGAGCAGTGTGCCGACGAACGTCGCGAAGTAGCGGAAGTGCTCATCGGTCGTTGCCGACTCCAGGTCGCCGTCGCCGAGCACCACGGCGGAGGAGACGACGCGATAGGTGCGCTCGACGCCTCCCCGAACCGGTCGCTCGCCGACAACCTCCAACAGCCCGCCATCGGCCAGTTGGTTGATGTGCCGGTAGAGCGTTGCCTGGGGCACGTCGCCGAGCCGATCCTTCAGCTGGAGCGGCGTCATCGGATCACCGACGAGGGCCTGCACGATGCGCAGCCGGATCGGGTGCAGCAGCAGATCTCGAGTCTCGATCATCGTCGCTGAGGTCGAGCGGTCGCAATTGTTCTCAGTAGTGATATCATTCCCACATCTGAGAATACTCTTCCCTGGATCAGAGGACAACGACCGTGACCGAATCCATCATCTCCATTCCTTCGAGCGGCCTCACGCTCGAAGGAACGCTGAACGCGAGCGGCTCGGCTCCCGCGCCGGCGGCGCTGCTGATCAGCGGATCGGGGCCCATCGACCGCAACTCGAACGCGAAGCGCCTGGCCATCAACGTCATGGGCCAGATCGCAACCAGCCTCGCCGCCAGCGGCATCAGCTCGCTTCGCTACGACAAACGAGGCGTCGGCCAGAGCGAGGGTGACTACCTCTCCGCCGGCTTCGACGACAACATCGATGATGCTCGAGCTGCGCTCGAGGCGCTCCGGGCCCGCCCGGAGGTCGACGCCGACCACGTGGTCGTCATCGGTCACAGCGAAGGAGCCCTGATCGCGTCGGCACTGGCCGCCGACGAACAACTCGCCGGGGTCGCGCTGCTCGCCGGAGCGGCGACCAACGGGAGCGACGTGCTCCGGTGGCAGGCCGAACAGGTCGCGCCGACACTGCCGAAACCTGTCAAGTTGCTGATGAAGCTGCTCCGCCAGGACCTCGTTCGAACCCAGACGAAACGCCTCGACCGGATCGCGTCCTCCACCGACGACGTCATCCGCATCCAGTTCGTGAAACTCAATGCCAAGTGGTTCCGCGAGTTCATGGCATTCGAACCGGCAGCCGCTCTCGGCAGGGCCGCGGTGCCGGTCCTTGCGATCACCGGCACGAAAGACATCCAGGTCAACCCGGCCGACGTCGCACTCATGGAGGACGCCGTGCGAACGCCCTTCACCGGCCACCTCGTCGACGACGTCACCCATCTGTTGAGAACCGAACCCGGAACCGCCTCGATCCGCACCTACAAGAAGCAGGCACGCCAACCACTCGACGAGCGGGTCACCGAGCTCGTCGTCGACTGGGTGACCAGCCGCACCCGCAGTCAGCCGGCTCGAAGCTGAGGGTTCCCTCAGCAGCAGGAGCGCCGCACAGGTTCGCCCCGCAACACGCAGAACGGCGTCGGCTCAGTTGGTGTCTCGTCGGCACAGCAGGGTGGTCCCGATGGTGAGTGCGATCGCGGCGTAGGCGCCGAAGACGAGGGCGTCTTGGGTTCTCGTCAGCGCGGCATCGAGCGTCTCGATGCTGGCGTTGGCGTTGTCGAGTGGGAGCAGCTTGTGGCCAGCGACGAACGGCAGGAACCGGGACAACCGAGGATCGAGGAACGCGTTCAGCAGGTTCTCGACCACCAGCCACCAGACCAGCAGACCAGCGATACCCGCCGTTCCGTGGCGCGCGACCATGCCGATTCCGAGACCGAGTATCGATGCCAGCGTCACGTAGAGGATCGCCCACAGGCCGGTGCCGACGATGGTCGAGGCATCGCCGGTTTCGATGTCCGACGCCGATGCTCCGATGAGCCCGGCGACGAGGCCGGCCGTGCCGAGCACGGCACCGAACGCGGCAGCGACGAACGTCTTCGCGGTGGCGATCACCAGGCGGGCGGGCTGTGCCGTCAGGGTGGGCGCCAGGGTGCCGTGTTGGGCTTCGGAGCTGAAGATCAGGATCCCCGCAACTGCGGCGAAGACGGCGGTGAAGAGGGTCGAGAACGCGAAGACCTTGTCGACGAACAGCTCGCCTTCGTCGGTGACGAAGTTGGCGATCGCCCACGACACCAGGCCGTTCAGCAGGATCGTCACGGCGACGATGGCGGTGTTCGATCGGATGGTCGAGAGCTTGATCCACTCGCTGCGCAGCGTCGTCGGCAACGCCCGCAGGGACGCGCTCGCCGAACGCGTCGCCGGGTGCGTTGGCGGCGACCGGTACCCAGCGGATGGGTTCGCAGCGGCAGCGCCGGTGATCGAGGGGCTGGTGATCGAGGGGCTGGTGATCGTCGTCGAGGTGGTGGTGGTCGAGGTGGTCATCGGTCGGGTCCTTGTCTGGATCGGTCAGGCGGCGGCAAATTCGGCGGATGCGTTGGTCATGTCGAGCAACGTGTCCTCCAGCGACTTCGAGGTCTGGGTCAACTCGGTCAGGAGGATCCGGTTGTCGAAGGCGAGCTGCGACACGGCGGCCCGTGTGGTGCCGCGGACCACCAGTCGATGGCCCACGGCGTCGACAGCGAGGTGACGCGCCGACAGCAGGGCGACGAGATCAGCCGATTGCGGGGTCTCCACGATGACCTCGACGTCGTTGCGTGCGGTGATGTCGTCGAGCGACGCAGCAGCGAGGAGTTTCCCGCCGCCGATGACCACCAGGTCGTCGACGAACATCGCGAGTTCGCCGATGAGGTGGCTCGACACGAACACCGTGCCGCCGTTGTCGGCGAAGTCGCGCAGGTAGCCGCGCAGCCACCGGATGCCGTCGGGGTCGAGGCCGTTGGCGGGTTCGTCGAGCAGCAGTACTTCTGGATCGCCCAGGAGCGCTCCGGCGAGCGCCAGTCGCTGGCGCATACCGAGCGAGAACCCGCCGGCCCGCTGGCGTGCTGCGGTCTCGAGACCCACGATGGCGAGGACCTCGTCGACACGGGTTGCCGGGATTGCCGACACCGCGGCCATCGCTCGGAGATGGTTGCGCGCCGTGCGACCGGGGTGCATGACGTGTGCGTCGAGCACGGAGCCGACGACACGTGCGGGGTGCAACAGGTCGGTGTAGTTGACGCCTGCGTATCGGACCTCGCCGGTGTCGGGCCTCGTGAGGCCGACCATCATCCGCATCGCGGTGGACTTGCCGGCGCCGTTGGGTCCGACGAAGCCGGTGACCGTCCCGGCAGCGACGTCGAACGTGACGTTGTCGACGGCGAGCCGGTCGCCGTAGTGCTTGGTGATTCCCGACACGTTGATCATGCGGTGTCCTTTGCGGGGCGGACGATGATGGCGGTCTTGCCACTGGCGTTGCCGGCCGCGAGCTGGCGCATCGCTTCGGGAACGTCATCGAGCGCGAACCGTTGCCCGATGACCGGAACGACGCTGCCTGCAGCAAGGAACTCGGCGAGTCGCTCGATGAAGGTGTGGTGCTCGGTGCTGATGAAGGCGGTGAGGCGTTGGCCGACGAATGGCGACAGCGCCAAGGCCCTCACCTGGCGGCCGACCCCTCCGGTGAAGCGGTTGCCGTCCTCGCCACCGACGATCACGAGGGTGCCGTCCGAGGCCAGCGCCCGTCGAAGCCGTCTGATGCTGTTCCGCCCACCGATGTCGAGGATCAAGTCGTAGGGGTCGGCGGCACCAAGCGAGTCGGAGGAGGCGAAATCGGTCCGGGTGTAGTCGATCACCTCGTCGGCGCCGAGCGAGCGGACGAGATCCAACTTGGCGGTGCCGGCCACCCCGGTGACGTGAGCGCCGAGCGCCTTTGCCAGCTGCACGGCGTAGGTGCCCACCCCGCCCGACGCGCCGAGCACCAGCACTCGTTGGCCCGCTTGCACGTGTCCGACGTCGATCAGCGCCTGCAGGGCGGTGATGCCCGAGACCGTGGCGACGGCTGCCTGTTCGAAGCTGAGGTTGGCCGGCTTGATCGCCAGCTTGTCTTCGCCAGCGGACGCGTACGAGGCGAACGATCCGTTGGCGATACCGAAGACCTCGTCGCCCGGAGCGAATCGGGTGACCGCCGAGCCGATGTCGACGACCACGCCGGCGACGTCGAGGCCGAGGGTGCGATTCTTGGGTGTGGTGATGCCGTAGCCGGCGAGTCGAACCAGGTACGGCAACCCCGTCATCAGATGTTCGGTGCCGCGGTCGACACCGGCGGCGTGGACCTCGATGAGGACCTCGTCGTCAGCGACAGCGATCTCGTCGATCGTCTCGAGCGCCAGGACCTCGGCGGACCCGAAGCGGTCCTGGACGATCGCCTTCGATGCAGGCGCGATCTGGCCGGCGGCCGGCGGGGGCGCATCGTCCGAGTGGGAATGGATGCCGGAATGGATGCCGGAATGGATGGCACCGGTCTGGGTCTGGGCGTGTGCGGTGGGCATGGCAATGGCTCCTGTGGTGGCGTTCGTTGTCGAGAATCGAGTGTCGTCGCCGGTCGGGTGAGGCCGCCTCGTACGGTGCGTGATCTCACCCGGGTGAGCCAGACGAGTACCGCGTTGGCGTCGGAGTTCGGCTGTCCGTCCGACATCGGTTGGACGCCGACCGGGCACGAGTTGCCCGACCCGGGTCGCTACAGCAGGCCGAGGTCGCGGGCGCGCTGAACGGCCGCCTTGCGGTTGGAGACCGCAAGCTTGCGGTAGATCGCACTGCAGTGGGTCTTGACCGTGTTGGCCGACACGAACAGCTCGCCGGCGATCTCGCGTTGCGACAGCGCGGTCGGGAGGTAGCGGAGCACGGCAGTTTCGCGCTCGGTCAACTGTTCGACGATCGTCGGCACCACCACCGGGCCGGCCGCGAGCGCGTGGCGCGACTCGATGCGTTCGAGGTAGCGAGCAGCGATGCCGGGGTCAGGGCAGCGGTCGACCACGCGACGCGCTTCGACCAGCAGGTCACGCCCCTCGGGGTCGCCGAGCTCGCACAGCACGTCGCCACAGATCGTGAGGACGTACGCCAACGCCAGATCGCCGGCCGCCCGGCGGGCCGACTGGACAGCCCGCCGCACGTCGGCGCGCGCGTCGGCACGGTCGGCGGTGTGTGCCCGGATCGCGTACGCCGGGCCGAGACGGTGATACGAGGCGATCCCCAGTTCGTCCGCCGTGCCGATCGCCGTGATCGCCGTCGCTCGCGCAGCTGCGGCGTCGCCGGCATCGAAGTCGACGATCGCCCCGTAGATCAACGCCAGCACGTGCACCGCCTTGTTGTCGGTGTCCTCGGTCTTGCGCACGGCGATGTCCAGCGCCACCCGTGCGTCGTCGTGCTGGCCCGCCCACATCAGCACGCCACCGGTGACGGCGGCGATGTTCGCGTGCTCCGTCGTGAGCATCTCGAGGCGATCGGTCTCCATCAGCTCACGTGCGAGGACCAGTGCCGAATCGACGTCACCCCGGCCGAGCGAGATGTTCATCCGCAGTGGTGCGGTGATCGTGAGATCGAAACGGTCCGAGGCGAGTTCGTGCGTCACCGCAACCCAGTGCTCCGCCTCCGCGAACCGCCCAGCGAAGTACTCGCACCACCCCCACAGCAACGCGCACACGGTGTCGGTGCGCCCAACGTCACCGAGCTCGTTCAAGATCCGGCGCAAGGTCTCGATCTGATTGTCGGCAATCAGCTCCGGCCCGTAGCGGTACATCACCCGCGCTGCTTCGCCGGGGTCACCCGCCCCGAGCCAATGTGCGACCGCGCGACCGTGATCACCTTCGGACTCGAACCACACGGCCGCTCGACGGTGGAGGTCGGGGAGCTGCCCGCCGATGGCGTCGCCGGCCTCGACGCGGAGCAGGTCGCGGAACAGATGGTGATACCGAAACCATTCGCCGGTTCGATCGAGGCCGATCACCAACTGGTTCTCCGCTGCGGTCTCTCGCAGCCACTGCTTGGCATCGGTCGAACCGGTCACCGCATCGACCAGCGCACCGTTCAGCTGTTCGAGGATCGACGTCGCGAACAGTCGCTGCCGATGTTCGTCGCTCACGCCGGCGAGGAACTCGTCGCTGAGGTAGTCGACGACGAGCTGATCGTCACCGCGGAAGTCCTGGATGAACCGGGTCGTGTCGAGGGCCTGCCCGAGCGACAGCCCCGCCAGGACCAACCCGGCCGCCCAGCCCTCGGTTCGCCCCGACAGCACCTCGACATCATCGGCACTGAGCGACCGCCCCCCAGCGTTCAGCAGGTCAGCGGCTTCGGTGGTCTCGAAGCGAAGACCGTCGCTGCGGATCTCGACGAGCTGCGTGCGAACGCGCAGCCGGCCCAGCCGGAAGGGTGGATCGAACCTGGTCGACACGACGACCGTGACGTGCTCGGGACACAACTCGATCAAGCGTTCCATGCCTCGATGGATCACCTCGTTGCTGATCAGGTGGTAGTCGTCGACCACGACGACGAGCGGTTCGTTCAGGTCGGCAAGGGCGGTGACCAGGGCCGAGACCACCATGTCGTACTCGCCGGACGACGCCGCAACGGCAGGCTTGACCGCAGCACGCACACCCGGGCTGACCTGGCCGATCGCCTCGACGAGGAACGTCCAGAAACGCGCCGGGTCGTCATCGCCCGCTTCGGCCTGCAGCCATGCGCTCGGGTCGGGTCGGTCCGCGAGCCACGCCGCCAACAGCGTCGACTTGCCGGAGCCCGCCGGCGCGCTGATCAGCAGCAACCGCACCTGGCGGGTGATGCCGGCATCGAGCATCTCGTCGAGCCGGGCGCGCCGCACGAGGTGCTTGGGCAGCGTGGGCGGTCGCAGCTTGGTGGCCGCCAACCCGGCCCCGAACTGTCCGCTCATCACATTCCTTTCGCTCGTGCCGCAACGACGGTGGTCGATGATCTCACCTGGGTGAGATCGTCGGTGACATGAGGCGGTGCGGCTGCCCCGGGGTTCACCGTAGAGCCATGACCGAACCAACCGTGTACGAGATCGAACTGCGCGGCCACGTCGGCTCGCGTTCTCTGCGCCCGCTCATCGACGACTTCAGCATCGACCGCTCGAGTCGTGGCATCACCCGCCTCGTCGGCGGTGTCCTCGACGCCGCGCATCTGCACGGTGTTCTCGCGCATCTCGCGACGGTGAACGTCGAGATCATCTCGGTCAAGCCGATCAACCCGTGACCTTCGGGGAGACGCTCGTCGGGCGTCGTCGGGCGTCAGTGAGTGGTCGGCGGTGCCATCGAGCGCCGTCGACTGATGCGTGTCGTCCCTACAGTGGCCGAAGATGTTTGTCGACCTCATCGTCGTCGGCGGTGGTGCCGCAGGGTTCTTCGCCGCGATCACGTGCGCCGAGCACTCCGACAAGTCGGTGCTGATCCTCGAGAAGACGTCGCAGCTGCTCCACAAGGTGAAGATCTCCGGCGGCGGTCGCTGCAACGTGACGCACGACTGTTTCGAACCGCGTGAGCTGACCCGGAGTTACCCCCGCGGTGAGAAGTCGTTGATCGGGCCGTTCCATCGATTCGGTGCCGCCGACACCGTCGACTGGTTCGCCGGCCGTGGCGTGACCCTGAAGACCGAGGCCGACGGACGCATGTTCCCCATCACCGACGACTCGCAGACGATCGTCGACACGCTGCTCGGTGCCGCTCGTGCTGCTGGTGTCGAGGTCCACACCTCCGAAGGTGTCAGCTCGATCGTGCGCCACGACGACGGCTTCGAGGTCGTCACCGATTCGGGGGCGTCGTACACGGCTGCGAACGTCCTGCTCGCAACGGGCGGAACCCGGCTCGCTGCTGGCGCAAGGCTCGCCGAGCGCCTCGGTCACGAACTCCAGCCGGCGACGCCGTCGCTCTTCACGTTCAAGATCCAGGACCCTCGCATCGACGGGTTGCAGGGCCTCGCCGTGACGGCGGCCGAGGTCAGCGTTCAACACAGCAAGCTCCGCAGCAGCGGTCCCGTCCTCATCACCCATTGGGGCCTCAGCGGACCGGGAATCCTGAGGATCTCCGCGTGGGGCGCACGCGAACTCGCGGAGCGTGACTACCGGTTCGACATCTCGGTGAACTGGCTGCCCGCTGCCGATCCGGCGGCGGTCGTCGCCGACAAACGACGTACCGAGGCGAAGCGCCAACTCTCCAGCCGGAGTCCGTTCGACGCGATCCCGAAGCGCCTCTGGCTGCGTCTGCTCGCAGCCGCCGACATCGCCGACACCACCACGTGGTCGCAGCTCGGCAAGGCGCAGGCGACGCACCTCGTCGACCAGTTGACCGCCTCGACGTTCGCGGTGGCGGGCAAGAGCACCAACAAGGACGAGTTCGTGACCTGCGGTGGTGTGTCGCTCGACGAGATCGACTTCCGCACGATGCAGAGCAAGCTCGTGCCCGGCCTCTACTTCGCCGGAGAGGTCGTCGACGTCGACGGCATCACGGGCGGCTTCAACTTCCAGAACGCATGGACGGGCGGCTTCATCGCCGGATCGGACATCGCAGCTCGTTGACCGCCCACCACTCGCGAGCGATGAGTCTTCGCGCGGACGGGTCGCGCGGAAACTCATCGCTTCGACGTGGTCGCCACCGAGAGTGGTCCATCACTGCGAGACCGGGCGAGCACCGTCGAGCGGCTAGCGAACGTTCCGCGTGTGCCGCCACCGAGAGTGAGAATGTCTCAAGTTGGTCAAGGACTTGCCGATATCTGGAACGTCATCGGGTTTCGCCGTCGTGTCGGCGGGACCCACCGTCCGAGAGACAGCAGGTTCCGCTATGGCCGATCAGACCCCCTCCAACTCATCGCTCCCTCCACTCGGCACGTCGGCGCCGATGATGTCGACGCCGCCGCCCCCGCCGCCTCCTCGGCCGACGACGGCCGCTGCTGCCACCACCGCTGCCGTGGCGCCTTCGCCGTCGGTCGACCCGACGCCGAAGCCGTCGGGTCAGCGTCCCCGCCGTTCGTTGGTGTTCGCAGCCTTTGCCGTGCTCGCCGTCGGTGGCGTCGCAGCCGGCGTGCTCGTCGGCACCGGTGGCTCGGACGACACCATCGACAACGACGAGGTCATCGTCGCAGCACCGGTCGCTCCGCCCGAGGCCTCTCAGGCCCCGGCGGTGACGGCTGCGCCGGTCACCACGGCCGCGCCGGTCACCACGGCCGCGCCGGCCACGACGGCCGCGCCGGTCACCACGCAGGCGCCCACCACCACTGCTGCGCCGACCACGACCGAGGCGCCACCGACCACTGCGGCCGGCCCGGCCTATCCGACGCTGCCTGACGGCTCGCCCGAGCCGATCATCGCCATCTACGACGGGCCGACGGTCCGTGTCACCGGATGGGTGCCGAGCGAGGAGAAGGCGGCGCAGCTCGAAACGCTGGCGCTGGCCAACAGCACCGACCCGACGGCGACGATCGACGCCAACTGGTCGATCGACCCGTCCGTGCCGCTCAACATCGGCACCCGCGTGATCGAGATGAACTCGCCCCGATTCGCCGCCGGCAGCTCCGACGTCACCCCTGAGCATGCTGTCCAGCTCGACCGGGTCGCCGGCGTGATGAACCTGCTGCCGAATGTGACCGCCACGGTCGTCGGCCACGCCGACCAGGTCGGCGACGAACTGTCGAACTACGCCCTCTCCGAGGCCCGGGCGGTCTCGGTGGTGCGCTACCTGGTGAGCCAGGGTGTCGACCCGTCCCGCTTGGCGGCCCGCGCCGTCGGTGAGCAGGACCTCCTGGCGGAAGACGAATCCGCCGCCAGCCTCGCCCTCAACCGGCGCACCGAGTTCATCTTCTACGGCCTCCTCGCCGACTGATCGACCACCACCTCCCCGACGTTTGCGTGCGATTCCGGATGGGTCACCCCCTCCGGAATTGCACGCGAACGGGGTGAGAGCGAGGCTGCCGGGTACGGTTGTCCGGAACCGAAGCAACCGAGACGAGACATCATGGTCAAGAAGAAGGTTCCCGCCACCCGTTGGCACGACGGCAGCACCCCGATCGAGGAGTTGCCCGCCGCCGAGCAGATGGCGCACCAACTCGTCAGCGAACGGGCCGATCTCACGCCGTCGGTCGTTCGGATCATGGACGCCGAACTCACCGAGGACCAGCGCACCCATGCGCTCAACGCCTTCAACGTGTCGCTCGACAACCCCGGCGACCCGAACCGCGATCCGCGTACGGCGATCGCCAACGCCCTCACCGCCGCCTGAGCGCCCGTCGTGTGCCGTCTGTGACGGGTGCGACTGACGAAAGCTGAGTCGACCGGTAGCATGATTACATGCTCTCAGTCGATCTTGTCGGAATCCAGGTTGACCCCATCAGTGGGGCCGCAGCCCTCGTGCTGCGCGAGAACGACGCCCCCCACCGGCTCCTGCCGATCATCGTCGGCCAGGCCGACGCGAGTTCGATCGCCATTGCGGCGAGCGGCACGCGCCTGCCGCGCCCGATGACCCACGACCTGATGGCGAGCGTCGTCGACGCGCTCGACGGACATCTCGACTCGGTCGAGGTCACCGAGCTCCACGACGGCGCGTTCCTCGCCAACCTCACGCTCAGCGGCCCGGCCGGCCAGCGCCGCATCGACACGCGGCCGTCCGACGCCATCGCGCTCGCGGTGCGCCTCCAGGCGCCGTTGTTCGTGAGCGAAGCGGTCCTCGACGAAGCGGGCGCACTGCCGATCGACGAGCCCGAGGTCGACCAGTTCGCGCTCGAGGCCTCGATCGACGCCGAAGTCGACCAGTTCCGGGCCTTCCTCGACGAACTCGACCCCACCGACTTCATCGACACCACCGCAACGGACACCGCCACCGACGACGCCCCCACCGACGACGACACCCCCGACGACGACGCCCCCACCGACGACGACACCCCCGAGGGCCCCACCCCGTTTGCGTGACGTTTCGGGTGACCCGGTCCACCGAATTCTGCTCACAAACGTGGTCGGCCCACGCTCACCCCGTTCGTGAGGCGTTTTCGGCGACCCGGTCCACCGGAACCGCAACGCAAAGGTGAGGGAGCGAGGGCGCTGGTACGAACGCTGCGGGGCGCGCTCACTAGGGTGGACGGCCGGACCCGGACCGTCCGGCGTCACCCGATCAGACAGGAATCCCCATGCGCGAAGCAGTCTTCGTCTCCTATGCCCGCACCGGACTCGCGAAGGCCGGCCGTGGCGGCTTCAACATCACGCCCGCGATGACGATGGCTGCCCACGCCATCAGCAGCGCCGTCGACAAGGCCGGTATCGAGCCCGAACTCGTCGAGGACGTCGCGCTCGGCAACGGCGCCCACGGTGCCGCCAACCTCGGCCGTCTCGCCGGTCTCCTCGCCGGCCTGCCCGTCACCACCGGCGGCAACACGATCCAGCGGCACTGCTCGTCGGGGCTCAACTCGATCGCCGTCGCCGCCAACCACATCCGCCTCGACGGTGTCGAGTGCGCGGTCGGCGCCGGCGTGGAATCGATCTCGATCCCCAGCCCCGGCTTCGGTGGCGCGGTCAACATGGACCCGAAGCTCACCGAGATGTACCCGGCGATCTACATGGCGATGATCGAGACCGCCGACATCGTCGCCGAGCGCTACAACGTGTCGCGCGAGTACCAGGACGAGTACTCCTACGAGTCGCAGATGCGCATGGCGCGTGCCCAGGAGAACGGGCTGTTCGAGGACGAGATCGTGCCGATGGCCACCAAGATGAAGCTGGTCGACAAGGAGACCAAGGAGGAGTCGATCGTCGACTACACGGTCACCGGCGACGAGTGCAACCGCCCGATCGACCACCCTCGAAGGGCTCCAGAAGCTGCAGCCCGTGCGCGGCGAGGGCAACTACGTCACCGCCGGCAACGCCAGCCAGCTCTCCGACGGCGCCGCCGCCGTCGTGATGATGTCCGACGAAGAGGCCTCGCGCCGTGGCATCGAGCCGCTCGGCGCCTTCAAGGGCTGGGCGGTCGCCGGCTGCGAGCCCGACGAGATGGGCATCGGCCCGATCTACGCCGTGCCGAAGCTGCTCAAGCGCCACGGTCTCACCGTCGACGACATCGACATCTGGGAGCTCAACGAGGCCTTCGCCAGCCAGTGCCTCTACAGCCGTGACACGCTCGGCATCGACCCCGAGAAGTACAACGTCAACGGCGGCTCGATCGCCATCGGCCACCCGTTCGGCATGACCGGCACCCGCTGCGCCGGCCACGTCCTGCTCGAGGGCAAGCGTCGCAACGCGAAGTACGGCGTGGTCACGATGTGCATCGGCGGTGGCCAGGGCGCCGCCGGCCTCATCGAGATCTACTGATCCCTGGCGGGCCAGACCTGGGGCTCGCCGTTGGCACGGTCACGGATGCCGTTGTCGATGACCCGTTCGAACGTGCCCGTGTAGCCGAAGCGTTGCGAAGCAGCAACGGGGTGATCGACGGGAACATGTTCGCCAAGCACGATCAGCGGACGGATCGGTGGCGTGTTCACGATCACCTCGGCGCGGTTCTTGCTGATGCAGTCGAGCACGACCGTGGCGACCTTCTGTGGCATCGAACTCGCCGGCGATCTGCGGTGCCTGGATGCCGTGCTCGACCCAACGGTGCGCACATCCCGACGTCGGTGACGAGGCCGGGGCAGACCACGGAGAATCCGACGGGGGAGCGGTCGTACTCGGCATCGCAGGCGTGGGTGAAACCGACGAGGCCGTGCTTGCTCGAGCAGTAGACGTGCCGTAGGCGACACCCGACCTTGCCGCCACCGGAGGAGATGTTGACCACGTGGCCGCGGTCGCGTTCCAGCATGCCCGGCACGACGGCGTGGGTCAGCAGGATCGGCGCTTCGAGGTTGATCCGCGAGCGTGTCGGTGAAGTCGGAGTCGCCGACTCGTCGAAGCGTCGGATGTGCTCGATCGCGGCGTTGTTGACGAGGATGTCGATCGGCCCGAGTTCGGCTTCGGTTCGGTCGAGGAGGTGCGCGGTCGTCGGCGTTCGCGACGTCGCCGACCATGGCGATCACCTCGACACCGATCGACTCGATCTCCGAGCGGACCGCTTCGAGTTCCGCTTCGGATCGAGCGGCGAGCGACAGGTTCACCCCCTCGTCGGCAAGCGCTCGTGCGATGTGCACACCGATGCCTCGTGACGCGCCGGTCACGATGGCGGTGGTTCCCCGGAGATCTTCCATCCGGAGACGGTAGTACGTCAGCGGCCGGTGTAGTTCGGGTCGCGCTTCTCGAGGAAGGCGGCGACGCCCTCGCGATGGTCGTCGGTGCGGAACAGCTCGGCCAGCGACGAGCTGACCCAGCGGCCGAGGTCGTCCCAGTCCGGATCAAGCGCCGTACGCAGCCCACGCTTGAGGGCCTGCACGGCGAGTGGGGGATTGGCGGCGATCGTCTCGGCGAGCTCGAGCGCCGCCGGCAGGAGGTCGTCGTGGGCGACCACGCGCGACACGAGCCGCAGCGCGTGGGCCTCGTCGGCGTCGACGACGCGTCCGGTGTAGAGCAACTCTGCGGCGTGTTCGCGCCCGACCAACTCGGCAAGTCGTGCGAGTCCGGCGACGTCGCAGCACAGTCCTCGCTTCACGAACAGCTCGCCGAACTTGGCCCGCTCGGACGCGATCCGGATGTCGGCCATGAGGGCCAGCTCCATCCCCCAGCCGACCGCGGCGCCGTTCACCGCTGCGACCACGGGAATGTCGGTGCGCAGCAGGCTGCCGGCCGCCGGGGTGAGGCGCGGCTCGCGGTCGGCCCGCTGCAGGTCGGCACTCGCGGCGACCATCACCTGCTTGACGTCGTCACCCGAGCAGAACGCCGGATCTCGACCGGTGATCACGAGACACCGGGCCGTGGTGGTGTCGACGGCGTCGGCGAGCTCGGCGTAGGTCGTGAACGTCAACGCATTGCGCGCCTCGGGCCGGTCGATCGTGATGATGCCGACGTGGCCTCGTTGCTCGTAGTCGATCTCGGTGTACACGCCGCAAGCCTGACACCGGCCGGCATCGCCGGACGGGCCGGACGGGCCGGGCACCGATTCACGGCCTCCGATCACCTGGCTCTCACCTGATTCTGACCCGCACGCCCGAGCCTGGGCGACGTGGAAAATCCTGTCGCTCCGCCATATGCCCACCGCCCCTCCTCGATTCCCGGCGAGCCGTTCGCGGCACCGGCAGCCACGGTCTCCGCGGGCCCGCCACCGCCGACCGTCACCCCCGGCTGGGAACCGCCGGCGCCGTCCGCGCCGGCACCTCGTCCCGCACGCAGTCGCATGCGGTTCGGTGCAGGGGTGCTCGTCGGCATGGCGCTCACCGGGGCCGCTGTCGGCGGCTACGCCGTTGGACAGGACACGTCCGAGAGCGTGGCAGCGCCCGCTGCAGTCCCGAGCGTGGCAGCGCAGCCCGTCAGTGTGGAGGGCGGCTCGATCGCCGACCTCGTCGCTGCCGTGCGACCATCGGTGGTCTCGGTCACCCAGAGCACGGCGGGCGGTCTGGGCTCCGGCACCGGCTTCGTGCTGTCGACCGACGGCTACATCGTGACGAACAACCACGTCGTCGAAGGTGGCGGCCAGACCGAGGTGACGTTCGCCGACGGCACCGCTGAAGCCGCCACGATCATCGCCGGCGATCCGAGCCGCGACCTGGCGGTGCTCCGAGTCGACCGCGACGACCTGGTGCCGCTCGCTGTCGGCGACTCCGACGACCTCCGTCTCGGCGACCCACTGATCGCCGTCGGGTACGCGCTCGGCCTCAACGGCGAGCCGTCGGTGACCGCCGGCATCCTGTCGGCGAAGAACCGGACGATCACCGCCGAGAACGGCGTCCAGCTCGTCAACCTGCTCCAGACCGATACGGCGATCAACCCGGGCAACTCCGGTGGACCACTGCTGAACGCTCGCGGCGAGGTCGTCGGCATCAACACGGCGATCGCCGGCGGCGCCGAGAACATCGGCTTCGCCATTGCGATCACCCCGGTGATGGACGTGATCGACTCGCTCCGTGACGGCAGCGTCCCCGACCGGGCGCTCATGGGTGTGACCACGCAGCCCACCGGTGAGGGCCTCGGTGTCGAGATCGTCGAGATCGCCGACGGCTCCGGCGCTGCCGACAGCTCGCTGCGGGTGGGCGACGTGATCGTCGCCGTCGACGACGGCGAGATCACCGACCCGACGTCGCTCGGCGCTGCGGTCGCCACCTACCAGCCCGGCGACACCGTCACGGTCACCGTCGAGCGCAACGGCACGACGCAGGACGTCGCCGTCACCCTCGGCACCCGCCCCACCTGAGCCGACGCGGTTCCGGGAGCGGTTCAGGCAGCGGGGAGGGCGGCGACGAAGTCGGCTCTGGTCGCCGGACCGAGTGGCGGCTCCGGCGGCCGTTCGTCCTTGGTCTGCAACACGGCGAAGACCCGGGCGCCGAAGTCCGCGTCGGTGAGCAGTGCATCGGGACGCGACAGCAGGTTGAGGTTGCGGATGAACGCCCGCAGCACGACCTGATCCGAACGCAGCGCCGGGGCCAACCCGTCACGCAGCACCGACCGTGTGAACGCCCTCGGGTCGGACGCATCGCCGTAGGGATCCTCGCCGGCGAGCAACGCGGCGGCGACCCGTCGAGCCTCGCGATCCTGTTCGACCGACGAGCGGTACCACGGGTGGATCTCGGTTCGCAGCGCCTCGTCGTAGCTCAACGCAACCATGCGCACGTCGTCGGGATGCTCGGCGATGGCTTGCGAAAGGAGGTGCGCACTCCAGTAGGCCGTGCTGCAGCCCCGGCCGTAGAGCGGGTTCGTGCACAGCACCGCGTCGCCGACCGGGACGAGCCCGATCGCCGCGGGTTCACCGTCGACGACGTAGTCGCTCCACTTGTTGAGCAGCCCCGCCATCATGTGGACCTCGGGCGTGATCGGCTCGGCACGGCCGTCGAGCCACGGCGCCGTCGCCGGCAACGAGCGCGCTGCGGCGTCGAACGCGACCGGATCGGCGAGACGCCGACGCAGTTCGTCGTCGCCGGTCGGGACCGCAAGGGTGATCGAGAACGTCCGGTTGTCGCCCACGAACGTGCCGTACTTGACGTAGCCGAGGTCGCCGCCGATCGGGCCGGTGCGCGGCGGCAGGTCGGCGTCGGGCAGCAGTCGGTAGAAACGGCTGGCGTACACGATGCCAGTGTCCTCGACGGTCTCGGTGACCTCGCGGGCGCCGATGTCGGCGAGCCAGTCGGCCACCGCGCTGCGCCGCCCGTTGGCGGCGACGACGAGATCGGCGGCGAGCTCGGTGCCATCGTCGAGCCAGACCCCCGTCACGACGGGTGTCTCGTCGTTCGAGATGTGCGCGAATCCCGCATTCTGGCGCGCCTGCGTTGCGCTCAGCGCAACCCGAGCGCGATTTTTCGGGTTGGAGGGGTTCGGCGCTCGAGTGGTCAGGGCGGTGGCGGCGAGGCCGGTGCGGATGGTGACGTTGGCCTCGGCGAGTGCCGCGCGGCGCAGCACCCACTCGAAGGTCGTGCGCCGGCAGGCGATCATCACCAGGTCGTCGTCGCCGGGCTCGGGGGCGAACTCCATCTCCGGCGCAACGCCGTCGCCGAAGCGCATCTCGGTCGCACCTTCGGCCAGCAGCGACTCGAGGAGGTCTGGCTGATGGTCGCGCAGCAGGTTGCGCAAGCGGGCCAGGAACGCATGGCTGTGGCGAACCTGCGGGGCGCCGCGGCGGTTCCAGTCGAAGGCCTCGTCGGCGGTCTCCGGCATCGGCGTGTCATCGCGTTCGATCACCGTCACCGAGTGACCGGCGCGCCCGAGCATCACTGCCGAGGCCAGCCCGGCCACACCGCCACCGACGACCACGACCTCCATCAGCGGAACTCCAACCCCTCGAAGTCGCCGGTCGATCGCCACCCTGCGATGTAGCCGAAGTAGCCCACCGGGCCCTCCGGGAACGCCATCGTGTTGAGCACCGCGCGCCGCCCTTCGATCGGTTGGCCCTCGTTGTTGTAGTAGCCGGGCGTGCAGTCGGGCATCTGGGTCATCCGCGCCTGGGCGCCAGCCTCGAGCCGAGCAATCCACGCCGCCTCCGCCTCAGCGCTCACCTCGACCTCGTCGGCACCGACGTCGAGCGCATGGCGCACGATCGACGCAATCGTGAGGCCGGACTCGAGGTAGTTGTGCGGGACGTTCGAGATCAGGTTCGCCGCCTGGCTGAGGGTGACCATGAACAGGTTCGGGAACCCGTGCACGTGGATGCCGTGCAGGCTCTGCATCCCGTCGGCCCATCGTTCGGTGAGCGTCACGCCGTCGCGGCCCGTCGTCTCGAAGCCCGCCCGACGCGTCAGCTCGGTGCCGACCTCGAAGCCGGACGCATAGATGATGCAGTCGAGTTCGTAGTGTTCGCCGTTGGCCCAGATGCCGGTGGCGTCGATGCGCTCGACGCCCTTGCCGTCGGTGTCGATCAGGTGCGTGCCGGGTTCGTTGTAGGCGTCGAGGTACTCGTCGTGGAAGCACGGCCGCTTGCACAACTGGCGGTACCACGGCTTGAGCGCCTCGGCGGTCTCGGCATCGGCGACGAGCGCGTCGACCCGGGCGCGAATCTCGGTCATCTTCTCGTCGTCGGAGTCCTCGTAGGCCTCGATGAAGGTCTCGCGGGTGAACTCCTTGCCGCTCGACAGGACCTTGTCGCGGATGCGCTTGCTGATGTCGGTCCAGCCGTCCTGCACCAGGTCCTCGTCGGCGAACCCGCCGGTCTGCAGCGTGGTGAAGTTCATCAGCCACTTCGCCTGCCAGCCGGGCTCGAGCTCGCGAAACCAGTCGGGGTCGATGTCGTGGTTGTTGCGCACGTCGATCGACGACGGCGTGCGTTGGAACACGAACAGCTCCTTCGCAGCGCGGGCGAGGTGGGGGATGCACTGCACGGCGGTGGCGCCGGTGCCGATGATGCCGACGCGCTTGTCGGCGAGCCCGGTCAGCGGCGCGCCGGACGGATCGCCTCCGGTGTAGTCGTAGTCCCAGCGGCTGGTGTGGAAGCTGTGCCCTTCGTAGGTCTCGATGCCGGGGATGCCGGGGAGCTTCGGACGGTGCAGCGGCCCGGTGCCCATCGCGACGAACCGGGCACGCATCTCGTCGCCGCGGTTGGTGCGGATGATCCATCGACGCGAGTCGTCGTCCCAGCTCAGCGAGGTGACCTCGGTGGAGAACACCGCCCGGTCGTACAGGTCGTAGTGGCGGCCGATCCGCCGGGAGTGGTCGAGGATCTCGGGGCCGTGCGTGTACTTCTCGCTCGGCATGTGGCCGGTCTCCTCGAGCAGCGGCAGGTAGACGAACGCCGCCGTGTCGCACTGGGCGCCGGGATACCGGTTCCAGTACCAGGTGCCGCCGAAGTCGCCGCCCTTCTCGATGATCCGGATGTCGTCGACGCCGACGTCGCGCAGCTTCGCGGCGGTGACGAGCCCGGCGAACCCGCCGCCGATGAAGGCGAACGTCACCTCGTCGAACAGTGGCTCGCGCTCGGTCGGCTCGACGTAGGGATCCTCGACGTAGTGCTCGAAGACCCCGGTGACCTCGATGTACTGCTCGTTGCCGTCGGGTCGGAGCCGTTTGTTTCGCTCCTCGCGGTACTTCGCGCGCAGTGCGTCCCGATCGATCTCCGGCGCCTGGTCGATCTCGGTCGTCCCCATGGTTGCACGGTACAAGCTTCGGTTTGGCGGGCGATGACGGAGCGGCGTCGAACCAGCGTTTGTGTTGCGTTTTCGGCGACCCGGGTCGCCCGAAACGCAACGCAAACGTGGTTGGAGGGGGTGTGGGAGACTTCGGCGGTGCTGGTGGCCGTGGCGTTGTACCCCGGGGTGTCTGCCGACGAATGCGAGGCGTTCACGTGCGTGTTCGATCTGCTCGACGGCACCGAACTCGTCGGTGTCGGTGCTGCGCTCGGATCGGTCGAGGGGCCCGGTGGTGGTCACCGCGTCGACGCCACCTTCGACCAGATCCAGAACCCGGACATCGTCCTGGTTCCCGGCGGGATCGGTTGCGCCCGGGCGGCCGGCGACGAGCCGCTGCTCGACTGGCTCCGTGCCGTCGCCCCGCGATGCACGTGGATGGCGGCGGCCTCGACCGGGACGGTGATCGTCGCCGCCGCCGGGCTGCTCGGCGATCGCGACGCGGCAACCCACTGGCTCGCCGGTGATCTCCTGGCCGAACACGGCTCGCAGGCGTCGGCCGAACGCGTCGTCGAGATCGGCAACATCATCACCTGCGAGGGGCGGATCACCGCGATGCACGTCGCGCTCCTCGTCACCCTGCGCGTCGCCGGCGCCGCCGCCGTGGCGGACGTGCGTGATCGCCTGGCCACCGGAGCCGTGCCGCAGCGTGACGTGTCGCGCTGGCGCCGCTGGTGGAGCCGACGCTCCGGCCGGCGCCACCCGGGCCCGGGGCGGCCCCGCAACCGCGAGCTCGACGCCCCCGACGTGATCGAGTTCGGTCCGCTGATCACCCACCAGGACTGACGCCCCACCCACGTTTGTGCGCAGTTTCTGGTGGACCGGGTCACCGAAACCGTCACACAAACGGGGTGGGGAGGGGTTGGGGTCGCGTTACGTAACCTGAGGGCATGCGCACGCTGTACGACGCCGACCACGAAGCCTTCCGCGAATCGTTCGCCTCGTTCGTCGCCAAGGAGGTGACGCCGCACTACCTCGAGTGGGAGGAGGCCGGCATCGCCCCACGCGAGATGTACGCCTCGGCGGGCCAGTACGGCTTCGTCGGCATGGCGATCCCCGAGCAGTACGGCGGCGGCGGCACCGACGACTTCCGGTTCAACGCCATCCTCAGCGAGGAGTTCAACGCGGCGGGCATCGGTGGCGCCGGCCTCGGCCTCACCCTCCACAACGACATCTGCACGCCGTACTTCATCGAGTACTGCACCGACGAACAGGCCGAACGCTGGATGCCCGGCATCGCGTCGGGCGAGCTGATCACCGCGGTCGCCATGACCGAGCCGGGCACCGGCTCCGACCTCGCCGGGATCGCCACGACGGCGATCCGCGACGGCGACGAGTACGTCGTCAACGGCTCGAAGACGTTCATCACGAACGGCATCAACTCCGATCTGGTGATCGTCGCAGCGAAGACCGACCCCACCGAGCGCCACGCCGGCTGTCGCTGCTGATCCTGGAACGCGGGATGGACGGTTTCGAACGCGGCCGCAACCTCGACAAGATCGGCATGCACAGCCAGGACACCGCCGAGCTGTTCTTCAACGACGTACGCGTCCCGGTCGCCAACCGCCTCGGCGACGAGGGCAAGGGCTTCACCTACCTCGCGGCGAACCTCGCCCAGGAACGTCTCTCGATCGCCATCGCCGGCGTGGCCGCAGCCCGCGCCGCGCTCGGCTGGACGCTCGAGTACGTCGGTGAGCGCACCGCGTTCGGCAAGTCGATCGGCACGTTCCAGAACACCAAGTTCGTGCTCGCCGAGGTGGCCACCGAGATCGACGTCACCCAGGCCTACGTCGACCAGTGCATCCTGCAGCTCAACGCCAAACAGCTCACGCCCGCAATGGCGGCGCAGGCCAAGTACTGGTGCACCGACCTCCAGAACCGGGTCGTCGACCGCTGCCTGCAGCTGTTCGGCGGCTATGGCTACATGACCGAGTACCCGATCGCCCGTGCCTACGTCGACGCCCGCGTCACCTCGATCTACGGCGGCACCAACGAGGTCATGAAGACGATCATCGCCAAGTCGATCGGGCTGTGAGGGGCGAGCAGTGATCCGCCACGTCGTGATGTTCCGCTTCGAGGACTCGGTCACCGAGGACCAGATCGTCGAGCTGTCGGCGGCGCTCGATGCGCTGCCCTCGGCGATCCCTGCCATCGTCACGTATCGCCACGGTCGCGACCTCGGCTTGGCTCCGACGAACTTCTCCTACACCGTCACCGCCGACTTCGCCGACGTCGACGGCTTCACCACCTACCGCGACCACCCGGTGCACCAGCAATTCATCGCCGAGCACATCACGGGCCACGTCGCCGAGCGCACCGCCGTGCAGTTCGAGTACGCCGACTGATCAGGCGGGTGCCGCAGGGACCGGTGGGTGTTTGCGGAGCTGGAGTTTCCAGAACCCGAGGGCGCCGAGGCCGACCGGGATGATCGACAGCCACGTCAGGATCCGGAACACGAGGATTGCGGCGGTGATCTGGTTGACGTACTGCTCGCCCGCCGCAGCGGTGAGCATGCCGATGTAGGCGATCTCGCTCACGCCCGCGTCGCCGGCCGTGATCGGGAACACCGTGAGGCCTTGCACCAGTGCGAACACCACGAACACCTGCGTCCACGGCAGCTCGGTCTCGCTGACCCCGGTGAACCGCAGACACATCAACAGCAGCCCGAACTTCGTCGCCGACGTGAGCACCGTCGCCCACGTGGCGACGAGCCACCGGTCGCGTAGGGTCTGGACCGCCTTCGCCCGGGCGGCGACCATCTGGGCCGGGAGGTCTTCGGGCGTGGGCTTGCGCAACAGGCGCAGCACCCGCGACCACACCGGTTCGATGAGCCGCCCCGCCTGCTCGGTGCGCTTCTCCGACCCCAGCACGAACGACAGCACGACGACGCCGAGGCCCACGATCATGCAGATCGTCACCACCGTCTGCAGCGTGTCGCTCAACGGGGCGTCGGACACGACCAGCCCGATTGCGGCGATGACCGGCAGTACCAGCTTGATCCCGATGCTGAAGATGCCGCCTGCCGCAACGGCGAGCGTGGCCTCGCCGGTGGTGTGGCCCCACGACGTGAGCATGCGGTAGCGGATCGGGAGATCGCTCGGACCGGGCACCACGGACGTGATCGATGCCGGACCCAGGAACGCGACGATCCCGTGGCGCACCGCCAACCCGGGGACCAGCGACGCGGTCAGGAGACCCTGCGAGGCGATCCACAGGATCCACAGGCTCAGCAGTGAGATGATCTCGGCATCGTTCAGCGAACGGACCGCGTCGAGGACCGCGTTGACGTCGAGGTCGTCGAACGTGCGGAACAGGACCCACGTCGAGATGCCGATCGCCGCGACGATGAAGACGATCCGGAACAGGATCTTGCGGATGCTCGGTCTCGGCACCTGCGGAATCTCGCCGTCGCCGACCGTGGCGATCGGCTCGTCGTCAGGGGTGGTCAACATCGCTCCCGAGACTGTCACGTACGGCGGCGACAACGGTCGATCGTGCCTCGATGACCGGTGGCACGAGGCCGATCCGGTCGCGGACCTTGATGCGCCCGATCAACACGATCGCCTGACGAACCAGCGGCGGCCAGACCACGAGGGCCACTGCGCCGCCAATGGCCACCGCGACCGCGGCGACCACCGCCTCCCACCCGTCGGCGAGCCACATGCCGGCCAACGTCCACGTCGCGACGAGCGTGACCAGCCCGAGCAACATGCGTACGGTGCCCTTGGTCGCCGTCGAGCGCACCATGCCGGTGCCGATGACCACGATCGCCGCGGCCGGGAGGTAGACGATGGTGGCCGGCACGATCAGCGAGCCGGCGAGCAACAGCGCAGCGGCCGACAGGACGAGCCGTCCCGTCGACACGCGCCGCGGTCGGAGTTCGCGGGCGCTGATCCCGAGCAGCTGCAGCCGCGTCGCGAAGTCGCGGTACGCCTCCATCACCCGCTCGCGTTCGGCCGGCTCCGCGACGGCGAGCTGGCGTGCCACCACCTCGGCGTCGCCGAACGACACCTCGACGTGGCCCGTCGCTTCGCTGCGCTCCTCCCGGGCAGCGGCGCGCAGCATCTCGCGTTCGTCGAGGCTCGCGAAGTGCGGCGACACCTGCTCGAGCGCGTCGGTGATCCTCGCCGTCAGTGCCTCGGCGTCGGTGCGGTCGGGTTCGCCGTCGGCGTCGAGGCCAACGCCCACGAAGTCGGCCACGTCGATCGGTTCGCCGAACATGACCACCGCCCGGCTGCGGGTCTCGACCTTGCTCTCGAAGGCCATCCCGATCGGCACGATCACCACGTCGGGCGCCGTCGGCAGCGCACCGAGGGCGATGCGCGCCGCTCCCGACTTCACCCGGTCGAGACCGGCGCGGTCACCGGTCGTGCCCTCGGGGAAGATCGCCACGGTCGCCCGTTGGGCGAGTTCACGGTGGCAGGCCTCGAACACCGACGCATTGTCGCTCGCACGGTCGCCGTCGGCGGTGCGGTACACCGGAAGCACGCCGGCGAGCCACAGGAACGGGCGGGCAGCCACGACCTTCCAGAGTGCCGCCTTCGCCAGGAAACGCGGGAGGCGGCCGAGCACGCCAGCCACCACGACGGGGTCGACGAAGCCGTTGCCGTGGTTCGCGACGATCAGCACCGGACGGTCTCGGGGGAGGCGGTCGCGCCAACGCACCTCGACCGATCGATGGAACGCGCGCACCAGTCCGCGAGCGATCAGGCCGATCGTGCGGTCGGTGAAGCGGCGGAACAGGCGGGGGGCGTGCTCGGGGTCAACAGCCGCATACGCCCGGTCGACCCACGCCAGCGCCACGATCGCCGTGAGGAGGTGCCACACGCTGTGGGGCTGGAGCCACGAGTCTGCCTCGCAGACCGGCGAGTCGGGTCGTCCGAGACCCCACATCGACACGGCGATGACACTGAGCGCCAGCAGTGGCCCTGACCACACGCTCGTCATGCCTCGTCGGCGTGCGATGAGTGAGGCGACGACGATGACGCCGACGGCGACGCCGACGGTGGCGTTCGTGGCATCCGGAGCAACGACCCACAGCACCGACGCGACGACCAGACCCGCGGCGAGGCCCACGAGCGACCCGGCGTCGGCGCGTCCACGCAATCGCCCGACGTGCCACCCGGCGACGAACGCGAGCGCACCGATCAGCGGAACATCGTGCAGGAACTGGCTGACGTCGCTGGCCGCACCGTGGTACAGGTAGCTCCCCAGGCCCTCCACCGCCACCATCGCGGCGAGTCCGTAGACCGCTTTGGGCAGCCGTGAGCGGGACACCTCCCACGCCAGCAGTACGCCGGCGGCGACGTAGGCGAGCGAACTCCAGGCGTTGAGATCCTGTTCGAGGAACCAGTCGTCGCGCAGCTCGCAGTCGGAGGTGCCCGAACTCACGACCGGGTCCGGCTCACTCGGCGAGGGCGGTGTCGGAACCCGCCGACCCGGCGCTGGTCGACCCGACGCCGGTCGACCAGGCCTGGCGCAACGTCTCGCGTCGACGGTCGACGTCGGTGAACTGCGCGATGATGCCGCCCACGACGAGCCCGCCGTAGATCACGAACCACCACCAGTCGTCGGCGACGTACTCGGTGGTCAGACCGATGCTGAAGTCCTCGGTGTCGAACGTGCCGAACAACAGCATCAGCCCCGCGACGATCACGCTCGACCCGGCGAGTGCCGTGAGCACGGTCAGCAGCACCATCGGCAGGTCGCCGGCGATGGCGATGAACGCCAGCACGACGGCCATCACCACACCGCTGAGCACGATCACCCACGACCAGCTCACGCCGAGCGCCACCGTCAAGCTCGTGCCGAGCACGAATCCGATGCCCATCATCCCGATGACCACCGACACCTCGTAGTACAGGTACGCGATCATGCCGAACACGATGGCGAGCCCGAATCCGACCGCCCAGCCCAACGCATTGCCGAGGAAGCCGGCGTCGCCCGACACCAACCCGGCGCCGATCATGAATCCGGCGAACGCGCCCCACAGTGGGATGACCAGACGCATGGCGAGGTAGCCGCGGAAACAGAACACGGCGCCGGTGAGCAGGGCGATGACGCCGACCGCGATGTCGTTCATGGCCCCACTCTTGCAGAGCCGTCAGACCCTGGTGTGATCATCGCCGTGGTGCCAGACTCGGTCCATGGCTGCTTCTCTCGCTCTGCTCTGTACCGACGGCTCCGATCTCGCACTGAGCGCCATCCGCCAGGGTCTCGACCTGCTCGAGGCGCCCGATCGGATCGTCTTGCTGTCGGTGTCGTCGGCGATCGATCCCACCCTCGTGACCGGCACCGGTTTCGCTGGTGGGGTGATGACCTACGACGAGAAGAACGACCTCGTCGACGCCCAGCGCGTCGCCGCCCAGGCGCACCTCGACGAGACCCTGGCCGAACTCGGCTTGACCGACGTCGAGACGATGGTGGTCGTGGGCGATGCCGGCCACGAGATCTGCCGGGTCGCAGCCGAACTCCCGGCGAGTGTCGTCGTGCTCGGCACGCACGGACGCAGTGGCATCAAGCGGGCGATCATGGGCTCCACGTCCGATTACGTCGTGCGTCACTGCGTCTGCCCGGTGCTGGTACAGGGCGCAGGCTGAGGGAGACCGCGTCGGGATCGACGCGGTACTGTCATGGCGTCCGCCCAATGAGTTCCGCAGGAGTGCACCCATGCCCAACGGAAAGCCCAACATCCTGGTCATCTGGGGAGATGACATCGGGATCTCCAACTTGAGCTGCTACAGCGACGGCCTGATGGGGTACCGCACCCCCAACATCGACCGGATCGCTGCAGAAGGCGTCAGGTTCACCGACTACTACGGCGAGCAGAGCTGCACGGCCGGTCGGGCGGCGTTCATCACCGGCCAGAACCCGTACCGCACGGGACTCACCAAGGTCGGCTTCCCGGGCGCCGACATCGGCCTGCGCTCGCCGGACCCCACGATCGCCACCGCCCTCAAGGCGCAGGGTTACGCCACCGGCCAGTTCGGCAAGAACCACCTCGGTGACAAGGACGAGTTCCTGCCGACGATGCACGGCTTCGACGAGTTCTTCGGCAACCTCTACCACCTCAACGCCGAGGAGGAACCCGAGCAGGACGACTACCCGACCGAGGAGGAGTTCCCGAACTTCCGCAAGCGGTTCGGGCCGCGCGGCGTGATCCACTCGTGGGCGAACGGCGACGGCACGCAGCGCATCGAGGACACCGGCCCGCTGACCCGCGAACGGATGAAGACCATCGACGAGGAGATCGCACCGGAAGCCCTGCGCTTCATGGGTGAAGCCAAGGACGCCGACACGCCGTTCTTCGTGTGGCTCAACACCACCCACATGCACTTCCGGACCCACATCAAAGACGGCAGCCGCGGCAAGGCCGGTCGCTGGCAGTCGGCCTATCACGACGTGATGTGCGACCACGACGAACTCGTCGGTCGGGTCCTCGACTACCTCGACGAGCAGGGCCTCGCCGAGGACACGATCGTGATGTACTCGACCGACAACGGCCCGCACATGAACACCTGGCCCGACGGCGGCATGACCCCGTTCCGCAACGAGAAGAACTCGAACTGGGAAGGCGCCTACCGCGTGCCCGCGATGGTGCGTTGGCCCGGGCGGATTCCCGCCGGCGAAGTGCTCAACGGCATCGTGACCCACAACGACTGGTTCGTGACGTTGCTCGCTGCGGCCGGCGATCCCGACATCCAGGACGAGCTCAAGGCAGGCCGCGACCTGAACGGCACCACCTACCAGGTGCACCTCGACGGCTTCAACCAGCTCGACTACCTCACCGGGGCCAGCGACACGAGCCCGCGGCAGCACTTCTTCTACGTGTCCGACGACGGCGATCTCACCGCGCTGCGCTACGACAACTGGAAGGTCGTGTTCCTGGAGCAGCGGGCCGTCGGCACGCTGCGGGTCTGGGCCGAGCCGTACACCGAGCTGCGCGTGCCGAAGATCTTCAACCTGCGCACCGACCCGTACGAACGCGCCGACATCACGTCGAACACGTACTACGACTGGTTGATCGACCGAGCCTGGGTGCTGGTGCCGGCGCAGATGTACGTGGCGAACATGCTGGCGACCCTCGTCGAGTTCCCGCCTCGGCAGGAACCGGCGAGCTTCGGCATCGACAAGGTGTTGGAGAAGCTGCAGTCGGGGATCGCCAGCACGTGATCGAGCTCCCGGCGGGCACGTTCCGCATGGGCTCCGACGACCACTACCCGGAGGAGGCGCCGTCGCATCACGTGCGCGTCGACGCCTTCTCGATCAACTCGACCACGGTCACCAACCAGCAGTTCGCGGCCTTCGTCGACGCGACCGGATACGTCACCGTCGCCGAGCGACCGCTCGACCCGGCCGACTATCCGGGCGCGCCGATCGAGAACCTGCTCGCCGGGTCGCTCGTGTTCACGATGACGCCCGGCCCGGTCGACCTCCGCCACCTCAGCCAGTGGTGGACATGGACGCCGGGGGCGTCGTGGCGTCGTCCCGAGGGGCCGCGTTCGTCGATCGAGGATCGAGCCGACCACCCCGTGGTCCACGTCGCGTTCGAGGATGCGGAGGCATACGCGGCCTGGGCGGGGGAGGAGCTGCCGACCGAGGCCGAGTGGGAGTACGCGGCGCGCGGCGGGGAGGACGGCCGCGCCTTCACCTGGGGTGACGAGGCGGTACCCGGCGGTCGGTTCCTCGCCAACTTCTGGCAGGGCGACTTCCCGTGGCGCAACAGCGAGGCCGACGGCTTCACCGGCACGGCTCCGGTCGGATCGTTCCCGCCGAACGGGTTCGGCCTGCACGACATGGCCGGCAACGTGTGGGAGTGGACCACCGACTGGTATTCGTCACGCCACCCGGACGACGCCGACAAGCCCTGCTGCGTGCCGCCAATCCGCGCGGTCCCGACGTCGAGACGAGCTACGACCCCGCGCAGCCCCAGTTCCGCATCCCCCGCAAGGTGATCAAGGGAGGATCGTTCCTGTGCGCCGACAACTACTGCCAGCGCTACCGCCCTGCGGCCCGACGCCCCCAGATGGTCGACACCGGCATGAGCCACATCGGATTCCGCACGATCGGCCGCCCATGACCCGACCATCCAGCACCCACACCGCCCGGAGCACCCCGAAAAATCTCGGTGGTGTTGCGCTGAGCGCAACACAGGCGCGCCATTTCGGGGTGTGGGGGCGATGAGCACGGACCTGCTGCCGTCATGGAACGACGGGGCGACGAAACAGGCGATCGTCGACTTCCTCGATGCAGCGCTCGACGTCCCGGTCGACGAGCGGGTGGCGGTGTTGGACAACGACGGCACGCTGTGGTGCGAGAAGCCGAACTACCCGCAGCTCGAGTTCCTGCTCGGCGAGCTCGCCCGAGCGGTGGGCGCCGACCCGTCGCTGGCAAGGCGCGAGGAGTACCGAGCGCTGATCGACGGCGACACCGCTGCACAGTCCGAGCTCGGGCTCGAGCGGATCGCCGTGGCACTGATCGAACTCTGCGCCGGCATCTCACCCGAGGAGTTCGATGCGAGCGTTCGTACGTTCTTCGCGACCGCACGCCATCGCGACCGCAAGGTGCCATTGACCGAGATCCGGTATCAACCCATGCTCGAACTGCTCGACGAACTGCGGCGGGCGGAGTTCGAGATCTTCATCGTCACGGGCGGCGGCACCGAGTTCGTGCGGGCGATCGGCCACGAGTTCTACGGGGTCACACCCGACCGGGTGCTGGGAACGCAGGCGAGCTACGACTTCGTCCGCGACGCCCACGGTCGCGCCGGGCTGATCCGCAACGCCGACCTGGTCGCCGCCGACGCCAACGAAGGTGCGGCCAAGGTGGTCAACATCCAACGGGCAATCGGCCGTCATCCGATCTTCGCGGCCGGGAACTCGCCGGGCGACGGCGAGATGCTCGACTACGCACTGGCCGCCGACGGCCCGACTCTGGCGCTGCTGGTCGACCACGACGACGCAGAACGCGAGTACGCGTACGAGGGCGAGGCCGCAACCTTCGAAACGACGGGGTCGTTCCTCGACACCGCCGTGGCCCACGGCTGGACGATCGCCAGCATGCGCGCCGACTGGGCCACCGTCTACGCGACCGATCAGGCACAGCGATGAGTCTCCGCGCGGACGGGTCGCGCGGAAACTCATCGCTTCGGGTGGGGGCGCTGGCGACCGCACTGGCACTGGTGGGTGGTCTGCTGTTGGCAACGCCGGCGGCAGCGCAGGACGAGTCGGTCACCTCGCGTGAACAGGAACTGGTCGAGAAGTACGCCCCGATCCTGCTGCTCAAGGAGCAGGAGGCGCCGTGCGATCCCGACGGTGAGCCGTACTCGCCGCAAGCGGTCGACATCGTGCTCGACAACCCCGATGTGGTCCTTCGCCAGGTCGGCAGCCAGAACCCGGTCCTGAAGGTCGCGCCGACTGCGGCGGACCTGTACGGGCGCAGCGAGGGATTCTTCCTCGACTTTCCCGGCGGTGCGCTCGAGCCGGGCTGCATCTACGAACAGGACTTCGACCGGTACACCGGCACCGTGACCGGCGAGCGCGAACCGGTGGTGTACGCCCACATCGCAACGCAGGCCGACGAGCCGGACAAGCTCGCCGTGCAGTACTGGTTCTACTGGTACTTCAACGACTGGAACAACAAGCACGAGAGCGACTGGGAGGGCATCCAGCTCCTGTTCGACGTCGGCACCGTCGAGGAGGCCTTGCAGACCGACCCGGTCAGTGTCGGCTACGCACAACACGAGGGAGGCGAGCGGGCGGGATGGGACTCGTCGAAACTCGAGCGCGAGGGCACGCGGCCGGTCGTGTACCCCTCGGCGGGCTCACACGCCAGCTACTTCGGCTCGGCGCTGTACCTGGGGCGCAGCGCCAGCGAGGGCTTCGGGTGCGACACGACCGACGGGCCGTCGGTGCGCACCGACCCGTCGGTGGTACTGCTGCCGTCGGCGTCGGCCGGTCCCGACGACGAGTTCGCGTGGCTCGACTTCGGGGGCCGATGGGGCGAACGGCAGTCCGGCCCGTTCAACGGCCCGACCGGACCGCAGACCAAGGAGCGGTGGACCGATCCGATCGACTGGCACGACAACCTGCGCTCGAACAGCGTCGTCGTGCCGGCGGGTGACAGCTCCGGCGAGTCGATCGTCAACACCTTCTGCAGCGTCGTCGAGGCGGGCTCCGGTGCGCTGGTCACCCTGAAGACCTCGCCGGCCCGTCTGCTGGTCACGCTGGCTGTCGTGGCGTTCGTCGGCTGGTGGGTCGCCCGTCGCACCGTCTGGGACCGGGTCGCTGCGCTGCCGATGATCCGACGCCGTCGGGCCGGACAGATCATTCGAGCGTCGGCGGGGTCGTACCGGCGGCGCTCCGGGGTGCTGATCACGTTCGGGCTCGTGTATCTGCCGTTCTCGATCCTCGTCGCTGCTACCGCGTCGCTGTTGCAGGTGATCCCGCTCGTGCGTCGTGTCACTGCGGTCGCAGCGAACGCCAGCGAGACCAGCGTGATCTTCGCGCTGCTCGCCGGGAGCATCGCCAACCTGCTCGCCTTCGTCGCCGTCACTGCGATGGTCGCTGCGTACTACGACCTGCTCGGAGATGGCGACGCCGATGCGTCAGGCATCGACGCGGTCAAACGGGCGTGGTCGCATGTGACCGATCTCGGCGTCGGGTTCTTCCGGTCGCTGGCCATTGTCCTGGCGCTGCTGATCAGCGTTGTCGGTGCACCGCTCGGCCTGTGGTTCCTCGTGCGCTACCAGTTCATGGCACAGGTCGTCGTCACCGAGGATCGCAACGGCAGGGATGCGCTGGCTCGCAGCGCACAGCTCGTGAAGGGTCGCTGGTGGCACACGGCGATCATGGTGGGGTCGATCAACCTGCTCGTCGCGAGCTCCGGGCTGGTGGTCGGGTTGCTCCTGCTGGTGCTCTTCGCCGGGATCCCGCTGTGGCTCTTCTCCGGCTTGATCACCCTGGTCTACGCGCTCATCGTGCCGCTTGCCGCCGTCGCGATGACGCTGCTGTTCGGCGACGCCGTGGCCGCGCAGCGGGGCATCGAGATCGAGCCCGCAGACGATGCCGTCCCGGTCGGCGTCTGAGCCCGGACGCGACAACGGCGCCACGTCTGGTCGGTTGACCTGACGTGACGCCGTCGTGCGGGGTCTTCGGGGTCAGCTGACGATCTTGGCCTTGGCGGCCGCGTACTCCGCGTCGTCGAGCTTGCCCTGGCTGTGCAGATCGGCGAGCTTCGCGAGCTCGTCGGCAGCGCTGCTGCCGCTGCCGGCGGTGGTGCGGATGTAGTCGTCCATCGCCGCCTGCTGGGCCTTGGCTGCCTTCATCTGACGCTCGCCCATCGAACCGCCGCGGACGATCAGGTAGATGAAGATGCCGAGGAACGGTACGAAGATGATGAAGATCGCCCAGATCGCCTTCGCGCCGCCGCCCATGTCGTCGCTGCGGATGATGTCTCCGAAGATCATGAAGATCAACATGATCCACACGAAGAAGAGGAAGAACCAGAGGATCGACCAGAAGACCTGGCCAGTTCCGAATTCAGCTGCAAGTTGCAAGGTGTTGCCTTTCGTTCGGTCGGTGCGTTCGTGCTCCGAGCGCCACAAGCATCGCCCCCCGACGTGCTGAAATCAACCTTTGTCGCAGTACCCGTCGATTCACCGAACCGCGCTATGGTTCGGTCGCTCTCATCCCCAGCCCGTCTCACCAATCCCTGCCGTCATCTGGAGGCAACCATGACCCTCGGCCCCATCGAAGTACTCGTCGTCAGCTTTCCCGGCAACGAGTTCAACGGCGAGATCATCCCCGAGCTCGAACGGCTCGTCGCCAACGACACGATCAGCATCGTCGACGGGGTCCTCGTCCGCAAGGACGCAGACGGCGAGGTGACCTTCACCGAGTTCGAGGAGCTCGGCGGCAACGCCGACGCCGAACGACTCGCCGGCGTGATGGAACAGCTCGACTCGTTGATCTCCGATGAGGACATCGAGGAACTTGCTGCCGGTCTCGAGCCGAACAGCTCCGAGGCGATTCTCGTGTTCGAACACACCTGGGCCAAGCCGCTGCGCGACGCCATCGTCGGATGTGGCGGCGTGCTCGCCGGCAACTTCCGTGTGCCCGGCATGGTCGTCGACGAAGTGCTCGATGCGCTCGCCGAACTCGACGACTGACGCAAACGTCCGTTCATTCCGTAGATCCGATCACCACTTTCACCAAGGAGAATCATCATGCGACGTCGTATGGGACGCCCAGGACTCGTCGGAACGATGGCTCGCACTGCAGTCGTCGCCGGTACCGCAACCGCTGTTGTCGGCCACTCGCAGAACAAGCAGGCCGCCAAGCAGGAGGCTGCAGCCGAGCAGCAGGCAGCGCAGCAGGCTGCGTTCGAATCGCAGGCACAGCTCGCCGACATGCAGGCCCAGATGAACGCCATGCAGGCCCAGCAGGCGGCTCCGGCCCCCGCACCGGCCGCCGCTCCCGCGGCCGGCGGCGACCTGATGTCCGAGTTGAGCAAGCTCGCCGATCTGAAGGCCGCCGGCGTGCTCACCGACGAGGAGTTCGCCGCCGCCAAGGCGAAGCTGCTCGCCTGAGCATCATCACCGGTCGGACGGGGCCTCGGTTGCTCGCCTCCGTGTCTGCGCCGGCCGAGTTGAAAGCGTTGTAGAGAGGTGGGCTCGTGGCGTTGACGTCAGCGATCATCGCTGCGGCCTTCGTCGGGTTCGCCGTCGTCTCGCGGCGGCTCAGTCGCTCTGCGGTGACCGGCGCCATGTTGTTCACGGCGCTCGGAGTCGCGCTCGGACCCGAGGCGTTCGATCTGGTGGACTACGCCGGGCTCGTCGAACGCTTCGACCTGCTCAGTCTGGTGCTGACGGGCACCTTGGTGATCGTGCTGTTCACCGACGCGAGCGCGATCAACTCGTCGAACTGGAACGACGACATCCTCCCCGCACGGTTGCTGGGCATCGGGCTCCCCGTCGCCATCGCACTCGGCTGGCTCCTGGCGGCTGTGCTGTTGGGCACGCTCGAGATCTGGGAGGCGGCAGTCCTCGGCACGATGTTGGCGCCCACCGATGCGGCGCTCGGCAAGGCCGTGGTGTCCAACGAACGCGTGCCGCGCCGGGTGCGACAGGCACTCAACATCGAGAGCGGCCTCAACGACGGCATCTCGCTGCCACTGTTCGTCGTCTTCCTCGAGACGGCGCTCGTCGCCGAGGAGTCGCTGGCGGTCAGCGACATCTTCGTCACGTTGCTCGAACAGGTCGGCATCGCGCTCGTTGTCGGCATCACCGTCGGCTGGATCGGCGCGCTCGCCATTGCATGGGGTCGCTCGAGCGGTGCGGCGCTCGGCTACTGGCTCGAGATCGCGCTCGTGGGCCTCGCCGTCGGGGCCTACGCGGTTGCCACGCCACTCGGCGGATCTGGGTTCATCGCCGCATGGGTCGCCGGGTACGTGTTCGGCAAGCGATTCGTGTCGGCCGCCGACGATCCACTGCCCGAGTTCGCCGAAGCGCTCGGCGACCTGCTGACGATGGCCAGCTTCTTCGTGTTCGGGATCTTCCTCGGGCCGGTGCTGGTCACGCTCACGTGGCAGATCGTGCTGTACGGCGTGCTCAGCCTGACCGCGGTGCGGTTGATCGCCGTCGCCGTGGCGTTGATCGGGGCCAAGATGCGACGGCAGTCGGTGCTGTACATCGGCTGGTTCGGTCCGCGCGGACTGGCCACGATCATCCTCACGATCGAAGTCGTCGACGAGAGCGCCCTCAATGGGGCGTCGACGATCGCCGACGCGGCGCTTTTCACGGTGGGGCTCAGCGTGCTGCTGCACGGCGTCACCGCGTGGTGGGGGTCGAACGCCTACGCCGACTACGTCGAGTCGCATCCGAAACGAAGCGAGCTGGCCGAGGGCGTCGAGCCTCCGAGCAGGGTGCGCGTTCCCTTCCGTGCACGTCATGAACCGCAGAGCCGTCGGAGCGGCTGAGCAAGCGCTAGCTGATGACGTTGGCCTTGGCGGCGTCGCCCGTCGGGTACCCTGCGTTCTCGCGAATGTAGGCCTGGGTCGCAGCGTTCTCCGCATGGCTGCGGTTCGATTGGCGTGCGGTCATGCCGCTGCCTCGGGCGATCAGGTAGGCGAAGATGCCGAGGTACGGCACGAAGATGATGACGATCACCCAGATCGTCTTGGCCAATCCCGAGAGGTCATTGCTGCGGAAGATGTCGGTGAGGATCACGAAGATCAGCCAGATCCACAGCACGAACAGGAAGAACCAGAGCATCGACCAGAACACCTGGCCGACGCCCCATTCGGCGGCGAGCAGTCCGATCATCAGTTCCTCACCACGAACGTCGGCGCCGACGCCGAACCGAGGAGCACCGACACGAGCACGCCCAGCGGCAGCGTGCCCCAGTAGCTCAGGCCCAGCCCGAGATTGCCGAGGAAGAGCATCAACAGCCACGTCGCCGGGAAGGTGGCGACGAGGAAGAAGAAGAGCAGGGCGAGTAGTCCTTTGATCATGGTGTCCCCGTTTCGTCGTGCGCGACCGCCTCGTTGCGGTCCCGGTGCCGAAGTTAGCGACCGCGATAACGTGTCCGCGTGCTCATCTTTGGACTCCTCGGTTTCGGCGCTCTCGTGGGCTGGCTCGCCCAGTTCATCCTCGGGAGGGCCGCCTACACCACCGATTGGGGCATGGCGTTGGTCGCCGGTCTCGCCGGTTCGTTCGTCGGTGGACTGCTCGCCAGCCTCCTCGCCGGCGACGGCCTGGCCTTCAAGCCCAGCGGCGTCATCGGATCGATCGTCGGAGCGTTGATCATCACGGCGATCTGGCAGTGGTACAACAACAAGCAGCGCCACGAGGACCGCCAGGCCGAGAAGAAGGCCGCTCGCTCCGGCCGCCACCACTGACCGGTCGCGCGGTGCGCAGCACTGACGCCACGCCGGGCACCACGCCGGGTCTGGTGTGTGCGCACCACCACCTCTACTCGGCCCTGGCGCGCGGTATGCCGGCGCCACCGCACACACCGACGACGTTTCTGAGCGTGCTCGAACAGGTGTGGTGGCGCCTCGACACCGCCCTCGACCTCGAGATGCTCGAGTGGTCGGCGAAGCTCGGCGCGCTCGAAGCGCTCGAAGCGGGATGCACGGCGATCGTCGATCATCACGAGTCGCCGAACGCGATCGAGGGATCGCTGAGCGTGATCGCTGAGGCATGTGCCGAGGTGGGCGTGCGTGTCGTTGCGTCGTACGGGGTCACCGATCGACACGGAGCCGACGGGGCACGGCGCGGGCTGGACGAGAACGACCGCTTCCTGGCCGCCGGCGGCCGAGGCATGGTCGGGGTGCACGCTGCGTTCACGTGCAGCGACGACACGCTGGCCGCCGCCGCCGACCTCGCCGCTCGCCACGGCGTCGGGGTGCACGTCCACGTCGCGGAGGGCCCCGATGACGTTGGCGCAGCCGTCCGGCTGGCATCGCTCGCCACCGATGACTGGTTGCTGATCCACGGCGTCCACCTCTCCGACGATCACGGTCTGCAGGGCACGATCGTGCACAACCCGCGATCGAACATGAACAACGCCGTCGGCTACGCCCGTCCGGTCCGCTTCACCAACCCGGTGGCGCTGGGTACCGACGGCATCGGCGCCGACATGCTCGCCGAGTTCCAGTTGGCGTTCGTCGCGGCCCGGGCCGCCGACGTGACGTTCAGTCCCGACACGGCGTGGTCATGGCTCGAGCAGGGCTGGTCGCTGGTGCCCGAGGCGCGAGCCGACCGGGTGACCTGGTCGTACGGGTCGATGGAGCCATGGCACCTGGCCTACACGCCGACGGTGCGGGCGATCGAGGTCGACATCGACGGCGAAGCGGCGTTGCGTGACGGCGTCGCAACCCGCGTCGACGCCGTGGAGATCCGAGCCAGGGCTGCCGAGCAGGCCGTCCGCCTCCACGCCCGTCTCTGAGCCGACCCGGTGACGGCCGGTGCCAGGCGCCGGCGTGACCGCTCAGGTGACGACGACGGTGGTGCCGACGTCGGCGAAGGCCCACATGAAGGCCGCGTCGAGGTCGTGCTGACGCTGGCAGCCACCGGACAGCCGGGTGCCGAGCTCCTCGGTGGTCTGGTACGGCGAATTGTCGGACACGTGCCGGGGGATGCCGTGGAAGCCGATGTGACCGATCTGGGTCTGCTGGTAGCGGATCATCTTCGGCAGGAATGCCTGGCCGTTCCAGGCGGTGGACATCTCCGAGCGGCTGTAGACGGTGTGGGTGCCTGGCATCTCGTTGCTGTACTTGCTGCCGGTGACCAACCACGAGCGGATGATCTCGCCGTTGTCGCCCACGGCCCACGTTCGCTGGCCGGCGCGGTCGTACACGACCCGTCGGCCCTCGCCCGAGTTCTCCGGCAGGGGAGGCGCATCGGCGCCGACGCTCGCCACCGGCGACAGCAGGTAGCCCATCGAGTCCATCGCGCCCTCGGGCGGCGGTGGTGTGCGGACGACGAGCGATTCCTCGTCGGGCCAGATCTCCAACTGGATCGCGCTCTCGCGGCCGACGACACCGTCGACGAAGAGCCCCTCGTCCTCTTGGTAGGCCATCACGGCCGAGAGGGTGGGGTTGTCGAAGTCGCCGTCGATGGCGCCGTCGTAGTAGCCCTCGTCGGCGAGCGCCTGCTGGAGACAGACAACGCCGTCGCCCTGGGAGCTCAGGCGAATCGACTGGGCTCCGATCGTGCAGCCACCGTCGGCTCGTTCCGGCTCGACGGGGACCGTCGGTTCGACCTCGTTCTGGCCGAGTTCGCCTTCGAGGTCGGGCAGGGCGAGCCCTACTGGTTCGGCTGCGGCCTCGGCGACCGGCGCAGCGGCAGCGTCGGTCTCGGCGGCGATGACGATCGTGTCGGAGTCGCCGCTGTCGGCGGTGACGATGGCCCCCACACCGGCCGCCGCCAACGACGGCACCGAGCGCGAGACCGAGGCCGACACGGCGTCGGTGTTCGGCGGCAGACGTCATGTCGGGCAAGGCTACCGGACGAGCACCGCCGACCGCCCGCGGCCCGGCATCAGGCATCGAAGGTGAGGGTGACGGCCGCGTCGTGGTCGTTCGTGTTCGACTTCCAGAACTCGCCCTCGAGCGAGATCGCGACTCCGTCGGCGTACACGTCGCCGGCGGGATGCTGCAGGAACATCTCGGCGGGTCCCGAACCGTCGCCGAACGAGAGCACGACGGCGTACTGACCGGCACTGAGGGTCACATCCGGCAGTGAGAACACCAGGTGGGTGGGCGTGTCCGGATCGATCGCTTCGGGAAGTGCCAGCACCAGTGTGCCGGCGCCGTCTGCGATGTCGACGGCGCGACTGGGGGTCATCTTGGTCGTGTCGGCCACCTCGTACAGGTCGAGTGCCACCGCCTGGCCGGCCGCGACGCCCTCGGGTGCAGCGACGTGGAACGAGACCTGGCTCAATGTGGTGTCGTCCGCAACCGCGAAGGTCTGGCCCTGCAGGATCTCGGACTGGGACCCACGGCGAATCGATCGATCCGTCGTCGTCCCGACGGCCTCGATGAGGATGTCCGCATCGCTGGGTGCGGTGTCCGCCAGTTGGATGGATGCTTCCGTCGTTGTCCCGTCGGTGTCATCCTCGTCGTTGACCGCTGGTTGGCTTGCGCCGGGTTCGGTGATGTCGACGGTGTCCTCGATCGTGGCGTCGGGTGGGTCGGTGGTCGAATCGTCACGATCGGATCCGCAGGCGGTCAGCGCCAGTGCGATGGCCAGGCCTGCGATGGGGAGTCGGTGACGCATGGGGGTTCCTTTCGTCGGCGATGGTGGAGCGGATCCGGAGATCCGCTCCACCATCGACCCGGGAGGATCAGGGTGTGACGGCGACCAGGTCGAGCAGGATGTCGCTCGGGGCGCTGGTGTAGACGCAGATCGGTGAGGTCGTCTTCACCATCGCCAGGTTGGCAATGGCGAAGGTGTCACCCGCGTCGTAGTTGAGGACACTCGCATTGGGGAGCGCATCGGCGCAGTTCCACACGGTGAGGAACCCGCCCTCGGTGGCCCGGGTGGCGGTGACGTTCACGGCCGCCATCGGCGAGCCGGCGAAGGCCGCGATGCCGGCCGGATCGAACCGAGTCGTGGAACCAGCGGCCGGCTTGGCACCCGAGCGGGTGTCGAGCAGGCGAGCCTTGCCGAGCGCCACCGGAGCGGTGAACCCGCCCTGGAGGTCGACCAGCACGTCGGTCTGCGCTGATGTGGTCACGCAGATGTCGCCGTTGCCGACGATCGTGAGGTTCGCGATCGCCATCGATGCGCCGGTCGTGTAGTTCAAGGTGCTGATGGCCGGCAGTCCGTCGGCGCAGCTGTAGGCGGTGAGGAAGCCCGGTGCGGTCGGATTGACCGACGTGACCGAGATCGCCAGCGCATTGCTGCTCGACGCAGGCGGGGTGACCCGCAGGGTGGCGTTCGCAGCGAGCGGGCTCGCTCCACGGGTGTCGGCGAGACGAACCGGGTTCTGTGGCACGTAGCTGCCACCCACGGGGGTGAAGCCACTCACGTCGACGATCACGTCAGTGGTCGCACTGCTGTACACGCACACCTGGCCGGTCGCGCTGACCGGGGCGTAGGCGGCCGCCGCTCGTGCTCGGAAGTCGCCGGGCAGGTAGTTGAGGTTGCTCGCGTTGGGCAGCGGTGTGTCGCATTCGTACACCGTCAGGAATCCCGCCGCTGCGGCTCGGGTGGCGGTGACGTTGACCACGGCGACCGGCGAGCCGGTCGGCACGGCCGAGCGGACCGGGATCGCCACGGTGCTGCCACCTTGCAGTTGGCCGACGCCGTTCCAGTCACCGAGTTGCGTGGCGCTGGAGTTGCGGGTGTCGAGCACCCGGGTTGGCGTGACCGGCATGAACGCGCTGACGCCGGTGATCGGGGCGGTTGGGTCGGTCGGCGGTGCGGGAGGCGTCACGGGTGGCGTCACGGGTGGCGTCACCGGCGGTTCGATCGGCGGCACCGGATCGAGCGGGGCAACCGGGGTCGGCTCCCACTCGATGACCAGCTTGACGTCGTAGATCTGGGCGGGCTTGATGTCACCCTTGACGTAGAACGACACGTCGAACTTGTCGGTCAGCGTCGTGCCGAGCGAGGTGACGCAGTTGCCGTCGTCGTCGGTCGAAGCGCAGCGGGCTGCGTCCTCGGCCTCGATCGCCTGGCCGGGGACGCCTGTCGCCGGGTCGTTCCAGTCGGTGATCCATCCGGCGCTGTAGGCGAACGGCGAGTACTCGTCGGAGGTCGGCCACTTGTCGTTGTCGGGGCTCCAGTCGAGCAGGTTGATCGTCGTCCACGTCTCGACGCCGGTGTCGTAGCGGGTGTCGCCCTTCTGGTACGGCGGTTGCGCGCACTCCTCCTTGGGGATCTCGAGGCCGGGCAGGTCCTGGCCGAACTTGTTGGAGGTCATGCGCCAGCGCGGACCGCTGACGAGCTCGAGGGTCGTGTCGGCCTGGAGGATGACGATGTCCTCACGCTTCTGGGCTCCGAAGAGCTGGCCGGTGAGCGGGTTGCGGAACGACCATTGGAACGGGTCGCGCTGGATGGTGGTGTACCACGCCGGTGTGTAGCCGCGCTGGAGGTCGGAGGCGGGCACGCTGGGGTCGGCCGGGGTGTTGCTGCGCAACAGCGTTCCGGCGGGGATGAAGTCACCGTCGCCCTCGTAGCAGTCGGTGGTCGACACCCAGTTGCCGGACCCGTCGACCGAGTACGACGGGAGGCGGCCGGTCGCAGCCTCGTTCTCCCAGTCCTCGGGGCGGATCTGGTCGTTCGGGTTGTTGGTGATGTTGTGGTGCAGCACCAGCTCGGCGCGGGTCACCCGATAGCCCGGCGAGCCGGCGGGCAGGCTGGCGAGGTCGGTCCACTCCGGGGGGAGTGGGATCGACTTCTGGAAGCGGATGTCGGTCGGCTTCTTGACCGAGGTGCCCCAGCGGAAGAGGAGCTTGCCGTCGTCCTTGGTGGTCGCCGAGTAGGCGTTGTCGGGGTCGATCGCCATGTCCTTGATCACCGAGTCCTCGTTCGGCGGGAGGGTTTCAAAGTCGATGTCCTCGCCGTTGAAGCCGACGAGGTCGTTCGGGTCGGTCAACGCCCGGGACGGATCGTTGCAGGGCGGTTCGCCCGCCGCGACGAGCGCTGCATTGGTGCGGTCGAGGGTCGACGACCCGGGGTTCGCGAGGTAGTCCTCCTTGCTCGACCAGTAGTCGTACTCGTAGGTCTGGTAGCAGGTGAGGATGCTCTCCATCACCGTGAAGTGCTCGGTCGAGGCCTTGATCGACTCGCCGCCGAGCCCCGCCGCCCACGTGCCGAGCGGTGCGCCGGCCCGGAACAGGTCGGTCTCCACGTCGGACACCTCGAGTCCGATGACGTTGCCGCCGGCGTCCACGATGTCGCCGGCGTAGCCCTCCTCGTGGATGTTGTCGCGGTCGCGGGGGATCGCGCCGAAGAAGTCGATCTCGTCGGTCGTGAACGAGCTGTCGATGCCGTACAGGAGGGCGCTCTCGTCCCCGGGCTTCGTGACCGTCGTCGAGAGGATCGTCGGGTCGCCCTCGACCCGATTGCTCGGCGCCCCGTTGAAGGCGGCCGAGCTGCCGATGATGTCCTCGGTCGTGAACGGGATCTCGGCGGTCTCCCAGGTCTCGACCGTCTGGGCCTGGACCGGAGGACTGGAAAGGCCTCCGACCTGGGTGGCGGCGACGAGCGTGCCGATCCCGATCAGGGCGCCGATCGTGCGGCGCCGGGGTGAGTGCGCTTTCGAGAACATGCTGTCTCCGTCCTGAGCTACCAAGACCCGCATACCTTCACGGGTATCTGACGGATCCAGGGTGCACACGCCCGCGGACGCGGCGCCAAGGACTTAGGTCATCTTCTGCCGGGTTTCTGCCACAACAGTTGTTGGCTCAACGGTTGAGCGCGACGACGATCGCGGCCACGAGACCGGCACCGGTGCCGGCGATGGTGACGACGCCGATCAGGCGTGCCGCCGACGGATGCACCACGTCGGTGCCGCCGCGCAGCACGCCGTGGAGCTCTTCGTAGTGGGCGCCCGACCACACCAGCACGGCGGCGCCGAACACCACCTGCGCCATCCCACCGACCGCGAGCAGCCAGAACTCCTCCGTCGCGGCGAACCGGCTCAACACGAGCCCGGCCACCATCATCGAGATCGCCGTGCGCTCCCACGCCAACGACGTGCGCTCGTGCTGCAACCCGGCGTCGAAGACGGTGGGGGGTCGCTCGTGCCTCATGCCCGATCGATCACCAGGATGACGGCGGCGACGACCGCGACCACCGCCGTGCCGATCGCCATCATCATCGGCAGCCGCGACGTCGGCAACGGCTCGTTGAGTCGCATCGATCGCTCGTTGAGCGCCCACCGCCGGTACGCGCTGGCCGCGGTGGCGAAGCTGAGCGCCAGCAGCAGGATGCCCAGTGTCTCGCCGAGCGCGACCTGGTCGAGCAGGCTGACCGCCGCCAGCCCGCCGGCGGCGAGCGCGAGCGCCGTGCGGATCCAGGCGAGGAACGTGCGCTCGTTGGCGAGCGTGAATCGGTAGTCGGGTTCGTCGCCGACCTTGCGGGGATCCCCCGGCAGAACGCGGTCGCGCAGCGTCACGCGACCTGGCTGAGCGCCACGGTGTCGTCGATGGCGGCACGCAGGCAACGCGCCAGCAGCGAGAGGTCCTCGACGGCCGCCCGGTCGCAGTTGACCCCGAGGTGAACCGTGCCGTCGTAGCTGAAGAGCGTGATGTTGATCGCCGCGCCGGCCAGCGGACCGAAGGCGTAGAACTCGTCGACGCGGGTGCCGGCCATGAACACCGGGAACGGCGGCCCGGGCACGTTCGAGGTGGTGATGTCGACGCCCTTCAACATCGCACCGAGGATCGACACGGCGGCCGACGGCCCGAACCGGGAGATCACCCCGGAGATGTCGTTGACGTGGGGCAGTGCTGGTTCGGCGCGTGCGTCGCGAAGGAGACCCTTGACCTCGTCGATGCGTTCGGCCGGATCGGCGTCGCTGAGCGGGAGCACCATCCGGGCCGGGACGAACTGGTTGTCGAAGTTGTTCGACCCGTCGCCGCCGCGCACGCTGATCGGCATGTTCATCCGGATGGCGCTGCACGGGTGGCCGATTGCGTCGTGGTAGCGCTTGAGCGCGTCGAGCGTGATGGCGACGAACGCATCGTTGAGCGTGCCGTCGACCGATCTGGCCGCAGCCTTCAGCGCCGCGAACGGCACGGAGACCGCCTCGAAGTGGGTGTTGAGCGACCGGTCGATCATCGCCGGGCTGAGCGGTGTGGTCGCCGGCTTGACGACCCGGGCGATCGATCCGGTGGTGCGACCGAGCTGTTCGATCGTGCCACGAGGGTCGCGCAGCAGGTCGGTCGCCGTCCGCAGCGACGCCTTGCCGAGCCGTGCCCCGGTCTTCGCCTCCGACGCAATGCGGTGGGCGAGTGACCGCGCTCCCGGGATCGCCCACACCGGCGCCTCGATCCGCAGTCGATGATCGACGTCCTGGGCGGGCGATGGCGCTGTGGCGTCATCCGCAGACTCGACGTCGGCGGGGTCGGCTTCGAGGTCGACCATGTGCTGCAGCAGTTGCACCATGCCGAGTCCGTCGGCGATCGCATGGTGCACCTTCATGATGAACGCCGCCCGCTTGCCGGGCAGGCCCTCGACGACGCACAACTCCCACAGCGGCCGGTCCTTGTCGAATGCCCGCGCCGCCATGCGCTGCGCGTGGTCGAGCACCTGGCGACGTCCGGGACGGCGGCCCGGCAGCCGAGCCCAGGTGTAGTGGTAGTCGATGTCGACATGGGGATCGTCGGCCCACCGCGGCGGCGCGACACCGGGTTGCTCGTCGAGCACACGTTGGCGCAGCCGCGGGATCCGCTCGACGATCCGCTCGACGACGGCGTCCATGCGCGCGTGATCGGGCACGGTGTCGAGGAACCAGACGCTGGTGATGGTGGACCGCAGCAGCGGGTCGCGTTCGATGTGCCACAGCACCGAGTCGCTCTCGCTCATCCACTCGTCGTAGTGCAGCTCGCTCACTGTCGTGTCGACCCCATGGGCAGAACGTACACCGGCGATCGGGCTTGCCAACTCGTCCGGGGGTGTCTTCGCGAGGCCGCGGGCGCGAGACTGCGTGGCGTGAAGCAGCTGTCCGGCCTCGACGCGAGTTTCCTCTACATGGAGACCGCCAACACCTACGGTCACGTCAACGGTCTGGCGATCTACGAGCGACCGTCCGGCGACTTCGACCCGTACCAGGCCGCCTACGACCGCTTCGACGCGTTGATCGGCCGACTCGAGCCGATGCGTCGCCGCCTCGTCGAGGTGCCGTTCAAGCTCGACCATCCCTATTGGATCGACGACCCCGACTTCGACCTCAACTTCCACGTCCGCCACATCGGCCTCGGCGCCTCCCGGCGGCGCCGACCAGTTGGCCGAGCAGGTCGCCCGCATCGTCGGTCGGAAGATGGACCGCAGCCGCCCGCTCTGGGAGGCCTACGTGATCGAGGGGCTCGCCGACGGACGGTGGGCGATGCTCACCAAGACCCATCACGCCACGATCGACGGAGCATCGGGCGTCCTGCTGCTCGGCATGCTCACCGATCCCGCCCCCGACATGCCGATGCCCGAACACGTCGACTGGGTCGGCGAATCGGTGCCGTCGGACCGCGAGCTGCTCGAACGCACGATGCGCAACCTGGCCGCGAACCCGGTGAAGGGGATGCGGTTGTCGTTGCGGATGGTCGCGCAACATCGCCGAGGCGGCCGGTGTCGACAGCCTGTCAGCCATCGCGTCCCAAGCCCGAGAGGCCCTCAAGTCGGTGGCCATCGGCGGTGCGATCGACACCCCCGAGCCGGTGCACCGTGTTCGTATCCCGCTGTCGCCGGCGCCACCGACGCCGTTCAACCGTGCGGTCACGCCGCACCGCCGCTTCGCGATGCGTTCGACGGCGCTCGGCAACATCAAGGCGCTGAAGGACGCGACCGGCTGCACGGTCAACGACGTCGTGATGGCGATCTGCACCGGTGCGTTGCGCGAGTACCTGCTGCGTCACGATGCGCTGCCGGAGGCGCCGCTGCGAGCCATGGTTCCCGTGTCGATCCGCACCGGCGACGAGGAGGACCCGTGGACCAACCGCGTCGGCGGCATCATCGCCGACCTGCCGACGAACTGCGACGATCCGCTCGAGCGGGTGCGTCGCTGCCACGAAGCGATGAACGAGGCGAAGCGCCAGATGGACGTGCTCCCGGCCGAGGACATCGCCGAGCTCGCCCAGGTCGCGCCGCCGCTCGCTGCCACGGCGGCGATGCGGCTGCAGTCGCGGCTGCGCCTCGCCGACCGCGTCAACCTGCCGACCAACGTGGTGATCTCGAACGTGCCGGGGCCGCGCAATGCGCTGTACTTCGCCGGGGCGAAGATGACGAACTACATCCCGGTGTCGACGATCGCCGACGACATGGGGCTCAACATCACCGTGCACAGCTACCTCGACCGGCTCGACTTCGGGTTGATCGCCGACCGCGAGCTGGTGCCCGACCTGTGGGATCTCGTCGACCTGCACATCGACGAGATCGAGGTGCTGTTCGAAGCAACCGGTGCCGAGTGGGCCGAAGTGCAAAAGGCGCCGTCGATGCGCCGCGGCGCGGCCTCGAAGAAGCAGCCACCGGCGAAGAAGAAGGCAACCGCCAAGAGGCAACCGCCAAGAAGAAGACGCCAGCCAAGAAGAAGACGCCAGCCTGATCCACCCCGAAAAATGCGCCGGAGCGGTCACCGGTGAACGTTTTCCGCGCACAATTCGGTGGGGTGTCGGGCGGGGTGTCGGGCGGGGTGTCGGGGTGGGGTGATCGCCCGAATCTGATCGCAGCGCACGGACCGGCAAGACTCGTCGACGATGGACTTCGACCTGCCCGCCGACGACCACCCGACTCGTCGCACCGTGCGCGACTGGATCGCCGCCAACCCGCAACCGACCGCCAAACATCTCGCCGAAGCCGGTTACGTCGTGCCGCACTGGCCGAAGCCGTGGGGGCTCGAAGCCGACCCGATCGACCAGCTGGTGATCGACGACGAGCTGTCCAAGGCCGGCATCCAGCGACCCGGCAACCACATCGGCATCGGTTGGGCGGCGCCGACGATCTTCCTCGCCGGCACGCCCGAGCAGCACGAGCGCTACCTTCCGACGATCTTCAGCGGCGAGGAGATCTGGTGTCAGCTGTTCTCCGAGCCCGACGCCGGTTCCGACCTCGCGAACCTGGCCACCCGTGCCGTGCGCGACGGCGACGAGTACGTGGTGAATGGATCCAAGATCTGGTCGAGCGGAGCCCACCACTCGTCGCTCGGCATCCTGATCGCCCGCACCGACCCCGACCAGCCCAAGCACAAGGGCATCTCCTACTTCATCTGTCCGATGGACCTGCCCGGCATCTCGATGAGCCCGATCGTGGACATGACCACGGCGCATTCGTTCAACCAGGTGTTCTTCGACAACGTGCGGATCCCGGCGTCGCTGCGCGTCGGCGACGAGGGCGACGGGTGGCGCCTCGCCAAGGTCACCCTGTCCAACGAGCGGGTGTCGCTGTCGGCGGCCGGATCACTGTGGGGTGTCGGTCCGTCGGCCGACGACCTGCTCGACCTGCTCCGCGCGAACGGCGGTGTCAGCGACCCGGTGCTTCGCGATCGCGCCGTTCGGCTGCACATCGAGGCCAAGCTGTTGCACCTCAACCGGATGCGCAGCCTGAGCGCGCGCCTGAAGGGCAAGACGCCCGGTCCCGAGGCGTCGATCCAGAAGATCATGGCCGACGAGCACGGCCAGCACGTGATGGCGCTCGCCAAGGACGTCGCCGGCGCCGACGGCATGCTCACCGGCTCCGGCCCGAGCGGCATGATCGCGTCGTCGTCGCGCAACGGCCCGACCGAGAACAACCTCGCCGTCGACGAACTGTTCGGCGACGTCGAGCCGGTGTGGCACTACGGCTACCTGTTCAGCCCGGCGCTCACGCTCGGCGGCGGCACGTTCGCCGTGCAGCGCAACATCGTCGGCGAGTTCGTGCTCGGTCTGCCGCGCGAGCCGAACCTCGAGCAGGGTCTCACCTGGTCGGAGGCGCGCCAGCAGCGAAGCTGACGCGTCGGCGCCGCGCAGATAGGTTCGGGCCGGTGACCGCTCTCGGCTTCGGTATCGACATCGGCGGGTCGGGGATGAAGGCGGCGATCGTCGACCTCGACACCGGCGAGCTCGCCTCGGAACGTCTTCGCATCCCCACGCCCAAACCGGCCACGCCCGAGGCAATGGCCGAGGTGGCTGGCGAACTGGTGCACCGGCACGGATGGTCGGCGCCGATCGGCGTCGGATTCCCCGGCATCGTTCGCCACGGCGTGGTGTACTCGGCGGCCAACCTCGACGACAGCTGGGTCGGCGTCGACGCCGACCGGGTGTTCACCGAGGCGTGCGGTGTCGACGTCGCGATGGTGAACGACGCCGACGCGGCCGGGCTCGCCGAAGTGCGCTGGGGAGTCGCCGGGGACGTCGCCGGTGTCGTGCTGGTGCTCACGTTCGGCACCGGCATCGGCTCGGGGCTGTTCATCGACGGGGTGCTCGTGCCCAACACCGAGTTGGGGCACGTCGAGCTCGACGGGCGCGATGCCGAGTCACACGCTGCGGCCAGTGTGCGCGAACGCGAGCGCATCGGCTGGGCCGAGTGGGCACCGCGCGTCGAGCGCTACCTCCGCCATCTCGAGATGCTGTTCTCACCCGATCTGTTCGTGATCGGCGGCGGCGCCTCGAAGGCGGCCGACCGCTGGCTCCCCCTGATCTCGATCGGCACGCCGCTCGTCGCGGCATCGATGGCGAACAACGCGGGCATCGTCGGCGCTGCCCTCGTGGCACGCCACGCCCACATGTGAGCGCGTCGTTCAGCGGAGTTCGGCGGGCGGGTCGTGACGGCCGCGGTACCAGAGTGTTGCGATCGTGACGGTCACGATCGGCACCACGAAGAACAGCATCACGTTGCCGTAGGAGTCGCGCGAACCGTGCTCGCTGGCGTCGAGCACGAGCCACGTCAGGTAGCCCGCATAGGCGAGCAGGAAGATGATGCCCTCCCACCGGTTGAGCACGTACCCGTTCGAGAAGATCGGCAGACACGCCACCGCAACGGCGATCATCACGGGGATGTCGACCTGCACGGCGCTCGCTGCCACCGGGATGGCGTTCGGTGAGACCACGGCGGTGACGCCGAGCACGGCGAGCAGGTTGAACAGGTTCGAACCGATGGCGTTGCCGACGGCGAGGTCGCGCTGCCCGCGGATCGCCGCGAGCACCGAGGTGGCCACTTCGGGCAGTGAGGTGCCGATGGCCACGACGGTCAGGCCGATCACGAGGTCGCTGACGCCGAGTTCTGCGGCGATGTCGCTGGCCGAGTTGACCAGTGCCTGCGAGCCGAACACGAGGAGCGCGAGGCCGAGGATCAGGAAACCGATGTCGGACACGACCGACGCCTTGGCGAGCGATTCGGGATCGAGTGCCTCGTCGTACTCGGTGACGATGTCGGGCGCCGAGCCCCTGGTGGCTGCGATCACCGTCCAGGTGAGATAGACCACGAGGAGGGCGAGCAGGATGAACCCTTCGATCCTGCCGAGCGATTCGTTGAGCACGAACACGAAGAACAGCACCGATGCGCCGATCATGATCGGGACGTCGAGGCGCACGATGCGCTGGGCGACGAACAGCGAGCCACCGATGGCGGCGGCCGAACCGAGCACCAACAAGATGTTGGCGATGTTCGAGCCGACGACGTTGCCGATCGCGATCGAGCCCGCCTCGGGGCCGCCGCGCAGCGCGTCGCCGACGCTGACGGCGAGTTCGGGTGCGCTGGTGCCGAACGCGACGACGGTGAGCCCGATGACCACGCTCGACATCCCCGTGCGAGCAGCGAGTCGCGCAGCGCCCCGCACGAGCGCCTCGGCCCCGGCCACCAGCGCCACCAACCCTGCGATCAGGAGTGCGACCGTGCCGATGCCCATGGCGTCCGGAGGCTACGACCCAACGCCCGCCGTCACACGTGACGACACACGGTGCCGTGGCTCACGCGACGCTCAGCCAACGCGCCGAGCGAGTTCGGCGCGGTACGCCACAGCCCGACGGAGCTTGATGTCCTCGTAGCCGCGCACCTGATCGGGCAGCGATGCGATGTCGACGGACTCGTCGTAGGCGTCGGCGGTCAACCGCCGATTCAACGTGGCGACCGCGTCGACGTACTCGGGGATCATCGCGCGCTCGATGCGACGGACCTCGGCCCACCGGAACGGATCGGCCGGCGTGCCGCGCAGTCGCTTGGCGGCGCGTAGCGCACGCAGCGTGGGCACGGCCGTGCGCTGCAACTTCAGTTTGCGGTTCACGCCGAGCGCTCGCAGCATCGGCGGATGGAGGTGATAGGTCACCGTGGTGCCGGCGCCGCCGACGGCTTCGTAGTCCTCGCGGGCGGCGTCATCGAGCAGCAGGCGGGCGACCTCGTACTCGTCCTTGTAGGCCATCAGCTTGTGGAGGTTGCGGGCGACCGCCTCGCTGTAGCGCGTCGAGTCGACGCCGCTCGCACGCTCGGCGGTGCGGGCGTCGGCGACCACCTGCCGGAACCGGTCGGCGTACGCGACGGACTGGTAGTCGACCAGGTCGGCTGCGAGTCGATCGACCAGATCGCCGAACGACTCGGGACCGGCCGGCCGCGTCAGACCTGCGGAGCGTTCGACCGACGCGGCGTCGGTGGTCCAGGCGCGGCCCCATCGGAACGCTGCGAGGTTCGTGTCGACCGCCACCCCGTTGAGCGTGATCGCCTGCTCGATCGCCTCGGGCGGAACGGGAATCGCGCCTGCCTGCACCGCAGCGCCGAGCAGCAGGATGTTGGCGGTGGTGGTCGAGCCGAGGAGCCCGTCGGCGAGACCGGCGGCGTCGAGGAACCGGTTCTCGGCCGAGCGGCTCACCTGGCCGACCCGCTCGGCGAGCACGGCGCCCGACGGCGCGGCGATGTCGGGATGGGTGACCATCTGGCCCGTCGGTACCGCATCGGTCGAAGCGACGACGACCGTGCGATCCGGGCGGACACCGGCGAGGTTGCTGTCGCTGGCGCCGACGAGCAGATCGAACGCCAACAGGCAGTCGACGCCCGACACGTTGGCATGGTTCGACACGGCGGTCTCGTCGCGCGTGATGCGCAGGTCGCTGACCACCGGCCCCGCCTTCTGCGACAGCCCGGTCTGGTCGAGGCCGCGCACGTGCAGCCCGGCGAGCATCGCGGCCGTGCCGAGCACCTGGCTGACGGTGACGACCCCGGTGCCGCCGATGCCGGTGAGCCGTACCGTGACGTCGTCGCCGTCGACGACCCCGACGGCGGGCGCCGGCAGGTCGGTCGGGGCATCGAGTCGTACCGGTCGGGCCGAACGTGCGGCTCGATCATCGGTGTCGTCGGTGGTCACGGTGGCGAACGAGGGGCAGTCGCCCTGCAGGCACGAGAAGTCGAAGTTGCAGCTCGTCTGGTGGATGCGGGTCTTGCGCCCGTACGGCGTGTCGACGGGCTGGACGGACAGGCAGTTGCTCTTGTCGCCGCAGTCGCCGCAGCCCTCGCACACCCGCTCGTTGATCACCACCCGGAACCCGGGCGTGGGGATCGTTCCCCGCGCCCGGCCTCGCCGGTTCTCCGCGGCGCACGCCTGGTCGTGGATGTGCACCGTGACGCCCGGGGTGTCGGCGAGCACGCGCTGCGCGTCGTCGAACCTGCTGCGGTCCCACACGTCGACACCGGCAGGGAACGAACCCGCCGGGTGGCGACGCGGATCGTCGCTGGTGACGATCACCCGCGACACGCCCTCCAACAAGAGCATGGCGGCCATGTCGGGCACCGACATCTGACCCTCGGGGTCCTGCCCGCCGGTCATGGCGACCGTGCCGTTGTAGAGCAGCTTGTAGGTGATGTGCACGCCCGCGGCCACAGCGGCGCGGATCGCCAGCGACCCGGAGTGGAAGAAGGTGCCGTCGCCGAGGTTCTGCACGAGGTGGTCGCGAGCGACGAACGGGGCCATCCCGATCCACTGCGCCCCCTCGCCTCCCATGCAGGTGAGCCCGACGATGTCGCCGACCCGTTCGGGGTCCATCATCGCCACCATTGCGTGGCAGCCGATCCCGCCGCCGACGAGGGTGCCGGGCGCGGCGCGGGTGCTGCGGTTGTGCGGACACCCGGAGCAGTAGAACGGCGCCCGGTTGACCGTGAGCGGGATCCGGGTGCGCTGCGGTCGGGTGACCTCGTCGAGCGGGCGCAGCCGTGCGGCCAGCCGCGTCGACAGGCGGGCGTGCAACGGGGCCAGCAGCGTGTCGACGTCGAGCGTGCCGTGGCCGGCGATGAGCAGGTTGCCGTGCTCGTCGCGTCGGCCGACCACGCGTGGGTGGTGCGCGCCGTCGTAGAACGAACCCTTGAGCAGGCCTTCGAGTGTGGGGTTCTTCTCCTCGACGACGAGCACCTCGTCGAGGCCGTCGGCGAACTCGCGGGCCTGCGCCGGATCGAGCGGCACCGGCATCAGCAGTTGGAACAAGCGGACGCCGGCGGCGCGCAGGTCGTCGTCGGTGGCCAGGCCCAGCACCCGCAGCGCCTCGCGCACCTCGTGGAAGGTGTGCCCGCACGCGGCGATGCCGATCCAGTCGTCGACGGTCCGGGTGACCACCCGGTTGAGGCCGTTGTCGACGCCGTAGCGGCGGGCGAGTGGCCAGCGGATCTCCTGGAACTCGCGTTCCATGTCGATCGTGTACGGCGTGAGCAGCCGGCCGTTGGGATGCGGGCGGAACGGTCGACCGTCGACCTCGATCACCGGCGACGAGGCGTGCACGCGGTCGGGATGCACATCGACCGTCCCCGTCCCGTCGGCGACTGCGGTCACCAGCTTGAGTCCGGCCCACAGCCCGCACGATCGCGACAGCGCAACGGCGTGGCGACTCAGGTCGAGCGCCTCCTGCACGTCACCCGGGAAGAGGATCGGCATGTGGAGGTCGACCATCGTGGCGTCGCTCGACGACGGCAGCGTGGAGGACTTGGCCGCCGGATCGTCGCCGACGACGGCGACGACGCCGCCGTGCATCGACGTGCCGGAGAACACGGCGTGGCGGATCGCGTCGCTGCTGCGGTCGAAGCCCGGGCCCTTGCCGTACCAGATGCCCACGACCCCGTCGTAGCGTGCGTCGTCGAGCGTCATCGCCAACTGGCTGCCCATCACCGCGGTGGCTGCCAGCTCCTCGTTGACGGCGGGCTGCACCACGATCGGCAGGTCGGCGACCGTGGCCGACGCCCGTCGGAGCTCTTCGGTGAGCGTGCCGACGGGCGAGCCCTGATAGCCCGACGCGAACGCCGCGGTGGTCAGCCCGAGGCGACGGTCGAGGCGTAGCTGGTCGACAGCGAGGCGAGCGACGGCCTGCAGGCCCGAGAGGAACACGGTGCCGTCTTCGAGCCGGAACCGGTCGGCGAGCTGGTACGAACGACCGTCACCGATCGACTCCGTCTGGCTGCTGTCGATGGTCACGAATCCTCCCTCGGTTGGGCGCCCACCCACTGTTGTAGCCCAACCGGGATGCCCCGTCGAGCGCCGCCGCAGTCACTCCTGGGTCACGAGGGCTGGCGGCCAGACGAGCAGATCAGACGAGATGGTGGCGGACGGCGAGTCGTTCGGCGGAGTCGTCGCCGGGTACCGGGAGCTGCGCCACGATGCGCAGCGACGGCCACTCGGCGGGTGTCAGCTGCTGGTACTCGAAGGTCAACTCACCGGCGGTCGGGTGCCGGAAGCGGCGCAGCCTGGTCTCGAAACCCGACACGTCGTGCTCGGCCCACCACTGCGCGAACTCGTCGCTCTCGTCGCGCAGCAGTGCGATCAGTTCGGTCATCGCGTCGTCGTGGCGGACCGCCGAGGTGGCGGAGCGGAACTCGGCAAGTGCCTGGCGGGCGTGGATGTCCCAGTCGACGATCAGCTCGCGAGTGGCCGGATCGGCGAACAGCACCCAGAGCAGGTTGCGTCGTGGCGGTTCGAGCTCGACGATGCGCGGGTAGAGGCGCGCCTGCGCAGCGTTCCAGCCGACGAACTCCCAGTGCGGCCCCAGCACGTAGGCCGGTGCCGGCATCAGCGACTCGAGCAGGCGCACCAGCGCGCTGGGCGGCTCCGCCGGCGCGTCGACGGTGGCGGTGCCGGGCTCGGTGAGCGACAGGAGATGGTCGAGGCCGGCATCGTCGAGGCGCAGCGCCCTCCCGATCGCCAGCAGCACGTCGTCGGAGGCGTTGATCCGCCGGCCCTGTTCGAGCCAGGTGTACCAGGTGAGCGACACGCCTGCGAGCATCGCCACCTCCTCGCGTCGCAACCCCGGCGTCCGCCGCCCGCGCGCCGACGGCAGGCCGACCTGCTCCGGCCGCGTCGCCTCGCGCCGGGCGCGCAAGAACTCGGCGAGTTCCTGTCGGTGGTCGGTCGTGGGCATCGAGGCACCAGTCAACCAAACCCGAGCGGGCTGCCGGTCAGGCGGCGCCTGCAACGCAGGTGTCGCGGCTACCCGGCTGATGTTGCGACTCGTGTGACGGAGCCGCCCACGACGTCGACCAGATGAGCGTCGGGCATCTGCAGGCCCAGCCAGAACTCGACGGGATCGAGCGCCGGTATCCGGTCGCTGAGCCACAGCGACATCACCGTGCCGTGGGAGGCGACGACCAGGCGATCGGCGCCGAGGCCGCCGAGATCGTCGAGCGCGGCGGTGAACCGCTCGAGCGCGTCCTGCCGGCGTTCCCAGCCCTCGAGATCATCGCCTCGCAGGAACCGGGCAGTGGTCCCGCGGTACTCGTTGACATCGGCATACCAGGGCTTGGTGACCTCGCCGAACCGTGGGTCGATCCGTACCTCGCCGAGCGAGAGCTCCTGGGCGGTCCGGATTGCTTTGGTCTCGTGGCTGGCTGCCACGCACACCCGTCGTGCCGCTCGGGGGTCGGCGAGTCGAGCGCCGAGTGTTGCGGCGGCGACAGCTCCCGCCGCGGAGAGCGGCCACCGGCTCGGTGGCTCACCAGGTGCGATCACGGCCGCGGCGTGGCGGACCAGCACAACCTCGGCCATATCGGCAACGTAGCCGTGTCCGGTCCCGGATCGACGCAGTACGGTGGCGACGTGAACACCGTGGCCGACTCGACCGCACTCTCCATCGACTCGATGCTCGCCGATCTGCGCACGCTCGTCGAGATCGAGTCGCCGTCGCTCGACCTGGCGGCGTTGCAGCAGTCGGCCGTTGCCCTCGCGGCGATGATCGAGCGCCACCTCGGTCGTCCGGCGCAACTGATCGAGAGCCCGGCCGGGCCCCACGTGCACTGGAGCGGCGGCGGCGAACCGAAGGTGCTGCTGCTCGGACACCACGACACGGTGTTCCCGCTCGGCGCGCTCGCCGCCCGACCGTTCACCGTCGCCGACGGCCACGTCACCGGGCCCGGCGTGTTCGACATGCTGGCCGGCATCGTCCAGGCGCTCCACGGCCTCGCCACGCTCGATGATCTGTCGGGCGTCGAGTTGTTGTTCAGCGCCGACGAGGAGGTCGGGTCGGGCGCGTCACGCGAGCTCATCGAGGAGCGGGCGCGAGCCTGCGGAGCGGTGCTCGTGCTCGAACCCTCGGCCGACGGGGGAGCGCTGAAGACCGGTCGCAAGGGATGCGGCACGTTCGACGTCTCGATCCATGGCCGGGCCGCTCATGCGGGCCTCGAGCCGGAGATGGGCGTCAACGCGTTGGTCGAGGTGGCCCATCAGGTGTTGGCGATCAATCAGCTCGGTCGACGCGAGGTGGGCACCACCGTCACGCCGACCGTCGCGTCGGCGGGAACGGCCGACAACGTCGTGCCCGCACAGGGTCGGATCAAGGTCGACGTGCGCGTCGAATCGGCCGACGAGAAGGACCGGGTCGAAGCGGCGATGGCAGCGCTGCGTCCGGTCGACCCCGACTCGACCATCGAGGTCTCGGGCGGCATCAACCGCCCGCCGATGCCCGAGTCGGCGTCGGCGTCGTTGATGCCCTTGGCCGAGGCCGTCGTGCCCGGGATCGAGGGCTACGCCGTCGGCGGCGGCAGCGACGGCAACTTCACTGCAGCGATCGGCGTCCCGACCCTCGACGGTCTCGGCGCCGTCGGTGGCGGCGCCCACGCCGACCACGAGTACGTCGTGGTCGACACCATGGTCGACCGCGCCCGCCTCATCGCCGGCCTCGTCCACCAGATCTGCAACTCGTGAACAACTTCACCTCTCAGAGGTGAAGTTGTTCACGAGAACGATCAGTCCGGGCGATCCAGCGCCGGCGTGATGTCGCCGGAGCCGAGCGAGCCGACCCGGCGGTACACGTCGAGCTTGTTGCGGGTGTCGACGATGTCGAGGTTGCGCATCGTGAGTTGGCCGATCCGGTCGAGCGGTCCGAACGCTGCGTCCTCGACGCGCTCCATCGACAACCGGTCGGGCTCGTAGGTGAGATTCTCGCTGACGGTGTCGAGGATCGAGTAGTCGTCGCCGCGCCGCAGGCGCAGCGTCACCTCGCCGGTGACGGCCGAGCCGACCCAGCGCATCAGCGGCTCGCGCAGCATCAGGCTCTGGGGGTCGAACCAGCGGCCCTCGTACAGCAGCCGGCCGAGGCGGCGGCCCATCGTGCGGTAGTTCTCGATCGTGTTCTCGTTGTGGATGCCGGTGACGAGGCGTTCGTAGCAGATGTGCAGCAGTGCCAGCGCCGGGCCCTCGTAGATCCCGCGGCTCTTGGCTTCGATGATCCGATTCTCGATCTGGTCGCTCATCCCGAGCCCGTGGCGGCCGCCGATCGCGTTGGCCTCCATCACGAGGTCGACCTGCGAATCGAACGTGCGACCGTTGATCGCCACCGGCCACCCCTCCTCGAAGCGAACCGACACGTCCTCGGTGGCGATCTCGACGCCGGGATCCCAGTGGGCGACGCCCATGATCGGCGGACGATCTCCATGGTCGTCGAGAGCTCCTCGAGCGACTTCGCCTCGTGGGTGGCGCCCCAGATGTTGGCGTCGGTCGAGTACGCCTTCTCGACCGAATCGCGGTACGGCAGGTTGCGCTCGGTGAGGAACTCGCTCATGCCCTGACGGCCACCGAGTTCGTCGACGAAGGTCGGGTCGAGCCATGGCTTGTAGATCCGCAGGTTCGGGTTGACCAGCAGCCCGTAGCGGTAGAAGCGCTCGATGTCGTTGCCCTTGTAGGTCGAGCCGTCGCCCCACACGTCGACGCCGTCGTCGGCCATTGCCCGAACCAGCAGCGTGCCGGTGACCGCCCGGCCGAGCGGGGTGGTGTTGAAGTACGTCTTGCCGGCGGTGGTGATGTGGAACGCACCGCACTGCAGCGCGATCAGGCCCTCGCGCACCAACTCGTCGCGGCAGTCGACCAGCCGGGCCTCCTCGGCGCCGTACACCTTGGCCCGGTCGGGCACGGTGTCGAGTTCGGGTTCGTCGTACTGGCCGAGGTCGGCGGTGTAGGTGTACGGGATCGCGCCGCGATCTCGCATCCACGCCACTGCGGCCGACGTGTCGAGACCGCCGGAGAAGGCGATGCCGACGCGTTCGCCGACCGGCAACGACATCAGGACTTTCGCGTTGGAGGCGGTGGAGGACGCGGCGTCGGACATGGCCGACGACGCTACCCGGCGGCGTCTGAACTCGGTCGCCGGTACATGCCCGTGAACGACGCCGCCGAGACCAGCAGGACCGCGCCGGCGATCGTGAACTCGATGACGGCGAGACCGGTCGATCGCGACAGATCGGGCACGGCGATACCCGCCAGCACCACGGCACCGACGAGACCGATCGCCGGCAGCCGCCGCACGTTGTAGCTCGCCAAGATGCCGAACCCGGCGGTGACGAAGAAGGGAACCAACCGGATGAGGAGTGGCTGCGGACTCGATCGCGGGCCCAACCACCACGTGGCGATGCCGAGCTCTTCGCTCGCCTTCCACACCGCCATGTAGGCGACGAACACGCCGATCCACGTGGCCACCACCATCGCCCGCCACGGCATCGTCAGCTGGCCGGGCCGGGGTGGTCGCGCCATGGTCCCCGCCACCGGTTCGGTCGAGTGACCGGGGCCCTCGGGGTCGTGCCAGGGGGTCGCAGACCCGGGAGTGTCGGCAAGGCCGGGAGGACCCGGCGGCGGCAGCGTGCCGCCCGAGGGAGTCGTGGGTTCCGGCACGGACCTGAAGACTACGGCGGCCAGAGCGGTCCGCGGGGTCGCGGCGGAACTGGCCAGCTACCCTCGCTGCGATGTCATCCGTCGACGCTGCGCGCGATGTTCCGTTGCTCGGCGAGCCCTTCGAGAAGCTCTCGATCTTCTACCCGATGTGGAACGAGGAGGAGTACATCAAGCGGGCGCTCACCGCCGGGCGTCGCGCGTGCGAGCAGCTGATCCGCTCCGGCGACATCGGTGACTACGAGCTGATCGTCGTCGACGATGCATCGACCGACCGCACCCCCGAGATCGCCGACGGGCTCGCGGCCAGCGACCCACGGGTGAAGGTCGTGCACCACGCACGCAACCGCAAGCTGGGTGGCGCGATCAAGACCGGGTTCGCCACCGCCAGCGGCGACGTCATCCTGTACACCGACGCCGACCTCCCGTTCGACATGGCCGAGCTGCCGCGAGCGGTGCGTCTGCTGCGCGAGTACGACGTCGACATCATCAGCGCCTACCGCTTCGACCGCACCGGCGAGGGCTACCTCCGCTCGATCTACACCTTCGTCTACAACCTGCTGATCCGCACCCTGTTCGATGTGAAGGCCCGCGACATCAACTTCGCCTTCAAGCTGTGTCGGGCCCGGGTGTTCGACCATGTCGAGCTCCGTAGCGAGGGGTCGTTCATCGACGCCGAGCTCGTGATCCGTGCCACCCGGCTCGGCTACGAGATGCTGCAGTTCGGTGTCGACTACTTCCCGCGGACGCGTGGGGTGTCCACGTTGAGCTCGCCGGCGGTGATCACCACGATCCTCAAGGAGATGTGGCAGCTGCGCGGCGATCTCGAGGAGATCCGCCCGCTCGTCGACCGGTCCTGACCTGGTCCGTTCGGGGGTGCGCGGCCGCGGACACCGGCCCGATGGTGGTTGCTAGCGTGACGGTCGAACCAGTCGGTCGGATCGATCCCACCGCGCAACAACTGTCGTGAACGACCCCTCCCACCCCTCGCCTCGCCCTTCACCTCGCCTTTCGCCTGAGGTCCGCAAGTGGCTCCCTGCTGCCGCCGCTGCCGGCGTGCTGGCACTCGTCGTCGTGGCCGGCGTGGCGCTCGGCGGTGGCAACGACGACTCGGCCTCTGACGCCCCGACGGGCACGATCGACCCGGTGACGGTGTCGCCGCCGCCGTCGGTTGCCGTGATCGAGACGATCGAGACGTCGAGTCCCGTCGTCAAGACTCAGCTGACGCGGACGCTCGCGAAGGGCATGGCGGGCGACGATGTCGCCGACCTGCAACAGCGGCTCACCGACCTCGGGTTCTGGCCCGGTCCGATCGACGGCTACTTCGGCGACGAGACCCGACGTTCGGTGTGGGCCTACGAGAAGCTCGTGCTGGGCGTCGAGTACGACCAGCCGACCGGGCAGGTGACCGCTGCGATGTGGGACGACATGCAGGAGCCGTTCACGATCCAGCCGCGGCGCCCGAACTCGACGCCCAACCACACCGAGATCTACCTCGTCGAGCAGGTGATCGCCGTCTTCCACGACGACACACCGGTGATGATCAGCCACATGTCGAGCGGCGACAACGAGGAATGGTGCGAGGAGGTCACGATCAGCCCGGGCGAGTGGAACAACCCGGGCGACGAACCGCTCGTGCGCGGCGAGTGCGGACGCTCGATCACCCCGGGCGGCGTGTTCGAGTTCGAACGGCGCATCGAAGGCATCCGTCAGAGTTCGCTCGGTGGCATGTGGGATCCGGTGTACTTCAACTACGGCATCGCGGTACACGGCGCGTTGAGCGTGCCGTTGCAGCCCGCCTCGCACGGCTGCGTCCGCATCCCGTTGCCGCTGTCGCCGACGTTCCAGGAGCTGACGGCCGACGGCGACCAGGTGTTCGTGTTCGACGGCGTCCAGGAGCCCGAGTACTACGGCGCCCAGTTGCCGGTGTTCAACTGGATCGACCCCGACTACTCGACCACCACGTCGAGCACCACGACCACCACGACCGTGCCGCCGTCGACCACGACGACCGTGCCGCCGTCCACCACCACACCGTCGGCCACCACCAGCACGACCCCCGTCGCCACGACCACCTCGACCACGGCGCCGCCGAGCACGGCGACGACGGTGGTACCCGCCTCGACGACCACCACCGCTCCCGCACCAGCACCCTGACGCGTCGACACCCTGACGCGTCGACACCCTGACCTGTCGACGCTGCGGTGGTGTTGCGTTCGTCGGCGTCCCGGCGTTCGTGACAACGTGCGGGCCGTGATCGATTACGACGAGTTCGGGCTCTTCCACGAGAACATCGCCGAGTACGAACTCGACGTCGTCGAACTCCCGGCGGTCGAGCGAGTGGACACCACCGTCGGCGAGCCGGGGTCGCAACGGTCGGTGAGCGCCCTTCGGTGGGGGAGCGGCCCCGTCGAGATCGTCTACCTCCACGGCGGCGCGCAGAACGCACACACGTGGGACACCGTCGCACTGGGGCTGGGCCGACCGGCGCTGGCGGTCGACCTGCCGGGCCACGGACACTCCGACTGGCGCGCCGACGGCGCATACAACCCGATGAACCTCGCCGACGACGTCGCGGCTGTCGTTGCAGCGCATGCGCCCGAGGCGCAGGTGGTCGTGGGCATGTCACTCGGCGGGCTGACCGCCATGGAACTCGCCGTGCGGCACCCCGACCTGGTCCGCTCGCTCGTGATGGTCGACATCACGCCGGGTGTCAATGCCGCCAAGACCAAGGCGATCACCGACTTCGTCGACGGCCCCCAGGAGTTCGCCAGCTTCGACGACCTGCTCGCTCGCACGATCGAGCACAACCCGACCCGCTCCGAGTCGTCGCTGCGCCGCGGGATCCTCCACAACGCACACCCGCAGCCCGACGGCTCGTGGCAGTGGCGCTACGACCGCGGCAGCCACGCCAGGGCGCGTGAGGCGTCGACTGCTGCTGCACCGGTCGACGACACCGAGCAGGCGTTGTCGCCGCTGTGGGACCACTTCGAGTCGATCTCGTGCCCCATCACACTCGTGCGCGGGTCGTTGTCGCCGGTGGTCGACGACGACGACGTCGCCGAGGCGCGCCGCCGCCAGCCCGAACTCGCCGTCCACGTCGTCGACGGCGCCGGCCACAGCGTGCAAGGAGACCGCCCCGTCGAACTCGCCGCCCTCCTCGCACGGTTGTTCTGAATCTGGCCGAGCGTCAGGCGTCCCCGCCAACGGGGCACGTCAGCAGTCGATGGTGCCGGCGATCGACAGGGTCGTGTCGCCACCGACCCAGATCTCGCCATCGGCCTCGCTGACCACGATTCGACCGCGACGGCCGATCGCTGTTCCCTGGCTCGCAACGTACGGCGCCTCGATCCGTCCAGCGCCGATGAGCCATTGGGCGACGGCGGCGTTGAGACTCCCCGTGACCGGGTCTTCTCGGACCTGGCCGTTCGCGTCGGCGAACAGCGCCCGCACCTCGAGCGCACACTCGCTGCCAGTCGGGTGCGCGGCGACGAGACCGACGTCGAAGCCCGCCAACGTGCCGCCGGGGGGCGCGACCGCCAGGAGCGCCTCGACCGATTTCAGCAGGAGCGTCATCCAACCCGGCCCGTTGTCGGTCCATGCGCTGTCGACGACGTCGTCGTGCCGAAGGCCGAGTTGATCGAGGCGCTCGGCCAGCACATCGGGCTCGATCGGACCGCTGCGCGTGAGTGGTGGCGCAGCGAACGCCAATCGTTCGCCGTCGCGACGGATCGGGATCAGGCCGGCGCCGCACTCCTGCACGACGCGCTCGGCATCGATCGGCGCGCCGCCTGCGTCGAGCCAGGCCCTGCAGGTCCCGAGCGTCGGGTGCCCTGCAAACGGGAGCTCGCGTCCGGGGCAGAAGATCCGGACCCGGTAGTCGGCGCCGTCCACGGTTGGTGGCAACAAGAACGTGACTTCCGACAGATTGGTCCACGAGGTGATCCGCAGCATCTCGTCGGTGCTGAGGCCACCGGCGTCGTGGACGACCGCCAACGGATTGCCGGAGAAGCCATCCGACGAGAACACGTCCACCTGGTGGAACCGACGCTGCATGTGCGACGGTCTACCAGCTCGTGATCAGAGTTGGGAGAGGCAGGTGTCGGTGCCGTCGATGACGCCGGTACGGAAGGCGTCGATCTTCTCGAAGGCGTTGCCGATCACGTTGTCGTCGGCGCCGGCATCACCGAAGCGCAGCACGGTCTGGATCGCCTCGTCGAGGTCGCCAGGTGAGATGCTCACGGCGATGCGCGTGGCCAGGCGCGGCTGCGGCAGCACGAAGTCGACGGGCGTGACCGTCTTGACCCAGCCGCCGGTGAGGCAGTCGTTGAGCAGCGCCCTCGCTTCGCCGTCGAGGTCGGAGCCGAGCGCGGTCTGGACCGCTTCACTCCACGCGGTTCCGAGCACGTAGCCAACCGCGAAGTCGCCGAGCGAGCTGTACAGCTCGAGGGCAGCGGGCTCGTTGAAGTACACCTCGCTCGTCGACGCGCACAGCGCCGCGCCCGTCGAGAGATCGCCGCGGAGGTCGTCGCACGACGCCTCGCCGATCGAGTCGACCACCACGACGGTCAACCGGTCGAGTCCGGCGATGTCGAGTTCCTCGTCCCAGTAGCGGTTGAGGTCTTCGGGGAGGAAGCCGATCAGATCGTTCTCGCCGTAGCCGAACGCCGCGTTGCCGCCGGTGGCGAAGTCGTCGGGGGTGAACTCGTTGGGCATCAGCGGCAACGGATCGTCGAGCAGTTCGGCACACCGCTCGGGCCCCTCGATGACTCCGACCTGGAAGGCTCCGACGCGGTCGAATCCCGAACCGTGGCCTCCGGCGACGAACTGGCCGATCCCGACGGGATCGCTGACCTTGGTCATGGCGATCAGACCGGCGCGGACATCGCCGTCGCTGAACAGCACGGTGACGGCTTCGCCGCGGGCAGCCCGACCGGTCCAGGCGCCGGCGAAGCAGTCGGCCTGCTGCTCGGTGGTGATGGTCGGCAGCGCCCGGTCGAGCGCGCCGTTGCGCAGCTGGATCGCGTGGGCGAACTCGTGGGCGAGCACGGTGCCGATGGTGGCGGCGCCGTATTCGCGGGCGAGTTCGGCGAGCAGCCCGTCGTCGCCGTCGTCGTAGACGATGAAGTCCCCGACACCGCAGTAGAACGCGACGTACTCCCGCACGTCGTCGTAGCTGGTACGAGGGGACCCGCAGCCCGGGATGTCGTCGGGTCGTTCGGGGTAGGCGGCGTAGACGTCACCCTCGAGCGGCGTGAACGTCTCGCCGTAGATCGACGGATAGATCTGCGCCCACCACAACTCGACGTCGGTCATCACCGCGAGCAGGAACTGGTCGTAGGAGCGTTCGGGTTTGTTGGGTCCGAAGTTGATGGCGGCCTGGTCGACGGGACCCGTCGGGGGCGCGGGCGGGAGCGTGCTGGTCGGATCGTCGGGCGCCGGATCGACCCCGGGGTCCGCCGGATCGATCCCTGGGTCACCGGCGGGGTCGTCGGGTGTCACCGTCGGCAGCGTCTGCGTCTGCGTCTGCAGGATCGGGTCGTCGAGTGGGATCGGCTCGGCGCGCTCGGTGGTGACGTCGATGGTCGGACCGCACGCGCTGAGAGCGACGACGCCGACAGCTGCCAGCGCGATCCAACTCCGACGAGACATGACCACGATGCTACGCGCCCGACGGCGGCTGCTGGTGGCGCAGCTCGTCGTCTTCACGGTGTCCTTACGTTCGAGCCGTCGTCGGCTGTCGGAGATCTGGGCTGTGACGCACGTCGCTGCACTGCTACGGTTGCGCCCGCTCGGGCCGACTGGAGGCCGAGGGGGGAGGAAGCACTGGTGGCACTACTGCAAGTCGATGAGATCTCGGTGACGTTCGGCGGCATCGTCGCCCTCGACGGGTTGACGTTCGAGATCGCCGAGGGCGAGATCCTCGGGCTGATCGGTCCGAACGGCGCCGGCAAGACCACGATGTTCAACGTCGTGAGCCGCATCTACGACCCGACCCGCGGGCGCCTGCGATTCGATGGCCACGACCTCCTCGAGGTCAGCCCGCACAAGATCGCGGGGTTCGGGATCTCGCGTACCTTCCAGAACCTGGCGCTCTTCCCGACGATGAGCCTGCTGCAGAACACGATGACCGGGGCGCACCACCTCGGCAGGGTCGGCTTCCTGCGCGGGATGAGCCGCATCGGTGCGGCACGTGAAGAGCGCGAGCTCGCCGCCGACGCGTTCAAGATCCTCCAGTCGCTCGATCTGCACCACCTTGCGTTCCACCCGGCGGCCGGGCTTCCCTTCGGCACCCTGAAGCGTCTCGAGCTCGCCCGAGCGCTCGCCTCCCACCCCCGCCTGCTGCTGCTCGACGAGCCAGCGGCCGGCCTCACGCACAACGAGGTCGACGAACTCGGCGCCACGATCCAACGGGTGCGCGACGAGTACGGCTTGACCGTGCTGCTCGTCGAGCACCACATGGGCATGGTGATGGGCATCTCCGACCGTGTCGTGGCGATGGAGTTCGGACGCAAGATCGCCGATGGAACCCCCTCCGAGGTCCAACGCGATCCCCGTGTGATCGAGGCCTACCTGGGGACGCCGGCATGAGTGATGACGCACTGTTGAACGTGTCAGGGCTGACGGCGGGCTACGGCCCGATCGAGGTGCTCCACGGACTGGACTTCACCGTGGCCGAGGGCGAGATCGTCGTCATCCTCGGGGCGAACGGTGCCGGCAAGACCACCACGATGCGTGCCATCTCGGGCATGATCGGCCGGCACGGGTCCGTCGAGTTCGCCGGTCACGACATCAGCGGTTCCAAGCCCGACGCGATCCTTCGTTCCGGGATCTCGCAGGTGCCGCAAGGGCGCGGCACGTTCACCGACCTGACCGTGCACGACAACCTTCGCGCCGGCGGCTACACCGTCAAGGGCTCGATCGACGACGACCTCGAACGCTGGTACGAGCTGTTCCCACGTCTGTCCGAACGGCGCGACCAGAAGGCGGGATCGCTGTCGGGCGGCGAACAGCAGATGTTGGCGGTGGCACGAGCGATGATGCCGCGACCCAAACTGCTGCTGTGCGACGAGCCCAGCCTCGGCCTCGCCCCGCTGATCACCCAGGAACTGTTCCGGGTGCTCGGATCGCTGCGCGACGAACACGGCATGTCGCTGCTGATCGTCGAGCAGAACGCCGGCATGGCACTGGCCCTGGCGGATCGGGCCTACGTGCTCGAGACGGGCAGCATCGTCGCCACGGGAACCGGCGCCGAACTGTTGGCCGACGACACGATCAAAGAGGCCTACCTCGGGGTGGTGAACTGATGTCGCTGTTCATCGAACGGATGGTCAACGGCCTCGCCGACGGCTCGATCTACGCGCTGCTGGCACTGGCGCTGGTCGTCGTGTTCCGCTCGACCGGCCAGCTGAACTTCGCCCAGGGCGAGATCGGCACGACGGGAGCGTTCGTCGTGTCGACCCTCACGCTGTCGGGGTTGTCGGTGTGGATCTCGATCCTGCTGGCCATGGCCGTGGGGTTCATGATCTCTGCGGGTGTCGAACGGGTCGTGGTGCGGCCGATCGAACACCGCAATCCCGGCGCCGTGATCGTTGCGCTGATCGGTGTGTTCCTCGCCGTCAATCAGCTGAACGCGATGATCTGGGGTGTCGACGCCCGCCGGCTCCCGAGTGTGTTCCCCGATGGTGCGGACGACTTCGTCACCATCCTCGGGGCTCCCGTGCGCGTCGCACGGCTCGGGGTGATCGGCGTCTTGATCGTGGTGCTGGTCCTGCTGTGGCTGCTGTTCGTCAAGACCAAGATCGGCCTGGCGATGCGGGCGGTCGCCAACAACAAGGATTCGTCGAACCTCGTCGGCATCCGCGTCGGAACCGTGCTCGTGCTCGGCTGGGGACTCGCCGGGGCGATCGGTGTGCTCGCCGCAGCGATGCTCGCACCGTCGGCCGGCCTGAGCGGGACGCTGATGCTCAGCCCGTTCCTGTTCGCCTCCGTGGCGGCGGTCCTCGGCGGGCTCGACTCGCCGATCGGCGCCGTCGTCGGCGGCCTGATCATCGGCCTCACCGAAGCCTTCATGGTCGGCTACGTCGATTTCCTCGGCGCCGACATGCTGATGCCGGTGATGCTCGTGATCCTGTTGGGTGTGTTGCTGATCCGGCCCTCTGGCCTGTTCGGCTCCGAGCGAGTGGAGCGTGTGTGATGGATCTTCCACGTCGATACACCCGGGGCAGCTGGCAGAACTGGCTCGGACGAGCGCTGCTGTTCGGTGGTGTCGGACTGTTCATGCTCCGCGCGGTCACCGAATGGAGCCGCTCGGGTCTCGGACTGCTGGCCGACGCGCTGATCATCGCCATCGCGGTCACCGGGCTCAACCTGATCAGCGGCTACACCGGCCAGTTGTCGCTCGGCCATGCCGGGTTCTTCGCGATCGGCGCGTTCGTCTCGGCGATGCTGGTCACCGGCAAGATCTGGACGCCGTTCATCACCGACAACCTGTGGACCCCGGGCTGGACCATGATCGCCGCGGCAGCCGTCTGCTTCGTGATGGGCATGATCGTGGGCATCCCGGCGCTTCGCTTGAAGGGCATCTATCTCGCACTGGTGACCCTGGTGTTCACCGAAGCGGTCCGGGCGTTCTTCAAGTACGACCGGTTCGAGGGCGTCACCGGTGGTGCCACCGGCATCAAGGGGTTCAACTACCTGCCGCCGTCGTGGACGGGCCTCGACGGCCGCGCCGATCTCGTCACCTGGTTCTTCTGGCTGTCGCTGGCGATCCTGATCGTGGTGTCGATCCTGTCGGCCGGGTTGATCCGCAGCCGGATCGGGCGGGCGATGGTGGCAGTGCGCGACAACGAGACCGCTGCGGCGGTGATGGGCGTGAACCTGTTCTCGATCAAGACGCTCGTGTTCGGGCTGTCGGCTGCCATTGCCGGCGTCGCCGGCGCGCTGTACGCGCTCAAGCTCACGCTGGTCGAAGCCGACGTCCCGATCTTCGGCCTCTTCGGCTCGGTGACGCTGCTGGTGGCGATGGTCGTCGGCGGTGCTGCCCAGAACTGGGGGCCGTTCGTCGGCGCGATGTTCTACGTGTTCGTCAACGACTTCGCCCGCAGCGTTGGTGAAGACCCCTCGAACAGCATCTTTCTGGGTTGGTTCGTCGACGAGGGCACCAAGCTCAACGGCCTCGGTGGTGTGACGTTCGGTGTGCTGCTCATCCTGTTCGCACGCTTCGTTCCGCTCGGTGCCGTCGGCACGATGCGCAAGTGGCGCGCCAAGGCGGTGGTGGTCATTCCACGGCTGCCGGTGCCCGCGGTCGCAGCTGCTGGCGCTGGTGACGCTGGCAGCGACGACCCCGCGCCGACTAGCGTTGCCGACGCCGCATCGCCGTCCGAAGGTGACGACGACGCTGCGACGTGAACCGAATCACCCTGCAACACCAACTCACCACTCCAGTCACCACTCCAGAGGGGGAACTCTGACCATGGTCAAGACCAAGAAGCTGATGGCGCTCGCCGCCGTCGGTGCACTCACACTCGCTGCATGCGGCAGCGACGACGACAGCGCCGACACGGGCGACACCACCCCGGCGGCCACCGACGCCCCGGACACGACCGATGCACCCGAGAGCACCGATGCACCCGAGAGCACCGATGCACCCGAGAGCACCGACGCACCCGAGAGCACCGACGCACCCGACGAGGGCGGTTCGGGTACCGAGTACGTCATCGACACCGAGATCTGCGACGACCCCGACGCCGCCACCGCTCCGATCGAGGGGTCGCTCTCGATCGGCACCTCGATCCCGCTGTCGGGTGGCCCGGCTGTTCTGTTCGCCCCGTTCGGTGGCGGCCAGCAGGCCTACATCGACTGGTACAACGACACCAACGGCGGCCTCAACGGCGAGCCGGTCGAGTTGATCATCAAGGACGACCAGTACACCGCCGACCTCACCAAGACCAACGTCGACGAGCTCGTGTTCGACGACCAGGTCACCCTGCTGTCGGGCATCATCGGTTCGCCGAACAACCTCGCCGTGCAGGCCGACATGAACGCCCAGTGCATCCCGCAGCTGTGGGCGTCGACCGGCGCATCGGACTGGGGCAACATCGACGACTCGCCGTGGACCTCGGGTCTGCTCGTCCCCTACGCCATCGAGTCTCGCCTGTGGGCCGAGCACGGTGCGGCTGAGGGTGCCACGACGGCTGCGCTGTTCTACGTGAACAACGAGTTCGGTCAGTCGTACGCCACCCAGTTCGCGACGCTCGCCGAGGAGAACGGTCTCGAGATCGTGGCCGAAGAGGTCATCGATCCGGCCGACTCGGGGGCCCCGAGCGGTCAGATGACCAACCTCGTGCAGGCCAACCCGGACGTCATCCTGGCCGTGCCGCTCGGCGCCCAGTGCGGTGCGTTCATGACCGAACTCGGCAACGCCAAGGCGGCCAACCCGGACTTCGATCCGATGGTGTACGTCACGGCCACCTGCGCCAACCCGCTGTTCTTCGATGTTCTCGTCGACAACGGGGGCAGCGACGGTGTGTTCTCGTCGAGCAACGCGAAGTTCGTCGGCAGCGACGAGTACGCGGACGACGAGGCCGTGCAGACGTTCCTCGAGGCGATGGCGACCTACGCACCCGACACCAACGCCTTCGACCAGTCGGCACTCGCCGGCTGGCTCTCGATGGAACTGGCGGTCTACGCAGCGGAGCAGGCAATCGCGAACGGCGACTACAGCCGGGCGGGAATCATGAACGCAGTCCGCAACATCGACTACGTGCCCGGCCTGCTGATCGACGGCATCACGGGAACGATGAACGCCGAGGACGCCTTCTACCCCGAAGGCACCCAGCTGGTGCAGTGGGACGACACGGCGAAGACCTTCGTGGCGGCCGGCGACGTCGTCGACTACAACGGCTCGCTCGGGACCTACACGCCCTGAGCATGAAGTGACCAGCGGCATCGCCCGCTGACCGGCGCCCGCCGACTCGAAGTTCGCTTCGGGGAGGCGGGCGCTGTCGCGTCCGGGCTCCGGTCGGGAGGTGCGGTCGGGAGGTTCGGTCAGGAGCCTGCGGGACGGCGAGCGACGTTGACCTCGTACTCGCTCGACCCGGTGATGACGATCTCGAACTCCCACGCCGCCCCGGTGGTGTCGGTGGCGGTGCAGTCGAACGTGGTGCCCTCGTCCTGGCTGGCCGGCTCGGCGCACGTGGCGGTCGTGAAGCTGTCGTCGGAGTCGGGGAACAACGCGGCGCGCAGTTCGTCGTTCTGCTCGATGAAGTCCTCGGCGTCGCTGCGGAAGTCGGCTGCGGTGGTGAAGCACCCGGTGAGTCCGACGACGCCAACCGCCAGCACGGCGGCGAGCAGCGCCGGTCGACGCCTGCGGGTCACCCCTGGAAGCACGGGATGAGCGCTTCGACGAACTCGGCAGGCGGTTCGTCGCCGTCGCCCGCGGCCATCAGCGCCGAGAGGTCGAGTCCTTGCAATGCCTCGCGGACGCAGCCCTCGTCGAATGTGGTCCCGTCTGCGCCCATGCTGCCGATGATGCTGTCGATCAGTTCGTCGGGGTCGGCGCAGGCGACCAGCTGCACGGTCAGGGCCTCACCTGCGGGGCTCAGCTCGGCGTCGCCGTCGGCGGCGGCGAGTTCGGCGTCCGCGTCGGAGAGCTGTGCGGCGACGTCGTTCACGCAGTCCTCGTCGAGGGTGATCCCTTCCTCGGCCGCGGAATCGATGGCGGCCTGGGCTGCGGCGGCCTGGGGGCCCGAGACCGACGACGAGCTGTCGTCGCTGCCGCAGGCGGTGAGCGCCGTGGCAGCGGCGAGGGCGATGACGAGAGCGGTGCGCTTCATGGGATTCTCCTGTCGAGGTCGGACGGCTCGCGACCGTATCAGGCCACGGGTTCCAGGGTTGTGGACCGTCGATGTGACCTCACCTGATCCCACATCACCACCAGCAGCGCCACCCACACGATCGCAAAGCCGACGAACCGGTCGAATGGCACCGGTTCGTCGTAGATCAGCCAGCCGAGACCGAAGTTGATGATCGGCACCAGCAGGTTGAGCGGGCCGAGCAGCGTGAACGGGATCGACTGCGCGGCTGCCGCGAACAGCATGAGGGGGACGGCGGTGACCACGCCGGTGCCCAGCACCAGGACCCAATCGGCGGTGTCGGCGGACTGCACGACGCTGCCGGTGCCGGACGAGAAGGCGATCAACGCGAGCACGGCGGGTACGAACAGCACGAACGTCTCGCCGGCGAGGCTGTCGACGGCGCCCAGCGGCACCCGACGCTTGGCCAGTCCGTAGAGGCTCCATGTGCCGGCGATCAGCAGGGCGATCCACGGCGGCCGGCCGTAGGAGATCGTCAGGATCACCACGGCGACCGCGGCCAGCCCGAACGCGGCACGTTGCGCGGTCGTGGGTTCCTCCTTCAACACGAACACGCCGATGGCCATCGTCGCCAGCGGGGCGATGAAGTAGCCGAGGGCGGTCTCGATGATGCGGTCGTTGGTGACGGCCCAGACGTAGCTGCCCCAGTTGAGCGTCAGCAGTACCGAGGCCATCACCAGGCGCCGTGCGGTGTGGCCGTTTCGGAGCGCAGCCACGATGTTCGGCCAGGTCCGGCGCGCCGTCACGATGATCGTCATCACCACGCCGGCGCACGCCATCCTCCAGGCGATCAGTTCGAACGCGTCGTACGCAGCGAGCTGTTTCCAGTAGATGGTGAGGAAGCCCCACAGCAGATAGGCAGCGGCCCCGAGCTGTACGCCGCGCTGCACGGTGCGGGTGGTTCGAGCGGCGTCCGACATGGTGGCCGTACAGTACGAGCCGCCGGGGGCGCTGCGGGAAAGCGTTTGGCCACCGACCCTGGTGTCTACGGTGGGCACGTGGAACTGCGAGTCACCGACGACCCCTCCGGCGACGCCGGTCGATTTTTGGCGCATCGGCTGGTCGATGCGGTGCGGCGGCGGGGGAGTGCCTCGCTGGCGGTCAGCGGGGGCAGCTCGGCGCCGCCGATGTTCGAGGTCGTCGTGGCGCACGACATGCCGTGGGAGGCCATCACGGTCTGGCAGGTCGACGAACGCGTCGCGCCCGACGGCCACCCCCAACGCAACGCCGGGCAACTGGTCGAGTTCCCCTGCAGGGTCGAGCTGATGCCGGTCACCGACGACGACCTCGTTGCTGCCGCGGCGAGATATGCGTCGGGACTGCCCGATCGGTTCGACGTGGTGCACGTCGGCCTGGGCGACGACGGCCACACCGCCTCGTGGCCGCCCGGCGATCCGGTCGTCGAGAGCGAGCGATCGTGCGAGGTGATCGGCGAGTTCAACGGGTTCCGGCGGATGACGCTGACGCCGCCGGTGGTCAACGCAGCACGTGCTCGGCTGATGCTCGCGTTCGGCGCGGCGAAGGCACCGATGGTGCGGCGCTGGTTGCTGCGCGACCCGTCGCTCCCGGTCACCCGCCTGCGGCGCACCGACACGTGGGTGATGCTCGATCCGGCGGCGACGGCCGATCTGCCCGAGCCGTCGGCGCGCTAGGTTCGATCTCGATGGACCCCTCCCAGACGGACTCCGCCGATCTCGACTCGATGTTGGCCGACTTGCCCCGTCCCGCCCACCTCCGCACCCTGTTCGCCGACGATCCCGCTCGGGCCGAGCGCTACGTCGTCGACGTCGGCGACCTGCGCATCGACTACTCGAAGCATCGCGTCGACGATGCGGTGCTGGCCGGCCTGGTCGCGCTCGCCGAGCGGTGCGGCGTCGAGGCCCGCCGCGATGCGATGTTCGCCGGCGAACACGTCAATGTCACCGAGGACCGAGCGGTGATGCACGTCGCACTGCGGGCGCCCGCCGGCACGGTGCTGACCGTCGACGGCGACAACGTGGTGCCCGGAGTGCACGAGGTGCTCGACGCGATGAGCGCGTTCGCCGACCGGGTGCGCGCCGACGACCGGATCACCCACGTGGTCAACATCGGCATCGGCGGTTCCGACCTGGGACCGGCGATGGCGTATCGGGCGCTCGACGCGTACCGCCACCCCCGGATCCGCTGCTCGTTCGTCTCCAACGTCGACGGTGCCGACATTGCGTCCGTGCTGGCCGACTCCGACCCGGCCTCGACGCTGTTCGTGGTGGCGTCCAAGACGTTCGGCACGATCGAGACGCTCACCAACGCCCGCACCGCTCGCACCTGGCTGGTCGACGCGCTCGGCCAGGATGCGGTCGTCGAGCACTTCGTGGCAGTGTCGACGAACGCCGAACGCGTCGCCGAGTTCGGCATCGACACCGCCAACATGTTCGGGTTCTGGGACTGGGTCGGCGGGCGCTACTCGGTCGACTCGGCGATCGGGCTGTCGCTGATGATCGCCATCGGGCCCGAGCGCTTCCGCGAGTTCCTCCACGGTTTCCACGTCGTCGACGAGCACTTCCGCACGGCGCCGCTCGCCGAGAACGCGCCGGTGCTCATGGCGCTGCTCGGCGTCTGGTACACCAACGGTCTCGGCTTCGACACCAAGGCGGTGCTGCCGTACGCCGAGGAACTGGCACGCTTCCCGGCGTACCTCCAGCAGCTCGACATGGAGTCGAACGGCAAGTCGGTGCGCCTCGACGGCACGCCGGTCGTCGGCAACACGGGCCCGATCGTGTGGGGCGAGCCGGGCACCAACGGCCAGCACGCGTTCTACCAACTGCTCCACCAGGGCACCCGGATCGTGCCGGTCGACTTCATCGGCTTCGCCACCCCGCACCACCCGTACCGCGAGCATCACGACCTGCTGATGGCGAACCTGTTCGCGCAGTCCGAGGCGCTCGCCTTCGGGCGCGACGCTCCCGCAGGCGAGCCCTTCCGACAGTTCGACGGCGACCGACCCAATACGGTGGTCCTCGCCGAGCAGCTCACGCCGTCGGTGCTCGGCCAGTTGATCGCACTGTACGAGCACATCGTGCACGTCCAGGGCACGATCTGGGGCGTCAACAGCTACGACCAGTGGGGCGTCGAACTCGGCAAGGAACTGGCGAACCAGATCACCCCCGAGCTCACCGGCGAGCCCACGCCGGCTGCCCACGACAGCGCGACCAACGCCCTCATCGCCTGGTACCGCGCCCGCCGCTGACCCGCCCCCACCCGAAAAATCGCGCAGGTGTCTCGCTGAGCGCAACACGAGCGCGCCATTTTGGGGTGAGTTGGGGTGAGGCTGGTTGGGGGATACGGGGAGGGGTACGATTTCGGGATGCGATTCCCGGAGGACGTCAACGACGATGTGTTGAAGCGGTTGCGCCGCCTCGAGGGGCAGATCCGCGGCGTCCAGCGGATGATCGAGGAGGGCCAGGACTGCGTCGACGTCGTCACGCAGCTGTCGGCGTGCAAGGCCGCCCTCGATCGCGTCGGCTACCGCCTCGTCGTGGCGGGGATGCGCCACTGCGTCATGGAGCCGATACAGAGCGGTGAGGATCCTGCCCTCGACGCCGACGAGCTCGAGCGCCTCTTCATGAAGTTGAGCTGACACGAACGGTCCGGTGACCGGACAGCTCAGTTGCAGCACTCGGGGGTGGATGGGCAAGACTCGGGCTCATGCGCGACTACACCAACATCTACATCGACGGTGCCTGGGTTCCCTCCGACGGAACCGGCACGATCGAGGTCATCAACGCCGGGACCGAACAGGTCATGGGCTCGATCCCCGAGGGCACCGCCAGCGACGTCGACAAGGCGGTCGCCGCCGCCCGCCGCGCGTTCGATTCGTGGGCCGCCACCCCGGTCGAAGAACGCCAGAAGTACATGATCCGCCTCAACGAGGCACTGCAGGCCCGCTCGGCCGAGATCGCCGAGGTCATCTCCGGCGAGGTCGGCATGCCGATCACCTGGTCGACGATGATCCAGGCCGGCCTGCCCGCGGGCAACATGCAGACCTACGCCACGCTGCTCGACACGTTCGAGTTCGAGGAGACCATCGGCAACAGCCTGGTCGTCAAGGAGCCCGTCGGCGTCGTCGGCGCGATCACGCCGTGGAACTATCCGCTGCACCAGATCATCTGCAAGCTCGGTGGCGCGTTGGCCGCCGGCTGCACGTTCGTGCTCAAGCCGTCCGAGGTCGCCCCGCTCAACGCGTTCATCCTCGCCGAGATCATCCACGAGGTCGGCCTGCCCGCCGGCGTGTTCAACATGGTGTCGGGCACCGGCCCCGTCGTCGGTGCCGCCATCTCCGAGCACCCCGATGTCGACATGGTCAGCTTCACCGGCTCCACCCGCGCCGGCAAGCAGGTCGCCGCAGCCGCAGCCGGCACCGTCAAGCGGGTCGCGCTCGAGCTCGGCGGCAAGTCCGCCAACATCATCCTCGACGATGCGAACCTCGAAGAAGTGATTCCGAAGGGGCTGTTCGCCGCCTATCTCAACTCGGGTCAGACCTGCACCGCGCACACCCGCATGCTCGTCCCGAACAGCCGCTACGACGAGGCCGTCGCCATCGCCGCTGCCGCTGCCGAGAACATGGGCGTCGACGACCCGACCAAGGAGGGCATGCACCTCGGCCCGCTGATCAGCCAGGCCCAGTGGGACCGCGTGCAGGGCTACATCCAGAAGGGCGTCGACGAAGGCGCGGTCGTCGCCGCCGGTGGTCTCGGCAAGCCCGAGGGTCACGAGACCGGCTACTTCGTCAAGCCGACCGTGCTCGCGAACGTCACCAACGACATGACGGTTGCGCAGGAGGAGATCTTCGGCCCGGTGCTGTCGATCATCGGCTACGAGGACGAAGACGACGCCGTGCGCATCGCCAACGACAGCCTCTACGGGCTCTCCGGTGGCGTGTGGTCGGCCGACAAGGACCGCGCCATCGCTGTCGCCCGTCGTATGCGCACGGGCGCCGTCGACGTCAACGGTGGGTCGTTCAACATCGCGGCGCCGTTCGGTGGCTACAAGCAGTCGGGCTACGGCCGCGAGAACGGCCCGTACGGCATCGACGAGTTCCTGCAGACCAAGTCACTGCAACTCTGATCGCCGTCGATCGATAACGTCGGCGCACGATGGTCGACCGCATCGAGCGCCTCACCAACCTGCTGGCGCTGCTGCTCGAGACCATCGAGCCGCTGAGCCTGGTGCAGATCTCATCCGAACTCGCCGGCCAGTATCCCGACGATGACAAGGCACGTCGCGCCGCGTTCGAACGCGACAAGGCGGCGTTGCGTGACATCGGTGTGCCGATCGACACCGAGATCGTCGGTGGAGGCACGTACGCCGGCCAGACCCGCTACCGCGTCGATCGGCGCGCCTACGAACTCGACGACCTGGAGCTGGCGCCCGACGAGATGCGCGCGCTCCAGGTCGCGGTCGCGGCGGTGCGTACCGACGCAGGCCGTGATGCGCTCTGGAAGCTCGGTGGCGCGCTCGGCGACGAGCTGCCACCGGTGTCGGCGGTGCTCCCACAACGACCGGAGCTGCCGGCGATCCGCCGGGCGGTGGCCGCGCGGGCGCCGATCGAGTTCGTCTACCGCGGCGAGCCGAGGACCCTCGACCCCTGGGGGCTGTTGCTGCGCGGCGGATTCTGGTACGTGATCGGCCACGACCACGTTCGCGGCGAACGGCGGACGTTCCGGGTCGACCGCTTCGATGGCGGCGCCGGCGGGATCGACGTGGGGGCACCCGGCTCGTTCGAGCGTCCGGCGTCGTTCGACCCGCGATCCGCGTTCCCGGCCGACCCCAAACAGATCGGCGAGGGCGCCGACGAGCGGATCGAGGCACTGGTACGGATCGATCCGCTCCGCGCTGCGGCGATCGAGCGCGAACTCGGCGCCGACCGCGTCACCGAACGCGGTGACGACGGCAGCATCGTCGTGTCCGTGCCCGCCGGCAACACCGCCGCCTTCCGATCGTGGGTGCTCGGCCTGCTCGACCACGCCGTCGTCGAGTCACCTCCGGCGCTTCGTCGGCAGGTCATCGACTGGCTCGAAGCGATTGCGTCGTCCGACGACGGGATGGCGCGGCGATGAGCGGGCCGCGCAACGCCGAGGATCGGCTGCGTCGTCTGCTGGTGATGCTCCCGTGGTTGATGGAGACCGGTGAGGTCCCATTGGCGGATGTGGCCCGACGCTTCGACATGACCGAAGCGCAGGTGCAGAGCGACCTGGAGCTGGTGGCGATGTGCGGGCTGCCGCCGTTCATCGACGAGATGATCGACGTGTTCGTCGACGACGGCGTCGTGTTCGTCGGGGTGCCCCGACTGTTCACGCGTCCGCTGCGGCTCACCGCACCGGAGGCCTTCTCGCTGCTCACCTCGGCGCGTGCCGCGATGCAGCTGCCCGGCGCCGATCCCGATGGCGCACTGGGGCGAGGGCTCGCCAAGCTCGCTGCCGCGCTCGCCGACGCCGGCATCGCCACAGCGGGCGGCATCAGTGCGACCGCCGACGTCGACGACACCGCCGGCGTCGTCGTCGACCTCGCACGGCCCGAGCTGACCGATGTGCTCGCCGAGTCGGCAGCCACCGGCACCGAGCTGGCGATTGCCTACTTCTCGCCCGCACGCGCGGAGATGTCGACCCGAGCGATCGTGCCGCGCCACGTCTACACCGATGGTGGCAACTGGTACGTGGTGGCCGACGACGACCGGTCGCAGTCGCGGCGGACGTTCCGCATCGACCGGATCGAGTCCGCCGAAGCGACCGGTCGAACGGTGGCGGTGGAGGCGACGGCGCCCCCCGAGCGGTTCTTCGACGACGTCGACGTGCCGCGTGCGACGGTCCGGTTCGGTCCGGACGCCCGATGGGTGCTCGACCAGTACCCGGTCGATCAGGTCGACGAGGTGGGTGACGGCTGGGTCGAGGCCCGGCTCCCCGTCGCCAGCGAGCGCTGGCTGGCGAGGTTGCTGATCCGGCTCGGCCCCAATGCCGTGCTCGTGGACCCGGCCGCCGAGAACCCGGCCGTGTCCGTCGCTCGCAGTGTGCTCGCCCGCTACGTCGACCCGTGAGCGGTCAACGGACGTAGAACGGTTCGAGCTGTTCGGTGTCGGTGATGCCGTGCGCCGCGAGCAGGTGAGGGAGCACGGCGGCGGTGGCGGCCGCGTCGCCGAGCGCATCGTGGGGTCGCTCGAGGGCGACCCCGTAGCGCTCGCACACGTCGCTGAGCCGATGTGACAGCTGGCGATCGGGATCGAGACGACGCGACATGCGCAGCGTGCACAGCCGAGGTTCGAGCCCGATGCGTACGGAATCGCCACTCGGGCGTTTGCGGATGGCACGGGCGATGAAGTCGCTGTCGAACGCCGCGTTGTGGGCGGTGAACAGCGCTCCGCTCATGCGGTCGCCGAGCTCGTCGAGGGCGTCGTCGAGCGGCGGTGCCCCCCGCAGCGTGGCCCGGGTGATCCCATGGATGCTGGTGGGGCCGACGCGCGACAGCGGCCAGCGCAGCTTGACGAGCGACGACCACTGGTCGACGACCGTGCCGTCGGCCTCGACGACGACCATCCCCAGCTGCAGGATCCGGTGGCGTCTGGTGTTCAGTCCCGACGTCTCCAGGTCGACGACGGCGAAGTGGGGGAGCGGCACGTCCACCACCCTAGACAGGGGGTGTCCCAGCGTCGCTCGTGAGTGATCAGCCGGTCTGCTGCTGCAATCGGGCCCGCACGCCGATCGGAGCGGACACGGTGAACCCGGCGAGGTGACGGTCCTCTTCGGACTCGCCGGCCCAGAAGCCGTACTCGTGGTTCATGCGGGCGTACTGCCGGCAGGGCTGCTGTACCGGACACGAGTCGCAGAGCTTCTGTGCCTTGGCCTCACGGCGGGCTCGGGCCTGCGGACGTTCGGCTTTCGGGGGGAAGAACAATCGGGTCCGTCCCTTGCACGCGGCGTAGTCCTGCCAGGGGGTGTCGTACTCTTCGTCGAACAACTCTGCAACGGCCACCAGTCGCTCCCTTCGTGCTCTGAGCGGCGGGGAACCGGAGGGGAGGCGCCTCCGCCGCTCGATTTAACACTAAATGTTCGGAGCGGCGACCACAACCGGATTTTCCCGTGTCGAGAAAGTTTCGCAGCGGCCGCTGCGGCCCGGTCGCGCGGTGGTCGCTAGAGCAGTTCGGCGGCCAGGCTGGCGACGTCGCTGCGCTCGCAGGCGGTCAACGTGATGTGCCCGAAACAGGGCTGACCGACGAACGCCGAGGACAGCACGCTGAGGGCATTGTTGGTCTCGCCGAGGTAGGGCGCGTCGATCTGGCTGGTGTCGCCGGTGAAGATCACCTTCGTGCCGTCACCGACACGTGTGAGGATCGTGCGCAGTGTGGTCGGTTCGAGGTTCTGGGCCTCGTCGATCACCACGAACTGCTGTTGCAGCGATCGTCCACGCAGGAACGTGACCGACTCGAGCGAGAGCTGGCCGCGGGTGGTCAACTCGTCGACCATCGCGCGGGCATCGTTGATGTTGCCCCGGTCGGTCAGTGCGACGACGGCATCGTGGATGGCTGCCATCCACGGATCGAGCTTCTCGTCGAGGCCGCCCGGGAGGAAGCCGACGTCGGCTCGCCCGACCGGCACGAGCGGGCGGTAGACCGCCAGACGTTCGTAGCGGTTCTGCTCGACGACCTGTTCGAGCCCGGCAGCGATCGCCAGGATCGTCTTGCCCGTGCCCGCTCGACCGTCGAGTGCGATGACGGCGATGTCGGGGTCGAGGAGCAGTTCGAGTGCGAACCGTTGTTCCTTGCTGCGCGGCCGGAGTCCCCACGCCTCGGGGGTGTGCTGAGAGAGCAACACGAACTCGCCGTGCACGGCCCGCACGAGCGCCGACTGGGAACCCGAACGCAGCACGGCGAACTCGTTCTCGTTGAACTCCGGCGCGGCGCTGTCGGCGACGTTGGCGGTCGCCGTGTGGGTCACGACGGCGTCGATGGCAATTGCACCCGCCGCGTACAGGCAGTCGATGGTCTCGTAGGGCGCTTCGATCGTGGACCAGCCGACGGTCGGCTGGTCGCGGTCGGAGCGGGTGAGCCGGTGCTCGGCGGCATCGACGCCGAGGTGTGCTGCTTTGATCCTCAGCGCCGCGTCGTTGCTGATCATGGTGGTCGGACCGAAGTCGGACTGCCCGATCGCCGCGCCGATGATGCGATTGTCCGGCACGGCGGGGTCGAGACCGTGTTCGACCAACAGGTGCTTGCGGATGTTGTTGATCTCGATCTGCAGCGTCGCCGTGCCGTTGCCGGTCGGGACGGGTTCGGCCAGCGAACCGCCATGGGCGACGCGCAGTTCCTCGAGGGTGCGCAACGCCGTGCGGGCAGATCGGCCGACGTCGTCGGGGCGGCTCTTGAGTCCGTCGAGTTCCTCGACCACGGTGAGCGGCACGATCACGTCGGCGTCGTGGAATTCGAGCACACAGGTCGGGTCGGCGATCAACACCGATGTGTCGACCACCAGCCTGGTCCGCTGCGCCCGTTTCGACGGATCGGGCGTCTTCGGCTCGGACCCGTCGGTGCCCTGGCGGGGCGAGCGGGTCGGTGCGTCAGCGGACGGAAGCAGGTCGGTCACCATGTCTCCTCGACGGATCGTCTGTCATACCCAACGGACACAGTGTGTAGCGCAGCCGTCGACCGCCGTGGTGGATCCCGCCGATCTTCAATACCGGCAAGGGATAGATCGCCATGTCATTGCAAATGCAATGACATCGATGCTTGAACCGAGCGGGTTGCACTCGGTCACATGGTCACTGTTCCGCCGCATTCAGCGGAAACGGTCTCGGCGCTGAGCGCCGGGGTGAACAGCATCAACACCCATCCGAAAGAGGACTCAATGGCAACCAAAGCAGAAATGATCGACGCAGTCGCGACCGAGGCCGGCGTCACCAAGGCCGACGCCGAGCGCGCGCTCGGAGCGTTCTTCGACTACGTCGTCCGCGAAACCAAGAAGGGCGAGAAGGTCGCCTGGGCGGGCTTTGGGTCGTTCAGCACCACCAAGCGCAGCGCCCGTACCGGTCGCAACCCGCAGACTGGTGCACCCGTGCAGATCAAGGCCTCGACCGCGATGAAGTTCACCGCCAGCTCGACGCTGAAGTCCGCCCTGAACGGGAAGTGACCTGATGGTCGTCAAGAAGGCTCCGGCCAAGAAGAAGGCTCCTGCCAAGAAGGCGCCTGCGAAGAAGAAGGCTCCCGCGAAGAAGGCGCCTGCGAAGAAGAAGGCTCCCGCGAAGAAGGCGCCTGCGAAGAAGAAGGCTCCCGCGAAGAAGGCGCCTGCGAAGAAGAAGGCTCCCGCGAAGAAGGCGCCTGCGAAGAAGAAGGCTCCCGCCAAGAAGGCGCCTGCGAAGAAGAAGGCTCCCGCGAAGAAGGCGCCTGCGAAGAAGAAGGCTCCCGCCAAGAAGGCGCCTGCGAAGAAGAAGGCACCCGCCAAGAAGGCGCCTGCGAAGAAGAAGGCACCAGCCAAGAAGGCTCCGGCCAAGAAGCGCTGAGCAACAACGACGAGTGACGAACGAGGGGCCTTCGGGCCCCTCGTTCGCGTTCAGAGGTCGGCGATCAGCTTGAAGACCTCGGCGGCGTCCATGTCGAACGGTCGGCCCAGGTCGCCGAGGCGATTGCGGATCCGCTGGTCGAACGCGGCGAGCTGGTCGTCGTCGAGCGCCTTCATCGTCGACTCGAACTGGCTCTCGTGAGCAGCCAGGGCGTCGAGCTTGGCGTCGACGAAGTCGGTGACGTCCTCGGCGTGGTCGGGTGCGTCGGCTTCCCACAGCAGCAGCGCCTCGGGCCGATGGTGGGGGAGACCGTGGTCGCGGAAGAAGTGCGGGTCGCGCGCCGCGACGATTCCGTCACACGCCAGCAGCCCGGCGTGGCGATGGTCCGGGTGGAGCCGGTACCGCTTCCACGGATCGTGGCCCAACACCACCTGCGGTCGCAGCTCGCGGATGATCCGGGCGACCTCGCCGCGAGTTGCCAGGTCGCTGTCGAGTTCGCCGTCGACGCGCCCGAGGAACCTGACCTCGCCGGCGTTGGATCCTGCCAGTCGTCGAGCCGCTTCACGCTGCTCGTCCTGGCGCCGGGCGGCCAGCGCCACGACGTCGGTGTCGGGATCCCACGTCCCCTTCGATCCATCGGTACAGACGAGGTGGTGCACGATGCATCCAGCGGCGGCCCACTTCGCGAGCACGCCGCCGGCGCCGAACTCGACGTCGTCGGGGTGGGCGCCGATCGCCAGTGCCGAGGTCGGCGTGGACAGGTCGGTGGTCGCCGGTGTGGCGAGCGCGGCGGAGTTCAGTGGGCCGGGTTGGCCGGGTTCGTTGGCAGCCATGGGGGAAGCACCTTCTGGATCAGGGGGTGGGCGAGGTCTCGGGCGGTGTCGAGGTCGAGCGACAACTCGACATCGCGGCGCACCTCGACCGGGGTGGCGTCGAAGGCGAGCGCTTGGCGGAGATGGCGGGCGAACGAGCCGCCACCGTAGGCGGCGCGGATCGGGTGCGTGGCCGGGAACGACATCACGTTGGTGCCGTCGTCGCGGCGGTCGGGCACCAGCGTGATGCGCCCTTCGTGGGCGATGTCGAGCAGCGCTGCGGGGAGCGCCAGGTCGGCGTGGCTCACGAGCACCTGGTCGTATCCGTTGGCGATGATGTGGGCGACGCCGTCGTCGACCGCTCCATTGAGGCCGAGGCCGGCGCCCCAGATCACCTGGGCGCCCATCCGGCGTGCCCAGCCGGCGACGTCGTCGTCGTCGCACGCCACGAACGTCGGGATCTCGGCCACGACGTCGAGGACGCCGCTGGCCATCCATTCCGCCAGGCGGGCCCGATCGCCGTCCGAGAGCACGCCGGTCAGGCGACCTTTGGCCGCCGTGAATCGCTTGACCGGAACCAGGACGGCGAGACGCACCCGGACCACTGTAGAGAGCCGCCGGAGGAGGGCCACGGCCCGAGCAGCGATGCCGCAGTACAGTGGTCCCAGCGCGCTGCTCGACGGTGGCGCCGATGCCGCATGCGGCGGCACGAGGACATCGGGGGGATCGACATGAGTGCATCGACGATCAACGTGGCAGTGATCGGCGCGGGGTCGTGGGGAACCACGGTCGCTGCGCTCGCCGCCGTCAACACGCCGACGGTGCTGTGGGCGCGCCGCAGCGAGTTGGCCCAGGAGATCAACGACGCCGGCGTCAACCCGGAGTACCTCCCCAACTTCACCCTGCCCGATGCGCTCCGCGCGACCGATTCGCTGGCCGACGCCGTGTCGCACGCCGACGTCGTCGTCATGGCCGTTCCGTCGCATGGCTACCGTGACGTGGCGGTGGAAGCCGCCGCCTCGATCCGCCCGTGGGTGCCCGTGGTGTCGCTGTCGAAGGGGCTCGAACGCACCACGCTCAAGCGCATGAGCGAGGTCACCGCCGACGCCATGCCCGGGCATCCCGTCGCGGTGCTCACCGGCCCGAACCTCGCCAAGGAGATCCTCGGTGGGCAACCGGCCGCGAGCGTCGTCGCGATCGACGACGTGACCATCGCCAACGAACTGCAGCGCATCTTCAGCCGTCCGAGCCTGCGGGTCTACACCAACGCCGACGTGGTCGGCTGCGAGGTGGCCGGCGTCGTCAAGAACGTGATCGCGATCGCCGCCGGGATGGCCGAGGGGATGGGCTTCGGCGACAACACGCGCGCCACCCTGATCACCCGCGGTCTCGCCGAGATGACCCGTCTTGGCGTGGCGATGGGCGGCGAGCCGGTCACGTTCGCCGGCCTCGCCGGGATGGGGGACCTCATCGCGACGTGCTCATCGAAGCAGAGCCGGAACAACCAGGTCGGCCTGCAACTGGGTCAGGGCAAGACGATCGAGGAGATCCTGGCCGCCACGAACATGGTCGCCGAAGGTGTGAAGTCGTCACCGAGCGTGCTCGACCTCGCGCGCCGCTACGGTGTCGAGATGCCGATCACCGAACAGGTCGTCGCCGTGTGCCACGAGCACCGCCCCGCCCCGGATGCACTCGCCGCACTGATGCAGCGCAGCCGCAAGAGCGAATTCGACGCGTGAGCGCGGCCGAACTCGACGCGGCGGAGCCGACCCTGATCGGGTCCGTCGGCACGCCGAACCGGGCGTGGGTGACGCTGTGGGGCGACGTCGTGCCGGCAGGCGTGGTCGGTGACGCCCCCACGCTGCAGTGGTTCGTCGCCGCAGAGGATCGGTGGCACACGCCGTCGACCGAAGCAGCCGTCCGCCAGCGGCGCATCGACGGCACGCCGGTGATCGAAACCAGGCTGCGTGTGCCCGAGGGCGATGCCATCCAGCGGGTGTGGTCGGTGCCCGATGCGGGAGGCCTCACGGTGATCGAGGTCGAGAACGCCTCCACGTTGCCCTTCGCCGTCGCATTTGCCGGCGCCCGTGTGCTCACCGAGCGACCGCCGGCCGACGTCCCGATCAAGGGCATCGACCTGCCCGACGGTGCCATCGTGCTGCCGGTTGCACACCGGGCCACGATCCGGGTGGCGCTCCCACACGAACCCTCCCGGTTCTCGACGTGGGCGTTGCCGACGCTGGCACCCGCCATGGCGGTCGTGCGCGGGTGGGAGACGATCGTGCACCGAGCGAGCCGGCTCGTGCTCCCCGATGCCGGGCTCGGCGACGCGGTCACCGCTGCTCGCAGCGACCTGCTCCTCGCCGGCCCGGTCGACGCTGCCGACGACGCGATCGGATTCCTGCTCGACGTCGCCGAACTCGGCCGACTCGGCGACGACGCCGACGCCTGGATGCCCGAGGTCGTCGAGCCGATCGCGTCGATCTCGCGCGCTGATGGCGCCGAGGTCGACCTGGCCCTGCGGGCGTGCGAGCGCCTGGCGGTGGCCGCGGGCGACGATCGAGCGGCCGGCGACATCGCCGCGATCCGCCAGCGTCGAGTCCGCGACGGCCGCGCCAGGCCGTCGACGGCGACCACGCAGACGTCGTTCTCCGACGTGCAGCGCGGCGCATCGGTCGGCCGGTTCGTGGCCGAGGTCGAGCGACGGATCGCCGACGAAGGCCGCCTGCTGCCACTCGGGATCCCTCGGCGGTGGCTGGGTTCGAACTTCGAGGTGCACGGCGTGCCCACCGGCGCCCGCTCCACCGTCGGGTTCGCCATCCGCTGGCACGGCGAACGTCCCGCAGTGCTGTGGGAGCAACACGGCGACACGCAGCACCTCACGGCACCAGCCGTCGATCCCGACTGGTCCACCGACGACAGCTCCGGCGAGGCGCTGTGGGCGGCGCCACCGCAGCCCAAGCGCATCGGTGTCAGCATCGACCTCGGCGATCGCTGAGGCGTGCGTGGCGTCGAAGAAGCGGGCACCGACGCGGGCGATCGAGAAGGAGATGTGGGCACGCGGGCACGACGTCGTCGTCGGCATCGACGAAGTGGGTCGCGGCGCCTGGGCGGGCCCGCTGTCGGTGGGTGCCGCCATCGTGCCTCGCGACACCCGGGTGAACGGTGTGCGCGACTCCAAACTGTTGACCGAGCGTGAGCGCGAGGCGCTGTTCGACAAGCTGACCGACTGGTGTGTCGCCTGGTCGGTCGGATCGGCGACGCAGGACGAGTGCGACCACCTCGGGATGTCCGCTGCGCAGAAGCTCGCAGCGCGCCGGGCGATCGAGGGGCTCGGTGTGGCGCCCGACGTGGCGGTCACCGACGGCAAGTGGGACTTCGTCTCGCCGTGCGTCCCGCACGTCGAGCTGGCGGTGAAGGCCGACCTGCGCTGCCTCAGTGTGGCAACCGCCAGCATCCTCGCCAAGGTCGTGCGCGACCGCGAGATGCGCGCCCATGCCGAGAGCTATCCGCACTGGTCGTTCGACACCAACAAGGGCTATCCCTGTCCCGTGCACAAGTCGGCGCTGCTCGGCTACGGACCCTCGGCAATCCATCGCCGCAGCTGGGTGTTCATGGACCACTACGTCCCGTGGACCGCCATCCGCCGCACACCACCCGCCGGCCAGTCCTCCCTCTTCTGACGAATCAGCGGGTCGCCAGCGCTCCGAGGAACACGAGGACGGCGGCGGGGTCGCGCAGGCGATACGGGGCGATCGTGTCGGCGTCGCCGACCTTGATCGCGACGTCGGTGGGCGACAGGCTGGCAAAGGCGTCCTCGTCGGTCACGTCGTCGCCGACGAACACGGTGGTGGCTGCGTCCAGCTCGGCACCGAGCGCGACCAGCGCCGTGCCCTTGTCGCCGTGTCGAGCGAACAGTTCGAGCACGTTGCTGCCGGCCTTGACTGCGGCACCGTCGATCCGTTCGGCGCGCGAGCGGAGATCGTCGATCGCCTCCCGGCCGAGTTCGACCTGCGCCCCTCTGACGTGGAGCACCACGCTCGCCGGCTTGCGTTCGACCCACGCGCCATCGCCGGCCCGCTCGACTGCCTCCACCGTGAGTGCGTCGAGCACGGCGAGGCGCTCGCGTTCCGCCTCGTCGAGCGGCTGCATGGCCCGGTCCCGAGTCTCCATGCCGTGGCTGCCGATCATGTCGACGTCGTCACCGAACCCGAACTGCGCCAACCCCGCCAGCGACCGGCCGGAGACGACCGCGACGTGCACATGAGCTCGTGCTGCCACGCTGCTGACCGCATCGCCCATCCCGTCGAGCAGGACCGAATCGTCTGCATGATCGACGAGTGGTGCGAGCACCCCGTCGACGTCGAGGCCGAGCAGCAGCGGCGTCGGGCAGTCGGCGACGCGGTGGGCCAGTTCGGTGGGATCGTCGTAGCTGATCACGACGACGGCGAACCCGCCGCGGCGAGCTGCGACAGGAACCGGTCGGCCCAGCCCTGGACGTCGCTCTTGCGGATCTGGTCGCGCAGGCCCGCCATGCGTCCTCGGCGCTCGTGGCGGTGCATCTCGACAGCGGTGACGATCGCCTGCTGCAGCGCGTGGTCGTCGTGCGGGTTGACCAGCACCGAGTCGGTCAGCTCGTCCGCCGCCCCGGCGAACTCGGACAGCACGAGCACTCCGTCGCCGTCGATGTGGGACGCGGCGTACTCCTTGGCGACGAGGTTCATGCCGTCGCGGAACGGGGTCACCAGCATCACGTCGCCGGCGCGGTACAGCGCGATCAGCTCGTCGAACGGGAGCGTCTGGTACAGGTAGTGCACGACCGGCAGCCCGATGCGGCTGTAGCGGCCGTTGATGGCACCGACCAGGCGTTCCACCTCGTGGCGCTCGTCCTGGTAGTGCTCGACCGCCTCGCGGGTCGGCGTGGCGACCTGCACCATCACGTGACGCTCTGCGTCGAGCTCACCGGACTCGAGCAGCGCGGCGAACGCCTTGAGCCGCAGGCCGATGCCCTTGGTGTAGTCGAGGCGGTCGACGCCGAGCAGGATCACCTCGGGATCGCCGAGGCGGGCACGGATCTGACTCATCCGTTGGCGCGTGGCGCGACCCGCAGCCATCTCCTCGACGTCGCCCACGTCGATGGAGATCGGGAACGTGCCGACTCGGGTGACGCGGTCGGGATGGACGATGGCGGAGTCGTCGGCATCGACGTCGACGCCGGTCAGTTCGTGTGCAGCGGCCGCGAAGTTCGACGCGTCCTTGGGGCGCTGGAAGCCCACGAGGTCGCAGCCCAGCAGACCCTCGACGACGTCGGTGCGCCACGGGAGCCGCGAGAACAGTTCGTACGGCGGGAACGGGATGTGCAGGAAGAAGCCGATCGTGACGTCGCTACGCCGCTCGCGTAGCAGCTTCGGAACCAACTGCAGCTGGTAGTCGTGGATCCACACGATCGCGTCGGGCGGCGCGATCTCGGCAATCGTGACGGCGAAGCGTTCGTTGACGGCGACGTAGGCGTCCCACTGCTCACTGGAGTAGGTCGACTCGCGCAGCGCGTCGTGATACAGCGGCCACAGGGCGTCGTTGGAGAACCCCTCGTAGTAGAGCTCGATCTCCTCGGCGCTGATCGGTACCGGATGCAGGTCGACGCCTTCGACCTCGAACGGCTCGGTGTAGTCGTCGGAGTTGCCGGTCCAACCCACCCACGTGCCACCCGTGTCGCGCAACATCGGCAACAGTGCACGGACGAGCCCACCGGGGCTGGCGGTCCAGCCGTCGTCGGTGCGCATCACCGGCAAGCGGTTGGCGGCGACCACGATCGGTCGTTCGGGCTGTGGTGCCTCGTGGGTGAGCGGGAAGTCGGGTGGCAGGCTCATACGTGCCTCATACGGCGCGTTCGAGTGCCTGTTCGAGATCGGCGACGAGGTCGGCGGCGTCCTCGATGCCGACCGAGAGCCGCACGAGGTTGTCGGGCACCTCCAGCGGTGATCCGGCCGCCGACGCGTGCGTCATCGCCCCCGGATGCTCGATGAGGCTCTCGACGGCGCCGAGCGACTCGGCGAGGGTGAACACTTCGGTGGAGTCGGCGACGGTCATCGCCGCAGCCATGCCCGCTTTGACCGTGAACGACACCATGCCGCCGAAGTCGCGCATCTGCTTCGCCGCGGCGGCGTGGCCGGGATGGTCGGGCAGCTGCGGGTACAGGACGCGCTCGACGGCGGGGTGGCCCACGAGGAGGTCGACGATCGCCCGGGCGTTCTCGCAGTGGCGGTCCATCCGTACGGCGAGCGTCTTGACGCCGCGCAGCACCAGGTAGCAGTCGAACGGGGCGGGCACCGCGCCGGCGGCGTTCTGGGTGAAGCGCAGGCGGTCCGCGAGGTCGTCGTCGTTCACGGCGACGAAGCCGCCGATGACGTCGCTGTGGCCGCCGAGGTACTTGGTGGCCGAGTGCACGACGACGTCGGCGCCGAGCGTGAGGGGCTGCTGGAGATACGGCGTGGCGAACGTGTTGTCGACGACCACCACGGCGCCTCGGGACCGGCCGATCTCGGCGATCGCCTCGATGTCGAAGCAGGTCAATAGTGGGTTGGTCGGCGTCTCGAGCCACACCATGCCCACGTCGTCGGGCCAGTCGTTGCGCAACGCGTCGAGGTCGGTGAGGTCGACGGCCGTCCACGGGAACCCGAGCGGGCTCCACACCTTGGAGATCAGTCGGAACGTGCCGCCGTAGGCGTCGTTGCCGAGCAGGATCCGCTGGCCGGGTCGCAGCAGCCGCAGGATGTTGTCCTCGGCGGCGAGGCCACTGGCGAAGGCGAGGCCGTGCGAAGCGTCTTCGAGCGATGCGACCTGCGCTTCGAGCGCCGAGCGGGTCGGGTTGCCCGAGCGCGAGTACTCGAATCCCTTGTGGCCGCCGACGCCGTCCTGGGCGAACGTCGTCGACAACGAGATCGGCGTGACGACGGCACCGGTGGTCGGTTCCGGGTCCTGTCCGGCGTGGATCGCGCGGGTGGCGAAGCCGTGGCGGGGGTTGGACTGGTCGAGATCACCCATCGCTGGACACCGTACCGGAACCACGTTCCAGGGCGTCCTCGGCGATGGCGGTGAAGTACGACAACACGTCGGTGCGGGTGAGCACGCTGAGCGGCCGGCCGCCCGAGAGCACCAGCAGGGCCGGTGCCGATTCGAGCATCTCGACCGCCAACTCGACCTTCTGGCCGACACCGATCGTCGGCAGCTTCGGGCCCATCACCTTCTCGACCGGGGTGGCCATGACGCCGGGGTCGCGGTGGATGGCCTCCATCAGCTCGAGCTCGTCGATCGAGCCGGACACCTCGGCTGCAGCGAAGGGCGGTGTGTTCTTGCAGACCGGGAGCTGGCTGACCCCGTTGGAGCGCATGAGCTCGATGGCATCGGACACCAGCTGCTGCGGGTTGACGTAGAGCAGGTTCTCGATCGACGCATTGCGGGCGTCGAGCACGGCGCCGACGCACTGGTCGCACTCACGCAGGAACCCGAAGTTGGCCATCCACGCGTCGTCGAACACGCGCGACAGGTAGCCGCGTCCGGAGTCGGGGTTGAACACGACGACGACGTCGTCGGGGCCGGCGGCCTTGGCCACCTTGATCGCAGCGGCGACGGCCATGCCGCCGGATCCGCCGATCAGGATGCCTTCGCGTTGGCTGACGTAGCGGGCGGTGAGGAAGCTCTCCTCGTCGCTGATCGGGATGATGTCGTCGAGCAGGTCCGGCTCCCACGCCGCCGGGAAGAAGTCCTCGCCGACGCCCTCGACCAGGTAGGGGCGACCCGAGCCGCCGGAGAACACCGAGCCTTCGGGGTCCGCCGCGATGATCTTGATGTCCGGGTTCTGTTCCTTCAGGTAGCGGGCCACACCGGTGATCGAACCGCAGGTGCCGGCGCCGGCGATGAAGTGGGTGATGCGCCCGGCGGTCTGGCGCCAGATCTCGGGCCCGGTGGTCTTGACGTGGGCGACGGGGTTGTGCGGGTTCTGGTACTGGTTCGGGCGGAACGCGCCGAGTTCGTTGGTGAGGCGTTCGGCGACGCTGTAGTAGCTCTGCGGATCGCTCGGCTCGACGGCGACGGGGCACACGACGACCTCGGCGCCGTAGGCCTTGAGCAGGGAGATCTTCTCGGGGGCGACCTTGTCGGTCATCACGAACACGCACTGGTAGCCGCGCTGCGCGGCGACGATGGCGAGGCCGACACCGGTGTTGCCGCTGGTCGGCTCGACGATGGTGCCGCCGGGCTCGAGCAGGCCCTCGCGCTCGGCGGCGAGGATCATCTCGAGCGCCGGGCGGTCCTTGGCCGAGCCGCCGGGGTTGGTCGACTCGTTCTTCATCGCGAACACGCAGTCGATGCCCTCGAGCTCGCTGAGGCGCTTGAGACGGATCAGTGGTGTCTCGCCGATGGTGTCGATCACCGAGTCGACGATTTCGGTGCCCTCGAGTCGTGGATCGCTCATGGCGTCGACAGTACCCGTCACCCGAACACGCGGGTGGCGAGTCGGCTGACGGCGTTCGGCTCGGGGGCTTCGAAGCCCTCGGGGAGCAGCTCGGGATGGTGGACGCCGAGGTAGGCGATCAGTTCGCCCGCCGAGGGGTTGACGAAGCCCCGATCGCCGATCACGACAGTCGGAACGGTCTCGTTGCCGTTGGCGTGCTGACGAACGGTCGCCGCGTCGTCGGCGTTCTCCCAGATGTTGTGCTCGGCGCGCTCGATGCCGAGTTTGTCGAGTTTGCGCTGCAGCATCGAGCAGAACCCACACCCGGGCCTCCAGTACAGGTCGATCCGGGCAGGAGCGATGGCGTCGTCGGACATGCCCGGTGCAACGATGACGTCATCGATCTATTCCCAGCGGTGCGCGACACTCAGGTCCCATGAGCATCCACTTCGAGGAGTTGCACAGCCAACACCAGCCTGGAGGTTCCCCGTCACGTCGCCGATGGATCGCCGCCATCGGTGCCACTGTGCTGGTCGCCGCTGCAGCGGGCGCGGGCTACGGCATCGGCCGCAGCGTCGACGGCGGGTCGGTCGCCACGTCGCCCACCGACGATCGAGAGGCGACGGACTCCATGGCGTCGAGCAGCGACACCGAGGTCTCCGAGGCGGTCGACAGCACGGCTCCCGCCGTGGCCGACCCGCTCGCCGATGGCAGCGACAGCATCGGCCGGGCGGCGTCGGGCGGCGCGGGATGGTCGATGTTCGGCTACGACGCGATGGAGCTGCTCGTCGACCGGACCACCGATGTGGGCCGGACGTTGCGGGTGCATCTCGGCCAGACCTGGGATCAGGACGACGACGTCCCCGAGGGCGAGTGGCGGCCGGCGCCGTGGTGCTACGAGTCGGGTCAGCTGCGCGTGGCGCTCGGCGGCAACGGCGTGATCGACGTCGGGTCGGTGCCCTGGTACCGCGAGCCGTATCAGGGTCGCGCGGTGTCGTGGGTGACGCTCGGCACGCCGGACGGTCAGCCCACCTGGGTGTTCGTGGTCCAGGTCGCTGACGACACCGAGAACGTCGTGGTCACCCTCGACACCGGGGTGAGCGACGCTGCAGCACCCCAGAATGGCGTGGCTGTGCTCGCCGTCCCCGGCATCGCGCCGACCGAGATCGTCGAGGGCTCCGACCGCTACTGGGTGGACAACAGCCCGGTGTTCAGCGTCGAGGTGCAGGGTGGGGCGGCGGCGGGCGTCGTGGACTCCGACGGCGTCGGGTCCTGGGACGACCCCGAGTTCCGCGAGTCGTGCACGCCGCCGCCGCCGGCGCTGCCCGAGGCGGGTGAACAGCCGGCCGATCCGGCCGCCGCCGAGGCCGAGATCCGCAACGCGATGACCTCGCTGTACGGGGTGGTCGGCACCGACGACGTCGGCATCGACCTGATCGACGACCCGACCGGGGTGGCCGAGGCTCGTGCGCAGGTGCAGGACGGGGTCTTCGCCGAGGACGCCGCGAACGCGTCGGCCACGATCGAGGAGTTGGTGTTCACGGCGCCCGACGAGGCGTGGTTCCGCTACTCGATCGACACGCCGGGCAACGACTTCGACGACCGCTACGGCATCGCCGTGCTCGTCGACGGCGTGTGGAAGATCACCCGTTCGACGATCTGCCAGGACCTCGCTCTCGCCGGCGGCGACTGCGGCGGCGACTGGATGTCGATCTACCCACCCGGCGCGTTCCCCGACGAGGAGTTCCTCGCCCCGGCCACGACGATCCTCCTGGAGGACTGAGCACCCCGGCTCATCCCGTTTGCGTGGCGATTCGGGTGGGACGGGTCACCTGAATCTGCGCGCAGACATGGTGGGGGTGGGGTTGGGCGGTGCACACTGGGGCGATGGCTTCGCCGAACATCGACTCGTCCGTGTACCTCGACCGGCTCGCCCGGGTACGGGCGGCGATGGCCGACCACCAGATCGACACGCTCCTGCTCTCGGTCGGCCACGACCTGCCGTACCTCACCGGGTACACGGCGATGCCGCTGGAGCGCCTCACGATGCTGGTCGTCCCACGCAATGCGGGTGCCACGATGGTGATCCCTGCGCTCGAGGCGCCGCGGGTGCGCGAGGTGCCCGGCGTGTTCGACATGCTGCCGTGGGGCGAGACGCAGGATCCGACAGCGATCGTCGCTCGACTGTCGTCGGGTTCGACACGCGTCGCTGTCGGCGATCAGATGTGGGCCCGGTTCCTCGTCGAATTGTTGCCGCAGCTGCCCGGCGCCGAGTACACCCGCGCCGTCGACGTGGTGGGCCCGCTTCGAATGGCGAAGGACCCCGCCGAGATCGACGCACTCGCCGCGGCCGGCGCCGCGGTCGATCGGATCGCCGGTGAACTCCAGCGCGGCGAGATCCCGCTCGTCGGACGCACCGAAGCCGAGGTGTCGGCGCACCTGGGACGCCGGATCATCGAAGAGGGCCACGACAAGGTCAACTTCGCGATCGTCGCCGCCGGCGAGAACGCCGCCAGCCCGCACCACCACGCAGGCTCCCGGGTGATCCAGCCGAACGAGATCGTGCTGTGCGACTTCGGCGGCACGATGGCCGGCTACTGCTCGGACACCACGCGCTGCGTGTTCACCGGTGAGCCGACTGCGGAGATTGCCGAGGCCTACGCAGTACTCCACGAAGCGCAGCGCGTCGGCGCCGCCGCCGGCGTCGTCGGCACGCCGTGTGAGGACGTCGACCGGGTGACGCGTCAGGTGATCGCTGACGCCGGCTTCGGCGAGTACTTCATCCACCGCACCGGGCACGGCATCGGCATGGAGGAGCACGAGGATCCCTACATCGTCGAAGGCAACGATCTGCCGCTCGAAGCGGGCCACGCCTACAGCGTCGAACCGGGGATCTACGTGCCCGGCAAGTGGGGCATGCGGCTCGAGGACATCGTGGTCGCAACGGACACCGGACCGCGTCGCCTCAACAACTCCGATCACTCGCTCGTCGGCGTCGACGCCTGACGGATCGAACCGCTCGTTCAGCTCGTGGCGAACTTGGTCTCGTCGGGCGTGGCGCTCGCCGTGACCAGTTCGATGACGACGTCGTTGCCGTCGTAGCGGGCGAGGGGACCGGTCTCGAGTGCGCAGTACACCTTGGTGCCACCCGACACCGGGACGTCGGCACACACTGCCGGCTGGCCGGCGATGGTCGTGGTGTAGCCGCTGGCGGGAGCCAGGCTGCGCCCGGCGTCGACACGCAGGCGGCGAGCGAAGCTCGATCCGTAGAAGTCGTGGGTGATCTGCACGTCGCTGACGCGGGCGTCGTTGATGATCGCCTCGCACTCGGCGGTGGTCAGGTTGCACGTGGACGACGTGCCGGTGCCGTCGAGGAATCGCACGGCGTTGATCGTGATCGAGCGCCGGCTGTCGGACGCCTGCACCACGGTGGCGGTCGACTCGAGGCCGCCGAGGCGCGTCAGGATCGTGTAGTCGGCGGTGAACTGCTCGAGGCCGACTCGGTCGAGACGCTCGAGCACGGCGTCGACCGCCGGGTCGCCCGTGGCCTGCTGGGCCGGTTCGTCGGCGTCGAAGCTCGGTCGCGGGCCGGTGGCGCAGGCGGCAAGTGCAATCGCAGCGACGAGCGTGACGAGCAGGGTTCGAGCGGGGATGGCGCCGGCGGATCGGCGGTGGCGGGGGGAGGCCATGGCGCCGTCAGGCTACGGCGTTACCGTGGGCGAACGTGATCAGCTTCGACGCCGCCACCGTGCTGTTGCAGTGGGCCACGGGCGGCATGCTTTTCTGCTGGTTCACCACCCGTCGCCGCATTGCCAGCCTCGGCTACGGCTGGCTGCTGCGCATCGTCTACTTCTGCTTCGCTGGTGGTGCACTGGCGGCGGGCCTGGCCTTGGGTGTCGTCCCCGTTCGCGAGGCGGCGTCGGTCGGCGTGATGATCTCGTGTGCGTTCGCACTGTTCGTGTCGGTGCGCCGCAAGGCCGCCGGCGTGAGCGGAGCCCGGGCCGAGTACGACCGACGCAGCGAGCGCGTCGCCGCGATGACGGGCATCGAACGCACCGTCGACGCCGACCGCGACTCCGGTGAGATCGTCGCCAGGTCCGACGGCCCCGAATTTCCGCCGATCCTCGACCTCGTGCCGGTGTTCATCGGCACGATCGGGCTGATCGCCGCCGCGCTCGACGCGGGTGGCAACACCGCGGTGGCGTTGGCGCGCACGCTGGTCGGCGCCGCCTTCATCGGCGCGCTGTCCGACGCGATGCTGCTCGGGCACTGGTACCTCACCCAGCCCGGCCTGCCGCGGCGGTTGCTCAACGAGATGGTTGCCGCGCTCAAGTGGCTGTGGCCCGCGGAGGTGCTCGTCATGCTGCTGCCGACGGGCATGATCGCCGTGCTCAACGGCACCGTCGACGACGGCTGGGGCGGCATGTTGGGCTGGATGTGGCTGATGTGCTCGATCACCACGATCATCCTGATCTTCGTCACCCAGGCAGCGCTCAAGGAACGCGCCTACTCGGCGGTGATGGCGGCCACCGGCCTGCTGTACCTGGCGATCCTCACCGGCTTCGGCATGGACATCGTCCCGCGCGCTGTCCTCTCCGGCTGAGTTCGGGGAGCGTCGCAATGTGGTTGACTCTTGGCCATGGCACGGCCGGTGTGGAGTGGGACGATCTCGTTCGGGTTGGTGGCGATCCCCGTCAAGCTGTTCCATGCCGTGCGCCGACAGAGCGTGTCGTTCAACCAGCTCGACGAACGCAACATGGCCCGCATCCGCTACCGCAAGGTCAACGCGGAGACCGGTGACGAGGTCGGCGACGACCACATCGTCAAGGGCTACGAGATCTCCAAGGGCCGCTACGTCGTGGTCGACCCCGACGAACTCGAACCGTTCATGCCGGTGGCCACCAAGTCGGTCGACCTCGAAGAGTTCGTCGACCTGGCCGACATCGACCCGGTCTACTTCGACACCGCCTATCACCTCGCCCCCGACGGCCCGCCCAAGCCCTACGTGCTGCTCGCCAGGGCGATGGAAGCCAGCGGCAAGGTGGCCATCGGCCGGTTCGTGATGCGCAACAAGCAGTACACCGCGGCGATCCGCGCCGAGGAGGGTCGGCTCGTGATGTCGACACTCGCCTACGCAGACGAGGTGATCGATCCCGCCGACATCGAGGAGCTGCAGGGCCTCGACGCCGTCGAGGTGAACGACAAGGAGGTCGCGATGGCCGAGAGCCTCGTCGCCTCGCTCGCTGCCGACTTCGAACCGGAGAAGTACCGAGACGAGTACCGCGAGGAAGTGATGGCGCTGATCCAGATGAAGGCCGACGGCGAAGAATTCGAGGTGCCCGAGACTGCGGCCGAGAAGCCGAAGGTCGTCGACATCATGGCGGCGCTCGAAGCGAGCGTCGCGGCCGCGAAGGACGCCCGGACCCGCCACCCCGCCAAGAAGGCAGCGGCGAAGAAGAAGTCGGCCTAGCGGCTGACGATCCGTACGAACCGTCCGATGGCATCGCCGATCGAGGTCGACATCGAGGGCCGCACCGTCCGGCTCACCAACCTCGACAAGGTGCTGTACCCGTCGGGGTTCACGAAGGCCGAGGTCGTCGACTACTACCTGCGCATCGCCCCGGCGATGATCGCGCACCTCGCCGGCCGGTGCGTCACGTTCCGCCGCTACCCCGACGGCACCGACCACGACGGGTTCTTCGAGAAGCGCTGCCCGTCGCATCGTCCCGAGTGGGTGCCGGTGGCCCTCGGGCCCGGCGACCGTCGCGGCGGCATCGAGTACTGCCGCATCGAGGAGCCGGCGGCGATGGTGTGGGCGGCGAACCTCGCGGCGATCGAACTGCACGCTCCGATGGCGCTCGCAGTGGATCTCGGCACCCCTCGCACGCTGGTGTTCGACTTCGATCCGGGTCCGGGGACGTCGATCGTCGACTGCTGCGAGGTCGCACTCGGCGTGCGGACGGTGCTCGACGCCGTCGGCCTGGAGGGTTGGTGCAAGACGTCTGGCTCGAAGGGGCTCCAGTTGTACGTGCCGCTCAACACGCCCGGGGTCACCCACGAGGCCACCGCCGACTTCGCGCTGGCCGTCGGCCAGGTGATGGAGCGTCAGCTGCCCGGCCGGGTGACGACGGTGATGGCCAAGGCCGAGCGGCCCGGCAAGGTGTTCGTCGACTGGAGCCAGAACGCTCACCACAAGACCACGATCGCTCCGTACTCGCTGCGCGCCCGTGACGACCCGACCGTGTCGACACCGGTGACGTGGGAGGAGGCCGAACAGTGCGTGTCCAGTGGCATCGAGTTGCGCTTCGAAGCCGCCGACGTGCTGGAGCGCGTCGACGAGTTCGGCGACTTGTTCGCTCCGGTCCTCACCCTCGAACAGCACCTGCCGACGGCGTCCTGAGGCGACGCTGGCGTGCGGCTCGGTTTGCGCAGGGTTCCCGGGGGGAACAGCATGCACATCGTGGCGAGCGAGACCGACCGACCACGGCGCACTTCACCTGTGTCCGGCGCGTTGAGTCGCCGACGTCTGCTCGCCGGTGCGGTCGGCGCCGTCGGAACGGCGACGGCGGCCGGCGCGATCCTCGCCGCCACGGGTGTCGACCGGATCGACTCAGCGGCCAGCGCGACGCGACAGGCCGTTCGGCTCGATCCGCCCGATCCGATCGGCGGTTGGTTGCCGGGGGTGCTGTACGTCGCGTTGTACGGGCATCCCGGGACGTCGACACTCGGCGTGCTCGGCGAGCAGGGGCCGCTCGAGGCAGTCGAGCGGGCGAGGACGGTCGCTGCGCAGTACGGACCGTTCGGTCGCCCGGTGGTACCGACGTTCGAAATCATCACGACGGTGGCGTCCTCGTCGGCGGGGTCCGACGGCGACTACTCCAACGAGTTCCCCGCGAGCTTGTTCCAACCGTGGATCGACGCAGCGCGCAACTCCGGCCTCCACGTCATCCTCGATCTCCAGCCTGGCCGAGCGTCGTTTCCGTCGCAGGCCCGCGAGATCGAAGGGCTGCTTGCACAACGCAACGTCAGTCTGGCGCTCGACCCGGAGTGGCGGGTCGGCCCGACGCAACGCCCAGGCGGCGGTCGCATCGGCACCGTCGACGGGGCCGAGGTGAACGAGACGATCGACTACCTCGACGCCGTGATCCGGCGATACTCGCTGCCTGCGAAGATGCTCGTCGTGCACCAGTTCACGCCATCGATGGTGACGAACCCGTCGATCATCCGAGGCACCGCCAGGGTGCAGGTCGTGTTCCAGATGGACGGCTTCGGCACACTGCCGCTGAAGCTCGGCTCGTGGGACCGGATGGTCGCGGGTCTCCCGGAGGGCGCTTTGACCGGCTGGAAGAACTTCTACGACGAGGACCGCCCCACCCCGACGCCGGCCGAATCGCTGTCCGTACGACCCACGCCGGTGTACATCAGCTACCAGTAGCGACCGCCGGCTCGCAGGGGTGCCGCCGCCGGAGGGTGCTCGACGGTCATCATGGAGGAATGTCTGCTCGTCGACCGTCGCGCCAGCTGCGCCGCCTGCGGAACGGTGCGGTCGCCGGAGCACTCGCTCTTGCAGCGTGTTCGTCGCCGACCGCCGAATCGGAGGGGCCGCCAGCGAGCGATCGGGAGCCGGCGCCGTCATCGACCGAGCTGTTCGCCATCGACGAGGGCGACCCCCTTCCGTTCCCCGGGTACGCCATCGACCGGGTCACGATCGCTCCCTTGCCCCGGCCGGCCGCCACGGACGTCCCGCTGCTCACCGGGTGGGCGGCCTTCGACGCCGCGCTGAACTCGGCGGTGCTCGGCGGCGGGTCCGATGCGGTGGCGGTGGCGGTGTCGATCGACGGCGAGATCGTCCACGAGGCGGCGATGGGTGTCCGCGTGCCCGACACCCTCGAAGCCGTCGACACCACCGACAAGTTCCGGGTCGCGAGCATTTCGAAGCCGATCACCGCGATCACGGCGCTCCAGCTGGTGGAGGACGGCGTGATCGGCCTCGACGATCCGGTGGGCGCAATCGTGGCCGATGCCGTCGGCGTCGGTTCGCCGAGCGCCGGTGTGGCCGCGTTGACCCTGCGTCAGTTGTTGACGCACACCTCCGGCTTTGCCCAGTACGAGAACCTGTTCTTCCGCAACCAGGTCGGCTCCTGCGAGGAGGCCGCTGCAGTGGGGCTCAGCCGGTCGCTGCAGGGGCCCGGTTTCCGCTACAGCAACATGAACTACTGCGTGCTCGGACTGCTGATCGAGCAGCTCACCGGCCAGAGCTACGAGCAGGCCGTCTACGAACGTCTGCTCACCCCGCTGGGCATCTCGGGGATGCGCCTCGCCCCGACGCACGACCCGGGACCCGGCGAGGTGGTGCATCGCAGCGTGCCGGACCGCAACTACATGGAGGTGCTCGGCGCCGCGGGCGCGTGGGTGGCCGCACCGAGCGACCTCGTCACGATCTTCGACTCGCTCGATCCCGACACGCCCGGCTGGAAACCGCTCGAGGCCGACACCGTCGCCGAGATGAAGACCGCGGTCAACGACCCCCTCAGCCCCGATCGTGGCTACGGCATGGGCCTCATCCTCTACGGCGGCGGTGCGGCCGGACACACCGGCACGATCGAGAGCACCCATGCCATGGTGCTCGACCGGGCCGACAACGTGACCTGGGCGGTGACGGTCAGCGGCGAGAACCCGAGCGACACCGTCCGCCTCGCCGGCATGGTCGACCGCGCCCTCGCCGCCGGCGGATTCGTCGCCGGTTGATCGGACCCGAATCGGTGGGTGGCAGCATGGCGGGATGCTGACCGAGCCGATTCCGTTGACCGTGGTCGGCGGCTATCTCGGGGCGGGCAAGACCACGCTGGTCAACCACCTGCTGCGTCATCCCGGCGGTCGACGGATCGGGGTCATCGTCAACGACTTCGGATCGCTGGCGATCGACGCCGACCTGCTCGCCGACGCGGCGGACCACGGCCTCGTGAGCCTGCCGAACGGGTGCGTGTGCTGCACGGTCGGGGCTGGACTCCACGAGGCACTCGATGCGATGTCCACCGCCGAGTCGCCGCCTGATCACATCGTGATCGAGGTCAGCGGCGTCGCCGATCCGACGGTGGCCGCTGCGTGGGGCACGGTGCCACCGTTCGAGCCCGCCGGCGTGATCGTGCTCGCCGACGCGACGTCGATCGTCGATCGCTCCCGTGACCGCTACGTCGGCGACGAGGTTCGCCGCCAGATCGGCGGCGCAGACCTCGTGGTGATCACGAAGTCGGACGTGTGTGACGAGCTGCGGTTGTCGCAGGTCGACGACTGGGTGGCGTCGACGAGCGGGGGAGTGCCGACGATTCGCGTCGTCGACGGACGAGTGCCGGCCGAGGTGGTCCTGGGGGTGCAGTCGGGTCGTTCGACCGTGGCGCCCACCGAGCCGGCATCGCACGACGATCGGTACGAGTCGTGGTCGTGGACGTCGAACGAACCGGTCAGCCGCGAGTCGCTCGACCGCTTCGTCGAGTCGCTCCCTGCCGACGTGCTGCGGGTGAAGGGGCGGGTGCTGCTCGACGACGGCACCTGGGTGCTCGTGCAGATCGTCGGTCGCCGCGTCGACATCACTCCGCGCGCGCCGGCCCGTCGCTCCGAGCTGGTCGCCATCGGCCGGACCGCGGCGCCCAACCCGTTCGTGTTGCAGTTCGGGTGACCCGGGTCACCCGAACTGCAACACAAACGTGGGTGTCAGGGGCGGGCGGCCTCGAAGGGGCGGCCGCCGACGACGGTGCCCCACACGCCGATGTCGCGGATGGCCATCGGGTCGACGGTGAGCGGGTTGTCCTCGAGCACGCTGAAGTCGGCTGCTTTGCCGCACTCGATCGTGCCGAACTCCGCGTCGAGGTGCATCTGGTAGGCCGAGCCGAGCGTCACGGCCTGCAGCGCCGACGCCGGCCGAGATCCGCTCGTGTTCGCCGAGCACCCGACCCGACGGCGTCACCCGGTTGACGGCGCACCACATCGTGTGGAGTTGGCCGAGCGGCGTGATGTTCGCGTCGGAGTGCAGCGAGAACGAGACCCCGTATCGCTCAGCGGTGGCAGCAGCCTCCATGCGGCGTGCCCGCTCCGGCCCGACGGTGATGTCGTGGTGCTGGTCGCCCCAGTACCAGAGGTGGTTGGCGAAGATGTTGGCGCACATCCCGAGCTTGGCCATCCGCCGGAACTGCGCAGCGGAGGTGAGCTGGCAGTGCTGCACGGTGTGGCGATGATCGAGCCACGGGTGCTCGATCACGAGCTGTTCGACGGTGTCGATCCAGGCGTCGATCGTGAGGTCGCCGTTGCAGTGGGCGTGGATGTTGATGCCTCGCTCGTGGAACGGTCGGGCGATGTCGATGAGCTGTTCGGGCGGGACCATCCACTGCCCGTGGTCGGTCCCGGTGTAGTAGCCGGGCCACCCCATCTTGGCGGTGAAGCCCTGGATCGACCCGTCGAGCACGATCTTGAGCCCGGCCGTGCGGAGCTTGTCGGTGTCATCGGCGGCCAGCTGCAGCAGGAGCTCGGCGGCGTCAGCCCAGTCCGAACTCCCCGGCGGGAGTCCGTGGAGGTGACGCTGCAGGATGCGGGCCGGGAAGTCGGGTCGGTCGACGATCGTGCGCCAGTCGGCGACCTCGCCCGGCCGCGTCAACCCGAAGCTGCCGAGGTCGCACAGCATCGTGGTGCCGGTGTTGGCGCACAGCTGGCCCAGCGCCTCCAATGAGCGTGGGTCGGTCATCGCCCGGCCGATCACGGCGATGCCCGAGCGGGCGAGCGAGATCGCGGGCATCTCCTGCAGCTCGCCGTTCGGATCGCCGTTCGCGTCTCGCGCGACGCCGGGTGTCGTGGCGGCTCGCGTGATCTCGTGGCGTTCGAGCATCGCCGTGTTGACGGTGGCCAGGTGGGCGCTCGCGTGGAACACGAAGATCGGACGCTCGGTCGACACACGGTCGAGGTGCTCACGCGTCAGGCGCTCCTCGCCGGTGAAGTAGATCGGGTCGAAGCCGCCGACCACGATCGGCTCCGTCGATCCCGATGTCTCGTCGTCGAGCTCGCGGAGCCGATCGAGGAACGCCTCGTAGGTCCGGATGCCCGGGGCAATCCCGCCGTCGACGCGATGACGGTCGAACCATCCCACGTAGGGCAGCAGTGAGAACGCCCCCTCCAACCGGTGGCCGTGCGCCTCGATCATCCCCGGCACGAGCACGTGGTCGGCGAATCGCCGATCGACCTCGTGAGGCCCCCAGCTCGTGCACTCGTCGACCGATCCTGCGGCCAGCACCTTGCCGTCGCGCACCGCCACCGCCTCGACCTCCGGCTGGGAAGGATCCATCGTGACGATGGTGCGGGCGGGATACACGGTGATGTCGCTCACCCGTTCGACCGTAGTGGCCTACTCCAGCGCGTTTGCCACCTCGGAGGCGACGACGTCGAGGTGATCGAGGTCGGCGAGGTCGAGGACCTGCAGATAGACGCGATCGGCGCCCGCGTCGGCCCACGCGCGAAGCGTGGCGGCGACCTCGTCGGGCGTGCCCGCGGCGCCGTTCTCCCGGAGTTCGGCGGGCTCGCGCCCGATCGCCGCAGCCCGCCGTTCGAACTCGGCCTCGTCGGCGCCGCAGCACAGCACGAGCGCCGCCGAGAACGTCATCGTGGCCGGGTCGCGGTCGATCGACTCGCAGGCCGCACGCACCCGATCGCACTGAGCGGTGAAGAACGAACGAGGCACGAACGGCGTGTTGAACTCGGTCGCGTAGCGGGCGGCCAGCGCCGGCGTGCGCTTCGGGTCCGCCACCGCCGATGACGATCGGCACCGGCGACTGCACCGGCTTGGGCAGTGCCGGTGACGCCGTGACCGGATAGCTGGCCGCCGGGCGAGTCGAACGTCTCGCCGACCGGGGTCGACCACATGCCCGGTGATGATCTCGAGCTGTTCCTCCAGGCGGTCGAAGCGCTCACCGAGCGGCGGGAACTCGATGCCGTATGCCTGGTGCTCCTGCTCGTACCAGCCGGCGCCGAGGCCCAGCTCGACGCGGCCGTTCGACATGTCGTCGACCTGGGCGACGCTGATCGCCAGCGGCCCCGGCAGCCGGAACGTCGCCGAGGTGACCAGCGTGCCGAGGCGGATCGTCGAGGTCTCGCGGGCGATACCGCCGAGCGTGACCCACGCATCGGTCGGGCCGGGCAGACCGTCGCCGTCACCCATCTTGAGGAAGTGATCGCTGCGGAAGAACGCCCCGTAGCCGAGCGCCTCGGCTCGTCGGGCGACGGCGAGGAGATCGCCGTACGAGGCGCCCTGCTGAGGTTCGGTGAAGATACGGAGGTCGGCGAGCTGCATGGAGCGAGGGTATGGGAACCCGATGTGGCGCGGCTAACTTCGGTGCTCGTGCCGAAACGGGTCGAGCGGATGTCGAAGGCCCCGGGCAGGGTGGTCCGCAACGTGTCCGTGGCGAGCCGGCTCGCACTGGTGGTCGTCCTGGTCGCACTGGTGTCGGTGGTGGTCACCTCGATCGTCGGCCTCGATCGCGGTCGGCGGCTCGCGAGCGACGAGATCCAAGCCCAGTTGACGGCGGTCGCCGCAGCTCGCGCCGACGAGGTCGAGCGGTACATCGGCGGCCTGGAGCGGGCGATCAGGGTCCAGGCGGCCACCCCCCGACCGGCCGCGGCGATCGAGGAGTTCTCGAGCCGATTCCGTGAACTCGACGCCGAGACGGCCAGCTCGCGTGACAGGGCGCTGGTGGAGGAGTACTACCGAGACGTCGTGGCACCGGAGTTGTCCGAGGCCCGAGACCGACCGGTGAACCCTGCCAGTCTGGTCCCGATCTCCGACGCGGGGATCACGCTGCAGGCGCAGTACGTGGTCCCGGTGGGCGACGACGAACCGCTTCGGACCGGCGACGCTGCGTGGTCGGCGCTCCACGATCCACTCGACGACTCGCTTCGTGAGTTCGCCCTCCAGGCAGGCTTCGACGACCTCTACCTGATCGAGCCGACGTCGCAGGTCGTGGTGTACTCGACGGAGAAGAACATCGACTTCGCGACGAGTCTGCGCAGCGGTCCGCAGAGCGGCTCGCAACTGGCGTCGCTGATCTATGAGCTCGCCGACGACCCGTCACCCGGCGACGTCGCCATTCGTGACTTCGCGATGTATGCGCCAGCCGGCGATCGGCCGAGCGCGTTCATCGGTGCGCCCGTGTTTGCCGACGGTGAGCTCGCCGGGTTCGTCGTGGGCCGGATCTCTCCCGAGGACCTCACGGCGATCATGACCAACGATCAGCAGTGGAGCGAGTCGGGCGACACCGAGGAGACCTACGTGGTGGCGTCCGACACGTTCATGCGATCGGACTCCCGTCAGTTCCTCGAGGACCGCGCCACGTACTTCGACGACGTCGAAGCAGCGGGAACCGCCGACGCCGACGAGATCCGGTCGATGCAGTTCTTCGGGACGACGGTGCTGTTCCAGCCGATCGACTATCGCCAGGTCGACACCACCTTCGCAGGCGCGACGGGCGTCGACGAGGTGACGAACTACCTGGGTAGCGAGGTGATCTCGACGACGCGTCTGCTCGACATCGACGGCCTCGAGTGGTCGGTGTTCGCCCAGGCGGACATCGCCGAACTCGAGGCGCCGATCGACGAGTTCACCCGGAATCTGTTGGTGGCGATCGCGGTGTTCATCGTGGTGATCACGTTCATCGCGGTCCGATGGGCGGATCGCCTGCTCGAGCCGCTGCGGATCATCTCGTCACGCCTCCGGGCGATTCGCGACGGCGACGCAGAGCCGCAGCGAACCGAACTCCCGGCCAGGAGTTCGGCCGAGTTCGTCGAGCTCTCCGACGACATCGACACGATGCTGGCGACGTTGCGCAGCCGCACCGGTGCGGCACGTCGGCGGGCCGACGAGCGCCGCCGGGTGTTGCGACGTCTCCTGCCGGCCTCGATCGCAGAGCGTGCGGAGGCCGGCGATCGTGATGTCGTCGAGCAGATCGCGACCGCCACGGTGGCGGTCGTCGTCATCGGAGGCCTGGGCGCCCTCGTGACGGACGGTTCCCCCGACCGGGCGCGTCAACTGCTCGATCGGTTCGTCGACGACGCCGACGACCTGGCCGCAGAACGGGGCCTCGACCGGGTCCAGCTCACCGGCGATGCCTACGTGGCGGCGTGCGGTGTCACCCGGCCGCACCTCGACCATGCAGCGCGGGCTGCGGCGTTCGTGCTCGACGTACGCGAGGCGCTGCGCGATCTCGATCCCGACCAGGAGTTGTACGTCCAGGCCGGCATCGACGTCGGTCCGATCACCGTCGGGCTGACAGGTGGAAATCGGTTGATCCACGACACGTGGGGCGTGACCGTCCAGCGAGCCACCGACCTGGCCCGGATGGCCGGAGCCGGCGAGGTGCTCGTGTCCGATGAGTGCGTGACCATGCTGTCCTCGACGTATCGATTCGAGCCTGGCGACCGCGATGACATGATGCTGCTGACCGGCGTCGCTGAACCGAGCGGGGCGGCGACATGACGGCCACGTTCGAAGCCTCCAACATCCTGGTGGCGGCCATCGTCATCGTGTTGCTCCCGGCGTTGATCATCGGCGTCGGTGAACTCGAGGAGCGCCTGCGCCAGCGCGACTCGAGCCTGCGCCCGTCGGTCGTCATCGTGCGGGTGTGGGTGGTGCCGCTCGCCGCTGCGTGGCTGCTCGTGTCGACGTTGTTCGAGGTCGACAGCGAGCGTCTGCTGGTGCGCTTGCTCGGCAGCGCACTGCTGCTGGCGCTCGCGGCGGCGTTGCTGTCGGCGTTCAAGGTCGTCGTGGCCCGGATCGTCGACCGTCCGCGCCGGAGCGATCAGCGCTCGGTGCCTCGACTGCTCCTCGCGGTCCCCCGACTGGCGATCATCATCTTCACCGCGTGGTTCCTGATCGCAGGGGTGTGGGGTGTCGATCTCTCGGCGGCGCTCACGGCGCTCGGCGTGACGTCGCTGGTGGTGTCGTTCGCTCTGCAGGACACGCTCGGTGGAATCGCGTCCGGGTTCACGTTGCTCGCCGACCAGCCGTTCAGCGCCGGCGATTGGATCCAATCGGGCGACGTCGAAGGCAGGGTGATCGACGTCAACTGGCGCAGCACGCGCATCGAGAACCGTGACGGCGACCTGGTCGTGATCCCCAACGGCCAACTCGCCAAAGCGACGATCGTGAACTTCGATCAGCCCAGCCGCGCACATCGACTGATGGTGCCGGTGCAGATCGAACGCACGGCGCCGCCGACCGCGGCCAAGGCCATGCTGCTCGAAGCCGCCCGCTCGACCGCCGGTGTGATCGCCGACCCGCCCCCGGTCGTGTTCGTGACGAACATCGCCGACCCGATCGTCGACTACCAGGCGTTCATGTGGATCGACGACTTCGCGATCGCTCCACGGGTTCGGGCCGACTTCGCGTCGCTGGTGTGGTACCTCTCCTATCGCCACGGGGTGCCGCTGCCGAATCCGGCACAGGACCTGTACCTGTTCGACGGTGTCCAGACGGCGATCGCAGCACAGGTCACGCCCGCGGACGTTCGCCGTGCACTGCTCGACGCGCCACTGCTCGCCGAGGTGTCGGACGAGGTCCTCGATCGTCTGGCAGCCGCATCGTCGATCGCGACCTACGAAACCGGCGAGGTGATCGTCGCCTCGGCGGACGAGCGCGACGTGTTCGTACTCGCCGATGGACAGGGCCCGTCTCGTGATGCGTGGCGTCGGGGCGTCCGAGCTCGGCGTCCTCGACCATGCGGCCGGCGAGGTGCTCGGGGTGCTCGGCGCCGTCGACGGCTCCGATCGCGATGTGGTGGTCGTCGCCAACGGTGACTGTCGGGTGGTGCGTGTTCCGGCGGACGCTGCGGCCGTGGCCGTGGCGTCGTCATCCGGACTTGCCGCCGCGTTCGAGCAGCTCGGCGTGTCGCGTCGCCGCCGCGTCGATCGTGCGCTGCGTCGAGCGCAACGACTCGCTGACGCGTCCGTGGACGTCCCCGCGGTCGACGTGCCGGCGCTGGACGCCACCTCGACGCCTGGTCCGGAGACCGCGTCATGAGTGCTCGCGAGCCCCGATCGTTGCGCCGTCGCCTCGAGTTGACGTTGGTCGGCGTCGCGCTGGTCTCGGTGCTGCTGTTGTCGGGACTGAACTATGCGTTCGCCCGGGTGCTCATCACCGACAGCGTCGAATCGCAGTTGGAGTCGCTGCGCGACACGCGAGTGCAGTCGATCGAGCGGGGTGCCGCCCGGGTGCAGGCATCGGTGTCGACACTCGCGGTCATCCCGAGCGTGGTGACGGCATTCGATGAACTCGCGGCGGGCTACGTCGACGTCGACGACGCCTTGACAAACGAGCAGTTCGTCGAACTCGAGGCCGCCTACGACCGAGCGCTGCAGCCGCTTCGCGACGCAGGGCAGGACGTGCCCGCGCAGTCGTTGGTGCCCGCCTCGGGCAGCGGCCAGTTCGTCCAGTACGAGTACATCGCCCGCAATCCCGATGCCTTCGACGAGCGGGATCGACTCGACGACGCCGGCGACGGCTCGAGCTACAGCCGGGCGCATGCCGAGTACCACCCGCTGCTCAGAACGCTGATGGAGAGCGCCGGGCTGAGTGACCTGATGTTCGTCGACGTCGGCACCGGCGAGGTCGTCTACTCGGTCAAGAAGCGGATCGACGTCGGCACGAACACGGTCAGCGGGCCGTGGGCCGACGGCGTTCTCGGAGCGGTGGTCGACGCCGTCTCGACGGTGGCCGTGGGCGACACCGTGGTCTCCGACACGGCGTTCTACCTGCCGGCTCGTGGACAAGCGGTCTTCCTCCTCGCCACGGCGATCCGCTCGACGACCGATGCAACGGGCGTGCTCGTCGCCGAGTTCCCCGTGCAGAGACTCACCGAGCTGGCGACGTCGGGCCAGGACTGGGAGCTGCTGGGCCTCGGCAAGACCGGAGACGTGTACCTCGTCGGCGCCGACGGGACGCTACGCACCGATACACGAGCGTGGCTCGACGATCCGGAACAGTTCCTGGCAGAACACTTCGATCGAAACGGCGACGAGTCGCTGATCGACCAGATGCGGCTCGTGGGGTCGGCTGCGCTCACCCAGGAGGTCGACAACCCGGCGGTCGAAGCGGCGCTCAGCGGTGACACGTTCGTCGGAACCGTGACGGCCTACGACGGCGACTCCGTGTTCGCCGCCTCGGGGCCGGTGCGGATCGGAGACCTCGACTGGGCGGTGGTGGTCGAGAAGGATCGCTCCGAAGCCACCGCTGGGCTCTCGTCGTTGCTGCGCGGCACGCTCGCAGTGATGGCCGTGCTGTTGCCGGTGACCGCACTGCTCGGCTGGTGGATGGCTCGGTCGTTGACGCGTCCGTTCGCCGAACTCGTCGGCGCAGCAGGTCGTATCGCGCAGGGCGAACCCGCGACCGGGGTCGATGGCTTGGGCAACAACGAGTTGGGCGACGTCGGACGCCAACTCGGCAGCGTCGCGGGTCGACTCGAGGCCGAGGAAGCGGCGCTGGTCGCCGAAGAGGAGCAGATCAACGCGGTGCTCGCGGCGGTCGTTCCGCCCCGCTTGATCGACCGGGTCCGCAGCGGCGAGCAGTGCATCACGGACCTGCTCGACACCGCCACCGTGATCGCCTTCCTCGTCGACGGGATTCCGGAAGCCTCCGGATCGAACCAGGACACGGTGTTCGAGATCAGCGAGCAACTGGTCGAGGGAGTCGAGCAGTTGCAGGCCGAGTACGGAGTCGAACGCGTCCGGCTGTCGTCGACCAGCGCGCTGTTCGCCACCGGTCTCGGTGTCGACGACGCCGGCATCGACGCCGCCGCGACGTTCACGGCAGCCGTACTGGAGCTGGTCGCCTCGATCGGTGCCGAGTACGGCCAGCACCTGTCGGTTCGTGCCGGTCTGGCGACGGGCGATGTGGCCAGCGGCGTGATCGGACAGCAGCAGCTGGCCTTCAGCATGTGGGGCGAACCGGTCACGATGGCCTTCACGCTGGCGTCGCTGGCGCAGACCGGCGACATCCTCGTCGACCCGGTGGTCCGCGATGCGCTGGGATCTGCGTGGGATTCGACACGGTGCGATGGGCTGCCGGGCCTCGATCACACCGTCGAGGCGTGGTTGGTTCGCCCGCCGCAGCCTCTCGACGCCTAGTGCGCGACACTGTGGCCCATGGCATCTCTCCACCAGCAGCGCCGCCCGGTCGACGACGTCATCGGTGATCTCACCGCCAAGCGCCTCGACGACGTCAAGTGGGCGGAGGGGCGCACGTTCGGCATGGTCTACGACGGTGGTCCGTCGGTGCACGAGGTCGCGGAGCAGGCGGCTCGCCTCTACCTCCACGAGAACGCGCTCGAACACCAAGGCGTTCCCCTCACTCGGGCAGATCCAGTCCGAGGTGGTCGGTTGGACGGCCGGCCTGCTGCACGGCGACGACGCGGTCGCCGGGTTCCTCACCAGCGGTGGCACCGAGTCGATCCTGTGCGGCGTGCTCGCCGCCCGCGAGCGCGCAGCTGCCGAGCGGGGCATCACCGAGCCCGAGATGGTGGTGGCCGAGTCGGCGCACGCCGCGTTCCACAAGGCGGCGCACAACTTCGGCCTGAAGCTCCACAAGGCGCCGGTGAAGGCCGACTGGACGGCGGATGTCGAGGCGATGGCGGCGCTGTGCAACGAGAACACCGTGCTGGTCGTCGGCTCGGCGCCGCAGTACCCGCAGGGCGTGCAGGACGACATCCCGGCGATCGCCGCGCTGGCCGCATCGTTCGACGCCAACTGCCACGTCGACGCATGCATGGGCGGTTTCGTGCTGCCGTTCGTCGAGATGCTCGGACGGGAGGTGCAGCCCTGGGACTTCCGCGTCGAGGGCGTCACCACGATCTCCGCCGACATCCACAAGTTGGGCTACGCACCCAAGGGCGTGTCGGTGATCCTGCACCGCACCAAGCAGTCGCGTGCGTACCAGACGTTCGTGTTCGACGGCTGGCTCGGCGGGTTCTACGCGTCACCGAACATGCAGGGCACTCGGTCCGGCCTGCCGATGGCGTGCGCCTGGGCGGTGATGTCACACCTCGGCATCGACGGCTACCTCGACCTGACCCGCCAGACGCTCGAGAACGCGGATGCCTACCGTGCCGGTGTCGCAGAGATCGACGGCATCCAGGTGCTCGGTGACGGCCAGTTCCACCTGGTGGCGATCGCCGCCGACCCGGCCTTCGAACCCGAGATCGACGTCTTCGCCCTCGGCGACGCGCTGCTCGCCAAGGGCTGGTTCCACGACCGTCAGGGCCCGCCCGACAGCCTGCACTCGACGATCAGCAACTCGAACACCGGCGTGATCGACGACTACCTCACCGATCTGGCCGAGTGCGTGGCCGCCGTCGTCGGCACCCGCACCGACGACCGCAGCACCAACTACGCCACCCTCGAGTGACCCTCGGGCATTCGCGTCAGTTGACCTGGCGGGTGGCGTCGGCCCAGAAGGGCTCGCGGAGCTTGAACTTCTGGAGTTTGCCGGTGGCGGTGCGGGCCAACTCGTCGCGGAACTCGACGCGCTTCGGGCACTTGTAGCCGGCCAGCTTCGTCTTCGTGAACGCGATCAGGTCGGCCTCGGTCAGCGCGCTGCCGGGTGACGTGACCACCAGCGCGGTGACCAACTCGCCCCACTTCTCGTCGGGGATGCCGATGACCGCCACCTCGGTCACCTCGGGATGCTGGAAGATCGCATCTTCGACTTCGATCGACGAGACGTTCTCGCCGCCGGTGATGATCACGTCCTTCTTGCGGTCCGAGATCGTGACGTAGTTGTCGTCGTCGATGATGCCGCCGTCGCCGGTGTGGAAGAACCCGTCGTGGATCGCCGCGTCGGTCTGGTCGGGCTGCTCCCAGTAGCCGGCCATGATCATGTTGCCGCGCGCCATGATCTCGCCGTCGGCGCTGACCGCCATCGTGCAGCCGACCACCGGCGCGCCGGCCCGGCTGAGCTTGGCCGCCCGCTCGGCCGGCGTGAGGTCGTCGAACTCGGCGCGTGAGCGGTTCATCGTGATCAGCGGCGTCGTCTCGGTCAGGCCGTAGATCTGGACGAACTCCCAGCCGAGTTCGGTCTCGGTGCGCTCGATGGTGCGAGTCGGTGGGGGAGCGCCGGCCACGACGATGCGCACCCGACCCCGGCCGGGGATCGGACGTCCGGTGTCGGCCTCCCACGTCGCAGCCGCGTCGAGCACCATGTTGAGCACCGCGGGCGCACCGCACATCAGCGTCACGCCGTGCTCCTCGACCCGCCGGAGGATCTCGGCGCCGTCGATCTTGCGGATGATGACGTGCTCGGCGCCCATCCCCGTCACCGCGTAGAGCATGCCCCAACCGTTGCAGTGGAACTGGGGGAGCGTGTGCAGATACACGTCGCGATCGCTGACGCCCATGTGCCAGCCGAAGATCGAGGCGTTGAGCCACAGGTTGCGGTGCGTGAGCTGCACGCCCTTGGGGCGCGCCGTCGTGCCGGAGGTGTAGTTGATGGTGGCGGTGGCGTCCTCGTCAGCCTCCCACGGTTGCGGTTCCACGCCGAAGCGCATCAGCGTCTCGTCGGCCGCTGCGCCGATGATCAGCTTGTGTTCGCACTCGACGTCGGCCATCGCGTCGGCGAGTTCGGGATCGATCAGCAGCACCCGGGCGCCGGAGTGGGCGACGATGTACTTGACCTCCTCGGCGACGAGGCGGAAGTTGATCGGCACGAGCACCCGACCTGATCCGGACACACCGAACAGCGCAGTGAGCAGCCGGGCCGAGTTGTGGCTGACCATCGCGACGCGTTCGCCGACGCCGATGCCGAGCGCGTCGAGCCCGGCCGCCATCGCCCGGGCCCGGTCGGCCATCTCCCGGTAGGTGATGGTGCCCCACGACTCGGCGGGTTGGTCGGGTTCGTCGACGATCGCCACCCGGTCGGGGTAGACGAGTTCGGCTCGCCGCAGGAAATCGTTGACGGTCAGTGCCACCTTCATGGGTGGCAACCTATTCGCCTAGACCACCTTGGCCCGAGACGTGAGCGGCCAGGGGCGGTTGCGTTCCATGGTGAGCGCGAGGTCGAGCAGCAGCGGCTCGGAGAAGTGGCGGCCGACGATCTGCAGGCCGATCGGCAGGCCGTCGAGAAAGCCGGCCGGGACCGAGATCGCCGGGTTGCCGTGCAGGTTGGCCGGAAACGTGAGCCGACCGTTGTTCGCCGCGCCCGCCTCGATCCCGCCGAACACGCCGGGCAGCGGACCCTCGGCGTCGAAGGCGACGTCCGGGTTCGTCGCCGTGATGACGAAGTCCACGCCATCGGACGGGTCGAAGATGCGTGCCATGGCCTCGTTGACCTCGGTGCGTCGGCGCTCGATGCGTGCCCGCGCAGTGGCGTCGTACTTGCCCTCGGTGGCTTGCAGCCCGTAGCGCATCTCGGGGGTGAGATCGTCGGCACAGTCGGGCCACTTGTCCGCCAGCTGCGCAGCGATCGAGATCATCCCCGAGATCGACCATGCACCACCCATGCGCGGTACATGGGTGTCGAGGCCGATCACGCGTTGCAACCCGCAGTCGGCGATCAGCGCGGTCGCCGCCTCCTCCAGCAACTCCCACATGATCGGTGACACGACCGCACCACCCCAGTCGTCGACCACGGCCACGCGGGCGCCGCGCAGGTCGTCGAGATGTGTCCCGAGATCGGCCTCCCAGCCGTCGACACGGGGAAGACTCAACGGGTCACGTGGATCGTGGCCGTTGGTGACGTCGAACCAGCGCGCCGTGTCGCGGACCGATCGGGCCATGCAGCCCGTGGACACCGTGAGGTTGCCGTACTCCGCGTGCGGGCCGCGCGGAATGCGCCCGAACGTGCCCTTCAACCCGACCAGGCCGGTGAACCCGGCCGGGATGCGGATCGAGCCACCGCCGTCGCCACCGGTGGCGATCGGGTAGACCCCTCCGGCAACGACCGACGCCGAGCCGCCCGACGAGCCACCCGGCGTCTTGCCGTGCTGCCACGGGTTGTGGGTGGCGCCATGGAGCTTCGTGCGGGTGAGGTTGACGCCTCCGAACTCGCTCGCGGTGGTCTGCCCGGCGAGCACCGCGCCGCCGCGGTCGACGAGGCGTTGCACCATCGTTGCGGTGTGCGAGGCAATGCCATCGCGCAGTGGCACGGACGCTTCGGTGTCGGGCCAACCCTCGACCGGGGTGAGTTCCTTGACGCCCACCGGCACACCACCGAACGGCAGCGACACGTCGGCGGCGGCGGCCGCTGCTCGGGCAGCGTCGCGATCCTCGAAGCACACGGCATTCAGGTCGCTGGCATCGACGGCGGCGAACGACGCCTCCAACTCCTCGAGCGGCGAGCGCTCACCGGCCCGGAACGCGTCGACCAGACCGACGGCGTCACCTGTCCAGGTTTCCAATGGTGCGGTGTCAGAACTCATGGGGCGGGACTGTAGGTGCCGCCTACGATCAGCGTCGCCATGGACTCGCGCACATTTCTCGGACTCGAACCGACGCACAACCCGTTTCGCTGGAAGCTGCCCGTCACCGAGGGCATCTCGACCACGGGCAACTTCCTGTTCGGCGGCTCGGGCCTCGGCGCAGCGATCTCGGCGATGGAAGGCACCTCGGGACGCCAGTGCGTGTGGGCGACCGCGCAGTACCTGTCCTACGCGAAGCCCGGGGAGGTGGTCGACATCGACGTCACGGTTGCCGTCAGTGGCCACCAGATCACCCAGGCACGAGCGGTGTGCCACGTCGCCGACCGCGAGATCCTCACGGTCAACGCCGCGCTCGGCGAGCGCGACCTCGAGGCGTCGGGACAGTGGGAGCAGATGCCCGCCGACGTCCCGCCACCGGAGGACTGCCCGGAGCGGCAACGCCACTCGGACATGTCCGGCTCGATCAACGACCGCCTCGACGAGCGCATGGTCAAGGCGCGCCCGTTCGAGGTGCTCGACGGCAGCGAGCCGGGCGACGGCCAGACACTGCTGTGGGCGCGTCTTCCCGACGTGATCACCGGCGTCGACGCCACGACGTTGGCGATCCTCGGCGACTTCGTGCCGATGGGCATCGGTCAGTCGCTCGGCGCCCGTGCCGGCGGCAACAGCCTCGACAACACGCTGCGGGTGTGTCGCATGGTGCCGACCGAATGGGTGCTGATGGACATCCGTGTCCACGCCGTCGAACGCGGTTTCGGCCATGGCCTGGTCCACATGTTCGCCCAGGACGGCACGTTGCTCGCCACGGCCAGCCAGTCGGTCATCGTTCGGTACTGGAAAGGCTGAGTTCCCCGAGTTCGCGATCGCCGCACTTCTCGACGGGTCTGGTTTCGGCTGTCGCGACCGGATCCGTTCAGAATTGCGTCCTCTGCGTAGTGTCGGCGCCATGACGCTCCCGATCCGTCCCGGCATGACCGTTCCGCTCCCCGGCCCACTGCACAGCCATCGCGAGAAGCTCGGCGCGCTCGCCGACATGGGCTACACCGACATCTGGTCGGCCGAGTCCGACGGCGCTGATGCGTTCACCCCGCTGGCCCTGGCCGCAGCGTGGGAACCGCGGCTGCGCCTCGGTACGGCGATCGTTCCCGCCTACACCCGGGCCCCGGCCTGCATGGCCCAGAGCGTGGCGTCGATGGCCGACGCCGCCCCCGGTCGGTTCGCGATCGGGATCGGGTCGTCGAGCAACGTGATCGTCGAGCGGTGGAACGGCGTGCCGTTCGAGGAGCCGTACAAGAAGGTTCGCGACGTCGTGCGGTTCCTGAAGGACGCGCTCGGCGGCGAGAAGATCAAGCACGCCTACGACACGTTCGAGGTCAACGGCTTCAAGCTCGGCGTACGCCCCGAGCAGACCCCACCGATCCTGGTGGCCGCGCTGCGGGAAGGCATGCTGCGCCTCGCCGGGCGCGAGGCCGACGGTGCGATCATCAACTGGCTGTCGCCCGAGGACGTGTCGACCGTGGCGCCGGTGGTGCACGACGCGGCGGGCGGTGAGGAACGCGAGATCGTCGCTCGGATCTTCTGCTGTCCCAGCGAGAACGCAGAGGTCGTGCGTGCCGCTGCAAAGTTCGCCATCGCCGCGTATCTGAACGTGCCCGTGTACGCCGCGTTCCACGAGTGGCTCGGCCGTGGCGACCAACTCCAGGGCATGTGGGACGCCTGGAAGGCCGGCGACCGCAAGGCGGCGCTCGCCGCAATCCCCGACCAGGTGGTCGACGATCTGGTGGTGCACGGCTCGCCCGCTGAGTGCCGGGCCAAGATCCAGGCCTACTTCGACAACGGCGTGACCACCAGCTCGCTGGCGATCCTGCCGCTCGACCCCGACCTCGACTACTGGCAGGCCGTCACCGACCTGTCGCCCTCGGCTGGCTGACCGTCCAGCTGACCGTCCGACGAGGCTCAGGCGGCCTGGTCGCTTCGCTCGGGTGCGGTCGCCGCGTTGTCGGAACGAGCGGCGAGCATCTGGCGGATCTCGGCGACGTGGCGCAGGCCGCGCTCGCGGGTGTCCTTGCTGAGGCGGAACCGTGCCGGCGTGGAGGTGGCGGGCAGGTTGGGCAGCAGGGTGAGCTGGTCGGTCGACGGGAGCTGAGTGCGGGTCGTTGACGTCATGGATCCCATCATGACGAGGGGCTGTCACAGAGTTCCCCGAGCCGGGTCCCTGCAGCGGTCAGCCGAGTGCCATGAGGGCGATGCCGCTGACGACGCCGAGGATGCCGATCATCTGCCACCACCGCAGCGTGTCCTCGTCGAATGCGGCCGCCAGCGTCGCCGAGACGGCGGGGAACATCGACGCCGACACCGCAACGGTCGCCAACGAGCCCTGCTGCGTGCCGAGCGCGAAGGCGACGATGGCGAGCGACCCGCACGTGCCCGAGATCAACATCGGGCCCATGAGCGGGCGCGGCGGCAGCCGGGGGACGTGTCGGGCCGTGGCCAATCCCAGCATGACCACGAGCGCGGTGACCCGCTGCGCGGCCGGAGCCCAGACGCCGCTGTCGTCGCCGGCCCCGCCGACCAGTGCAAACGACACGCCGAAGAGCACCGACGCCATCAGCGAGAGCCCGATCCCTCGGCGCAGGGTCCCCCTCAGCGCCGGTGAGTACATCACGAGCAGCAAGCTGGAGATCGCCACGATCACGCCGATACCCACGAGTCCCGACGGGCGGTTGCCCAAGATGATGTCCCAGCCGAGCGGAATCAGCGCGGCACCGAGCGCCACCAGTGGCCCTGCGACTGCGGCCGACGAGGTGGCCATCGCCTCGTACAGCAGTGCCAACGCCACGCCGACCAGCAAGCCCGACGCCACGCCGAGGAGCACGTCGCGCTGTGCGAACACGCTCGGGATCAGCGCGAGCGCGATGAGCGCCGACACCGCTCCACCGAGCATGGCGCCGCTGGTCGCGGTGACGGCGTTGGATCGCCGCGTGCCATACCGTCCGAGGAAGTCGGAGAATCCGATGAAGACCGACGCAAGGGCACCAAGAACGATGGGCACGCGGGTGTCTCAGACGGCCAGGTTCGGCGGTGTCTCCGCATCGGCCGCATCGGCCGCTGCGAACCGTTCGAGGCGAGCGGCAGGGTCCTGGCGGTAGAAGGCGCGCAACTCGGCGTACAGCGCCGGTTCGTGTTCGCGTACCTCGAGGGGCCGGTTGAAGAAGACCTCGGTGGCCACGGCGAAGAACTCGGCGGGGTTGGTGCCGGCGTACGAACGCAGCACCGGCGACCCCTCGGCGCGGACGGTGTCGTAGGCGGCGGTACACACCTCGACCCAACGGGCCGTGGCCGCCTCGTCGCCGAGCGGTGGGGTGCCGTCGGTGATGCCGTCGAGCATGTCGAGCTGATGCGCGAACTCGTGGTAGACGACGTTCTGGCCGCCCGCCGGGAACCGCGCACCGCGCCGGACGGCCGCCCACGACAGCACGACGGGCCCCTGGTAGTGGGCCTGGCCCGCCAACGTCTGCGTGCCCGACGAGCGCACGCCGCCGCCCACCGCATGGTCACCGTGCAGGCGCACCGTCGAGGGATGCACGATCACCGAGGTCAGTTGCGGGTAGCCGTCGAGTTCGAGGCCCAGCAGGAGCATCGAGGCCTGCGCCGCGATCACCACCTTGTGGTCCTCGCCGAGGTCGAAGCCGTTCGCTGCCTCCCACCGCGTGTCGTGGAGGAACGCCGACACCAGCAGCTCCATCCGTTCGAGTTCCGTGTCGTCGAGCAGTCGCCAGTGTCCGAACTCACGCCCGAGCACGTCGTGCCAGTGCGGATCGAACGACGGGGTGTCGCGATGGAACCAGCGGCGCACGCGGCCGAGCATTGCAGATCAGCCTGTGCCGTTGCGCCCGAGTCCGGCACGCACGGCCTCCGGGATCTCGTCGGCGCCACCGAAGTACTCGGCGAGGCGACGCTCGGCATCGGCCCCGAAGAGGATCTCGGCGACCTCGGCGAGCCCGGTCGAGCTGCGGATCTCGTCGTCGTGGACGACGAGATCGATCTTGGAGCGCCGTCGCATGAAGTCCTCGAGCCGCGTCACCATCTCGGTACTCGCCGCAGCGTGCAGTTCCACGCGCAGATAGTCGGCCGAGCCCATGATGTCTTCGGCCATGCGGGGGTCCTCGCGGATCGCTTCGAGCATGGCGAACGCTCGTCGGCCGTAGCGGCGCCACAACCGGTCGGTGAGCGGTTCGGTGTCGGCCTTGGTGCGGAACCGGTCGAGCTGCATCAACCGCGCCTGCCGGTAGAACTCCTCGCGGGTGGCCGCAGCGGGTTCGCCGTACCAGTTGTGCAGGTCGGGCTCGAGCGGGATGCCGAGCGCCTCGATCTCCTCGGCGACCTCCTCGCCGACGTTGATGCAGTCGGTGAGCTTGCCGCCGAACACGGTGATCACTCCACGGCTTCGGTCGGACTCGATGGCGTGCTTGCGGCTGAGCTTGGTCCAGTCGACGTCGCTGTGGTCGCCGCTCGTGCGCTTGACCACGAGCGGACGCACGCCGCAGCGCTCGGCGATGATGTCGGCCCTGGTGAGCGGCGCCGGGAGGTCCATCCGGGCGTTGATCTGGTCGAGCAGGAAGTCGATGTCGTCGTCGGTGACCTCGGTGAACGGCGTGTCGACGCGGGTGTCGGTGGTGCCGATGACGGATCGACGCCCCATCGGGATCACGTAGAACAGGCGCTGGGAGTCGTCGAAGAACGCGAGGACCTTGTGGTGCTCGGTGGTGGTGAGCCGGGGCACCACGAGGTGGATGCCCTTGGAGTACACGATGCGGTGATCGGTGGTGAGGCCCCACTCCTGGTTGACGTCGTCGACGAACGGGCCTGCGGCGTTGACGATCGTGCGAGCCGTGGCGGAGAACGTCTCGCCGGTGTCGACGTCGCGCAGCTGCACGTTCCACAGCCCCGCAGCACGCTCGGCCGACAGCATCTCGACGTAGTTGGCCGCCACCGCACCGGCGTCGACCGCTGCACGTACGAACGAGAACACGAACCGGGCGTCGTTGTCGACGAGGATGCCGTCGTAGTACTCGATGCCACCGAGCGCGTTCGCTGTGTCGATGGCGGGTTCCTCGAGTTCGATGTGCTCGGTCGACAACACCCGCGGTCGCCGGGTGCCGAACATCCCGATGATCCAGTAGCCGAGCGAGCCGAGTCCGGCGAACCACGGCTTGTACGGCGAGGTCTCGTCGAGCGTGGCGTAGAACCCGATCTGCTTGATGTTGTCCGGGTAGGCCTTCATCAGCTGGTTCCGTGACCGGCACAGCTTGAAGACCAGTGGGAGTTCGTAGTTCTCGAGGTACTTGAAGCCGCCCCACACCAGGTTCGACGACGCCTGGCTGGTGAAGCTCGCGAAGTCGCCGCGGTCGATCACGGCGACCTGGGCGCCGCGTCCCGCCAGCGAGGCCGCCGCGACGGCGCCGTTGATCCCGCCACCGATGATCAGGGTGTCGAACGTCTCGGTGCGGAGGCGTTGGAGGTGCCGGTCGCGCAGTGTCATGCGGCGTTCACGATCGCGATGACGGCAACCACGCTGCCGAGTCCGACGGCGACCGGTGTCGCCCAGATGGTCCACGCCGGGCCCCGGCGATACGACGGCGCCAGCATGACGGCACCGCAGATCGCGCCGGCGATCGCGCCGCCGAGGTGGCCGCCGATCGAGATCCCGGGGATGGCGAAGGTGATGAACAGGTTGAGGATCAATGCGGCGCCGATTCCGGTGGAGAAGGGGTTGACGCCGCGGCGCCAGAGCCCGACCGTGGCGGCGGCCAGCAGACCGAACACGGCGCCGGAAGCCCCAGCGGTGATGCCGCCGCTGTCGAGCAGGACCACGCCGAGCGAGCCACCGAGCAGCGACGCCATGTACAGCAGCAGGAAGTTGATGCGTCCCAGCCCCGGCTCGAGCATCGGGCCGAGGATGTACAGGAAGTACATGTTGAACGCGAGGTGCAGCACACCGAAGTGGAGGTACCCCGAGGTGACCAATCGGTACCAGCCGTCGGGCTCGGTGACGTAGATGCCGCCGTCGTCGCTCTGCCAGGCGATCGGCTGGACGAGCACGTCCTTGCTCAGGCCGAAACGGAGATGCACGTCGGTGACGCCGCCGCCGAGCGCCGCCGCTTCGCGGGTGGCGATGAACACGTAGACGAAGATGGCCACGTTGATCGCGATCAGCGACGTGGTCACCAGGACCGGTTGGCGCGCCGACCAGAACCGGACACGGGTGCGGGCGTCGGGTTTGGCCGCCTTGACGCAGTCGGGACAGTGGCTGCCGACCGTGGCCTGAACCAGACACGTGTCGCACGCGGGCTTGCCGCACCGAGTGCAACGGCGACCGGCCAGGCGGTCGGGATGGCGGTAGCAGGTGACGGTGACACGCCCGTACCGGTGCCGGTGCGGTCGGGGGGCGGTGGGGGCGGCAACGGCACGAGACCAGGGTACCGAGTCGATCTGGCGAGGTGGCAGCGAGGCGGCAGCGAGTCAGTAGCGAGTCAGTAGCGGGCCATCGTCGGCAGGGCGGACGCCGGCCCGGGAGCGCCGAGGAGGTTGCCCTGTACGAGGTCGCAGCCAGCCGAACGCAGACGACGCAGCTGATCGGTGCCGCTGACCCGCTCGGCGACCACGCGCATCCCGAGTGCGTGGGCGAGCAGGACGATCGCGCGCACGATCCGGGTGTCGGCGTCGGTCGATCCTGAGGGCAAGGCGAGTGAGCCGTCGAGCTTCAGCAGGTCGGCGCCGACGTCGGTGAGCACCGACAGTGCGTTGGCGCCGGTGCCGAAGTTGTCGATCGCGATCTGGATGCCGGAGCGGCGCAGTGCCCTGACCGAACGGTCGACGTCGGGGTTCTGGCCCAGCAGGGCCGTCTCGCGTGCCTCGAGCACGAGGCGTTGGGGGCCGAGGCCGTGGGCCTTCAGCGTCGAGTGCACCAGGTTCACGAACGACGGGCTCGCCAGCTGGATCTGCGACACGTTGACGTGGACGGCGAAGTCCTCGCCGACCACCCGGTCGTCGATCCAACGCCGTGTCTCGATCAGTGCCCGCTCCAGCACGAACTCGCCGAGGCGTCCGATGGCGCCGGACTCCTCGGCGATGCGAACGAAGGTGGTCGGCTCGATCGGCCCGTGCTGATGGTGGTGCCAGCGCACGAGGGCTTCGGCGCCGATCGCCCGCCGGGTGACCGCCGAGAAGAGCGGTTGGAAGTCGACCGTCAGCGCTCGGTCGGCGATCGCCCGGGACAGCTCGGCGCCGAGCTCGGTTCGTTCCCGCGCTGCGGATCGCATCTCCTGGGTGAACAGCACGCAACGTTTACGGCCGGCCGCCTTTGCTTCGTACATTGCCGTGTCGGCGTTGGCGATCATGGTGGCAGCAGCGGTGGCGTCGAGCATGCCGAGGATCTCGTGGTCGCTCACGGCCACCCCGATGCTCACCGAGAAGTGCAGGTCGAGCTGGCGGATACGGAGGCGTCCCGTGAGTGCGCGTTGCATTCGCTCGGCGAGTTCGAGGGCGGCGGCGACATCGGGCACGTCGGAGCAGACGACGAGGAACTCGTCACCACCGATGCGGGCGACGCGGTCGTCGGGTCGGACGCTGTCGGCGAGCCGTCGGGCCGTCGACAGCAGCAGCCGGTCGCCGACGGCGTGGCCGAGTGCGTCGTTGACGTACTTGAGCCGGTCGACGTCGATGAAGATCGCCGCGACGTGGCCGGGACGTTGACGCTGCGCGGCGATGGCGGTGGCGAGGATCGACATGATCCGGCGACGGTTGGCCAACCCGGTGAGTGGATCGTGGTCGGCCTGGTGGCGCAAGCGAGCCGTGTCGTTGCGCGTGCGTGTGACGTCGTGGGCGATCAGCCCCACGAATCCGCCGCCGTCGAGCGAGTCGTCGCGCCGAGCAGCGACCGTCGCCCGGAACACGCGGGCCTCGCCGGTCGCGTCGATGTGGTCGACGTCGCCCTGCCAGGTGCCGTCGTAGCCGCCGGTGACGAGTTGGCGCGGCGCCTGGTCGAGCATCGACCGCAGCGTGGCGTGCTGCGCGGCGCCCGGCTGCAGCGCGGCGGTCGAGTCGGCGCCGAGCACACGCAGAGCTGCATCGTTGGCGGTGCGCACGAGACCGTCGAAGCCGAGCACCACTGCGGCGGTCTGATCGGCGTCGAGCAGCTCGACGATCGCCCCCCGCCAGTCGGGCGGAGGTGCTGGTGCCGGAGGTGGTGGAGGAGGTGGAGGTGGTGGCGGTGGTGGTGGCATGTTGTCGTCGTGCACCCTGACCAACTCCTCTCCGCTCGATGCGTTCCGGGAGCGTCGTTCAGCGTTGGTAGAACCCGGTCACGTCCGTGGACGCGATTGCGAGCGTGGCGATGACGTCCAAGAACTCGGTTGCAAGGTCTCCATCGGCAAGTTCGAGCTGTTGGTTGAGCGCATACGCCGTGAGCCGATACAGGTGCGGATCGTCGCCGGGTGGCGGGCAGGGGCCGCCGTAGCCCACGTCGCCGAAGAAGTTGAGCGCCTGCAGGGCCCCGAGCGGCACGTCGCCCTCGACCAACGCGATCTCGGCCGGGTCGAGCCCGCCGATCACCCAGTGGACGAATGGTTGGCCGTCGCTCACCGCGGAGTCGTCGACGAGTGCGATCGCGATCTCGACGGTGCCGGCGGGGACCGCACCCCAGCTGAGCGCCGGTGCGATGTTGGGCCCGTCGCAGGTGTAGCGCGGGTCGATGTCGCCGCCGTCGAGCCAGGGCAGCGCGAGGTTGAACGGCTCCGGTTCGCCGTCGACGTCGGTGCCGAGCTGGTTGTCGAACCCGCTGTCGAACCCGGTGCCGGGTGCCAGGGTCGGGTCGACGACGAGGCCTGCGTCGACGTCGCTGCCGAACTCGTCGGTGATCGTCGGTGCCACGGTCTGGCTCGGGTAGTCGGCGGGGTCGTAGGGCGTGAGCTGCTTGCCGTCGCCGGTGTCGCAGCCGACCGTGGCCAGTGCGACGACGGCGGCGAGTGCAGCGGAGCAGATCGTGGTGGTCCGTCGGGTCACCCGCCGGAGGCTACGCGGTGGGGTGCGGCCGGCGTGCTCACCACGCAGAACTCGCCCCGAACTCGCACCGATAGCCTCGTGCGGGTGTCCGAACGTCTCTCGTTGCTCACCGTGCACGCCCACCCCGACGACGAAGCGTCGAAAGGGGCGCCGACGCTGGCGCGCTACCACGACGAGGGCGTCCACACGGTGCTCGTGTGCTGCACCGGCGGCGAAGAGGGCGACCTGCAGAACCCGTCGCTGCGCGAGCCCGGCCAGCCGTTCCACGATCTGACGCCCGAGCAGGAGAAGGAACTCGTGGCGTCGATGCGGGCGCCCGAGCTGGCGGCATCGGCGGCGATCATCGGCTTCGACGTCGTCGAGATGCTCGGCTACCGCGACTCGGGCATGGCCGACACCGAGCCGAACAACCATCCCGAGTGCTTCCACCAGGCCGACATCGACGAGGCCACGGGCCGCCTGGTGGCGATCATCCGGCGTGAGCGCCCGCAGGTGATCATCACCTACGGCGACGACCAGCGCGGGTACCCGCACCCCGACCACCTCCGTGTCCACGACGTCTCCGTGCTCGCGTTCGAACGCGCCGGTGACCCCGACTGGTACCCGGACCTCGGCGAACCCTTCACGCCGTCGAAGCTCTACTACTCGGTGTGGTCCAAGGCCCGGATCCTGGCGATCCACGAACTGCTGCTGCGGCTCAAGGGCGAGTCGCCGTTCGAGCAGGAGTGGCTCGATCGGCCGTCGCAGGACCATCGCATCACCACCCGCATCGACATCACCGGCTACGGACACGTCCGTCGCGGTGCGCTGCGGGCCCACGCCACCCAGATCGACCCGTCGGCGGCGTTCTGGGGCTTCGACGTCGACGAGGAGGAGTTCACCGCGGCGTATCCGTGGGAGGACTGGATCCTGGCGCGGTCGCTGGTGGGCTCGATCCCGGCCGACGACGGCGAGCGCGACCTGTTCGCCGGCGTCCGCGAGCGGGTGTCGCCGTGAGCGTCCAGTACCGGGTGGTCGTGGCCAAGCAGGACGAACGCGTCGACGGCCCCGACGACGCCGACGTCGTCGTCACCGTGCCGCTCGTCGACGCTGCCGCCGACGACTTCGACCCGACGGTGGCGTACATGCGGGGCGTGCTCAAGGCGTCCGGCCACACCGGTGTGGTGCTCGACGTGCTCAAGTCCGGCGCCGCCGCAACGGCGATCGCTGCCCTGGTCGCTCAGCCCTGACGCCTCAACCGGCACGCATGGCGTCGCGCAGCGCGCGGTAGCCGATCAGCGTGGCGCCGCTCGCGTCGAGGCGGTCGCGCAGGTCGTCGCTGGTGACCAGGTCGAGGTCGTCGATCCATCCCTGGGCGAGTTCGCCCAGGGCGCGCACCTCGGGCGTGTCGATCGCCGGTTGTACGTGGATCTCGGTGACGCCCGGCTGGAGCGCGTCGATGGCGGCGTGGACCCGTTCGGCGCTGCCGGCACGCCAGTCGTGGTCGAAGTGGTCGGGGAACACGATGCCCTCGTCGGCAGCGAGGCGCCGGAACGGGAACCCGGCCTGCTCGGCGGTGACGGTGGACGGCAGGCGGATCGGGAGCGCGAACTCGACGGCCAGCTCCAGGTAGACGTCGAAGAACTCGGGACGCAGCGTGATCGCGGTGAGGTGCGGGGCCAGGTGGGTGACGTCGATGCCCCAGGCGAGCGCCCGTTCGACCTGGGCGCGCAGTTCGCGCAGGACCTCGGTGTGGTCGGCGTGCTCCCACAGGTCCTCGAGCGTGCGGGGGAAGCCGCCTTCGCCGGACTGCAGCGACGGTGCGTGGGTGATGGGACCCCAGCGGTAGCACTCGTGTTCGGCGTTGAGGGTGAGGTGCACGCCGAGGTCGTCGGTGGGCTGTGACAGCTTCGCGGCGTAGCCCGCCCACGGCGCCGGCACCATCAGCGAGGCGCACGTGGCGGCACCGTCACGGATCGCCTGGAACACCCCGACGTTGGCGGCGTGGCACGATCCGAGGTCGTCGCACGACAGGATCACCAGACGGTCGTCGGGGGAGTGGCCGAGGCGTTCGGCGAGGGTGATCTCCACCGCAGCGACGCTACCGGAGCGGCGCGCGCTCACGACGAACAGGCCGACCACAGCCCGAGGTCGGCGCGCTCGGCGCGTCGGGCCGCCGCCGCGAAGTCGCGGGCGAAGGTGCTGTTCGGTTCGATCGTGAGGGGCGTGGCGTAGCCCTGCTCGACGATCTCGAGGTTGACGAACGTGGTCGGCGCTCCGCTGGGATCGACGAGGTGGACGTAGCCGAGCAGACGTCCGTAGTCGTCGCGTCCGACGACGTCGCGCTCGATGTGCACCTCGGTGCCGGGTGGGACGAGCGTCGCCGTGAATGCGCTCGCCTCGGGGCCGTAGCACTCGATCGGGCTGTCGGGCTTCTTCGTCTCGGGCGTGTCGATGCCGATCAGGCGGATCCGTTCGGTGCGTCCTGCGATGTCGACGTCGATCGTGTCGCCGTCGATCACCTCGGCGACGATCGCGAGGCCGTCAGCGGCCGGCGAGGCGCCACCGGCGCAACTCGGAGCGCCGAGCGCCAGTGCACAGATGGCGGCCGCAGCGAAGCGCACGGATGGGTTCTACCGTGGTCACCCGTCGCGCCGTCGACCCCCACGTTTGTGTACAGATTTGGGTGAGCCGGGTCACCCGAATCTGAGCGCAAACGTGACTCAGAGGCGTTCGATGATGGTGCCGGTGCCGAGGCCGCCGCCGCAGCACATCGAGATCAGTGCGTAGCGGCCACCGGTGCGCTCGAGTTCGTACAGCGCCTTGGTCATCAGGAACGCGCCGGTGGCGCCGAGCGGGTGGCCGAGGGCGATGGCGCCGCCGTTCGGGTTGGTCTTGGCGAGGTCGGCGCCGACCTCCTTGGCCCAGGCGAGCACGACCGACGCGAACGCCTCGTTGATCTCGAACACGTCGATGTCGTCGATCGACAGCCCGGTGCGCTTCAGCAGGTGCTGGGTGGCGTCCATCGGTCCGGTGAGCATCAGCACCGGGTCGGTGCCGACCAGGCAGGTGTCGACGACGCGGGCCCGCGCCGTCAGGCCGAGCTCGGCGGCCTTGGCCTCGGTGGCCAGCAGCACCGCGGCGGCCCCGTCGGAGATCTGCGAGGAGTTGCCGGCGGTGTGCACGCCGTTCTCGCGAGCGACCGGCTTCAGCGTGGCGAGCTTCTCGAGCGTGGTTTCGCGCAGTCCCTCGTCGCGGGCGACGGTGTGCGTCGTGCCGGTCGGGTTGCCCTCCTCGTCGAGGTCCGGTGCCTCGATGGTGATGTACTGGCCCGAGAAGCGATCCTCGGCCCACGCCTGCGCCGCGCGCTGCTGCGAGGCGAAGCCGAAGGCGTCGGTGTCGTCGCGGGTGATGCCCCACTTGTCGGCGATGCGCTCGGCGCCCTCGAACTGCGAGGTCATCTCGTACTGCTCGAAGTAGGTCTTCGGGATCGGCACGCCGAGGCCGAGCGCCTTGTTGCCCGAGGCGCCGATCGGCACGCGGCTCATCGCCTCGACGCCGCACGCCAGGGCCATGTCGACCGCGCCGGAGCCGACGAGCGACGTGGCGAGGTTCGTCGCCTGCTGGCTCGAGCCGCACTGGGTGTCGATGGTGGTGTTGGCGACCGTCAGCGGGAGCCCGGCCGACAACCACGCCGTGCGGCCGATGTTGAACGCCTGCTCGCCGACCTGGCTGACGCAGCCGGTGACGACCTGGCCGACCTCGGTGGGCTCGACGCTGTTGCGGTCGATGATCGCCCGCTGGACCCGGGCGAGGGTCTCGGCGGGGTGGAGGGTGGACAGGCCACCGTTGCGCTTGCCGATCGGGGTGCGGACGGCATCGACGATCACGACGTCTGAGTTGCTCATGGCGCCGACCATAGATCCCGCGAAGCCGTCCGCTTCAGCCCGACGACTCAGGCCTCGTGGAGCCATTCGTCGATGAGGCGGCGGGCGACGGAGATGCCGGGCGGGATCGTCGGCAGGTCGTCTCGGCGGTACCAGTGGGCGTCGGCGATCTCGGTCTCGTCGAGCACCAGGTCGCCGCTCTCGTACTCGGCCCGGAACCCGATCATCAGGCTGTGCGGGAACGGCCACGGCTGGCTCGCCCGGTACGACACGTTGGTCACCCGGATGCCGACCTCCTCGGCCACTTCGCGCACGACGGCGCCCTCGAGGTCCTCACCGGGCTCGACGAACCCGGCGAGGCACGAATACATCGGCATCGGGAAGTTGACACCGCGGGCGAGCAACGCCTCTTGCTCCGGTCCCGGATCGCCGCGGGTGACGAGCACGATCATCGCCGGAGCGAGCCGCGGATAGGCGATCAGCCCACACGCCGGACACTTCATCCCGCGTTCGCCGTTCGATGGTGCCGTCGGTGTGGCGCAGCGGCCGCAGAACCGGTGGGTGCGCGCCCACTCGACGATCTGCACGGCTCGCCCGGCGGCCATCCACTCGCTCTGAGCTGCTCGGCCGAAGTAGCTGAACAGGTCGAGCGCCGAGCCGTACGACGGATCGTCGGCGTCGGTCGGGACGTCGACGGCCCACCAAGCGTCGCCGTCGACGATGCCGACCACGTGACGTTCCCAGGTGTCGTCGGCGAGTTCGGTGTCGACGAACACCGACGTGCCGATCACGTGGATGTAGCGGTGACCGCCTGCGTGGTCGGCGGGCTCGACGTTGAGTGCGGCGTACAGGTCAGCCGAATGGGGAAGCGAGTTCATCGGGTGCATGCGTAGCACGCGGTCCGCCGGGCGTCTCCTACGGTGAGGGGATGGAACCGGAACTGCATCCCGACGTCGCAGTGCTCGCACCGCTGCTCGGAACCTGGGAGGGGTCCGGCGCCGGCGAGTACCCGACGATCGAGCCGTTCACGTACGCCGAGTCGATCACCTTCACCCACGTCGGCAAGCCGTTCGTCGCCTACACCCAGCGCACCCGACATCCCGACACCGGCGCCCCGATGCACGCCGAGACGGGCTACCTCCGGGTCCCGAGGCCGGGCAGCATCGAGATCGTGCTGGCCCAGCCGACCGGCCTCGCTGAGATCTACGAGGGCGCCGTCGTCGGCGGCGACGCTCCGCTGGTGATCGACGCCCGTTCGACCTCGATCGGCTCGACCACCAGCGCCAAGGACGTCACCATCACCGAACGCACGATTTCGGTGACCGGCGACGACCTCCACTACACGTTCCGCATGGCCGCCGTCGGCCAACCGCTCCAGCACCACCTGAGCGCCACGCTCCGCCGGAGCATGAGGGAATAGGTATCACCGGCATCGGGTTGTCCCGACTGGTCGATACATTCGACCGGTACCAACAGATCTGAAGGGGAGTATCCCTCGAGGCCCGTCGTCAACACACCGAGTCCCACTGGTGGGGACGAAGTCGGCGGGGCCAGCCATCCCGGCAGCGGGGCGGCGGAGAGACCTTCAGCGAACCGTCCACCGTTTGCTGAAAGTTGAGCATGCACACCTCCAACACCCTCAAGACCGTCGTCCTGCTCTCCGGCCTGGCCGGATTCATGGTGCTCGTCGGCACCCTGCTCGGCGGCATGACCGGCCTTGTCATCGGCCTGCTCTTCGGTCTCGGCATCGTCGGCGCCTCCTACTGGTCGTCCGACAAGCTCGCGGTCAAGGCCGCCCGCGCCACCGAGGTCGCCCCCGGCCAACTCGACTGGCTGCGCGACGACCTCGCCGAGATCGCCCGCCGCGCCGACATGCCCACCCCACGCCTGTTCATCTCGCCCGACCCGCAGCCCAACGCGTTCGCCACCGGCCGCAACGAGAGGACCGCGTTGGTGTGTGTCACCGCCGGCCTGCTCCAGGTGCTCGATCGCAGCGAGGTCCGCGGCGTCGTGGCCCACGAGGTCGCCCACATCCGCAACAAGGACATCCTGATCGGCTCGATCGCCGCCGCGGTCGCCACGGCGATCTCGGCGATCGCCAACCTGGCAATGTTTGCGAGCATGTTCGGAGGGAACAACGATGACGATGCCCCGAACCCCGCCGTCACGATGCTGTTGGCCATCCTCGCCCCGATGGCAGCCGGCCTGATGCAGATGGCGCTGTCGAGGTCACGGGAGTTCGAAGCCGACCGCATCGGCGCCGAACTGATCGGCGATCCCCGACCGTTGGCCAGCGCGCTGGCGAAGCTCGACCGCAGCTCCAAGGAGATCCCGATGGACGTCGACCCCGCCCACGCCACTGCCTACATCGTCAACCCGCTCACCGGGCGCAAGCAGGCCAACTTCGCCAAGCTGTTCATGACGCACCCGCCGATGGACGAGCGCATCGCCCGCCTCCTCGGAGCGCAGCAGTCCAGAGTCGCTGCGTGACCGCCCCGCTCACCGCCACCGACACCGACGCCGCGGCGTCGACCGACTGGCACCGCCGCCCCGTCGAGGTCGTCCTCGACGAGCTCGGTTCGTCCGACCAGGGGCTCGACGACACGACGATCGAGCGGCGCCGAGCCGAATTCGGGCCCAACGAACTCCAGGAGTCCGGTGGGACGAGCAAGCTCGCGCTGATCTGGGGCCAGATCTCCTCGGTGATGGTGCTGATCCTGATCGGCGCCGCGCTGCTGTCGCTGGTGCTCGGCAAGTACCTCGAGGCCGGCGCGATCGGCGCCATCGTCGTGCTCTTCACGGCGCTCGGCTTCTACCAGGAGTACCGCGCCGAGCAGGCCATCGCTGCGCTGCGCCGCATGGCGGTGCCATCCGCACGGGTCACACGTGGCGGACGCATGACCTCGGTGCCCGTCGGCGAGCTGGTCCCGGGTGACATCGTGCACCTCGACGCCGGCTCGGTGGTCCCCGCCGATCTGCGCCTCGTCGAGGTCGCCAGCCTGCGCATCGAGGAAGCGACGCTGACCGGCGAGTCCGAACCGATCGACAAGCAGACCGCACCGGTCGATCGCGACGACCTCGCCCTCGGCGACCGCCTGTGCATGGCCTACTCCGGCACCCAGGTCGCTGCCGGGCGCGGTCAGGGCGTCGTCGTCACCACGGGCATGCGCACCGAACTCGGGCACATCGCCACCCTGCTGCAAGACGTCGAATCCGAGCAGACGCCGCTGCAGCGGCGACTCGACCGCGTCGGCAAGCAGCTCGCACTGCTCGGCGTGGCGGTGGCGCTCGCCGTCGTCGTCATGGGGGCGATCTCGGGCGAGACGTTCACCGACCTGGTGCTCACCGCCATCAGCGTCGCCGTCGCCGTGATCCCCGAGGGACTGCCGGCGGTCGTGACGTTCACGTTGGCGATCGGTTCGCAACGGATGCTGCGCCGGCAGGCGCTGATCCGCAAGCTCCCGGCAGTCGAGACCCTCGGCTCGGTCACCATCATCTGCTCGGACAAGACCGGAACGCTCACGCAGAACCGGATGACGGTGACCGTGCTCGACGTCGCCGGCCACCAGGTGCGGATGGACTCCGATACGGCTTCCGCCATCGGCGCCGCGCCGTCATCGGCCACCGCCACGCTCGTCGCGGCGGCGCTGTGCAACGACGGCGCCGAGGACGTCGACAGCGACGGCCAGCGGGTCTGGCTGGGCGACCCCACCGAGACGGCGCTGCTCCAGGCGGGTGTCGACGCCGGGCTCGATGTGCACGGCCTGCGGTCGCGGATTCCCCGCGTCGACGAGCAACCCTTCGACTCGACTCGCAAGCGGATGAGCACGATCCACGCCGCACTGCGCGGCGAGATCGAGGAACTCGCCGAGCTGCCCCAGGACGTTCCGCTCGCGTTCGTGAAGGGCGCCGTCGACGGCCTGCTCGAGCACGCGACCGCGGTGTGGGACCACGACGCCCCCGTCGCGTTCGACGACGAGTGGCATGCGCGGATCTCCGCCGGCAACGACGCGCTCGCTGCCGCAGGAATGCGCGTGCTCGGTGTGGCGTTCCGCCCGATGGCGGCCGAGGGCGACGACCCCGAGACCGACCTCGTGCTGCTCGGCCTCGTGGGCATCATCGACCCGCCCCGCTCCGAAGTGCGCGACGCGGTCGCCGTGTGTCGGCATGCCGGCATCCGGCCGGTGATGATCACCGGCGACCATCCGCTGACGGCCGTGGCGATCGCCAACGACCTCGGCATCAGCGACACCGACGGTGTCCTGATCGGTGCCGAACTCGACCATCTCGACGACGAGCAGTTCGCCGCCGCCGTGCGTGACGTGTCGGTGTTCGCCCGGGTGTCGCCCGAGCACAAGCTCCGCATCGTCGGGGCGCTGCAGGCGCAGCACCAGGTGGTGGCGATGACCGGCGACGGCGTCAACGACGCGCCGGCGCTCAAGCGCGCGGACATCGGTGTCGCGATGGGCATCACCGGCACCGACGTGTCCAAGGAAGCCGCGGACATGGTGCTGCGCGACGACAACTTCGCCACGATCGTGGCTGCCGTCGAAGAGGGCCGGGTGATCTACGACAACCTGCGCCGGTTCGTGAGCTTCGCCGTCGCCGGCAACCTCGGCAAGATCATCGTGATGCTCGGCTGGCCGATACCGTTCCTCATCGCCGGCTCCGACACAACGGCCATCGCGTTCCTTCCGCTGCAGTTGCTGTGGCTCAACTTGATGACCGACGGCCTCCTCGGGCTGTCGATGGGCGTCGAACCGGCGGAGAAGTCCGTCATGCAACGCCCGCCGCACTCGCCGAGCGACGGGCTGTGGGCCAACGGCCTCGGACGCCGAACGATCTGGGTCGGCCTGGTGATCGGCGCGGTCACACTCGGGCTCGGCTTCGGCTACTACGCCGCAGACTTCGAGCAGTGGCAGACGGTGATGTTCACGACGTTGGCGTTCATGCAGGTGGGCCAGGCGTTCGCCACCCGGTCGTCGACGGAGTCACTGCGCACGATCGGTTGGCGAAGCAACCCGCTGATGTTGGCGATCGCCGGTGTCGTGATCGGGCTGCAGCTGCTGGTGCTCTACACGCCGCTGAGCGAGTTCCTCGACCTCGACGCCCTGAGCGCTGCCGACCTCGCCGTGTGCGCCGCTGCCGGCATCGGCCTGCTCGCGCTCGTCGAGACCGTCAAGGCGTTCCATCGCGCAGCCGCGCGTCGAACCAGTCGAGGATGATCTCGCCGCGCTGCACCCGGTGCATCGGCGAACCAGCGCGTGACAGCTCGTGGTTCTCGCCGGGGAAGCGGTAGAAGTCGACCTCCTTGCCGAGCAACTTCAGCGCGACCCACAGCTCTTCGGCCTGGCCGATCGGGCAGCGCCAGTCCTCCTCGGAGTGGATGATCAGCATCGGCGTGTCGATGTTGCGGACCGCCGTGACCGGCGACATGCGCACGTACTCCTCGGGGGCCTCCAGGTGGTCGACGCCGTGCACGGAGTTGAAGCCGGTCGAGATGTCCGACGACAGCTCGAGCGCGTAGGCGTTGTTGACGGCTCGCTCAGAGCAGATCGCCCGGAACCGCTCGCCGTGGTGGCCGGCGAGCCAGGTCGCCATCCACCCGCCGTAGGAGCCTCCGAGCATGCCGACCCGGTCGCGGTCGCAGAACTCGTGGCGCTCGAGGACGCCGTCGATGGTCGCCAGCACGTCGTCGACGTCGACGGTGCCCCAGCCCGGCCCCGGCACCGTCGGATGGTTCGGGCCCTGGATCGCCTGGCCCCAACCGGTGTGGCGACCGCTGCTGCCGCGCGGGTTGCCCAGCACCACCACGAACCCGGCCGCCGCCTGCATCTGGAACTCGTCCTGGAAGTACTCGCCGTACTGGGTGTGCGGGCCGCCGTGGACGTTGAGCAGGACCGGGTAGCGCTCGGTCTCGTCGAAGCCGGCGGGTCGCATGATCCACACGTCGATCTCGTCGGTGCCGTCCGTGGTGGGGACGGTGAGGTGCTCCCAGCCGAGCAGGTCGGCGGCGAACGCGTCGCCGACGTGTGTGCGCTGCTCGTCGCCGACGAACAGCTCGGCCGGATGGTCGACCGTGGTGCGTGCCGTGGCGACGGTGCCGGCCGCAGCGTCGAAGGTGGTGGTCGACAGCGGCCCCTCGGTGAGCGGCTCGGGCGCGGCTGAGCCGTCGGCGGCGAGGCGGTGGAGGTGGGTGGCGCCGCGGTCCTCGGCGGTGGCGAGCAGGTGCGTGTCGGACTCCCACACCGGGGCACGCGAGCCGACGGTGGGCTGGAACGTGCGGTCGAGCCCGGTGGAGATCCATCGGATGTCGGTGTGGGAGTGCGGGGCGCCGTCGAGCGGGAGGATCCCGATGTGCTCGTTCTGCGGGTAGAGGCCTGGATCGACCGACCCGATGAAGGCGACGGCGGTGCCGTCCGGCGACACGGAGGGATCCCCGTACTGACCGTCGTGGGCAGTGAGCGGCCGGACGTTCGACCCGTCATCGGGGCCGTCGCCTCGGTCCGGCACCTCGACGAGGTACAGATCGCTCGCCTGGTCACGGTCCCACGTGTCGTGGCGCTGGGCCGACGTGACGATCGCCGAGGAGTCGCGCAGCCAACTGGTTCCGTCGTGCTGGAACTCGCCGGGGGTCAGGTTGCGCGGCGCTCCGGTGCCGTCGGCGGCGACCACGTAGACGTGCTGCGGGCGGTCGAAGACCCAGTCCTCACCGTTGAGTCGGCTGAAGAGTCGCTCGACCTTGCGCGGCGACTGCCAGGCGGCGCTCTCGGCGCGGTAGCGCTCGTGCGGGGTGCGGCTCGTGAAGGCGATCGAGCGTCCGTCGGGCGACCACGACACGTCGCCGAGGCCGTCGGGCATCGTGCAGACGGTGCGGACCTCGCCCGGGCTGGCGACCGGGAGCACGTGCAGCGTCGAGTCACCTTGCTTCTCGCCGCGGCGCGAGGTGAACGCCAGGAATCGGCCGTCGGGCGACCACGTCGGGTTCGCGTCGTGTGGACCTGCCGTGACGGGCGCGTCGTCGAGCCACACCAGTGTCGAGGTCGTGTTCTTCTCGAGGTTCGTGGTGGCGACGACGAATGCGACGTGGTGGCCGTCGGGGCTGACGGCGATCTGTCCGACGGCGCTGCGTCCGTCGATCAGCCGCTCGGCGATCCGGCGATGTGGCGTGGGAGTCATGGCTCCCGACCGTATCGGCGGGCTACTCGGCGATGCCGACGGGCTGGTCGTCGATGATCTGATCGAGGTACTCCGACATGCCGTAGCCGACTCGACCCTCGTAGTCGCCCGAGTGGATCGTCCACTTCGTGTAGGCCTCGGAGATGCGCGTCTGCAGCCACTCGCCGTCGGGTGTCTGGCGACGGTTGCGCAGCGGGATCAGGCTGAGCGCCTCGCCGGTGAAGTTCCACTCGCGGTCGCTGCGGCTGGAGCGGATCGTGCCCTCGATGCGGTCGTGGTAGCTCTCGTCGCCGCGGGTCTCGGTGGAGATCTGCACGTCGTCGCACAGGTGCATCACCCCGTTCTCCCACACGAAGCCGCCGCGGGTGCCCTCGCTGTCGCGCTTGGCGACCCGGCTCGCCATGAACCCGAAGTTCTCGTCGACGTTCACGGTCAGCCAGCGGTAGTACCAGGGCGCCTGCCAGTAGCGGGGTCCCCAGGAGTGGTCGCGCAGGCCGAAGCCGGCGACCTGCCACTCGCGCTCGCCGACGCGGATCGTGCCGGTCGCCTCGACGAGCTGTTCGTAGTGGCCCTTCGCGAACTCCTCACCCGGCTTCTCGTGAGGTTCGTCGGGTTCGCCGCCGAACATGCTCGGCCGACCCTGGCCGGTGAAGGTGAGGTGCACCTCGGCCTCGGCGTACGGGTTGTTCGTGAACGCTTCCTTCGGGTTGGCCATCTGCTCGGGCTCGTCGAGCACGACGACCTTGCCGACGTAGTCGATGCGCAGTTCCTCGAACGGCTTCACCATCGTCCACGTGAGCCCGGCGGCGTCGAACGCATCGTTGTTCTCGATCGCCGGCCGCTTGAACATGAACCCGACCTGGCGATTGCCACCCTCCACCTCGGGCGGCAGATACAGACACACGGTCATCTCGGCGGTCCCCTCGTTGGCACGGTTGCCCATCCGGAACCACCCGCCGACACCTTGGGCCGGGTCGAAGCAGTTGATGTACATGCTCTCGTTGAAGTTCGGCTCGGGGCCGAGCTCGTGCATGTATTCGTCGGACTCGTCGAGACGTACACCCATGCCGACGACGGTACGGGGCGACGGTGATCAGTGACGGATCGGAGCGATCACTCCCGCGGCCACTGGTTCGCCCGGCGGTTCTCGCCAGCCAGCGTCGCCGTCTCGTCGATCCGTTTCGCTCGGGTGGGTTCCGTCTTCGCCTGGGCGATCCACTCGAGGATGCCGCGTCGGGTCGACGGCGCGAACGCCTCGAAGTTGGCGCGAGCCGAGTCGATCGAGTCCAGGGCCGCCGCCAGGTCTTCGGGCATGACGAGGGCGTCGATGTCGTCGAGCTTCGTCCACGAACCGTCTGCCTTGGCCGCCTCGATGGTCGCCAGACCCGCAGCACGGACGAGACCGTCCGCCAGCAGGCGTTCCAGGCGATCCTTGTTGACCTTCGACCAACCGCTCCCCGGCTTGCGTGGTGTGCACAGCAACGCGGTTCGACGATCGTCGACCTTCCCCGGTTTCGAGTCGATCCAGCCCACGCACAGGCACTCCTCGTTCAGGTCGCGGGCGCTCACGTACTCCTCGCCGGGTGAGAGCGCCGCCTTCTTCACGGTCACCGCCCACACGCCGCTCGAGCGGAGGTGCTGCGATGCCAACCAGTCTCGCCACGCCTGGCGGGTGGTGACCTCGACGAGGGGGAGATCCGGTCGAAGTGCCATCGGCGCATGATCGCGCAGCATCCGGCACGGGTCGGCCGGCTGGCGGGGAAGTACGTTGTGTGGACGCGGCGATCGGCGCCGCGCTCGAGAGGACGAGATGACCATCACCGACGACGACCTGGACGGCACGACTGCAGCGATTGCGAAGCTGGAGGGGATCGAACCGTCGGGCGACATCGGCGAGTTCAACGCCCGCAAGCTCGCCTTCGGCCCCGACAAAGCGGTGATCGGGCCGGTTGCGCACCTTGCCGCCGAACGCATCCGACTCACCGCCCTCGAGTGGGAGCACTTCGAGGTCCGCCAGGTCGGCGCCACCCTCGGTGGCATCGTCAAGGGTCTCGATCTGTCGAAGCCGCTCGCCGACGAGGTGTTCGAGGAGCTCTCGCGGGCGTGGGTCGACTACAAGGTGCTGTTCTTCCGCGATCAGCACCTGACCGCCGAGCAGCACGTCGCGTTCGCCCGACGGTTCGGCGAGTTGGAGATCCACCCGTTCTTCGCCAGCAACGAGCAACTGCCCGAGCTCGTCCGCTTCGCCAAGGACGCAGACACGGGCGGCTACGAGAACGGCTGGCACCACGACGTCACGTGGCGTGAGGTGCCGTCGAAGGGTGCGATTCTGCGGGCGATCGAGGTCCCTGACACCGGCGGCGACACGCTGTTCTGCGACATGAACGCCGCCTACGAGGGCCTGTCGGACGAGATCAAGGACCGCATCGAGGGTCTCGTCGCCGAGCACGACTACATGCAGGCGTTCGGCGCCACGATCAGCGGCGCCGATGCCGCGGCGATGCGTGACAAGTACCCGGTGGTCGAGCATCCCGTGGTGATCCACCACCCGATCTCCGGCAAGCCGCTGCTGTACGTCAACCGGTTCTTCACGAGCCGCATCGTCGGCCTCGATCCCGAGGAGTCCGACGAGCTGCTCGTGACGCTGTTCGCCCAGGCCAACGTCCTCGAGTACCACTGCCGCCTGCACTGGCACCCGAACTCGATCGCCATGTGGGACAACATGGCGGTCCAGCACTACGCGTCGAGCGACTACTGGCCCGACGTGCGAGTGATGGAACGCGCGAGCATCGTCGGCGTTCGCCCGTCGTTCTGACGTCACCTCACTCGCTGCGGCTGATGGCACGTCATCTCGCCCGCTGGGAGCTCGACGGCGTCGATGGTGCGGTGGTTGCGATCGACGTGATCCGTGCGTTCACCACGGCGGCCTACGCGTTCGGGTCGGGAGCAGCGGAGATCTTCCTCGTCGCAACCGTCGACGAGGCCCTCGAGTTCAAGGCGGCGCACCCTGGCTCGCTAGCGGTGGGGGAGGACCGGGGCCTGCGACCCGACGGGTTCGACTTCCCGAACTCGCCGGCGATGGTCCGCGACGCCGACTTGACGGGCCGCACGCTCGTGCAGCGGACGTCCGCTGGCACGCAGGGTGTGGTGCGCGCCGTCGACGCCACCCGGCTGTGGGCGGCGAGCCTCGTGGTCGCATCGGCAACCGCCCGAGCCGTCGAGGAGGCCGGTCTCGGTGAGCCGACCTATGTGATCACGGGCCGGTTCGAAGATCGTCCAGATGGTGGCGCCGACGACGTCCTGACCGCTGACCTGATCGAGCGGGCCCGAATCGGGCGACCGACCGACGCAACGGCCACGGCGGCGGCACTGCTCGTCACCGAGGAAGCTGCAAGGACGTTGGCCCTCGGCTCCCACCACTGCGACCCGGCGGACATCGAGCTCGCCGCAGCCGTCGACGCGTTCGACTTCGCGATGGAGGTCGAACGCACCGATCGGGGCCTCCGACTCATGGCGATGCGCCCGTCGTGAGACCCGCCGTCGGCAGGTGACGTCAGCAGATGGTGGTGCCGTCGGGTGCGGTGATGTGCCAGTGTCCGTCGTCGTCGCGCCAGATGGTGAAGCCGGATTCTTTGAGGGAGTTGTGCCGTGGGCACAGGGGTGCGCCGTTGTGGGGGTTGGTGGGGCCGCGGGTGGTCCAGCTGGTGAGGTGGTCGGCGTGGCACCAGGTGTGGGGTTGGTCGCAGCCGGGCCAGATGCAGGTGGGCTCGAGGAGCATGACGGCCTCGCGTGCGAAGCCGCTGAAGAGTCGTCGGGTGCGTCCGAGTTCGATGATGACGCCTTTGCTGTCGGTGACGACGCGGCGGATGAGCGACCACAGTGACACGCCGATGATGGCGTTGGGGTTGACGTGGTGGCCGCGGTCGGTGCGTGAGGTGACGTTGCGGTAGGTGTCGGGGGAGGGGAGACGGCCCTCGGCGACCGCAGAAGCGGTGTGTTCGTCGAGGAGGAAGTTGACCGTCGGCAGGGGCCGGCTGCGGTCGGGCGGGCATGCGGCGGCTGCGCGGGCCATGGCGAGGAGGGCGTCGGCTCGGCGTTGGGTTTCGGTGCGGCGCAGCGTGGTGGTGTCGACGTTGCCGTGACCCAGGCGTTGGGTGGCTTCTTTCCAGTCGGTGTCGAATTCTCGGTCGACGTACCAGCAGAAGATTTCGAGGAATTCGGGGCCGCCGACGTCGTCGAGGAGTGCGTGCAGGCTCCATGATCCGTCGGGGTGCTGCAGGATGCTGGCGGTGCGGCGTTGGCGGTTGCGTTCGAGTTTCTCGGCGGCGCCGTCGGGGTCGGCGAGCGCTTCCCAGGTGCGGGCGCGTCGTTCGAACTCGACGTAGGGCAGGTCGATGGCGTCGACGAGCAGTTGCCAGACGCCGCGGGTGAGCACGTCGGGGTCGATGCGGGGGTTGGCGGCGATGCGGGCCATCAGTCGGGTTTGTGCGACGCCGAGTTGTCCGGCGGCGAGTGCGTTGTTCCACACGGTCACGGCTCGGCGGAGGCGGGCTTCTTGGATGCGGCTGTGGGCTTCGGGGCCGGAGAGTTGCAGGTGGTGTTTCATCCAGTTCTTCGCGGTGAAGAACCCGAGATCACGGAACGGTTGTGCGGTGTCGAGGTGATCGGCCACGGCGATGCCGGCGGCGTGGGTTTGGCGGCGGAGTTGTTCGACGCCGGTGGCCCACGCCGCAGTGGTTGCCGGGTCGAAGCTGGTGGGGTCGAGGGCTTCGAGCAGCGACACGCCTTGTGCGCAGTGCTCGACGGCGGCCGCGATCCAGTCGGCGTCGATGACACCGGCGTCGGCGCCGATGGCGATGTCGGTGACCGGATCGAACCCGCGTGCGGGATCGGCCGGGAACCAGACGAACCCGTCACCGAACCGGGAACCGAACGCGGACCCGGGCCGCGACGCGCCGGGCGCCTCGCCCACCACGGGATCCTCGACAACGATCATGACTCCATCATGACCAAGGGGTGTCACACAGTTCCCGAAAGCGGAGCGGATCTGCCGAACTCACGCCCTCGGAAACGTGTGAGCAATCACTACTCACGACAGGGTCGAGTCGCTTCCGTACTGTCGACACGACTGACGAGAAGGGGAGACGTGGTGGGAACGGACGACGACACACCGGTGTGGGGCCAAGGTCTGCAGCGCCGGACCTTCCTGAAGTTCGCAAGCGCGGCGGGCGTCGTGATCGCGGCGGAATCGAAGCTCGGCGGCTCGGCGAAGGCCGTCGGCAACGGACCCGAGGTCGGCCCGTGGCAACTGCCCGACGGGCTGCCGGAGCCGTCGTTCTCGACGATCATCCGCCGACCCGACGACCTGGTCCGGTTGCGGCTCGACGGCTTCAACCTCACCGTCGACCGTGCTCCCGTCGTCCCACGACTGGTGCTGGTCGACCCCGCTCGCGACGCCAACGTCATCGTCACGTTCCCGCCGCAGGCGCTGCTCGAGGAGGCGCTGGGCGACCCTGCGGTCAACCCGGCCCAGGGCTCGCTCGACGCCCGACTCGCCGGGCCGACGCGGCTCAGCTTCGTGATCCCGAAGGAGCGGCTCGCCGGCGGTCTGCGCTACGACGCGCCCACGTTGCTCGACTGGAGCGACTGGCTGCTCCTCGCCCCCAAGGGTGCCCGGCGCGCGGATGGTGATCCGCCGCCCCCGCCCACCCCGAGGCCGCCGTTGTTCATTCCCTTCGGCGTGTTCCGTCCCGAAGCGCCGGGTCCGTTCGAGACCTCGATCGAGGCGCCGTGGCGGTTGCAGATCTCCCCGAACCGGCGTTCCGGGTTCGTCGGACGGACCCGCCCCTTCCCCGGACGGACCGGGCAGCGCCCCGAGCTGTGGCACGCCCGACTCGCCACCCGGACACCGGAGGAACGACCGGGAGGACCGATGGGCGAGCTGTCGGAAGCGCCGTCGCCAGATCGCGTGATCCGGGCCGTCTGGTCGCCCGACCCCGAGATCGAGGATTTTCTCACCGATGCAGAGAGCGCCGACTCCGAGAACGAACCGTTCCGGGCGTCGATGCACCAGCGCGATCGCATCTCGCTCGTGCGGCTGACGACCGACGAGTTCCTCCCCGGCTCACCGACCGGGCCCGTGCCGGTGCCGGTCGACACACTCATGCTCTCCGCCCTCGGCGCATCACTCGATGTCGGGCAGTCGTTCGCGGACGTCGACCCGGGCACCGGGATCAGCGTCATAGAGTGGCGGCATCGCTCGACGCTGGCTCGTGACCACTTCGTGCGCATCGTCGAGCGGGGCTATCTGATGCCGTTCGGTCACCGGGCCGCCCTCGTGACCATCACCGAGCGCAAGTTCGTTGGCGCCGGCGGCAACCGCACCGCAGTCCTCGAACAACGCAAGTTCCTCAAGGTCACGCAGCGCCTGGTCGAACATGTCGGGCCGGCTGCGGCCGGTATTCCGATGGACGGTCGGCAGCTGCCGTTCGAGTCGGTTCGCCTCACGACGGCGATCACCCCCGACCTGAAGATCGACGGGGATGCCCTGCCCGGGTCGGGTGTGCCGGTGGGCGATTGCTTCTTCGCCGTGGACGTGAACACCGGTGCCGACGTGCTGTTTCACGCCATCGCCGTCGACCGAGACGGCCAGCGCATCGATCTCCGGATGCCGATGGCGTTCATCAACTCGACCGTTGCTGAGGAGCGCGTCCAGATGGCCGCCGTCCGCGCCGCCTGGAACGCCTACGGCATCAACTCCCGCAAGTCGGCTCAGGTCGCCGGCCAGCGCGTGGCCTACGCAGCGCCGCTCGACCAGCGGCGAGGAGCGACGTCAGCGACGACCGACACGATTCGCTTCGACCTGTCGCCGATCGAGAACGACGCCCTGCTGGCCGACGGCGCCGGCCGGCGACGCTTCTGGGCTGACATGGCCGCCGCCGAGGTGCGACTGGAGGAGGTCGAGTCGATCTCGGCGAACTCGCTCGGCACCACCACGATCACCTACGACCCCGTGTACCGAACAGACGGCTTCGACCCGACCACGAACGCCGGCGGCCTCTGGGGCACCGTCGGGGGAGCAGCGGGCGTACCGCTGCGGTTCAGCCGCCCACCCGGCCAGGAGTCGCAACCCGGCCCGGGCAGCAACAAGTCCGGCGGCGTGGCAACGCCCGACCTCGAGATCCGCGGGCTGTCACGATCCCTCGGCGTCGCGGCGGGCGATCCTGCAGCACTCCGCACCGGCACGTTCGACCCGGCGAGCTTCTTCGCCGGTCCGGCCTCGCCGAAGCTGCTCGGCGGGATCTCGCTGCTCGACATCATCAGGGCGGTCACGCTCGCACCCGGCGAACCGGCACCGGGCGCGGCGCTGTCGATCACGTCGCGCCGCACCCCCACGGCGATCGAGGCCCTGATCCGCTGGACGCCCGACCTGCAACCCGATCCGCTCGGCATCTTCGAGCCCGGCACGTTCCGTCTCGACGCGCTGGTGCGCACCCCGCTCGACGGCGTCGCCGGCACGCCGAGCAGCCGGATCGACGGGGAACTGTCGGCGTTCTCGCTCAACATCCCCACCGGCGCCGTGCCGCTCATCCGCATCGACGTCGACCGGGTCACCTTCACCAGCGTCGACGGGCGAGAGGCCGACACCGACGTCGAGGTCGGCGACGTCTCCTTCGGCGGCGACCTCGCCTACATCGAGACGCTCAGCAAGTACCTCAGCTTCGGCACCGGCGGCCTCGAGGTCGACGTGTTGCCCGACCGGATCGCCGTCGGGCTGGCGCTGCCGATCCCGAACATCACCTTCGGCGTCTTCGCGCTGCGCAACGTCCGGTTCATCGCCGGCCTCGACATCCCGTTCTCCGGCGACCCGGTCCGGATCCGCTTCGCCCTGTCGACCCGCGACGACCCGTTCCGCCTCACCGTCTTCTGCATCGGTGGCGGCGGCTACGTGGCGCTCGCCTTCGGTGCCGACGGCCTCGAGACCCTCGAGCTCGGCTTCGAAGCCGGCGCCGAAGCAGCCCTGGACTTCGGGGTGGCATCGGGCTCGGTGTCGGTGATGATCGGCGTGGTCCTGCTCGTCAGCAAGCAGGACGGCGTCGACACAGCGGCCTTCCTCGCCTACTTCCGCATCAACGGCAGCGTCTCGGCCGGCCCGGTGTCGGCGAGCATCACGCTCTCGCTCGAACTCGGCTACCAGGAGCGCACCAAGAACGGCAAGACCGCCCGCACGCTCTACGGACGCGGGACCCTGGAGATCGACATCTCCGTGCCGCTCGTGCCGACACCGCCGATCACGATCACCGTCGAGCGCAGCCTGAAAGCCGACGCCGCGGACCCCACCTTCGCCGATCAGTACGACGAACTCGCCTGGACCGACTACTGCGACGCCTACGGAGCTGCCTGACATGCCCAACACCCACGCCATGCGCTTCACCGCCCTGCCCAAGGGCCTGCAGTCGGTCATCCCGCTCGTCCCCGACGACGAGGAGGGTCCGATCGGCCCGCCCACCGAGGACCGTCCGCCGGTCCTGATCGACGAGGGCGGCAACGAACTCGACCCGATCATCATCGGTGACCCGGTCGTCCAGCCGATCGTGTCCGCGCATGTCGCATTCCGCCTCACCCCCGACACCGCCGATCGGACACTCGGCGACTTCCCGACCGCCCTCGACTGGCCGAACCAGCCGATCGACTGGACCCTCACGTTCCGCCGGGGCACGGAGACGCAGAGCTTCCCGGCGCTCGTCGTCAGTGACGAACCCGTCGCGGACTGGTGGTCGACGATCTTCCAGCCGGACCTGCCGGTACGCGGCTACACACCGCCGACCGAACGCAGCAAGCGGCGCATCCGCTCGTTCCGCCAGACCCGGCTGGCGAACCGCTGGCGCGACGCGTACGTGGACGTCGCCCAGTCGATCGGACCCGACGCCGACCATCTGCCCGTCGGCGCCGACCCGACCACCGGGCTGTTCGCCGCGTTCGAGTCGGTCGGGCTCTGGGACGAACGCCGCGCCAAGCAGTTCGACGACGAACAGCTCGTCGCCGAACTCGAGTCGACATTGACCGCATTCGGTTTCGTCCCCGACGCGCCGCCACCCGGTATGAGCCCCGCGCAGGCCGCGCGCCGCGACATCCTCGAGTTCCGGCGCTACCTGTCACGGGTCCGCAACCCGGACCCGCCCGACACCGGCGCCGAGGTCGGCGACCGCATCAACCGCATCAGCTGGGTGCGCCCGCCCCAGGTCGACTTCCACCAGCTCACGACTGCCTGCGCCGCCCACGCACCGCTGCTGCGGCCGTTGCGCCTCGTCGTCGACCTCGTCCCGAACATCGGTTGGGAGCTGCTCGTGCGGATCCTCGGCGGCTTCCCCGACGCCGTCTCGGTCATCGGCCGATCCGGGTCGTTCGCCACCGACCCGTCACCGTGGACCCGCTGCATCGCCGACACCGACCGGTTCGTGCTCACGCCCGGCATCGACAGCGATCTGACCGCCAACGGGTTCCTCCGCCTCGGCGACACCGCCCGCTACTCGACCGAGACACTCGACGTCGAGGCCACCACTCTCAAGGCGATCGGCCTCGGCGGCACGGTGCAACTGCGCAACGCCCGCCGGTCGCGGTCGACGCCGACCACCGAAACCGCCCCCACGATGCGCGCCAGCGGCATCGCCGTCACCCGCATCGCCCGCTCGCAGACGTTCCACCAGACCGCCTTCCAGAAGGGCGACCTCGTCGTCGACAAGCTCAACACCGACCCCGACAACCTGCTGCTCGACGCCGACGACGTCGTGCGCGGCTACCGCCTCGACGTCCAACCCGAGGGGTCGGCCAACTGGCGATCGGTGGTGATCCGCGACGGCCAACTCGACGTGACCGGCGGCGACCCGATCCCGCTCGACACCTCGGAGGGCTGGGTGTCGGAGGTGCCCGTCGCCGACGACGCCGGTGACCTGTACCTCGGCGAGGAGCAGTTGCGCTGGGACGGATGGAGCCCCGTCGCTCCGAAGCCCGGCCGTCTGATCGACCCCGAGGACCAGGTCGGCGAGGGAACGCCCGACCCCCTGCCCGGTGTGCCGGTGGTTGCCCGCTACCGCCCGACGCCCGGCACGCTCGTGCCACTGCGCTACGGGCGCCGCTACCGCCTGCGCGCACGCATGGTCGACATCGCTGGCAACGGCCCCGAGCTCGATGCGCCGTTCGATCCCGCCGGTGAGCAGACCGCGCCGGTCCTGTTCGGCCGCCTCGATCCCGTCGGCAGCCCCGACGTCGTGATGACCGCGCCGCGCCTGCCGGGCGAGGAACTGAACCGAGTGGTGTTGCGCAGCACCACCCGCGACGTGCCCGCCGAGGGGCTGGCCGGCCGTCATCTCCTCCCGCCCCGCTCGACCCAGGTCGAGGTCGAACGCCACGGCGCCATCGACGACGCCAACGGCCGCCCCGACTCACTCGCTACGGCGAGCTCGACCGACGGGACGCGTACGCCCTCCATCTCGACCCCCGCAGCCAGGTCGATCCGGCCGCCGTGGTCGACCCGGACGACGAGGGTGCGAGCCGCTACGTGCCGATCGAGCACGCCGCTCAGCGTCGACTACCTCCCCGACCCGCTCGCCCGGCGGCTTCAACTCCGCACGAAGGCGGGCTCGATCCTCCCCGGCGATCTCGTCCGCGGCATCCCGATCGGTGGAGGATTCTGGCCCGAGGCCACCAGCGTGCTGCTGGTCGTCGAGGAGGCCGACACGTTCTCGGTCAGCTACGACGAGGCCAACTCGAAGCTGGTCGTGCGCCTGCCCAAGGCGACCACGCTGCCGCTACGCATGTCGAGCGTGTTCGACCGCGAGGACCTCACCCGCTTCGGGCTCGCCGAGTGGGTCGCCCGCAAGGTGATCCCCGGCCCGCCCGACTGGCCGAGGTCGGTCGAGGAACTCGCGGTGACACCGCTCGGCCAACGCATCGTCGACGGGCTGAACTGGACCTTCACCCCGTGGCAGACCCTGACGCTCGTCCACGCCGTCAAGGACCCGCTGCGCGACCCCGAGATCATCCCGCCCGCCGCGTTCGACCGTGCCCGACCGGCTGCTCGCCGAGACCGCCAGTCAGGTGAGCGTCCCGGCCCGCTGGCACGGCACCAGCACCGGCCGCCTCGACCTGCTCGCCAGCTGGACCGCCGGCATCGACGACGGCCCCGGCACCCCGCGCCCGTGCCGCGAGACCGTGCAGGTCGTCGCCACCGAACTCGACCGCACCGGGACCCCCGGCGCCGATGGCGTCATCGAGACCTCGATCCGCACCCGCCACGACCACGGCGACACGAAGTACCGCCGGATCGACTACTCGCTCGAGGCGACCGGTGCCTTCCTCGACCACTTCGTGGAGACCCGCACGGTCGAGTTCCCCGACGGCGTCGACGGCATCGAACTCGACGTCGAGGCCACCGGCATCGCGCTCGGCACCGTGCGCCTCAGCGGACCGATCGCCAAGGACCCCGGCGCCGCCGTGGTCACGTTCCGCCGCGACGACGGCACCGTCGCCGACGACGACGAACCGGTCGCGTACGCGATCTCGTCCACTCCCGGCGACGCCGCCGCGAAGCTCATCCGGATCGGCGCCGTGATCCCGTCGGACACACCGCTCACACTGCGCTTCGTCACCAACCCGATCAGCCACCGATCGAACGTCACACGCCGCACCGTCAAGGCGTCCGCCCGGCCGGCCGCACCGATCGTGCACTCGGTGATCCCGACCTTCGGATGGGAACGGACGACGGCGGGCCGCACGGCGACCAGCACCCGGACCACCGCCGGCGTGCGCATCTGGCTGGAGCGGCCGTGGTGGTCCTCCGGACTCGGCGAGCAGCTGGCCGTGCTCTACCTCACCGGCACCGCCCAGCCCACAGCGGCCCAGGCCCCCTACGTGTCGCAGTGGGGCCGCGACCCGATCCACGCCGCCGGCAACGTCGTCGGCTCGATGACCGACGCCACCTTCCCTGCCCGCCTTCGCGACTCGATCGCCCTGCGCCCACCCGGTGGCCCGGTCGTGCGAGCGGTGCCGCATCGGGTGAGATTCAACGCTGCTCGGGACATGTGGTACTGCGACGTCGACCTGGAACTCGGCGCCTACTGGCCCTTCGTCCGCCTCGCCCTCGCCCGCTGGCAACCGAATGCGATCGTCGCCGCCGATCCCCCCGGCACCCCGGGCGACACGACACTGTCGCTGTCCCCGGTGGTGCTGGCCGACATCGTGCAGGTCGCCCCGGGTCGCACCGCCACGGTCACCGTCGGCGGGCGCGTCGTGCGCAGCATCAACGTCGTCGTCCAGGGCCCGAGCTTCTCGACCACCGCCGTCGACCGCGCGGCCCCGGTCGTGCGGGCGCACCTCGAACGCCAACTCGTGCGCACACGCAGCGACGTCGACTGGGAGCCGCTCACCAACCCCGAGAGCTTGCCTCGCACGCAGCTGCTCGCGGTACCGTCCACCCCGGGACGTACGTTCAGCTGGCAGGGCACGTTGCAGCTCGGCGGAGTGATCACGTCGCAGTATCGCTACCGGGTGGTGATCGAGGAGTTCGAGCAGTACCGCACCGACGGCGAGGTCGGCGATCAGCGCGTGCTGCCCGGCCGCCCACCACGGCTCGGTCGATACCCGCGTAACGGTGAGCGCCTCGTGCATCTCGACGTCATTCCGCTCGACGGGTTGCTCTGAGAACGCTGCACACCAACCACTCGCTGCGTAGTTCGCACGAGTCACGGAGTTTTCTACGATGACCGCGTGATCGCGGCGCCGTCCGAGCACCTCGAGTTCATCGGTCGCCGACACCTCGGCTCGGACGCGGTTGCAGCGCTGACCGACCCATCGGTGCGCGGCGTCGTCGTGCGCGCCGGGCCGGCATCGGGAGGCGCCGAGTTCGCAGCGGCGGTCGCTCACGGTGTCGGGGTACCGATCACCGTGCGCGGCGACCGATCGACGTCGCACATCGAGCTGGCGTCGCTGTCGCCCTTCCTGCAGACGAGTGTCGCCGACCGCCCGACATCCGACAGTGACCGACTCGCGTCGACCATCTCGGCGCTGCTCGCCGCCACAGCCGACGGTGCAGCGCCGATCGTCGTCGATGATGTCGGCTTCGTCGATCACACCACGGCGATGGTGCTCGCTGGAGTGTCCGATCGCGGTGGGATGCTGGTCTTGGCCACCGGTCGAAGCTCCAAGCTGCCGGCGCCGCTGGCACGCGTCGCCTCAGGATTCCACGCGACCGACCTCGCCGACATCGACGACGCCGGCGTGTCCGAGCTGGCGTCGATGGTGCTGGGCGGGTCGGTCGAACCTCGCATCATCCGATCGTTGACCCGCCTGGTCGGCGGCGCAACCGCGGCGATCGTCGAACAGATCGACGCAGCGGTCGAGGCGGGATCGTTCGTTCGCGCCGGCGGCGTGTGGCGCCAACGCGGCGAACTGCGCCTGGCCGCAGCCACGCTGGCACGGCTCGTTCCGGTGATCGATCCGTTGGCACCGGATGAACTCGATGCCCTCGATCTCGTGGCGCTCGCTCCCCGCGTCGGTGTGGAGATGCTCGAACGACTCGTCGGCGCCGACGTGTTGGTCGCATTGGAAGCGCATGGTCTCGTCACGCTCGTCGGTGTCGATGGCGCGCAGAACGTCGAGGTCACCGATCGGGCGGTCGGGTCTGCACGCGTGCAGGAGATGGGCGGGCTCCGTCGCCGCAATCTCGCCCGGCGACTCCTGGCCGAACTGGCGCTCGTCGACGACGCAACGGGTCCTGACCCGGTCACCGTCGCCGCCGTGCGGCTCGCAGCCGGTGTCCCACTCGACATCGATCACGTGGTGGGCGCAGCCCGAGCGGCGCACAGGCAGGGCGAGTTGCCGTTGGCCATCCGTCTGTGCGAAGCCATCGCGGGCGAGGAACGGACGGTCGAGCTGACGATCCTGCTGGCCGAACTCCTCACCGACGTGGGCCGCAATCGCGAGGCCGACTCCGTGCTCCACGACGTGCACGGTCGCGACGACGAGGAACGGGCATTGATCGCGATGACCCGTGCGGTCAACCTGGGCATCCACCTCGACGAGGTCGACGACGCCGTGGCGATTCTCGACACCTCGATCGGCGAACTCGCCGAGGGTCCGTGGGCGGCGGAGTTGATGGGCCTTCACGGGGTGATGGAGCTCATGCTCGGCCGTCCGCAGGAGGCGCTACGTCGCGTCGAACCGTTCCTCCACCTCGGGTCGGGACGCGAGTTCGTCGAAGCGGCCACCGCCGCCGGCCCGGCGCTCGTCGTCATGGGACGGTGTGAGCAAGCTGGCGAACTCGCACAGGCATCGCTCGACGAGCGCATGGCGCTGGGGGATCAGGCCATGCTCGAGTCGGCGGGACTGCACGCACTCATCCGAGGGTTCGGGCTGGCCGAGTCGGGCCGGTTCGCCGAGGCCGACGAACTGACCGCCTTCGTCCTCGGCGCCGCAACGGACATGGCCGCGACCAACGGCGTGATGTGGGCAGGTGTCGTCCGCGGCCGCTCGATGCTCGACCAGGGTCACTACCCCGAGGCCGTCCGGCTCTTCGAACTCGCCGCGTCGGCCGCACTCGACCTCAACCTCGGTCTCCACCTCGCCTGGGCGCGTGGCGGCGCGCTGCTCGCCCACGCCCAGATGGGAGAGCAGGACGCGTCGCGCAGCGCACTGGACGCACTCGACGCATCACCGCAGACTCGCCTCGGCATGATGGCCTCCGAGGTGGAGCGGGCCCGGGCGTGGGCGGCCATCGTCGCCGGTGACCTGCGCGGTGGATCGACGAGGCTCGTCGCGGCCGCCGATCGAGCGCACGACAGCGGTGAGATCGGCATGGAGATCCTCGCCCTGCACGATCTCATCCGGATCGGCCGGGGCGACTGGGTCGATCGGCTCGCTGCGCTCGGCGATCAGGTGGAGGGCCCGCTCGGCGCCGCCCGCATCGCTCACGGTCGAGCTTTTGTCGCCGACGACGCCGATGCCCTCGTCGATGTCGCCGCGCGTTTCGAGTCGCTCGGGGCGTTGGTGTTCGCCGCCGAGGCGCTGAACCAGGCGTCGTGGATCGAACGCCGCCGCGGACGCGTCGGCGCCGCCGAGCGACATCGTTCGCAGGTGATGGCGCTACGCGGCAGGCGTCCGACCGCGGTGACGCCCGGCCTCGCCAGCCACGCCGGACTCGCGACGCTGACGTTGCGCGAGGCCGAGGTCGCCTCGCTGGTTGCCGCAGGCCGCACGTCCAAAGAGGTCGCCGTACATCTCGACGTGTCGGTCCGCACCGTCGACAACCTCCTCCAGCGCGTCTACCGCAAGCTCGGCATCGCCGGCCGAGCCGACCTGCGCGATCTGCGCTCCGGCTGACCCCCGTTTCCAACGATGGAAACGTCTCAGGAGTCGGTCGGGTCGAACATCTCGAGCTGCTCCCAGGTGACGGCGACGTCGCTGACGATGCACCACTTCAGCCGACCCCGTGAGCCCGGCCGGCGGATCTCGACGCGCTCGGCGCGCAGCGACCGGGCCGACCCGTCGGGGTCGCGGATGGCGATGCTGCCGTCGTACTCGATGCCGGCGACCCGGCCCACGATCCAGCGACCCTTGTCGTGGCGACGGAACCGGATCGGTTCGCCCATCCGGAGCCCGAGCCGGGCGAGCGAAGCGGGGGACCGGTGCATCAGCGGTGCAGTGTCAGGCGCCGATGGTGCGGCGCTGCAACTTGCGCATCCCGCCGAGCCAGCGTTCGGGATCGGTCGCCTTGAGCGCCATGTAGTCGGCCACCTCGGGGTGGGGGAGGACGAAGAACCGTTCGGCTTCGATCGCGTCGGCGACCTCGACGGCGACATCGGCGGGCTCGAGCACCACGCCGGCTGCCTTCACCACGTTGCTGCCGCTCACGGCGTCGTCGCCGGCGTGCAGCATCGCGGTGTTGACGCCCTGTGGGCACAGGCAGGTGACCTTGATCCCGGCGTCGCCGTAGGTGACTGCCATGTACTCGGCAAAGGCAACCGCCGCGCGTTTGGTCAGCGTGTAGGGCCCCGAGCCGATCTGCATCAGCAGCCCCGCCGCCGATGCCGTGGAGCAGAAGTAGCCATCGCCTCGATCGAGCCACTCCGGCAGCAGGTACTTGGCAGCCCACCGGTGCGCATGGACGTTGACGGCGAAGGCCAGATCCCAGTCGTCCTCCGGCGTCTCGACCACGCCGCGCCCGGTTCCCACGCCGGCGTTGCAGAAGAAGAGATCGATCGAGCCGAGGGCCTCACGGGCCGCCTCGACGAGCGCCTCGTTGCCGACTTCGGTGCTGACATCGGCGGTGATCGCCGTCGCTCGTTCCAAACCGGCAGCGACGTCGTCGGCGCCGGCCAGGTCGGCCACCACCACGTTCGCTCCCCGAGCGTGGAACTCGTTGACGAGTGCCTCCCCGATGCCCCGCCCGGCGCCTGTGACCACGACGTTGCGTCCCGCGAACTCCATTGCTGCATCGTAAACGTTGTGTGACACCTTCGACATGACGACGCAGGTGCGCGCGCGAGCGCCGCGACACAGGTACCGTGTCCACCAATGACTGATGAGCGCATCGCCTCCGAAGCAGTGATCACCGAAGCACTTGGCGTCATCGACGGCGCCCTGGCCCGAATGATGCAACGCGAACTCGTCTCGACGGGTGAGGTTGCCGACCTGTTGCTGGATGTACGCACCCTCCTCACGGCGGAGCCGGCCACCCTGGTCGAAGCCGTCGTGACCACCGACGCCGTCTGAGCGTCGAGGGCGAGGTCCTCGGTCGCACGCGTCCGCGGGCATCTACACTCTCGCCCATGGACGTCGGGGCGCTCGAACACGAGACGATCTCGGTCCTGCGTCAGGCCGGAGCGAGTCGCGGACACACGCAAGATCTGGCTCGATGAGCGACCGCGATTCGAGCGGGCCCACCGCGAGTTCCTCGAGGCGGCCGCCCGTGGTCGATGAAGGCCGTCGATGTTGCCCAACACATCGCGTCGTCGGAGAACCTTGGCGGTCGGATTCCGCAACGTGCTGGTGCACCAGTACGCACAGGTCGATGACCGGATCGTGCTGGTGTCGGTCGGTCGTCTCGGCGACTTCGATCGCTTCATCGCCGATGTCAGTTCGTGGATGACATCGCTCGAGCGACTGAGTTCGCGACTCAGGGAGCGAAATGCTTGGCGATGCGTCGGCCGACGAGGCCGAGCAGCGTGCCCACGATGGCGCCCGCGACGACGTCGGACCCGTGGTGGATGCGCACGTAGGCACGACTGATGCCGACGATCGCCGCGACCTTCCACCAGAGCATGCCGAGCTTCGGGCCGTCCCAGCCCGACAGGACCATCGCCGCAAACGCTGCGGAACTTGCGTGACCCGACGGGAACGACGAGGTGGTCGGCTTGCGAACCTGCAGCCGGTCGTCGCCCGTAGTGGTGGGGCGTTCGCGTCGGAACAGCCGCTTGACGCCCTGGTTGACGATCAGGCTCTCGGCCCCGATCATCACCGCGAGCACGATGATCTGGTCGGGGCGCCCCTTGGCGACCGCCCGAACGATGGCGATGCCGTGCCAGATCAGCGAGAAGTCGCCGACATGGCTGGCGGTGGCGAACACCCGGTCGGCGATCGGGTTGCCGCGAAGCAGCTCGAGCGCATCGTCGACCCACGTGTCGAATGCGTCGACCTGGGGGCCGAGATGGCTCTGACCGGGAACGATCGGAAGCGGGCCGGCCTCGATCGGGTCAGAGGCGTACGTGGTCATGGCGAACCGGACTCTACGACGCTGCAAGCAGTTCGTTGTAGGCGGCAACGGCCTCGGTGGCGGCCAGCGACGGGTCGCCACCGAATTCGGGACACCACTGCTGGAACGAGCACCAGTCGCACAGCTTGCTCTTGCGCGGTCGGAAGTCGCCGGTGGTGCACGCCCGCTCGACGGCCGACCAGACGGCGGTGGCGCGCGTGGTGATGAACTTCACCGACTGCGCTGATGGCACCGTCTCGATCGTCTCGCCCGATGCGAGGTACATGAGGCGGATCTTCGCCGGCCGCTTGCCGAACAGCGCTTCGCACAGGAACGAGTAGAAGTGGACGCCGGCGAGGCTCTTCTGTTCGAAGTTGCCCGACGGCGCGCGACCGGTCTTGTAGTCGGTGACGACCAGTTCACCGTCGGCGTCGAGTTCGAGCCGGTCGATGATGCCACGCAGGGTCAGGTCGCCGACCGATGCCTCGACCCACAGTTCGAGCCCGATCTCGCGCACGGTCGTCGGGTCCTCCATGGCGAAGTACTTGTCGATCAGCGCGTGGCAGTCGCGGTCGAAGCGGTCGACGGCGTCGCCCTCGAGGCGCAGGCCGACGTAGTCGGGATGGGTGCGGTACTCGTCGAGCGCCGTGGCCATGTCGTCGGCCAACGCGTCGGGCGTGCGTGCAGCCGCGCGCCGCACGAACAGCAACTCGAGTGCCCGGTGCACGATCGTGCCCTTGGTGGTGGCGACGCCGGGAGGCTCCGGCAGTTTCTGGATGCTGGAGAACCGGAACTGCATCGGGCACGACGTGAACGACGACACCCGCGACGGCGACAACGACATCGGCACCGGGAACGTCGGCGCAGGAACAGCGGTGTCGGTCATGTCAGCCATCGTAGATGGGGGCTGTCACGGGGTTGCGGCCTCCCGGACCAGCTCGGCCATCGCGGTCGGATCGATGAACGGCGTGAAGTGGTTCCAGTCGTCGTGCTCGATGTACGTCGAAGTCGGGAGCGCCTCGGCGATGTCCCGGGCGATTGCGGCGGGGCCGAACTCGTCGACCTTGCCGGCCACGACGACCACCCGGGTCTCGATCTCCGGCAGCACGCTCCACGTCGCATGGGTACCGCCGGTGTCGAACGTGCGGGCCTCGTGCTCGGGGTCGCACTTGAGGCGCACGCCTTCGGGAGCCGGCCGGAACCCGTGCGCGACGTACAGGCGCAACACGTCGGGATCGAACACCATCATCGGCGGTTTGGACGAGTAGTTGGCGATCGCATCGCCGAAGGAGTCGAACGACGCCCGCCGCTTGCGGGCTCCACGCGACAGGACCGTGCCGTTGTTCTCCGTGCCGTCGTGCGGATCGATTTCCCGGGGCGGGAACACGATCGGCTCGAACGCCACGATCACGTCGAAGAGTCCCGGATCGCGATGCGCTGCCATCAGCAGGGCAGCTCCACCCATCGAATGGCCGAACCCGACCAGGCCACCGTCGGGCGCGATCGCCCGCGCCGCGGCGAGGGCGTCGTCGCCGTAGCGGTCCCACGCCACCTGCCAGTCGTCGGGGCGTGCGGTGTCGCCGTGGCCCCGGTAGTCGAGCGCGAACGACGTGAACTCGTCGCTCAGCTCGTCGGCGATCGGGAGATAGCAGTAGCCGTGGAACCCGGTCGCATGTGACAGCAGCAGCGGTCGACCGGCGCCTCCGAACTCGTGGATCGCAACACTGACGTGGTCGGACGAGGCGATGCGCACCCGGCCATCTTGGCGAGGGTTCCGGGCCGTGTGCGAATCGTCAGGTCGGTTTGGGTTCGCGGGGCAGGCCGAGCAGACGTTCGCCGATGATGTTGCGTTGTACCTGGCTGGACCCACCGGCGATGCGGCCCCCGGGCGCAGCGAGCATGCCGCCGGCACTCGGCCCGTCGAGCATGGCCTGTGGCCCGTCGAGGTCGCCGCGCAACATCGCGACGTCGAACATCATCTCGGTGATGCCGAGCTTCATCAGCGACGCAGCCGTCGATGCGACCGGACCCTGACGCTGGGCCATCGCCTTCATCGCACTGCCGCTGGCGAGCAGCGACGTCAGCGACTGACGCTCGACGGCGGTGAGGTCGCGGCCTTCCGCCAGGTGCGCCATCTGGTCGAGCCGTCGTTCGAGGCCGATCACCGACGTGCCGATGTGGCCGCGCTCGCTGGTGAGCACCGCCATCCCGACGCCCCAGCCTCCGTGCACCGGGCCGATCAGGCAGTCGGCGGGCAGCGACACGTCGGTGAAGAACACCTCGTCGAACTCGGCCTCGCCGGTCATCTGCTTCAGTGGGCGCACCTCGATGCCGGGGAGATCCATCGGGCACAGGAAGAACGAGATCCCGTCGTGCTTCGGCGCCCCGGTCTCGCCGGTCGGATCCAGCGGACGGGTACGCGCCATCAGAATGCCCCAGTTGGAGTAGCGGCCGCCCGAGCACCACACCTTCTGTCCGTTCACCACGTATCGCTCGCCGTCGAGTTCGGCCCGAGTCGTCAACGATGCGAGGTCGCTGCCTGCTCCCGGTTCGGAGAACAGCTGGCACCACACGTGGTCGGTGGCCAGCGTCGCGGCCAGGTGTCGGGCCTGCTGCTCGGGCGTCCCGTACCGCATGATCGCCCCGCCGGCGAGCACGAATCCGACCATGTTGAACATCGCCGGAACACCCGCACGGGCGCACTCGAGCAGCCAGATGCCGTTGTGCTCCGCCGTGAGCCCGCGGCCACCGTGCTCGACCGGCCAGTGGACGCCCGCCCACCCCGCGTCGGTCAACCGTCGCTGCCAGTCGAGCCCGGCCTCGACCAGGTCCGGCGGACAGATCGCCCCGTAGTCACGGGGGGCATGTGCCCGGTTGGCAGCCAGCCAGTCCGCCGCCTGCGCCTGGAAGTCGTCGACGGCGATCACGTCGGCCAGCATGCCAGCCGGTTACGCGAGGCCTGGCACCGGCGTCACCGGCATGACTTCAGGACAGGGCCTTGAGGAACAGCGCGGTCTCTTCGGCGATCTGCGCAGGAACGGCGTAGCCGTCCTGTGAGGTGACGTCATCCCAGTGCGCGGCGAGGTCCTCGGGTGTGAGGTCGGTGGTGTTGGTGTAGCCGACGGTCTCGGCGATGAACACCTCGGCCACGCGACCGCCGCCGACCGAGAAGATCCGGCCGGTTGCGTCGCACGACTCGTGCGCGAGATAGGTCACCAGCGGCGAGATCAGTTCGGGCTGGAGCTTGTCGCCGAGGCCGCCGAGGATGTCCTCGGTCATGCGGGTGAGCGCGAGCGGCGCGATCGCGTTGGCCTTGATGTTGTACTTGGCGCCCTCGACGGCGAGCACGTTGGTGAACCCGACGAGACCCATCTTCGCCGCGCCGTAGTTGGCCTGGCCGAAGTTGCCGAAGATGCCGGCGGCCGACGACGTCGACACGATGCGGCCGTATCCCTGTTCGCGCATGATCTTCCACGCCGGCTGGGTCACGTTGAACGCCCCACGCAGGTGGACGTCGATCACCGGGTCGAACAGGTCGGCATCCATGTTGTGGAACGACTTGTCGCGCAGGATGCCGGCGTTGTTGACGACGATGTCGACCTTGCCGAACGCGTCGACGGCGCTCTGCACGATCGCGGCGCCACCCTCGGGTGTGGCGACCGAGTCGGTGTTCGCGACCGCTTCGCCACCCGCCGCCTGGATCTCGTCGACGACGAGTTGAGCGGCGCCCTTGTCGCTGCCGGTGCCGTCGACGGAACCGCCGAGGTCGTTCACCACGATGAGCGCACCGCGCTTGGCCATCATCAGCGCGTGCTGCTTGCCGAGGCCGCCACCGGCGCCCGTGATGATCGCTACCTTGCCGTCGAATCCGAGATCAGTCATGAGGCACAACGCTAACGGCGCTCAGGCGAAGCGATGAAAACCACCCTCCACATCGAGGACCTGGCCGCGAATCCACGCCCCTTCGTCGCTCACGAGGAACCCGACCACGTCGGCGATGTCGCCCGGGGCTCCCCAACGCCCGTCCGGGAACATCCCGGCGATGGCGGCGTGGTGGTCGCCTTCGGCGTACCCGGTGTCGACGGGGCCGGGATTGATGCAGTTCGCGATGATCCGCGACCGCGACAGTGCATGGTCGATCGAGGCCGTCATCTGGTGCAGCGCACCCTTCGAGACGGCGTAGGCGATCTCGGCGTCCATCGGCTGGAGGTGCTGCCCGCTCGTGAACCAGAGCATCCGCCCGACCGGCGGAGCGCTCGACGGGATCGACACGTGGCGCTGAGCGAACCGTTGGGCCAGCAACACCACGCTGCGCACGTTGGCCGCCCAGCACCGGTCGAGTTCGTCAGCGGTCACCTCGTCGAGCGGATCGTGCGACGATCGGGCGTGCACCGCAGCGACGATGTCGATCCGTCCGTGGAGTTCGACCACCTCGTCGACGAGCCGACCGGGAACCGCCGGATCCTCCAGGTCGTGTCGGCCCACCTCGAACGGCAACGGATCGAGCGGCTGCTCGCCCCACGGCATCTCTGCGTCGTGCGGTGACCAGCCGGTGGCGACCACGGTGGCGCCGAGGTCGTGCAGCCGTTGGGCGACCGTCGCCGCAATCCCGATCGGGCGCGACACACCGGTGACCAGCGCGACGCGCCCGTCGAGCCGTCGTCGGTCGGGGAGCTGCGGTGCCATCGCGTGAGGGTACGTCGCAGCAGCAGCCATCGAGTACGAACACGCCTCGACCTCACCGTGGTGCACCTGCTGCAGTACCGACCTGATGACGACGCGAGACGCCGCGACGGTCAGCCATACTCTTGCGATGCGAATCAGCCGTGTGTGCGCCAGTGTCCTCGTCGTTGCAGGCCTCGGGCTCGCGTCGTGCGGTGGGAGCGCCGCTGAGACCGGGGAGAACGTCATCCAGGATCAGCTGGCCGAGGAGATCGGCCTCGGCGAGCTCGACGCCACCTGCAACGAGCCCGACGGGCTCGACGAGGGCGAGACCTTCACCTGTACGGCGACCAGCTCCGACGGCCAGACCATCGAGTTCCTGGGCACGATGACGTCCGACGACGAGTTCAGCATCGTCACCACGAATCTCCTGGTTGCCGACGACGTCGTGGCGATCCGTGAGGAGGGCGCACGGGTCCTGTCCGAAGAGGTCGGCGCGACGATCCTGCCCGACGACATCGAGTGCGCGGAGGGCAGCATCGTGCTCGACGACGTCGGTGACTTCTCGTGCACGATCACCGACACCGGCACCGGCGACGTGTACGACCTGACGATCAGTACCGGCGGCCTCGAGCCGGGCGTGGGCGCTCGAGAACTCACGTTCCAGATCGGCGACGCTCCGCTCTGAGCCGAGCTGAGCCGAGCGCGGCCTACCGCTTGCGGTCGATGCGCAGCGGTTCGTCGACGGTGACCAACACGACGTTGTCGGCGGTGCGTATCGGTACACCGCTGCCGTCGAGCACCGTGACGGTGAGCCCGTCGGGGTCGAGGTCGATGCGGATGGTCGAGCCGTGGCGCCGCAGACGGAAGCTGATGGCGTCCCAGGTGCTCGGCAGTCGCGGTGTGAACTCGATGTGGTTGCCCTGTTCGACCATGCCCGCGAATCCGTGGACCACGCCGGCCCAGACGCCGCCGGCATTCGCGACGTGCACGCCGTCGGCGGTGTTGCCGTGCGAGTCCGACAGGTCGAGGTACAACGCCCGGGTGAAGTAGTCGAGGGCGAGTTCGTCGTAGCCGACCTCGGCGGCCACGATGGCTTGCACGCACGACGACAACGACGAGTCGCCGGTGGTGATCGGGTCGTAGAAGTCGAAGTTGCGGCGCTTCTGCTCGACCGGGAACCGTTCGGCGCGCAGGAACATCGCCAACACCACGTCGGCCTGCTTCAGGACCTGGTGTCGGTAGATGACCAGCGGGTGGTAGTGCAGGAGCAACGGGAAGTTGCCCGGCGGTGTCGTCTCCCAGTCCCACGGTTCGAGTTCGAGGAACTCGGAGTCCTGCGGGTTGATGCCGAGTTCTTCGTCGAAGGGGATGAACATGCAGTCGGCGGCGGTGTCCCAGTCGTCGAGTTCCTGGAGATCGAGGTCGGTCGCGCGGCGCAGCGCATCGAACGCCTCGGGGTTCCACTGCGACAGGAATCGGACCGTGCGGGCGGCGTAGCGGAGATTGAACCTCGCCATGACGTTCGTGTAGAAGTTGTCGTTGACGACGGTGGTGTACTCGTCGGGGCCCGTGACGCGGTGGATGTGGAACGTGCGGCCGCCGTTCTGCGAGTAGAAGCCGAGGTCGACCCACAGCCGTGCGGTCTCCACGAGGATCTCGGCGCCCTCGTGCGACAGGAAGTCGATGTCTCCCGATGCCTCGAGGTACCGGCGCAACGCCAGCACGACCGCTGCGTTGATGTGGTACTGGGCGGTGCCCGCCGCGTAGTACGCCGACGCCTCCTCGCCGTTGATCGTGCGCCACGGGTACAGCGCGCCGACCTGGCTCATCTCGCTCGCGCGGGCGCGGGCGGCGTCGAGCATCTGCCAGCGGAAGCGCACGATCTTGCGGGCGGCTTCGGGCATCGTGTACGCCAGGAACGGAGCGACGTACACCTCGGTGTCCCAGAAGTAGTGGCCGTCGTAGCCGCCGCCGGTGACTCCTTTCGCGGCGATGCCCTGCTCCTGGGTGCGTGCCGACGCCTGGGCCAACTGGAACAGGTTCCACCGCAGCGCCTGCTGCGCCTGGTCGTCGCCGCGCAGCTCGATGTCGGCGTTCGTCCAGTACTCGTCGAGCCACTCGCGCTGCTCGATGACGATCTGGTCGATGCCGTCGCCCTCGGCGCGTTCGAGCGTGCGCGAGCAACGGTCGGCGAGTTCGACGGCCGGGACGCCGTTGGACGAGTGGTACGCAACGAGTTTGGTGATCTTGATCGGATCGCCCGGCGTCGCCCGCACCGTGAACACGGTCTTCGCGAGGTCCGGGCCCACGTGCGTGGTGACGTCGACCTGGCACGAGGTGTCGATGTGGTGACGCGTGCCGCAGGCGAGGGTCATCTTGCTGTTCGCGCACCGGTAGCCCAGCACGATCTCGTTGCCGTCTTCGCGCTGCAACTGCGGTTGCAGGACCCGATGGTTGAACTTGCGTGACTGGCGTGGGTCCTTGCCCTCGCCCAGCGCCGCGGACTTGACGTGATACTCGTCCTCGCCGTCTTGGCGGTTGAGCAGCTGCGAGGAGACCACCACGGGCGCGGCGGCGTCGAGCAGGGTGATCTCGAAGGTCATCACGGCCAGGTGGCGGTGCACGAAGGAGACCATCCGCTGCGACGACACGCGCACGCGTTTGCCGGCCGGCGTTCGCCAGATCATGTCGCGGGTGAGGGTGCCGTTGCGGAAGTCGACGGCACGCTCGTAGGTGTCGAGGTCGGCGCTCGGCAGCAGCAGCGGTTCGTCGTCGACGTAGAGCTTGAGCAGCTTCGCGTCGGGCACGTTGACGATGGTCTGGCCCGTTCGGGCGAAGCCGAACGCCTCCTCGGCGTGCATGATCGGCCACGTCTCGTGGAATCCGTTGACGTAGGTACCGTGGCTGTGGGCCTCGCGGCCCTCCTCCGGGTTGGCCCGCATCCCCAGATAGCCGTTGCCGAGCGCGAACAGGGTCTCGGTGGTGCCGAGGTCGTCGTTGGAGTACGAACGCTCGACGAGACGCCACGGCTCGACCGGGAACCGGTGCTCCGGCAGGCCGAGCGGGGCCGGCAGCCGGTTCATGCGAGCAGCTCCGCGAGATCGTCGACGACGAAGGTGGCGCCGTGGTCGAGCAGCGTGTCGGCACCCGCGCCGCGGTCGACGCCGATCACCACGGCGAAGCCCCCGGCAGCACCCGCAGCGACGCCCGACACGGCGTCTTCGACGACGACGGCACGATCCGGTGCGACCCCGATGCGCTCGGCGGCCACCAGATACATGTCGGGTGCGGGCTTGCCGGCGATGTGCTCGGCCGCAGCAACCGCGCCGTCGACGACCACCTCGAAACGTTCGCCGAGGCCGGCGGCGTCGAGCACCTTGCGGGCGTTCTTCGACGACGACACGATCGCCGAGGGGATCGCCGCGCGGGCGAGAAGATCGAGCGTGGCCAGCGAACCGGGGTAGGCGGCGATGCCGTCGCGTTCGAGGATCACGTTGAACAGCTCGTTCTTGCGGTTGCCCATCGCGCAGACCGTGTCGGTACCCGGCGCGTCGCTGGGGTCGCCGTCCGGCAGGGTGACGTTGCGAGACGAGAGGAACGACCGGACCCCGTCGTAACGGGGCTTGCCGTCGATGTAGCGGAGGTAGTCGGCCTCGGTGTAGTCGAAGTCGGCGAACAGCTCACCCCACGCATGCTCGTGGATTTCGGCGGTGGGCGTGATGACGCCGTCGAGGTCGAACAGCACCCCGTCGTGGTGCCGCCAGTCGAAGTCCGCCGTCGGCGTGGTCCCCGTCACCCGAGACAGGTTAGACAGCCGGGGCGTCGATGGCGTCGGACCGCAGCTGCTTGTAGTCGAGCTTGCCGTTCGCGGCCCGGCCGATCGACGTCACGGCCACCACCCGTTTCGGTGCCTTGTACGCCGCCAGGCGCCCCTTGACGTGCGCGATCAACGCCGCTGCGTCGACGACGTCGCCGGCGTGCGGTTCGACGAGCGCGGTGATCGCCTCACCCCACTTCTCGTCGGGGACGCCCACGACCGCAACGTCGGCGACGCTGGGGTGCAGCTTCAGACACTCTTCGACCTCCTCGGGATACACCTTCTCGCCGCCGGTGTTGATGCACTGGCTGCCGCGGCCGAGCAGCGTGACCGTGCCGTCGGCTTCGACGGTCGCGTAGTCGCCCGGGATCGAGTAGCGCTCGCCGTCGATCACCACGAACGTCTGGGCCGACTTCGCCTCGTCCTTGTAGTAGCCGATCGGCGTGCGGCCGGGAAGTGCCACACGGCCGAGGTCGCCGGAGCCGGGCCGGACGTCGAGGCCGTCGTCGGTGATCACGCGTGTGGTGGGGCCGAGGTCGAACGTTGCGGTCTGGCCGCTCGACTCGGCGGTCGTGGTGTTCGTGGCCATGCCGATCGCCTCACTCGAGCCGAGCGAGTCGATCATGATCAGGCGAGGGTTGTGGCGCAAGAGACCTTCCTTGGACTCCTTCGACCACATCACACCGGACGACACGATCACCCGCAGCGTCGAGATGTCCCACCGGTCGGGTTCGGCGTCGAGCGCCCGCAGGATCGGCTTGGCGAACGCATCACCGACGATCGCCGTGGAGTTGATGCCGTGGTGCTGCACGGCGTCGAGGAACTCCTCGGCGCTGAAGTGGCGACCCTCCATCGTGGTGATCGACCCGCCGACCATCAGGTTGCTGAGCGCGTTGAACAGCCCGGTGCCGTGCATCAGCGGCGCCGCCGGCATGTTGCGCGGGCCGGCCTTCACGATCCGCTCGGCGACGGCGTCGAGGTCCTGCTCGGGCGGCAGGCGCTTCTTGTTGTTGGCGTCGAGCACGCCGAACAGGTCGTCCTGGCGCCACATGACGCCCTTGGGCATGCCGGTGGTGCCGCCGGTGTACAGCAGCAGGAGGTGGTCGCCGGTGCGTCCCCACGGTCCCTCGACGTTGTCGTCGGTGCCGGCGTTTGCTGCGTCCTCGTAGGGCGTCGCCCAGTCGGGGCAGGGTCCGCTCGCGTCGTCGACCCACAACCAGGTGCGCACCTTCGGCACGCGGCTGCGGATGGCGTCGCACTGCTCGCTGAACGTGCCGTGGAACACGACCGCGGTGGCGTCGGCGTTGTCCCAGAGGTAGACGAGTTCGTCGGCGGCGTAGCGGTAGTTGGTGTTGACGACCGCGAAGCCGGCCTTGAACGCCGCGAAGACCGACTCGAGGTACTCGGGGCTGTTGTAGAGGTACTGGGCCACCTTGTCCTGCTCGGCCGACTCGGGCCCCAACAGCGTGGCAGCGACGCCGTTGGCGCGTCGGTTGAACTCGGCCCACGTATGGGTGCGCTCGCCCTGCTGTTGGGCGAGCGCATCGGGGATCTGAGCTGCCACCGTCTCCCAGAGATCGGCAAAGTTCCACCCGGCTTCGGTCCCGCGATCGGTCATCGTCACGCCGACGAAGGTAGCCGCGGGTTGCTCACGCCGTCGCAGTGTCGATCCGGGGGCGGGTTGGGTGACGTTCGGCTCGGACAGGTCGCGCGGACGCTCATGGCCCAGGCTGGAGGCCTCGATTCAGTCGGGTGGGCCCTGGCGGAGGCGGTCGTAGGCAGCGGTGACGGGCGAGTGCTCGGCCATCGCGTCCCACATCGATTCGATCCACCAGCTCGCGCCGGCGTCGGCGTACGCGGCGGGGGAGTGCTCGGACATCGTGCCCTCGACGATGATGTCGACGTCGTCCGCCGGGCGATCGGCGTCGAGTTGGGCCCGGAGGTCGGCAACCTCGTCGAGGTGTGGTTGGCGAGCGCCGCCGCCGTCGTCGAGTACCTGTGGGATCACGCCGTCCCACCGCATCGCACGGGCCATCGACCTCTGGCGGCCGAGTGCACCGACGCACCAGATCGGAACCCGGGGCTGCTGCACGGTGTGGCCGATCGTCGGGAACTCGGTCGGCGACACGGTGTAGTGCGCGCCGTTGTACGCGAACGGCTGGCCGCCCCAGAGTCCGCACACGATGTCGAGTGTCTCGTCCATGAGTTCGGCGCGAACTCGACGGTCGCACTCTTCGCCGAAGGTGTCGAAGCCGGAGTTGATCGCCCCGAGGCCGACCGAGAGTGTGACCCGGCCGCTGGAGATCCGGTCGACGGTCGCCACCTGGCTTGCCAGTTCCCACGGGCGCCGACGCGACGGCGGGGTGAGCAGGGTTCCCAGTCGGATCTTCGTGGTGCGGACCGCAGCGAGGCCGAGCGAGACCCAGGCGTCGACGCCCCACACCGGCTCCCACACGAACAGCCCGTCCCAGCCGGCGTCCTCGGCCGCGGCGGCGAGATCGCCGACATCCTCGGCGTCGCCCCACGGGACCACAAAGCCGAACTTCATGATGTCGACCGTAGACCCTGTGGCGGACACGTGCACGCGGTCCGTTCCACCACCTCTGGGATCGCGGTGTCGGCCTACAGTCGGGTGCATGACCAGCGCACCCGCCATCGTCGATGCGGCCCGCGACCTCGCCGAGCTGATCGAGGCCAACGCCGACGACGGCGAACGCATCCGGCGCCTGCCGCTGGCCACGGTCAAGGGATTGCGCGATGCCCAGCTGCTGCGGATGTGTGTTCCTCGGGCCTACGGCGGCCCAGAGGTCGACCCCGTCACCCTCGTGCGGGCGATCGAAGCGGTCGCTCGCAGCGACGGTGGCGCCGGCTGGTGCACGATGATCGCCTCGACGACGTCGTCGATGGCGTCGCTCCTTCCCGACGAAGCGGCCCGGGAGATCTACGGCGATCCCCACTCGATCACCGGCGGTGTCTTCGCGCCGAACGGCAAGGGCAACGCGGTCACCGTCGATGGCGTCGACGGGTTCTCGGTGACGGGTCGTTGGGCGTGGGGGAGCGGCACACAGCACTGCCAGTGGGTGCTGGGCGGCGCGCTCTGTGACGACGGGACGTTCCGGTTGTGCTGGTTCCCACAGTCCGCTGTCACCTTCCACGACACGTGGTACACGACCGGGATGCGTGGGTCGGGCTCACTCGACTACTCGGTCGACGACGTGTTCGTGCCGGCCGGTCGGACCATCCAGCCGGCGGTGACCCGTCCGGTGGTGCGCACGCCGCTGTCACAGTTCCCGAACTTCACGCTGCTCGCCGCCGGCGTGTCGGCGGTGGGGCTTGGGGTGGCACGTCGGGCGCTCGACGAACTCGTCGAACTCGCCCAGGGCAAGAAGCCGCAGTACTCCTCCAAGACGTTGGCCCAGAGCGGGTTCACCCAGATCGAGCTGGCGCGCGCCGAAGCCAAGCTGCGCGCTGCGCGGGCGTTCCTGCTCGACGAGCTGGCGTCGGCGTGGGACACCGCGGTCGCCGGCGACGACGTCAGCGTCGAAGCCCGCACCGGCATCCGGCTCGCGGCAACCCACGCCGCGAGCGTCGGTGCCGAGGTGGCCGACGTGGCCTTCACGTTGGCGGGCGGCACTGCCGTGTACGACACCAGCCGACTCGGCCGGTGCCTGCGCGACGCACACATCGTCACCCAGCACATCCAGACCGCACCGAAGCTCAACGAGACGATCGGCCGCCTGCTGCTGGGCCTCGACGTCGACACCTCGATGTTCTGATGGACACGATTCGAACCGAGCGTGACGGCGACCTGTTGATCGTCACGATCGACCATCCCGACTCGGCGATGAACGCCGTCGACGAACGGCTCCACCACGACCTGTGGGAGCTGTTCCGGCAGTTGTCCGCCGAGCGTGAGGCGAGAGCGATCGTGCTCACCGGGTCGGGGCGGGCGTTCTCGGCGGGCGGCGACATGTCGTGGTTCCCTGAGCTGCGACACCCCGACCGGCTCCACGCGCTGCGACGCGAGGGCAAGCAACTGATCTGGAACCTGCTCGACGTCGAGGTGCCGATCGTGTGCGCCCTCAACGGTCCGGCTGTGGGGCTCGGTGCGTCGGTGGCGCTGCTGTGCGACGTGATCGTGATGGCCGACACGGCGGCGATCATCGACCCGCACGTGCAGGTCGGCCTCGTCGCCGGCGACGGCGGCGCGGCGATCTGGCCGCTGCTGCTCGGGCCGCTCGCCGCGAAGCGGCATCTGATGCTGGGCGAGCCGCTCACCGCGGACGTGGCGCTGGCGATGGGTGTTGCCGCCGAGGTGTGCCCGCCCGACGAGGTGGCCGCAACCGCGTTGCGGTGGGCGAACCGGATCGCCGCGCAGCCCCCGCTCGCCGTCCAGGGCACCAAGATCGCCGTGAACGCACAGATCAAGCAGGCGTTGCTGACCAGCTTCGACGTGTCGACGGCGCTCGAGATCACCTGCTTCCACTCCGCCGACCACGCCGAGGCCGTCGACGCCTTCGTCGACAAACGCACACCCCGTTTTGAAGGACGATGATTCGAGGGACGATGACCAACGAGATCCACCAGTCCGGCGTCGAAGCGATCGAAGCGTTGATGACCACCCGGGCGATCCGCCGCTTCACCGACGAGCCGGTGACCGACGACGAGATCACGATCTGTCTGCGTGCGGCGCAGCAGGCGCCGAGCGGCGGCAACGTGCAGCCGCAGCAGTACGTCGTGGTCACCGACGCCGACAAGAAGGCCGAGATCGCGCAGCTCTACCGCTCGTCGTTCGACCGGTACGAGAAGTCGCTGCCCGACGCCTCGGCGTTCCGCGACGAGGCGCAGGCGGAATCGTGGCGCAAGACGCGGGCGGCGAGCCGCCACCTGGCCGACCACGTGCAGGACGCTCCAGCGATCGTGTTCTTCCTGCAGCCCATCATCCCGTGGACGCCGTCCGACGACGAGGGTCCGATGGACATCGGTCGGCTCGACGCGAGCGTCTACCCGGCGGTCCAGAACTTCTGTGTGGCCGCCCGGGCACTCGGGATCGGCACCTCGCTGACCACGGTGATCCGGATCCACGCTTCCGAGACGTTGGAGGCGCTCGGCGTGCCCGCCAACGACGACGGCAGCCCCCGCTTCGAGATCGCGGCCTGCATCCCGATCGGTCGCCCCGCCGGCAACTTCGGTGTGGCCCCCCGCAAACCCGCGAGCGCCGTCACGCACTGGAACACCTTCGGCGACCGCCGCCGCTGAGCCGACCGCGCCGGCGATCTGCGACGATGGCGCCATGACCACCACCGAGTCAGATCGCCTCACCGTCGACCTCCTCGACCCGGCGTTGTACCAGCGCAATCCGCACGATGTGTGGGCGTGGATGCGGGCCAACGAGCCGGTGTACCGCGACGACCGCAACGGACTGTGGGCGGTGACCCGCCACGCCGACCTGATGGACGTCGAGCGCCGATCCACCGTGTTCCTCTCCGGTCAGGGTTATCGGGCACTGTGGTCGCCCGACGAGATCAACATGATCGCCCAGGACGACCCCCGCCATCGACAGCAACGGATGCTCGTCCAGCCCAAGCTCACCGGGAGGTCGGTCGCCCAACGCCAGGCCGAGATCGCCACGCTGGTCACCGAGCTGATCGACGATGCGCTCGCCGCCGGCGACGAGATGGACGTGATCGAGGCCCTGGCGGGGCAGCTCCCGGCGCGTTTCACCGCTCGCATCCTCGGCTTCCCGGAGGAGATGTGGCCGCAGATCAAGAGCTGGTCCGAGCGCCTCATGCGCACCGACGACCGCGACCGGAGCGGCGAGTCGTTCCGTGACTTCTTCGCCGCCAACATGGAGTTCGTCGGCGTGCTCGGTGAGATCGCCCCGAAGAAGATGGCCGAGCCGGGCGACGACCTGATCAGCGTCTGGCTGCACTCGACGATCGACGGCGAACCGTTGCCTCCCGCCGCGATCGTGCACGAGGTCGGGCTCTTCATCGCCGGCGGCGCCGAGACCACTCGCACCGCGATCAGTCACGGCCTGCACGCCTTCGCGCAGCACCCCGAGCAGTGGGACGCGATCGGCAACGATCCCGAACTGGTGCCGGGAGCGGTCGAAGAGGTGCTGCGATGGGTGACGCCGCTCAACAACTTCTTCCGGCGCGCCGCCAGCGACGACCGGATCGGCGACCAGCCGGTGCAGCGCGGTGATCGGGTCATCCTGCTGTACCCGTCGGCGAACCGCGACGAGGCGGTGTTCGCCGATCCGTTCAGCTTCGACATCCGCCGCAACCCGAACCCGCACGTCGCGTTCGGCTTCGGGACGCACCTGTGCATCGGCACCCACGTCGCCCGGGCCTCGCTCGCCGCAGTGTTCGGTCAGCTGAGCGCACGGATCACCGACCTCCGAGTCGTCGAGGAGCCCGTCGTCGAGGCGAACATCTTCGCCCGCGCCGTCCAGTCGTTCCGTCTCGGCTACACCGTGCGCTGACCTGGGCTACGTTCTCGCGCCATGGGGAACATCAACAGCCTGGCTGACATCATCCGCGTCCACGGGGCCGACCGCGCCGATCGACCGGCGCTGATCCAGGACGAACGCACGCAGACGTGGGCCGAGCTCGCCGCCCGGTCGGCGCAGGTCGCGCAGGGCCTCGCCGCCGATGGGGTCGGCTCGCAGGACCGTGTGGCGTTCATCGACAAGAACGGCATCGAGCACTTCGAGGTGTTCTTCGGCGCAGCGCTGCTCAACGCGGTGTGCGTCGACGTCAACTGGCGCCTCGCGCCGCCGGAGGTCGAGTACATCGTGAACGACGCCGACGCCAAGGTTCTCGTGATCGGCCCGGACTTCGTGCCGATGATCGATGCGATCCGCGACAACCTCACCACGGTCAGCCGGATCCTGGTGATCGGCGGCCACGACGGGTACGAGAACTACGAGGACTGGGTGTCGTCGTTCCCGGCGGACGATCCGGGGACCACCTCGACGAACGACGACGTCGCCTTCCAGCTGTACTCGTCGGGCACGACCGGACGCCCGAAAGGTGTGATGCTCACCAACGACAACTTCTTCAGCCTCCTGCCGCTGGCGAAGGAGATGTGGGAACTCGACCCCGACGCCGTCAACCTGATCGCGATGCCGCTGTTCCACATCGGCGGTGGCGGCTGGGCGGTCGCCGGCATGTACGAGGGGTGCACGTCGGTGATCTTCCGCGAACTCGACCCGGCGGCGCTGATCCGCACGATCGAGGAGCAGCAGCATCACGCACGCGTTCATCGTGCCGGCGGTGCTGGCCTTCATGCTGATGGTGCCCGGCGTCGCCGACGCGGACTACTCGAGCCTGAAGATCGTCGTGTACGGAGCCTCACCGATCAGTGAGGACGTGCTCGCGAAGTGCGTCGAGATGTTCAAGCCGTGCAAGTTCTGGCAGGCCTACGGCCTGACCGAGACGACGGGGGCGGTCGTCAACCTCGCCCCGGAGGATCACGACACGACCGGGCCGAACCGGCACCGCCTCCGGTCGTGCGGCCTGCCCGGCCCCGGCGTCGAGATTCGCATCGTCGGCGACGACGACCAACAGTGCGAGGTCGGCGAGGTCGGCGAGATCTGGATCCGGTCCGGCCAGGTGATGAAGGGCTACTGGAAGCAGCCCGAGGAGACCGAGAAGGCGGTGACACCCGACGGCTGGTTCAAGTCCGGCGACGCCGGCTACCTCGACGCCGACGGCTACCTCTACATCCACGACCGGGTGAAGGACATGATCGTGTCCGGCGGCGAGAACGTGTACCCGGCCGAGGTCGAGAACGTGCTGATGGGTCACCCCGGCATCGCCGACGTGGCGGTGATCGGCGTGCCCCACGAGAAGTGGGGCGAGACGGCCAAGGCAATCGTGGTGAAGGCCCCCGATTCCGAGGTGACCGAGGCCGAGATCATCGCCTACGCCAAGGAGCGTCTGGCCACCTTCAAGTGTCCGACGTCGGTCGACTGGACCGACATGTTGCCGCGCAATCCGAGCGGCAAGGTGCTCAAGAGGGACCTACGCGAACCGTTCTGGGAAGGCCACGACCGCCGCGTCGGCTGACCGGCCCGGGACTCACGCAGTCGAGCGGCCCTGACGGTCGATCTCGAAGAGCCGGATCTTGTCGTCGTTCGACACCGCTCGGCGCGCCTGCTCGATCAGGTCAGGGTCGTTCACGTGGAGCGCGACGACGATCGCGTCGGCGGCGTCCGGATCGATGAACCCCTGCTGATAGGCCTGACTCTGGCCGGTGCCGATCACGAAGCTCCACACGGCGGTCACGTAGAAGCCGAAGATCGCGCCGCCGAGCGCTGCTGCCGCAGTCGCCGGGCCGCTCTCGGTGATGAACCACACCCCGAGACCGATGATCAGCGCACAGACGACGGCGCCGGGGATCCCGCCGATCAGCGTGCGTCGCGCGGCATGATTCGTCACACCCTCGGGGTCGGCTTCGTGGGTGGCTTCGCGATCCACCGAGTGGCCGAGCACCAGCATCGTGGTGTCGGAGTCGTGCTCGGTGGTCCGCTCGAAGTCGAGCGCCACCACCCGTGCTGCCTCGATGTCGTCGGTGATCGCCACCAGGTTGTGGCGCTGCAGCGTGGCCGTCGGATTCGAGTTCGACACCTCGCTCAAGTGCGGGGCCTGCTCGCGGGCCCAGGAGGTCACCGTCAGCGGGGCGTCGGTCGCGGCGTCGGGTTCGGTGGCGTGGATGCGGTCGGATTCGTTCATGTCGTCCCTCTTGTGTCGGCTGGCGTCGTCGTACCCGTTGACGGCGCTCGGCAAACCGGGCCGCCGCCCCGGTCGCTCCGACGCCCGATCGCCCGGCGGTGGCTGGGAGACTTCGGCGATGCCGGGGCTGACCACTGACGAACTCCACGCCTTCCTCGACGAACCGGGCCACCTGCTGCGGCTCGGAACCATCGGTGTCGACGCACTCCCGCGCGTCGTGCCGATCTGGTTCGCTCATCGCGACGGCGCGATCTGGTTCACGCCACGGGCGCGGTCGGCGTGGCTGGCGGACCTGCGGGCGAACGATGCGGTGTGCGCCACGATCGACGAGTCGGCGCACCCGATGCGCAAGCTGATCGCGCGCGGTCGTGCCGAGCTGGTGCACGACCTCGGTGCCGACGGCGAGTGGCGTGACCTGTACCGCTCGATCGCGTGCCGGTACACACCCGAGCGGTTCGCCGACGCCTACCTGGCCGACACGATCGACGAGCCACGGGCGTTGTTCCGCTTGGTGCTCGCCGACGCCGCCGTGTCGACCTGGCGGATGCCGATCGTCGACCGAGGCGAGAATCCGCTCGCCGTCTGGTCGACGCAGTACTACCACCGCTGAGCGCCTGCCGCCCACGCGCTGATCCGGCGCTGACCGATCAGATCAGGGCGACGATGGAACTGGTGGCGGTGTAGATGGCGACGATGACGAGCAGGATCACGAACCACTTCTGCAGGAAGCTCGGGTCGCGGGTGCTGGCGAGGCGGCTGCCGACGAACACGCCGATCAGGCTGGCGATCGTGAACGGGATCACGGTGGCCCACTCGATCGAACCCGACGGCAGCCGGGTCGTGAGCGCCACGGTCGAGTTGACGGCGATCACGATCAGCGACGTACCGACGGCGTCGGGCATCGAGAAGCCGAGGGCCAGCACCAACGCCGGCACGATCACGAACCCTCCACCGACGCCGAAGAAGCCGGTGAGCAGCCCGATGATCGACCCGGCGATCACCACCTTGACGGCGGTCGCGGCATCGAATCGGATCGCCGGCGTGTCGCCCTGGGCGGCGGTTCCGACATGGTCGGGCGTTGCCGCCGCCGCTCCCACCGACCGGACGGCAGGAGCCGCCGGTTGCTGCTTCTGCAGGCGGCGCCACATCGCGTAGGCAGCGATCAGCATCAGGACGGAGAAGGCGAGCAGCAGGACGTCTTCGTTGACGGCTTCGTTCCACGCGGAGCCGATCAGGGAACCTCCGATGCCGGCGAGCCCGAACACGGTGCCTGCTGCCAGGCGGACGTGGCCGGAGCGCCAGTGCGGGATGATGCCGATCAGCGCGGTGATCGTGACGAGCACGAGCGACGTCGTCGTGGCCGCTTTGGGGTCCTGGCCCGCTGCGTACACGAGCGCCGGCACGGCCAGGATCGACCCGCCGCCACCCAGTGCGCCCAGCGACAACCCGATCAGGAACCCGAGGGGTGACGCCAGCAACGAACGCATGGGGTCAGCATACCCCAGAGGGTATAAATCGAGACGTGACCCGAACTGGCGCGGCGCCGTTGCGCTCAGCGCAACCTGCGCGCGATTTTTCGGTGTGGTGGCGCCGATAGCGTGGCTCGTCGTGTCCAACGACCAGACCCTTCTCGACGACCCGACGGGCGTCGACCACGACGCTGCCGATCCGGCGACGGTGCGTCGTCGCACCGACATCCGCAACCTGGCGATCGTCGCCCACGTCGACCACGGCAAGACCACCCTCGTCGACGCGATGCTCCACCAGTCCGGTGCCTTCCGTTCGAACGAGGACGTCGCCGAGCGGGTCATGGACTCCGGCGACCTCGAACGCGAGAAGGGCATCACGATCCTCGCCAAGAACACCTCGCTCGTCTGGCACGACCCCCGCAACGGCGACGACATCACGCTCAACATCGTCGACACCCCCGGGCACGCCGACTTCGGTGGCGAGGTCGAGCGGGCGCTCACGATGGTCGACGGCATCGTCCTGCTCGTCGACGCCGCCGAGGGGCCGCTGCCCCAGACCCGGTTCGTGCTGCGCAAGGCGCTCGCCCGCAATCTGCCCGTGATCCTCGTGATCAACAAGGTCGACCGCGCCGACGCCCGCACCGCGGAAGTCATCGACGAGGTGTACGAGCTGTTCTTCGACCTCGACGCCAAGGAGCACCAGGTCGAGTTCCCGATCGTGTACTGCTCGGGTCGCGACGGCTGGGCCACGCTCGACCTCGCCGAGGCCGAGCGCATCATCGTCGAGGGCAAGGGCGACACGGGCCTCGCCGAACTCGTCGAGGTCCTGCTCGACCACATCCCATCGCCCACCTACCACGAGGGTGCGCCGCTGCAGGCATGGGTCACCAACCTCGACGCGTCGCCGTACCTCGGCCGCCTCGCGCTCCTGCGCGTGATGGAGGGCGAGATCAAGAAGGGCCAGTCGGTCGCCTGGTGCAAGCGCGACGGCACGATCGCGCGCGCCAAGATCGCCGAGCTGTTCCTCACCGAGCACCTCACCCGAGTCCCCGTCGACGGTGCCCGCCAGGGCGACCTCGTCGCCGTTGCCGGCATCGAGGACATCTACATCGGCGAAACCCTCGCCGACCCAGAGAACCCTGTCGCCCTGCCGGTGATCACCGTCGACGAGCCGGCGCTCTCGATGACGATCGGCATCAACACCTCACCGCTCGCCGGCCGTGAAGGCAAGAAGCTGACCGCCCGTCTCGTGAAGAACCGTCTCGACGCCGAACTCGTCGGCAACGTGTCGATCCGCGTGCTGCCCACCGAGCGTCCCGATGCGTGGGAGGTCCAGGCCCGCGGCGAGCTGCAGCTCGCGATCCTCGTCGAGCAGATGCGCCGCGAAGGTTTCGAACTCACCGTCGGCAAGCCGGTGGTGCTCACCCACGAGGTCGACGGCAAGGTCCACGAGCCGGTCGAGCGAGTCACGATCGACGTGCCGAACGAGCACCTCGGTGCCGTCACCCAGCTGCTCGCCACCCGCAAGGGCCGTATGCAGAACATGGGCGGCTCCGGTTGGGTCCGCCTCGACTACCTCGTGCCGGCACGCGGGCTCATCGGCTTCCGCACCGAGTTCCTCACCGAGACCCGCGGCACCGGCGTGATCAGCCACACGTTCGAGGGCTACGAGCCGTGGGCCGGCGAGATCCGCTCGCGCCAGTCCGGCGTGCTCGTCGCCGACCGCATCGGTCCGGCCACCACCTACGCCATGATGAACCTGCAGGACCGTGCCGCCATGATGGTCGGGCCGGGCACCGAGGTGTACTGCGGCATGATCGTCGGCGAGAACTCCCGCGCCGGCGACATGGACGTCAACATCTGCCGCGAGAAGAAGATGACCAACGTGCGTGCCGCGTCGGCCGACGAGACCGTCAAGCTCACCCCGCACATGCAGCTGTCGCTCGAAGGTGCACTCGAGTTCATCGCCGACGACGAGTGTGTCGAGGTCACCCCGCAGAACATCCGCCTGCGCAAGGCCGACCTCGACCCCACCAACCGAGCCCGCGAAGCCAAGCGCCGCAGCCAGTCCGCGTAGGGGTTCGCTACGGTCCGATGGCGTGGGCGGCGTCGGGCTCGTGGAGGTCGATCGCTTCGTTGTCGTGGCTGTGGAGGCCCGTCACGTCCCAGGCGAGCACGCCGATCCGGCAGCGTTCCCACCGGTTGCCGCTGACCTGGCAGTCCGACGCGCCCCATTGGACGATGCACCCGCTGTCGCCGTCGCAGATCGCATTGCCGTCGATCACCGCCTGCGTGCCGCCGTCGATGTCGATGCCGCGCATCGTGTGGTCGACGAAGTTGCCGTAGACGTGGGCGCCCTCGGTCTGTGCGAGGTGGATCCCCCACCAGCGCGCCACGATGTTGTTGCCGCGCACGATGGTCCCCGTCGTCTCGCTGGCGCGGATGCCGCACAGGTGGTCGCGGAACTCGCAGGAGTCGATCTCGTGGCCGGAGCCGCCGCGAAGATGGACGCCGACGTCCCAGCGCATCCCGCCGAACTGCGACCGTGACACCGTGAGGCGATCGGCGCCCTCCGCCACGACGCCAGCTGCCGCCGTCGCCCGGATCACCACGTCGTCGGCGCTCACGATCACGTGGCCGTCGAGCCGGCAGCCGAGCAGGGTCGCGTACGGCCCGGCCACCTCGACCACCGGGCACGGGAACCACGCGAGCCGGCTCGGGCCGCCGCCCACCCGCAGGTGTTCGAGCCGGGCGTTGCGTTCGAGCACCACCGCCGTGGCGCCGCTGCCGTCGATGGTGGTGCGTGCTCCACCGAGCCCGCGCACGATCACGCCGGCGGGCACCGTGACGGGACCGAGGTAGGTGCCGTCGCCCAACTGCACGATGTCGCCGGGACGTGCGTCGGCCAACAGCGGCGCCAGTCGGATCGGCTGGCGCGGCTGCGGTTCGAACAGTTCGACGGGCTGTTCCACGGCGGTCAGCGTCAGCGTGTACACCGAGACGTCGTCGACGCGCCCTGAACGTGCGCGCCGTTCGAGCGTGGATCGCCCGCCGTCGACGCGTAGGCCGTCCTCGTGCTGGCGGAACCCGATCGGCGAGCCCTCTCGGTGCACCGACGTGACCCGGTAGCGATCGGGGGTGATCGCAGCGAACCGGCCACGGCCGGAGAGATCGACGACGTGCACGTCGCCGTCGAGGCGCAGGTAGCGGACCTCGTCGTCGCCCCACGTGACCCAGGGCGTCGACTCGTCGATCAGCCGTTGATGCGCCCGAATCCAGCGGCCGGCGGCCTCGAGCGGCGCGCGTTGCAGTTCCGGGATCGTGCCGTCCGCAGCGGGGCCGATGTTCAGCAACAGGTGCCCGCCCTTGGCGACCACGTCGGTCAGGAGCGCCACGATGTCGAAGCCCGACAGATGGTGCTCGGCGCGCTCGGCGCGGTTGTGGCAGAAGCTCGCCCCGATGCCGCGGCACAGCTCCCACGGACCCTCGGTGATCTCGTCGGGCGACTCGTACTCGAACGTCCGCACCAGCGCGGGACTTCCGGCAGGCACGTCGTCGGGCGACGCCCACCACCGATCGTTGATCACGATGCTCGGATCGACCGCCCGGACGCGTTCGAGCAACTCGCGTGTGCGCCACACGTCGGGGCCGTGGCCCCAGTGCCCGTCGCCCCACAGCACGCTCGACCCGTACCGCTCGACGAGGTCGACGACGTGTGGGTGCAGTACGTCGGTGACATAGGCGGGATCGGGGTACCGGGCGTCGCCCCAGTCGAGCAGCGAGTAGTAGGTGCCGAACACGATGTCGTTGCGCTCACACGCCGCGGCGTACTCGGCGAGCACGTTGCGCCGCGGCCCGCCGTGCAGCACCGTGCGCTCGGTGTTCGGCGCATCCCACCACGACCAACCGTCGTGGTGCTTGGCGACCAGCACGCTGTAGCCGGCGCCGGCGTCGGCGACCAGCTGCGCCCAGTCCTCGGCGTCGAAACGGTCGTAGGTGAGCAACGACAGGAAGTCGTCGAAGTGCTCGATGTGGCCCCAGCGGTCGCGGTGGTGGGCGAGCACCTCGACCATCGGCTGAGGATGCAGCACCACGTCGGCGACATCGTCGCCGAGATGGCTCCGATACCAGTCGGCGTACTCGCCGATCGGCGACCAGGCAGGCACCGTCGCCAGGTTGGAATGGACGAAGATGCCGAATCGCCGCTGGTTCCACCATGTCGGCATGCTCATCGGGTCGTCATTGTCGCGCACCCGGCAGGTGACGGCGAACCCGCGTCCTGCAGGGCATACTGCGGCGGTGCTGCTGTCCGCATCTGCATACGAGTCTGCGTCCGATTCGGCGCTCGCGATCAAGGTCGTCGCACTCGAGGCCGAACTGCGACGGCTGGATCGACTGGTGGTCGCTTTCAGCGGCGGCGCCGACTCGACATATCTCGCAGCGGCTGCCACGAAGGTGTTGGGCGCCAACCGCGTGCACTCGGTGACTGCGGTGTCGCCATCGCTCGCCGGCGACGAGGAGGCCGACTGTCGCACGCTGGCCGCCGAACTCGGCCTGCGGTGGACCCCGGTGGCCACCGACGAGATGGAACGCGCCGCCTACCGGCTCAACGACACCGACCGTTGCTACCACTGCAAGGCCGAGCTGATGGACGTCGTCGGCCCGATCGCCGCGCGCGAAGCGGCGACCGTGGTGCTCGGCGTCAACCTCGACGATCTCGGCGATCACCGCCCCGGCCAGCGCGCAGCGACCGAGGCGGGCGCCGAGTTCCCGCTCGTTGCCGCGGGGTTCACCAAGGCCGACGTGCGGGCGGCGTCGCAGGCGATGGGTCTGCGCACGTGGGACAAGCCGGCCGCTGCATGCCTCGCGAGTCGTATCCCCTACGGCACGCAGGTGTCCGTCGAGATCCTCGGCCGGGTCGACCGTGCCGAGGCGGCGCTGCACCGGCTCGGCTTCGCGCAGGTCCGGGTCCGCCACTACGACGACACGGCGCGCATCGAGGTCGAGCTCGACGATCTGGCCAAGGTCGTCGCGGCGCGCGATGCGGTCGTCGAAGCGGTCCGGGGGGCGGGCTACCGCTACGTCACCGTCGACCTCGAAGGCTTCCGTTCGGGCAACCTCAACGGCTGAGGCACCGTGCAGCGGGACCGCTCGCAGGCCTCCGACTGCCGGCGACGACCGCGCCGCACGTATCGTTCGGCGCCATGAAGCTGTCGATGATGATCAATTACTCGGGCGACTTCCACGCGGACGTGGACAAGGTCGTCGAACTCGAGAAGGCCGGCCTCGACGTGGTCTGGGTGCCAGAGGCCTACAGCTTCGACGCCGTGTCGCAGATGGGCTATCTCGCTGCGAAGACCTCGACGATCGAGATCGGCTCGGCGATCTTGAACGTGTTCTCGCGCACCGCCACCTGCATGGCGCAGACCGCCGCCGGGCTCGACTTCGTGTCGAACGGTCGCTTCATCCTCGGCCTCGGCGCATCGGGGCCCCAGGTGATCGAAGGGTTCCACGGGGTTCCCTACGAGAAGCCGATGCCGCGCATTCGCGACTACATCAACGTGTGCCGGATGACGATGAAGCGCGAGAAGGTGGTCTACGACGGCCCGACGGTCAAGGTGCCGTTGCCCGAGGGCGAGGGCACCGGGTTGGGCAAGCCGCTCAAGATCATCAACCACCCCGTTCGCGACACGGTGCCGATCTTCTGGGCGAGCCTGATGGGGCAGTCGGTCAAGGCGACCGCCCGCCTCGCCGACGGCTGGATCCCGGTTTTCTTCGACCCCGAGAAGTTCCCCACGGTGTGGGGCGACGACCTCAAGGCAGGGCAGGCCGAGCGCGATCCCGACCTCGGCGTCCTGCAGATCTCGGCGGGTGGCATGGTCGCGATCGGTGACGACCTCGTCGGCGACAAGCAGTCGCAGATCCTCGACTTCGCCCGGCCGAGCTCGGCGCTGTACATCGGCGGCATGGGCGCCCGCGACAAGAACTTCTACAACACGATCTGCCAGAAGTACGGCTACGTCGACGAGGCGATCGAGATCCAGGACCTGTACCTCGACGGCCAGAAGGACGCAGCGGCCGCGGCCGTGCCGGCGGAGCTGCTGGAGAAGACCCACCTCGTCGGCCCGCAGGGCTACATCAAGGAACGCCTCGCTGCCTACAAGGAAGCCGGCGTCACGCACCTGTCGGTCAATCCCGTCGGCGGCGACGCCGTCAAGACGATCGAAAAGCTCAAAGAGCTCCTCTGACGGTCCTCCCCGGCCCCGTCCCCGCCCGGGCCGTCAGACCATGCCGCGGAGCCACCACAGGCTGAGCGCCCAGGCGAGTCCGAGGAACAGGAATGCAGCGAGCGCCCATCGCCAGGTGAGTTCGGTGATGATCTCGATCGGATCGCCGATCGTCTCGCCCAGCGAGTCGGCGATCTGGTCGTAGGCGGCGCCCAGTTCGTCGCCGGTGCGGGCTTCGAAGGCCTGGCCGCCCGTGGTCTCGGCCACCAGTTCGAGGTCGTCGGGTCGCACGGGGACCGGCACGACTTCGCCGCTCTCGGGGTCGACGATCGTGCCACCGTCGGTGCCGAACGCGATCGTGTACACCGGGATGCCGGCGGCGGCGGCCTCGGCGGCACCATCGGAGGTGAGCCGCCCCACCGTGGTCTCCCCGTCGCTCAGCAGCACCATCACGCCGGGCGGGAGGTCGGAGTCGTCGTCGGGATCGGCGGCGTTGACGAGCAGTCTGGTGCCCGACGAGAGGGCGTCGCCGATCGCGGTCGACTCGGCGAGTTCGAGATTGTCGATGCCGCGCAGCATCGTCGCCCGGTCGAGGGTGGGGTCGACGTCGACGCCGACCGAACCGGAGAACCCGATCAATCCGATCTCGACGCCGTCGTCGACGAGCTCGACGAAGTCGCGTGCCGCCTCCTGGGCGGCCTCGAACCGGCGGGGATCGACGTCGTCGGCCATCATCGACAGCGACACGTCGAACAGCACGAGGATTCGTCCCTCGGTGGTGGTGTTCTCGGTGGTCCGCTCGACCGGTCGGGCCACGGCGACGACCGCCAGGGCCAGCCCGATCAGTTGCAGTCCGGCCACCACGTGACGCCGCCAACGCGGACGTTGCGGGGCGACCTTGTCGAGCAGGTCGACCTGGGTGAAGCGCACCGTCGCCGCCCGCCGCCACCGCAGGACCACCACGTACAGCACGGCGAGGCCGGCAACGACCACCAGGAGCCACAGCCAGCCGGGGGAGAGGAAGTCGGTGCTCATCGGCCGATCCCATCGCCGCGTACGGCCTGCACCCGGCGCCGCTGGGTGTGTTGGACGATCGCGCCGAGCCAGTCGCCGTCGGTCGACAATTCGATCACGTCGGCGCGTGAGCGCCCGAGCGCGTCGGCGCGTCGATCGCGCTCCTCCTGCGCGGCGGCGGCGAAGCGCTCCTGCACCTTCGCCGTCACGCGCACTTCGCGTGCGGCGCCGGTGGCCGGATCGACGAGCTCGACGAGGCCGATCGGCGGGATGTCGTGCTCGCGCGGGTCGTGCACGGTGATCGCCAGCAGATCGTGGCGGAGGCTGAGCCGTGCCAGCGACGGCTGCCACGCCTCGCCGCGGAAGTCGCTGATGACGGCCACGAACCCTCGGCGGTTGGCGATGGCCCCCACCCGGTCGATGGCGCCGGCGAGGTCGGCGTTGCCGAGGCCCTCCGAGGCCGGGGGAGCGCTGAGCAGCGACAGCACGGCGCGCACCTGGTTCGACCCCGACCTGGGTGGGACGACGTGAATCGACGGTCCGGCGACGAGTACGGCGCCGAGACGGTTCTGGTTGCGCGCGGTGAGGAACCCGATACACGCGGCGGCGGCGGTTGCGACCTGGGCCTTGTCGTTGGCGACCGTCCCGAACCGCATCGTCGCCGAGACGTCGACCACCAACCAGGCGGTGAGGTCGCGGTCGGCGATCTGTTCGCGCACATGGGTCTCGCGGGTCCGCGCCGTGATGTTCCAGTCGATCCGGCGCACGTCGTCACCGGGCTGATACAGCCTCGACTCGCCCGGCTCGGAGCCGTGCCCCGGCGTGAGACCCTGGTACTGGCCGTGCAGGACACCGTCGAGCCGGCCCTTGATGGTGAGCTCCAGCGTGCGCAGCAGCTCGGCAACCGTCTCGGTCGGGGGACCGGCGGCCCAGGTGTCGGTGCGCGCCGCCATGTCGCCGAATCCGCTCGCCGAGGCGGCGGCCGCGGGCGACACGCTCGCCGGGCCCAGCGTTGCCACGGTCAGCCCCTCGGGGCGCTCGTCCCGAACGCTTCGTTCGGCTTGGGCGACACCCAGGTTGCCGGAACGGTCGCGAGGATCCGTTGCACGACGTGGTCGGCGGTGATGTCGCGGGCGAGGGCGTCGTAGGTCAGCAGGAGACGGTGACGCAGGATCTCGGGCGCCAGGTCGAAGACGTCTTGCGGGCGTGGTGTACGAACGGCCCCGCATCAACGCGAGCGCCCGTGCGCCACGAACGAGGTTCAGCGAGGCTCTCGGGCTGGCGCCGAGGCCGATCACCGTCGACAGGTCGCCGAGCCCGAAGCGTTCCGGCGACCGCGTGCACTGCACGAGATCGACCGCGTACTGCGACACCGACCGGTCGACGAACACGGTGTCGGCGCGTTGCTGCAACGAGATCAGCTCGTCGAGTGAGATCACCTGCTGGGGGATCGGCGCGCTGATGCTCATCCGATCGATGATCGTCAGCTCCTCGCCGGCGGTCGGGTAATCGAGGACGATCTTCATCATGAACCGGTCGCGCTGCGCGTCGGGCAACTGGTAGACGCCTTCTGACTCGATCGGGTTCTGGGTGGCGACGACGAAGAACGGGTTGGGCACGGCATGCGTGACGCCGCCGATGGTGACCTGCTGCTCGGCCATCACCTCGAGCAACGCCGACTGCACCTTGGCCGGCGCACGGTTGATCTCGTCGGTGAGCAGGAAGTTCACGAAGACCGGGCCGAACTCGACGTCGAAACTCTCGCTGCTGCCTCGGTAGATGCGGGTGCCGGTGATGTCCGACGGGAGCAGGTCGGGCGTGAACTGGATGCGGGCGAACGTGCCGCCGACCACGTCGGCGAGGGTCTCGGCGGCCAACGTCTTCGCGAGTCCGGGTACCGATTCGAGCAGGCAGTGACCACGGCACAGCACACCGACGAGGAGCCGTTCGAGCAGGCGAGTCTGGCCGACCATGACCTTGCGGAGCTCGAAGAAGATCTTCTCGAACGTCTCGGCAGTCTGGCGGTCGTCGGCGTGCGACGAGACGACCGGAGCGCCGGTCGGGTCGTTCTCCGGCGCGGGAGGATGATCGCTGTCGGTCATTGTCCGACGACGGTAGCGGTACGCAGGCAATCGTCGGCTTCCGCAGGGCACCTCTCACCGACTTCTCGTATTCTGATCCGGTGCCCGAAGCTCCAGACGCCGATCCCGACGCCGACGCCGGCGCCGACCCGACGGCCGCGCTCGAAGCCGACCTGGCCGCCGCCATCGACGTCGGTGCCATCGAGGCCGAGGAGACGGCCGCCGCACGTCGCCTGTCGATGATCGAGGCGGGCCGCCGCAAGGGTGGCGTGCTCGGAGCCGCAGCGGCCGGAGCGATGATCGGCCTCCGCGACATCTACGAGGGTCCGCCGAAGCAGGACGACATCGTGATCGTGTCCGAGGCGCCAGGCGACCCGGAGGACATCGACGTCGACGGCATCACCGGCCGTGTCGCAGACGTCGACTTCTGGGCCCCGCCGCCCCACGACCCTCGCCGGTAGGGCGATGGCTGGGTGGTGACCCTCTGATTGTGGTGCCCCTGTGATTAACGCTCGGTTAACGCTGGATTCCTACGTTCGACGAACCGGGCCGCTCTGGAGTCCCGCGACGGGAGATCGGCATGCTGCACGGACATCGACGGACAATCGCGGGCATCGCGTTCACCGTGGCGTTGGTGGCCGCATGTGGGAGCGGCGACGACGGCAACAGTGTGGTCGGCGGAGGCGGCGGGACCGCCGACGCCGAGCTCGTCTCGTCCGAGGCCCGCTGGATCAACACCGAGATGGCGCTGGACGAATTCGACATCTCCTTGCAGAAGACCGATCCGACCGTGCTCGGTGCCGAAGTCGTGTGGGACTTCGCCGTCGACGACCTCGGCGGCTCACCGCTCGAGTCGTCGCTGTCTCCGGACCTGAGAGCTGGTGTGTCCATTGACGACCAGGGCGTCGACGGCTCCGCCCAGCTCCGCAGCGGGCGCACCATCTCCGACTTCGACCGGGCGATCGGCGAGCTCCGTGTGCTCCCCACTGCCGACGGGTTCCGCATCGATTTCCTCATCGGCCCGCTGCTCGGCGCCTCCGATCTCCGCAGCCAGGACGAGTTCGAGGAGTTCCTGGAAGAGGCCGGTGTCGATGCGGAAGCGGCGCCGATCCGGTACGTGTTCATCGAGGACGCCCGGGCCGATGGCGTGTTGAACTATCGGGTCAACCTCTCGGGCACGGTGGACATCGACGGGACGACCGTCGCCGTCGCCGAGGAGTTCGAGTTCACCGCTGTCGAGAGCGACCCCGACGCCGTAGCGGTCGCTCGCGATCAGAGCGCGCTCGCCGAAGCCGAAGTCGCCGATGCAGTGGAGTCCGGCGACTGCGTGCCGCTGCTGGTCACCGCCGACGACAGCTCGTTCACGATCGCCGCCGACGACGACTCGGTCGTCGTCGAGGGTGCACTGCCCGCCGGCTGGGGCGTCGAGCTGCAGCAGGGTGATGTGTGTGATCGAACAGGACTCGACGTTGTCGTCGACCCCGCAGACCGGCGCTCGGAGCGCTTCACCGTCCTGGTCTTCACGGTGGCGGGCGAAGACGCTCGTGCACTCGCAGAACGCAGGGCCGACGAGAGCAACATCCGCGACGCCGACGGCGAGCAGGTGACGCTCGCTCCGGGCGACGAGGGGTACACGACCACCATCTTCGACGAGACGCAACTCGCCGGCAAGCCAGCCGTCCGCAGCGTCGGCACCAGCCTTCTCGCGCCGGGCTCCGACACGACGTTCAACTTCGTCGAGATCGTGACGACAGTGGCCGATCAGGCGGTCATGGTGAACTACAGCTATCTCGACGACGGCAGTGCCGAGGCAGAGGCGCTGCCCATGCTGCTCGACGGGCTCACGATCACGCCCTGACGGCGCTACGACACGTAGGCGCCCGGTTGGTCGAGGAAGTGCCGGTGCCAGCGGCTCGGGGTGAGCACGACAGCGCGTGGTTCGTCCTCGAACATCCAGCGAGCGAAATTTCGTCGACCCCAGCTGCCGCTCGCAGCCACGACGCGGATCGCTCCGCGGGCGCCCCACGATGTCGTCAACACCGACCCGAGGGCCTTCGACATCTTGTGGTCGGCGAAGAGGTGGTGTGCCACCTCGGCCCGGTAGATGGCAGCGGCATCGTCGGGCTGCAGCGCACCGGCGGCGATGATCGCCTCGGCGGCGAGGCGGCCGGTGAGCAGCGCCTGGCCGATGCCCTCGCCGGTCATCACGTCGGTGGCCATCGCCGCGTCGCCGGTGAACAGCACCCGTCCCGGCGGTCAGTGTCGCTTCGTCGACGCGGGCCGGGATCGGCCACGCCGTGTGGCGGTCCTCGACCTCGAAGCCGTCGCCGAGGGCGTCGACGATGTGGGGGCGGGCCAGCAGCTCGACCCAGAGCTGCTTCATGTCCTGCACCCGGCGCGTGCCGTCGCGCAGCACGCCGAAGCCGATGTTCACGCGGCCGCCGGGCAGCGGGAACGACCACGCGTAGCCGGGAACGAGGTCGGGCTCGAACCACACGTACAGCTGATGCGCCGCCGGTCCGGTGACGTTGCGGGCGTACTGGCGAAAACCGTGCCACTCACCGAGGTAGCCGGGCTCGTTCGCGCCGATCGACTTGCGCACGGGGCTCCACATGCCGTCGGCGGCGATCACGTAGCGAGTGTCGATCTCGAGGCCCTCGGCCATCACGGTCACGTGGTCGTCGTGTTCGTCGAGCCCTTCGAAGCCGTGGCCGTCGCGGATGTCCGCGCCTCGCTCGCGGGCCAGCTGCACCAGCGCGTCGTCGAGTTGCAGCCGTGGCGCCACCGCCGCGTACGTGCCGGTCTCGGGCAGCGGGACGACGACCTCGCGGCCGCTCGGCGATCGGATGGCCGCTCCGTCGACCTCGAACCAGTCGGGGATGGATGCCGGGTCGAAGCCGAGGTGCTCGAGCTCGCGCAGCCCCAGCGTGGTCAACCCGTCGCCGCAGCACTTGTCGCGCGGGAAGACCGCCTTGTCGATCGCCACCACCGACCGGCCGGCGCGACGCAACTCGATGGCGGCGGCGCTGCCTGCCGGGCCGAGCCCGACGATCACGACGTCGGCGATGAGTCGTTCGCGAGGCGGCGTCGGCGTCGGGGCGTTCACGCCCGAGAGGCTACGGGCGCAGGTGGCAGGCGTCGCTGTTGACGTGGCGAGTTCAGCTCAGATGGACGCCGAGCCGCACGGCCCGTTTCGTCGGGCCCGGATCGGTGCGCTGGAGGCGGGTGGCGTGCACCCGGCTGCGCCATCGCGGCAACAACGCGTAGCCGACGGCGCCCGGGCATGCCGTGTAGGTCACATCTCGGTGCCCGGACAGCGTCGAGGTGGTGACGGTGGTGCCGGCGCGGAACTTGTTCGAACCACGTGACACGAACGTCGTCGTGGCCGCCGGGTCGGTGTCGATGTCGTAGCGGTCGGCCAGGTGGATCAGCATCCGCATCAACGAGTCCTGGGCAGCTGCCGTCGGCGGCTGGTTGTCGAAGTCGCCGAGCAGGCAGACCAACTGGGCGTAGCCCTGGTTGCCGCCGGTGGCGTCGGCGACGACGGGGCCGGCCAGCGATCCGGCGCGGGTCTCCCAGATCGAGCCGTCGGGGCCGATCATGAAGTGGTAGCAGATGTCGGGCCACCGCTTCTCCGGCCCGGTGTGGAACGCATACGTCTGGCGGATGACCGCCCGAGGATCCGGGACGTTGTTGCTCGATGCGGTGTGATGGACGAGCAGGAACTTGACGGTCTCGGGAGCGATCGGACCCTTCGGTGGAAGGTCGGCTCCCCACTCGCTGCGCGGGTGGATCCGCAACCCGGGCGCGACCTCGACGGTGGCGAGCGACTCGACCGGCGCCAGCTGTGCGAGACCGGGATCGGCCCACCCGCACGAAGCGAGCCCGAGGGCCGCCGCAGCGCCGAGCGCACCCGTCAGCACGTCGCGCCTCGTCCGCTGGCAGTCGCACACGGCGCCGACTCTACGATGCGCGACGAGTCAACGGATCGGTACGAGGAAGGACCAGTCGATGAGTGGGTTGTGCGATGGGCGTGTTGCGATCGTCACGGGAGCGGGTCGAGGGATCGGGCGCGAACACGCGTTGAGCCTCGCCCGGCAGGGTGCCAAGGTCGTGGTCAACGACCTCGGCGGCAACGTCGACGGCAGCGGCGGCGACACCTCGCCCGCCCAGCAGGTCGTCGACGAGATCGTGGCGATGGGTGGCGAAGCGGTCGCCAACGGCGACAACGTGGCCGATTGGGAGGGTGCCCAGCGGATGGTCAACACCGCGATCGAGACCTTCGGCGATCTCCACGCACTCGTCAACAACGCCGGGATCCTGCGCGACCGAGTGCTCGCCAACATGACCGAGGAGGAATGGGACTCGGTCATCAACGTCCACCTCAAGGGCACCTTCGCCCCGTCTCGTTGGGCTGTTGCCTACTGGCGCGAGCGGGCCAAGGCGGGCCAGCCGGTCAGTGGTCGCATCGTCAACACCACGTCGGTGTCGGGGATCTACGGCAACCCGGGCCAGGCGAACTACGGCGCCGCCAAGGCCGGCATCGCTGCGTTCACCAACATCGTCGCCCTCGAAGTAGCCCGCTACGGGGTGACGGTCAACGCGGTCGGTCCCGTGGCCCTGACCCGGATGACCGAGGGCCTCGGCCCGGCGCCGGAAACCGACGAGGAGCGCGAAGCGCGTGCCCCGCACTGGATCGCACCGATCGTCACGTGGCTGTGCTCCGAGGAAGCCGCCGGCGTCACCGGACGCGTGTTCGAGGCATCCGGGCAGACGCTGGCGGTGGCGGAGGGCTGGGTGCGGGGACCGTCGACCACGCCGATCGACGACCCCACCAAGATCGGCCCGGTCGTTGCCGACCTGCTGGCAGGCGCCCGCGCCAACTCGGGCATGAACGGTGAGCCCGGTGCCTGGCCGCAGACGATGTTGAACTCCTGAATCCGTTCACCCGCACACCGACCTGAACGAAAGCGAGCACCTGATGCCACTCAATCCCGACGCTGTCGGCTCGATCAGCGATCCCGTCGAGGTCAGCTGGACCTCCAAGGACGCCCTGCTCTACGCGGTCGGCATCGGTGCCGGCCACGACGAGTTGGCGTTCACCACCGAGAACACCAACGGCGTCGACCAGCTGGTGTTTCCCACCTTCCCCGTCGTCGTCGGATGGGGGAGAGGGTCGGCGATGGGCAACATCGGCACGTTCAATCCGGCGTTGCTCGTGCATGGCCAGCAGGCGGTCACGCTGCACCGGCCGATCCCGGTCGAGGGCACGGCGTCGATCACCAGTGAGCTCGTCGCGATGTACGACAAGGGCAAGGCGGCTGTCGTCGTCACCGAGTCACGGGCGACGATGGACGGCGAACCGCTCTACACCAACACCTCGTCGGCGTTCATCCGAGGCGAGGGCGGGTGGGGCGGCGATCGCGGCCCGTCGGGCCCGAAGAACGTCCCGCCCGAACGCGACCCCGACCATGTCGTCTCGTACCAGACGTCGATCGACCAGGCCTTCGTCTATCGCCTCTCCGGCGACCGCAACCCCTTGCACACCGACCCGGCGTTCGCGGCGATCGGTGGCTTCGACCGCCCGATCCTGCACGGGCTGTGCAGCTACGGCTTCACCGGCCGTGCGTTGCTCCACGCAGTCTGCAACAGCGACCCGGCCAGGTTCCATCACATCGAGGCCCGCTTCGCCGCGCCGGTGCTCCCTGGCGACACCCTCACGATCTCGATGTGGTCCGGCGACGGCGAAACACTGTTCACGACCAGCGCCGTCGACCCCGCCGACCCCTCGACCGCCCGCGTCGTCATCGACCAAGGCCTCGTCACACACACCTGACCCCGCGACCCTCACCTCACGCCACCTCACGCCACCTCACCTCACCTCACGCTCCGCCCCACCCGAAAAATCGCGCGCACGTTGCGCTGAGCGCAACGCTGGCGCGCCAGAACCGGTCTGCCGGGGAGCCTCATTCGAAATGGCGCGGGCTCGTTGCGCTCAGCGCAACGCCGGCGCAATTTTTCGGTGAGTGGGCGAGAGGGAACCGCTGGTCAGGGGCGGCAGGTGGCGACGAGGTGGGAGACGACGTCGGCGAGTGCGATGTCCTGACGGTCGCCGGAGCGGCGGTCCTTGACCTCGATGGTGGGGTTCTCGTCGTCGGCGACGCCGCGGCCGACGATGGCGATCGTGGGGATGCCGATCAGCTCGGCGTCCTTGAATTTGACGCCCGGCGACGGGCCGTAGCGGTCGTCGAGCAGCACCCGCAGGCCCGCGGCCTCGAGCTCGGCGGCGAGTTGTTCGCCGGCGGGGATCTGCGGGCCGTCGGCCTTGCCGGCGATCACCACGTGGACGTCGGCGGGCGAGATCTCGCGGGGCCACACGAGGCCGATGTCGTCATGGTTCGCTTCGGCGATCGCAGCCAGTGCACGGGTGACGCCGACGCCGTAGGAGCCCATCGTGGGGACGACCGGCTTGCCGTGCTCGTCCTGCACGGTGAGACCGAGCGCCTCGGCGTACTTGCGGCCGAGCTGGAAGATGTGGCCGATCTCGATGCCGCGGGCGATCTCGACCGGCGACGCGCACACCGGACAGACGTCGCCGTCGCGGATCTCGGCGGCCTCGATCGTGCCGTCGGGCGTGAAGTCGCGCCCCGCCACGAGGTTGATGACGTGGTTGCCGGGAGCGTCGGCGCCCGTGATCCACGCGGTGCCGTCGACGACGCGAGGATCGACGAGGTACCGGATGCTCGAGGCGTTGTTCGAGCCGAGCACACCGGGCCCGATGTAGCCCTTGACCAGCGACGGATACTGCTCGAAGTCGGCCTCGTCGAACGGTTCGGGCTCGGCAGGCGACACCTGCGCTTCGAGGCGCTTCATGTCGACCTCACGGTCGCCGGGCAGGCCGATGGCCAACGGCTCGATCGTGCCATCGGGGTGACGGAGCTTGACGACGACGTTCTTCAGCGTGTCGGCAGCGGTCCAGTCGCGCTCGGGATGGCGCATGGCCGAATCGCCGTTGACGAAGTCGACGAGGGTGGCGATCGTCGGGGTGTCGGGCGTGTCGTGCACGACGGCGGCGGGCAGGCCGTCGAACGGGATCGCCGGGGGAGCGGGGGTGACGACCGCCTCGACGTTGGCCGCATAGTCGCACGAGGTGCAACGGATGAAGGTGTCCTCGCCGACGTCCATCGGTGCGAGGAACTCCTCCGAGGCCGAGCCGCCCATGGCGCCCGACATCGCCGACACGATCACGTACGGCAGTCCGAGACGATCGAACAGCGAGATGTAGGCGGCGCGGTGGGCGTCGTAGGAGGCCTGGAGGCCGGCCTCGTCGAGGTCGAAGCTGTAGGAGTCCTTCATCACGAACTCTCGGCCACGCAGCAGCCCGGCGCGGGGACGGGCCTCGTCGCGGTACTTGGTCTGGATCTGGTAGATCGACAGCGGGAGATCCTTGTACGACCCGCAGATGTCCTTGACCAGGAGCGTGAACATCTCCTCGTGGGTGGGTGCGAGCAGGAAATCGGCGCCCTTGCGGTCCTGGAGCCGGAACAGGTTGTCGCCGTACTCGGTCCAACGTCCCGTGGCCTCGTAGGGCTCGCGGGGCAGCAGCGCCGGGAAGTGGACCTCCTGGAAACCGGCGGCGTCCATCTCGTCGCGCACGATCTGCTCGACGTTGCGGTACACGAGCCAGCCGAGCGGCAACCACGAGAAGCCGCCGGGAGCGGCACGGCGGATGTAGCCGGCGCGCACCAGCAATCGATGGCTGGCGACCTCGGCGTCAGCCGGGTCGTCGCGCAGGGTCCGCAGGAACAGGGTCGACATCCGAAGCACGGCGGCACTGTACCCAGCGTCGAGCGGTGAGGGCTGCGTCGCCGGCCCTGTCCGAGGTGGGTCGGGCGCTGCTATGATCATCTCTCCATTTGGTTTGGTACCGAAAGGCGTGGGGCTGAGCCCCACGCCTTGTTTGTTGAAAGGAGGCAGTTCGGATGAGTGCATCGACCGAGATCGATCGTGTTCACGCTCTCGTGGCACCGATCGCTGCCGACCTCCAACTCGACGTGTACGACATCGAGCGTCGCGGCGCCACCATGCGCATCACGCTCGACACGCCCCCGGGTTCGGAGGGCGGGATCACGCTCGACTCGCTGTCGCTGGCCACGCGGTTGATCTCGCGTGAACTCGACCACGACGACCCGATCGCCGGGCACTACACGCTCGAAGTCACCAGCCCGGGCCTCGAACGCCAGCTGCGGACGCCCGCCCACTTCCAGCGAGAGGTCGGCAAGACCATCACGATCCGCCTGCGCGATCCGCAGGCCGATCCGCGCCGCATCCAGGGTGCGTTGTCCGCTGCCGACGATCACTCGGCCACGTTGCTGCTCGACGACGGCACCGAACGTGTCGTGGCGATCGACGACGTCGACAAGGCCCGCACCGTCTTCGAATGGGGCCCGAAGCCGAAGCCCGGCAAACAGACCTCCGGCGCCAAGAACAAGAACAAGAACGCATCGAATCCGACGAACCCATCGAATCCGACGAACCCATCGAACAAGGAGAAGCAAGCGTCATGAGCAACCTCGACATGAGCGAGGCCATTGGCATGCTGGCCCAGGAGAAGGGCATCTCCGAGGACACCCTCTTGCACGTCCTCGTCGATGCCCTGGCATCGGCGTACAAGCGCCGGCCGGATGCCGCCGACGAAGTCGTCGTCGAGGTCAATCCCGAGACGATGGAGTTCTCGTTCATCGCGTACGACGTCGACGAAGACGGCAACTGGGTCAACGAGCGCGATGACACGCCGAAGAAGGAAGAGCTCGGCCGTATCGCCGCGCAGACCTTCCGCCAGGTGATGAGCCAGCGCATCCGCGAGGTCGAGTCCGAGCGCAAGTTCGAGGAGTACGCGAACCGCGAGGGCGACATCGTCACCGGCATCATCCAGCGCACCGACGCTCGCTACACGCTGCTCGACCTCGGTCGGGTCGAGGCGTTGCTGCCGCAGGCCGAGCAGGTCCCGTTCGAGCGTCCCGCGCAGGGCGATCGCCAGAAGGCCTACATCGTCGAAGTGCGCCGCACGCCGAAGGGCCCGCAGATCGTCGTGTCGCGCACGCACCCCGGTCTGATCAAGCGCCTGTTCGAACTCGAAGTGCCCGAGATCGCCGACGGCATCGTCGAGATCAAGGCCTGCGCCCGTGAACCGGGCCACCGCACCAAGATCGCCGTCTGGTCGAACGACCACAACGTCGACCCGGTCGGCGCGTGCGTCGGGGCCCGTGGCGGTCGTGTCCGCATGGTCGTCAACGAGATGCGCGGCGAGAAGATCGACATCGTGCCGTTCAGCGAGGATCTCGCCGACTTCGTCGCCAAGGCGCTGTCGCCGGCCAAGGTCACCGCGGTCAACATCTCCGACGACGGCACGGCCGCCGACGTGATCGTCCCCGATCACCAGCTCAGCCTGGCGATCGGCCGTGAGGGCCAGAACGCACGTCTCGCTGCCCGCCTGACCGGTGTGCGCGTCGACATCCGTTCCGAGACGCAGCTCGCCGAAGGCATCCCGGCCGGTGGCCGCGACGCCGACGTCGAGTACGCCGACGGCGAATGGCGGGCGAACGCCGAATCGGGCGAGATGGAGTGGCACGCCGCCGACGGCAGCGTCATCAGCGAGTCCGACTGGCAAGCCCAAGCCGCCGCCGCCAGCGAAGCCGAAGTCGCTGTTGCGGACGTCGAGACCGCCGTCGACGACGACAGCACTGCTGCAGACGACGGCACCGCTGCCGAGGGAAGCGCCAGCGACGACGGCAGACGACGACGCCGACCAAACCGGCGACAACGAAGATGGCTCCGAGGCGTCGTCAAGCAAGAACGGCGGCGACGACTGAGTGGTGCTGAACGTCCCGAACCCGTCCGCAGCTGTATCGGTTGCCGGCAGCGGCGTCCGCAGTCCGAGCTCGTGCGTGTCACGAAATCGGAGCTGGGCGTGGCGGTCGATGGCCCCAGCGATGGGCGCGGGGCGTGGCTGTGTCGTGGTTCCGCTGCTGGCGAGATCGCCGCGGCGAGATGTGTCGATGCGGCGTTGTCGCGGCGGGCGTTCGCTCGTGCGTGGCGGTGTGCGGTCGGCGCTGACGACGAACGTGCAATCAGCGAACTGGTCGGCCATGGGGTCGACCGAGACGAACACCCGGATGCGCATTGATTCCAGCATCCGCGAGGCAAAGACGACTGTGAAAGGTTGAATCGACAACGTGGCTGCGAAGAAGATCAGGATCCACGAGCTCGCGAAAGAGCTCGGGATGACGAACGCCGAGGTCCTCGACCTCTGCGGTGTGCTCGGCGTCGCCGCCAAGGGCCCGTCATCCTCGCTCGCCGAAGCGTATGCCGACATGGTGACCCGTCGCGCCGAGCGTGACGGGTTGACCCGCGACGAGCAACCCGAAGAGGCCAAGCCCGTCAAGAAGGCGGCCGCCAAGAAGAAGGCGCCTGCCAAGAAGCAGGCCGCCGGCGACTCGGCCGCGAAGCCGAAGACGGCCAAGAAGCCGGCGGAGACCGTCGACGCTGCTCCGAAGGTGGTCGACGAGCCGACGGAGAGCCCGGTCGAGTCCGCTCCGGTGACCGAGCAGGCCGAGGCGACGCCGACCCCGGCTCCCGTGGCCGAAGCACCTGCCGCGCCCGCCGAGGCGGCTCCCGTCGTCGAGACGCCCGCTGCTCCGGCTGCTGCCCCCGCTCCGCCCGTCACCCCCGAACCGCCGGCATCGCCTGAACCCCAGGTCGCCGAGCCCGAGGTCGTCGTCGAACCTGCGGCGCCCGCGCCAGCCGAGCCGGAACCGTCCCCTGCCCCCGTCGTCGAGACACCTGCTCCGGCGCCTGCCCCGGCCTCCGCCGACACGTCAGACGCATCGTCGCGGGTGATCTCCAGTGGACGTCCCGCCGCTGACGGCCGTCCGCCCGAGCAGCCGGCCGCACCCACCGAGGCTCGCCGTCCGACCCCCGAGCGCCAGGACGGCGCGCCCGCCGAGCGTCCGTTGTCGCCGAGCGGCAAGGCCATTCCGCCGCCTCCCGGCCGGCCCTTGTCGCCGAGCGGCAAGGTCATCCCGCCGCCTCCCGGCTCAGCGCGTCCCGCGGCCCGTCCTGGTGGCGGCCCCGGTGGTGCTCGCCCGCGTCCGGGTGGGTTCACGCCGCGTCCTGGTGGCGGCCCCGGCGGTGGCGGCCCCCGCCCAGGCGGTGGCGGTCCCGGTGGTGGCGGCCCAGGCCGTCCAGGCGGCAATCGTCCCAGCGGTCAGCGGCGCCCGCCGCGTCGTACCGGTCGTCGGCGTCGTCGTCGCGACCAGGACGACCTGCAGCCACAGTTCACCACCTACACGTCGTCCGACGCTCCCGTTCCCGAGGGCGTCGTCATCATCGAACGCGGTGTGTCGGCACAGGAGTTCGCTCCCAAGCTGAACCGCACCGCTGCCGATGTCGTGCGCTTCCTGCTCAACAACGGCGAGATGGTCACGGCCACCATGACGCTCGCGGACGAGCAGATGGAGCTGTTCGCGCTCGAGGTCGGCGCCGAGATCCTCCTGGTCGAGCCCGGTCAGCAGGAGGAGGTCGAGCTGCAGAAGTTGTTCGACGACTCCGACGACGACGAGATGCAGGAGCCGCGTCCGCCGGTGATCACCGTCATGGGCCACGTCGACCACGGCAAGACCACGTTGCTCGACCACATCCGTGGCGCGAACGTCGTCGACGGCGAGGCCGGCGGCATCACCCAACACATCGGTGCCTATCAGGTGCAGAACGAGCACGGCTCGGTCACGTTCCTCGATACCCCGGGTCACGCGGCGTTCACGCAGATGCGTGCTCGCGGTGCCGACGCCACCGACATCGTGGTGTTGATGGTCGCCGCCGACGACGGCATCATGCCGCAGACGATCGAGGCCATCAACCACGCCCGAGCGGCCGACGTGCCGATCGTGGTGGCGGTCAACAAGATCGACAAGGAGAACGCCGATCCCCAGCGCGTGCTGACGCAACTCGCCGAGTACGAACTCGTCCCCGAGTCGTGGGGCGGCGACACGATCGTCGTCGAGATGTCGGCGCTGCAGGGCCTCGGCGTCGACGACCTGATCGAGCAGTTGCAGGTCGTGGCCGAACTCGAAGAGCTCACGGCGAACCCGACCGGTCGCGCCAAGGGCATCGTCATCGAAGCCCAGCTCGACAAGGGACGCGGCCCCGTGGCCACCGTGCTCGTCGACAAGGGCGAGCTCAAGGTCGGCGACCCCATCGTGGCCGGTGCTGCGTGGGGCAAGGTCCGAGCGATGATCAACGACAAGGGCGAGCAGGTCAAGGTGGCCGGCCCGTCCACGCCGGTACAGGTGCTCGGGCTCTCGCTCGTGCCCGAAGCCGGTGACGAGTTCCGCGCCGCCCCCGACGACAAGATCGCCCGTACGGTCGCCGAATCGCGGGAGTTGCGCCTCAAGGCGAAGCATCTTCGTGAGGACGCCCGCGTCAAGACGGGCACGAAGCTCGAAGACATCTTCGCCCAGATCCAGTCGGGCGAGAAGGCGGCGGTCAACCTCATCCTCAAGGCCGACGTGCAGGGTTCGCTCGAGGCGGTCACCGAATCGCTGCGGCGTCTCGAACGTGACGAGGTCGACGTCAGTTTCGTGCATCGCGCCGTCGGCGGGATCACCGAGAACGACATCACCCTGGCCAACGCCACGAACGCCACGATCATCGGCTTCAACGTGCGTCCCGACGGCAAGGCCCGCAAGCTCGCCGAGCAGGAAGAAGTGGAGATCCGTACCTACGAGATCATCTACAAGCTCCTCGAAGACATCGAACAGGCCGTCATCGGCATGCTCGAGCCCGAATTCGAAGAGCAGGTCACCGGCGAAGCCGAGGTCCGCGAGATCTTCCGGGTGCCGAAGCTCGGTGCGATCGCCGGTTGCTATGTGCGCTCGGGTGTCATCACCCGTGGCTCCAAGGTGCGCTTCCTGCGTGACGGCACGATCATCTGGAAGGGCGACATCACGTCGCTCAAGCGGTTCAAGGACGATGCGCGCGAGGTCCGCGAGGGCTTCGAGTGCGGTATCGGCCTGTCCGACTTCCAGGACCTCAAGTCCGGCGACCTCATCGAGACCTATCAGGACGTCGAGATCGCTCGCACGTGATCGGCCGATCGGGTTCGTCCCGGTAGGTTGCACCGATGGCTGCCGACCTCGACTTCTTCTTCGATCCCGTCTGCCCGTGGGCGTGGATCACGTCGCGCTGGGTGGTCGAGGTCAGTGAGCAGCGCCAGTACGAGGTCGACTGGCGGTTCATCTCGCTGTGGATGCTGAACGAGCACAACACCCAGGAGTGGTACACGCCGCAGTACCGGGCGGGCCACTACTTCGGCCAGCAGGGGTTGCGCATCGCCGACTCGATCCGTCTCGGCGATGACGACCCCTCCGGAGTCGGCCGCTTCTACACGGCCTTCGGCGAGGCGCTCCACGTGGGCGGCCAGCGTGAGGCCGCTCGTGGCGACTCGCTGTCGTGGTACGCCGGTCTGCTCGCGGGCGCCGGATTCGACGCGGCACATCTCGACGCCGCCGACGACGAGTCCCACGACGAGTACATCCGCGCCGACACCGAGCTGGCGTTGAGCCGCACCGGCAAGGACGTCGGCACGCCGATCCTCACGTTCCATCCCGGCGCCGACAACGAGGCGAGCTTCTTCGGTCCCGTGATCTCCAAGGCGCCCCGTGGCGTCGAGGCGGTCGAGCTCTGGGATGCGGTCGAGAAGCTGGCCACCATGTCCGGCATGGCCGAACTCAAGCGATCCAACCGGGTCGCCCCCGACTTCACCTGATCGAGGAACGATTCATGGCAGGCAAGCGCAGCAGCCGGAGCAACACCCCGAAGTACTCGCGCAGCGCGCGGGTGAGCACGACGTTGCAGGAGATCATCGCCGACGAGCTCGTACGGATCGACGACGAGCGGCTCACGTTCGTGACCGTCACCGGCATCGACGTCGACCCCGAACTGAACCGGGCGATCGTCTTCTTCGATTCACTGGCAGACGAAGACGGCGACGAGGAGATCCTCGAGGCGTTCGCCGATCATCGGATCCGGTTGCAGGCGTCGATCGCCAAGCAGATCCGAGCGAAGAAGACGCCGATCCTCGATTTCCGGCCCGACATGGTCATCCGGTCGGCGGCGCGGATCGACGACATCTTGAAGTCCGACCAGGCGCGTCTCGAACGCGAGGCGTCAGCGCCTGCCGACACGCCTGACACACCCGATACGCCTGACGCCGCCGAGGGCTGATGGCCCGCCGCAAGCCGGCGACCACCCACGGGATCGCCGTCGTCGACAAACCCGCCGGGGTGACGAGCCACGACGTGGTCGGGATGCTGCGTCGCCGGTTCGGTGAGCGTCAGGTCGGCCACGCCGGCACGCTCGATCCCGACGCCACCGGTGTGCTGGTGGTGGCGGTGGGCAAGGCGACTCGGCTGCTGCGGTTCGTCGAGAAGACCCGCAAGGGCTACACCGGCGAGGTCGTCCTCGGGTCGGCGACCTCCACGCTCGACGATTCCGGTGACGTGCTGGCCTCGTTCGACATGTCGGCGGTCACGCTCGACGACGCTCGCCGCGCCGTGGCCGATCACCTCGTCGGCGACATCGAGCAGATCCCCCCGATGGTGTCGGCGATCCGCGTCGACGGCAAGCGGCTCCACGAACTCGCCCGCGAGGGGATCGAGATCGAACGGGCGCCACGGCCCGTCACGATCCACCGCTTCGACGTGATCGACTGGGCCGCCCCGGGTGTGCTGGCGATCGACGTCGAATGTTCCGCCGGCACCTACATCCGCACCCTCGCCGACGATCTCGGACGACTGCTCGGTGGGGGAGCGCACCTGCGTCGTCTTCGTCGCACGCACGTCGGCGAGTTCACGATCGCCGAGTCCGCGCCGCCCGACGAGTGTGAGCTCCTCCCGGTCGAGAGCGCGGTGCGAGCGCTCGATGCGGTCAGCGTCGACGACGATGTCGCCGCGCTCGTCGGCAACGGACGTGTGCTCGACGCCTGGGAGGGCGAGGGGCCCTGGGCCGTGTTCGGCCCGTCGGGCACGCTCCTCGCGGTCTACGAGGCATTCCGCGGCCAGGCCAAGCCTGCGGTGGTGCTGCCCCCGTGATCATGTGCCCGGTGGCGTCGCCCCGATAGCGTTGCGTCGTGCTCGTCGTGACCGACCTCCAGCACTGCCCGTGGGCAGATGAGCGAGCGGTCATCACCATCGGCGCCTACGACGGTGTACATCTCGGCCATCGCGCCGTGATCGATCAGGTGCGCAGGCGTGCCGAGGAGGTCGGTGCCAAGTCGGTCGTCGTCACGTTCGATCGCCACCCCGCCAGCGTGGTGCGCCCCGAGTCTGCTCCGCGCCTCCTCACCGGCACCGAGCAGAAGATGGAACTGCTCGGATCGACGGGCGTCGACGCGGTCGTGGTCGTTCCGTTCGACGAGACCCAGGCCGCCGAGAGCCCCGAGTCGTTCGTCGATCGGGTGCTCGTGCGTTGCCTCAAGACGCGTGTCATCGTCGTCGGCGAGGACTTCCACTTCGGCCGCCACCGCGACGGCAACGTCGACCTGCTCCGCAAGGTCGGCGTCGAAGCCGACTTCGACGTCGAGCCGATGCAGCTCGTCCAACGCCTCGACGGCATCGACGAGCCGATCAGCAGCACGGCGATCCGGCGGGCGCTGGCAGGCGGCGACATCAAGCGCGCCAATGCGATGCTCGGCCGGTCCTACGAAGTGCTCGGTGAGGTGTTCACCGGCGATCAGCGCGGTCGACTCCTGGGGTTCCCCACGGCCAACGTCGCGGTGCCGTCGGGGATGTGTCTGCCTGCGGACGGGGTGTATGCCGGGGTCTACGAGCGTCCGGACGGTGGCCTCTACGGCTGCGCGATCAACCTCGGTCGGCGCCCGACGTTCTACGAGCACGCCGATGCGTCACTGCTCGAAGCGCACCTCCTCGACGTCGACGTCGACCTCTACGGCGAGACCGCTCGGGTCCGCTTCGAACACTTCCTGCGCAGCGAGCGCAAGTTCGATGGCGTCGATGCGCTGATCGCCCAGCTCGGCCTCGACGTGTCGAGCGCCCGCGACCTGCTCGCCTGAACGGCGTCGAGATCAGCCGGCGGCGGGCCAGATGACCGTGGCGTCGGCGTCGTAGATGCGGTCGAGGATGTCGCTGAGGAACTCGGTGGCCGTGGGCGTCTCGGCGTCGCCGAAGAGTCCGACCTCGGCGTAGGTGTCGAGTTCGTTCTGGAGGGCGGCAGCGTCGGCGACACCGAAGCCGGTGCCCGCCGGGGTCAGCTCCGAGATCAGCGCCGCGTCGGTCGCCCAGCGGAACACTTCACCCTCGGGGGACAAGAAGTTGGGGTTGCCGCCCGAGTTGATCAACTCGAGGGCGGTGTTCGCTGCGGCTTCGGGGTCGGCGATGGCATCGGCGAGGCCGAGCATCGTGGCGCGCATGAAGTCCTCGGCGGCGGTGGGGTGTTCGGCGATGAAGTCGGCGTTGCCGTAGATGATGCCGAACGAGCCGGGGATGTCGTAGTCGAGCGGATCGAACAGGTCGAAGTCGATCCCCGCTCGTTCGAGCGCGCCCGGCTCGTTGCTCTTGTAGCCGGGGAATCCGTCGATCGACTCGATGGCGATGTGGGCGACGGGGTCGAACCCGTCGAGCAGCACGGTCTCGTAGTCCTCGTTCTCGACCAGGCCGGCGGTGGCGAGCATGGCGGCGACGCTCGGTGGCAGCTTGCCCTTGACGCCGATCGTCGAGCCCGCCAGGTCACCGAGTTCGGTGGCGACGCCCGGCTTGACGATCAGCGAGTCGATCGCCGTCGGCCCTTCCACGGCGGTCACGACGAAGTCGGTGTCGTTGGCGGCGGCGAAGGCAACGACCTCGCTGAACGATCCGCCCGACGCGAACTGTGCGTCGTTCTCGGCCACCAAGGGATAGTTGGCCGTCGAGAAGCTCGGCGTGATCTCGACGTCGAGGCACATGTCGTCGTAGTAGCCGTTCGCATCGGCGACGATGACGTCGACGATCGATGCCGTGGCGGCGAAGTCGAACCCGGTGAGGTAGGTGATCGTGCCGGCGGCCTCGTTGGCGGCGCAGCGGTCGGCGGGGAACGCTTCGCCCCCGACGACCTCGGAGCCGACGGACGGCGTGGTCGTGGTGTCGGTGTCGGTCGTCTCGGTGCTGTCGCTCGGCTCGGTCGTGGCCGTGTCGTCGGTCGTGCCCGTGTCGGCGGAGTCATCGGTCGACGAGTCGTCGCTGCCGCACGCCGCGAGGGTGACGACGGCGACGAGTGCGAGAGCAAAGGGGGTGCGCAGACGCATCGGGGATCCAGTTCTTCCAGGGGAAAGGGGACAGTGCATGATGCCACGAACTGTGGGCACCGACGCAGCCACGAACCAATGGGGGAGGCGGGACTGGTCAGGACCGTTGCGAGGCGTGCCACTTCAACAGGCTGCGTTCGAGCACGGAGATGATCACCAACCCGATGATGCCGAGCAGCGCTGCCGACGTGATCGTGGCCCACAACGTCTCGGCCTGGTTGCTCGCCGCGGCCGTGCGCCCGATGGCGCCCAGACCCTCGCGGGTGAGCGCCGAGCCTTCGGCGAAGTACGCCGCTGCGAGCCCGAGGCCGAGCGCGAACCGCAGCGTGGTGAAGATCGACGGCAGCGACGCCGGCAGGCGCAGCCGCCAGAACACCTCCCAGGGGCGAGCGTCGACGCTCGCGAGCAGTTCGCGAGCGGCGGGATCGGCGGACTTCATGCCGCCGACCACCCCGAAGGTGAACACGGGGAACGACGTGAACGCCACCAGGAACAAGATCGTCGGGGCGCCACCGTCGAGCCACAGCACCACCGAGGTGATGTACGCGACCCATGGTGTCACCAGGATCAGGATCAGGACCGGCTGGGCCGCCTCCTCGACGAACCGTGATGACGCCATCAACGCCCCGACGACGATCGCGCAGGCCATCGAGATCGAGAGCCCGACCACCATGTGCCAGCCGGTGGTGATTGCGTTCGACCAGTAGAAACCGGGTGCCTCGGCGAGCTCGCTGATGATCTCCGATGGCGGCAGCAGCACGAAGCGTCGGATGTCGAAGACCTGGACCGCGGCTTCCCACAGCACACAGAACACGACGATGCCGACCACCGGCGCCACCACGCGTCGCACCTTCGGGCTCACCGGCGCATCCCGTCGCTCAATGCCGCCCGCAGCCGGGTGGTCGTGTGGAAGAACTGGTCGGTGTCCTCGAGCTGGGGCAGTCGCGGGTGCGCGAGATCGATCGCGATGTCCTCCGCGATCGCGCCGGGCCTCGGCGACATCACCGCGACGCGGTCCGACAGGAACGTCGCCTCCGGGATCGAGTGGGTGACGAACAGCACGGTGGTGCCCAGCGGTTCGCACAGCCGACCGAGCAGGTGGCGCATGTCGGTGCGGGTCATCTCGTCGAGGGCGGCGAACGGTTCGTCCATCAGCAGGATCGGCGCGTCGATCGCGAAGGCGCGGACCAGTCCGACACGCTGCTGCATGCCACCGGACAGCTCGTGCGGGTAGGCCTCGCGGAAGTCGCCGAGGCCGACCTCGTCGAGCAGATCGTCGACCGATGCGCTCGGCGTGGTCGGCGACGCCCGCCGGTTGATGTCGAGCAACAGTCGAGCGTTCGCCTCGACGGTGCGCCACGGGAGCAGCGCCGGCGACTGGGGGACGAAGCCGATCTGCTTGTGGCGGCGCGCCTCGGTGGGCGTCATGCCGTTGACGACGATCTCGCCGGTCGTCGGCGGTTCGAGGCCGGCGATCAGGCGCAACAGCGTGGTCTTGCCGCACCCCGACGGACCCAGGAGCGTGACCGTCTCGCCCTCGCCGACGGTGAGATCGACCGGTGCCAGTGCGTCGAGTGATCCGAACGACTTCGCGACGCTGCGCACTTCGATCCGGGCCGACACGACGGCCGATGGTACTTCCGGCGCCCAGAACTCCCCGGTCCGTCGCCTGTTCGAGGCCGGTTCCGTTGTGGAGCGGGCGTCGTGGCCGTAGCATTGCCAGGTCCGTTCGGGCTGGGTTCTCCGGCGCGGGCGCGATGCACACGGGCGCCATCCGGCATCCGATGCGACCCTCTGACAACGCACCGACGAAGCACCGACGAAGAAGGCGACACACCATGGCTGACATTGCCGACACCACGCCGAACACCACGGCGACCATCGAGAAGTACCGCACGCACGAGTCCGACACCGGCTCACCCGAGGTGCAGATCGCGCTGCTCACCGAGCGCATCACGCACCTCACCGAGCACCTCAAGACCCACAAGAAGGACCACCACAGCCGTCGCGGGCTGCTGATGCTCGTCGGCCGTCGCCGCCGCATGCTCGACTACGTCAAGCGGATCGACGTCGAGCGCTACCGCAAGATCATCGCCGATCAGGGCCTGCGCCGCTGATCCAGCGGCGCCACGTCAGTGCCGCCGTTCTTGTGACATCTCCAGATAGAGTGCCATTCGGAGTCGGAACGTCCGGCCCCGCAACATGAGCGAACCGTTGTCGGTTGCCGGTTGCTGAATCCGAACCGCCTCACTGCGCTTGCTGCAGAGACGTGCATGCTGTCGGGTTGACCAACTGGGAACCGGCCGATCGCTCCAGAGGCGCACTCCCGAGGGGGAGTGCACACGAAAGGAGCCCTTGTGGCTGACCCAATCATCGTGTCCGGACCCGTGTCCGGAACCGAGAAGACCCTGACCTTCGAGACGGGCAAGTTCGCCCCCCAGTCGATGGGTGCTGTTGTGGCATCGATCGGCGGGACGAAGGTACTGACCACCGCCAACGCCGCCAAGAGCGTGCGTGAAGGCATGGACTTCTTCCCCCTGACGGTGGACGTCGAGGAGCGGGCCTACGCGGCCGGCAAGATCCCCGGCTCGTTCTTCCGTCGTGAAGGACGTCCGACCGAGGACGCCATCCTCACCTGCCGTCTCACCGACCGGCCGCTGCGCCCGTCGTTCCCCGACGGTTTCCGCAACGAGACCCAGATCGTCACCACCGTGCTCGGTGCCGACCAGGTCAACCCGCACGACGTGCTCTCGATCAACGCCGCATCCGCTGCGCTGATGATCTCGGGCATTCCGTTCGACGGCCCGATCGGCGCGATCCGCATGGCCTACAGCCAGAGCGGCGAGTGGATTCCCCACCCCACCTACGAAGAGGCCGAGAACGGCACCTTCGAGCTGGTCGTTGCCGGCCGTGAACTCGACAGCGGCGACGTCGCCGTGATGATGGTCGAGGCCGGCGGTTCCGAGAACGCGTTCTACTACTACGACGATGGCGCCAAGAAGGTCACCGAGGAAGTCCTCGCCGACGGCCTCGAGGCCTGCAAGGTGTGGATCAAGGAGTCGATCGCGCTGCAGCGTCAGCTCGTCGCCTCGGTGATCGCCACCGACGGCCCGATCGAGCAGATGAAGTGGACCCCGGTCCTCGACTACACCCCCGAGATCTTCGCCGCCGTCGAGAAGGTCGGCAGCGACAAGCTCGCCCCGGTCATCACGATTGCCAACAAGGCCGAGCGCAACGAAGCGACCGACGCCGTCACCTCCGAGATCGTCGCCGAGCTGTGTGGCTCGAAGGACGCGCCGGGCGAGTTCGCCGGCAGCGAGAAGATGGTGAAGGAAGCCGTCCGCTCGCTCAACAAGAAGCTGATGCGTGCCCGCGTCGTCAACGAGGGCATCCGCATGGACGGCCGTGGCGTCGCCGATCTGCGTGCGATCTCCGCCGAAGTCGGCGCACTGCCGACCGCACACGGCTCCGGCCTGTTCCAGCGTGGCGAGACCCAGGTCATGACCGTGCTCACCATGGCCATGCCCCGCATGAACCAGATGATCGACTCGCTGTCGCCCAACGACACCAAGCGCTATCTGCACCACTACAACATGCCGCCATGGGCCAACGGCGAAACCGGCCGTGTCGGTTCGCCCAAGCGTCGCGAGATCGGCCACGGTGCGCTCGCCGCCCGTGCAGTCCTGCCCGTCATCCCGAACCAGGAAGACTTCGCGTACACGCTGCGCCTCGTCTCCGAGGTCATGTCGTCGAACGGCTCGACCTCGATGGGTTCGGTGTGCGCCTCCAGCCTCGCGCTGATGGACGCCGGTGTGCCCACCAAGGGCCACGTGTCCGGCATCGCCATGGGCCTCATCTACGAAGACGGCAAGTACACCACGCTGACCGACATCCTCGGCTCCGAGGACGCGTTCGGCGACATGGACTTCAAGGTCGCCGGTACCGAGGACGCCATCACGGCGTTGCAGCTCGACACGAAGATCGACGGCATTCCCGCCGACGTGTTGACCGCCGCACTGGCCCAGGCCCGCGTTGCTCGCCTCGAGATCCTCGAGGTCATGAACGCCTGCATCCCGCAGAGCCGTGACGAGGTCGCCGAGACCGCACCGAAGATCTCCACGATCTACATCCCGCTCGACAAGGTCGGCGAAGTGATCGGCCCGAAGGGCAAGGTCATCAACACGATCCAGCAGGAGACCGGAGCCGACATCGGCGTCGACGACGACGGTGCCCGCGGCATCGTCACCATCGGTGCCGTCGAGGCATGGCGCATGGAAGAGGCCAAGGCTGCGATCCTCGCGATCGTCGACCCGCCGAAGGCCGAACTCGACAAGGTCTACATGGGCCGCGTCGTGAACATCACCAAGTTCGGTGCGTTCGTCAACATCCTGCCGGGCCGCGACGGTCTCGTGCACATCTCGAAGCTGGGTGGCGGCAAGCGCATCAACTCGGTCGAGGACGTGCTCGAGCTGGGCCAGGAGATCGAGGTCCGCGTCGAGGAGATCGACGACAAGGGCAAGGTCAGCCTGACCCCCGCCGGCGATCCGCCTCCCGCCAAGGAGGGCTCGTCGTCCGGCGAGTCGAGCGGCTCGTCCGACCGTGGCGAGCGCCGCGAGCGTGCGCCTCGCAAGGAGCGCTCGAACGACAACGACACCGCAGCCGCCAGCTCGGGTGGTGGCGTCGACGTCGTCGAAGTGAGCTTCGAGGACAGCTTCGATGCCCAGCTCGCCGACGAACTCGGCGATCTCGGCCCGAAGTCGGAGCGTCCGTCCGGTGACAACGGTGGTCGCAGCGGCGGCCGTCGTCGCCACCGCTGAGCCGAACCGATCGGGTCCGATGTGACCTGATCGGCCAGACTGAACACATGAGAATCGGGGTCAGCGGCGCTGCCGGACGAATGGGTCGAACCGTTTGTGCGGCAGTGGTCGCTGATCCCGATCTCGTTTTCGCCGCCGCCGTCGACCCGTTCGGCGCCGGTGCGACGGTCGAGGGCATCGAGGTGTCCGAACACCTGCACGCATTCGCCGAGGCCGGCTGCGACGTCGTCGTCGACTTCACGGTGGCGGACGCAGCTCGCCACATCCTGCCCTGGTTGGGCATGCACGGCATCCACGCCGTGGTCGGCACCACCGGCTTCACGGCCGACGACTTCTCGTTGTTCGAATCGACGTTCGGCGCCGCCGACGGCCCCAACTGCGTGATCGCTCCGAACTTCGCGATCTCCGCCGTGTTGATGATGCGCTTCGCCGAGATGGCGGCACCGTTCTTCGACACCGCCGAGATCATCGAGCTCCATCACGACCGCAAGGTCGACGCGCCGTCGGGCACCGCGGTGAAGACGGCGGAGCGGATGGCCGAAGCCCGTGGGGGAGCGTTCGACCCCGATCCGACGACCGACGAGGTCTACGCCGGCGCCCGCGGCGGCGAGGGCCCGAACGGGATACGCGTCCACTCGGTGCGCATGCGCGGCATGGTCGCGCACCAAGAGGTCATCCTCGGCGCCCAAGGCCAGACGCTGACGATCCGCCAGGACAGCTACGACCGCGACAGCTTCATGCCCGGCGTCGTCCTGGCGTGCAAGAAGATCCCCGACGTGCCCGGGCTGTCGAGAACCCTCGACCCCTTCCTGGACTGATCACGCCTGGGGTCTGACCTCTGGCGTGATCAGAGGGCGGCGAGGGCGGCGTCGTAGTCGGGCTCTTGGGCGATCTCGGAGACGAGCTCGGTGTGCTTCACCGTGCCATCGGGGCCGATCACGACCACCGCACGGGCGAGCACGCCCCGGAGCGCGCCGTCGGTGAGCGTGACGCCGTAGTCCGAGCCGAAGTCGGACCGGAACGTCGAGCCGACCTTGACGTTCTCGATGCCTTCGGCGCCACAGAAGCGGCCCATCGCGAACGGGAGATCGGCAGACACGCAGACCACGACGGTCTCGTCCATGCCCGCGGCGCGCTCGTTGAACTGGCGCACGCTCGTTGCGCAGGTGGGGGTGTCGATGCTCGGGAAGATGTTGAGGATCACGTTCTTGCCGGCGAACTCACCGGCGTCGAACTCGCCGAGGTCGGCACCGACCAGCGAATAGGCAGGCGCCGAGGCGCCGACTGCGGGGAGATCTCCGGACGTGTTGACGGGGTTGCCGCCGAGGGTGATTTCAGCCATGTGTTCGTTGTAGCAGCAACGACCGGCGAATCGCCCGGTCAGGCGCCGCGGAAGTTGCGGAGGTTGACGAGCACGACGAGGGCGATCGAGATGCCGACGGCCCACCACTGGTAGCGCTGCAGCCACTCGAGGAAGTCGACCAGCTGCGCCTCGAACGTGCGCGCCAGCCACCACATCAGCGCCAACCGTCCGGCGATGCCGACCGACAACAGCACGACGAGGCGAACCGGGGGCGTCCGGTGCACGCCGCTGAGCGCGGCCACGATGTTCGATCCGGCGAAGAACGGGATCAGGAACCACTCGGCTCTGGCGAACCCACGGTTGAACGTGCCGATCGCTTCAGGGGTGACGCCGAGGTACTTGCGGAACCACCCGATCGCGTCGTCGTGGTATGCCCGTCCGATCATGTGGCAGACCGCGAACGCCGCCCCGATGCGCAGGAACGCGATCAGGGCGAACGTGCCCACCGGGACGCCCGCAGCGAGCGTCAGGGCCAGATACCGGTTGCGCGACGACAACACCAGCAACCCTTCGGGGTTGGTGTCGACCCAGCGAGCCCACAGGCCGCTCGCCACGTTGGTCATGATCACGAGGCCGACGAACGCGACGAGCGTCAGTGGCGCCCACGCCGGGCGCACGTGTGCGGGCTCGGCGGCATCGATGGCCGCACTCTCGGTCATGGCGCGCAACGGTACCGCCCTCGGTGGACGCCTGCTCGGCGGGGTGCGCTACGTTCGCGCCTCATGCAGGGCCTCATGCAAGACGTTCCACTCGCGATTCCGCACATCTTCGAACGGGCCGAGAAGTACCACCCGCACAAGGAGATCGTCACCGCCACCGGCACCGGCCTCCAGCGGATGAACTACGGCGAGTGGGCTGCCCGAACCCGCAAGCTCGGTGGTGTCCTCGACCACCTCGAGATCTCCGCCGACGGTCGAGTCGGCACGTTCGCGTGGAACACCGCTCGTCACCTCGAGCTCTACTTCGCAGCGCCGTGCACCGGTCGTGTCCTGCACACGCTCAACATCCGCCTGTTCCCCGAGCAGCTCACCTACATCGTCAACCATGCCGACGACGAGGTCATCTTCGTCGACCGCTCGCTGCTCGGCCTGCTCGCTCCGCTGCTGCCGACGTTCGAACGCCTGAAGCACCTGGTGATGATGGACGACGGCAAGGGCGACATCCCCGCAGACCTCAACGGCCACGAACTGCTCGACTACGAGGAGTTGCTCGCCGCTGCCGACCCGGTCGAGTTCGGCGTCGACGACGAACACCGTGCGGCCAGCATGTGTTACACGAGCGGCACCACCGGCAACCCGAAGGGTGTCGTCTACACCCACCGCTCGACGTTCTTGCACACGATGGGCGCGATGACCGCCGACAGCCTCGGCGCACGCGAGAGCGACGTGATCCTCCCGGTGGTCCCGATGTTCCATGCCAACGCCTGGGGTCTCGCGCATGCTGCGGTCGCCACCGGGGCCACCCTGGTGATGCCCGGGCCCGGACCTGTCGGGTCCCGGCGATCGCGAACCTGATCGTGAACGAGAAGGTCACCGTCGCCGCTGGGGTTCCGACGATCTGGATGGCGGTGCTGCCCGAACTGAAGGGCCGCGACACCTCGTCGCTGCGCAGTATCCCGTGCGGCGGTTCCGCAGTGCCCAAGGCGCTGTCGGAGGCGTACCGCGAGCAGACCGGTCTGCCGATCTTCCAGGCGTGGGGGATGACCGAGACCAGCCCGATCGCTGCGGTCTGTCGTCTCGACGCCGACCAGGAGCTGCTGCCGCAGGACGAGCAGGCCGAACTGCGCACCCAGGTGGGCCGGATCGTCTTCGGCTCCGAGTGTCGGGTGGTCGAGCCCGGTACGACCAACGCAGTTCCGTGGGACGGCGAGAGCAGCGGCGAACTGCAGTGCCGCGGCAACTGGATCGCCTCGGACTACTACGACGATGAACGGTCGGGTGAGAGCTTCACCGACGATGGCTGGCTCAAGACCGGCGACGTCGCCACGGTCAACGAGCGTGGGTTCGTCCGCCTCGTCGACCGAACGAAGGACCTGATCAAGTCCGGCGGCGAGTGGATCAGCTCGGTCGAACTCGAGAACGAGCTGATGGCGCACCCCAAGATCGCCGAGGCCGCCGTGATCGGTGTTGCCCACGAACGCTGGGGCGAGGCGCCGCTCGCCTGTGTCGTCAAGGCGCCGGGCGCCGATGATCTCACCGAGGACGAGGTCCTCTCGTTCCTCGAGGGCAAGATCGCCAAGTGGCAGATGCCCAAGGGTGTCGTGTGGATCGACGAGGTCCCCAAGACCAGTGTCGGCAAGTTCTCCAAGAAGACGCTGCGCGACCAGTACGCCGGCACCCTCATGCCGGGCTGAGGCCCGCAGAACGCCGAGATCACCCGTTCGGTGGCTCGCTGCAGGCTGATGACCTCGTAGGACTGGGTGATGCGGCAGCCGTCGTCGGTGTCCGCGGGGGACGGGCACTGGTGGGCCTCGCAGTACTCGATCCTCGGTCTCGTCGGGCTTGCCAACCGAGCCGACTCGACGATTCCGGAAGGAGTTCGAGTCGTTCGCGCAGGAGTGGGAACGTGCCCGTGAAGCGATGCGCTCGAACGAGTCGACCGAGCAGGCGGCCTGGACGTCACCGTCGGACTCGCCCGTACACTGCGGTGTCTGATGGATTCGGGCGGAACCACTCCGACGGCGTGGTGGCGGCGCGTGTTCTCGACGATCCGGGAGCTGGTCCGAGAGGTCATGGAGGACGGTGCGCTCGACGCCGCCGCCAGCGTGGCGTTCTGGTTGCTGCTCAGCCTGCCGGCGACGCTGCTCGCCGGGCTCGCCTCGCTGTCGCTGCTCGGCGACGATCTGACCGCCGAGCTGCGCGAGATCACCAACGAGTTCGTCGACCGGGTGTTCACCGGCGAGGCCGACGAGTTGCGAACCACGATCGACTCGCTGTTCGAGCAGAACCAGGCGGGGCTGTTCTCGGTGTCGTTGCTGCTGGCCCTGGTGACCGTGTCGCGGGGCTTCGCCGGGCTCATCCGTGCCCTCGACGTGGTCTACGACGTCGAGGAGTCGCGCGGGTTCGTGCGCCTGCGGTTGGCGGCGATCGGCCTCGGTCTCGGCACGCTCGCCACCCTGGCGCTGTCGACGTACCTGTGGGCCGTCGCCGACGCGGCGGGTGTGTCACCCGTCGCCCGGATCGTCGTGGCCCTCGCGATCCTCGTCGTCTGGGCGGCGACGATCTTCCACGTCGGCCCGAACCACCACACCCCGTGGCGCTACGACCTCCCCGGGGCGGTACTGGTGGCCGTCGGCTGGTTGGCGGCGTCGCTCGGCTACGGGTGGTACATCCAGCTCGCCGGAGGCGGCAACCAGGCCGTCGGGCTCGCCGGTGCGCTGCTGCTCGGCATGACCTGGGTCTGGATGGTCTGCCTGGTCCTCCTCGTCGGCGCCGAGCTCAACGAGATCCTCGCCGATCGTGCCGGCGTGATCAGCGACAACTCCTCGACCCTCGCGCGGCTGGCTCGCGAACGCCTGCGGGAGCTGCGCGACGACGGCGGCACGTCCGGCTAGAGCCGACCTGCGTCGATCACCCGCTGGAGGAACGCCTGGGTGCGCGGCTCGGTGGGCGTCTCGAAGATGCGCGAGGGCGGACCCTCCTCGAGGATCCGCCCCTGGTGCAGGAAGCACACGCGGTCGCTGATTTCGCGGGCGAACGCCATCTCGTGGGTGGCGATCAGCATCGTCATCCCGTCGGCCTTCAGCCCGCGAACGACGTCGAGCACCTCGCCGACGAGTTCGGGATCGAGGGCCGAGGTGATCTCGTCGAGCAACATCACCTCGGGGTTCATGGCCAGCGACCGGGCGATGGCGACGCGTTGCTGCTGGCCGCCGGAGAGTTGGTCCGGGTACGCCTCGGCGCGGGCGGCGAGTCCGAGTCGGGTCAGCATCTCCAACGCGCTGGCCCGCGCCTCGCCCTTCGGGACCCGCAGCACCTTGCGCGGACCGATTGCGACGTTGTCGGTGACGGTCATGTGCGGGAACAGGTTGAAGCTCTGGAACACCATGCCGATGCGGCGTCGGATGGGGTCGGGGTCGAGGCCGGGCTCGGCGATGTCGACACCGTCGAACAACACTTCGCCGTCGTCGACCGGTTCGAGCATGTTGACGCACCGCAGGAGCGTCGACTTGCCCGACCCGGAGGCGCCGATCAGCGTGATCACGTCGCCCTCGGCGACGTCGAGATCGATGCCGTCGAGCACCGTCGTGTCGTCGAACGCCTTGAAGACCGAGCGGAGTTGCAGTTTCAGCAGGGGAGCGGGGCCGTTCGTCATGCGATCGTCGTGGCCCCGGTGCGTCGCCGCTGGCGGGCGAGTGCGTAGTCGGCGGCTCGCGTGCACGGGATCGTCAAGGCGAGGAAGATCACCGATGCGGCCACGTACGGGGTGAAGTTGGCGTAGGTCGCCTTGTCGATGCCGGCTTGGCGCAGGATCTCGACCGGTCCGATCAGGCTCACGAGGGCGACGTCCTTCTGGAGGCTGACGAAGGTGTTCATCAGCGGTGGCACGATCCGCCTGAACGCCTGCGGCAGGATCACGGTCCCCATCGTCTGGCGGCTCGACATGCCGAGCGATCGCGCTGCGGCCCGTTGGCTCTCGTGCACGCTGTCGATACCGGCGCGGATGATCTCGGCGGTGTAGGCCGAGTACGACATCACCAGCGTGACCGTTCCCCAGATCAGCGGGTTGGCCCATTCCCGCGACAGGCCGAGCGCCGGCACGCCGAAGCCGATCAGGAACACCAACAGGATCACCGGGATCCCGCGCAGCACGTCGATGTAGACGATGGCGAACGCTCGCAGCGGGAACAGGGCCGGGCTGCGGGTGTTGCGGGCCAGGGCGAGCAACAGTGAGACCACCAGGATCAGCGGCGTGGACCAGAGCAGGATCTGGACGTCGAGCCAGAACGCCCGCAGCAGTCCGGGAAACGTCTCGCGGAAGACGTCGCCGTCGAAGAACGCCTGGCGGACGCGGTCCCAGCCGGGCGACATCGGAATGAAGATGACGAGCGCGCCGACGACGACGATCGTGCTGACGGTGGCAATGACGTTCGACCGCCGGCGTCGAGCGCGCTCGTAGCGCTCGCGCCGGGTCGGTCGAGTCGTCATGAAGTGTGTGTCGAGTCCGGTCGGGTCACTCGACCGTGATCACTGGTGCGCCGGTGAAGTCCGACAGCCACTCCTGGGTGATCGCATCGAGCTCGCCGCTGTCGGTGATCGTGGTGATCGCGGCATCGACACACGCCGTCAGCGGGCTGTCCTTCTCGAGGACGAAGCCGAACTGGTCCGTCGTGCCGCCGGCGTCGGCGGGGAACTGGCCGATGACCGAGCTGTTCTCGATCTCGACACCGGACACGAACAACGCGGTCGGCAGGTCGAACACCGCAGCGTCGATCTGGTTGGCCTCGAGCGCCGCCTTGGCGCCGACGTTGTCGTCGTACACGAACGGCTCCTCGTTGGGCTGGATCACGTCGGTGATGAACTGCAGGCTGGTCGTACCGACCTGGGCGCCGAACTTGACGTCCTTGAGTTCCTCGAGGGTGGTGGCACCGGCGGCCACGGAGTCGTTGAGGGCCACGATGGCCTGGTTGCTCGTGAAGTACGGCAGCGAGAAGTCGATGTTCTCGCGACGTTCCTCGGTGATCGAGTACTGCTGGAGGTTCATGTCGAAGCTCTTCGCGCCTGGCTGGATCGCCTCGTCGAAGGTGGTGCGGGTCCACACGACGGCGTCGCCCTCGTAGCCCATCTCGGCAGCGACGGCGAGCGCCACGGCCGCTTCGAAGCCTTCGCCGGTCTCGGGAGCGTCGTCGATCACCCACGGGAAGAAGGCGGGCTCGCCGGTGGCGATGGTGAGCACACCGTCGTCGATGGTGGCGCTGCAGTCGGCTGCGCCGGCGTCGCCGCCGTCGGTCGTGTCGCCGGTCGTTTCGCTGGGTGCGGTGGTGGCGTCGGCGGAGTCGCCGCTGTCGTCGTCGCTGCCGCAGGCAGCCAGGACGAGCGCGCCGACGGCGATGGCCGGGATGATCCGACGCAGGGCGGGGGAGGGTCGCATGATGTTCTCCTTCGGGTTGTTGTTCACGCAATGGTGAAACTTACTGCCTGGCCTGACTGCGCACGCCCTCTTTGTCAGGCCTACGTTCCGTTCGTGGCCAAGTCGTCGAGGTCGGATCTCCTCCGCGCCGGCCTCGGCCTGCTCGTGGGATCGCTGCTGATCGGCGCGGTCTGGTTCCAGCGTGGCACCATCGGCGACGCCCTCGCCGAGATGCGCACGCTGTCGTTCGCCGTGGTCGCTGCGCTCGTGGCGCTCGGCGTCCTCGAGCGGGCCAGCCGAGCGGACATCGTGCGACGGCTGCTGGGCACGACGTCGTTCGGTCGCTCGCTGACGATTCACGACGTGGGGACGGCGGCGAGCAAGGGGATACCGCTCGGTGGTCCGTTGGCCACGGGCCTGCGGTGGTCGATCGCCCGTGATGCGTCGGTGCCGACGACCACGTTCACGTCGATGTTGGTGGCGTACGGGGTCGCCACGACGTTCGTCACCTGGCTGTTGCCGTTCGGTGTACTGGTGGTCGACATCACGCAGCGCCCGGCGACCACGACCGATCTGGCGATGCTGGCCATCTGCGCAGTGGTCGTCGGTGGCTCGGCGCTGTTCTGGGCGGTCGTGTTGCGTTCGGAGCGCATCACCGCGTGGGTCGTCCGGTTCCTGCACGCCGTCACCGATCGGGTGACCAGATGGTGGCCGTCGCTCGCTCGGCACGTGGCCGGACACGACCTGGGAGCCGGGCTGCTCGAAGTGCGCACGTCGCTGCGCGCCGTCGCTGGTCGCCCGGTCGGCTTGCTGCTGCGGACAGCGCTGGCCCAGTCGGTGGGCGCTGTGATCCTGCTCGTGGCGCTACGAGGGCTCGGTGTCGGCGACGAACTGGGCCTCGTCGAGTTCGCCCGCGTGTTCTTCGTGGTGACCCTGCTGAGCTCGTTCGTGCCGGTTCCCGGCGGTGTCGGCGTGGTCGAGGCCGGCTTGACCGGCGCGCTCGTCGCTGCTGGCGTCGACTCGTCGACCGCGCTCGCGGGCGTGCTGATCTACCGCCTGCTGACCTACGTCGTGCCGATCGCTCTCGGCGCCATGCTGTATGCGGCATGGCGGCTCGACGTTGCCCGCCGCCACGAACCCGCCACACCCCGAATCGAACTGCACGAACCGGCGATCATCGAATAGGTTGCGGTCCGTGAATTGCACGACGACCGGCCAACGCTCCGATTCTCCCACCGGCTGGTGGCGTTGATGGCACGGTTCGGCACGGTGCTCACCGCGATGGTCACCCCCTTCGACGAGGCGGGCGAACTCGACGTCGACGCGGCCGTGTCGCTCGCGAAGTGGCTCGTCGAACAGGGCAACGACGGTCTCGTCGTCTCGGGCACCACCGGCGAGTCGCCCACGCTGTCGATCGACGAGAAGCTCACCCTGTTCGAGGCGGTCGTGAACGCCGTCACCGTGCCGGTCATCGCCGGCACGACCGGATCGAACACCCGCCACGACATCGGCCTCACCGAGGAGGCCGGTCACCTCGGCGTCGCCGGCATCCTCGGCGTGTGCCCCTTCTACAGTCGCCCCTCGCAGGCCGGGCTCGAGACGCACTTCCGGGCGATCGCCACGTCGACCGACCTGCCGCTCGTGCTGTACGACATCCCCAAGCGAACCGGCCGCAAGATCGACAGCACCACCCTGGTGCGACTCGCGAACGACGTGCCGAACATCGTCGCCCTGAAGGACGCCGCCGGGAACCCGGGCGCCACCGCCGCCGTGGCGGCCAACACGCCCGACGACTTCGAGATCTACTCGGGTGACGACTCGATGACGCTGTCGCTGCTGGCCATCGGTGCCGTCGGCGCGATCGGGGTGGCCACGCACTGGTGCGCTCCCGACCACGTCGAGATGTTCGACGCCTGGAACCGCGGCGACGCCGACCTGGCCCGGCGGATCAACGCTCGCCAGCTGGAGAGCTACGAGTTCGAGACCAGCGACGAGGCGCCGAACCCGGTACCGTCGAAGGCCATGTTGAGAACGCTCGGTCATGCTGTCGGGGAATGCAGGTCCCCGATGGGGCCGACACCCCACGGACTCGAACACGCCGCCCGCGGCGTCTACGAACGCCTGGTCGCCGCCCGTGGCTGACCGTTCCGTCGCCCGTCTCGCTCCTGGCGCCATCGATCCCAGCGTCCCCGTCCGCATCGTGTTCCTCGGCGGTCTGGGCGAGATCGGCCGGAACTGCATGGCGATCGAACAGGGCGCCGCCGACGACCCCGACCGCACGATCATCATGATCGACTGCGGGCTCATGTTCCCCGAGGCGAACATGCACGGCGTGGACCTGATCCTGCCGGACTTCACGTACCTGCGTGAGAACGCCAACCGCATCCAGGCAATCGTGTTGACCCACGGTCACGAGGATCACGTCGGCGCCATCCAGTACCTCCTGCGCGACCACGACGGCATCGGCGACCTCCGCGACGACCCATTGCCCACCTACGGCTCTCGGCTGGCCCTCGGGATCGCCCGTAACCGCATCGAGGAAGCGGGCCTGATGCCGAGGATCGACATGCGGCCCGTCACCGACGGCGACATGATCGACATCGGATCGCTGCGCGTCGAGTTCATCCCGGTCACCCACTCCGTCCCCCACGCGCATGCGATCGCGGTCCACACCGCGCAGGGCGTCGTGCTGCATTCGGGCGACTACAAGATCGACCTCACCCCGGTCGACTCGCGGCGCACCGACCTCGCCCGCATCGGGCAGCTCGCGAAGGGTCCCGGGATCCGGCTGCTGATGGCCGACTCGACCAACGCCGAAGAGGCCGGCTACTCGCCGAGCGAGACCAGCGTCGGCTCGGTGCTCACCGGGCTGTTCGCCGCCCACCGCGACCGTCGCATCGTCACGGCGAGCTTCGCCAGCCACCTGCACCGCATCCAGCAGATCGCCGATGCGGCGATGGCCGATGGCCGCAAGATCGCCACGCTCGGGCTGAGCATGAAGAAGAACATGCGTCTCGGGCGGGAGCTGAAGATCCTCGACATCCCCGAATCCGCGATCATCGACATCGAGGAGATCGACAAGTACGAGCCGGGTCAGATCTGCATCATCTCGACCGGGTCGCAGGGCGAGCCGATGTCGGCGCTCGGGCTGATGGCTCGTGGCGAGAGCAAGTGGTTGAAGCTCGGCGAGCACGACACGGTGGTGCTGTCGAGTCATGCCATCCCCGGCAACGAGAGCAACGTCAACGCCGTCATCGACGGGCTGATCCGCATGGGTGCCGAGGTCGTGCACTCCGGCATCCTCGACGTCCACGCGACGGGCCACGCCCAGGCCGACGAGATCAAGACGTACCTGTCGATCGTCAACCCCGAGTGGTACGTGCCGATCCACGGCGAGTACCGCCACATGGTCGCCAACGCGAAGCTCGGCGAGCTGATGGGAGTCCCGCACGACCGGGTGATCCTGTGCGAGGACGGCGACGTGCTCGAGCTGAACGCCGACGAGCTGCGCCCGGTGGGGCGCGTGCCGTCGGGCTATCTGTACGTCGACGGCATCGTCGGCGACGTCGGCCAAGGTGTGCTGCGCGACCGTCAGAAGCTCGCCGAGGAGGGCGTGGTCGTCGTCGTGGTGACCGTGGACATCCAGACCGGCAAGGTGCTCGTCGGGCCAGAGATCATCACCCGCGGGTGGGTCTACGCCCCCGAGGCCGAGGACCTCCTGGACGAAGCCTGCGACACGATCGCCGATGCCGTCGAGACGTCGCTGGGCAAGGGGATCCGCGACGTCGAGGCGCTCGAGCGCGACGTGCGCCGCGCCGCCGGCAAGTTCGTCAGCGAGCGCACCAAGCGTCGGCCGATGATCGTGCCCGTCGTCATGGAGGCCTGAGCGTTGAAGTCAGTTGCCGTGGCGGTGCTGCTCGCCGCAGCGATCGTGGGATGCGCAGGCGATGACGACGATGGTGACGGCCAGTCGGTCAGCGACTCGTTCGTCGCGACGATCCGCCCGGCGATCGAGGCGGTCGAAGCCGAACTCGGGCCCGGTCAGGAGTTCTTCGAAGTCACGGCCAACGAACTCGTGACGAACCTCTTCGTCGCCGTCGACGATGCCACCGCTGCGATTCCCTACGTGTATCTCGACGGCGAGCTGCAACCGCCGGCGCCGACGCTCACCGGGGCGTCGGGCTTCACGTTCAGCGCCGATGCCGTCGACTTCGACGAGGACAGCGTCCTCGACGCCGTCAACGAGGAACTCACCGACTCGACGATCGAGGCGTTCAGCATCGAGGCCGGCGCCGGTGGAGTGGTGCGCTACGTGGTGTCGACGCTGTCACCCGAGGGAGGCCGCCTCGACGTGACCGTCGCCGCCGACGGCACCGTCCTCGAAGTCGACCCCCTCTGACGGGCGGGTACCGCTGCCGATGAGCGGGCGCATCACCTCGCCCTCGAACGGGAGTTCGAACGGCCGCCACGTGAAGGGGTCACGGTTGGGGGTGAGGCGGGGTTGGTACCGTGTACGACGTCATGTCCACGTGGGGTGCCTCCAAGAAGAAGTCGTCGTCGGCCGCCAAGAAGTCGACGCCCAAGAAGGGTTCGACGACGTCTGCGAACACCTCGGCCAGAAGTGCCACCGGCAAGGCTGCAACCAGCAGAGCCGCGACCGGCAAGGCGTCGTCGAAGGCGGCCGGGAACGTCCGCGACCTGACGCCGCCGAAGGGTTCGAACTCGCGGCGCGACCAGGCGACCGCCGAGCTTCGCCAGGCTGTCGGCGGCCGCGAGCACGAGTTCGTCGGGATCGCGCTGATCGGTGTGGCAGTCCTGCTGGGGCTCGCCGTCTACATGGACCTCGCCGGTCCGCTGGGACGCGGCATCGAAACCCTGGCCGGATGGTTGTTCGGGTTGGGTCGCTACGCCGTGCCCGCCATGCTCGTCGCGGTCGGTGTGTCGCTGCTGCGCAAAGGCCGCTCCGCCAGCCCGTTCCAGCTGGCGATCGGTTGGTCGCTGATGTCGCTCGCGATCCTCGGCCTCCTGCAGGTGGCGCGAGGCGCCGAGCAACTCGGCGACGCCGCCGACAACGTCTCCGATGCCGGCGGTTGGATCGGCGCACTGGTCGGGGCGCCTCTCGAAGCGCTCCTGGGCACCGCCGGCGCCGCCGTGCTACTGGTCACCGCCTTTGCCGGCGGCGCGCTGCTGGTCACGCGCACGTCGATCAAGACCTTCGCCCAGCAGACCGGGGGCTTCCTGGCTGCGGTCGGCGCCCCGCTGGGACGCGCTGCGAAGTCGGGCATCAGCAACATCTCGACGCTGAACAGCGACCGCGAGGCCGACGCTGCTGCTCGTTCCGACGATGTCGCAGTGGCCGGCGAGGCGTCGTCACTGTCGCCCGGGCTGTACGACTTCGCCGCCGAGGGCGACGAACTCGGCGGTGGCGAGCTGCCGCCACCGAAGCCGCGTCGCACGCGCAAGCCGAAGATCGACACCGGTAGCCAGCCGTCGGCGGCCGTCGTCGGCGATGGCGCCCAGGTCGGCGAGTGGGTGCTGCCGCCGATGACGTTCCTCGATCGCCCGGGCGAACAGACCATCGATCGCAAGGCCGTCGAAGCGCGCGGCCGGATGCTGCACGAGTCGCTGGCGTCACACGGCGTCGAGACCACGTTGCTCGGCATGACCGTCGGCCCGACGGTCACGCGCTACGAGCTCGAACTCGGTCCCGGCGTCAAGGTCGCGCGGGTCACCAGCCTCCAGAAGGACATCGCCTATGCGATGGCGGCGGTCGACGTGCGCATCCTCGCGCCGATCCCCGGTCGCTCCGCGATCGGCGTCGAGGTGCCGAACCACCAGCGCCAGCTCGTCGCGCTCGGCGACCTGCTCACATCGCCCGAGGCGGCGAAGGCGACCAACCCGCTCGAGGTGGCCATCGGCAAGGACATCGCCGGCAAGGCGGTGTTCCTCGACCTCGCCGCCACACCGCACATGCTCATCGCGGGCGCCACCGGCGCCGGCAAATCCAGCGGCATCAACTGCATCATCACCTCGCTGCTGATGCGCACCACGCCCGACGACGTGCGCCTCATCCTGATCGACCCCAAGCAGGTCGAGATGGGCCAGTACGCCCGCCTGCCGCACCTGCTCACCCAGCCGGTCACCAACCCGAAGAAGGCCGCCAACGCCCTCGGCTGGGCGGTCAAGGAGATGGAGCGTCGCTACGACGTGCTGTCGGAGCTGGGCTACCGCGACATCACCGGCTACAACAAGGCGTTCGCGAAGGGCCAGATCCAGCCGCCGCTGGGCACCGAGCTCGAGTACGAGCACATGCCGTACATCGTGGTGGTGGTCGACGAGCTCAACGACCTGATGATGGTCGCCGCCCGCGACGTCGAGGAGTCGATCACCCGCATCGCCCAGAAGGCCCGTGCGGTCGGCATCCACCTGATCGTGGCCACGCAGCGGCCGTCGGTCAACGTGATCACCGGCGTCATCAAGGCCAACATCCCCGCCCGGATGGCCTTTGCCGTCTCCAGCCTCACCGACAGCCGGGTGATCCTCGACCAGCCCGGCGCCGAGAAGCTCGTCGGCAAGGGCGACATGCTGCTGCTGCCCGGGAACTCGTCGGTCGCCAACCGCATCCAGGGTTCGTTCGTGAGCGAGGACGAGGTCCGCCAGGTCGTCGCCCACTGGCGGTCGCAGGCACCCGAGCCGGTGTACTCCAACGACGTCGAGTCCGGCGGCGACGGTGGCGACGGTGGCGACGAGAGCCGAGCCGGTTCGGGACCACCGGCGCTGGTGCCGCCGCGCGGCGGCCCCAGTGGTGGCACCGCTGCCGGTGCAGCCGGCTCGATGGCGTCGTTCGAGACCTCGACGTCACCTCCGACGCCAACGCGTTCTCCGCCGGCGACGACGACGAGGACACCGCGATGATGCGCCAGGCGATGGAACTGGTCGTGCGCAGCCAGCTCGGGTCGACGTCGATGCTGCAACGCAAGCTGAAGGTCGGCTTCGCCCGTGCCGGTCGGATCATGGACCTGCTCGAACAGCGCGGTGTGGTCGGCCCCAGCGAGGGCTCGAAGGCCCGGGCCGTGCTGATGACCGTCGAAGAGTTCGAACTGCTCCAGCAGAACGGCCAGGTCTGATCCGACCCCGCCCGCAGTGGCATCATGGTCCGATGCCCGCACCCGTCGTTCGTGAGTTCACCCCCGAGTTGACCGACATCGCCCACGGGTTGAGGTTCCCCGAGGGCCCGATCGCCATGCCGGATGGGTCGGTGGTCGTGGTCGAGATGTTCGGTCCTCGACTCACCCGCATTCACCCTGACGGCTCCACCGACACGATCGCCGAGATCCCCGGGGGCCCGAACGGGGCGGCCGTCGGCCCCGATGGTGCCATCTACGTCTGCAACAACGGTGGCGTCTTCACGCCGGTCGACTTCGGCGGGATGATGTTCCCCGGCCCCTTCGACCCGGACCGCTACCTCGGCGGGAGCATCCAACGCGTCGACGTTCACGACGGCACGGTCACCGACCTGTACACCGAGTGCGACGGCCACCCGCTGCGCGGCCCCAACGACCTCGTCATGGACGGCCACGGCGGGTTCTGGTTCACCGACCACGGCATCCGTGACACCGCGACACGGCGTGCCGACCTGTCGGGCATCTACTACGGCCGTGTCGACGGCAGCGGCATCACCGAGGTCGTGTTCCCGACCGATTCGCCCAACGGCATCGGTTTGTCCCCCGACACCGACACGCTCTACTGGACCGAGACCCACAACGGTCGGGTCCATCGACGCACCATCACCGAACCGGGTGACGTGCTCGCTCCCGCTCCACTCGATCTGTCCGCTGTGCTCTACGGCTTCCCTGGCTACCAGTTGCTCGACTCGCTCGCCGTCGATGCCGAGGGCTGGATCTGCGTGGCGACGCTGGTCAACGGTGGTATCACGGCGATCTCGCCCGACGGCAGCGAGGTCGAGTTCTACGAGACCGGCGATCCGATGACCACCAACATCTGTTTCGGGGGCGACGATCTCCGCACCGCCTACGTGACGTGTTCGAGCTCGGGGCGGTTGGTGTCGTTCCGCTGGCCCCGCCCAGGCCTCCGCCTCGCTCACCAATGATCCCGATCATCGACCTCGACAAGGTCACCGAGGGCTCGACCGATGATCGCCGCACCGTCGCCAGGGAGATCGACCGGGCCTGCCGCGACGTGGGGTTCTTCACGGTCGTCGGCCACGGGGTCGGCGACGGGACGATCGAGACACTTCGCCGGGAGGCACTCGCGTTCTTCGACCTGCCACTCGCCGACCGCCTCGCGGTGGCGATGCCGGAGCCGGGCTACCCCTACGGGTACAGCCCGATCGAGGCCGAGGCGCTGAACCGCTCGATCGGCGGCGAGGCGGCGCCCGACGCGAAGGAGACCTTCAACATCGGGCCCATCGATCCGCCGCCGCGCCCGCTGGACCAGATGGACGACCCCGACGAGCGAGCGGTGTACGCCCCCAACCTGTGGCCGGCGGCGCTGCCGTCGCTGCGGCCGGCGGCGGAGCAGTACTACCGGGCGATGTCGCGACTGTCGCGGCACCTCATGGAGGGCTTCGCGCTGGCGCTCGACCTCCCCGGCGACACCTTCGAACCACTGATCGATCGGCCCGGCTCGGCGCTTCGCTTCGCGCACTACCCGGCGCTCGACACCGGTGGTCTCGGCGAGGGCCGGTTCCGGGCGGGCGCGCACACCGACTACGGCACCCTCACGGTGCTGTGGACCGACGGCGAGCCGGGCCTGCAGGTGCTCACCGACCGCGGCTGGACCGACGTCGAGCCGGTCGACGGCGGGTTGATCGTGAACCTGGGTGACCTGATGGCGCGTTGGACCAACGATCGCTGGCGTTCGACGATGCACCGCGTCGTGCCGGCCGGCGGCGGCCGCCGGCTGTCGATCCCGTTCTTCCACAACGCCAACTGGGATGCCCGTATCGAGTGCATCGTCGGGCGAACCGAATCCGCCCGGTATCCGCCGACGACCGCCGGGCGTCACCTGATGGAGAAGTTCCGCTCGACGCAGTGACACGGTCCGGCACGAGCCCGGCGAGGTAGCGTGGAGGATCGTGTCCCAGCGGTTCTACATCGAGACGCTCGGCTGCCCGAAGAACGACGTCGACTCCGACAAGCTGGTCGGCGCGCTGCTTGCGGACGGCATGCAAGCGACCGACGACGCTGCGCTCGCCGACCTCGTCGTGGTGAACACCTGCGCGTTCATCGACGACGCACGTCGCGAGTCGATCGACACGATCCTCGCGCTCGACGAACAGCGCCGCGACGGCTCGCGGCTCGTGGTCACGGGTTGTATGGCGGAGCGGTACGGCGACGAGCTGGCAGCGGAACTTCCCGAGGTCGACCAGGTCGCCGGGTTCGGCCAGGCGTTCAACGTCACCCCCGAGACCCGCGACGGCAGCGAGGTGCCGAAGGGCGCGCAACGCAAGCTGATCCCGGTGTCGTCCACGCCGTTGCCCGAGTTCGACCTGCTCAATCTTCCGCGTCCGAAGTCGGCGGTGCCGTGGGCGTACGTGAAGATCGCCGAGGGTTGCGACCGCTCGTGCGGGTTCTGTGCGATTCCGAGCTTTCGCGGCCCGCAGCGCAGCCGCGACGTGGCATCGATCCTCACCGAGGTCGAGCAGCTCGAAGCGCGTGAGATCGTGCTGGTCGCCCAGGACCTCGCGTCGTACGGCAAGGACCGCCCCGACGAGCTCGGCGCCGGCTCGATCGTGCCGCTCGTCACTGCCGTGGCGGGCGCCGTCGACCGGGTGCGGTTGCTGTATCTGTACCCGAGCGATCTCACCGACGCCCTGATCGATGCGATCTGCGACTCGGGCGTGCCGTACTTCGACCTCTCGCTCCAGCACGTCAGCAAGCCGCTGCTGCGCCGAATGCGTCGGTGGGGCGACGGGCAGCGTTTCCTCGACCGCATCGCCGACATCCGTGAGCGCGAACCCGACGCAGCGTTCCGGAGCAACTTCATCGTCGGCTACCCCGGCGAGACCGAGGCCGACCACGACCAGCTGCTCCACTTCGTGGAGGAGGCGCAGCTCGACTGGTGCGGCTTCTTCTCCTACAGCCGCGAGGACGGCACCTACGCCGCCGATCTCGACGGCGCCGTCGACCCCACCCTGATGAGCGAGCGGCTCGCCGAGCTGCGCGAGCTGCAGGACGACATCACCGCTACACGGCGCGACGCGCTGATCGGCGACACGCTCAGCGTGCTGGTCGACACGGTGGGCGTCGGTCGCAGCCATCGCGAGGCGCCCGAGATCGACGGCGTGATCCACCTCGACGAAACGCTGGTCCCCGGCGAGATGGTCGAGGTCGAGATCGTCGACGCGCTGGGCCCGGATCTCGTGGCATCGGGCGTGAGCGCCGAGGCACTGGAGACGATCTGATGGAGCAGGTCTGATGGTCGAGCCCGACAAGCTGGCAACGTGGGCGAACGCGATCACCGTCGGGCGATTGCTGTTGTCGCCGCTGATGTTCTGGGTGATCCCGAACGACGAGTTCGGCTCGTGGATCGCGTTCACGATGTGGATCGTCTTCAGCTCCACCGACTTCCTCGACGGCTACCTCGCCCGCCGCCAGGGCACCACGTCGGCCGGCGCGTTCCTCGATCCGTTGGCCGACAAGGTGCTGATCCTCGGTGCGATGTTCACGCTCGTGAGCACCGGAGTGTTCGCCGTGGTGCCCGTCGTGATCATCGCCGCCCGAGAAGTGATCATCAGCGTGTACCGAGTGCTGGTGGGCGGCAAGGGCATCAGCGTCCCGGCGATCAAGCTCGCCAAGTACAAGACCGTGTGTCAGCAGGCGGCCGTGGCATTTGCGCTCATGCCGCTCACCGCCGTGGATGCGACCTGGTTGTGGAACGGCTTCTTGTGGCTCGCCGTGGTGCTCGCTGTTGTCAGCGGTGGCCAGTATCTGCTGCGGGCACGTCGACTCGAGGCGGTCGCTCCGGAGACCTCGGTCGAGTCGGTCGACCGGGCCGCGGCTGCCGAATGACGTTGCGCTGCGACGTTCTCGCCGTCGGCACCGAACTGCTGCTCGGTCAGATCATCGACTCGAACTCGGCATGGATCGGCGGCGAACTCGCAGCGAACGGCATCGACTCGCTCGTGCAGGTCAAGGTGGGCGACAACGTCGGACGCATCGAGACGCAGCTGCGCCGGCTGCTCGAGTCGGCCGATGCGGTGATCATGTGCGGCGGGCTCGGCCCGACCCACGACGACCTGACGCGAGATGCCATTGCGGCGGTGATGGGTGTCGAGCTCGTCACCGACGACGCCGTGGTCGACGTGATCCGCACGATGTTCGAGTCGCGCGGGCGGCGCATGTCGGAGAACAACCTGCGTCAGGCACAGGTGCCGGTCGGTGCCACGATCATCCCGCAGACCCGTGGCACCGCGCCGGGGCTGATCTGCCCCGTCACGGTGAACGGCGTCGACAAGGTCGTCTATGCGGTACCCGGTGTGCCGCACGAGATGTACGACATGGTGCACCGGGCGATCCTGCCCGACCTGCGGCGCCGCAGCGGCGACGACTCGGTGATCGCCAGCCGGGTGCTGCGCACCTGGGGTGAGAGCGAGAGCGGGTTGAACGAGCGACTCGATCACGTGATCGAGCAACTGGAGGGGCCGGACACGCCGACGCTGGCGTTCCTGGCGAGCGGCTGGGAGGGCCTCAAGGTTCGCTTGACCCACAAGGCGCCGACGCTGGACGAGTGCACGGTGCAGCTCGATCACTGGGAGCAGGTGGTGCGGGCCGAACTCGGCGACCTGGTGTTCGGTACCGACGGCGACACGATGGAGTCGGTGGTGCTCGACCTGTGCCGCCAGCGCGGTCTGACGCTCGCGACCGCCGAGTCGGTCACCGGCGGGCTCGTCGGTGCCCGCCTGACGTCGATCCCGGGAGCGAGCGACGTGTTCCGTGGGGCGATCGTCAGCTACGCCACCGAGGTGAAGCAGACCTTGCTCGGCGTGGGGGAGGGGCCGGTGGTCAGCGAGGCAGCGGCGCGCCAGATGGCCCACGGCGTGCGGGAACGTCTCGGCGCCGACATCGGCCTGGCGCTCACCGGTGTCGCCGGCCCCGACGAGCAGGATGGCCAACCGGTGGGCACGCTCTACGTCGGTCTGGTCGGCCCCGGATTCGACGAGGTTCGCCACGTCCGGCTTCCCGGCCAACGCGAACAGATGCGCCAGTTCTCGGTGATCACCGCCCTCGGCCTCCTGCGCACCGAACTGGCCGCCCGCTAGCGTTGCGGCAAAGCCCCTGTAGCTCAGCTGGACAGAGCAAGTCCCTTCTAATGACAAGGTCGCAGGTTCGAATCCTGCCGGGGGCGCCAGCCAGACATCGAGAAGTCTCTTCTCATGACAAGGTCGCAGGTTCGAATCCTGCCGGGGGCGCTGTAGCCTGGACTCCCGCTGCGTCGACCCGAGTCTGGCGCGGCCCCACCCCCCGACCAGGCGAGGTTCTGCGTGAAGTTCAAGAAGGGCGAAACCGTCATCTACCCCCAGCACGGCGCATGCGTCGTGCAAGGGACCAAGAAGATGGAGTTCTTCGGCGAGAAGCAGGAGTACCTGATCCTGAAGACCGTCATCAACGAGATGACCTTGAAGGTGCCGATCTCGAGCACCGACGAAGTGGGCGTGCGACCTCCCGTGTCGGCCGACGAACTCGAAGACCTCGTTGCAGTGCTGGCCAAGCCCGACCCTCGCGTGCCCTCCAACTGGAGCCGTCGGTTCAAGAACCACCAGGAGAAGCTCAAGAGCGGCGACGTCTATCAGGTCGCCGAAGTCGTCCGGAACCTCGCCGCTCGCAACCGCGACGCGTCGCTGTCGGCGGCCGAGCGCACGATGTACGAGCGGGCGCGCGTCAACTTGATCTCCGAGATCTCGCCGGCGCTGAAGGTGTCGGCCGAAGAAGCCGAGGCCTACCTCGACGACGCACTGGCGAAGGGCGTCCTCAAAGCGCCGCCTGCGGAGCCCAAGAAGAAGAAGTGACCGTCAGAGGGTGAAGCGGACCGTCACCGGGAGGTGATCGGAGATCGCGGCCCACTGCTCGCTGCCGTCGGGTGCGGACACCTCCACGTTGTTCGCGTGAGCGGGGAGCAGGACGTGGTCGAGTGCCTGCGTGGGTGCTGCTGACGGGTTGCTCATCGGGGCGGCGACGTGTTCGATGCCCGGCAGTGCCTCGATGATCGACGGATCGCCGGCATCGTTGAAGTCGCCGGCCACGACCGGTGGCGGATCGTCGCCGATGTCGGCCACCAGGTAGCGGACTCTGACCGCCTCTGCTCGCCGCGAATCGTCATCGTCGTGTGGCGACAGATGCAGGTTGTAGATCATCAGCATCGAGCGGTCGGGCCGACCGACGAGACCCCACTGGGCGATGCGCCGACGCCAGCTCCGCATCGGTTGCTCGTCGGAGATCTCCGTGTGACCGACGGCGTCGAGCAGGTGCGGGGTCATGATCGCCATCCCCTCGGACCGCCACCACATCAGTTTCGTGTAGGGCTCGTGTTTGAGCGACCACGAGTACCGCATCTGGAGTGCGGTCGCCAGTGCCGCCGCCTGCCGCTTGCGGATCTCCTGGATGGCGACGACGTCGGGTGCCTCCGCTCGGATCGCTGCGGCGATCGCCTCGACGTCGGGCCGCTGCGAGCCGTGGACGTTCCAGGTGAGCACCGTCCAGGTCTGCGCGCCGTCAGGGGCTGGATCCAGGTGTCCCGATGACATGGGGCGAGTGTCGCACGTCGCCGTGCCAGACTCGGCGACCATGAGCAACCTCGCATTCCTCGGCCTCGGCGTGATGGGCGCCCCGATGGCACGCCACCTCGCCAAGGCGCGCCACCAGGTGGTGGTCTACAACCGCACTGCGTCGAAGGCGTTGGCGTGGGTCGCCCTCAACGGCAACCAGGCAGCCCCGACCCCCGCCGAGGCGGCCGATGGGGCCGACATCGTGCTGTTGTGCGTCGGCAACGACGACGACGTCCGCGAGGTGGTGCTCGGCCCGAACGGGGCGCTTGGCGCCATGGCCCCTGGCTCGATCCTGGTCGACCACACCACGGCATCGGCCGGCGTGGCTCGAGAGCTCGCTGCGGCGTGCGCCGAGCGCGGTGTCGGCTTCGTCGACGCACCCGTGTCGGGCGGCCAGGCCGGCGCCGAGAACGGGCAACTCACGGTGATGTGCGGCTGCGACGACGACGAGGTGTTCGAGCGGGCCAAGGTGGCGATCGACGCCTACGCGAAGTCGTGCGTGCGGCTCGGGCCGGCCGGCGCCGGGCAGCTCACCAAGATGGTCAACCAGATCTGCATCGCCGGGCTGCTCCAGGGACTCGCCGAGGGCGTCAACTTCGCGAAACTCGCTGGTCTCGACGTCGACCAGGTCGTCGACGTGATCGGCAAGGGTGCAGCGCAGAGCTGGCAGATGGACAACCGCGCCCGCACGATGGCCGCTGACGAATTCGACTTCGGGTTCGCCGTCGAGTGGATGCGCAAGGACCTCGGCATCGTGCTCGACGAAGCCGACCGCAACGGGGCCCGGCTCCCGGTGACCGCGCTCGTCGACCAGTTCTACAAGGACGTCGTCGCCCGCGGCGGCGAGCGGTGGGACACCAGCAGCCTGATCCGGCTGCTGGGGTAGCGACCGCTGACACCCTGGCGCAGTTTTCACGAATGCACTAGCCTCGCTGGCATCTGAAGAGGGGGTCAGTGATGTCGACCATTCCAGCGATTGCCCAGGCGGTGCTCGGATCCGATGCCGTCGCCCACGTCTGGACCCAGAACGCCGACGGCACACCACAGGTGTCGGTCGTGTGGGTCATTGCCCAGGGCGACGAGATCCTGTTCGGCACCGATGCGCGGAGTCAGAAGGCGAGGAACCTCGCCCGCGACGACCGCATCATCCTGTCGATCGAGGACGTCGAACGCAACGAACGCGGCTACCAGCGTCATCTGGTGATCCGTGGCCGTGCGCGCATCGAGCCGGGCCCAGATCCCGAGCTGATGGATCGGATCGCACTCGACTACACCGGGCTTCGGCACCACCCGCTCGCACTGCGCGACTCCGACACGAGCGTCGTCGTTCGCGTCGAGGTCGAACGGATGAGCGGGGTCGGCCCCTGGATCGACGACGCGGCATCGTCGCTGTCCGCAACTGCCTGACCGTCTGGCCGCGGGTCGCGCCGGCCGAGCGTCGTCAGGCGTCGCGGGTGAAGTGTTCGAGGGCGAACTCGTAGACGCCTTGGTCGTGTGAGAACTCGACGGTGTTGCCGTCGGGGTCACGGACCATGCAGATGTAGCCGATCGGGTACGGCAACTGCACCGGGGGAGTGGCCAACCAGCCGCCCTCCTCGGCGATTGCAGCGATCTCGTCGATGTCGCTGCGTTCCGCCACCTCGAAGCCGAGGTGGGCGAACGAGCCGAGCGGCGTCGGCTTCGCGTTCTCGTCGGGCTCGTGGCCGGCGAAGAACTGGGCGAGCACGAGGATGAACGGGGTGTCGGGAGCGTCGGGATGGCCGAGCCAGGCGCCGTAGCCGTGGGCGTCCTCGCGCTTCACCAGCAGCTGCAACGGCGTGTAGGTGGTGTACCAGTCGATCATGGCGTCGATGTCGGTCACCGACAGCGCCAGGTGGGTCCAACGAGGAAGTCCTGCCACGGCTCTGAACCTACTCCGAGCCCGCGCTCGGCGACCGGGTCAGGTCGGGCGGGGGCCGTGGGTGATCGTGGGGCGACGAGGGTTCGACTGCCACGGGATCACGTCGGAGGTGTCGGCCAGCCAGCCGAGCAGCATCTCCAACAGCTCGCGCTGGAGGTCGAGGTCGTCGGTTCGCCCGATGAGGTTGGTCGTCTCGTCCGGGTCGGCGAGCCGGTCGTAGAACTCGTCGGACTCGTAGCGTCGGTGGATGTAGGTGTGCGTCGGCGTGCGCAGCGCCAGCGCCGTGCCGACCAGCTCGGGTTGCTCGCGTTGCAGGCGGGCCTTGGCTTCGTAGATGAACCCAGCGGTCTCGAGGAGATGCTGGTCACTGACCCGGAAGCCGCCTTCCGAACAGGCGAAGTCTCGGTGCGTCAGCGTCGGGTCGGCAATGACGGGGAGCAGGCTGCGACCGAAGTGGGTGTGGTCCGTCTCGGCGCCCGCCAGTTCGCACACGGTGGGGAGCAGGTCGACCAGCTCGACGGGCCGACCGACGACGCTGTCCAGCGGGCAGTCCTGCGCCGGCCATGACCAGCGGGTTGCGCAGGATGCACGGATCGAGTCCCGACGGCCACTTCTCGACCAGTCCGAAGTCGCCCAGGTACTCGCCGTGGTCGGTGAGGAACACGATGATCGTGTCGTCGGTGGCACCGATCGCTTCCACGGCTGCGACTACTCGGCCCAGTTGATCGTCGACCCGGCTCACCATGCCGTGATACGTGGCGGCGATCTCTCGCAGGTCGTCGTCGGTCAGGTCTCCCCAGCCGTAGATGTCCCGGTAGGCCTCCATGAATCCGGGCTTGCCGACCGTCTCGGCGAGGTCGATCGGTGCGGGCATGTCGGCGCGGTCGTGCAGCGAGAACCATGGCTCTTCCACGGTGAACGGCGGGTGCGGGAAGATCAACGGCACCCACATCGCCCACGGCTGGTCGCTGGGCGCGTGGTCGTGCAGCCAGCGTTCTGCCGTGCGTACGGTGGCCTCGTCGAAGTCGACGGACTCGGCCGTGCCCGTCTCGCCGAAGTACATCGCGCGGTGCAGACGGTGGTCCTCCGGGAACGGCGACGTCCAGCGCTCCATCGAGGCCGCTCGATCGGGCGGTTCGAGAAACCCGCACATGTCCGAGCTCGCCTCGGTCACATCCGGAGCAAACACGTCGCCACGATCGCCGGCGATCATGACGTTGTATCCGGCGGAGCGCAGCGTCTTGAACAGATTGGGTTCGTGGTCCTCGATCAGGTTGTCGAGCGTGCGGTGACCAGCGACGTGTGGATACCAACCGGTCAGCAACGACACCCGACTGGGACCACACACGGGATGCTGGGCCCAGGCGTCGTCGAAGCGCACGCCACGGGCTGCGAGCGCATCGATGTTCGGTGTCTTGGCGATCGGGCTTCCGAAACAGCCGAGCGCGTCGGCTCGCAGCTGGTCCGGCATGAAGAACACGAAGTTCGGTTGCGACATCGGCTCAGCGAAGTGCGGTCGCGAGGGTGTCGACGATGCGGTCGACCTGGGCATCGGTGGTGACGAACGGCGGGCAGAACGTGACGGTCTCGGTGCCGATCGCTCGGGTGATCACCCCGAGTTCCAGCATCCGATCGCGGACCGCCATGGCGTTCTGGTCGGGCCGCATCGCGGCGCCGAAGATCGCGACCTCGCCGCGCAGGTGGTCGAAGGCGCCGTCGGCCTCCAAGGACCGCAACCCTGCCTCGAGCCGGGCGCCCATCGTCACGACGGAGTCGAGCAGCCCCTCCCGTTCGATGATGTCGAGGTTCGCGAGCGCTGCCGCGCACGCCGCGGGGTGTCCCGAGTACGTGTAGCCGTGCCGCAGGATGAAGTCGGGATCGGCCTCGAGCGCATCGCGCACCGCCCGGCCCACGATCACGCCGCCGAGCGGCTGGTACCCCGAGGTGACGCCCTTGGCGAAGGTGGTCAGGTCGGGGACGACGTCGTAGTGCTCGGCGGCGAACCACCGGCCCATGCGCCCGAACCCGGTGATCACCTCGTCGAAGATCAGCAACGCGCCGTGCTGGTCGCACAAGCGGCGGGTCTCGGCCAGGTATCCGTCGACCGGAGGGAAGACACCGGCGGCCCCCTGCACGGGCTCGGTGATCACAGCGGCGAGCCGGTCGGCGTGGTCGGCCATCAGGATCGACAGCGCTTCGATGTCATCACTCGGCACCTGGACGACGTCGGCAAGCAGCTCGCCGTATCCCTCACGGTTGAGCGCGATGCCCTGCGCGCTCGGTGCCGCCGTAGTTCGTGCCGTGATAGCCGCGCACCCGCGAGATGATCAGGCGCCGCTCGGGGTGGCCGGCCTGGACGTGGGCGAGTCGGGCGAGCTTCATCGCCGAGTCGACCGCCTCCGAGCCCGACCCGGCGAAGAACACGCGGGCGTCGGGGATCGGCGTCAACGACGCGATCCGCTCGGCGAGCGCGTCGGCGGGCGCGTTGGTGAACGGATCGAAGCACGAGTAGGCCTCGATCGTCGAGATCTGCTCGGCGACCGCATCGGCGATCTCTCGGCGGCCGTGGCCGACCTGGCAGTACCACAGGCTCGCCATCGCGTCGACGAGTTCGTTGCCGTCGGCGTCCCACAGCAGCGACCCATCGCCGCGATGCGATCGTGATGAACTCGTTCTCGGGTCGGTTTCGCGAACGGGTGGAGGAAGGCGCCGGGCATCTCGGCATTCTGACAGCCGGCAGTGCTCGAGCCGGGTCCCGACCGCGGCACCCCGGTGCGAGGTGTGGCAAGGTCGCGTCATGGCGACACCGTTCGAAGAGGCCGCTGCCCGAGTGCGTTCCGGCGGTGACCATCACGCCGAAGCGGTGTCGCTCGTCGCCGAGATGACCATCGAGGAACGGCTGGGATGCCTCGACGGCGACACGCCGTTCTGGCCCGGCCTGTTCGACATGACCGCAGGTGGCTACTACCGCCACCCCTGGCCCGCCGCCCACGTCGAGCGGCTTGGCGTGCCCGGGATCGACTTCGCCGACGGACCGCGCGGATGCGTCGTGGGAGATGCGACGGCGTTCCCGGTGAGCATGGCCCGCGGCGCGAGCTTCGATCCCGACCTGGAGACGCGCATCGGTGACGCGATCGGCGCCGAACTCCGAGCGAACGGTGCCACCTACACCGGGGCGGTGTGCATGAACCTGCTGCGACACCCGGCGTGGGGACGGGCGCAGGAGACCTACGGCGAGGATCCGCACCACGTCGGCGTGATGGCGGCGGCGTTCGTCGCCGGCTTGCAGCGTCACGTGATGGCGTGCATGAAGCACTTCGCCCTCAACTCGATGGAGAACGCCAGGTTCACCGTGGACGTCACCGTCGATGAACGGGCGCTCCACGAGGTGTACCTCCCGCACTTCGAGCGCGTGGCGGCCAGCGGGGTCGCGTCGGTGATGAGCGCCTACAACTCGGTGAACGGCGAGTGGTGCGGCCAGAACGCACACCTGCTCACGAAGATCCTGCGCGACGAGTGGGGCTGGGACGGGTTCGTCACGTCCGACTTCATCTTCGGGCTGCGCGATCCGGCTGGTTCGGTGGTCGCGGGCCTCGACATCGAGATGCCGTTCCGTCAGCAGCGCGCGATGGCGCTCGACGACGCGTTGGCGAACGGCACGCTCGCCCAGGCCGACGTCGATCGCGCGGTGGAGCGGATCGTTGCCACGCTCCTGCGCTTCTCGGCGGTGTTCGACCAGCAGCCGCCGGCGGAGGTGGTCGGCTGCGACGATCACCGCCGGCTCGCCCGTGAGGCGTCGGCGGCGTCGACCGTGCTGCTGCGCAACGAAGGCTCGCTGCTGCCCCTCGAGGCGGATGCCGTGGGCCGGGTGGCGGTGCTCGGACGCCTCGCCGCCGTGCGCAATCTCGGCGACGGTGGCTCCAGCGACGTGCGTGCCTCGGAGGTGGTGACCGCCCTCGACGGGTTGGTGGCGCGGTTCGGTCGCAGGTCGTGTCGATCACTCCGACGACGACGCGTCGATCGCTGCGGGTGCCGACGTGGTCGTGGTCGTGGTCGGCTACACCAAGGCCGACGAGGGCGAGTGCATCGAAGCGGCGGGCGCCGACGTGCTCGGGCGCTCGATCTTCCCGCCGGTCGATCACCCGACGTTGGGCAACGGCGTGGCGTGGTCGGCGCCTCCCGACGCGATCCGTCCACCGGCTTCCGTGGACGTCGCCGGGGCAGATCGCATGGCGCCCGGCGGCGACCGGGCGTCGTTGCGCCTGTCCGAGGCCGACGAGTCGTTGATCGCCGCCGCTGCAGCAGCACACGACAACGTGGTGGTCGTGGTGGTGGGAGGATCGGCGGTGGTGATGCCGTGGGCGTCGACGGTGCCGGCGGTGCTGATGACCTGGTACTCGGGCGTCGAGGGTGGCGCCGCGTTGGTCGACGTTCTCGTCGGCGACGTCGAACCGGCGGGCCGGCTCCCGTTCGTGGTGCCGACCGACCCCTCGCATCTGCCGCTCTTCGACCGTGACGCAACCGAAGTCACCTACGACCTGTTCCACGGCCAGTGGAAGCTCGACCGCGACGGCCACGTCGCCCACTTCCCGTTCGGATGGGGGCTCGGGTGGGGGTCGGTCGAGGTGATCGGCACGGAGTTGGTCGATCCGACGACGGTCGTCGTCTCGGTCCGCAACCCGGGCCGACGGCCGCTGCGGCCGGTGCTGTTCGCCCACGCAGGGATCGAGCGCAGCGACTGGGAACGCCCGCACCGGCGCCTCGTCGGATTCGCCCGAGCTGATGTCGACCCGGGGGCCACGGTCGACGTCGAGATCGAACTCGACTGGTCGATGCTCGACGTACGGGTCGACGGCGACTGGGTGACCGAGCAGGGCACGTACGTGATCGATGTCGGGCGATACGCCGGCGACCCCGAGGCTGCCACCGTGATGGTGCACCGCTAGCCTCGGCGCCCATGCGCAAGCCCGATGTCACCATCCCCGAAGGCACTCCGCCGTCGACCCTCTTGATCGAGGACGAAACGGTCGGCGACGGCGACGAAGCGGTCGCCGGCAAGGACGTCACCGTCCACTATGTCGGAGTGTCGTGGTCGACGAGCGAGCAGTTCGACGCATCCTGGGACCGCATGGAACCGTTCAAGTTCGGCCTGGGTCGCCGACAGGTGATCCAGGGCTGGGACGACGGCGTGCAGGGGATGAAGGTCGGCGGCCGCCGCCGGCTGACGATCCCGCCGCACATGGGGTACGGCGCCGCCGGCGCAGGTGGCGTGATCGCCCCGAACGAGACGCTCGTCTTCGTGGTCGACCTGCTCGCCGTCGGCTGATCTCCGCGTCTCGCGGATCTGGGGGAGCCGACACCATGGAGCACGATCACGCACACGGTCACTCACATGACCGCTCACCGGGTCACCAGCTGGCCTCGCCTGACGCGGGCGATGAGTCGTCGCCCACACGCCCGCCGAAACAGGAGCAGGAACCTGCGACCACCGATGTGACCGAAGTGGCGCCGGGCGTCGTCCGGACACAGCTGCCGATCAGCATGCCGGGCCTCGGCCACGTGAACTGCTACCTGCTCGAGGACGAGCGCGGCATCGCCGTCGTCGATCCCGGGCTTCCTGGCGACGACTCGTGGACTCATCTCGTCGACCGGCTCGCACGGGCGGGCTACGCGGTCGCCGACGTCCACACCGTCGTGGTCACGCACTCGCACCCGGATCACTTCGGCGGCGCGATGCGGCTGCATCACGAAGCTGGCGCCGACGTCGTGACCCACGAGTCGTTCCGCACACTCTTCGATCTGGCCGAGGCCGACGACCACGAGGACTCCGAACGCCTCGACGTGAACTCGCCGGACGATCGCATCGCTGCGATGGAACGCTGGATGGCCACCCCGTCGCCATGGGGTGGGCGCCGCAGCGGTCCCTCCCCGGAGTTCCTCGAACGGATCCGCAGCAGCGCAACGTCGCCCGGCTCGGTGTTCGCGACGCCACGGCCGACGATGCCACTCGTCGACGGTCAGATGATCACGCTCGCCCGGCGAGAGTGGGTGGCGATGCACACGCCCGGCCACACCTACGACCACCTCTGCCTGTACGACCCCGAGTTCGGCGTCGTGCTGACCGGCGATCACGTGCTGCCGTCGATCACGCCGCACATCAGCGGGTTGACGCCGAACTCCGATCCGCTCGCGCTGTTCTTCGACTCGTTGCGGCGCATGGCCGACATCGCCGACGTCTCGGTGGCGTTGCCGGCGCACGGCCATCCCTTCACCGATCTCGGCGGGCGTGCCGAGCACATCATCGAGCATCATGAGGAGCGCCTCGACATCATCCGTGACGCGAGCCACGACCTGCCGAACGGCACCGTCGAGGACTTCATGCGGGTGTTGTTCAAGGAGCGCTCGTGGGGTGAGATGGCCGAGAGCGAGACCTACGCCCACCTCGAGCATCTGCGCGAACTCGGCGAGATGTCCCGCCACGCCGACCACGGCGTCGCCCGCTACGCCCCGACCGCCTGACGCAGCCAGTCCGGATGGCGATGAGCGAGGGGTGGCGCATCGGGTCCGTTCGCTCATCGCGGGTGGGTCAGTCCGGATGGCGATGAGCGAGGGGTGGCGCATCGGGTCCGTTCGCTCATCGCGGGGGGTGTGCGCGGGTGGAAGGTGACGGGGGTGCATGCTCGTCTGAGTCGTCGCGGCGCGATGGGGTCGGGGAAGATGTCGGCGTCACATTGCCGTCGAGTCGAGGTCACATCGCCATGTCCATTGCCATCACCGAAGACCATCGCTCGCTCGCCGAGACGGTGAGCAGCTTCGCCGAGAAGCGCAACCTGCGCGGCGCCGCACGCGAGCTGCTCGAAGCAGCCGACGAGACGTTGCCCGACTTCTGGAGCGAGTTCGCCGAGTTGGGTTGGCTCGGCCTCCACCTACCGGAGGACATGGGTGGATCCGGCTACGGCATCGACGAGTTGGTGATCGTCGTCGAGGAACTCGGCCGGACGGTCACCCCCGGACCGTTCGTGCCGACCGTGATTGCCAGCGCCGTGCTGGCGGCGACCGCCGACGACGAGTTGCGCTCGCGTCTGCTCCCGGGATTCGCCGACGGCTCGATCGTCGGGGCCGTCGCGCTCGGCGGTGACGTCGAGGTCACCGACGGCGTGGCCACCGGCGATGCCGGCGTGGTGCTCGGCGCCGGGCTGGCATCGGTGATCCTCGTCCCGGTCGGCGACGACGTCGCCGTCGTCGAGGTCGGCGACGGGGTCACGATCGACGACGCCTGCCAACCTCGACCCGAGCCGCCGCAGCGCTCGCGTCACCCTCGCCGGTGCCCCAGCGACGGTCATCCCCGGCGCCCGCCGCACGCTGATCGACCTCGCCCGCGTCATCCTGTCCGCGGACGCCGTCGGTGTGGCTCGCGAGTGCACCTCGATGGGCGCCGAGTACTCCAAGGAACGCATCCAGTTCGGTCGCCCCATCGCGATGTACCAGGCGGTCAAGCATCACTGCGCCAACATGGCCGTTGCCACCGAACTCGCCACGAGTGCTACGTGGGACGCCGCCCGTGCCGCCGCGACCGGCGGCGACCAGCTCACCTACGCGGCTGCCGTCGCAGCCACCCTCGCGGCCCCCGCCGCGGACCTGTGCGCCAACTTGAACACCCAGGTGCACGGCGGCATCGCGATCACGTGGGAACACGACGCCCATCTCTACATGCGCCGAGCGACCACACTGTTGCACTATCTCGCCGCTGCAGAGGCCGCAGCCGAGCTGACCGACCTCACCCGACGGGGCGTCGTGCGCGACAAGGCGATCGAGCTGCCGCCCGAGGCCGAGGCGATCCGCGACGAGGTCCGCTCGTTCGCCCAGCGCATCAAGGACCTGCCCGCTGACGACCAACGCACCGAGCTGATCGAGACCGGCTATCGTCATGCCGCACTGGCCCAAGCCGTACGGTCGAGCCGCCGGGGCGGTCGAGCAGCTGGTCATCGAGCAGGAGTTCGCCGACGCCGCCATCACGCGCCCCGGCTACGGGATCACGGCCTGGAACATCCTCACGATCATCCAGTACGCCACCCAGGACCAGATCGACCGCTGGGTGCGTCCCGCACTCGACCAGGAGGTCATCTGGTGCCAGCTGTTCAGCGAGCCCGACGCCGGCTCCGACGCCGCCGGCGTGAAGACCAAGGCCACCCGGGTCGATGGTGGCTGGCTGGTCAACGGCCAGAAGGTGTGGACCAGCGGCGCCCACGTGGCCGGGATGGGCTTCGCCACGGTGCGCACCAATCCTGATGTGCCCAAGCATGACGGCATCACGATGATGGCGATCGACATGCACGCGGAGGGCGTCGAGGTGCGCCCACTGAAGCAGACCTCCGGAGCGTCGGATTTCAACGAGGTCTTCTTCAACGACGTCTTCGTCCCGGACGACGACGTGGTCGGCCCGGTCGACGGCGGCTGGACCGTCGCCCGCGCAACGCTCGGCAACGAGAGCGTCAGCATCGGGGGAGGAAGCGGCGGCATGTCGATGCCGGGTGCGGCGCTCGTCGCGCCGTTCGACGCTCATCCCGAACGACTCGACGGGGGAGCCGCGCGTGTCGGCCGGTACATCGCCCAACACCAGTCGATGGGCCTGCTCAACCTGCGCAGCGCCAACCGCGCGGTCGCCGGCGGCGAGCCCGGACCGGAAGGAGCGATGACCAAGCTCGTGCTGTCGGAGATCGGCCACGAAGCGGCGGCCATCATGACCGAACTCAACGGCCCCGACTCGCTGTTCATGGACGGCCCGGGCGGGCTGAGCAACCTCCTCGTGCTGATGCACCGTGGCATGTCGATCGCCGGGGGCACCTCGGAGATCAAGCGCAACCAGATCGGCGAACGCATCCTGGGTCTGCCGCGAGACCCGTTGTTGAAGTAGCACTCAGCATTCCGTTCCCGCAAGGCCCGCAGGCGTACGCTGACCGTCACCATGACTGTTGTGAAAGGCGAACGGGCTGATGGCGTCAACTGAAGGTGGAGTGCTGAGGCCGGCTGCGCAACGACCGTCGCTCGGCCAGGTGATCAGGCGCAGCATCGCCACGGTCCTGGTGGTGACGGGCGCGCTCATCGTGTCGTCGTGGTTGCTCCCGGGCTTCGCCATCGACACGTTCGGCCATGCGTTGCTGGCCGGCGTCGTCATCGGCCTCGTCGATGCGCTGGTCTGGCCGGCATTTGCGTTCCTGCTGGTGCCGCTGTCGGTCTACACGCTCGGTTTGGCGAACTTCGCGGTGAACGCGCTGGTCATGTGGGCCGTGCTCGACGAGATTCCCGGCGTGCGCCTCGACGGGTTCGGCACGGCGCTGCTCGTCGCGCTGATCACCACGACGGTGGCCACGCTGCTCAGCAGCGCGCTCGCGCTCGACGACGACAGCTGGTACGACCAGCGCACCGCTCGCCGTCGCCGCCGCCAGCGTGGCACCACCATCTCCGACGTGCCCGGCGTGGTGTTCGTCCAGGTCGACGGCCTGTCCGAGCACGCACTGCGGTTCGCGCTCGAATCGGGTGACGCCCCAACGCTGCACCGGTGGCTGAACGACGAGAGCCACCGCCGGGTCGGCTGGCAGACGGAGTGGTCGTCGCAGACCGGTGTGAGCCAGTGCGGGATCCTGCACGGTTCCACGATCGACATGCCCGCGTTCCGGTGGGTCGAGAAGGCGACGGGCGAGACGATGGTGTCGAACCATCCGAAGTCCGCGCAGGAGATCGAGCGCCGTCACAGCGACGGCAACGGCCTGCTCGCCAACAACGGATCGAGCTACGCCAACCTGTTCACCGGCGACGCCGAGCGCGCCGTGCTCACGATGAGCGTGGCCGGCCGGCGCAAGGAGAACAAGCTCGGCGCGGGCTACGCGCAGTACTTCTCCCGACCGGCGAACGCGGTCCGCACGCTGAACTCCACGATCGCCGAGGTGTTCCGCGAGCGACGGGCAGCGCGCGACCAGATCCGCCGCGGCGTCCAGCCCCGCGTCAGTCGGAACTGGACCTACGCCCTGCTGCGGGCGTTCACCACGATCATCAGCCGCGACGTGTGCGTCAACGGGGTGCTCAACGACATGGCCGAGGGCCGTGACGTGATCTACATCGACTTCCTCGGGTACGACGAGGTGTCGCACCACTCCGGGCCGCTGCGCGAGGACACGCTGCGGGTCCTGCGTGACATCGACCGCCAGATCGCACGGTTCGAACGTGCGGTCCCGTTCGCTCCGCGTCCCTATCGGATCGTGGTGTTGTCCGACCACGGCCAGACGCAGGGGGCCACGTTCGAGGAGCGCTTCGGTGAGTCGCTCTCTGCCGTCGTCGGGCGGCTGTGCGGCGCGGTGGTCGATGTCGACGACGATTCCGAGGCCGGGCGTACCGAGTCCTCGGCGTGGTTGCGCAGCGCCCGCGACGACGACCACGAACTGGAACGCTCCGAGACCGAGCCGATGGTGTTGGCGTCCGGCAACCTGGGGCTGGTGTACCTGCCCGAGGGCGACCGGCGCCTGACGCAGGAGGAGATCGACGACCGCTACCCGGATCTGGTGGCGGGACTGGTCGCCCATCCGGGTGTGGGATTCGTGGTGGTGGAGACCGCTGCGTCGGGTCCCGTCGTCATCTCGCCGACCGGTCGCCGGGTCCTCGACACCGGCGAGGTCGACGGCGACGATCCGCTCGAACCGTTCGGGCCCGGTGCCGTCGCGATGGTGGCCAGGGCAGCGGCGTACACGACGGCCGGCGACGTCATGGTCAACAGCATGTACGACGCCGAGCGCGACGAGGTGGCAGCGTTCGAGCATCAGGTGAGTTCGCACGGCGGACTCGGTGGACCGCAGACACGGCCGTTCGTGATCTACCCGGCTGACCTGTCCGACCCGTCCGTGCCGATCGAGGGCCCCGCTGCGCTCCATCGCGTCCTCAAGGGGTGGCTGCGGGAGTTGGGACAGCCCGTCGAGGTCCCTGAGTGAGTTCGAGAGGTCCGACGATCGGCGGCTGGGAGGTCGCCCACAACGTCTCGCAGTGGATCGAGATCGCTGCCGTTGCGGTGATCGCGGTGACCGTGGTCGTCGCAAGCGCCGTGATGATCCGCAGGCGCCATCGCCGGGCAGGGTGCCAAACGAGCGCTGTGGACCTTCCGGCAGGCGTTCTCCGGTGGGGTGCTGCTGGGCCTCGACCTGCTGATCGCTGCCGACATCATCCGCACCGTCACCCTCGAGCCGACGCTCGAGAACGTGGCAGCACTGGGCCTGCTGGTCGTCGTGCGAACCTTCCTGTCGTGGGCGCTCGTCCTCGAAGCCGATGGTCGGTGGCCGTGGCAGCAGTCACGCGATCTTCAGTCGCCTGCCTGAGTCGGCGCCGCTCGTCAGCCGCGATGCTCAGCAACGGCGCCAGCGGACTCCGAGCACGCTCGGCAGGTGCTCCTGGCCACTCCGGTCGGTGATGGTGGCAATGGTGTGCTCGGTGGCACCTGCCTCGATCATGCGCTCGAGGTGCCATCCGGCGTCGGCGGCGCTGGTGAGGAGTGCGCCGAGCGGGCGGTGATGCAGCTCGACCGTTCGGTGGCCGGCCGGTTGGGTGAGTGCACCCCGTTGGAGGTAGCTGCCCCAGTGCCAGAGCACCCTGTCCGAATCGTCGACGAGGGGCTCGGAGTCGGGGGCAGTCACCACCGGGTGGTTCATCACGACGACGAGCGTGCCGTCGGATCGAACCGCCGACGCAACCTGTCCGAAGAACTCCCGGTCGTCGGCGATCAGATCGAGGAGGCCGATCGCGACCGCCCGGTCGATCGAGCCAGCGCGGATCCACGACAGGTCGGGCAACCGGCACCGGACCACCGGGGCGTGTCTGCGCGCTCGGGTGAGCAGTCGGTGCGACAGGTCGACGCCGATCGCGCCGTCGCCGAGCAGCGGGAGGGCCTGACCGTCGCCGCATCCGAGGTCGAGCGTGCGACCGCTGGTCGGCTCGATGAGCGCCCGTGCCACGTCCAGCAGCTCGTCGGAGTCGGCGGGGCCATCGGTGGTGGCGGCGATCCACCACTCGGCGATGTCGTCCCAGTCGTCGCTCACCGATGCTCGAGCGCGGCCTTCAGGTTGGCCATCGTCGTCTCGCAGCCACGTTGCAGGTGGTCGCGTCGACCCTCGATCGTGCCGGGGTAGAGCTCGGGGTGCTCGAGCAGCGGGGCGTGGAACGACTCGGTGACCACGCACCCGTCACCGTCCGGTTCGACCAGGTAGCTCCATACCGTCGCGTACTCGAAGTCGGGCGGCACCTCGTAGGTGAACGAGCGCCCAGGGGTGAGTTCGGTGACGACGCAGTCGGCGTGCCATTCGTAGTTGCGCGCCTTGTTGTGGCCGCGGAACTTGGCGCCGACCTCGATTCGGTCGGATGGTTCGAGGAACTCGCAGCGCACGTTCTCCGGGCTGAGTTCCGGCAGCTTCGTCAGATCGGTGAGATGGGCGAAGGCCTCCTCGGGAGTGGCGTCGATGCGCACGGTGGCTGATCCTCGGGTCGGCGATGTGTCCATGGAGGCCAGCTTGTCTCGTCGGGTCCGGGCAGTACGAAGCCGCACGTCAGGACGCCGGCGCTACTCAGTCGTGCATACTGGACCCATGGATGACAGCGAGGTCGAAGAAGGTCACGTGTTCCGTCACCACGACGAAGTCGAGGCGGCAACACCCGAGGAGGTCGACGCGTACGACCTCGACGCCGACGGCAAGATCTCGCTCGCGGAGATGGGGAGGGCGAAGATCGGGATCGTCGACGCACGACTCGAACAGATCGCCGAACACGACGGCGTCACCGGCAAGCTCGCTGAAGCGGCGCACAAGGTGCTCGACGCCATCGACAACGACGAGACCTGAACGGCGAGCGCCGCTGCGCTCCAGCTCGATCGAGTCTCTCGGCCCTATGCGGCCGCCGCCAGGGCTGGTTCGCTGGATGCATGGGTGAGGGATCCGCCGTTGTGCGCGCGGTCCCCCCGGCCGCGGTCGACGTCACCGCCGTCGATTGGCACAGCCTGGATGGGGACGAGGTCGAGCGACTGCTCGAGACGGGAGGCCATGGCCTCACCGATGCTGACGCATCCGCCCGGCGCTCCCGGTACGGCGCCAACCAACTCGAGGAGGAGCCGCCGACACCCGCCTGGCTGGTGTTCGTCCGCCAGTTCCGCAGCCCGCTGATCTTCATCCTGCTCGCCGCGCTCGCCGTCACCGTCGCACTCGGCGAGCACCTCGATGCAGCGGTGATCGCCGCGGTGCTGGTGTTGAACGCCGTGATCGGGTTCACGCAGGAACGCAAGGCCGAGGGTGCCGTGCTGGCGCTGATGCAGCTGGTGGTGCCCCACGCCCGCGTCATCCGTGACGGCCGCGACGAGGAGATCGACAGCCGGGATCTGGTGCCCGGTGACGTCGTGCTGCTGGAGTCCGGTGCGCGGATTCCCGCCGACCTCCGCCTGGTCGGTGTGAACGCGTTGCAGGTCGACGAGTCGCTGCTGACGGGCGAGTCGGTGTCGGTCACCAAGCACGTCGAGCCGGTCGCGCACGACGCGCAGCTGGCGGACCGGTCGTGCATGGCCTACACCGGTGCGACGGTCACGGCGGGCAGAGGACGCGGGGTGGTCGTCGCGACCGGGGCGAACACCGAACTCGGCGCCATCGCCGGGCTGATGCGATCCGAAGCGGTGGCGGCAACCCCGCTGCAGCGACGGATGGACCACTTCGCCCGGATCATCGGGATCGCCGTCGGGTTGGCGGCCATCGTCGCCTTCGTCAGCGGTGTGGCGCTCGGCGAGCCGGTCGAGGACATGTTCCTCGTCGCCGTCGCGCTGGCGGTGTCGGCGGTGCCCGAAGGACTGCCGGTGGCCGTCACGATCACGCTCGCCGTCGGTGTCCGTCGCATGGCGAGGCGCAACGCGATCGTGCGGCGTCTCCCGGCGGTCGAGACGCTCGGAAGCACGACGGTGATCGGCTCCGACAAGACCGGCACCCTCACCGAGAACCGGATGACGGTCGAGGAGATCTGGACGCCCGGCCATCGCTACACCCTCGGCGGGGGAGTCCCCGACGGCGAGTACTTCGAAGGCGACGAACCTGCTGCGATCGGCGACCACCCCGGGCTGCACACCACACTGCTCGCCGGCGTCCTCACCAACGAAGCCGACCTCTACTGGGCCGGCGACGAGCTGACGACCACCGGTGATCCCACCGAGATCGCGCTGCTGCTGTCGGCGCTCACCGCATCGCTGGAGCCCGGCGATGTCCGCACCGCCTACCCGGTGTTCGCGGAGATCCCCTTCGAACCGACGCAGCAGTACTCGGCGAGCATCCGGCTTCGTGGGGACCAGCACACGGTGTTCGTCAAGGGGGCGCCCGAGCGGGTGCTCGCCATGTGCTCCGAGATGCTCACCGACGACGGACCGGTGCCGCTCGACGCCGAGGCGGTCGCCGACGCCGCGCGCGCCATGGCGGCCAGCGGGCAACGCGTGCTCGGCTTCGCCCGGCGAATCGCTGTGGACCCGCCGGTCGATCCCAACGACGTCACGGAGCCCGAGGGACTCGTGTTCGTCGGGCTGCAGGCGATGATCGATCCACCGAGGGCTGGCGTGGGCGACTCGATCGCCGCGTGCCAGGCGGCCGGCATCCGCGTCGTGATGATCACCGGCGACCACGTCGACACCGCACGAGCCATCGCGGCCCAGCTCGGCATCGCCGTCACCGATGACGCACTCACGGGGAACGAACTCGCAGAACTCGACGACGAAGCGTTGGCCGGTCGTGTCGACCACGTCTCCGTGTACGCCCGCGTGTCCCCAGAAGACAAGCTGCGCATCGTCCGGGCACTGCAGGCTCGAGGCGAGATCGTCGCCGTCACCGGCGACGGCGTGAACGACGCTCCCGCGCTCAAGGCAGCGGAGATCGGCATCGCCATGGGCGACAAGGGGACCGACGTCGCCCGTGAGGCCTCCGAGATGGTGCTCGCCGACGACAACTTCGTGTCGATCACTGCCGCCGTCGAGGAAGGACGGGTCACCTTCGACAACATCCGCAAGGTCACGTTCTTCCTCGTGTCCACCGGCGCCGCCGAGATCACGGCGATCCTCGTCGCGGTCTGGTTGCAGTGGCCGCTCATCCTCCTGCCCGCGCAGCTGCTGTGGCTCAACCTGGTCACCAACGGCGTTCAGGACGTGGCGCTCGCCTTCGAGCCCGCCGAGCGCGGCGTGCTGCGCCGCCCGCCGCGGCGGCCGGGCGGGGGAGTGCTCGATTGGTTGATGTGGGAGCGCGTCGTCCTCGCCGGCCTCGTCATGGGTGCCGGGATGTTGGCGATGTTCCGGTGGGAGCTCGACAGCACCGATTCGCTCATCCAGGCCCAGACGGTCGCGTTGACGACGATGGTCGTGTTCCAGGTGTTCCAGGCCGGCAACTCCCGATCGGAGACCGAATCGGTGTTCCGTCGCAGCCCGTTCTCCAACAAGCTGCTGTTCATCGCCACGATCGCCGCTCTCGGCATCCACGTGGCGGCGCTCCACTTCCCGCCGACTCAGTACGTGCTGCGGGTCGAGCCGATCGGACTCAGCACCTGGGTCCGCATCGTGGTGGTGGCCACGAGCATCATCGTGGCGATGGAACTCCACAAAGCGCTGCGTCGCCGACCGAGCTGAGCGCGCGGCACGGCGTCAGCCGTGGCCAGCCCGCTGACGGCTGTCGAAACGCCGGTCGCTACGTTCGGCGGATGGACCGCGTCGAGATCGAGATCAAGCTGAACCGCGATCGGGCGTGGCTGCTCGAACGGCTCGGCGCGATGTCGACCGACGAGTTGACGGCGCCGCGGACATTCAGCGAACACGACCCCGAGAGCCGCTGGTCGTTCGCCGATCACTTCGTGCACACCACGCTGATCGAGCAGAACTGGAATGCGATGTTCCGGCGTCATGTCGCCGGCGAGCAAGGTCTGGAGCCGAGGCTGCGAGGCGACGGCTCGTCGCAGTCGATGGAGGAGATCATGTCCTCGATCCATTCCTGGACCGAGGAGTGGAAAGCGGAGCACAGCGGCAAGCCGTTCGTCGAGCTGGTCCGGATCGGTCAGGCGGTACGCGCCGACACGCTGGCGCTGCTCGCGGAGTTGTCCGACGAGGACCTCGCGTCGAAGATCCCCGGGGCGCCGTGGGCCGACGGCACCGTCGGGGGGATCATGGCCGCCAACGCCGACCACGGCCGGATGCACTACGCCTGGGCGACCGAGGACCCGGTCGCCGACGACCGACGGTAGCGGTCTGCCACTCGACGACATCTCGGAGTTCTCGGTGTGGGACCAGCCCGTCGATGTCCTGCGGACGCGTCAGCGATCTCCGCGTCCTGGGCCCGATCGGACCGACTCGGGCCAGAAGCAGCCCGCTGGCGGCGTTACGGTGACGCGATGGAGCTCACTGCCGAAGAACTTCGTGCGCTCGGCTGCCTGATCGAGAAGCAGGCGACAACGCCTGAGCACTATCCGCTCTCGACGAACGCGCTCGTCGCTGCGTGCAACCAGAAGTCGAACCGCGATCCGGTGACCGACTACAGCGAGCGGACCGTGATGGACGCGATGCTGCTCCTGCGTCAGAAGGGCCTGGCCCGAATGAACAGCAGCGGCCGCGCCGACAAGCACCGGCACATTCTCGATGATGCCGTCGGACTCGACCGCGACCAGTTGGCACTGCTGGCGGTGATGATGTTGAGAGGTCCACAGTCGGCAGGCGAGTTGAGGACACGTACCGAGCGATACTCGACATCGCAGGGAACAGGTTTCGAGTCGATCGATGACATCGAGGCCGTGCTGGAGAAGCTCGCCGCCGGTGTCGATCCGTTCGTCTCGAACATCGGGCGAGCCTCGGGCCAGAGCCAGGATCGCTGGGCCCACCTGCTCGGCGAGGGCGTGCCCGATGTCCACGATGCGACGCCGGGCCGCGACGCGCAGCCCGCCGACCTCGGCCCATCACTTGCACAACGCGTCGCGGACCTGGAGACGCGCCTGGCACGGCTTGAATCCGAACTCGGGGTGTCGGTGGAGCCGTTGTCGCCCGAGGACGGCGGCGATCCGCTGGACTGAAGCGGACCACCGTCCGAGGATCTTGCGCATCAGTCGGTCGATGAGCAACGGCTTGTCAGTGGCTTCCAAGACATCCCACGCCACGAATCGGGCAACGATGTCGACGCCTGCCGTCTGCCGGCGGCGCGTTTCGAGGGGCCGTCAGGTGGTGGCTGGTTGAAGCGACGCGATGAGCATCTCGACGCGGGTTCGGATGTCGTCACGGATGTGACGCACCACCTCGATGGACTGCCCGGAGGGGTCCTCGAGTTCCCAGTCCTCGTAGCGTTTGCCGGGGAAGATGGGACACGCGTCCCCGCATCCCATGGACACGATGACGTCGGCCGCGCGGGCGATCTCGTCGGTCCACGGTTTGGGGTATTCACCGGCGATGTCGATGCCGACCTCGGCCATCGCCGCAATGGCGACCTTGTTCGTCTCGGCGCCCGGGTCGGAGCCGCCGGAGAAGACCTCGACGTTGTCGCCGGCGAGGTGGCGGAGCCATCCGGCGGCCATCTGGGAGCGCCCGGCGTTGTGGACACACAGGAACAGCACCGCTGGTTTGCCGAGACTGCCGGTCTCGAGCCGTTGCAGCGCGCGGAGACGGTCGCGGGTGAACCGCTCGATGAGCAGCGGCAACCAGTTGGGGACGGTCGCGTCGAGGTTGAGTTTGTCGCGCGAGTCGTTGATGTAGCGCTCGATGGTCTCGGCGTTGAAGGTGCCGGCGAACTCGTCGTGCAGTCGTGCAGCAGCTTGCTTGATCATCAGTTGCTGTTCGACGTAGCGACCACGATCGCCGGCGGTGTCGGTGGGTTCGGACATGACGGTGGGCTCCGTTCAGTTCAAGGTGCGGATGCGGTTGTCGAGTTGGGTGACGGCCCGATCGAATGCGTCGTCGGTGCCGATGTCGACGGGGTCAGGGATCGACCAGTGCCAGTTGCCGAGTGACGGGACGAGTTGCTCGTGGGCCCGGTCGCAGACCGTGATGATCATCGCTCGACGGTCGGCGGCATCGAGTGGGTGAGGCACCGCGCCGCTCAGGTCCAGCCCACGACGCCGCCCGGCGGCGACGGCGGCGGGATGCACCTGCTCGGCGGGTTGCGTGCCGGCCGACGATGCCGTGGGCCCGACGAGCTGTTGCCACAACGCAGCCGCGAGTTGCGAGCGTGCCGAGTTGTGGGTGCAGACGAAGACGACCCGTTCGGGCAGACGCAACGTCGGCGGGACCAGGCCGTGGAGCGACTCGAGGAGCAGGCGTACGTATCGGCGTCGCTGATCGCCGGCCGATCGGAACCGTTCGATCACACCGGCCTGTTCGAGCACATCGAGATGATGTGCCAGCAGATTGCTGGGTAGTTCGAAGTACTGGGCGAGTTCGCTCGGGGAGCGGTCCGAGACCGCGAGATCATCGACCATCGCCAAACGGATCGGATCGCCGAGCGCAGCATGCACCGCTGCCCGATCGTCGACTGATCGTTCCACACCGTGACCATATCACTCAATCAAAATTGAGTCAAATGTATGTGAGTGAAAGCGCCGATGGCGACGTCGATCAACATCCGCACCGTGCGCGGCCGTCGCCGCGGCTTTGCGCGGCGACTGGGCGACTGCGGCGGAACGCTGGAAGGATCGTGGATGTGTCGTCGAGGCTGCGCTGTGCGCAGCACGCAACCTCGATCGCGTCGACGCGCGATCGGCCATCGACGACCTGCTTCGAATCGGTGCACGGTCGACGGCGGATGCCGTCCGCCGCGACCTCGCAGCCGCCGGGATGAGCGCCGTGCCACGCGGCGCGTGACCGAGTTCGCAGACGAACCCCGTCGGCCTCACGGCCCGCCAGCTCGACGTGCTCGAGCGCATCGCAGCCGGTGACGGCAACGCCGAGATCGGCCGACGACGCATAATCTCCGAGAAGACCATCGACCACCACGTGTCGGCCGTCCTGGCGAAGCTCGGTGTCGCGAACCGCCGTCAGGCAGCCGCCACCGCAGTCGAGCACGGCTGGATTCGTCTCGGCTGACCGCTGCGACCCCCTGCCCGAGTCATTAGCTGACTCGCCCTCAGCTGAGCAGAACCACCCTGTCGATGCACCACGCGCAGTGCCGAACGTGGCGATGGGCGATCGATCTACTCGTCGCGTCGAGCTTCATAGAAGCGGTCGAGGTGTTCGAGGTCCTTGGCGCGCCCGGTTGCCAGCTTGAGTGCTTCCCACTTGGCGACGGTGATGACCATCACGTTGTGGCCATCGAGTTGGGCCGCGATGGTGTGCTCGGCGAGGTCGGTGTAGCCCGATGGTGCGCCGTCGGGGTTGAACACGATGTCGATCGGCCCTGCGTTCGTCATGAGGTGCAGCGTGTCGTACTGCGACCAGTGTTCGACGGGCGTGCGCGGGAACCAGGTGCCTGCGTCCTCGGCGGTGTACAGACCTGCTTCGAGCTCGTCGAAGGCGCGGGCGAGGCGTTCGAGGTTCTCGTGGTCGCGGGCGGGGGTGACGTCGATGTCGACGGTCGCTGGCACGGGGAGATCGTGGAGTTCGGCGGCGATGCCACCGATGATCACGTAGGCCACGCGGTGCTTGTTCAGCACCCGCACGATGGCGCCACGGTCGAGCTCAGGCACTGGCGCGGTGTCGGGCGAGGCGGGAGCGTTGGCGTTCGCGCTGTTCGGCGAGTTGCTCGGCGGGCAACAGCGCCTCCGCGGCAGCGAGCGCGGCGGCGTGGGTGTCGGGCGGGGCCAGGCGCATCCGGAGCTCGAAGCCGGTTGCGGCGAGGATACGGACCAGCGTGTCGACCGAGGGGGAGCGCCGTCCCGATTCGTAGGCTGAGATCGCCGCCTGGCTGGTGCCGGCGCGCTGGGCGAGCGCGGTCTGGGTGAGGTCGGCCTGGCGGCGCGCCATTCGGATGAGATGTCGGGAGTAGGTCTCTGACGCCACACTTTGAGTATATCGGTACCGGTGTATCGATGTGAAGCGGTTGGCCGGTACCTCATGACGTCATGGACGGGGGAAAGGCTCAGGCAGCCCGACGTCATCCCTCCGAATTCCGTCCCGCGTCGCCTCGGTCGGCCGGCACGAGCAAGCGGCTGCTCGCTGCGTGCCTGGTCAGCGCCACGATTCGTCCGGATTCTCCCTGGTCAACCGGGGTGTTGGACGGGGGAACGAGCATTCCCTCCATCGCCCGCATTTCCCCTGGTAGATGGCGCTTTTCGTGGAGCTGGG
>CAVQSI010000038.1:0-68755 GCA_963715825.1 Ilumatobacteraceae bacterium
GTGGTGGTGGTGACGGGTCGGCCGGCGGCGGTGCGACAGGAGCAGGCGGCGCGGGAGCAGGCGGCGTCGGGTTGGCCGGTGGTGGAGGTGTCGGCGCAGGGTCGGCCGGCGGCGGAGCGACAGGAGCAGGCGGCGCGGAGCAGGCGGCGTCGGGTTGGCCGGGGTCGACGGTGCTGGCGGGGTAATGGAGCCTGCGGGCGTCGCCGGTGCACCTACGGCGGGCGATGATGGACTCGGCGCACCTCCCGCCGGCCCGGACGGTGACGGCGTGGCAACCGATGGCGTCGCAGCAGCCCCGTCGCCGGCGGTGGGGACCACGGCCGGCGACGGGGTCGCCACCGATCCCCCGGGCATCGGCGTGGCGACCTCAGCGGAGCGCGTCGGCGCCGGCGGCCCGAGCGGCTCGGTCGACCTCGGCGTCGGCACCACGGTCGGCTGCGGCGGCGTGAACCTCGGGTCGGGCAGCGTGCCATCGGTCGCGCGTGCCTTGGCGACGGCCTCATCGACGGCGTTGTCGGCGCATCCCGACATCAGCACGGCGATACCAACGGTCGACCCGGCGATCGCTGCCAGCATGCCGCGTCTGCCCAGTGGTGCCGATGACGGATCGACGCCGGCCGATCGGCGTGATGGTGGCGGCGCCGATTCGTGCCGATCCGATGCCACGGCCGAACCGTGGGGAATCTGCAGGAACCACGGGGGCGGTGGCGCCACGCGTGGGAGTGCGCTGACGCCGACGCCCGGTGCGGGCCACGCCGTCGGCCGATCGACGCCCTCGTCGATCCGGTCCTCGATGTCGATGATCTGTCCGAGCACGATGCCGCCTTCGTGGGATCCTGAGTGTGATGCCGGGTGTGATGGAGGGTGTGATGGAGGGTGTGATGGAGGGTGTGATCTCGTTGCACCGTAAACCGTCGCGACCACTCCACGCAATGGTCTGACCACTCTATGTGGTCAAGAGTTGGTCAACTCGCTTGACCACGCCATGACACCGGGGACCGATGGCGGGACCGATGGCGGCATCGGTAGCGTGCGGCGGATGCAACGTCCGTTCATGATCGGCATCGCCGGAGGCAGCAGTTCGGGCAAGACCACGGTCACCGAGCGTCTCGCCGCGCTGACCGGTGACGAGCACCTGTCGCTGATCGAACTCGACTCGTACTACCTCGACCTCGGCGATGCGCCGATCGAGGAGCGCCGCGCGGTCAACTACGACCATCCCGACGCATTCGACTGGGCGCTGCTGAACGACCACCTGGCCGCGCTCGCGAACGGGGCGTCGGTCCCGGTGCCGGTGTACGACTACGCCCAGCACAACCGCAGCGACGAGGTGCGCATGGTCGAGCCGGCGCGCATCATCGTCGTCGACGGCATCCTCGTGTTCTGGGACCGGGTGCTCCGCGAGCGATTCGACCTCAAGATCTTCGTCGACACCGCCGCTGACATCCGTCTGATCCGGCGGCTCCGACGTGACGTCGCCGAGCGCGGACGCACCCCCGAGTTCGTGATCGAGCAATACCTCGAGACGGTGCGCCCCGCCCACGAGCGCTTCATCGAACCGAGCAAGCGCTACGCCGACGTGATCATCCCCGAAGGCGGCCTCAACCGTCCCGCACTCGAGGTGCTGTTGGCTCGCGTCCGCGAGTTGACCCTCGGCGACAGCTGACGTCGACCATCCGGTCAGGCGAGCACGTGGGTGTACACGTCGACGTACCGCTCGATCATGCGTGACACGTCGAAGCGTTCGACGGCGGTCGCACGAATCGCGGACCGGTCGAGGAGATCGACATCGCGGACCGCGTCGACGGCGGCCGCGGGCGTGTCGACCAGGAACCCCGTCGTCGCGTGGTCGATGAGTTCCGGCATCGATCCCCGCCGATGGGCGATGACCGGCGTGCCGCAGGCCATGGCTTCCACGACGCTGTAGCCGAACGGTTCGTCGAAGTCGATCAGGTGGAGCAGCGCGTGGGCGCCACCGAGCACGGCGGAACGTTCGGTCGCTGCGACCGGGCCGAGGTAGCGAACGTCGTCGCCGAGGTGCGGTTCGACCTCGCTGCGGAAGTAGTGCTCGTCCTGGATGATGCCGGCGATGTCGAGTCGGCGCCCGGTGCGTCGGGCGACGTCGATGGCGTGCGCAGTGCCCTTGTCCGGGTGGATCCGCCCGAAGTAGAGCAGGTGATCGCCTGGCGACGCGGCGACGTCGAAGTCGGCGGTGCGGATGCCGTGGTGGATCGTCGCGGCGTAGTGGAGTCGGGGGTGGCGGTCGGCGTCGCTGATGGCGACGTAGTGGGTCGTGGCGTCGTAGCGCTCGTACGCCGGGACGATCCGCTCCGAGGAGAACCCGTGGATGGTCGTGACCACCGGCGTGTCGACGAGGCCGCTGTAGGTGAGCGGTAGGAAGTCGAAGCCGTTGTGGATGACGTCGAAGTCGGCCGCCTGTTCGAACGCCGAGGCGATGTGGATGCATTCGGCCACCTTCGGTTCGATGGTCGGGTCGTCGGACCATCCACCGGTCGAGGTGGCGTGCAGCCGGGCGGTGGTGATCGAGTCGGCCGTGGCGAACAGCGTGACGTCGTGCCCGGCCGCGACGAGCCCGTCGGCCAGCAGTGAGGCGAACTGCTCCCACGGTCCGTAGTGCCGCGGCGGGGTGCGCCAGGCGATCGGTGCGAGCACCGCAACTCGGAGTCGAGCACCGGAAGCGGACTCGTGATGGCGAGCGGGGATGAGAGCAGGGTACCGACGACGGGTTCGTGATCGCGGGCAGTACGGTGGAACCACGCCCCTTGGGCGAGTGCGCCCCGCTTGGGCTGGACGGCCATCGCAGTGCTGTCGCCCTCCGCAGGCTCGACGCCTCGGCTGAGCCGAACAAGGAGTTCTGCCGTGCACACACCCGTCCCGGTTTCATCCGGTCCAGCGGACCGAGCCCACGCCCCGTCCTTCGGCATCTTGTCGACCTTCCCGCCCACGTCCTGCGGAATCGCCACGTTCTCCGCCGCCCTCGCAGCTGGCCTGATCGGCGAGGGTGCCTCGGTCGACGTGGTGCGCTGCGGGCCGAGACCCGAGGTCGAAGACGTCCTGGTGGTGGGATCGCTCACCGACGACGGCGACGACGACGGCGAACATCGCGACGCGATCGACGCGTTGAACCGCACCGACGTCGTCATCGTCCAACACGAGTACGGCCTGTACGACGGAGCCGACGGCGAGTCGATCATCGATCTCGTCGCCGCGATCGACGTTCCGATCGTGGTGGTTGCGCACACCGTCCTGACGGAGCCGACCGCAAATCAACGGCGCGTGCTCGAGCAGGTGTGCCGCCGCGCCGACGCGGTCGTGGTCATGACCAGGACGGCACACGTGCGTCTGCTGGACGGCTACGACGTCGACGGCACCAAGCTGCACGTGATCCCCCATGGCGCCGCCACCCCGCTCGCAGCCCCCTCGGCCTCGCAGCGCCGACCCGGCGCGCCACCGCGGCTGCTGACCTGGGGCCTGCTCGGGCCGGGCAAGGGCATCGAGTGGGCCATCGACGCCATGGCCGAACTCGGTGACGTCGACCCGCTCCCGGAGTACGTCGTGGCCGGGGCGACGCACCCGAAGGTCCGTGAGAAGCACGGCGAGGCCTATCGCCGGATGCTGGTCGACCGTGCGACGTCGTCGATCGTCGACGTCACGTTCGACGACACCTATCGCAACCTCATGTCGCTGACCGAGCTGATCCAGTCGGCCGACCTCGTCGTGCTGCCCTACGACTCGCGCGACCAGGTGACCTCGGGCGTGCTGGTCGACGCTGTCGCTGCCGGTCGCCCGGTGGTGTCGACGGCCTTCCCCCATGCCGTCGAACTCCTCGGCAGCGGCGCCGGCATCGTCGTGCCCCAGCGCGACCCCGTGGCGCTGGGCCGGGCGATCCGCTCGGTGCTCACCGACCCGTCACTCGCGTCGGCGATGGAGGCAGAGGCCCGCCGACTCGCACCCGGGCTGGCCTGGTCCTCCGTTGCGCACCGCTACGCCGAACTCGCCGACCTGGTCATGGCCGCTCGTCGGCCGGTGTCGTCGTGACACTGCCCACGTTCGCGCACGTGCTGTCGATGAGCGACGGGATCGGGATGTTCGAACACGCAGATCACGCCGAACCGCGTCGCGACGAGGGGTACTGCACCGACGACGTCGCCCGGTTGCTGATCGTCGCCGTGCGGGAGCCGGCCGACAGCCAGGCGGTCCGGGATCTGGGCCGCATGGCCTTCCGGTTCCTGGCCGAGGCGCAGAACGTTCACGGCAGGGTCCGCAATCGGCGCGACGCCAGGGGGCGCTGGCACGGGCGTCACGGCGTCGAGGACTGCTGGGGTCGCAGCGTGTGGGCGTTCGGTACGGCGGCGCGCCGCGCCCCCGAGGCGTCGATGCGCGCGAGCGCGATCTCGTACTTCGACCACGGGTCGTCGCAACGATCTCCGCACCGGCGCGCCATGGCCTTCGCGGCGCTCGGAGCGGCCGAGGTGGCGAACTCCGACCAACGGCACCGTCGCTCTCGCGAACTGCTCGCCGACGCGATCGACGTCATCGGACGACCCTCGACGAACGCTGACTGGCCGTGGCCCGAACCACGACTCTCGTACGCGAACGCAGCGCTCGCCGAGGCCCTCATCGCGGCCGGCGACGTGCTCGATCGACCCGACGTCGTCGACGACGGTCTGCTCCTGCTGCGTTGGCTGCTCGACCGCGAAACATCCGACGGCCACCTCTCGCCGACGCCCGTCGGTGGGGCCGGTCCCGGCGACACCGCCGGCCGATTCGATCAACAACCCATCGAGGTCGCGGCGCTCGCCGACGCATGCCACCGCGCGCACGTCGTGACCGGCGACAGCGCGTGGCAGCACGGTGTCGATCTGGCGATCGCCTGGTTCGCAGGCGACAACGACCTCGGTGCGGTGATGTGGGACCCCGACACCCACGGTTGCTACGACGGCCTCACCCCGACGGGTCCGAACCTCAACCAGGGCGCCGAGTCGACACTGGCGTTGATCGCAACGCTGCAGTACGCGGCCCGGAACCCCGACGGTGCGACCGGCCTCCTCACGTCGACGGATCGGTCAACCGGCTGATCAGGTCGTCCACGCGCATCGTGGCGACGCGGGCGCCCACATCCGCATAGCCGTACGGGATCACGAGGTGGTCGCGGTGGATCAGGCTGCCGCACGAGTACACGACGTTCGGCACGTATCCGTCGCGCTCGTCGGCGTCGGGCTCCAGCAGCGGCTCCTGCAGGTGCCCGAGAACGCGGCTCGGATCGTCGATGTCGAGCAGCAACGCGCCCAGGGTGTACCGGCGCATCGGGCCGACGCCGTGGGTGATCACGAGCCATCCGGCATCGGTCTCGAGCGGCGAGCCGCAGTTGCCGAGTTGCAGCAGCTCCCACGGCTGCTCGGGTTCCTGGATCCGTGTCGCCTCACGCCACACCCGGACGTCGGTCGAGGTCATGAGGAAGTTGTTCACGTTGTCCTGGCGGCTCAACGCGACGTATCGGCCGGCGATCCGTCGCGGGAACAGGGCCATCCCCTTGTTCTGTGCGGCATGCCCGGTCAGCGTGGCGATCCGGAACTCGCCGAAGTCGGCGGTCTCGATGAGCTGCGGAAGGATCTGATGGCCGTCGTACGCGGTGTAGGTGGCGAAGTACGTGACGGCACCGTCGTCGTCGACGAAGCGGACGAAGCGGGCGTCCTCCATGCCGTGGCTCTCGGTCGGTGCGGACGGGAACAGCACCCGCTCGGACATGGGCGTGGATGGCGGGAACGAGACCCGGTAGTTCGACGACGCCAGCCAGTGCAGGAACCTGGTCGTCTCGCCCGACATCGACCGGTCGATCCCGTCGTCGTCGAGTGCGGCGATGGCCATCTCGAGTTCGGTCATCGTGAACCGCTCCGACAGCCGAGCGAGCACTCGCTCCTCGACGTCGTTCAACATCGCGAGATCATCGAGTTTCATCGCGAAGAAGCGCTTGTCGTAGGCGTGCGGCGAACGCACCCCCGTCTCGGCGTACGGGCTCACCGGTTCGAGTTCGACCGCACCGTCGGCTGCGACGACGCCCGTGCGGAACTCGATCGACGACACGTGACCTTCACCGATTGCCCGCAGGCTCATGACGAACCTGACCGCACCGGCCGCGACACCCGACTGATCGGGGGAGACCACGATCGACGGGTTTCCGAGGGCCGCTGCTTCGATCGAGTACTCGTGGGTGAAGTAGGCACCGATCAGGCGCCGCCGCTCGGTGGTGATCGGAGCGAGCAGCGAGCCCGGGAACCGGGCCGCGACGACGTCGTGATGCCGTTCGAGCACGGCGTCGAACTCACGATGGCGGTCGGCGAACAGTGCGCACGCGTCGGCCAGGGCGTCGGTGACCTCGTCCTCCGTCAGCGCCATGATCCGTCGCAGGACGGCTTCGGGACGCGACAACCCGTCGCGGACGACCTCGTCGCCCGGCATGAACAACTTGGTGATCACCCGACGCGGATCCGGAACGAGGCGCACCGACGACTCCCGTGTGATCCGGAGTGCATCCATGAGAACCCCCGGCCACTGGCGATCGTGCTCCCGTCGAGGTGACGAGGATCGACTCCACCGTACCCGGGCGGGTCGCCGACCCGACACGGCCACCGCCGCGGCGCCCGGTCCCGCGAACCGCACTACGATGACGTCGCTGCGAGGAGCCGTTCGATGACCACCCACCCACTGACCGACGGAATGTTCGGCGGGCCGCTGGACGAACCGCTGGGATCCGTCGGTCGGCCGTCGTGGCGGGGGCGACTCCACCTCATCGCCCTGATCACGGTGATCCCCCTGCTCGTCGTGCTGACGGTCGAGTCGAGCGGTGCCCGCGCTCGTGCGGCGGTGATCATGTACGGCATCGGGCTGTGCTCGATGCTCGCCGTGTCGACGACCTACCACCGATGGGTCCACACGATCCGCGCACGCGCCGCGTGGCGTCGCGCCGACCATGCGACGATCTTCGCTGCCATCGCAGGGACGTTCGCGGCGCTCGCACTGATGTCGCTCAGCACCGCAGCGGCGATCGCAACCCTGATCGTCGTGTGGGGTGCGGCCGCATCGAGTGCGCTGGTCAAGATCTTCTGGTTCGACCGCGCCCACGGGTTCGGCAGTGCGATGTACATCGGTCTCGGGTGGGCCGGCGTCGCCATCGGGCCCGCGCTGTGGCGAGATGGCGGGCTCCCGACCGTGGCGCTGGTGCTCGCGGGCGGCGTGATCTACACGGCGGGGGCGATCGCCTTCTCACGCGGGTGGCCGACGCTGCGGCCGTCGACCTTCTCGTTCCACGAGTTCTGGCACGCCTGCACGCTCGCCGCCGCAGGCCTGCACCTCGCTGCCATCTGGACACTTGCTGTCTGAGCCGGGTGCGAGGATCGAACTCGCCACCTCATGATTACAAATCAAGTGCTCTACCAACTGAGCTAACCCGGCGTGGGCGCCCAGGATATCCAGGCGGGCGTCAGCCGAGGTCTTCCCACCGCACCAGCGAGAAGGTGGTGATCAGGCGGTATTCGAGGCTGGTCGGCATGCGATTCGTCTTCGAACACGCAACGAGCGACACGGTCTCGCCACCGATGCGCCGTGTGGCGCCGAGGATGTCGTTGGCGTACTTGCTCGTGATGAACTCGCCAACCATCCGGTAGGTGTAGCGGCGCTGATCGGAGGTGTAGATGATCAGTTCATCGCCGCCGCGCAGCAGGTGCTGGTTGCGGTAGGGGCCGCCCGCCTCGGTGCGGTGGCCGAACAGCACGCTGTTGCCACCCTGCCCGACGAGTCCGGTGCCGGTCCAGTGCCACGTGTTGCCCGAATCGACGACTCGGTTGGCGTCGCCGTCGAGCACGTTGTGGGTGAGTCCGATACGCGGGATCTGCACGATCCACGGGGTCGGCCCCCCGGGCGGCAGCGGATTGATCGGCGGCCCGGTGGTGGCCGACTCGGGTGTTCCGGTGAACCAGCCCATGACGTCGCAGATGATGTGTGCGGCGCCGTAGGAGTAGCAGGCGATGCCGACGTTGCTGATGCGACAGATCGCATGGTTGGCAACCGTCTGACCGGATCCGGTGACGTTGAGGTTCGACACCTCGCGGCGCACGGTCTGCGCGGCGTGCAGCGTGAAGAACCCGGCGTCGACCGTACTGGCCACGGTGAGGTTCATCGCGACGGCCTGGGCCCGGGTGTTGATCGGCGCCGGCAGTCCGAACTGCGTGGTGCCGCCGTGCCAGGACCGCATCTTCGCGCGGCGGGTGTCGAGCATCCGGGTGGGGGTGATCGGCACGAACAGTCCGTCGGCCGACACGCCGTTCTGGTTCGGCCCGGTCATGTAGCCGACCACGTCGAACAGGAGGTGCCCGCCGCAGAAGTTGTAGAGATCGACGCCGACGGCACCGCCCTCGGCTCCCAGCCGGGTGATGACTCCGACGGCTCGGGTCTGGCCGGCGCCGACGTTGAGGTTGGAGGTGTCGGGCACGCCGCTGCCACGGGGGAACGCCGTCACGAAGCCGGGAACGGACGCGCCGACGGCGGTCAGCGTGCCGACGACGGCAGTGGCGTCGGACGGGACGAGGCCGTTCAGGTTGACCCGCGAGATCGATCCGACACCTGGCTGCGGGCCCGACCGGGTGTCGAGCGCACGAACGGCCGACGGGAAGGCGACGAGGCGCCCCGAAGCCACCGGAGCGGCGGTCGGGCGGTACACGCCGATCAGGTCGACGATCAGGTCGCAGCCGACGAACGAGACCAGGTCGACGCCACCGCCACCGAGCTTGATGGTGACCAGGTTGGCAACCGCGCCGTCGAAGGCCGACATGTTGAGACTGGAGGTGTCCGGCATCGCCTCGCCCGCCGGGAACACGGTGACGAAGTTCCAGCCGGCGCCCCTGCTGACCGCGGTGACGCTGAGCACGGCGGCGACCGCATCCGCGGGAACTCCGGGTTGATTGGTGATCCCGACGCGGATGTGCTTGTCGCCGATGCGCTGATAGCCGAACCCGGCCGGGGTACCCGGGCGGTTTCGCGTGTCGCAGAGGCGTCGCTGCTCGACGACCTCGAAGAAGCTGGCACCCGGCTCGACGGCCTGCGCGGTGCCCGACAGCAGCGTGGCGCCGGCGACGGCGCCGGCCGTGCCGGCGATGAATGCGCGACGCCCGAACGGGCGTGCGGACGCACGGTCGGCTGACGACAGCAGGTCGGTGGTGAAGGTGTGGCCCATGTCGCCCATTGACAGAAATTACGGCATTTTCTGACGCGACCTTGAGACTTCATAGAGAGAAATCGCCGCAGCCGTCGAAACATTCAGTGAACTGACCCGGCCGGCCATGGGGATGCCGACGATCGAATCGCACCGTTCGCGCACCAATCGCGACAGCCCCGCACCCTCCGCGCCGAGCACGACACAGATCGGTTCGGTCGCCAGCGGACCGATCTCGTAGAGGCTGCGGTCGGCTTCGTCGTCGAGGCCGACGACCCAGATGCCGCGCTCGGAGAGCTGCTTGAGCGCCGCCGGGAGCCCTGGGACGAGCGCCATGGGGACGTACTCGACGGCACCCGCCGACGCCTTGGCCACCGTGGGCGTGACGTGCACCGATCGATGGCGCGGCAGCAGCACACCGCTGACTCCGGCGCCGTCGCAACTGCGGATGATGGCACCGAGGTTGCCCGGGTCGGTGACGCCGTCGATGGCAACCAGGAACGGCTTGGTCGATGCGCCGGCAACGCCCGCGCCGAGGAGCGCGCCGAAGTCGGCCTCGGGGATCTCCGCAGCGTGGGCGAGCACACCCTGCGGTGCCTCGCTGCGGGCCTCGCGCTCCAGGCGGGCCCGAGCCACGTGCAGCAACGGAACACGACGTGCGGCGGCGATCTCGACGATGTCGGCGACGCCGGGGTCGCCTTCGAGTTCGGCGCTGATCCACACTTCGTGCACCTTGCGACGCTCGGCGATCAGCAGCTCGCGAACCGCCTGGCGGCCCTCGACCTGACGTCCGCCAAGCCCTTTCGCGCCGCCACCCGCGCCCCCGCCGCCGGTCGGCCCGCCTCGCCGGGCGCTCTGGCGGCCGGCGCCCTGCGACGAACCGGAGCGACCACCGGGCTTCGATGGTGGGCGCCCGCCCGACGTGCCACCCGACTTCGATGGTGGCCTGCCGCCGGACCTCGCCGGCGGCCGGCCCCCTGACGTACCGCCTGGCTTGCCGCCCGACTTACCCCCTGGCTTGCCCCCCGACTTACCCACGAAGGAGCGGCCCGAGCTCGAGCCGCCACGGCTCGACGACGACCGACCGCTCATGGTTCCGACCGCCCGCCGGGCCGGTGGATCAGCGCCGTGGCGAAACACACGACGCCTTCGGAGCGGCCGATGGCTCCGAGTTGCTCGGCGCGATTTCCCTTGACGGTGACGGGCGCGCCGACCGCGGCGGTCAGATTGCGTTGCATCTCGTCACGGTACGGGGCGATCTTGGGCTGTTCGCACACGATGGCGCAGTCGACGTTGGACGCTCGCCAGCCGTCCTCGGCGAGCATGGCCGTGACGTGGCGCAGCAGCGCCATCGAATCGGCGCCTCGCCAACGGTCGTCGGTGTCCGGGAAGTGCATCCCGATGTCGCCGAGACCGGCCGCGCCAAGCAGCGCATCGGCGCAGGCGTGCGCAACGACGTCGGCGTCGCTGTGGCCCTCCAACCCGATCACCCCGTCGAAGTGGCAGCCGCCGAGCACCATCACCCGATCGGGATCGATGCTGAAACGATGCACGTCGAATCCTTGACCGACGCGGAACTCCGGCACGGTCACGACGGCACCTCGACGTCGCCGGATGCGAGCTGCTCGCGTGCCCACACGAGATCGTCGGGCACGGTGATCTTGCGGTTGCTCACCTCGCCGTCGACCACCACCACCACCCCGCCGAGCTGCTCGACGAGTGCGGCGTCGTCGGTGGCGTCGCCGCCGGACTCGTGGGCTGCTCGCAACACACCGGCCCGGAACGCCTGCGGGGTCTGGACGGCGACGAGCGTCGAACGGTCCGGGGTCGACACGACGATCCCGTCGGAGACGACCTTGATGGTGTCGGCAACAGCGATCGATGGGATGGCCGCGTCGGCGCCGTCGTGCACGGCAGCGATCGCCCGGCGATACAACTCGGCGCTGGCGAGCGGGCGGGCGGCATCGTGCACGCACACGATCGTGGCCTCGGTGGGGACGACTGCGAGCCCGGCTCGGACCGAGTCGCTGCGGGTCACTCCACCGGCGACGGCGCCTTCGCGATCGGCGTCCTCGGGTGGCACCACCACGACCACGCCGTCCGACGCGGCGCGGGCCACGGCGACCGAGCGGTCGATCACGCGCACGTCGCCGAGCAGCTCGTACTGCTTGGGCATCCCGAAGCGTTGGCCGCTGCCGCCGCCGACGACGATGGTCCAGATCTGCTCGGCAGGGGGCACATCGGCGCAGGGTAGTACCGTGACCGATGTCATGGCTCACGAAGAGATTCTCGCCCGTACCGACTTCTTCGCCGACGCCTCGCCCGACGCACTCAACGCCGTCGCTGCGGCCGGCCACGAACTGCACCTGATCCGCGGCGACGTGCTCTTCAACGAGGGTGATCCGCCCGAATCGCTGTACCTGGTGTTGCGGGGGCGGGTCGCCATTGCGCTCGCCAACCCGATCGACAAACGCGAGAGCGTCGTGGCCCTGATGGAGCACGGCGACCTGTTCGGCGAGATGGGCATGCTCGACGACGGGCCCCGCTCGGCGATGGCGAGGGCACTCGAACCCACGACGGTGCTGTCGATTCCGTACATGCAGGTGCTCGCCATGTTCGACGAGAACCCGAAGCTGCTGTGGAACGTTGCTCGACTCCTGGCCCAACGCATCAGGGTCACCGACGAGGCACTGGCCGACTCGGTGTTCCTCGACGTCACCGGCCGCACGGCCAAGCGCCTGCTGGAGCTCGCCGACGGCACCGACGAGTTCACCCTGCCGGTCACCCAGGAGGAACTGGCAGGCATGGTCGGCGCCTCACGAGAGCGCGTCAACAAGGCGATTGCCAGCTTCATCCGGCTCGGATGGCTCGAGCAGAACGACCGTTCCTACCGGATCACCCAACGCGACCGTCTCGAACTCCGCGCCCGCTGATCACCCAGGCAGCAATCAGCTGGTCAGCCAGGTGTGCGCGCGCTGGAAGGCGTCGGACGCGTCGGCCGGACGGTGAGCTGGTCGTTCGGGGGCGTGGGCGAATCCGTGCTCGGCGTCGGGGTACCGCACGACGTTGACACCGGTCGCTTCGAGTGCGACCACGTCGTCGGGCGGCGTGTACGTGTCGAGTTCGCCGATGATGGCGAGCACCCGGTCGGGGTGACCGGCGGCCAGATGGTCGAGCGGTTCGCCCTGGCCTGGCCCCCGCCATGCCTCGGGCAGGCGGATCATTCCGTAGAAGCTGGCGATCTTCGTGAAGCGGTCGCTGCGGGCTGCCTTGAAGCAGTACATGCCGCCCATGCAGAACCCGAGCAGTGCCACCCGGTCGCACTCGGTGGCATCGGCGGCCTCGAGGAGGTCGCGCAGGTGGATCTCGTCGTCGAGGTTGGGCACCGCAGCGAGGCGGGGGTCGACGTCGTCGCCGAGATCGAGGCCGGGGAACGGCTCGACGGCACACACGTTCATCGACCACACCGACGACAGGCGGCCGACCATGTCGTCGAACAACGGACGGAGCCCGAAGATGTCCGGCGCGATGACCAGGCCCATCGTGGCGTCGTCATCGGTGTCGCACGGTTCGGCGAACTCGGCGTGGGTCCCGGACGGCAACGTGATGCGCATCGGACCGAACCTAGTTGCGAGCGAAGGTGTCGATCATCAGCCGGACGTCGTCGGCGAGCGGATACAGGATCGGGCAGGTACATCCCGCCGCCACGTATTCGTCGACCTTGGAGCGCACCTCGTCGGGTGTGCCCGACGCCGTGATCATCTGCACGATGTCGTCGGGGACCAGCTTGCTGGCCGCCACGACCTGGTCGTGCGTCGCCGGCCACGTGAGGACCTCGCCGATCTCGTCGAGCAGCGCCTGCGGTACGCCCGACGCCTTCATGATGTGGGGCTGCTGACCGAGGTACTGCGTCACGAGCAGCCGTGCACCGTCGAGCGCCGCGTCGCGGTTTTCGTCCACGGAGCACACCACGAGCTGCGGCCGGTCGATGTCGTCGAGCGTGCGTCCGGCCTTCGCAGCGCCACGTTCCAGCGCCTCGAGCGCGCCGACGTTGTAGCTCGGCGACACGAGATAGTTGAGCACCGCGCCGTCGGCGATCTCGCCGGTGAGTTCCATCATCTGCATCCCGGTGGCGCCGACGTAGATCGGCACGTCCTTGGGTCGCCGCTCCTGGTACACGTAGTCGAGTTCGACCCCATCGAGCTGCACGTGGAAGCCGTCCATCGACACCGTCTCGTTGCCCAGCAGCCCGCGAACGGCGTCGACGACCTCACGCATCACCTTGAGCGGGCGGGACCGATCGACACCGACTTTGGCGGCCAGCGGGTCCCACCAGGCGCCCAGTCCGCAGATCATCCGGCCCGGCGCAAGATCGTCGAGTGTCGAGAACGTCGACGCGAGGCGCGCCGCGTTGCGCGTCCAGATGTCGATCACGCCCGAGCCGATCTTGATCCGATCGGTGCTCGCAGCGAACGCCGCCATCGGCACCACCGCGTCACGGACCAGGCGACTGTCGGCCTGCCAGACGGCGTCGAAGCCCTTGGCTTCGGCGTAGCGGACCAGTTCGATGCCCTGGCGGATGTCGTGGGCGTCCTGAAGATACAGCGCAACCGGATACGTCATCTGCGCAGCTTCCCACGGTGCCGACGTGCACCGCCAACGACGGTCGCTTCAGCCGGTTCGTCGGTAGCGTCCTGCGGCGAGGTCGCCGACGATGTTTCTCGCTTTCAAGGAAATGGCACGCGCCAAGGTGCGCTTCGCGTTGCTGATCGCCGCCATCGCCCTGCTCGTCTTCCTGATCCTGTTCCAGCAGTCCTTGCAGAACGGGCTGATCACCGGCTTCATCGGCGCGATCCGCGAGCAGAACGCGCCCGTGCTCGTCTACAGCGTCGACGGCCAGCGTGTGCTTCAGGGCAGCGTGATCACCCCCGACATGGAGGCCGACGTCCTCGCTGCGCCCGGCACGGGCGACACCGGCCCGATCGGACAGGGCACGTTCACCGGCCTGCCGAGCGGCAACGCCGACGGCGAGACGTTCGACACCACGCTGATCGGCTACGAGCTCGGCCCCGACGGCAACGGCATCGGGGCGCCGACGTCCGTGGTCGAGGGCCGCCTGCCGACCACCGACGACGAGGCGGTGGTCAGCGACGCCGACGTGCAGCTCGGCTTCGGCATCGACGACACGGTCACGCTGCTGCCCGGCGGCAAGGAGATCACCATCGTCGGGGTGGCAGAGAACGCCCAGCTCAACGTGTCGCCGACGCTCTTCGTCTCGTACGAGACGTACCTCGACGCAGTCAAGAGCGTGAACCCCGACGCGGGCACGCCACTGCCCAACGTGCTCGGGGTGATACCCGCCGACGGGTTCACGCCCGAGGAAGCGGCGGCGTCGATCAACGAGCAGTCGCTCGCGCTCGATGCGCTCACGAGGGAGGACGCGGCGGCCGAAACGCCCGGCGTCGCCCAGGTGCAGCAGTCGTTCAACATCATCTTCCTGCTCTACGGGCTGGTGGTGCCGTGCGTGACCGGGCTGTTCTTCCTGATCGTCACGTTCCAGAAAGCGAACTCGCTCACGCTCTTGCGCGCCATCGGCGCGCCTGCGGGCCGCCTGGTGTCGTCGCTGTTGATCCAGGTGGTGGTGATCATCGGCATCGGTCTGCTCGTCGGCACGCTGCTCTACTACCCGGTGTCACAGCAGGCGCTCGGCGGCATCGCCCTGCAGTTCGAGACCACCGCGGTGGTCTTCTGGTCGGTGCTGCTGCTGTCGCTGGGCGTGTTGAGCTCGCTCGTCGCCGCCCGCCGTGTGCTGAGGATCGACCCGATCGAGGCCACCACCGGGCAGGGGGTCGGATCGTGAAGCTCGCGCTCAAGGAACTGCGCCGCCGTCCCGGACGCTTCGCCACGGCCACGGTGATCCTCACGCTGATCGCCATCTTGCTGATGTTCCTCGGCGGGCTGCTCGACGGGCTGATCGCGTCATCGACCGGCGCCGTCCGCGCCCAGAACGCTGATGCAATCGTCTACTCCGACACGGCCCAGGCGTCGTTCCTCCGCAGCCGGATCGATCCGGAACTGCGCGCCCAGGTCGCAGCGGTCGACGGCGTCACCGAGGTCGGCGGCATCGGCAACGTCCAGCTCGGCGCCCGCGTGCCCGGCAACGACGTACGCGATCTCGCCAGCGTCGCACTGTTCGGCTACGAACTCGCACCCGACGGCGTCCCCGACGCTCCCCCGTACGGTCAGGCGTGGGCCGACGAGAGCATCAAGGCCGACGGCGTCGAGGAGGGCATGATCATCGAGGTCGGCCCGGCCCGCACGCCGATCGAGATCATCGGGTTCGTCGAGGACACGAACTTCAACGGCCAGTCGAGCCTCTGGGCCTCGCCCGACACCTGGCGCGACACGCTCAGCGCCAACCGCCCCGACGCCCAACTCGGCCCGGACGTCTTCCAGGCACTGATCGTGCGCGGCGACGGCGACGACCTGCCCGATGCGATCGACGCCGCAACCGGCGGCGCCACCGACTCGTACACCGTCGATGACGCGGTCAACGCGATTCCCGGCGTCACCGAGCAGCAAGGGACGTTCAATCAGATCATCGGTGTCACCGTGGCGATCGCCCTGGTCGTGATCGGGTTGTTCTTCGCCCTGCTCACCGTCGAACGGACGAGCCTCTACGGCGTGCTCAAGGCGCTGGGCGCCAAGTCGTCGACCATCTTCGCCGGCCTCGTCGCCCAGGCCGTGGTCGTCACCGGGATCGCCGCGCTGATCGCCGGCACGCTCGTCGTACTGCTCGACGTGCTGCTGCCGCCGGGTTCGATCCCGCTGCTGATCACCCCGTCGCGCATCATCCTCAGCGTCGTGCTCCTGCTCGTCGCCGCCGTTCTCGGCTGTTCGTTCTCCCTGCGCCGCGTCTTGCGCATCGACCCCGCCTCAGCGATCGGAACCACCTCATGACCAGTGCACCCGCCGCCGCACCCACATCGACGGCACTCCAACTCAACGACGTCCGCAAGGTGTACACGATGGGCGACGGCTCCGACGTCGTCGCGCTCGACCACGCCACGCTCACCCTGGCCAGCGACGAGATGGTCGCGCTCGTCGGTCCGTCGGGCTCGGGCAAGACCACCCTGTGCTCCATCGCCGGCGGCATCCTGTCGGCCACCGAAGGAACGATCGTCGTCGGTGGCGAGGACATCTCGGATCACGACGCGAAGGAGCTCACGAAGTTCCGCCAGAACAAGGTGGGCTTCGTGTTCCAGTCGGTCAACCTCGTGCCGTTCCTGAACGCCCGCGAGAACCTGCTGGTGGTCGATGAACTCGGCAAGCGCACCGGAGCGCCGGCCAAGGCACGCGCCGATCAGCTGCTCGAGGAACTGGGCCTCGCCGACCGGGCGAAGAACCTGCCGTCGCAGCTGTCGGGCGGCCAACGTCAGCGCGTTGCGATCGGCCGGGCGCTGATGAACGACCCCGCACTGGTGCTGTTCGACGAGCCGACCTCGGCGCTCGACACCAAGCTCGGCGAGCAGGTGATGGAGCTGATCCAGGGCGAGATGAAGTCCCGGGGGATCGCCGCGATCGTGGTCACCCACGACGAGCGCATCACCCACTTCTGCGACCGCAGCGTCCACATCGTCGACGGCCGCCTCGAAGCCTGACGTCGCCTCGACAATTCGTTGCGGGCTGCATGATCACCGCCGCAACGAGGCATCCTGACGGCCATGGCTTCAGCGATTCAGGCACGGGCGCTCCGGCGAACCTTCGGTGACTTCGAAGCAGTCGCCGGCATCGACCTCGACGTCCCCGACGGGCAGATCTACGGCTTCCTCGGACCCAACGGTGCCGGCAAGTCCACGACCGTCAAGATGCTGTGCACGTTGCTGGGCATCACCTCCGGGACCGCAACCGTCGCCGGGCTCGATGTCCACACGCAGCCCGACGAGATCCGATTGCGCATCGGCGTGGCACTGCAGGACTCCTCGATCGACGGCAAGCAGACCGGCCGCGAGATGCTGCAGCTCCAAGGCAGGCTCTACGGGCTGACCAAGCACGACATCGCCCAGCGCATGGACGACGTGATCGGCCTCGTCGACATCGGCGAGGCGATCGACAATCGTGTCGAGTCGTACTCGGGCGGCATGAAGCGACGCCTCGACCTGGCGATGTCGTTGATCCATCGGCCACAGGTGTTGTTCCTCGACGAGCCGACCACCGGCCTCGACCCGGTCAGCCGGTCGTCGGTGTGGGCCGAGGTCCGGCGCCTCAACCGCGAGCACGGCATGACGATCTTCCTCACCACCCAATACCTCGAAGAGGCCGACGAACTCGCCGACCGGGTGGGGATCATCGCCAACGGACTCATCAAGGCCGAAGGCGAACCGGCGGCACTCAAGCGTGAGATCGGCGCCGACCTCATCCAAGCCGAGGTCGAGGGCGACGCGGCCGCCGCGGCCGATGCCGTTCGTGCCGTCGACGGCATCGACGAGGTGCAGGTTCACAACAACGAACTGGCGGTGGTGACCACCAACGGAGCCGGGCTGATCGCCCAGGTCGCCGTTGCACTCAACGGCTGCGGCGTGCCCGTGCGATCGCTCACCCTGCGCACCCCCACGCTCGACGACGTGTACCTACACGTCACCGGCAGCCACTTCGCTGCCGACGAACCGACCGACTCGGATCTGGAGACAGCGTCATGACCGCCACGACGACCACTGCAGCGACCACACCGGCCCCCGAGTCGGCTCCGCCTGGCGCGCCGATCGTCGGCGATGCACGACTTCCTCACGATCGCCGGCCGTGCGATCCGCGGCGCCTACCGCGAGCCCGAGTTCTTCATCCCCGCGCTGATCGTGCCGGTGTTCTTCTACGTGGTCAACGTCGGGGCGCTGCAGGACTTCGCGCAGGGCAGCGGCGCCGTCGACGACTTCAAGGCGTTCCAGCTCCCGGTGGCGATCATCTTCGCGGTCACCGGCATCTCTCGGGCGGGCGCGCTCGTCACCGACATCCAGAGCGGCTACTTCGATCGGCTCCTGCTCACGCCGATCCGCCGACCGATGCTGTTGCTCGGCCTGATGGCGGCCGACGTCGTGTCGATCGTCGCGCTCACCATTCCGGTGATCCTGCTCGGCCTGGCGTTCGGCGTCACGTTCGTCACCGGGATCGTCGGGATGGTCGTGTTCATCGCGTATGGCGCTCTGTGGGGGCTGGCGTTCGCCGGGTTCCCGTATGCGATCGCCCTCAAGACCGGCAATCCGGCGGCGGTGAACTCGAGCTTCGTGCTGTTCTTCCCGTTCGCGTTCCTCACCACCTCGTTCCTGCCCGAGGAGGCGCTGACCGGCTGGTTGCAGACGATCGCCAAGTACAACCCGGTCACCTACGTGCTCGAAGGTCTCCGGAGCCTGATCACCGTCGGCTGGGACTGGAGCGCACTCGCCGGAGGCGCCGCTGCATCGTTGGCGCTCATGGTGGTCAGTTTCGGTCTCGCCTCGCTGGCGATGAAGGGTCGGGTTTCACGCAACTGAGCAATCCTGAGTCGAGGGTTGTCAAGTGATCTGATGGTTGCTACCTTCACAGGTGCAACAATCCAGTACTCACCTTCCACCAGGAGGCCCATCATGCTCTTGCAGAACTCTCCCTTCCGTGAACTCGATGCACTCTTCAACCAGCGCACCCCCACCCGCTCGGCCTGGATCAACGGACGCCCGATGCCGATGGACGCCTACCGGCGCGGCGACAACGTCTGGGTCCACCTCGACCTGCCCGGCGTGGCCGCCGACTCGATCGACATCTCCGTCGAGCGAAACGTGCTCACCGTGTCGGCCGAGCGCAACTACCAGAGCCAGGAGGGCGATCGCGTGTACTTCGACGAGCGCCCCGAGGGCACGTTCCGTCGCCAGGTCAGCCTCGGCGAGGGCCTCGATGCCGACGGCGTCGAGGCCGACTACACCGATGGCGTGTTGAGCCTGCGGATCCCCGTCGTCCCCCAGGCGCAGCCCCGCAAGATCACCGTCGGCACCGGCCAGCTCGCCGTCGACGCCACCGCCAGCGACGCCGGCTGACCATCGCCATCGCACACGTTTGCGTCGCGGTTTCGGTGGACCGCCCCACCGGAATCTCGCGCAAACGGGGCTGGCGTATTGACGTACGGGATTTCTGGATCATTCGACAAATCTCGGATAATCTGCCGGCGTGGCTCCCGACTACGACCTCGCAGCAGAGCGTCACGCGCCGACACCCCCCGCCAGCTGAAGGCGCTCTGCCGAGCCGGTGCGCAGCCTGATCCTCGACCTCGTGCTCGAGCGCGCGGCAACGGTCACCGAGCTGGCCGACTGCGCTCGGGCGACCCAAGTCGTCGATCGCGTACCACGTCGACGTCCTCGTCGACGCCGGGCTGCTGCAGGTCGTACGAACTCGCAAGGTGCGCTCGATCGAGGAGCGGTTCTACGGCCGCACCGGACGCACGATCATCATCGGCAACGCCCCGACACCCGACGGCGCGGTGCGCACAGGACTTCCTTGCGGACGCCAGGCCGAGGCAGTCGTCAGCGAGCCGGGCCAGATTCTCTCGACGATGCGTCACGCTCGCATCCCCGAACACCGTGCCGTCGAGTTCTTCGATCGCGTCGTGGAACTCGCCGAGCAGTTCACGGCCCTCGAGCGCGACGGCGACACCGTGTTCGGGTTCGTCGCCGCGGTGTACCCCACCGCTCACCCGACCCTGCCGGAGCCGTCGTGAGCGGCGAGGCACCGCTGGCGACGTCGCCGACACGTGTCGACCTCGACCCGAATCGACTGGGCGGCAACTACTTCAGGCTGTTCTCGGCGAGCACGATCTCGAACCTCGGCGACGGCATCGGCGTCATCGCCTACCCGTGGCTCGCCTCCGCGATCACCCGCAATCCACTCCTGATCGCCGTCGTCGCGGTGGCCCAACGGCTGCCCTGGCTGCTGTTCTCCCTGCCCGCCGGGGTGATCACCGACCGCTACGACCGCCGCAGCCTGATGGTGTGGGCGAACACCGCCCGCGCGGCGGTGACATTGTTCGTGGCGTTCGTCGTCCTCGCTCGACAGGACGCGCTCCCCCTGCCCGACGCGGTCTCCGACCCCGCAACAGCGATCACCACCGACACCAGCTTGTATCTGCTCGTGCTGCTCGCCACGCTGCTGCTCGGCATCGGTGAGGTGCTGTACGACAACTCGGCACAGACGTTCATGCCGTCGATCGTCCACCCCGACAACCTCGAGAAGGCCAACGGCAGATTGTGGAGCATCGAACAGGTGGCGAACACCTTCGCCGGGCCACCACTCGCCGCACTCCTGATCGCCATCTCGTTCTCACTGCCGTTCTTCGTCGACGCTGCGACCTTCTTCGTGTCGGCCGCATTGATCGCCTGGATCAGGCGCCCCGGCCCGACACCCGAACAGGTTGCAGCACGCCGGGCGGATCGACGACCGTGGAGGACCGAACTGGCCGAGGGGTTCCGCTGGCTGTGGAGCCACGATCTGCTGCGCACCCTGGCGATCGTGCTCGGGCTGCTGAACATGCTTGGCACGCTGTCGACGGCCACCTTCGTGCTGTACGGCCAAGAGGTGCTCGGCACCTCGGCCACCGAGTTCGCCCTGCTCGGAACCGGCGGCGCCGTCGGCGGCATCATCGGCGGCTGGACCGCATCGAGCATCGCCGAACGGATCGGCGCGGGGCCCTCTCTCGCGACCACGCTGCTCGGCGGCGGCGCCATCACCATCGCGATCGGCTTCATGAGCTGGTGGCCGGCCGTGTGGCTGCTGCTCGGCGTGTACATGTTCACGGCCGTGCTGTGGAACGTGATCACGGTGAGCTTCCGCCAGACCGTGATCCCCGACCAGCTCCTCGGCCGAGTCAACAGCGTCTACCGCTTCTTCGGGTGGGGGATGATGCCGATCGGGGCCGCGCTCGGCGGGCTCGTCGTGGTCGTGAGCGATCTCGCGTGGTCCCGCGAGGTCGCACAACGCATGCCATGGTTCGTTGCCGGCGTCGCCACGATCGCGTTGTTCGCCTACGCGGGCCCGCGGCTGACCACCGCCAAGTTCGCCGCAGCGCGTGCGGCTGCGCTGGCCGAGGCTCCCAGTCAGGTGCCATGATCGGCTGACATCGTTCGACCGACCGGCCGAGCGATCGAACGGGGAGACGGGCAGATCGGGGGATCGCCATGGTTGCTGCGCTCGAGGTCGGACCAACGACGGAGGCGTTGTGGGAGGAGACGATCGGCCAGAACCTGGCTCGGACCGTCGCCGCGCACGGCACCCGCGACGCCGTCGTGTCGCGCCACCAGGCCATCCGCTGGACCTACGACGAGTTCGCGCAGCGCGTCGAGCAGCTCGCCACCGGACTGATCGGCGCCGGCCTCGAGGTCGGTGACCGCGTCGGGCTGTGGAGCCCCAACTACGCCGAGTGGGTGCTGATCCAGTACGCCACCGCCGAGGTCGGCGTGATCCTGGTGAACCTCAACCCCGCCTACCGCACCCACGAGCTGGCCTACGCCGTGCAGCATTCCGGTTGCCGGATGGTGATCGCCGCGCCGACGTTCAAGACGTCGAACTACCGCGACATGCTCGCCAGCGTCGCCCCGCAGTGTCCCGATCTCGAACGTTCGATCTTCCTGTGGGATCCCGAGTGGTTCGAACTCGCGGATGGCCACCCATCGGTCACCGGCGCCGACCTCGCCGCCCGGCGGGCATTGCTCGACACGAACGACCCGATCAACATCCAGTACACCTCGGGCACCACCGGGTTCCCGAAGGGTGCGACCCTGTCTCACCGCAACATCCTCAACAACGGCCGGTTCACGTCCGTGCTGCAACGTCTCACCGAGCACGACCGGGTGTGCATCCCGGTGCCCTTCTACCACTGCTTCGGCATGGTGATCGGCAACCTCGGCTGCACCACCCACGGCGCCACGATCGTCATCCCCGGCGACGCGTTCGACCCGCTCTCCGTGCTGGAGGCCGTGGAGGCCGAGCGGTGCACGTCGCTGTACGGCGTGCCCACGATGTTCATCGCCGAGCTCGCGCACGAGCGCTTCGAGGAGTTCGACCTGTCGAGCCTGCGCACCGGCGTGATGGCGGGTTCGCCGTGCCCGGTCGAGGTGATGAAGGCGTGCATCGACCGCATGCACATGGTCGACGTGACCATCTGTTACGGCATGACCGAGACGTCACCGGTGTCGACGCAGACGGTCACCGGCGACACACTCGAACACCAGACAGCGACGGTTGGCCGGGCGCATCCCCACGTCGAGATCCGCATCGCCGACCCCGACACCGGCGAGACCCTCGAACGCACGGTGCCGGGTGAGTTCTGCACCCGCGGGTACTCGGTGATGACCGGTTACTGGAACGACCCCGAGCGCACCGCCGCGGCGATCGACGCCGACGGCTGGATGCACACCGGCGACCTGGCCGTGATGGCCGACGACGGCTACGTCGAGATCGTGGGGCGCATCAAGGACATGGTGATCCGCGGCGGCGAGAACATCTACCCACGCGAGATCGAGGAGTTCCTGTACACCCATCCCGACGTCGAGGACGTGCAGGTGATCGGCGTCCCGGACCCGAAGTACGGCGAGGAACTGGTCGCGTGGGTCAAGCCTCGTGCCGACGCCTCGCTGACCGAGGAGGCGGTGCGCGACTTCTGCCGCGGGACGATCGCCCACTTCAAGGTGCCGCGCTACGTCAAGTTCGTCGACGAGTTCCCGATGACCGTCACCGGCAAGGTCCGCAAAGTCGAGATGCGCGAGCAATCGATCGCGGAGCTGGGCCTCGCCTGAGCCAGCGGTCTGCCGGAGGGAACACCTCGGACCGCGCCGGCGTTGCACGCTCCATGGACCTCTCCGACGCACTCGACTTCGCCCGCGACAAGCGCAACGGGATCCTGATCGCCCTCAAGTCCGACGGCCGTCCGCAGTCGTCGAACATCGCCTATGCGGTCGGTGAGGACGACGTGATCCGGATCTCGGTCACCGACGGGCGCGCCAAGACCGCGAACCTGCGCCGCGATCCGCGCGCCTCGTTGCACGTCAACCGCGACGACTTCTGGGCCTACGTCGTGATCGAGGCCGACGTCACCATGCTGCCGACCGCTACGTCACCCGACGACGCGACGGTGGATGCGTTGGTCGACTACTACCGCACGGTCGCCGGAGAGCACGACAACTGGCCCGAGTACCGCCAGGCGATGGTCGACGACCGCCGCCTGCTGCTGGAACTCCGCCCGACGCACGCCTACGGCATGCTCAACCGCTGATCACGGTGACGCCGGCGCGAGGCCCGGCGTCGCCGGTCAGGCGTTCTTGGGGAGCTCGGAGAACGGGACGACCTTGTCCTGGTTCGGCTCCTTCGGCAGGCCGAGGACGCGCTCGCCGATGATGTTCTTCTGCACCTGATCGGTGCCGCCGTAGATCGGCGGCGCCTGGGCGAACAGGGCCATCTCGGTGACGAACCCGAGGAACGGATTGCCGGTCGCGGCATCGAGCGCCTTGCGGTCGTCGGAGTTGTAGGCGTGCAACATGCCCTGCGGACCGGCGATGCGCAGGCCGAGGTCGCGCTGCAGACGCACCATGTCGCTCATCGACAGCTTGGCGATGTTGCCCATGCCGGCAATCTCCTCGCCCTTCGCCTTGGCCGCCTTGACCCGCAGGTTGTTGATGCGGCCGAGCTGGCTCATCGTGTAGAGCCGCACGAGGTCCTGGCGGATCGTCGGGTCCTGTGCGACGCCGGCGCCCTGGGCGAGGTTGATCATCATCTTCGAGGTGTCGCGGAACGCTGCCCCGCCGCCCGCTGTCGAGGGCTTCTTCGGGTCGCGGACGTAGTCGCCGGCGCGAGTGCCGAGCTGTCCGCCCACCGTGCCGGGGATCGCTGCGCTGGCGGAGCTGCTCCCCCCGCCAGCGCCGAGGCCGGCGCGCTCGTGGGCGAGCGTGGTGTTCGCAACGGCCCAGCCGTTGTTGAGCCCGCCGATCACGGCGTCGGCCGGCACGCGGGCGTCGGACATGAAGACCTCGTTGAACAGCGCCCGTCCGGTCAGCTCCTTGAGCGGGCGCACGTCGACACCCTCCTGGTGCATGTCCATCGCGAAGTAGGTGATGCCCTGGTGCTTGGGGACATCGGAGTTCGTGCGGGCGATCAGCATGCCGAGGTCGGCGTAGTGGCCGCCGGAGGTCCACACCTTCTGGCCGTTGACGATGTACTCCTCGCCGTCGAGCATCGCCTTGGCCTGCAGCCCGGCGAGGTCGGAGCCGGCGCCGGGCTCGCTGAAGAGCTGGCACCAGGCCTGCTGGCCGGTGACGATGTCGCGGACGTAGCGCTCGACCTGCTCGGGCGTGCCGTGCGTGGCGATCGTCGGCGCAGCGAGCAGCAGACCGAGGCCGCCGGGGGCGCCCAGCGCGCCGAACTCGGCGATCGTGTTGGCCACCAACACCGCATCGCCGCGCGACAGGCCGCGGCCGTAGGCGTTCTCGGGCAAGCGTGGGTGCGGACCACCCGGCGAGGCCGAGGCGTTCCCACCACTGGGCCACGGTGAGATCCGGGTCCCAGTTCTCCTCGAGCCATGCCCGGACTTCGTCGACGACGTCGTTGCTGGTCGAGGCGGGCCGTTCGGTCGTATCCGTCATGCCGACAGCATCGCCGATCGCCTCCTCGGAGATCGCACCGAACGCGCCGGTTCGGCAGCGAGGCCTGGCATGTCGCGGCCCCCACCTTCCGTTTGCGTACAACTTCCGGTGACCCGCCCCGCCGGAACCTCGACACAAACGGTGTGGGAGTGGAGCCGCCGCCAACGACCTGAGCGCAAACGCGGCGCCTGCTGGACGGCCCACTGCTCGGGAAACGCGGTGACCATGGCGGCGATCATCGGGGGACCTTGCCGTTGAGGAAGTCGATCGAGCGGGCAACGGTGGCCGCGACGAAGCGCTCGAGCTTCGGGGCGGCGAGGAACCGGGCCGTCGCCTCGAGCGGGAGCATCGACCCCGACCGCTGCGCCTCGACCGCCGCCGCCCGTGACGTCTTGACGGCGTGGGCATGCATGATGAACGCCGTCGTGCCGTCGAGCAGTGAGTGTCGCTGCAACTCCTCGGCATACGACTCGATCGTCGTACCGAGCGGTTCGACCTCGTCACGATCGCCGACACGGGTGTGCCACTCGTGCCGACCTGTCCACTGGGCGAGGAACGTCGTGAACATCAGCAGCCGCAGCAGGTCAGGTGACGTGCCCTCACCGCGATCGACCGCCTGACGGTGGTGCCACCGCACCGCGTTGGCGTAGGTGAGCCCGTGCGTGATGTCGAGCCAGCCGAAGTCGTCGGCGAAGTCGAACTCGCCGGCCACGTCGTAGCGCAACATCCGCTCGCTCACCGCTCGCACCACGACGTCGAGCACGTCGTCGACCGACGCGCCCGCACGCGATGGCCGCCGCGGTGGCCTCGACCGGTGCCGTGCGCCGGTCGCCGAGGAGTGCCCCGAGCAGCGTGCCGTCGTCCGTCCAGCCGTCGACGGGATCGACGACCGACGAACGCGGTGAGGTCGACGCCGGCCAGCGCCCGCATGAATGGGCGCATGTACGGCAGCTTGTCCTCCCGCGTCCCGTACACGATCGTCGGCACGAGGTGGGGCAACACGGTTGCCGCCCGCTCCCAGCCGATCACCTCGAGCAGCTCGAAGGCCTTCTGGGTGTAGATCGCGCCGTGGCCGTAGGAGAGGTGGTGATCGCTCACGACAGCGGTGAACCACGGCCGCAGGTCGTCGACGCCGTCGCCCCGTTCGATCGCCGCCAGCACGAGGGACTGGGCGTCGGCCAGTCGCTCGCTCTCGATCGCCGCCCGGAACGCCGAACCCGTCGCGGCACTCGCCGGTGATGGATCGGGCAACGGGTTCACCGGTCGGTCGCGCTCGGTCTCGGCGATGCCGACGATGCCCTGCACGATCGGCAGGGCGCGCTGGTCACCCTCGTAGAGATCGATCATGGCGAGACAGTCCGTCGCGGCGGCGATCGAGTGCCCCCAGCCGAACTCGGCTCGCGGGGCACCATGGGCCATCGCTTCCCACACGAGCTCGCCGGGGTTGGCGTCGGCCTGCAGCAGTCGCACGACGTCGCGGGCGACCTGGCCGCGGTAGTCGCGCTCGATCCCGCGCCGCAGGCTTTCGAGGAGGCGGGGGCGCTGCACCTCGGGATCCGGGCGGGCGACCGTCACCGACACCGCACCGTCGGCGGCGACGTCGACGGGGTGCACAGGCACCGCCTCCTCACCCTGAACGCACTCGCCGTCGGTCACCCGGAACTTCCAGTTGTGCCAGGCGCAGGTGAGGAGGTCGCCGTCGAGTTCGCCCTGAGTCAGGCCGTACCCCTCATGGGGGCAGGCGTGGTCGAGGGCGTGCACGCCACTGGTGGTGCGCACGAGGCAGACGCGGTGGCCGTCGACCTTCAGCATGCGCATGGACCCGATCGGCAGGTCGTCGATGTGGAGGGTTGTGTTCTCGAGGGGTGTGTTCATGCCGACGCACGGTAGAACTTCAACCATGGTTGAAGTCAAGGGGTCATCTGCAAAGACCTACAGCGTCGGCGACGTCGCCGTTCGCGCTGGTGTCAACACGTCCGCGCTGCGCTTCTACGAGGCCAACGGGCTGATCACGAGCGAGCGCAACGAGTCGGGGCACCGCCGGTATCGAGCCGACGTGCTCCGGCGCGTGGGGTTCATCAAGGTCGCCCAGCGGGTGGGGCTCACCCTGGAGGAGATCCGCCGGGCGCTCGAGTCGTTGCCCGAGGGTCGCACCCCGACCCGGAAGGACTGGGCGCGCCTCGCCGCCTCGTGGCGGCCGGTGCTCGACGAGCGCATCGCGCTGCTCGAGGCGATGAAGGAGAAGCTCGACGGCTGCATCGGCTGCGGGTGCCTGAGCCTCGACACGTGCGCGCTGTACAACCCCGACGACGTCGCGGCGCAGCGCGGCGTGGGCCCCCGCTACCTCCTCGGCGACCCGCCCGCCGGCGAGTAGCCCACTCCCCGTCCCTGCGTTCGTGTTGCAGTTCCGGTGGTCCGGTCCACCCGAAACCGTAAGCAAACGGTCTGGGGTCAGTCGGTGGGGCGGCGCGCGGGGAGGCCCATCGGCAAGCTCGTGCGCCAGTTGCCGTCGACGGCGTGGAGCGCAGCAGCGACCGCAGGCGCGGTTGGCACGAGTCCGATCTCGCCGACGCCCTTGATGCCGTAGGGCGAGCGGGGCTGGGGCACCTCGACGAGCTGCACCTCGATCTCGGGGACGTCCTTGGCCCGCAGGATGCCGAGCGAGCGCAACGTCATGTTGGTCGGGAAGCCCGTCTCGGGATCGGTCGGGAAGTCCTCGGTGAGCGCATAGCCGAGACCCATGTGTACCGAGCCTTCCACCTGGCCCTCGACGAGGGTGGGGTTGACCGCCTTGCCGACGTCGTGGACCGCAACGACCTTCTCGATGTCTCCGGTCTCGGGGTCGGCGATCACCATCTGCGCCGCGAAGCTGAACACGGCGTGGATCGTCGGGTTGGCCACCGACGGATCGCCCAACTTCTGGGTCCAGTCGACGACGTACTCACCCTCGTAGTCGACGTCGACCTCGCAGCCACCGGCGAGCGCCGCCGCGGCAGCGTCGCTGACCGAGCCCGCCACCATCAACGTGCCGCGCGAGCCTGTGGTCTGGCCGAAGCCGAGTTCGCGGGTCGTGTCGACGATCACGTCGATGCGATCAGGATCGACCACCAACTCCTGTGCGGCAACCTGCAGGGCCACGGTGTGCACGCCCTGCCCCATCTCGGTCCAACCGTGGCGCACCTCGATCCGACCAGGCGCGTCACCGACCGGCGCCAGGAACCGGATGACGGCCTTCGACACTTCGCGGAACCCGTTGCCGAGCCCGGAGTTCTTCAACCCGAGCCCGAGGCCGACCGCCTTGCCCGACGCGATCGCCTCGTCGTAGGACGCCTTGATCTGGTCGAGACACGCCTCGGCACCGCCGGCGCCGTCGTCCATGATCTGGCCCGGCCCCCACTCCTCGCCGGGCTTGATGACGTTGCGCTTGCGGATCTCCCAGCCCGAGATGCCGACCTGCTCGGCGAGCCGGTCGAGCACCCCCTCCATCGCGAACTGGGCCTGGTTCGCACCGAACCCACGGAATGCACCGCACACGAGGTTGTTCGTTCGGACGGCGATCGTCTCGATGTCGAGCGACGGCCAACGGTACGGACCGCAGGCGTGCCCGGCGGCCCGCTCCAACACCTTCATCCCCACGCTGGCGTAGGCGCCGGAGTCACCGATGCCGCGCACCTTCAGCGCGGTCACCTTGCCGTCGGCGTCGCAGCCGGCCCAGTACTCGAGCTCGATCGGATGCCGCTTGGCGTGCATCCGGAAGCTCTCCTCGCGCGACAGCGTGCACTTCACCGGGCGACCGAGCTTCCAGGCCGCGAGCGCGGTCTGCGCCTGGTTGCTCATGTCCTCCTTGCCACCGAACGCACCGCCATTGGAGACGAGTTCGACGGTCACGCGCGCCGGGTCGACGCCGAGCACGGACGCGATGTCGTTGCGGTCGTCCCACACGCCCTGCCCACCGGAGTAGACGTGCAGCGTTCGGTCGCCGCCGTCACCGGTCGGTACTGCCAGCGTCGACTCGGGTTCGAGGAAGGCGTGCTCGATGCGCTGGGTCTGGAACGTCTCGTGGACGGTGAACGCGCTCGTCGCGAAGGCCGACTCGAAGTCGGCGCCGCGCGTGTAGGCGCTGGTCGAGAGCACGTTCGAATCGGTCCCCCACACCGACAGCGGTGCGTTGTCGTCGAGTGCTGCTCGGGCGTCCGTGTTCGGCGTGTGGACGTCGTAGGTCACCTCGACCAACTGTGCGGCTGCCCGCGCATGGTCTCGAGTGTCGGCCACGACGACGGCGAGGACGTCGCCCGCGTACGACGTGCGGCCGCCGACCGGAATCATCACCGGCCAGTCCTTGTAGATGATGCCGACACGCAGCTCCCCCGGCAGGTCGTCGGCAGTGAGCACCGCCTCGACGCCGGGCGCGGCGAGCGCAGCGGAGGCATCGATGGCGACGATGTCGGCACGGGCGTGATCGGTGAGGTGGAGCGCCGCATGGAGCATGCCCGGCACGCGGATGTCGTCGACGTAGCCGCGGTCGCCGAGCGTGAGCGGTGCCGCCTCGTACTTCGCTCCGCCGCCGCCGACCGTGCCCGACAGCGCCGGCGCACACACCGTGCCCTGCAGCGACGGCCTCGATCGCGTCGAGCACCTTCACGTAGCCGGTACACCGGCACAGATGCGCACCGAGGTGCGGTGCCATCTTCTCCCGGGTGAGGTCTGCGCCCTTCTTGTCGATCTGCGACTTGGCGCGCATGACGATGCCGGGGATGCAGAAGCCGCACTGCAGTCCACCACACGCGGCGAACGCGTCGGCGAACGCTTGACGCTCGGCCTCGTCGACACCTTCGAGCGTGACGACCGACGACCCCTCGACCTTGTCCATGTCGCACTGGCACGCCACGATCGCCTTGCCGTCGACGAACACGGTGCAGCACCCGCACTGCCCCGACGGCGAGCACCCGTCCTTCGGCGAGGTGATGTCGAGCTCCTCGCGCAACGCCGCCAGCAGGTGGGGATGCGACCGCCGGACCGTGACCGGCGTGCCGTTGACCTCGAACGCGACGCGGTCGTCGCTCTCCGAGCCGTCGGTGGTGGCGGGCGCGTCGGCGAGTTCGGTCACGCTTTACAGTTTGTCAAAGCAGTGGCCCGGGCGAAAGCCACCGCCGTGAACGCCGCGTTACGACGACGGCACACCACTCAGCGGCACGCGGGGCAGCGAACGGACAGGGCGAAGTGTCCCAGTTCGAGGTGGAGGCCATAGCGATGGTCGAGGCGCTCCGCCAGTGCGGCGAGCTCATCGGTCGGGATGTCGGTGACCGCCGCGCAGCCGTCGCACACCGCAGCGACCGTGCGGGTGCCGGCCCACCGATACGCCGCCGGGCCGTGGCCGAGGTGAACGTGCTCGACGACACCCACCTCCTCGAAGTACGACAACGACCGATACACGGTCGCCAGATCGATGTCATCGTGGCGGGCAACGAGTTCCTCGGCCGTGACCCTCCCACCGCGGGAGTACAGATCCTCGAGCAGTTCGCGTCGCGCCGTCGTGATCCGTCCGCCACCTTTGCGCACGCGGTCGATGGCATCCTCGAACGCCAGCGTTGCAGCCGGCTGCGGATGCGGAGTGGTCACGTCGCCAGGGTAGGCCTCAGGGCAGCTCGAAGCTGACCCAGCCGGAACCGGTCGACACCAGGGCTCGTGCGCCATTGGTGGCGACGCCGATGTTGCCAGAGCTCGAGCCGCCACCGACCTGCGGCTGCAGCACGAAACGTTCGCCGTCTCGCGACGCCAGCAACGTCAGTTGCTCGTCGTTCGGTCCACTGCCCGAATCCTCGAAGTAGGCCGCCTCCGACTCGTCGAGACGCTCCTGCGGGATCGTGACCAGCACCTCGCCGGTGTCCGGGTCGGTCACCGTCACTCCGTCGGTGCTGAAGTCGAAGAGCGGTTCGGGCCCGGCGTTGGCGGCGATCTCCCTGGCCACGATCTCGCCCGTCATCAGGTCGACGAGTTCGTACACGCCGACCGCTGGGCGCACGCTGAGTCGGTAGCCGCCCGCTTCGACGTTCAACATGCTGAACCCTTGGCTGCCTCCGTCGAACACGACGCCGGAGGCGTCAGCCCATCCCTGGGTGTAGCCGGCCTGGCGCACCGTGGGCAGCCCAGCGATGTCGAGGCGTTCGATCGAGCCTCCGGTCTCGTCGAGGCGATACACCTCGGGCTGCCCGTCGAAGGAGTTGCCGATGGTGATGACGCCGCCATCGAACGCAAACGCACTGACCACGTAGCCGTCCGGGTTCGGAGGCTCGCTGGCGGTCCACGTGATGCCGTCGGTCGAGAAGCGGGTCTGGCGATCCCAACGGACGAACCCCGAAGGTGTCGCCACGATCGGGCTGAACACGACATCGGTCTCGGAGCGCACCGGTTCGCCGTCCCACGACGCCGCCCACACCTGCGGGCCGCCCGCACCGTCACGGAAGACGTAGGCCACCGCCTCGTCGGACACGCCGAGCTCGTCCCAGGTGTAGGTCCTCTCTGCGCCACCAGTGGCGTCGACGACCTGGAGGCCGCCCGCATCGACGCTGGAGCGTTGAGCAGGCGGGAGACCCGCCGACTCGAGCAGCGCCTCGGAATCGACCCCGGGGATCTCGAGCAGGCTCAACACCCAACCGGACTCGTTGACGACGAGATCCTGCACCAACCCGTTGCTGAACATTCCGGGCGGGAGTTCCACCGGGGCGGGCAGCTCGACTCGCTGCGCCGTCCAGTCGACGAGGTCCGACGATCTCGCCACCCAGAAGACCGAGGAGGCACCGCTGCTCGGCTCGCGGTATGCGATCACGAGTTCGTCGCCGACCGTGGCGACCGAGCTGATCGACGCAACCCCCATCGGCAGGATCATCTCCACCGGCTCCCACGTGGTGCCGTCGACGGTGAACCGGGCGTCGGCCACCGGCGGCTCGTCGACCGGCTCGCCGTAGAGGTACGCCGCGGCCTCGGGGTGATCGCGCACGACGTCGGACGCCGCGACGAGCAGACCGGCATCACCCAGCATCTCGACCGCCTCGTCGACGGTGGTCGGGGCACGCGACCGGAACAGCTCGACCACCTCGGGCGGGAACAGCGCCACGATGTCGTCGGGCCAGTCGGTCGGCAGCACTCGAACCTGGCTGACGCCGGAGCCGACCAGGAAGCCGTCGCGCCACGGCGCCACCCACTCACCGAAGTCGGGAGCGCCGTTCTCGCCGTTCGCGGCGCCGTCGACCAGCGGCCGATCGACCAGTTCAGCAGGCCCGGTCGGCCGAGGTGCCGTCGGGACCGTCGTGTCGGGCACCGCAACGGTGTCCGACGGCAGGCTGGTGTCCGGCGTGGTGGGCTCGGGCGCTGTCGATTCGATCGGCTCGGCGTCGGTGGTCGGCGTGGTGCTCACGAGCGTGTCGGGGTCGTTGTTCGTCGCGGCCAGCGTGACGACGCCGACACCGACGACAGCGAGCACGGCCGCCATCGCCGCCACGCGAGTGCGGCGCGTCCGTCGTCGTGCCGTTGCCCCGATCGAGTCGCGGATCGCCGCCGCGTCGCCGGGCGGAACCGATCGAGCCGCCTCGTTCAGCGCTGCGCGGAGGTCGTCAGGATCGATCATCGTGGGTTCCTCCGGGCGAGTCCAGCAGTTCGGCGAGTTGGCTGAGGGCCCGGCTGAGACGGCTCTTCACCGTGCCCGGCGCGATGTCGAGCGCGGCGGCGAGCTGCGCCTCCGACCAGTCCAGGTAGTACCGACCGACGACCACGGTGCGATGGTCGATCGACAACTGGCGCAGCGCGTCGAGGATCTCACTGCTCGGTGCGCTGATGGCCGCAGCAGGTTCGTCCACGGTCAGGCCGACTCGCTCGCGGCGTGTCTTGCGACGACGGGAGCGGGCCCAGTTGAGGCCGACGCGATACACCCAGCCGGCGGGGTTCGCGAGGTGCGACACCTTCGACCAGCGCTGCAACGCCCGGGTGAATCCTTCCGACGCGGCGTCCCGACCGAGGTCGGCGTCGCCGAGGGCCAGCGAGAGCGCACGCACCATGTCGGTGTGGCGGTCGGCGAAGAACGTGTCGAAGCCGGTCGTCGTCACGAACGATCCGATCATCGGGTCGTCGTGTGGTCCCACGTCGGCGATCGTCACACACTCAGACGCATGAGCACCCCATTCGGTTCCCTCAGAGCGCGGCGATCGGGCCGTACAGCTCGGGCCGGCGGTACTTCGCGAAGTCGAACAGCGTCTCGGTGTACTGCTTGCACCAGTCGAGGTCGCACTCGGCGACGATCACCTCGTCGCCGTTCGTGTCGGCCTTGGCGAGCAGCTCGCCCGACGGCGCGAAGATCGACGAGTCGGCCAGCGAGTCGACGCCCTCCTCGACGCCGCCCTTGGCGACGCCGACCACGAATGTGCCGTTCTGATACGCACCCGACGACATCACGAGCTGGTTGTGGAAGCCCTGCAGCGGGTCCTGCGACGGGTCGGGCGCGTAGTGCAGGGGCGTGTTGTAGCCGCACAGGATCAGCTCGACGCCCTGCAACCCCATCAGCCGGTAGCTCTCGGGCCAGCGCCGGTCGTTGCAGATCATCATCCCGACCCGGCCACCGAACGCGTCCCACACACCGAAACCGTCCGGCGAGGGCTCGAAGTAGTAGCGCTCGGCGTGCTGGAACGGCCGGTCCGGTTCGTTGCCGGCGTGGCCGGGGATGTGCACCTTCTTGAACGTGGCGACGATCCGTCCGTCGCGCTCGACCAAGGTCTGGACGTTCCAGCGGTGCTGCGTGCCGTCGGGCGCGTCCTCGAGCAGCGCGTAGCCGAGGCAGAAGCCGATCTCCAGGTGCTTGGCCTCGTCGAACAGCGGCTGGGTCGCCTCGTTCGGCATCGAGCGTTCGTAGAAGTGGTCGGCAGTGGAGATGTCGTCGACGAACCACCGAGGGAAGAACGTGGTGAGCGCCAACTCGGGGAACACCACCAGGTCGCTTCCCTGGCTGGCCGCGTCCTGCAGCAGCACGATCATCCGCTCGACGACGTCGGCGCGTTCGTCGGCGAGCTGGACCGGGCCGAGCTGGGCGCCGGCAACCGTGACGATGCGAGTCATGGAGGCATTCTGGCAGCGACCTGCACGAGGCGGTGGCCGTCCTGGTCGACGATCCACGCAAGACCCGGCCGGGGTGGGATCATCGAGCGCCGCGGGAGGGTGACGCCGAGCAGCTCGCCATCGACCTCGCCCATCGCGGTCATGATCAAGCCGCAGCGACTGCGCGCCACGTCACGGGTCCAGTGCCCGTACGCGACGCGCACCGCTTCGAGCCGTGCCGCAACGGCGAACGTGACGCCGGGCGCCGACAGGAGCCGACCGAGCGCCCCACCGGGATCGTCGACGCGTTCAGCGTCGTCGACGACGACGAGCACTGCACCGTGCTCGTCGCCGGCGAGATCGCCGTCGTCGATCGGTCGGCGGCGGTCGACGTGGACCACCGTGCCGGCCGGATGGGCGCGACGCCATGCGAACTCCACCTGACGCAACGCGGTCGACCGTCCCGTGCGCGCTCCGCCCCCGATGAACACGTGGTCGCCGACCGGGACGCGCAACACCGCCTGCCCGAGGTCGTCGGCGCCGAGCCCGATCGGGAGTTCGACGGGCCCTCCCGACCGAGGGTCCGTCGAACCACATGACGGTGTCGACTCGATCGCGTCGAACTCGTCGGGGTCGACGACCTCGGGCAACACCAGCACCGGCGGCGCTCGACCGGCGGAGCCGTCCGCCGCGTCCGCAGCGTCCACCGAGCGCGTCGCTTCGAGATCCGCCGGCGCCTCGGTGTCGAACACGACCTGCGCCTCGAGCCCGGTGTCCACCACCCGCAGTCGGCCCGGAACGCCATCGCACACCGCCGGACTGCGGAGCCCGGCCGTGCGGGCGATGCCTGGGTCGTCGAGGTGGAACACCCAGGTCGACGCCCGTGGCACGGCCAGTCCAGCCGGCGACATGCCATCGGTCGTGACAACGGCGACGATCCCCACCGTCGGCCCGTCGCGCAGCAACCTGTCGAGCCGCCGCCCCTCCTCGCCGTGCACCACGTCACCCACCGCGTCGCGCACGGCTGCGTAGCCGTCGATCACGACGACGACCACCGGCTCTCGTGTGGCGTCGGTCGAGCGCCGGTCGATCTCATCGGCGAGTCGGGCGAGCAGACGACTGACACGCTCGGTCTCCGCCGCCCGCACCACTGCGCCACAAGGGGCGCTCGCCTCGACGGCGTTCCAGATCGCATCGCCCTGCGCGTCGATGACGTACAGGTGCAGCGCATCGGGACGAGCCCGCTGGACACACCGCGCCGCCACGGCGGCCGCGGCAGTCGTGGTCCCGGACCCGACCGATCCCACGAGCAGCAGCGTGCCGTCGCTCGGCGTCCACACGAGCGGCCGGCGGCGCTGTTGCGCAGGGTCGTCGAGCAGTCCGACCGATGCGTCGTCGCCGCCGAGGTCCCGCCGACGAACGAGTATCGGGAGCGCGTCGATCCACGGACGGTGCGGGGTGGCCGTGCCCGTCATCGTCGCGGCCGCGCTGATCGAGTCGACGAGCCGTTCGAGCGCCGTCGGCTGATCGGTCGTCGGTGTCGTGTCCCGGTGTCGCGAGTCGCCGTCCGGGACCCGCTCGACGGTCAACCGCGTGGAGCGTGGACGCCCGGGGCTCGACGAGTCGGCGGTCTGGAACACGACCAGCTCGTCGGGGCCGAGTCGCAGCGCAGCACGCCCGGGCGACCCGAGCGGGAAGCGGGCCGGCGTGGCATCGCCGACCACGTCGTGCGCGTCGGCGCGGTCCTGGAGGCGCAGCGCGATCCGCAGGTTGGTGTTGGCCCGGATGTCGTCGGTGACCACACCGGCAGGGCGCTGCGTGGCCAGCACGAGGTGGATGCCGAGGCTCCGGCCCCGCTGGGCGATCGACACCAGCGTTCCGAGGAAGTCGGGGAGTTCCCTCGCCAGCGACGCGAACTCGTCGATCACCACCACCAGACGCGGCAGGGGCTCAACAGCGCTGCGACGGTACGCAGCGAGGTCGTCGGCCCGGGCCGCTCGCAGCAGTCGTTCGCGCCGACGGACCTCGGCGTCGAGGCTCACCAACACCCGCTCGGCGAGGCCGTCGTCGAGGTCGGTCACCACGCCGACCGTGTGCGGAAGCCGCGCGCAGGCATCGAACGTCGAGCCGCCCTTGTAGTCGACGAGGATCATCGTGACGTGATCCGGACTCGCGTTCGCTGCGAGCGACACGACCAGGGTGCGCAGCAGTTCGCTCTTGCCCGACCCGGTCGTGCCGGCGATCAGCCCGTGCGGTCCGTCGCGCACCAGATCGACGTCGACGACACCGTCGGCCGACACCCCGAGGCACGCAATCGGTGACGGGTCGCGGCCGCCGTGGCGCCAGCGACGGGCGATCGCCGTGGCCGTGTCGTCGTGGATCGGTTCGAGTTCGGCGAGCGCCACACGTGACGGCACCGCGAGCGAGCTGTCGTCGTCCTCGGGATCGAGCAGCGGGGCCAGCCGACGCGCTGCGGCCTCGGCGGTGGCCGTCGAGATCCCGGCGATCACGACGTTGCGGTCGAGCGTCGTCCATGCGCTGCCGGTCTCGATCCACCGCGCTGCACCGGTGTCGCCGACTTCGAGAATGCGATCAGCGATCGCGGGCACCGACAGATCCCCAGCGACGACAGCAATGCACGTGACGCCACCGCGATCGAGTCGCCGGCGCACTGCGCCGGTGCGGGCGCTGAGCAACGCCGGTGAGTCGACGACGATGACGGTCCGGCGGCGCGGGGCGTCGTCGTCGGGTTCCGGCTCCATCGCTGCCGCCAGCCCGGCACCGTCCGCGGCGGCGACCACGCAGGTCCGGCCGCGCACGTGCGGCAGCCAACTCACCCAGCTCCACCGGCTCGGGTCATCGGTGACCACCTGGAGTTCCCAGTCCGCCGGTCCGTAGTCGGCCGCCAGTTGGACGATGATCGAGCGGCACAGCGACTCGGCGATCGTCGACGTGCCGTGGATCGCCATCGTCGACGACGCTTCGAGCGCGAGGGGCACGGCGACGTCGTCGAATCGTTCGCAGCGTTCGAGGGTCACGAGAAGTTCGGCGCCGAGGCGGCGGCGGTCGTCGGCGGGGATCGGCGGGTCCCATCGGGAGGTCCCCCGTCCGACGGTGACCCACAGCGGATCGTCGTTGCGGCACCGCTGCGCCCACACGCCGCCGACGTGGTCGTGGATTCGTTCGAGCGCGTCGACCACGCTTCGATGACGTGTTCGATGCTGGCGTTCGGCGGCGCTGCGGGCGCGTCCGAGGGCGTGTTCGAACTCGACGATGGCGCGGCGATGGTCGGCGTCGGCACGTCGACGATCGCGGCGGGCGATGACCGCACCGACGGCCCAGGTCACGAGCGACGCGATGGCACCGACGGCCGCAAAGACGGCGAACAGCATCTGGCCGAGCACCGCTGCGAGCACGCCGGCGCCGATCGCTGCGACACCCGCGCCGACGAGGGTCGTGAGCGGCGGGGCGCGGTGAACCGCCGGAGGTGCGGGGACCTCGAGCGCCACGGCGGCAGCGTCGTCGGCGGCGATCGGCCCGCGCCGCACCACACGGCGCCACGGGTCGCGTTCGGCCGGGGCGATGCTGCCGGTGGCGGTCGCAGTGGCGGCGGCCTCGCTCCGGCCGACCACGAGGCGGCTGCTCCCGATCGACAGGGTCCCGTCGATGGGGTGAGCGGATCGACAGGGCGAGCCCGAACTCGTGGCCGGGAACGCTCCGGTCAGCTGCGTGAAGGCCACCGTTCCGTCGGCGGCAATGTCGAGGAGACCGTGGTGCAACTCGACCGCCGGGTCGTCGATGCGGAGCGTCGCAGTCGTCGCCCGACCGATCGTGTACCGACCGGGCGTCAGGGTGGTCCAGCGTTCGCAGGCGGGGCCCACGTCGATCGCCACGTCGACGCCGTCACTGGTGCTGGTGCTGCTGCTGGTGGTGGTAGTGGTGCTGGTCGGCGGGTCGAGGGGTCCGGCGACGGAGACCGTCGAGCCGACCGTCAGGCCAGTGGCGACGAGCCGTTCGCTCGGCGCCATCGGGCGGTCGTCGATCGCCAGGGGCATTGCCACCGGGAGATCGAGCGCACGCGCCAGATCGGCCACCGAGTCGGTCGCAGCATGGGGGTGGATGACGAGCCGGGTGCCATCCGGTCCGATCGCCTCGCACGGCGGGAGTTGTTGCATACCTCCCCAGTGGGCGCCCGCACCCACAAACGGGAATCCCGCCACCGCAACCGCTCCCTCCAACCACCTCCAACCTCCCCGGCCGATGAGCGAAACGACCGCAGACGCCCCATCTCGCTCATCGCGGAACCCGAACCTCCCCGGCCGATGAGCGAAACGACCGCCGACGCCCCATCTCGCTCATCGCGGAACGCGAACCGGCGAAAATGGGCGCTGAGCAGGTGCTGTGAGTCGGCCGGGAGGGTGCTGTGAGACCGAGTCGTCGAAGACTCTCGACGCTGGGAGGCCGGCAGTGAGACGAGCGGTGAGGCTGCATCGTCACGGTGGCCGCCATGACCACGGCACCTCGGATCCCATTCCACCAATCGACGCCCACCGGCTGCATCGAACGCTCATTCCTCCTCGAGCGACTCGACGCCGAATGGGCGCATCTCCGCACCTCCCGGCGGGCACTGCGCACCGTGCGCACCTGGGCAACGAGCCATCCCGGCCACCCGCTGGCCGACGTCGTCGGCGACATCACCGACCTCGATCAGATCCGCCAAGCCACCCAGCGCTGCAGCGACGCTCGACGATCCGACGATGCGATCCTGCTGGCCCTCGTCGAGCTGGCCCGCGGCGACGAACTCGCCGGCCGCATCGTCCTGCAGCACCTGCTCCCCTCGCTGATCACCAACGCCCGCCGCTACCGCTCGTACACCGATCGCACCGACCCGATCGCGCTGATCGTGCCAGCTGCGTGGCTGGCAATCCGCTCCTATGACGTCGAACGCCGCCGCCAGCACGTTGCATCGTCGCTGATCTCCGATGCCGTGTTCCAGGCCTACCGTCGTCAGCTCCGTCGCCGCGCCGGGAAGGAGCAGGTGATGTCGCCGTCCGAGTTCGCCAGCGCCTCGTGCCACGACGGCCCCGCGACCGCGCTCGACGAGTTCGTCACCATGCTGCGCGACGCGCAACGCGCCGGCGTGCCCTCCTACGACTTGGACCTGCTGCGCCAGCTCGTACGGGTCGGCTCACCCGGCATCGTCGCGAAACAGCGCAAGGTCACCCCACGAACGGTGCGCAACCACCGCGACCGTGCCGTCGACCACGTGCGCAGCGCACTCGCCGTCGCTGCGTGAACGCCACCGATCAGGCGCGCTGGGTGAAGTGCGGGTGACGCTTGTCGAGGAAGGCGCGGAACCCCTCCTGTGCGTCGTCGAGCATCGCGGCGCTCGCCATCTCCTCCATCGCCACCGCGTAGGCGTCGGGCTGGTCGAGGCCGACCTGCGCGTAGAACGCCCGCTTGCCGAGCGCCTTCGACAACGCGCTACCACGGGTTGCGCGCCTGACGAGATCGGCGACTGCGGCGTCGAGCTGATCGTCGGGCACCACGCGGTTGACCAACCCCCAGTCGGCAGCGGTGGCCGCATCGATCGGGTCACCGGTCAGCGCCATCTCGAGGGCCCGCTTGCGACCGACGTTGCGGGCGACCGCCACCAACGGCGTGTGGCAGAACAACCCACCCTTGCCGCCAGGGATCGCGAACGCCGCCGACTCCGCGGCGACTGCAAGGTCACACGTCGCCACCAGCTGGCACCCCGCTGCCGTCGCCAGGGCGTGCACCCGCGCCACCACCGGTTGCGGCAGCGCCTGCACGGTGTCCATCATCTCGGTGCACACGGCGAAGAGGTGCCGCGCTGCGTCGAGGTCGGCGCCGGCCATGTCGCCGAAGTTGTGCCCGGCGGAGAACACCGGCCCGTTCGCGGCGAGCACGACGCCGAGCGCGTCGGAGCTGCCGACGTCGCGCAGCGCGCCGGTCAACTCGGTCATCACGTCGAGCGCGAGGGCGTTGCGCTTCTCGGGGCGGTTGAGCGTGATCGTGGTGATGTCGCCGTCGCGGTCGACGAGCAGGTGCGAGTACGTCATGGATCGAGTCTCGCGCCCGGCGCGCCGTATGGTCGCCCCATGAAGTTCGGAATCATGTTCGCCAACACGGGCCACGGCTCGTCACCCGAGGGTGCAACCGCCGTCGCCACCGCTGCCGAAGCCGGCGGCTTCGAGGCGATCTGGACCGTCGAGCACGTCGTCGTGCCATCGGGCTACGAATCGAAGTATCCCTACGACCCGAGCGGCAAGATGGCCGGCGGCGCCGAAGAGTTCGACCTGCCCGACCCGCTGATCTGGCTCACGTGGGTCGCGGCGCACACCACGCGCATCAAGTTGGCGACCGGCATTCTGATCGTGCCGCAGCGCAACCCGGTGATCACGGCCAAGGAGCTGGCGACGCTCGACCACCTCTCCGGTGGGCGCATGGTGCTCGGGGTCGGCGCCGGTTGGCTGGCCGAGGAGTTCGCGGCGCTCAACGTGTCGTTCAACGACCGCGGCAAGCGCCTCGACGAGTACATCGCGGTGATGCGCGCGCTGTGGTCTGGCGAGAAGACGACGTTCTCGGGCGACTTCTTCGACTTCGAACAGTGCATCTCGTTGCCCAGGCCGACCAACGGCACGATCCCGGTGATCGTCGGCGGCCACAGCACCGCAGCAGCGAAGCGGGCCGGCCGCATCGGCGACGGGTTCTTCCCCGGCAGCGCGTCGGCCACCGAGATCGGCGAGTTGATCACGCTGGTGCGCCAGACCGCCGAGGACCACGGCCGCGATCCGGCCTCGATCGAGATGATCGCCGGCGCCGGCGCGCCTCCCGGACCGAAGCTCGACGCCCGCATCGAGCAGCTCGCCGAGATCGGTGTCACCCACGCGATCGTGCCGACGTTCCGCCCCGACGCCTTGGCCGAGATCGGCGAGTCGCTCAACGCGACCTACGGGCAGGCCTGAGCATCGACGCCTCACCCGCCGATACGGTGCGGGGATGGCCAGTGACACGATTCCCGCCCGACGCGAGCGCGCCGAACTCTGCGACCTGTTCCTCGAACTCGGCCCCGACCAGCCGACGTTGTGTGGCGACTGGACGACGCGTGACCTCGCTGCGCACCTCGTCGTGCGCGAACGGCGGCCCGACGCTGCGATCGGCATCATCGTGTCGAAGGCCGCCGGCTACACCGACAAGGTGCAGTCCGGCGTCGCGGAAAGCGAGTGGACCGACCTCGTCGACACCGTGCGCTCGGGCCCGCCGATCTGGTCGCCGACACGGATCGAGAAGATCGACGAACTGGCGAACACCGTCGAGTTCTTCGTGCACCTCGAAGACGTCCGCCGCGCCCAGCCGACCTGGGAGCCACGCCCGCTCGACGACGACCTCACCGCCACGCTGTACGGCGTGCTCGCCAAGATGGCGAAGCGGCTGGTCAAGAGCTCGCCGGTCGGCATCGTGCTCGAACCCGACGACGACCACGAGCCGATCATCGCCAAGCGAGCCGAGCCATCGGTCACGGTGCGTGGTGCGGTCGGCGAACTGGTGATGTTCGTGTACGGACGACAGGCCCACAGCCGCGTCGAGTTGTTCGGCGACGACGACTCGGCTGCCGCTGTCACGTCGGCCTCGTTCGGGATCTGAGCGCCATGGCCTCACGTGACCTGAACGGAACCGTCGTTGCCGTCGTCGGCGCCAACGGAGGACTCGGGCGGGCGATCACCGCTGCATTGACCGGCCGGGGCGCGAGCGTGGTGCGCTGCACCCGTTCCGGCGGGCCCGACAGCGACGTCACGCTGGATCTGCGTGACGGGCGCGCCGGCGATGCACTGGTCGAGCATGTCGCGGCAACGACTGGTCGCCTCGACGGGGTCGTGGTCGCGGCGGGCATCGTCGCCTTCGGCGACCTGGTCGACACCGACGACGTGGTCATCGAGGAACTGTTCCTCACCAACGCCATGGGCCCGATGTGGCTGGCCAAGCGCGTGGCCCCCGCTCTGCAGGCGTCCCAGGGCTTCTTCGTCAATCTGTCCGGCGTCGTGGCCGAAACGCCGATGCCCGGGATGGCCGCCTACTCGGCGTCGAAAGCAGCGGCAGCGGCGGCTACCGAGGCAATCCGTCGCGAGTTCCGTCGTTCGAAGGTGGCGGTGATCGACGTCCGCCCACCGCACACCGAGACCGGCCTGGCGACGCGTCCGCTCGCCGGCGCAGCACCGAAGATGCCCGACGGGCTCGATCCGGCGACCGTCGCCGAACGCGTCGTCACCGCGGTCGAACAGGGCGACTCGGTCGTCGCGTCGACCGACTTCTGATCCGGTTGCTCAGTGGCCCGGTTGCTCAGGCCGCTGCGAGGTGGGCGCGGACGTGGCGGGTGAGCACCCGGGCGAGCGCCTCGTCGTCCATGCCGTCGTGCCTGGACAGGTAGTCGAGCGCCTCGAACTGGAACATCACGTCGAGCGCAGCGAGCACCATCTCCCGGTCGGTGTCGGGCATCGCCGACATCTCGGGGCGGAACTGGGCGGCCAACTGCTCGCGCAGGTAGTCACGGACACGGTCGTAGCCCTCGGCAACGGCGGGCTCGTTGGCCCGAAGGCGCACGGCGGCACGGGTCAACGGGGCGAGGCGATGGTAGGCGTCGAGTCGGACCGAGATGAGGCGTTCGATCCGGTCGTCGAGCGGGCCGTCGCCGAGACCCTCGACATCGAAGATCGGCCACATGTCGCCCATGACGCGGGCGATGGCGGACACCATCAGTTCGGTGCGATCCTCGAAATAGCGGTACACGGAGCGGTACGAGACACCGGCTCGCTCGGCGATGTCCTCGATCGGTGGTTCGGCTCGGCCTTCGTTGGCCATTTCGATCAGGGCATCGAGGACGGCATCTTTGTTGCGGTTGCGACGAGCGGTGCGCCCGTCGATGGCATCGACAGTCGGCATTTAACAGATTGTACAAGGCCATGAACCCGTGTGGCCCTCAGGTGCCTCCCCAGGGGCTCGAACCCTGAACCAATGGATTAAAAGTCCACTGCTCTACCATTGAGCTAGAGAGGCGGGACCGGCGCGATTCGCAGGAGAAAACCCGTTGAACCGTCCGCGCCGGATTGCGGTTGGCCATCGTAGGGCCCGCAACCGGGCGCGCCGACCTCGAACGAGCGATGGGCACGGCGGGGACGCGCACCCGGTGTCAGGAGCGCAGCGTCCCGGTTGCTGACGACCGCCACGATGGGACGGCGGGTCGATCGAGTCGAAGTCGTCGAGCGACGGCTTCCCGACATCGTCAGCCCCGTCCGGCGGATCGTCGCCGCGATCTCGTGTCGTGAACGCACAGCTGCGTAACCTGCGCTCGCATGGCAGACCGCAGTGGCGACGAAGCACCGGCCGACTCGGTCATCGAGCCGTCTGTGCCCACCGAGGAGTATGGCGACTTTGCGTTGAAGCGGTTCCTGGGCATGGAACTGTCCGGTGATGAGCCCGGTGTCGGACTCGCCCATGTCGACGTGGGCGCGGACCATCTCAACCCCAACGGCGTCGTCCACGGCGCGGTGCTGTTTGCGCTCGTCGACACCGCGATGGGCAAAGCGACGATGAGCGCGCTCGAAGAACCGGGCCGGTACTGCGCCAGCATCGAGGTGTCGCTGCGGTTCATCCGTCCGGCCGTCGCCGGCCGACTCACCGCCACCGCCAACGTCGTCAAGCGGGGCCGCAGTGTCGTGCACCTCGACGGGCGCATCGTCGGCGACGACCAACGGCTGATCGCCACGGCAGCGGGCACCTTCGCGATCCTCGGCGGGCAGCCCTGACCGGGCTGCCAAGGCGTCACATGTGGACTCGCTCGTTCTTCGGGTCGTACATCGATCGGATCGACGCTCGGGCGGGGAACCGTTCGCCGGCGACGACGATCTCGAAGCTGCCGTCGCGAACGAGGTCGGCGGTCACACCGTCGGCGTGCTCGACGTAGCCGAACCCCATCGCCCCGCCGAGCGTGTGCCCGTAGGCGCCTGAGCGGACGTAGCCGACGGGGCGGCCTTCGAGCAGGATCGGCTCCTCGCCGTGGAGCAGCGGGTCGGGATCGGTGAGCAGGAACTGCACCAAGCGGCTCGTGTACGGCCGCTGCTCGTACTGCGCAAGCAGCGCATCACGTCCGACGAAGCCCCTGCGCTTGTCGAAGTCGACGGCGAACTTGAGGCCCGCTTCGAGCGGCGAGTCGGAGTTCTCGATGTCGAGGCCGTAGTCGAGTCTGCCCGCCTCGGTACGGGTGCTCTCGAGCGTCGCCATCCCGGCGTGGGCAAGACCGTGGGCTGCGCCGACCTCGACGAGCCGGTCGTACACGCCGAGCGCGAACTCGGTCGGCACGAACAGCTCCCAGCCGAGTTCGCCGACGAAGCTCATGCGCACCGCCAGTGCCCTCGCGTGGTGGAGGTCGATGTCCTGCGCGGTCAGGTAGGGGAACGCGTCGTTCGACAGGTCGGCCGTCGTGAGCTCGGCCAGCAACGCCCGCGAGTTCGGCCCCTGCACGCTGAGCAGTGCCAAGCCGGACGTGACGTCGGTGACGTAGAGCCGGGCATCGGGCCCCACGCCGCGGCGGAGCATGGAGGCGACTCGGCGGTGGAACGCCTCGGCGGCGACCACCTGGAACCGGTCGTCGGCCAGCCGGGTGATCGTGACGTCGGCCATCACGCCACCGAGCTCGTTCATCCACTGGGTGTAGACGCAGCGGCCGACCGGCACGGCCACGTCATTGCCCGACAATCGATTGAGCACGGACTCGGCGTCGGGCCCTTGGACGAGGAACTTCGACATCGACGACATGTCGAAGAACCCGACGGCCCCACGGACCGACCGGTGCTCGGCGGCATGGAACTCGAACCAGTCGGGGCGTCCGTAGGTGTAGCGGAACGCGATCTCGGCGTCGGGCGGCGCGAAGTACGCCGTGTTCTCCCAACCGGACGACTCGGCGAACCGGGCACCGGCTGCAGCGAGGCGATCGTGGAGCGGCGAACGACGGACATCACGCGCCGTCGTCGGCTGGGAGTGCGGCCACGATCCGGTGGAGTGGAGCCGTCCGAGCAACTCGACGCTGCGCTCGGTGAGGTAGGGCCGGCTGGTCTGCCAGCGCTGGAGGCGGGCGATGTCCACCCCGGTCACGTCGAGCGGGGGCGTTCCGTCGACGATCCAACTGGCCATGATCGACCCGGCGCCACCGCCGGTGAGGATGCCGAGCGAGTTGAACCCGGCCGCCACGAAGAACCCGTCGAGTTCGGGTGCCTCGCCCATCAGGAAGCCGTTGTCGGGCGTGAAGCTCTCCGGGCCCGTGAACAGTTTGCGGACACCGACGTCGGCGAGCCCCGGCAGGATCTCCATCGCGTACTCGAGGAATGGGGCGAGCCGATCCCAGTCCGACGGGATCTCACCGAAGCTGAAGTCGTCGGGGATCCGGTCGGTCGACCACGGCGCCGCGACCGGCTCGAACAGCCCGACCATCAGGCCGCCCGTCTCCTCGCGGTAGTAGGCGAACCGATCGGGGTCCTCGAAGATCGGGAGGTCGGGCGAGACACCCTCGAACGGCTCGGTGATCAGGTAGGCGTGCTCGATCGCCTGCAGCGGCACCGACACGCCGGCCATCGCGCCGACCTGACGAGCCCACATCCCGGCGCAGTTGACGACGTACTCGGCCTCGATGCGCCCACCTGCCGTCTCGACGCCGACGACGCGCCCACCTCGCTGGGCAATCCCGGTGACCGGCGCACCCTGGATGATGCGCACGCCGCCCGCCCGTGCCCCAGCGGCCAGCGACATCGCCACGTTGTACGGGTCGGCGCGCCCTTCGCTCGCAGTGAAGAACCCGCCGAGGACATCGGTGGGGTCGACGTGCGGCCAGAGATCGGCGACCTCGCGAGCCGAGACCTCCTCGCGATCGATACCCATCAGCCGCAGGAAGTCCGCTTCGCGTCGGAGCTTGTGCAACCGTTCGGTGTTCGACGCCGTCTGCAGGTAGCCGACGGGACGGAAGCCGGTCGAGAGACCCGTCTCGTCCTCGAGCACGCGGTACAGGTCGGTCGAGTACTTGGTCATCCATGCCAGCGTCTCGGTCGTCATGCCTCCGGACACGACCAGCCCGGCCGCGTGCCAGGTCGTGCCCGAGGTGAGCTGGTCGCGCTCGAGCAGCACGACGTCGGTCCAGCCGAGCTTGGTCAGGTGGTAGGCGACGCTCGTGCCGATCACCCCACCGCCGATGATCACGACTCGTGCTCGGTCGGGAGGGGCGTCGGCGGTCAGCGTCATGGAGGCCATGTTCGCGCGCTGCGCCGACAAACGGGCCGGTCGATCGGCCGACTTCCTTCGCCTCGCGGTCGCTGCCGTTGTGCTGGTGGCGCTGCTGATCGTCGAGTGGCTGTTCGGCGACACGCTGGCGGCGTTTGCGTCCGATCTCCTCCGCGGGTTCGACGCCCTGCCCGACTGGTTGCTCACGACGATCGTCGTGGGCACCCGGGTCCTCACGGCGCGGCGATCGCTGCGGCGCTCGTGTCGTTGCTGTCGGGCGTGTTCGACGACGACCGCGGCGAGGTCGTGGCCGTTCCCGACACCGACCTCGGTGCACTCACCTCCGGATGGTTCCCGAGCGCCGTCGGCATCGGCGTGCTGGCTGCAGCGCTCACCGCGGGCGCGCCCTGGCTGAGCCGACAATGGAGGCGGGCCGGGTGGTTCGCCGGTGCCGTTGCGGTCGTGCTGACCGGCGCGCCGCCCCGGCGTCGACCTGCGTCGATCGCGTAGCCTTGCGGCGATGGGACGCCACTACGCCGACGCCGAGCAACTCGAGTCCGTCTACAGCACGATGTTCGATGCCGTCGCCGCCGACGACGACGACTCGATGGACTCGCTGGTCGACGCACAGATGGTGATCAACTTCCGACTGCACGACCCCGACGCCGACATCTGGGTCGACGGTCGCTCGCGGCCGGTCGCCACGACGTTCGAGCCGATCGAGGGCGTCGGGGCCACGCTCACGGCCACGTTGAGCGCCGACTCGATGCACGAACTGCTGCTCGGCACCCTGCCGCTCGGCAAGGCGATGCTGTTCCGCAAGCTGAAGGTGTCGGGTTCGAAATCGAAGGCGATGGGGCTCGAGCCGCTCCTGCACGCCTGCCAGGCGGTGTACCCCGACATCGCCGCCGACGCAGAACTCGACTGAACCCGTTGGGCCGACGAAGGAGAACTGATGAGCGTGCTCGATGAGCTCGGCTACGTGCTGAAGCCGGCCAACGCCGCCCAACGGGTGACGCAACGGATTGCAGCGACCGGCCCGGGTGCGTGGGTGTGCCAGCGCACGCTGTACCCGTTCGACAAGGTGCTCTACAAGCGCACGGGCGGGCGGCGCACCGTCGCCAGTCTGATGGCGGGCCTGCCGGTGATCATGTTGACCACCACCGGCGCGAAGAGCGGCGAGCCACGTTCGATGCCGCTGGTGGGGATCCCGATCGACGGCGACGTCGCGATCATCGGGTCGAACTACGGCCAGCAGCGCACCCCGGGCTGGGTCTACAACCTCCGCGCCGATCCTGCGGCGACCGTGGCGTACGGCGACCGGTCGGTCGAGGTCACGGCCAGAGTGGCGGGCGACGACGAGGCCGACCGGGCCTTCGAGGTCGCCGCGACGTTCTACCCCGGCTACGGCAAGTACCGAGCTCGCGCGAGCCACCGAACGATCAGCGTCTTCATCCTCGAACAACCTGCGTGAGCTCGCGCATCGGTGAGTTCTCGGAACGAACCGACTTGGTTCGTGATCCGAACTCACCCTAGGGTCGGGCCATGGTCGATCCGGCGAGCGAAGCACCTGCGTGTTCGATCCAGCGCAGCCTCGACGTCCTCGGCGACCGCTGGACGATCCTCATCATGCGCGATGCGTTCCGCGGTATCCGCCGGTTCGACGATCTGCGGCGTGATCTGGGGATCGCCCGACCGGTGCTCGCCGAGCGGTTGAAGCGCCTCGTCGACGCCGGCGTGCTCGAACGGCGCCGCTACTGCGAGCATCCCCCGCGCGACGAGTACCGCCTCACGCCGATGGGTGCGGCGCTGTCGCCCACGCTCGTGGCGCTGATGCGCTGGGGCGACGACTGGCTGTCCGACGACGGACCGCCGACGACCCTGATCCACGAGGCCTGCGGCGAACCGCTCGACCAGGCGTTCGTCTGCTGGCACTGCAACGAGACCTTCGGCAGCGGCGCCATCGCCAGCCGCCCCGGCCATGTCGGCCGGTCCACCACGACGCGAGGATCCGCATGACCACCACCGAGCCCACGCCGACCTTCGCCGATCATCGCCTGTTGCATGCATCGACCGACGCGCTGATGGCAGAAGCCGCGGCGATCCGCGACCGTGCGCACGGCACGCGAATCACGTTCAGCCCGAAGGTGTTCATCCCGCTCACGTTCTTGTGCAACGACACCTGCGGGTACTGCACGTTCGCCCAGCCGCCCGCCCGCGTCGACAAGGCGTACCTCGATCCCGACGATGTGCTGCGCATCGCCCGCCAGGGTGCACGCAACGGCTGTCACGAGGCGTTGTTCACCCTCGGCGAACGGCCCGAGGATCGCTACGAAGTCGCCCGCGATTGGCTGCGTGGTCGCGGCTACGACTCGACCGTGCACTACGTCGCCGAGATGGCGAAGCTCGTGCTCGCCGAGACCGGCCTGCTCCCGCACGCCAATGCCGGCGCGCTCCACGCGGACGAACTGGCGCAACTCCGCCCCGTCAGCCCCAGCCAGGGGATGATGATCGAGTCGCTGAACGGCGACCTCGACGCCCACCGCAACGCTCCCGACAAGACGCCTGCACGGCGGCTCGAGACGCTCGACGCGGCCGGCGAACTCTCGATCCCGTTCACCACCGGGATCCTCGTCGGCATCGGCGAGAGCCGGAGCGATCAGCTCGTGGCGCTCGAAGCGATCGCCGACAGCCACCGCCGCCATGGCCACGTGCAGGAGGTCATCGTCCAGAACTTCCTGCCCAAGGAGCGAACGGCGATGCGCGGGACGAAGCCGTGCCCGAGCGACGACTACCTGTGGGCGATCGCCGCCGCCCGCGTGATCCTGCCGGCCGACATCCACCTGCAGGCACCGCCGAACCTGTCCGACGACTTCGGCGTGCTGCTCGACGCCGGCATCGACGACTGGGGCGGCGTGTCACCGGTGACGGCCGACCACGTCAACCCCGAACGCCCCTGGCCCGACCTCGACGTGTTGCGCGAGGTGACCGCCGAGCGCGGCTTCGCGTTGGCGCCGCGGCTGACCGTGTACCCCGAGTACGTCGCCGATCGGGATCGATGGCTCGACCCCGCACTGCACTTCGCGGTGATGGACCGTGCCGACGCCGAATGGCTCGGCCGCGACGACCCCGGCCAGGTGTGGCCGGAGAAGACGACGGCGGCCGACACCGTCGCCGATGGCGCCGAGTTCGTACTCGTCGGCCACCGCTCGACGGCGTGGTACTCGGGTTCCGACCAGCAGCCGCCGACGCTCGTTCCCGGCGTCGTCGCGCCGATCCGCGGTGCCGTGGCCGAGGTGTTGGCCGGCATCGACGCCGGCGAGGAACCGGGCATCGACGAGATCGTCACCCTCTTCCGTGCTCGCGGCGCCGAGGTCGTCGCCGTTGCCGACGCCGCCGATCGGATGCGTCAGACGCTCGTCGGCGACACCTTGACGTGGGTGGCCAACCGCAACATCAACTACACGAACGTGTGCACGTTCAAGTGCAAGTTCTGCGGCTTCTCGAAGGGTCCGCTGTCGTTGAACCTGCGCGGCACGCCGTACCTGTTGACGCTCGACGACATCGCCGAGCGCGCCCGCGAGGGGTGGGAGCTCGGCGCCACCGAGGTCACGCTGCAGGGCGGCATCCATCCCGACTTCGACGGCGACTACTACATCGACGTCACCCGCGCGGTGAAGGACGCCGTGCCGGACATGCACGTTCACGGCTTCACGGCGCTCGAGGTCACCGAGGGCGCCAAACGGCTCGGTGAGGACCTGACCACGTATCTCGGCCGGCTGAAGGAGGTCGGGCTCGCGTCGCTTCCCGGCACCGCAGCGGAGATCCTCGACGACGAGATCCGAGCGGTGCTGTGCCCGGACAAGATCGACACCGACGAGTGGCTCGACGCGCACCGCGCCGCTCACGGCGTGGGGTTGCACTCGAACGTCACGATCATGTTCGGCGCCGTCGAGCAACCGGTGCACTGGGCTCGCCACATCGTGCGCACCCGCGATCTCCAGAAGGAGACCGGCGGGTTCACCGAGTTCGTCGGGCTGCCGTTCGTGCACATGGCGTCGCCGATCTACCTGCAGCGCAAGGCGCGGCGCGGGCCGACGTTCCGCGAGAACCTGTTGATGCACGCCGTTGCGCGCCTCGCCTACGGCGAACTGATCCCCAACATCCAGGCCAGCTGGGTGAAGGTCGGACTGGATGGTGTCGCACAGATGATGCGGGCGGGGTGCAACGACCTCGGCGGCACGCTGATCAACGAGAACATTTCGCGAGCGGCCGGGGCGAGCCATGGCCAGGAGATGACCGGCGAGCGCTTTGCCGAGTTCGCCGCCTCGATCGGGCGACCCCTCGAACAGCGCACGACCAGCTACGGACGCGTCGCCGCGGTCTGACGTCTCAGCCGATCGAGCCGATCACGGCGAGCGTTTCGAGCGCGGCCAGCGCGGCCTGGGCGCCCTTGTTGCCGTCGTCGTCACCGGAGCGCACGAGCGCCTGAGCCTCGTCGTCGACGGTGAGGATGCCGTTGGTGATCACGACGGACGAGTCGAGCGACAGGCGCATCAGGCCGGCAGCGCTCGCGTCGGACACCACCTCGAAGTGGTAGGTGTCGCCGCGCACCACCGCGCCGAGCGCAACGACGGCGTCGAAGCGGCCCGACGCGGCGACGGCCTGGGCCACCTGGGGGATCTCGAGGGCGCCGGGGACCCACCACGTGGTGATGGCATCGGCGGCAACGCCGTGGCCCGTCAGAGCGCGCCGTGCTCCCTGCTCGAGCTGCTCGACGATGCGGTCGTTGAACCGGCCGCACACGAGCGCCACCGATCGGCCGGTGCCGTCGATGGTCGGCGCCGAGGCGTCGGCGGCGCGCAGGTTGGTGCTCACGACGCCTCCCCCACCACGACGGCGCCGAGGTCGTCGGGCAGCAGGTGTCCCATCCGGTCGCGTTTCGTGCGGAGGTACTGCGCGGACTCTGGGTGGACCGGCAGGTGGAGCCCGACGCGTTCGGTGATCGTGAGCCCGAACCCTTCGAGGCCCCGATACTTGGCCGGATTGTTGGTGAGCAGCCGGAGCTTGCGCACCCCGAGGTCGGCGAGGATCTGCGCGCCGATGCCGTACTCGCGGGTGTCGACCGGCAGGCCGAGTTCGAGGTTGGCATCGACGGTGTCGAGCCCGGCGTCCTGCAGTTCGTAGGCGCGCAGCTTGTGGCTCAACCCGATGCCCCGACCCTCGTGACCGCGCAGGTACACGACCACGCCACGCCCGGCCTCTCCCACCAGGCGCATCGACTCGCGCAGCTGCGGACCGCAGTCGCACTTCTGGCTGCCGAACACGTCACCGGTCAGACATTCGCTGTGCACCCGCACGAGCACGGGTTCGTCACCGGCCACGTCGCCGACGACGAACGCGAGGTGGGTCTCGCCGTCGAGCGCGCTCTCGTAGGAGTGGCAGCGGAACTCGCCCCACTCGGTCGGCAGCCGGGCATCGGCGGTCTGGGCGACGAGCTTCTCGTGGCGATGCCGGTAACGAACGAGGTCGGCGATCGAGACGAAGACGAGTCCGTGCTCGTCGGCGAACTGGCGCAGATCGGCGCCGCGCGCCATGTCGCCGCCGTCGAGCACGAGCTCGCAGAGCACGCCGGCAGGGGCGCGGCCGGCGAGTCGAGCAAGATCGACCGCGGCTTCGGTGTGACCGACGCGCTTCAGCACGCCCCCGGGTCGGGCGCGCAGCGGGAAGATGTGGCCCGGCCGGTTGAACGAACGCTTCGCAACGCCGGCGTCGGCGAGCGCCCGCAGGGTCGCCGCCCGATCGGCAGCGGAGATGCCGGTCGTCGTGCCCTCGGCGAGGTCGACGGTGATGGTGAACGCGGTGCCGTGCGACTCGGTGTTCTGGTTGGCCACGACCATCGGGGTCAGGTCGAGGTCGTCGCAGCGCTCGCCGGTCAGGCCGACACAGATCACGCCGGAGGTGTGCCGCACGAAGAACGCAATCGTCTCGGGCGTGGCGGCGTCGGCGGCCATGATCAGGTCGCCTTCGTTCTCGCGGTCCTCGTCGTCGGCGACGACGACGATCTCGCCGCGGGCGATCGCTGCGATCGCGTCCTCGATCGGGTCGAACAACGTGGTGGTCATGCTGGTGCTCCGTCTGCTGGTGGGAGGTACGCCGTCACGAGTCGTTCGACGTACTTGGCCATCACGTCGACCTCGAGGTTGACGAGGTCGCCTGGGCGTTTGGCGCCGAGCGTGGTGACGTCGGCGGTGTGCGGGATGATGGCCACGGTGAAGCCGTCGTCGAGCGTGTGAACGATCGTGAGGCTCACCCCGTCGACGGTCACCGACCCCTTCTCGACCAGATAGCGCAGCAAGCCGCGGGGGACGCGCACTCGCAGGTCGGGGACCGGGGTGACGACCTCGCCGACGGCGTCGACGTGGCCCTGTACGACGTGGCCGCCGAGGCGGTCGGACGCCCGCACGGCTCGTTCCAAGTTGACGCCGTCGCCGTCGCTGAGCCGTGCGAGGCTGGTACGCGAGATCGTCTCGTCGGAGACGTCCGCTTCCCACCACCCGTCGCCGTACTCGACAACGGTCAGACAGCAGCCATTCACGGCGATGGACTCACCGATCTCGACGCCGTCGATGACGCGTGTGGCGGCGATGCGCAGACGGCCGTCGCGCAGTGATTCCAGTCGGCCGAGTTCTTCGACGATTCCGGTGAACATCAGATTCCTTCGTGCACTGGTTGGTGGTGGGGTTCGGGCAGGGGAATGATCTCGAGTCGCACGTCGTCACCGACGCGCTCGACGCGGTCGAAGCGACCTCGCCAGACGTCGTCGATCGTCGGTGCGGTGGCGCCGGCGATGGCGGGGGTGGCGTCGGTGCCGGCGAACAGCGCCGGCGCGACGTAGAGCACATAGCGGTCGACGAGACCGGCGGCGTGGAACGACCCGATCACCCGGGCACCACCCTCGACCATCAGCTGCACGATGCCGCGTCGGCCGAGTTCGTGGAGCAGGTCGTCGAGACCGCCGCTCCATTCGAGGCAGGGGTGCACCTTCGCGTCGGGCGGCGCCGAGCCGAGGACCACGCGCAGCGGGTCGTCGCCGGCCACGTGACGCACGGTGAGCGACGGGTCGTCGGCGCGGACCGTGCCCGCACCGACGAGGATCGCGTCGCTCTCGGCGCGCAGTCGGTGGGCGTCGCGTCGGGCCGCCTCGCCGGTGATCCACTGCGAGGTCCCATCGGGCGCGGCCGTGCCGCCATCGGCGGTGGTGGCGAGCTTGCACAGCACGTACGGCCGACCGGTTCGGCGATGGTGCAGGTACGGGGCGAGTTGCGCTTCCACCTCGGCCCTCAACACGTCGACGTCCACGACGATCCCCGCACGGCGGAGGGCGTCGAGGCCGGTGCCGGCGACGCGTTCGTCGGGGTCGGTGATGCCCACCACCACCCGGGCGATGCCGGCCGCGATGATCGCCTCGGTGCACGGTGGCGTGCGCCCGTGATGCGAGCACGGCTCGAGCGTGCACACGAGCGTGGCGCCACGCGCGGCGCCACCGGCATGGTCGAGGGCGACGATCTCGGCGTGGCGTCCGCCGGGCGGCTCGGTGGCGCCCGTGGCGACGAGCGTCCCGTCGGGCGACAGCAGCGCAGCGCCCACCCACGGGTTCGGCGACGTGCGCGCACGGACCACGGCCGCCGCCGTGATCGCCGCGCTCATCGCTGTCGTGTCGTCCATCTCCGTGCCGTTCCAGTCGAGCGGGAGGGCAACGGGAGCAGCACGACGATCACTCGCGCCCGCTGACGGACGCGAGTCGACGTCGACGCGCACCTGCTCCCATCCGGACTGTGACCGTCGGCCCCGGAGTTCCACCGGATCGGCCCATCGCCGAAACGATGGGTTCGCGGGCTTTCACCGCCGGTCGGGACTTTCACCCAACCCCGCAGGTATTCAGTTGTGTGCACGACGCTAGCGGCGTGATCCGACGAGGCACTGATCGAGCCCGCCGCCGGTGGTGACCAGTCCGGTGTGTCAGCCGTCAACGGAGTGTTGCGTCCTGGTGCTTGCTCGACGCCACCGCGTGTGCCAGTGTCCGCCCGTGATCACAGGGGCACGGGCGTGCTGATCGGCACCGTCGAAGCGACGATCGCGGTGCTCCTCGCCATCGTCGTGCTCGGGCCGATCCTGGCCGAGCGCTTCCGGATCCCCGGCATCGTCGGGCTGATCGCGGGCGGGATGCTCTTCGGTCCGTTCGTGATCGATTGGCTGGCGTCGGGCGGGCTGGTCGACGATCTCGGAGCGATCGGGATCCTGTACCTGATGTTCCTGGCCGGGTTGTCGTTCGACATCAAGGCGTTCAACGACAACCGCCGAATGGCGATCACGTTCGGCCTGCTCGGCTTCTTCATCCCGTTCCTGCTCAGTGTGTTCGTCGTCGACCAGTCCGACGACATCGAGACGCTCGGGGCGCTGCTCATCGGCGCGATGTGGGCCTCGAACACGCTGGTCGCCTACTCCGAGGTCCAGTCGGCCGGCCTGCAGAACACCCGGTCGGTCGGCGCCGCCGTGTCGGCCGGTGTCGTCGCCGACCTGATGTCGCTGACCGTCCTGGCCTTCGCCACGGCGACGGCGGTGATCGAGATCGATCCCCTCGATGTGCCGTTCGGCAGCGACGTCGCCGAGCGGCTCGTCCCCGAAGGGGTCCAGGCGACGACACCCGATCCGACGCTGTCGCTCTGGATCGGGCTCCCGCTGCTCGTGTTCGTGTGTCTGTGGGTGCTGCCGCGCGTGGCGAACTGGTTCTTCGTCCGCGTTGGCCGGACCCGTCCTCAGCGTTTCGTGTTCACGTTGGCGCTGATGGCCCTCGGTGCCACCGTCGCCCTGCTCGGCGGGATGGAGGGACTGATCGGCGCGTTCCTGGCCGGGCTCGGGCTCAACCGACTCATCCCCGCTCGCGGACCGTTGATGGAACGCCTGGACTTCGTCGGAACCACGCTCTTCATCCCGGTGTTCCTGATCTCGATCGGGCTCAACATCGACCCGGCGGTACTCATCGATCCGCAGACGATCGGACTCGGCCTGCTGTTCACCGGCTTCGTGCTCGTCGGCAAGACAACGTCGGCCGTGATCGCCGGAAAGATCTTCGGGCTGTCGCGCGACGAAGTCGGACTCATGTCGTCGCTGTCGTTCGGGCAGGCCGCGTCGACGCTCGCGATCGCACAGGTCGGCCTGACGCTCGGCATGTTCGAACAGAACGTGGTCAACTCCGCCGTGCTGGCCATCGTGATCACCGCCTTCATCACGTCGTACGCGACACGGTTCTTCGCGTCGCGAGTGCCCCCCGTGGTCGTCGATCGCCCGCCGATCGGCCAGCAGGTACTCCTCGACGCTCGCAACGGCACCTCGGACCTTTCCTGCCTCGTCGCGTTCGCGGGCGCGCTCGCACGCTTCGACGACGGGCTGGTGGTCCCGTACGGCGTGACCGGCGAATCATCACGGTCCGATGTTCGAGCAGCCGTCGACCGCGCCGCGGCACAAGCCGCCGCCGACGGGCTCGATGGCGACGGCATGTTGCGCGTCGGCGACTCGTTCACGAGTGCGACGATCAACCTCGTCACCGAACTCGACGCGTCGTTGGTGCTGCTCGCCTGGGACGGCCCCAAGTGGGCCGCGGATTACGTCTTCGGCAATGACATCGACGGCGTCGGCCAGGCCTCACCCGTTCCGACGATCGCCGCCCATCTCGTTCGCCCGTGGCAACGCATCATCGTCAAACTCGGCGAACCGCGAACCGCGTGGCAGCGCGAGGACGTGGAGTTGACCGCAGATGTCGTTCGGCACCTCTGCGACGGAACCGACCTCGACCTCGTCGTGCTGTGCGACGACGAGTCCACCGCAGCGGTGTTCGAGCAGGGCGACCATCGCGACCGCGACCGGGACCGCGACCGCGACCGCGTCATCGTCGTCACCGACCAGGCACGGCAGGACGACGTGATGAACCGGGTCGAACCGACCGATCTGGTGATCGTGGCGGCCCACATCGTGTACGACATGCCCCCGTGGCGCCTGCGTCGACTCGTGCGCCGACTTCACGACACGAACCTCGCAGTGGTCGGGGGCCCCCACCGCCTGACGATCTCGCAGGGCGTCACCACGCGCCCGCTGTCGATGGCGATTTCGCCTCGTATCCCCACCGGCTGATCGCCGCGTCGTCTCAGTCGAGGCGGGTGAGCCCATCGAGGATGAGGTCGAGCACGAGCTCGAAGCTGCTGGCGGTGTCGCCATCGAGGTGCTGCTGGACGTGGGCGATCGTGTGCGGGTGATCGTCGGCCGAGATGCCGTCGATGAACGATCCGGGCGAGCGCGTCGGCGTCGCCGTCAGGCGGCAGGACGTAGGCCATCGCCTGTTCCTGGAGGGTGTAGCCGATCACGTGGTTGTTGACGGCGTGGAAGGCGAGGTGTGCGACCGCAGGGGTCATGTCGGTGGCGGCGAGCGCTGCGAGGTGCTGTTCCATGTGGCTGACCCGGGCCGGGCCCGGCATCTGCCGAAGCCACAGCCCGGCTGCCCACGGATGCCGCACGAGCGCCGCTCGGGTGTCGACGGCGAGCGTGCGCACCGCGACGATCGGATCCGCGGCCGGATCGAGTGCCGGGATCTCGGCGGCCACTGCGTCGACCATCAACGAGAGCACCTCGGCCTTGTTGGCCACGTGGTTGTACAGCGACATCACCTCGTAGCCGAGCGAGGCGGCGAGCTTGCGCATCGACAGCGCATCGGTGCCGTGTTCGTCGGCGAAGGCGACCGCCGCAGCAACGACCGAATCGCGGTCGAGCGGAGCGCGGTCGAGCGGCGCGCTGTTGTCGGAACTCACCCTTGACAACGTACACTGTACGCACTACAACGTACAGTGTACGTTCACATCGAATCGGAGCTCCCATGTCCAACACCCGCACCAACACCGCACCAGCACCCACCAACACCAGCACCAGCACCAGTGAGGCCAGCAACACACGCTCCGGCGACGAGCAGGTCCCGACGACCATGACCGCCGTGACCGCCCGCGCCTACGGCGGCCCGGAAGTGCTCGCGGTCGAGGAGCTCCCGGTGCCGACGCCGCAGGCCGGTGAGCTGCTGGTCGAGGTGCGGGCGTCGTCGCTCAACGCGCTCGACTGGCACTTCCTCACGGGCACGCCGTATCTGGTGCGCTTGATGTTCGGGATGCGGCGCCCGAAGCGGTTCGTGCGCGGAGCCGACGTCGCCGGCGTGGTCGTCGCCGTCGGCGCTGATGTCACCCGGTTCGCGGTCGGCGACTCGGTGTTCGGTGAGGGGCCGGGTGGCGGCTGCGGCGAATACCTCGCCGTGAAGGAAGGCAACGTGGTGGCGATGCCCGATGGCGTGTCGTTCGAAGCTGCCGGCGCCACCCCGGTCGCAGGGCTGACAGCGCTGCAGGGTCTGCGCACCCACGGTGCGGTCCAGCCTGGCGAGCGGGTGCTGATCAACGGCGCGGCCGGCGGGGTGGGCACGATGGCGGTGCAGATCGCCAAGGTGCTCGGCGCGCACGTGACGGCGGTGTGCAGCACCCGCAACGTCGAGATGGTCCGAGCGCTCGGCGCCGACGAGGTGCTCGACTACACCCGTGACGACTTCGTCGCTGGTGGTGCTCGCTTCGACGTGATGCTCGACAACGTCGGCAGCCGCACGCCCAGGGAGAACCGCAGCGTGCTGCGCGCCGGTGGCCGGTACGTCGGGGTCAGCGGACCGAAGGCGAACCGCTGGATCGACCCGCTTCCCGTACATCGCGCGGTCATGGCTGGCGTTCGCCCGGGCCGAGGCGTCGTTCCACCAGTTCACCGCCGCACCGAACGACGACGACCTCACGTTCCTCGGCGAACTGCTCGCGTCGGGCCGGCTCGTACCGCAGGTCGATCGAGTGGTCGGTCTCGACGGTGTTGCCGACGGCCTCGCCGAGATCGGAACCGGCCACGCCCGCGCCAAGATCGTCGTCGTGCCCTGAACGCCCACGTTTGCGTTGCGGTTTCGGTGGACCGGATCTCCCGAAGTGCAACCCAAACGGAGACGGGGAACCACCAACCACGTTTGGGTTGCGGTTCCGGTGAGCCGGGTCACCAGAAGTGCAGCGCAAACGGGATGGGACGGGGCTGGATCTGGGTCAGACGCCGGTGTGGTCGAGGATGTTGGCGGTCACGCGGGCGACGGCGGGGTCCCCTGCGAGCCCGAAGACCCAGTCGGTCGTGCCGACGGTGACGACCTCGCCACCGCTCGAGCCGAACGGGCGACACGTGAGCATCACCGCGTTGCCGTGGCGGACGCGGGCGAGGTTGGTGTCGCCGGCATCGCCGTAGAGGCGGGTGGCGATGAACTCGGCGTCGCCCTGGTCGCTGAGCGCCGAGATCGACGTCGGATACTCGCCGACGACGAGGTTGCTCGACGGGGTGAATGCGACGATCTCGATGTCGGCGGGCAGCCCCGGATGCGGCCGTGCGATCGGGAGCTGGAGGTCGTCGAACGTGAGCGGACATCCCACTGTCTCGTAGCCGACCACACCGTCGTCGACGCCGAGCACGTCGCCGTAGCCGAGACCGGTGCCCTCGAACATCCAGTGGTCGTTGCGGTAGACGACGAAGCCACCGACGCCACGGGGCGTCGCCTGCCCGAAGCGGTGGTAGAGCCCGAACGCCGAGCCGGCACCCAGCAGCTCCCACTCGGGTCGACCCACGAGCGGGTCGGCCCACATACCGGACATCTCACCGCCGGGCGACCGTCGGCGATGACCGGGTCGGCGAGATGCGCGGCGTACTTGTGACACACCATGCTGATCCCGCCGCTGCCACCAGGTGCCCGCTCGAGGCGGACCTGCCAGAACATCGTGTTGCCCGAGAAGCTGACGAAGCTCCCACCGCCGCGCACATGGTCTTCGACCGCTCGGCGCTGCCCGGCCGACCAGTACTCGTCGTGACCGACACTGATCACCGTGTCGTAGCCGACGAGCGCATCGGGGTCGAGTTCGAGGTCGGACGACACGGCGTAGTCGAAGCGGTGGCCGGCGCGCTCGGCCCATTCGACGAAGCGCCGGGCGTGCGTGAACCAACCGGCCGAACCGATGGCCGCGGGATAGTCGTGCTCGGTGCGGTAGCGCTGGAAGATGGTGCCGTCGGCGTCGGGTTCCTCGCCCCAGCGGACCGGACGGGCCTTGCGATCGTCGCGGTCGACCTCGGGGCGGGACAGGATCCCGCGTCCGAACGGGCGAGCATGCGAGACGGTGTGGCCGCCGGTGTAGAGGCTGCGGCCTCCCCACGTGTTGTAGGCGTGCCACGTGTTGGTGTCGAGGACGTACAGCGCCCGTGGTCGAGCGGGATCGTCCGGTCGCCACCGCACGACGAAGCACGCGTGGGCAACGTCGCGCCCGGCTGGTGCGCCGTGGGCGGTGAGCGTGACGAGGTGGAATCCGGGTTGCCAGTCGTCGTCGATCGTGAACTCGATCGTCGCCGGCCAACGGCACCCGGCCGAGTCGGCGTCGGCTGGCGGTGCGACGAACGTGCCCTCGACATCGGCGGCGCGCCAGCGCACCTCGCGCGTACCTCCCCACCGTTCGATCGCGACGTCGAAGCGTGTGGCGCGGGTGGAGATGTGGAGTGTGACCGTGTCGCCGGGCCGGTAACTGAGCCGACCGGCGTAGCCCTCGATGTCGTCATGGAAGGTCTGGTCGTCGGCCATCCACCGAACCTACCGATCGCCGACGACATCACGTTTGCGTTGCGTTTCTGGTGACCCGGGTCACCAGAAACGCAACGCAAACGGGTGATGTGCCGTTGGTCCCTGGCGGGTTGGGGCTCGTCGGCGCACGATGCGGGTGTGGACGATTCAATGATTGTTGAACAGTTCAAGGCACTCGGGGACCCGGTCCGCCTGAAGATCGTCCGGGAACTTCGCCACGGCCGACGGTGCGCGTGCGAACTCGCCGAGCACGCGGACGTGACCCCACCGTTGCTCTCCCACCATCTCAAGGTGCTTCGCCAAGCCGGCCTCATCAACGGAACCAAGCGCGGTCGCTGGATCGACTACGACCTCGACCACGACGCCGTCGACGAACTGCTCGCCGGGTTCGCCCGGGAGCCGGTGATGTGATGAACACCTCGGCCGTCGTCGAGCAGCCCGTGCGGTCCTCCGCCCGCCGACCGCTGCTGCTCTTGGGTGCCGCCGTGCTGTGGGTCGTCGCCTACCGGGTGAACCTGCGGTGGTGGGACTGGGTGGTCTACGACGTCGCCGGACTCGACCCCGAGACCCGCCTCGGCGGCGCCGTCCACTTCTTCCTGTACGACACCACCAAGATCGCGCTGCTGATCACCGGCGTGATCTTCGTCGTCACCATCGCCCGGAGCTTCATGTCGGTCGAACGAACCCGCGCCCTGTTGGGTGGACGTCGCGAGGGTGTCGGCAATGTCGTGGCCGCCGGGCTGGGAGTCGTCACCCCGTTCTGCTCGTGCTCGGCGGTGCCTGCGTTCATCGGATTCGTCGCTGCGGGCGTTCCGCTCGGCGTGACGCTGAGCTTCCTGATCGCCAGCCCGCTCGTCAACGAGATCGCCATCGTCATGCTGCTCGGGTTGTTCGGATGGAAGATCACCGTGTTGTACATCGTGGGCGGTACGACCATCGCCATCGTCGCCGGATACGTGCTCGGCCGACTCCGCCTCGAGAAGTGGGTCGAGCCGTTCGTGTTCGAGACCCGCCTCCATGGCGCTCCGATCGACTCGTCGACGCAGCTGACCTGGGACGACCGCATCGACATGGGGATCGAGGAGGTGCGCACGATCCTGCTCAAGATCTGGCCGTACCTGCTCGTCGGCATCGGGCTCGGCGCCGCGATCCACGGTTGGGTCCCCGAACAGTGGATCGCCGACCACGCGACGTCCGGCCTCTGGGGCGTGCTCGTGGCCGTCGGCCTCGGTGTGCCGCTGTACTCGAACGCTGCGGGCATCCTCCCGCTCGTCGAGACGCTGCACGACAAGGGCCTGCCGATGGGCACGGTGCTGGCGTTCATGATGAGCGTGGTCGCGCTCGTCGATGCCCGAGATGGTGCTGCTGCGACGGGTCCTCAAGAAGCCGCTCATCGTCACCTACGTCGCCGTTGTCGCCACCGGCATTCTCGCCATCGGCTACCTCTTCAACCTCGTTCTCTGAAAGGACGACCCATGGACATCAAGATCCTCGGCACCGGATGCGCCAAGTGCCAGCAACTCGAGCAGCGAACACGCGAGGCCGTTGCATCGCTCGGCCTCGATGCCACGATCGACAAGGTCACCGACCCCGGCGAGATCGCTGCGTGGGGCGTGATGTCGACGCCGGCGCTCGTCGTCGACGATCGGGTCGTGGCCGTCGGCCGCGTGCCGAGCGAGGCCGACGTGGCCGCCATGCTGGCCGGCACCCCCTGACCCGTCACCGGGATTCCACCCGTTTGTGCGCAATTCCGGGTGGGACGGGTCACCCGAATCTGCACGCAAACGCTCCAGGTCCAGCACGTCCCGGCGGTTCAACCCGTTTGTGCGCAATTCCGGGTGGGACGGGTCACCCGAATCTGCACGCAAACGCTCCAGGTCCAGCACGTCTCGGCGGTTCAACCCGTTTGTGCGCAATTCCGGGAGGAACGGGTCACCCGAATCTGCACACAAACGCTCTAGAAGAGCGCGTCCTGGGTGGGTTCGGGCGGCAGGGGGCCGACCTCGAGCAGCTGGGCCAGGTCGGTGATCGGGGTCGCGCCGCGGCGGACGAGTGCGTGGTTGCCGGCGGACGCGCCGGCGCCCGCCCAGACCGCGACCGGGCAGTAGCGGTGTTCGAGGGATTCCTTCGCGCCGGCCCACGTGCCGCCGGAGCCGTCGGTGGCAGCGACGACGAACGCCACCTGTGAGAGCGCGTAGACGATCTTGTTGCGACCGAGCGCGCTCGCCGCGCTGAATCGGGCGTCGGGGGCGTACGGGCTGGCAAGACACAGTTCGCCGGTATGCACACGTCGGCGGACCGCGGCGCTGCGCGACGCCACGGAGATCCCCTCGGCCGCAACGCCCACCACCGCGCCGCCAACATCGTGCGCTCCCTCCATCGCCGCCTGATCGACGCCGCGGGCGAGCCCGCTCACGACGGACCACCCGTGCTGCACCGCGACCTCGGCGGCACGACGGGCCACCTCGAGCGCCGGTTGGTCGGCGTCGCGCGAGCCGACGACACCGAGGCTCGGGCGGTCGAGCCAGTCGATCGGCCCGGCCGTCAGCAGGAACGGCGGGCATCGTTCGCCGAGGCGTTCGCGCAGACGAGCAGGGAAGGCGTCGTCGAGTGCCGAGACGAGCGACACGCCGCCGTCGGCGAGGCGTTCCTGTTCGAAGCTCATCGCCGTGGCCGCGTCGAGGAGCGTGCGATGGCGGGCGGCCTCGTCGGTGTCGACACCCGCAAGTTCGGCAATGGTTGCGGCGTCGGCGTGGAGCAGGTCGGCGGGATCGACGCGTTCGACGAGGTACCAGAACTCCCGAGCGGTCAGCGGCTTCGCGCCGAGCGGCACCAGCCGGTTGGTGAGCAGCAGTGCAGCTCGGGTGCGTTCGGGTGACGACGACATCACGGCATCAGAACGTGGAGGACAGCGCCACCGGTTGGACGAGCGGCACGCCGGCGCGGCGAAGAAGACGCCCGACTTCGGTGATGGTCCAGCCCGAGTCGACGAGGTCGTCGACGAGCAGGACCGGCGCGTCGACGATCGAGCTGGTGACGGCGAACGCTCCATCGACGTTGGCCTGCTGGTGTGCAGAGTTCCGCTGTTCCTTCTGGGTGGGCCGCTCGGCGATGCGTTCGAGCACCGGGTGGAACGGCAGGCCGAGTCGGACGGCGAGTCGTTCGGCGAACTCGGTGACCAGCGTCGGGTAGCGGGTCGACGGCACCGCGGTGATCCACTCGGGCGCGGGGGTCGGCGCCCAGTCGGCAACCAGTTCGGCGAGCGCGTCGACGAGGCGGTCGTCGAAGCGACCGGCGGTGAGCTTGCCGTCGCGAACGAGTTGGCCCCAGCCGGCGTCGCCCCACATCGCGAGGGCTCGGCCATCGGCGAGCTGCTCCGCGGCCGGGATCTTCTTGCGGCCGCCGGTGTCGGCGTCGAGGTACATCTTCTTCGGGCTGACCTCGATCGGGCGGGTGAGCAGAAACCGCTCGGCCGCAGCGGCGAGTTCGACCGACGGCTGGCGAACATCGGTGTCGCCGGTGCAGTTGTCGCAGATGCCGCAGTCGTCGGCGGCCGGGTCGTCGAGCAGGTTGGCGATGAACCGCATCCGGCACCCCGTGGTGTGGAAGTAGTCGACCATCGCCTGCTGTTCGAGCCGCCGCTCCGTCGTGACCGCCTCGACACGACTCGCCGGGTAGGTCCACGGCGCGAGGGTGCGCTGGTAGCTGGTGCCCGCGACCCGTTCGAGCACGCCGTCGACGTCGAGTTGCTTGACGACGAGTTCGAGCGTGCCGATCTTCACGTTGAGTTTCACCTGGATGGCCATCAGCGGGACGGGCCCGTCGAACGAGTCGAACGCATTCACGATGTCGTTGACCAGGTGCTCCTCGGCGAACGCCTGCTCGATGAACCAGTCCTGGATCTGTTCGTCCTCCTGGCCGCGCGAGCAGGATGCCGCGGCTCGGTCTCGAGTGCTCGGCCGGCGCGGCCGACCTGCTGGTAGTACGCGACGGGCGAGCCGGGCGACTGGAAGTGCACGACGAAGCTGAGGTCGGGTTTGTCGTAGCCCATGCCGAGGGCGGTGGTGGCGACGAGTGCCTTGATCTCGTTGGTCTGCAGCTTGCGCTCGGCCTCGATGCGCGACTCGTTGTCGAGCGATCCGAAGTACGCCTCGACCTCGATGCCCTGCGACGCGAGCCAGGCGGCGACGTTCTCGACGTCGCGCACGGTGAGGCAGTAGACGATGCCCGAAGCCGTCGAGTTCGGGGAGGGTGTCGGCGAGCCACGCGAGGCGTTCGGCCTGGCGGTCGAGGCGGATCGTGCTGAGCGCGAGGCCCTCACGGCGCAGCGGCCCGCGGAACGTGGTGAGCTCCGCGCCGAGTTGGTCGGCGACGTCGTTGACGACACGGTCGTTGGCGGTGGCGGTGCAGCCGAGGATCGGCACCGACGACCCCGCGAGGCGGTCGACGATGCGCCCGATGCGCCGGTAGTCGGGCCGGAAGTCGTGGCCCCAGTCGGAGATGCAGTGGACCTCGTCGATCACGATCAGCCCGGGGCGGGCACCGACGATCGGCATGATCTTGCTCCCGAACTCGGGGTTGGCGAGCCGCTCGGGGGAGATCAGCAGCAGGTCGACCTCGTCGGCGCGGAGCTGTCGTTCGAGTTCGGTCACGGTGGTGGCCGACGCACTGTTGATCGTCTCGCAGCGCAACCCGAGTCGGCGGGCCGCGTCGATCTGGTTGCGCATCAGGGCCAGCAGCGGCGAGATCAGCAGGGTGGGTCCGGCGCCCTGCGCACGCAGGAGGTGGGTGGTCGAGGAAGTAGACGGCGCTCTTGCCCCACCCGGTGCGCTGCACGACGAGCACCCGGCCACGGTCGTCGACGAGCGCCGAGATCGCCTCGCGTTCTCCGTCACGGAACTCGGCGTCAGGCCGCCCGGTCGACGTGCGGAGCGCTTCGAGCAGTGGGTCGGGGTTCCGCCATGAACTCCATCATGGCGGAGGGGTGTCGCGGAGATGCTCAGAGCTGGGCGGTGAGTCGTTGGCGCTTGGCCTGGTACTCGTCCTCGGTGAGGAACCCGGTGGCACGCAGCGCGCTCAGCAGCGCCGAGGAGCACCTCGGCCTCGATCGTGCGCAACCACGACACACCAGCGATTGATCGGTGGTGTCGATGGGCGAGGAGTCGGCGTGTACGAGCACACCCATGCATCGGCAGGCTCGGCCCCGAGCTTGACCGCCGACCGTTCGCCTGAGGTCGCTGGTGCAGCACCGGGCCGGCGGAGGTGGAAGTGGAGGTGGCGGTGGAGGTGGCGGTGGAGGTGGCGGTGGCGGTGGGGGTGGGTGAGCTGCGGCCTCGAGATGCGCGAAGATCGATGCGTGACCACGCTGGACCACTGTCAGGTGAGCAATCACGTGCGGCGCGCGGGACGAGGCGACCACGATCGCCGACGCACTGGTGCGGCAGCGGCTCGTCGCGTGCGCCCACCTCACGACGATCGCGTGCGTCTACGAGTGGAACGACGTTGTCGAGCACGACGAGGAGATCCTGCTGACCGCCGTCACCCGCGTCGACCGCTTCGACGACGTGGTCGCTGCGGTTCGTGCACTGCACTCCTACGACCTGCCGGCGATCACCGGGGTGGCGCTGGCCGGCTCGAGCGACTACCTGGCCTGGGTCAACGCCCAGACCCGACACTGATCCCTCCGTCGCGGGCAACGGAGGTCGATCCCGCCCGAATCGTCGTGAGGTGTCGGACACTGCGTGGCGGTACGGCAGGGCCGGTGGATCAGCCCGGCTCGATGAACGTGCGCACCAGGTCGGCAACCGTGGCGCGTTCGTGTCGGGGGTCGTCGCTGCCTCCGCACATCAGTCGCCCGACCCGCGCAGGTCGGTCGTCGAGCATGTCGCCGTGACCCATCGAGGCGATCACGGTGTGAGTCGCCCCCGCTGGCGCTGCGGCTGCGAAGTGTCGATGGTTGACCGCGTCGGGTGCGCACTTCCCCTCGATGCCGGCGCCGATCACGAGCGTCCTCGCGGTGAACGTGGCCGGCTCGGCGGCGGCGGCCAACGCGGTGGGTGGCGGCCGGGCACCTGTCGACCGGGTCGATCGCGATACGCCGACAGGTTCGATCTGTTCGGCGACTCCGGCCAGGCGACCTGGCCGCCGCGGGCGTGGCCGGCGAGCCACACCTCGTCGGGTGCTTGCGTGGCGATGACGTGGTCGACGACTCGCACTCCGTGGTCGGCCTCCTCGACCGCGGACGGACGCCCGATGAGCGGGCCGGTGACCGCGGGCGAGATACATCTGCGGTGCCACGATCGAGGTCTGGTCGGAGACGATCGAGGCGAACAACGACCGGTAGCTCCACGGCGACACCATGAACCCGGCGAAGAACACGGATCACCCGCGACTTCCTGATGCCTCGGACCGGCCGAAATGACCAGTAGCGCGGCGCTGTGCGCCGGGAAGGCCGGTGGCGGTGGCGAACACGAATCGACGGGGTGGACTCAGTTGCCGAGCGGCTCGGCGCAACGCAGATCGGAAGGGCGCACTCGGCCGACTTGCACGGCCGCCGTGCCCGGTGGCGTCGGGCGCGTTCCTGGGCGAAGCCGTCGATACACACCTGGCTGATGCAGGTTTCGAGACCGCACGGCAGCCCGGCGCGGTGCTTGTCGGCTTGGCGACGCGCCGGTTCCGGCGCCGTCGGTCTGTTCGGCGGCATCCTGACCGCCGGAGTGGACGGGGCCGGGGTCCTGCGCGTCGAGTTGCGACACAGACCGGCTCCGGACAGTTGTTCCATCTGCATGCACCTGCTCCTTGCGCGGCCCGTGCCTGTGCGTCGGCCTTGCGTTGAGCCTTGCTCAGGCGACGCTTCTCGGCGGCAGCGGCGCCTGCAGACCTTGCAGTTGCGCACCTTGCGGATCCGGCCACGAAGTGGGCATGCTCGCTGGACCGCTTCGGCGTCGGAGCAGGCGTGTCCGCGGGCGTGCGGGAGGGCGATTCGCGGTGTTGCTTCGTGGTGCTCTGCGAAACCGGATGTTCACCCATCGTGCATCCGAGTATCGCCGCGCCGATGCTCAGACCCTCCGCACATCGTTCATGTGTCGGTCGACGTTCCGGGTGACTGACCGTGGTCCGGGTCGTTTGCAACCTCGACCGTCTCCACCACGTCGTCGGCGTCGGCGACGATCGACACGGGGTGTCACGGAGTCGGTGACGTGTCCCGGGCGGGTCGCCCGTGAGGTGCTCGTGGAGCTGACGGACGAGGTCGAGCTGGGCGCCGACTTCGGGGCCGGCGGAGGGGCGGTGGCGGCGCACGTGGGCGTGAGCGCCTCGTCGACCGGAACCGCCAACGATATCGGCATGGCGACCGCGACCGTGCCGGCACCGTCCGATCCCGGCGGCGCAATGGACGATCAACCGCTCCCCTGCGACGACCCTATCTACCAGCCCGGTCAGCACTGGAGCGAACTCCTCCAGCGTCGGCGCGTGCAGGTCGTGGATCGGATGCCAGACCACCCGTTCCGGCGGCTGGGCGAGCTACGTCACGTAGTTCGGGTAGCGCTCGGCGAGTTCGTGTTCGCGGGCGAGGCACACGACCGCGTCGGCGCCGACGCGGTGCGACCAGACCCTCGGGGTCGGCGCAATCGGACGCTCCCCGCACAGCCAGAGCCGTCCGGTTGCCGGCGATGGCAGAGGGATCTCGTGGATACCACCGTCGAGGTTCATCTGTCGGGGAACTCCAGCACCGCGTCGATCACGGGATCGGCCGCCACAGCACCGCGCCGTGGGCGGTCCCGCTGCTGCAAGACTGACCGCCGAAGAGAGGGTTGCCATGGAGAGTCTCGAGGGGCGCACGGTCGTGATCGATGCCGCCAATGTGATCGGGTCGCGGCCCGAACTGGGGTGGCGGCGTGATCGGCCTGCAGCTGCTCGACGCTTCGTCGAGCAGGTGCGAGCGACGATGATGGCCCAGGCGCTGGACCTTCGGTGACCGTCGTGCTGGAAGGTCAGTTCCGACGGGAGCCGACGCCTACATCGACGGCGTCGTCGTGGTGCACGTGCCCGGCGAGGGCGACGACACGATCGCTGCGGTTGCTGCTGCTCACGACGGAGCGGTCGTCGTCACCGCCGACCGGGGGTTGGCCGAGCGGGCGCGATCGGCTGGCGGCACGGTCGTCGGCCCGAACTGGCTGCTCGACCGGTTGGTGGACGTCGTCTGATCCGTGGGACGGAAGTCGATGCGCCGTCGTGTTCGCTCCGTCATTGCTCACGATCACCCCTGGGCGGTGCCGGCGGGAAGCCGCCGAGGACTCTTCACCAGTCGACTTCGGGGGTGGGTGGAACAGGTCGTCGTGTTCGGCGGCGAGGCGTTCGCAGTCCCAGGTGTCGTCGACGCGCTTCAGGATGATCGGGCTCTTGGAGAGGTCGGGGTACTGGCCCCAGTTGGCGGGCGACATCTCGAAGACCGGGTCGCTTGCGCCGATCACCAGTTGCTCGGAGTCGTCGGTGACCTGTCCGGTCACGAGGTCGGGTTCGGTGAGGAACGCCTCGTAGGCGAAGATCTCGACGGGCGATGTAGAGCTCGCCGATGAACTCCGGCGTGACCTCGATCGTGACGGTGAGACCCGGCTTGCCGTCGCCGTCGTCGTCGACGATCCGGCGGATCGTTCGGATCGGTGGTAGCGGTCTCGTTGAACGGATCCTCGAGCTCGATGCCCACCGGGGTCGGGGTCGTGGACGCTGGACCCGCAGCACGCCGTCGACGGTGTCGATCTCGAGCGCGGCCGGCGGCGGTTGGATCGC
>CAVQSI010000039.1:0-18941 GCA_963715825.1 Ilumatobacteraceae bacterium
AATTCGCCCATTGAGGGTGACGGTGGGTTCTCGCGACCTTCGTAACATGGAAGTGCTTCATCCCCAACGATGACGTCACCACCCACTCATCCACTGCCAGGAGGATCCCCCATGGCCATCGACACATTCTTCGCCTACGTCGGCGTCTACGCGAGCGTCGAGGACGCCAAGAGCGACTACGACGCCGTGAAGGCGCTGCACACCGAGGCCGATCTGATCGACGCCTACGACGCCGCCGTCATCGAGCGCAAGGACAACGGCAAGGTCAAGATCGTCAAGAAGCACGAAACCCCGACCCGCGCCGGCGGCGTCGGCGGAGCCGGAGTCGGCCTCGCCACCGGGCTCGTGATCGCCATCTTCCCGGCCGCCGCGATCGGAACCGGCCTCCTCGCCGGCTCGACGGCCATCGGCGCGAGCTCGGCGCCTGGGCAGGCCACGCTGCTGCCGGCATGAGCCGCCACGACCTCAAGGAACTCGGCGAGACGCTCGATGCGGGCACCGCCGGACTGGTGGTCGTCGGGGTGTCCGACATGGAGTCGAAGATCGACGCCGCGCTCGCCCACGCCGAGAAGATCGAGAAGAAGTCGCTCGAGGCCGACACCGCCGAACTCGCCAACGACGTCAACGACGCCTCCGCCGGCTGAGCTGGCTTCCAGCTGACATTCCCAGTGAACGCAGAGCCGTATCGGTTCGACGCCGAGTTGTGGGAACACCAGGGATCGACTGCTTGGTTCTTCGTGAGCCTGCCGGAAGAGCTGGCCGACGACATCGACGAGCGCTACGGGCACCTCGAAGCCGGGTTCGGTTCGCTGCGTGTCGAGGTGACGATCGGGTCGACCACCTGGCGGACATCGCTGTTCCCCGACACCAAGCGGGGGACCTACCTGCTCCCGATGAAGAAGCAGGTGCGAACGGCCGAAGACCTCACCGAGGGCTCGATCTGCTCGGTCGAACTCACCGTCGTTGCCGGCGAGTGACGCGGTTGGTCGCATCAGGACGTCGAGCTCCGCACGCGGCGGGCTACCCGGCGCAGTGTGCATCGTTCGCCCCCAGTCACGAACCTGGACCTCGGCCCCTGGTCACCGTGGCACCCGGAGCGAAGACTGGTGAGCAGAGACGCGAGACGTCGATCACTGGTGATCAGCGTCGCACGACGGTGAAGGGAGAACGACATGGCCGCGGAGACGACCGAACCGCCGAAGTTGCCACCGGCGTGGTTCAAGCATCTCTTCTGGCGGGTCCACCGGTTCGCGTACCGCATGCTCGGCGCTCGCGTGCTGTGGACGCCGCAGAGCAAGCGCGGCTGGGGGGCGATGCACCTGACGACGGTCGGCCGGAGGTCGGGCGAACGGCGCTGCGTCATCCTCGGCTACATCGAGGACGACTCGGTGCCGGTCGTGCTGGCGATGAACGGCTGGGACGAGGGCGAGCCGGCGTGGTGGCTCAACCTCGAGGCGCACCCCGACGCGGTCATCCGCCTGAAGGGCGAGCCGGAACGCCCGGTGCGCGCCCGCCGGGTCGAGGGCGAGGAGCGGGAGCGCCTGTGGCGCCGGTGGGCCGAGATCGACGACGGCCTCGACGCCTACGCCGCCTCCCGCCCGCCGACACGCCCGTCGTCGTCTTCGAACCGCTCGAGGCTCCCGCTGCGCCGACGACCTGACACGTCTCGGCGGAATACGTCGCGGGGTCGGGACCGAGTCCGCTCTGAACTGCAGCGGCGGCTGCTCACCTGACACACTCGTGCCATGGCCGATCTGGAGACGTTCCCCGAGGACTGGGACCGGGCGCTCGCCGTCGTCGCCCACCCCGACGACATGGAGTACGGCGCCGCGGCGGCGGTCGCTCGCTGGACGCGGCAGGGCAAGCACATCGCCTACGTCCTGGTGTCCGACGGCGAGGCGGGGATCTCGACGATGCCGCCCGACGAGGTCGGCCCGCTGCGCCGCGACGAGCAGATCGCCAGCTGCCGCGTCGTCGGCGTCGACGACGTCGAGTTCCTCGGCTGGCCCGACGGTGCGATCGTCGAGGGGCTGGAGTTGCGCGCCGACCTCGCCGAGGCGATCCGACGTCACCGGCCCGAGGTGGTGCTGTCGATCAACTTCCGCGACAGCTGGGGTGGACCGAGCTGGAACCATCCCGACCATCGGGCGGTCGGCAGGTCGCTGCTCGACGCCGTCCGCGACGCTGCGAACCCCTGGGTGTTCGGCGATCGGGGCGACGCGTGGGACGGCATGCGTTTCGTCGCTTTCGGCGGCAGCCCGCAACCCACCCACGGCGTCGACACGACCGACACCTTCGACCTCGGCGTCGCCTCGCTCGCCGCCCACCGCCTGTACCTCGAACATCTCGGCGGTGACATGGCCTCGCCCGACGAGTTCCTGCGAGGCGCCGCCATCGCGTCAGGCGAACGCATGGGCACACCGCTCGCCGCCACGTTCGAGATCATCGGCTGACCGAGCCGCAAGCGGGGCTGACGCCTCAGCTGCCGCGGAGGTAGGTCAAGACGGCGAGCACGCGGCGATGGCTGCTCTCCTCGACGTCGAGTCCGAGCTTCATGAACACGTTGGAGATGTGCTTCTCGACCGCGCCGTGCGAGACGACCAGCCGGTCGGCGATCCCACCGTTCGAGAGCCCCTCCGCCATCAGGGTCAGGACCTCACGTTCTCTGGGAGTGAGGCGGTCGAGGTCGCTCGATCGCTGCGACCGGCCGAGGATCTGGCTGACGACCTCGGCATCGATCGCGCTCCCGCCGTTGGCGACGCGCCGAATCGACACGAGGAAATCGTCGACGTCGATCACCCGGTCCTTCAACAGGTAACCGACGCCGGCGACGTCACCGGTCAACAGCTCGCCTGCATACCGCTCCTCGACGTACTGCGAGAGGACGAGCACAGCGATGTCCGGGTGGCGCCGGCGGATCTCGATCGCTGCCCGCAGGCCCTCGTCGGTGTGGGTCGGCGGCATCCTGACGTCGACGAGGCACAGGTCGGGCGAGTGCTCGGTCACTGCGTCGAGCAGGGCGTCAGCGTCGCCGACGGCGGCCACCACGTCGAATCCCGAGTCGGTGAGCAGCCGCACCAGCCCGTCGCGGAGCAGCACCGAATCGTCGGCGATGACGGTTCGCAGCGCACCGGCAGATGCGTCGGGATGAGCCGCCTCAGCCACGATCGACCTCTGTCTGACGGGGGATCTCGGCAACGAGCGTCGTCGGCCCGCCGACCGGCGACGTGATCGCGAAGGTGCCATCGACGGCGTGGACCCTGGCGCGGATCCCCAGGATGCCGGTGCCCCGTGCCGGGTCGGCGCCGCCGGCACCGTCGTCGTGGACAGTCACCCGCACGTTCGCTGCGACTTTGGCGACGTGGATCGACGCCACGCGGGCCCCTGCGTGCTTCAGGACGTTGGCGATCGCCTCGTTGGCGATGAAGTACACGGTCTCCGCGACATCGGTGGACAGGTCGAGGTCCGGGTCGACGTGGACCGAGATCGGGATCGGTGCCCCACCGACGATGGCCGACAGTGCCGCGTCGATACCACGGTCCTCGAGGATCGCCGGATGCAGCCCACGGCCGAGTTGGCGCAGCTCGCCGATCGAGCCCTGAACCTTCTGGCGAGCGCTGCCGATCAGCTCCTTGGCGGTCTCGGGATCGGTGTCGACGTGGTTGGCCGCCATCCCGAGGTCGAGGCCGATCGCGACCAGCTGTTGCTGGACACCGTCGTGGAGATTGCGCTCGATCCGGCGTCGCTCGCTCGCCACCGCGTCGAGGATGTCCTGGCGTTGGATCGAGAGGTCGGAGACCCGCCGTTCGGCCGCTGCGAGCCGATCGACGCCGAGGAACCAGGTGTCGATCTGGGCCTTCAGGCGAGCCGTCCAGATCGCAATCCGTGGGATCGCTCCGGCGGCGACGACCACCAGCGGGAGCGCAAACAGGTTGAACGCCCCGAACCCTGCCCCGCCGAAGATGCCGTCACCGAACACCACCTGGACGACGAGCGACAGCGGGAAGCTCCCGAATCCGAACAGGAGGAACGCGAGCACGACGTTGACGGCGACGAAGCCGACCTGTCGCCACCGGACAGGATCGCTGAGCGCCCGTGAGATCGCTCGCGGTCCGATTCCCCCGAGTGGCCCAACGGCACGCGGTTCGATCTCGTGGCCGGCGGACGCGGCGAGCCGGAGCTCGACTCCGGCGAGCACCTCGACCAACCGGAAGAACGGCACGATCAACAGGAAGCCGACGACGACGAACAGCAGCGCGAAGGTGATCGCGCCGAGTGCCACCATGGCCGCGAAGAGGAACGGCGCCGCGACGGCGCTCGCAAACAGGAACAGCAGTGCCTTCCATCCCTCCGCCGCGGTGAGGGGGCGGAACCACGTCTCGGCGAGCTCGCGAGCCCGGTCCCAGTCCCAACCTTCCTCGGACGCGCCCGCAGGCGACACCGGTTGCCCGCCCGCCGGGGGCGGCGTCGGGGCACCGGGCCGGGTCGGCGGCGGGAGCTGGTTCACGGCGCCAGTCTCGCGCTCGACGCCTGCTGCCGGCGATGAGCCGCTCGACGACGACATCACCGAGTCGGTCGAGGCGGTCATGCCGCACCCCGCAGGGTGACCGCGAGCGGCCGGCGCCCGACGCTGCGGGTCACGACGGTGGCGAGCAGCACGAGCACGGCGACGGTGCCGACGATGATGAACGGGATCGCCGCCGTGGCGTCGACGACGCCGATGTCGACGGCATTGCTGGACTCGAACGAGCCGATGATGCCGCGTGTGCCGAGGGCGCCGAGTGCCAGACCGCCGGCCACGCCGAGCAGACCGATGGGCACGAGCTCACGTGCGAGCAGGCCCCGCAGACGGCGACGGCGGGCCCCGATCGCCTGGAGCGCTGCGAGTTCGTGGCGACGCTCGTACAGGCTCACCGTCATCGACGAGATCACCGCCAGCGCCGCCACACCGGCGACGATGACGCCGATGGCGCCGAACACCATCACGATCGCGTCGCGACTGGCCCGGCTCTCGGCGGCCATCTCGTCGGCGGTCGTCACCGTGGTGGAAACCGGGAGGTCGAGCGACGGCGCCGGATCCGACGACCAGATCACGTTGGCGCCTCCCGGAGCGCCGAGATCGACGGCGAGAACGTCCCGGTCGGCATACAGGGCCCGACCCGCATCCTGCGCCGTGCCGACGATCAGGTAGTCGACCGGGCCCGACGCCAAGTCGATCGTGATCGTGTCGCCGACGTGGTGTCCGCGACGATCGGCGAAGCCGGCGCTGAGCATCGCCTCGCGGGAACCGGCCGACGGCCACCTCCCGCTCGCGAGCTCACTCTGGAAGTACTTCGTGTCCGGCCCGAACCCGAAGACGTCGACCTCCCAGTCGTCGATCTCGCCGAACGCGTACACACCGGCCTCGACGTCGTCACGGTTCGCGAGCGCAGCGACCTCGAACGGCAGGCCCGGGTCGCGAGCCTCGGTGAGCGACTCCCACGTCCACGGCGCCGTCGTGGCGTCGTTGAATCCGTTGACCGACGTGACGAGGCTCGGCACGAGAAACGCTGCGGCGACCGCAGCGGCGATCTGGACGAGGATCGCGACGGTCCGGGCCGGGCGACGGATCGAGGCGCGAGCTGCGAGCCGACCGAACAGACCACCGGTCGGGACGCGGGCGGCAACGCGCTGCGTCACGCTGTGGCCGTATGGCGACCCGTCGCGATCGCGCAACGCCTCGGCGAGCGGACGCCGAGTGACCCGAGCGGCAGCTCGTGCCGCAACCAGCCGAGCACCGACGAGCGCACCGATCGCACTCGCTGCCACGACCCACCAGTCGATCGCGAAGTCGGGCGTGACGCCGACGAACTCCTGAAGCACCATCCGGGCGATGAGATTGCTGATGAGCACGCCCAGCGGAAGGCCGACAGCCAGCGCCACCGCGGTGATCGCAAGCGCGATGCGCCGCAAGCGACGGCGCAAGGGTCGAGCGCGGCCGCCAAGCGCCCGCATCACCGCGACCTCGCGGGTGCGCTCGGTGATCAGCGTGTTCGTGGTCGATGCGAGCAGGACCAACGCGACCAGCCCGGCCACGACGCCAAGCAGGCCGATGAGCGTGCTCACCTGCTCGATGTCGGCGTCGATCGGTGTCGAGCCGTCGGGCAGGTAGACGGGGAATTCGGTGAACGCGTCCCCTCGCTCTGCGAGCACGTCACGCGTGGCATCCGCGATCGCCCGGAGTTCGTCGGCCCCGTCGTCGACGGCGGTGATCACGAGTCGAGTGGTCCCGCCGGTGCGAGCGACCACCGAGTCGAGATCGGCGTAGGCGACGGCTGAATCCGACCACCACAGGGTGCCGCCGTTCCCGACGATCTCGAACGAGGTGTCGTCGACGACGACCCGGTCGCCGACCTCGCCGAAGCCAGGGCTGGTGACGATCTCGTGTCCATCGGCCGGCATCCGGCCTGCCGTCAACTCGATGACGTCCATCGTCTGCTGGTCGAAGTCGAGACCGATCAGATCGGTCTCGGTGCCCGCCGCTGTGGTCACGGCGAGGACGGCCTCGCCTTCGGCGGCAGCGACTCCGTCGAGCGCGGCCACTCGTGCGATCTGGTCGGCGTCGAGCGGGGTCGTCGTTACGACGATGTCGGCGAGTCCACCGCGCTCGGCGGCGGAGTGCAGTGTCCCCCCGGCGACGGTGGGGACCGCGAGCACGCCGATCGCCCCGACCGCCAGCGCCAACGCGAAGATGCTGGCGAGGATGCGTCCCGGGGCCCGGCTGAACTGGTGCAGGATTCCGGACATCTCAGTGCTCCCGCCGCTCGGTGATCGATTCGATGCGACCGTCGATCATCGCCACGACACGGTCGGCGTCGTTTGCGAGCGCCAGGTCGTGGGTGATGAAGACGATCGTCGTGCCGTGGTGGGCGAGCCCGGTGAGCAGCTCGAACACCGCGTGTCCGTTGGCCTGGTCGAGGCTGCCGGTCGGCTCGTCCGCGACGAGCAACGCCGGCTCGCGGACCATCGCTCGTGCGATTCCGACGCGCTGCTGTTCGCCTCCGCTCATCTGGGCGGGCAGCTTGCGTGTCAGCCCGTCGAGCCCGACCCGCTCGAGCGACTCCCGCGCCCGGGTGCGTCGTTCACGACGTCCGACCCGCCCGGCGCCGAGCTCGATCGCGAGTTCGACGTTCTCGATCGCGGTGAGCGTCGGCAGCAGGTGGAAGTCCTGGAAGACGATCCCGACGTGTTGACCACGCCACGTGGCGAGGCGGTCGGGACGCATCTGGTCGATCCGGTCACCTCCGACGACCAGTGAGCCCGAGGTCGGCTGATCGATTCCGGCGAGCAACGATCCGAGGGTGCTCTTGCCGGATCCGGACGGACCGATCAGCGCAACCAGCTCGCCGCGGCGAAGGTCGAGGTCGACGCCCGAGATGCCGATCTGAGCTGCGTTGCCGCGGCCCCAGATCCGGGTCAGGTCGCGTGCCTCGACGAGGGCGGGCGGGCTCGCCGGAGTGGGAACGGGCGACGGTTCGGGCCGGAGGACTGACGTTGTGCTCATGACGTCATCGTGCGCCTCCCCGGGCCCACGGCGACATGGAGCACGCTGGCGAATCGGGGGTGGGGTTGTCCCCACCCCCGACCGCGCGGAGGTCGGTCTACGGGAGGTTCACCCCAGCGTGAGGAGGCGAGCGATGCGGGGGTCGTCGGGGCCGAGGTAGTGCACGAGCACGCCGGCGACGGCCTCGACGTCGAGGGTGCCGGCCACCTGCATCTCCTCGAGGTCGGCCCAGTCCTTCGTCCGGTCGAAGAACGCCTTGAACACCGCCAGGTCGCGGCAGGCGAGGAACGGGACGTCGTGTCCAGCGAAGGGTTCCGATCGGATGCGCCCGCCGGCGTCGGCGTGGAACGGCGTGGTGTCGAGGAAGACGTCGACCGGGGTGCTCGTCCACCAGAGGCGGGTCTGACCGTCGGCTTCGAGTTGTGCGACCTCCGCGTCGGTGGCCGAGATCTCGGTTGGCAGGGCCGCGAGGAGATCGCCGGTGCGCTCGGCCGGGACGAACACGTTGACGTCGATGTCGATGGTGCCGCGGGCGCGTTGCGTGCACCAGGCGAGCGCCAGCGCTCCGCCGAATGCATGCGGCAGGTGCGCGGCGTCGAGCGCTTGGTGGATGGCGACGATCTTGTCGGCCAGGGAGGGTGCGGCGGTCATGCGACCGCACCGAACTTGGGGGCGGTGAGCGTGGGGCTGTGGCGCGCCGGGAACATCTCGGCCAGCTCGAGCACCTCGACCAGTTCACGCCCACGAGCGACGGGATCGATGGCGACGTCGGCTGGTCGTGCCTCCAGCGTGACGCTGACGCGGAAGCCGCACGCGGTGAGGATCCGGTCGAGGGTGTCGACGTTCGGTGTCTTGCGACCCTGCTCGTACGCCGCCAGGGTCGAGTGCGAGGTGTGAGCGCGTCGAGCGAGCTCGCGTAGCGAGAGGCCGGCCCTCATGCGAGCCATCCGGATCAACCGCGCTGCATCCATCTCCCTCATGCTACCTGCCTGGTATCCGAACGGATACCGGACGTCGATCAGGTCAGAAAGTCGAGCGCCAGGCGAAGTCCGGCGTCGATCTGGCCAAGCGTGTCGTGGCCGTTTCCCGGCGTGATCACCGGGTCCACCGACCGGCTCAGCACACTCTGGTCGCAGCGCGAAACGCTCCACCAATTCGATTTCACCCTGCTGTGAGCACTGGCAGACATTGCCTTTCGCTCCGACATTCTCGACCGCTGGATCGAAGAGTTCCCCGACGGCGCGTGATGGTCAGCCGTGCTGAGAAATCGGATAACCGCCGTCGCGAACAGGCCTACTGTGTTCGACATGACCTCGATCACCCGGTTTCGATTCCGGTATGCCACCCTCGTAGCAGCACTGGTGCTCGCAACTGGATGCGGTTCCTCCGACGACACGTCCGACCCACCTGCGACTCCGGCGCCCGCCGCCGAATCGGCCGAGACCGCGGCGGACAGCGAGCCGGTCGAGACCGAGGCCGAGCCCGCTGAGACTGCACCACCCGCCCCTGAGCCCGATGCCGCACCGGCCGGTTCCGGCGCGGTCTCGATCGTGCTGAACGACGGGCGGACCTGGGCGCTCGATGCCGACATGTGTTCCTTCGACCCCGACGCCACCGGCCCGGGTGCCGCAGTGATCAACATCGGCGGCTCCAACGGGGACGGCGCCGAACTCGGGATCCTCGACGCGTGGCCGCTCGACGGGAACACCGACATCGGAACGGTCTTCCTCGCGAACTTCGTCGACGAGAACGAGGAGCTCTTCATCCTCGTCAACGGCTCAGCGACGATGGTGGGCGGCGCGGTCGAAGTCACGGCCGACTTCTACAACGACGTCTTCTACGAAGACGGCGATCCGGTCGACGGATCCGCTGTCATCAGCTGCACTCCGTAGTCCGGCCGACCCAGCTGATCTTCCGACCGGTGGGCGCGCCGGCGGAGATCCGGAGGGGTTCGCCAACCTGTACAGCGGCGCGTGGACCACCGTCGGCTGACCGCCGGTTCCCGGCCGGCGGTTCCGTAGGCTCCGCTCATGCGCGTCTTCTTCACCGGTGGCAGCGGCAAGGCCGGCCGCCACGCCATCGAGCACCTCGTCGCACACGGGCACCGCGTCACGAACGCCGACCTGGTGCCGGCCGGTCTCGACTCGGTCCCCGATCTGCGGGTGGACCTGACCGACTCGGGCCAGGTGTTCGACGCGCTGTCGTCCTATGCGCGGTTCGGCGAGCTCGAGCCGGGGACCGGCGTACCGAGATACGACGCGGTGGTGCACTTCGCTGCGATCCCGGCGATCCTCGTGCGACCCGACAACGAGACGTTCCGCATCAACGCGCTCAGCACGTACAACGTGATCGAAGCGGCGGTGAAGCTCGGCGTGCCCAAGATCGTGTTCGCCAGTTCCGAGACCACCTACGGCATCTGCTTCGCCGACGGCGAGGTACGGCCGGAGTACGTACCGATCGACGAAGCCCACCCGACGGTTCCCCACGACAGCTACGCGATGTCGAAGGTCGTCAACGAGGCGACGGCACGGTCGTTCCAGGCCCGGTCGGGTGTCGACATCTACGGGCTGCGGATCAACAACGTGATCGAGCCGCACGAGTACGCGACGAAGTTCCCGGCGTTCGTCGAGAACCCGGCGTTGCGGCGGCGGAACATCTTCGCCTACATCGACGCCCGTGATCTCGGCCACATGGTCGACTGCTGTCTGCGCACCGACGGTCTCGGCTACGAGGTGTTCAACGTCAGCAACGACGACACGTCGGTCGCCATCACGAGCGCCGAGGTCTACGAGCGGTTCTACGCCGGCGTGCCGACCACCCGCGAGCTCGGCGAGTTCGAGACGTTCTACGACAACGGCAAGGCGAAGCGTCTCGTCGGCTTCGCGCCCAGGCACGGTTGGCGCGACCAGGTCGCGCCGTCCTGAGTTCAGTCGTCGGTCGCCAGCAGGCCGTCGACGACGGCGAGTACGCCCTGATCGTCGTTGTGGGAGTGGGTGAAGCCGAGTTCACGTTCGCGGCGAACGGTTTCGCTCGAGCGGAACGCCGTGATGTAGGCACGCCGCCAGCTCGCCGCACTGCGGTTTCCGCCGGAGCCGTGGAGGACGCCCTCGTTGTGCACGGTGATGTCACCGCGGCGGATCGGCACACGCTACCGGTCGACCGCGACAGCTTCGGAGCCGAACCCCGGCGCCTGCTCGCCCGGCTCAGTAGCGGACCCGGAAGCCGCGCTCGGCGGCGACCGGTTCGTCGTGCACGTCGAGGCGATCGACCCGGGCTCGGGGAGGGCCCTCGCGACACCAGGCGAGCAGACGGTCGACCGCTGCACGTTCACCTTCGGCGACGACTTCGACCGTGCCGTCGGAGCGGTTGCGGACCCAACCGGCGACACCGAGTCCGGTCGCCGTCCGCTCACAGGTGTCGCGGAAGAACACGCCCTGCACCCGGCCGTGGACCACCACTCGGCATCGCACGGTGGTCACGGTCCGGGCTCCGGTCGCGATCAGGTGGCGGTCAGGCGCTGGACAGCGCTGCGCAGCACCGGCTCGGGCTGGGCGCCGACGACGGTCTCGGTCGCGTCGACGAGCCACGGGAGATCGGCGTGGCACTTTCCGCACGTCGGCCGTCCCGAGGATGCCCGCGGCACCCGGTTCTTCGCCCCACACGACACGCACGCCACCACTTCGTTGGCCATGCTTCGACGCTATCCGAGCCCGGCCGGGAGCACGCCTGACGCTTCGAGCCGGGCAACCGACCCTGCGACGGCGCATCGGCTGTCGGTGCGACGAGCCACCGCAACAGCCCGAGCTTCAGGAAGTCGCCGAGGTCACCGGCGTATCGGTTCTGCACCCGGCGACCGAGTCGCCTCAGTCGTGGAGGCGGGAGGCCGGTTGGTAGTTCGGGCCGGCTGTCGTGTCGACCCGCGCCAGGAGGGCCTCGCACGGGGGCTCGAACTGCTCGGCGAACCGGTTCGATCGTTCCTCGCCGAGCAGCTCCCACGGCAGGGTGGTGAGGCGGTCGGTGTCGTCCTCGATCCGTGCACGCAACGCCAGTCCTTCGGGCGACACGCGTCGACCGCCGTCGGCGTCGATCTCGGCGAGGCCCTTGCTGGCGAGCGCGTTCCAGCCGGCGTCGATGTCCTCCGGGGTGGCGCCTCGCGACTTCGGCATCCAGTCGGTCTCGTAGTGGACGTGTGCGTTGTGCAGGATCGACGCCTCGGGATGGGTGAGTCCAGCGGCGACGACGATCGCCCAGTGCGTGTCACCGCGCCACTCGCGGATGCAGTTCACCGCGTGCCAGCCGGACAGGAGTGGGTCGTCGGGTCGCGGCAACGCAAGGTGCGCAGCCATGAACACCCGACCCATGACGGGCAGTTGCTCGACGACCGGCCAGAGTTCGGGGCCGAGTTCGGTCAGCGGATCGACGATCGACGGTGCGTACTCGCGGAGACCTTCGGCGACGGCCTCGTCGCGTGCGAGTCGGCACGCTTCGAACCGGGCGGGGTCGTGGCCGAGCACGTCGAACGCCGCCCGGATGCCGGCGGGGCTGATCGACCCGAACGCGGCGATCACCGCGTCGGGTCCGGCGGCGGCGATCGGCGCACAGCGGGCGGCCATGTAGCCGAGCGGCCCGGCGAAGTCCTTCGGGATGCCGAGCTCGGCGTAGCGGGACACGGCCCCCGGATCCCAGAAGATCCAGCCGATCGCCGTCTGCACCGAACGCGCATTGCGGCGCGTGATCTCGAACCAGTCCGGTGAGTCACCCATGGCAGAAGTCTCCCATCCAGGCATGGCGGGGGACGGTCCGGAAGCCGCTGACTACCCGGCGCCGGGGGCGTCGAGTGCTTCGAGGAAGCTGATCGAGGCGTCGGCGATCTGGCGTTGGGCGTCGGCTCGGGTGGTGCCGGGCGTGCCGTCGCCGTTCTGCAGGCCGTAGTCGCCGAAGAAGGAGTGGATGGCGCCGTCGATCGGGACGTACTCGGTCGACGCCGGCAGGTCGGGTTTGCGTTCGTCGATGTCGGCGGGGGTGGCGAGACCGTCGTTGGTGCCCGACACCGACATCACGGCGAGGCCGGCGCGTTCGGACATGTCGTTGACCGGGTAGGCGGCCCAGAGCAGCAGGCCGACGAGTTCGTCGCGGTCGGTCTCGGCGTAGCTGGAGGCCATCGCACCACCGAGCGAGTGGCCGCCGACGGCCCACCGGTCGATGGTGTCGTCGGGGTCGCCGATCACGGCGTTGGCGGCGTTCGAGTCGAGGATCGCCAGGTTGTAGGGCTGCTTGAAGATCACCACCGGGAAGCCCGCTTCGGCGATCGGTCGCAGCACGTGGGCGTAGGCCTGCGGGTCGACCAGCGCTCCGGGGTAGAAGGCGAGCCCGGCGGACCGTGGGTCGTTGGTCGGGGTGAGCCGGATCGACGATCTCGAGACGTCGACGGTCACCCCGTTGCCGTCGTCGAGCGCGTCGATGGCGATCGGTTCGGCCGACGCCGGCTTGAGGTAGACGAGCAGGCCGAGCAGCACCGCACCAGCGACCAGCAGCCCGGCGCGTGCCGACCAGACCTTCCACGCCGAGCGTTGCGGAGGCGGGCCGACGAGGAACGCCCAGGTGACGAGCGCAACGGCGACGGCCAGCGACAGCAGCAGCGTGATCAGGTACGCCGGGCTCGACCCCCAGATGCCGACCCACGCGGTGGCGAACGCCCACACGACCACCAGCGCGATGGCGACTCCGACCCCGATCGGCCACCACCGGGGGCGCCGGCCCGGAGGCTCGGTTGGTTGCAGCTCGTCGAGCGCGACGGGCTCGTCGGTCGGCTGATCGCTCACGCCGGTGAGTCTCGCAGGGCAGGCGCCTCCGATGTCGGCCGCGGGGGTGTTGAGCATCCGCAACGCCTACCCGGTGACGCTGGGCGCCGACATCCGGACCCGTCGGTGACCGATCTCGACGAGTAGTCGCGCGGCGTGCCCAACGGGCGATTACGCCCCGGCCGCCCGAACGCTGCCATCGAGCCGTTTCGGTTGACTTTGGGCTCTATGAAGCGCACTCCGGGCGCCCGACCATGGAGACATGACCCTGAGCGGGCGTCGACGGTTGCTGATCGTCGCGGTCGCGGTCGTACCACTGCTCCTCGTGGGCCAGCAGAACTCCACGTCCGGCCAATCGGGAACGTCGAACCCCGACGCCTTCTGCTCGCGTTGGGACGAGGCCCGGTCGGCGCTCCTCGACGAGAAGGTCCAGTACCGCGATGACGGGCTGCAGAGCTTCACCGATGCCGCCGAGCAGCAGCTCGAGATCCTCGACTCGACGGACGCACTCGTCCCGCCCGATATTCGTGCTGAGTGGGACCTAGCGGCCGGCTTCAGGCGAAGCGTCACTGAGCTCCTGTTCACCGTCGATCCCGACCGCATCCGACCGATACACCTCGACCTGGCATTCGGTGATGCCGATCCCGAGTCCGTCGAGGCCGACGCTGTGGATGCCGTCGCCGCCATCGACGAGTGGACGATCACCGGCTGCGGAAACTTCTGCGACCGCTGGCCAGACATCGAGGATGCAATCTGGGTGGATGAGCAGGACTTCCGTCGAGGGCCCGAGTGGCTCGCCGAACGCGAACCGGACGGCCACCCGGCTGCTCGCCTCGATCGGTCGCATCGTTCCCGACGAGCTGCGAGCAGCGTGGGATGAGACGCTCGCGTGGCGATCGATTGTCACCGATGCGGTCGCCACGACCCCGGAGAGCCCGTGGCGGTACTTCGACGAACGAGGCCCCGACCAGGGTCTGGGCGAGTATTTCGTGGAACTGGAGCGCCTGGTCGAGCCACTTGCCACCTGGGCCGTGGCGAACTGCGCCACCGCGACGCGCAGCAACGCGCCCGGCACGCTCACCGTGCGGCTGCAGCTCACCGACGACTCGCTCGGGTCGACGGCCTTCGTCGCCGTGCTGGAACCCGGTGCGCCCATCACCGCACTCGAGAGCAACGCCGGCCTCCTGGGCGGCAACTGTGTGCGGATCGGACGAGCCTCCGTCGGAGATTCAGATCGAGGCGCTGATGATCGAACCGCGAGGCACGAGTCGGCTCTGCGAGTTCGTCGACGTCCTTGGCGGGCCCGAGTTCGCCCGATTCGATGCCGGCACCTACGACGTCGTGGTGCTGACCGTCACCGGGCTCGCCGACGGCGATCTCAACCGGTTCATTCCGCCACCGGAACGATGTGTGCGCTTCCCGGTGGTGATCGGTGGCGACACCGAAGTCGACGCACCCCCACTCGAGCAATGCGAACTCGGACCGATCGCCGGTGAACCTTCGGATGCAGCGAGCCTGCGGGCTCCGGTGGTCGATCCGAGCGAACCGGGTGCTGGCACCCTGACCGTGATCCTGCCCGACGCCATCAGCCCCATCACCAAGCCCGACGTCGACGCAGCAACGCAGGATGCCGGCGGGACTGTCGTCGCCGTCGCGCTCCCCTCGGGAACGACCCTCGACGAGGTCGGGCGTCGTGAGGTGTGGCCCTCGGGGGCGGTCTGCGCACGAGACCGTCACCCGCGAATTCGCCGCGACCCGGGGCGTCGAGGACGAGGGCGAAGCGACGCGTGCTCGCTCGCTGCCGCTCCTGACGCTCCCGCCAACCGGCTACCCACCCGTCTGTCTCCCATCCTGGGCCAGCGACTCCGACAGACGTCTCGACCAAGGCTGCGTACGAGCCGGTCACGCTCGCCCGGGGCGTCTACGACCTCTATCTGGAGGCCAACCCTATGGAGCTCGGGGCCATCGGGCCCGACAGCGATGGGCGGCGCTGTTTCCGCCAGAGGTCGAGATCGACGGCGACGTCGAGGTCGCCGTGCCACCGGCCACCGACTGGGGGAGCTGCCCGTGAACGCGCCAGCCATCGAGTTCCACTCGCTCCGCAAGTCGTTCGGGCGCACCGAGGTCCTCCGAGGGGTCACGACCGAGGTGCCGATCAACTCCGTGTTCGGGTTCCTCGGGCCGAACGGCGCCGGCAAGTCGACCACGATGAAGATCCTGATGGGTCTGCTCCGACCGACGAGCGGCACGGCACGGGTGCTCGGACTCGACGTCGAAAGCCAGTCGCTCGAGGTTCGCCGTCGGGTCGGGTACCTCCCGCAGAGCCCTGCCTACCCGAGCCATCTCACGGTCGCCGGCGTGCTCGGCCTCGCGGCGAAGCTCCGCGGCGTCGCCGACCAGACCGATTCCCTACTGGAGGTCGTCGGTCTGACCGATCGAGCCGACCGGCGCGTCCGAGGGCTCTCCGGCGGTGAGGCCCAACGACTCGGACTCGCCCAGGCGCTCGTCGGCGACCCGGATGTGCTGATCCTCGACGAGCCCTCGGCCGGGCTCGACCCAGCCGGACGCCGAGAGGTCCTCGGCCTGCTCGACGAACTCCGAACGCGAGCGACGATCTTCTACTCCACTCACCTGCTCGACGACGTCGCCCGCCTCAGCGACACGATCGCCGTGCTCGTTCGAGGTGAGGTCATCGCCGACGGGCCGATCGACCAATTCACGATCGGCGACACCTCGTCGACCTGGCAGATACGCCTCGACGGCCCGACCGCCGCCGACGCCTTCGAGACCCTGGCACGGCAGCCATGGGTCACGCGCGTGGCGATCCAGCAGGGTCCGGCGTCGCAACCGTCGACACGACCGATCGCAACACGGCCGAGCACGCACTCCTCCCGGTCCTGCGCGAGGCCGGAGGACACGTCGCCGAACTCCGACCGACCCGACGGAGCCTCGAGGACATCTACCTGGCGCTCACCGACGGAGCGAACGACACCGACGGTACGGACGATGGGCACGCCGATGGCTGATCGATCCCGAGCCACCGCGTTCGCCGGCGTCGGCACACTGGCCATGGTCGAACTCCGGCGCTGGCTGCCCAGGCGAGCCATCGTCCTCGCTGTCGCCTCGCTGCCGATCCTGCTGTTCGTCACGTTCGCACTCGGCGGCGAGGCGGACACCCCATTCGGCGACGTCGTCGCCATCGCGCTGACCGGTTGGTCGATCGTGGTGGTCCTCATCGTCGTGGGCACGAGCCAGGGAGTACTCGCCGACGCCGTCGAGGACGGGACAGCTGCGTGGACCGTCTCGATGCCGGTCACCCGGAAGGCGTACGTGCTCGCCAAGTTCGTCGGTGCCGCACCGGCGATCGCCCTGGGCGCGGTGATCGTGCCCGGCCTCGTCGCCTACCCGTTCCTGGCCGCGTCCGCCGACGCCACGTCCGACTTCGGTGCCGGAGCAGTGATCGACGCACTCCGGCGCGACACCTCCTCGTACGCGAGCCTCCCATCGTTCGGTGACTACGCGATCATGCTCTCGCTGATCGCACTGCTCGCCGTGTACCTCCTCGCGATGATGCTGCTGTTCGGCTCGCGACTCACGTCGGCCGCTGCGCTGCTCGGCCTCGGACTCGCATCGGCGGCCGTGTTGATCGTCTTCAACGGCCTCGGCATCGAGGAAGGCACGCCCGGTGTCGCGTTCGTCGCAGTGCTCCCCGGTCGTCTCGAAGAACTGGCAGTCGTACCCGCCCTGATCGCCAGCGCGGGCTGGTCGGCGGTCGCTGTCGTGCTCGCCGCCTGGTCGTTCGATCGGAGGGCGCTGTGACCACACACGCCATCGAAACCCGCGGCCTCTCGAAGATGTACGGCGACCTCGTCGTGCTCGACGGACTCGACCTCGAGGTGCAGACCGGCTCGGTGTACGGGTTCCTCGGGCCGAACGGCGCAGGCAAGTCGACCACCATCAAACTGATCCTCGACCTGATCCGTCCGACGGCCGGGTCGGTGACCGATGCTCGGGCACGACGCGCAGCACGACGGAGTGCTGGCCCGAACCGGCGTCGGGTATCTGCCCCAGCAGCCGCACTTCCACCCGTACCGGACAGTTCGCGGCGTCCTCAGCTACATGGCCCACCTGTCGCCACGCGCGCCACGGGGCCGGGTGCTCCACCGCCGGATCGACGAACTGCTCGATCAGGCCGGGCTGGCCGGAAAGTCACGACGTCGAGCCGGCGTCCTCTCGGGGGGCGAGCGCCAGCGCCTCGGGATCGCGCAGGCGTTGATCGGGGATCCGGAACTGCTGATCCTCGACGAACCGGCCGCCGGGCTCGACCCCCAGGGTCGCCGCGAGGTGCTCGACCTCATCGAACAGATGCGGGGACGGGCAACGCTGTTCTTCTCCACCCACCTGCTCGATGACGTGCAGCGCGTCGCCGACACCGTCGGCGTGCTCTGCGCCGGCAACATGATCGCCGAGGGACCGCTCGGCGAGATCCTCGAGGCGCCGGCTGCTGCGTACACCGTGCGATTGCGCGGCGAGACGACGGCGGTCCGGGCGCGACTCGAACAGGAACGATGGGTGGTGGGGATCGACACCCATCTCCGTGGCGAGCAGGAACTGTGGGAGGTCCAACTGGCCGAGGAACGCGCCGGCGGACTCCTCCTCGACGCGCTCGTCGACGATGGCAGCATCGATGTGACCGAGTTCCACACGACGGACCCGAGCCTGGAGTTCGCCTACTTCGATCTGGTCGGGGGCGAGAAATGACCGGGTTCTGGGCGCTCCTGCGGGGAGAACTGGGCCGTTGGGTCGGTCGACGAGGGCTGCTCCATCTCCTGGGCTGGACCCTCTTGATCCAAGGGCAGCTGTACGTGTCGATCACCACCGGCTGGGACTCGTACAACGCATTCTGGGGGTTCGATCTCGTCGTCAACCTGCTGTGGCTGTTCCCGCCCATCGGTGCCATCGCCGTCGCCCAGAGTTCGATCGCCGAGGAACGCGGGTGGGACACCCTCGGTTGGGTCATGGCGCGACCGGTGACACGCGCCGCATTCGTGACGTCCAAGGTCGTCGGCACCGCGCTCCCCCTGATCCTGCTTGCCGTCGTGACCCAGGGGATGATCGCCTACGTCTGGCTGCCCGACGTGCAGCCGGAGCGGGGATTCGCCGCGGTCGAGCCCGATCTCGGTCGCTACGCCGCCGTGCTGGGCGTGCTCTCGTTGCTCGTCCTCCTGTTCGTTGCGCTCTCGGTGGCACTGGGCACGCTGTTCCGGCGGCGGGCAATGGTCGCCACGATCTCGCTGGTCGTGTTCCTGCTCTTCACCTTTCCGCCGGGTGAACGCTCGGCGACCTGGCACGAGTGGTTCCCGGGAGGGTTGGTCGAAGGCCAGAACGACGGTGCCGACTACAAGCGGATCTCGGAGTACCTGCTGGGCGGCTCGTTCGACGGAGCGGGCGCAGTCATCGTCGCGGCGGCCGCGGTGCTGGCGCTGACCGCGTTCGGCGCCTGGCGGTTCGGTCACGAAGAACTCTGAGCGCGCGGGACCGCACCGTCCGCGAGCGGCGCGGCAAGCAACGCCACGAACGCCGGCGTGCGGGCATGG
>CAVQSI010000040.1:0-29939 GCA_963715825.1 Ilumatobacteraceae bacterium
GAGGTGCTCGTGGAGCTGACGGACGAGGTCGAGCTGGGCGCCGACTTCGGGGCCGGCGGAGGGGCGGTGGCGGCGCACGTGGGCGAGCGCCTCGTCGACCGGAACCGCCAACGACACGAGCATGGCTACTGCCACCGTGCCGGCACGGCCGATCCCGGCGGCGCAATGGACGATCAACCGCTCCCCTGCCACGACCCGATCGACCAGCCCGGTCAGCACCGGAGCGAACTCCTCCAGCGTCGGCGTGTGCAGGTCGTGGATCGGATGCCAGACCACCCGTTCCGGCGGCTGGGCGCGGAGCCACGTCACGTAGTTCGGGTAGCGCTCGGCGAGTTTGTGTTCGCGGGCGAGGCACACGACCGCGTCGGCGCCGACGCGAGCGATCAGACCCTCGGGGTCGGGCGCAATCGCATGCTTCCCGCACAGCCAGAGCCGTCCGGTTGCCGGCGATGGCAGAGGGATCTTGTGGATACCACCGTCGAGGTTCATCTGTTGGGGAACTCCAGCACCGCGTCGATCACGGGATCGGGCCGCCACAGCACCGCGCCGTGGGCGATCCCGCTGCTGCAAGACTGACCGCCGAAGAGAGGGTGGCCATGGAGAGTCTCGAGGGGCGCACGGTCGTGATCGATGCCGCCAATGTGATCGGGTCGCGGCCGACGGGGTGGTGGCGTGATCGGCCCGGGGCTGCGCGACGCTTCACCGAACAGGTGCGAGCGACGGTGACCGTCGGCGCGCTGGAACCTCCGGTGACCGTCGTGCTCGAAGGTCAGTTCCGCCGTGGAGCCGACGAGTCTGACATCGACGGTGTCGTGGTTGTGCACGCTCCCGGCGAGGGCGACGACACCATCGCCGCGGTTGCCGCCGCTCACGACGGAGCGGTCGTTGTCACGGCGGACCGCGAGTTGGCCGAGCGGGTGCGGGCGGCCGGCGGCACGGTCGTCGGCCCGAACTGGCTGCTCGACCGGCTGGTGGACTGGAACGGCTGATCCTCAGTGCATGGAGGCGTTCACCAGTCGACGGCGGGGGTCGGCGGGAAGAGGGTCGTCGCGTTCGGCGGCGAGGCGTTCGCAGTCCCAGGTGTCGTCGACGCGCCGCAGGATGATCGGGCTCTTGGACAGGTCGGGGTACTGCCCCCAGTTGGCGGGCGACATCTCGAAGACCGGGTCGCTCGCGCCGATCACGAGTTGTTCGGAGTCGTCGGTGACCTGTCCGGTCAGCGAGGTCGGGTTCGGTGAGGAACGCCTCGAAGGCGAAGATCTCGCCGACGGGCGATGTAGAGCTCGCCGATGAACTCGGGCGTGACCTCGATCGTGACGGTGAGGCCCGGCTTGCCGTCGCCGTCGTCGTCGACGATCCGCGGATCGTTCGGATCGGTGGGGAGCGGTTCGTTGAACGGATCCTCGAGCTCGATGCCCACCGGGGTCGGGGTCGCGGGACGCTGGACCCGCAGCACGCCGTCGACGGTGTCGATCTCGAGCACGGCCGGCGGCGGTTGGATCGCCTGGGTGGCGGCGTCTGACAGTGAGGTCTGGATCGGCTGATCGGTGCGCTGCTCGGAGAAGCAGAACGACGCCTGATCGACGATCTGCCCGTCGACTTCGGTGAAGTCGTTGAACCCGTAGCTGATGATCAGCGTCTTGAGCACGTCGTCTTCGTAGGCAACGACGTCGTAGTGCGCCCACCGGCCGACCAGCTCCTCACCGAGCACCGGTTCCGGCTCGGTGACCGGTGGTTCGGTGGTTGCGGCCTCGCTCGTCGGCGGCGTCGTGGCCTCGGTGGCCGGCTCGGTTGTCGGAGGTTGCGTGGGCTCGGCGCTCGACTCGCTCGAGGTCGTTGCATCGCTTCCGCACGCAGTGACACCGCCGACGGCCAGCACGATGAGCAGGAGGCGCCTCACCGACCACACCGTAGCGCTGCGCAGCCCGACGCCCGCTGGCATCGGCGCAACGGACTCGTGCGAGGTGCCGGGCTCGGTGGCGTCTCCGGCCCGAGGTGCTGCTGTCGACGATCGACACCTTCGAGATCATCGGCTGACGCGTGCGGCAACGGGACGATGGTCCCGCACGTCTCGTGACGAACGGCCCTAATGACTTGCGCCCGCAACGAGGACTGGCTTCACGAAGACACCTCGTGAACAGATTCACGAGCTGATTGGAGCCCATTGAAAGGGGTCATCATGTTCAAGAAGCCACTCGGACTGCTCGGGATCTTCCTGATCGTCGTCGGCATCGGCTATTTCGTCGGCGCCGGCGTCGCGTACAGCAAGGTCCAAGGCGGATACGGCTCACTGCAGTCGTTCAGCGAGGTCCAGGACGTCCAACTGAGCTACGACGAGGACGGCAATCTGGTCGACCGGGAACGGTCGAGGGCGCCCAGGCGATCATGTCGCTGCTCGAGGACGACTGGAACTTCCCGGTGGTCGACGGCGACATGGACCCGAACGACCCGCTGGTCAACACCGCCTCGGAATACATGTTCCAGATGGCGACCATCTCGTACCACGTGCTCAACGGCACCCAGAACGTCACGCTGACCGAGGACGACATCGCTGGAGCGATCGCATCCGAGCAGCTCGCCGCGGACGGCACGTACGAGGGTGTGGTCGAGGCCTACCAGGGCCAGGTGCTCGAGCCCGGGACCTATGAGGTTCCGGTCAACGGTCGCTACTGGACCGGGTTCAACCGGACCGACCTGCTCGACGGTCAGGCCCGCGACATGGCCTGGAGCGGCACGGCCCACGCCCTCGTCGCCGAACTCGGTGTCGGTGCGGCAACGCACAGCACACTGCAGCTCGCACTCGGAGTGGCAGCGCTGCTCGCCGGCCTCGGCGTGGTCTGCACGGTGATGGGCATCGCCTTCATCTGGCAGGTCCGCTCGACGAGCCGCAAGGAAGACGGCTCCGATGAGCAGCCCGCCGGCGAGCCCGCAATGGAGACCGCCGGCGTCTGACGCAGACGGATCACACCGGTACCGCACGCTGCAGGGCGGGCCTCTCTTCGGAGGGGCCCGCCTTGCGGCGTTCTGGGGGAGCGTCGAGACTGTGGAGTGGAGCGCCACTCTTGCCATGTCGCTGGAACCGATCACCGAGCTGTCCCCCACCCGATACTTCTGGCTGCGCCTCGCTGCGCTCGCCGCAGGTTTCTGCCTCCTCGGTCTGGCGCACGGGTTCACGCAACGGTCCGGCGGCTCCGACGGCAGACAGGCGATGATCGGCGTGATCCTGTTGGTGGCGGTGTCGTTGACGATGGTCGGGCGGTCCGTCCACGTGATCGTGACGACAGGGTTCTCGGACGCACACCGCGTCTTCCGCTCCCGTCACCTCCTGTTCTGCGCCACGTTGCTGCTCCTCGCCGGAACCGGGGCGGCGTACGCCGTGGTGACGCACGATCCGTTCGGCAGGCTGTTCGCCCACGGGCAGATCACCGGTGAGGACGTCGTCGATGTCGGCGTCGTCGTCGCTGCGCTCGTGTGCATGGTCGGAGCGGGTGTGGCACTCACGGGCTCGTGGGATGCGTCACGTGCCGAACGGAACTGGCACAGCTGGAGGTGAGTTCGATGCGTCGAGCACTGGTGATCAGCGGCGTCGGGGCGGCGGCGTTGGTCGCATGGCGCAAGGTCGTCACACCGTGGCAGCGCTCCTGGGGTGCGACCGATGAGGAGACGGCGATGGCGTTGCCCGGTGACGAGTTGACACCGCCACCGGTGGAGCAGAACACGCGAGCGATCACCATCGCCGCGCCACCCGAGGAAGTGTGGCCCTGGCTGGTGCAGATGGGGGCCGACCGCGGCGGCTTCTACAGCTACGCATGGCTGGAGAACCTCTTCGGGCTCGACGTCCACAACGCTGACGCCATCGTCGACGAGTGGCAGGACCTCGCGGTCGGCGACTGGGTGTGGGCTGCCCGCAACCGCTCGGGGCGGCTGGCTGGTCGAGCACCTCGAGCCGAACGTTGCCCTGGTGCTGAAGACCGCCGATCCCACGACCGGCCGGACGACCAGCCGCGACGAACGCATCGGCTTCGAGTTCCAGTGGACGTTCGCCCTACGCCCCACCCCGGGCGGCGCCACGAGGTTGCTGATCCGCGAGCGGACCGCCATCGGCCGACGGCTGACCCGATTGCTGATGGTCCCCGTCGGCCTCGTCAGCTTCGTGATGACCCGCAAGATGCTCGACGAGATCCGGACCCGAGCCGAGTCGGACACGACGACCCCCGAAGCGTCGCCGTTGCCACCGGCGTGGTTCAAGCATCTCTTCTGGCGGGTCCACCGGTTCGCATACCGCATCTTCGGCGAACGCGTGCTGTGGTCCCCGAAGAGCAAGCGCGGTCGGGGCGCGATGCACCTGACGACGGTCGGGCGGAGGTCCGGCGACCGGCGCGAGGTGATCGTCGGCTACATCGAGGACGACTCGTCGCCGGTCGTGCTGGCGATGAACGGCTGGGACGAAGGCTTGCCGGCGTGGTGGTTGAACGTCGAGGCACATCCCGACGTCGTCGTCCGGCTGAAGGGTGAGCCCCAGCGCCCGGTTCGCGCCCGCAGAGCCGAGGGCGACGAGCGTGATCGCCTGTGGCTCCGGTGGGCCGAGATCGACGAGGGCCTCGACGCCTACGCCGCCTCCCGCCAGGCCGACACGCCGGTTGTCGTCTTCGAACCCCGGGAGGCTTCCGCTCCCCCGACGGCCTGACACAATCGGGCCATGGCCGACCTGGAGATGTTCCCCGAGGACTGGGAGCGGGCGCTCGCCGTCGTCGCCCACCCCGACGACATGGAGTACGGCTCCGCTGCGGCGGTCGCCCGCTGGACGCAGCAGGGCAAGCACATCGCCTACGTGCTGGTGTCCGACGGCGAAGCGGGGATCTCGACGATGCCGCCCGACGAGGTCGGCCCGCTGCGCCGCGACGAGCAGATCGCCAGCTGCCGCGTCGTCGGCGTCGACGACGTCGAGTTCCTCGGATGGCCCGACGGCGCGATCGTCGAGGGGCTGGCGCTTCGCGCCGATCTCGCCGAGGTCATCCGACGTCACCGGCCCGAGGTGGTGTTGTCGATCAACTTCCGCGACAGCTGGGGCGGGCCGAGCTGGAACCATCCCGACCATCGGGCGGTCGGCCGGTGCGCTGCTCGACGCCGTCCGCGACGCAGCGAACCCCTGGATGTTCGGCGATCGGGGCGACGCGTGGGACGGCGTGCGGTTCGTCGCTTTCGGCGGCAGCCCGCAGCCCACCCACGGCGTCGACACGACCGACACCTTCGACGCCGGCGTCGCCTCGCTCGCCGCCCACCACCTGTATCTCGACAATCTCGGCGGCGACATGGCCTCGCCCGACGAGTTCCTGCGCGGCGCCGCCACCGCTGCCGGCGAACGGATGGGCACACCGCTCGCCGCCACGTTCGAGATCATCGGCTGACCGAGACGCAAGCGGGGCTGATGCCTCAGCTGCCGCGGAGGTAGGTCAACACGGCGAGCACCCGGCGATGGCTGCTCTCCTCGACGTCGAGTCCGAGCTTCATGAACACGTTGGAGATGTGCTTCTCGACCGCGCCGTGCGAGACGACCAGCCGGTCGGCGATCCCACCGTTCGACAGCCCCTCCGCCATCAGGGTCAGGACCTCACGCTCTCTCGGCGTGAGTCGGTCGAGGTCGCTCGATCGCTGCGACCGGCCGAGGATCTGGCTGACGACCTCGGCGTCGATCGCGCTCCCGCCGTTGGCGACGCGCCGAACCGAGACGAGGAAATCGTCGACGTCGATCACCCGGTCCTTCAACAGGTAACCGACGCCGGCGACGTCACCGGTCAACAGCTCGCCTGCATACCGCTCCTCGACGTACTGCGACAGGACGAGCACGGCGATGTCCGGGTGGCGCCGGCGGATCTCGATCGCTGCGCGCAGGCCCTCGTCGGTGTGGGTCGGCGGCATCCTGACGTCGACGAGGCACAGGTCGGGCGAGTGCTCGGTCACCGCGTCGAGCAGGGCGTCAGCGTCGCCGACGGCGGCCACCACGTCGAATCCCGAGTCGGTGAGCAGCCGCACCAGCCCGTCGCGGAGCAGCACCGAATCGTCGGCGATGACGGTTCGCAGCCGACCGTCAGCCGCCTCAGTTCCATCAGCCACGATCGACCTCGCGTCTGACGGGGGATCTCGGCAACGAGCGTCGTCGGCCCGCCGACCGGCGACGTGATCGCGAAGGTGCCATCGACAGCATGGACCCTGGCGCGGATGCCCAGGATGCCGGTGCCCCGTGCCGGGTCGGCGCCGCCGGCACCGTCGTCGTGGACGGTCACCCGCACGTTCGCGGCGACTCTGGCGACGTGGATCGACGCCACCCGGGCCCCTGCGTGCTTCAGGACGTTGGCGATCGCCTCGTTGGCGATGAAGTAGACCGTCTCGGCGACGTCGGTCGAGAGGTCGAGGTCGGCGTCGACGTGGACCGAGATCGGAATCGGTGCCCCACCGACGATGGCCGACAGGGCCGCGTCGATACCCCGGTCCTCGAGGATCGCGGGATGCAGCCCGCGGCCGAGTTGGCGCAGCTCGCCGATCGAGCCCTGGACCTTCTGGCGAGCGCTGCCGATCAGCTCCTTGGCGGTCTCGGGGTCGGTGTCGACGTGGTTGGCCGCCATCCCGAGGTCGAGGCCGATCGCAACGAGCTGTTGCTGGACACCGTCGTGGAGATTGCGCTCGATCCGGCGTCGCTCGCTCGCCACCGCGTCGAGGATGTCCTGGCGTTGGATCGAGAGGTCGGAGACCCGCCGTTCGGCGGCGGCGAGCCGATCGACGCCGAGGAACCAGGTGTCGATCTGGGCCTTCAGGCGAGCCGTCCAGATCGCGATCCGTGGGATCGCTCCGGCGGCGACGACCACCAGCGGGAGCGCGAACAGGTTGAACGCCCCGATCCCTCCGCGCGCCGAAGATGCCGTCACCGAACACGACCTGGACGACGAGCGCCAGTGGGAAGCTCCCGAATCCGAACAGGAGGAACGCGAGCACGACGTTGACGGCGACGAAGCCGACCTGTCGCCACCGGACAGGATCGCTGAGCGCCTGCGCGATCGCTCGCGGGCCCACCCCCCTGACCGGCACGACCGCTCGCGGTTCGATCTCGTGACCGGCGTACGAAGCGAGCTGACGCTCGAGTGCGGTGAGCGCTTCGACCAACCGGAAGAACGGCACGATCAACAGGAAGCCGACGATGACGAACAGCAGCCCGAACGTGACCGCGCCGAGTGCCACCATGGCCGCGAAGAGGAACGGCGCCGCGACGGCGCTCGCGAACAGGAACAGCAGTGCCTTCCATCCCTCCGCCGCGGTGAGGGGGCGGAACCAGGTCTCGGCGAGCTCGCGCGCCCGGTCCCAGTCCCAACCTTCCTCGGATGCGCCGGCGGGCGGCGGGTTGTCCGCCCGCCGGGGGCGGCGTCGGGGCACCGGGCCGGATCGGCGGCGGGAGCTGGTTCACGGCGCCAGTCTCGCGCCCGACGCCTGCTGCCGGCGATGAGCCGCCCGACGACGACATCATCGAGTCGGTCGAGGCGGTCATGCCGCACCCCGCAGGGTGACCGCGAGCGGCCGGCGCCCGACACTGCGGGCCACGACGGTGGCGAGCAGCACGAGCACGGCGACGGTGCCGACGATGATGAACGGGATCGCCGCCGTGGCGTCGACGACGCCGATGTCGACGGCATTGCTGGACTCGAACGAACCGATGATGCCGCGTGTGCCGAGGGCACCGAGCGCCAGACCGCCGGCCACGCCGAGCAGACCGATGGGCACGAGCTCGCGTACGAGCAGGCCCCGCAGGCGTCGACGGCGGGCCCCGATCGCCTGGAGCGCCGCGAGTTCGTGGCGACGCTCGTAGAGGCTCACCGTCATCGACGAGATGACCGCCAGCGCCGCCACACCGGCGACGATGACGCCGATGGCGCCGAACACCATCACGATCGCATCGCGACCGGCTCGGCTCTCGGCGGCCATCTCGTCGGCGGTCGTCACCGTGGTGGCAACCGGGAGCTCGAGCGACGGCGCCGGATCCGACGACCAGATCACGTTGGCGCCGCCCGGAGTCCCGAGATCGACGGCGAGAACGTCCCGGTCGGCATACAGGGCCCGACCCGCATCCTGCGCCGTCCCGACGATCAGGTAGTCGACCGGGCCCGACGCCAGGTCGATCGTGATCGTGTCGCCGACGTCGTGTCCGCGACGATCGGCGAAGCCGGCGCTGAGCATCGCCTCGCGGGAACCGGCCGACGGCCACCTCCCGCTCGCGAGTTCGCTCTGGAAGTACTTCGTGTCCGGTCCGAGACCGAACACGTCGACCTCCCAGTCGTCGATCTCGCCGAACGAGTACACGCCGGCCTCGACGTCGTCACGGTTCGCGAGGGAAGCGGCCTCGAACGGCAGGCCCGGGTCGCGGGCTCCGGTGAGCGACTCCCACGTCCACGGCGCCGTCGTGGCGTCGTTGAATCCGTTGACCGACGTGACGAGGCTCGGCACGAGAAACGCCGCGGCGACCGCAGCGGCGATCTGGACGAGGATCGCGACGGTCCTGGCCGGGCGGCGGATCGAGGCGCGAGCTGCGAGCCGACCGAACAGACCACCGGTCGGGACGCGGGCGGCAAGGCGCTGCGTCAGGCTGTGGCCGTACGGTGACCCGTCGCGATCGCGCAACGCCTCGGCGAGCGGACGCCGAGTGACCCGGGCGGCAGCTCGTGCCGCAACCAGCCGGGCACCGACGAGCGCACCGATCGCACTCGCTGCCACGACCCACCAGTCGATTGCGAAGTCGGGCGTGACGCCGACGAACTCCTGGAGCACCATCCGGCCGATGAGGTTGCTGATCAGCACGCCCAGCGGCAGGCCGACAGCCAGCGCCACCGCGGTGATCGCGAGCGCGATGCGCCGCAGGCGACGGCGCAAGGGTCGAGCGCGGCCACCGAGGGCTCGCATCACCGCGACCTCGCGGGTGCGCTCGGTGATCAGCGTGTTCGTGGTCGACGCGAGCAGGACCAACGCGACCAGCCCGGCCACGACGCCCAGCAGGCCGATGAGCGTGCTCACCTGCTCGATGTCGGCATCGATCGGTGTCGAGCCGTCGGGCAGGTAGACGGGGAATTCGGTGAACGCGTCCCCTTGCTCTGCGAGCACGTCACGCGTGGCATCCGCGATCGCCCGGAGTTCGTCGGCCCCGTCGTCGACGGCGGTGATCACGAGTCGAGTGGTCCCGCCGGTGCGAGCGACCACCGAGTCGAGGTCGGCGTAGGCGACGGCGGAGTCCGACCACCACAGGGTGCCGCCGTTCCCGACGATCTCGAACGAGGTGTCGTCGACGACGACCCGGTCGCCGACCTCGCCGAAGCCAGGGCTGGTGACGATCTCGTGTCCAGCGGCCGGCATCCGGCCTGCCGTCAACTCGATGACGTCCATCGTCTGCTGGTCGAAGTCGAGACCGATCAGATCGGTCTCGGTGCCCGCCGCTGTGGTCACGGCGAGGACGGCCTCGCCTTCGGCGGCAGCGACTCCGTCGAGTGCGGCCACTCGTGCGATCTGGTCGGCGTCGAGCGGGGTTGTCGCCACGACGATGTCGGCGAGTCCGCTGCTCTCGGCGGCGGAATGGAGTGTCCCCCCGGCGACGGTGGGAACGGCGAGTACGCCGATCGCCCCGACCGCCAACGCCAACGCGAAGATGCTGGCGAGGATGCGGCCCGGGGCCCGGCTGAACTGGTGCAGGATTCCGGACATCTCAGCGCTCCCCCCGCTCGGTGATCGATTCGATGCGACCGTCGATCATCGCCACGACACGGTCGGCGCTGTTGGCGAGCGCCAGGTCGTGGGTGATGAAGACGATCGTCGTGCCGTGGTGGGCGAGCCCGGTGAGCAGCTCGAACACTGCGTGTCCGTTGGCCTGGTCGAGGCTGCCGGTCGGCTCGTCGGCGACCAGCAACGCCGGCTCGCGGACCATTGCTCGTGCGATTCCGACGCGCTGTTGTTCGCCGCCGCTCATCTGGGCGGGCAGCTTGCGTGCCAGCCCGTCGAGCCCGACCCGCGCGAGCGACTCCCGCGCCCGGGTGCGTCGTTCACGACGTCCGACCCGGCCGGCGCCGAGCTCGATCGCGAGTTCGACGTTCTCGAGCGCGGTGAGCGTCGGCAGCAGGTGGAAGTCCTGGAAGACGATCCCGACGTGCTGACCACGCCACGTGGCGAGGCGGTCGGGACGCATCTGGTCGATCCGGTCACCTCCGACGACCAGTGAGCCCGAGGTCGGCTGATCGATTCCGGCGAGCAACGATCCGAGGGTGCTCTTGCCGGATCCGGACGGACCGATCAGCGCAACCAGCTCGCCGCGACGAAGGTCGAGGTCGACGCCCGAGATGCCGATCTGAGCTGCGTTGCCGCGGCCCCAGATCCGGGTCAGGTCGCGTGCCTCGACGAGGGCCGACGGGCTCGCCGGAGTGGGGACGGGCGACGGTTCGGGCAGCGGTTCGGGAAGGAGGACGGACGTTGTGTTCATGACGTCATCGTGCGCCTCCCCAGGCGCACGACGACATGGAGCACGCTGGCGAATCGGGGGTGGGGTTGTCCCTACCCCCGGCCGCGCGGAGGTCGGTCTACGGGAGGGTCACCCCAGCGTGAGGAGGCGAGCGATGCGGGGGTCGTCGGGGCCGAGGTAGTGCACGAGCACGCCGGCGACGGCCTCGACGTCGAGGGTGCCTGCCGCTTGCATCTCCTCGAGGTCGGCCCAGTCCTTCGTCCGGTCGAAGAACGCCTTGAACACCGCCAGGTCCCGGCAGGCGAGGAACGGGACGTCGTGTCCCGCGAAGGGTTCCCATCCGATGCGCCCACCGGCGTCGGCGTGGAACGGCGTGGTGTCGAGGAAGACGTCGACGGGCGTGGTGTCCCACCACAGACGCGCTTGGCCTTCGGACTCGAGCTGCGCGACCGCGGCATCGTCGACGGCGACCTCGGCGGGTATCGCAGCGAGCAGGTCACCGACGCGCGCCACCGGGACGAACACGTTGACATCGATGTCGATGGTGCCGCGGGCGCGTTGCGTGCACCAGGCAAGCGCCAGCGCTCCGCCGAATGCATGCGGCAGGCGCGCGGCGTCGAGCGCTTGGTGGAGGGCGACGATCTTGTCGGCCAGGGAGAGTGCGGCGGTCATGCGACCGCACCGAACTTGGGGGCGGTGAGCGTGGGGGCGTGACGCGCCGGGAACATCTCGGCCAGCTCGAGCACCTCGACCAGTTCACGCCCACGGGCGACGGGATCGATGGCGACGTCGGCCGGTCGTACCTCCAGCGTGACGCTGACGCGGAAGCCGCACGCGGTGAGGATCCGGTCGAGCGTGTCGACGTTGGGGGTCTTGCGAGACTGCTCGTAGGCAGCGAGGGTCGAATGCGACGTGTGGGCCCGTGCCGCCAGCTCGCGCAGCGTGAGACCCGCCCTCCGACGCGCCATCCGGATCAACCGCGCTGCATCCATCTCCCGATGCTACACCCTGGTATCCGAATAGATACCAGAGCGTTCGACGACGCTGCGCGGGAGCGGCGCCGGGCGGTTGAGCTGTCTCAGAGTGAGAGGAGTCGCGCCAGGATCGTGCTGATCTGGTCGATCTCGATGTCGCTCACTTCTCCGATGACGTGTGTCAGACGCTCGGTGGAGATGGACTTGACGTCTTCGCATTTCGCGTAGGACGGTGCGTCGAGCCCCACGGTCGCATCGATCTCGACGTGGGAGGGAAGGTCGCGGCGACGCGACGTCATCGGGACCACGATGACCAGACCGGATGGTCCGGTGTTCATCAGGTCGTCGGAGACGATCACCGCAGGTCGTCGCCCGGCCTGCTCGCGTCCGATCGGTGATCCGAAGTCGACGAGCCAGACGTCGCCGCGACGTGGCCGGGATGCCGCCATCATCCGGCGTCGCCGAGTGCTCCCGATTCGAGCGTTCGCTCCTCGAGCACTTCGGCCCAGGCGTCGCGGTCGTCGGCAAGTTCTGCGTACCTCTGGTTGAACCGTTCGAAGAACCGGCGCCGCTCGAGCGCGTCCAGCGCATCGTCGACGATTGCGGTCATCGGCCGATCATCCTGCTCGGCCAGCCGGGCAATGCGCCGCCTCGCCTCGTCGTTCACCCGAATGGTGGTGCTCACCAAGACGACGCTACCCGGCTGTCACACATGTGTCGACACATTCGTTTCGCACGCCGCCTCAGGCAGCGGCGGGCTCGGTGAGTTCGGTGCCGCGAATCCGGGGATTGGCGTGAAGCTTGGCGATCTCACGGACCTGGTCGACCCCGATCGTTCCATCGGCAAGGTGACGGCTCGTCTCGGGAAGAACGCGTCAGGCGCGCATGGTCTGCAGACGCCGCTTCGTCTCGGTGGGCGACGCATTGGTCAACGCCATCGCCCAGCCGCGCACCGACGCGTGGCCGTCGCTGCGGAAACGCCCGATCGAGGTCGGCGCCCGACAGACCGGCCACCTCAGCCGGCGTGGGAAGTGCCCCCAAACTCATGCGAACAACGGTACGAACGACCCGCCGGAACGCCTCCTGCGATGAGCGAAACGACCACCCGCAGGTTCACGACGATCGATCGGCCGGGGCGGCCGTGAACGCGTCCACCTCCGATCGCAGCGGTCGGGCCGCGGTCGAGTCGCCTCAGTCGTGGAGGCGGGAGGCCGGTTGGTAGTTCGGGCCGGCCGTCGTGTCGACCCGCGCCAGCAGGGCCTCGCACGGGGGCTCGAACTGTTCGGCGAACCGGTTCGATCGCTCCTCACCGAGCAGCTCCCACGGCAGGGTGGTGAGGCGGTCGGTGTCGTCCTCGATCCGTGCGCGCAACGCCAGTCCGTCGGGCGTCACCCGTCGACCGCCGTCGGCGTCGATCTCGGCGAGGCCCTTGCTGGCGAGCGCGTTCCAGCCGGCGTCGATGTCCTCCGGAGTGGCGCCACGCGACTTCGGCATCCAGTCGGTCTCGTAGTGGACGTGCGCGTTGTGCAGGATCGACGCTTCGGGATGGGTGAGCCCGGCGGCGACGACGATCGCCCAGTGGGTGTCGCCGCGCCACTCGCGGATGCAGTTGACGGCGTGCCAGCCGGACAGGAGCGGGTCGTCGGGGCGCGGCAGCGCGAGGTGGGCCGCCATGAAGACCCGCCCCATCACGGGCAGTTGCTCGACCACGGGCCAGAGCTCGGGGCCGAGTTCGATCAGCGGATCGACGATCGCCGGTGCGAACTCGCGGAGCCCCTCGACGACGGCCTCGTCGCGGGCGAGTCGGCACGCTTCGAACCGGGCGGGGTCGTGGCCGAGCACGTCGAACGCGGCCCGGATGCCGGTGGGGCTGATCGACCCGAACGCGGCGATCACCGCATCGGGCCCGGCGGCGGCGATCGGCGCACAGCGGGCAGCCATGTAGCCGAGCGGCCCGGCGAAGTCCTTCGGGATACCCAGCTCGGCGTAGCGCGACACCGCCCCCGGATCCCAGAAGATCCAGCCGATCGTCGTCTGTACCGATCGCGCGTTGCGGCGTGTGATCTCGAACCAGTCCGGTTGGTCGCCCATCGACGGAGTCTCGCATCCGGCCACGGCGGGCAACGGTCCGGAAGCGGCCGGCTACCCCGCGTCGGGAGCGTCGAGTGCGTCGAGGAAGCTGATCGATGCGTCGGCGATCTGGCGTTGGGCGTCGGCTCGGGTGGTGCCCGGCGTGCCGTCACCCTTCTGGAGGCCGTAGTCGCCGAAGAAGGAGTGGATGGCGCCGTCGATCGGGACGTACTCGGTCGACGCCGGCAGGTCGGGTCTGCGTTCGTCGATGTCGGCCGGCGTGGCGAGTCCGTCGTTGGTGCCGTACACCGACATGACGGCGAGGCCGGCGCGTTCGGACATGTCGTTGACCGGGTAGGCGGCCCAGAGCAGCAGGCCGTCCAGTTCGTCGCGGTCGGTCTCGGCGTAGCTGGAGGCCATCGCACCGCCGAGCGAGTGGCCGCCGACGGCCCACCGGTCGACGGTGTCGTCGGGGTCGCCGATGACAGCGTTGGCGGCGTTCGAGTCGAGGACCGCCAGGTTGAAGGGCTGCTTGAAGATGACGACCGGGAAGCCCGCTTCGGCGATCGGCCGAAGCACGTGGGCGTAGGCCTGCGGGTCGACCAGCGCTCCGGGATAGAAGGCGAGCCCGGCGGACCGCGGGTCGTCGGTCGGGGTGAGCCGGATCTGCGATCGCGAGACGTCGACGGTGACGCCGTTTCCGTCGTCGAGCGCGTCGATGGCGATCGGTTGCGCCGACGCCGGCTTGAGGTAGACGAGCAAGCCGAGCAGCACGGCTCCGGCGATCAGCAGCCCGGCTCGCGCCGACCAGACCTTCCACGGCGACCGCTGCGGCGGCGCGCCGACGACGAGTGCCCACGTGACGAGTCCGATCGCAGCGGCCAGCGACAGCAGCAGCGTGATCAGATAGGCCGGGCTCGACCCCCAGATGCCGACCCACGCGGTTGCGAAGGCCCACACGACGACGAGGGCGATCGCGGCGCCCACACCGATCGGCCACCACCGTGGGCGCCGGCCGGCAGGCGGCGGCGCCGCTGGGCCGTCGAGCTCGGCGGCGTCACCCATCGGTGCGTGCCGGTGTGGCGGGCCAGGTACCGGCTCGAAACGCGTGCCAGGCGCCGGTCGCGCCGAGCGCCCAGATCACCAGGACGGGTTGGAAGAAGAGTCGGACGAATCGTTTGGTGTCGGAGTCGAGGCCGAACGCGTCGGTGCCCTCGGCCCACTGCGCGATGTTGCCGGGGAAGATGACGACGAAGAACGCGGCCACGATCGTTCCGACGATCACGCGGTGACGAGGCAGCGCGATCAGCGCAACGCCCAGCGCGATCTCGACCAGGCCGGACGCGATCACGACGACGTCGTCGTCGATGGGGAACCAGCTCGGCACCTGGGCTCGGAACTCGGTGCGCTGGGTGGTGAGATGGCCGACCCCGGCGCCGATCAGTGCGCCGCCGAGGATCCATCGCAACACCGTTCGTACACCGGTGCCGTCGAGTGCGGGGGAGGTGTCGGGCATCGTGTGATCGTACGGAGTTGCGGTAGCTCAGCGCGGCTCGACGACGACGCCATCGGGCTCGACACCCTCAGCGACCCTCCAGGCGACCCGCGCCGCCGCGGTGTTCATCCAGCAAGCCGACGCCTCATGTCAGGCCATCGAACCGCTCGAGGAGGTCGCGGGTTGACGGTCAGCCGACCTGGTAGATCGTCATGTTGGCGTTGACGTAGTACATGAAGCTCGGGATCGGTTGCGTCAGGATCCCACTGCGGTGGCACCGATAGCTGATCCTGACCTCACCATCGGTGGCCAGCGTGAACGTGTTGCTGATTGCCACGTTCCCGTAGCCGAACGGGGGCACGCTCTGACGCGAGTACGTCTGCTCGGCGGCATTGTTCACATAGAGACGACAGTTTGCTGTTCCGGTGTCGGTGTCGTCGCCGTTCTGCACGGTCAGATCGCCGGTGACGTAGTACCGGCCAGCGGTGAGCGTCGGCCTGGCGACGAACCCTGTCGGCTCGGGAGGCGACGTCGAGGTGCCCATGCCCGTCGACCCGGTGAAGGTGTACTCGCGGAAGTAGCTCAAGCCGGCGGGACCGGCAGGGCCAACAGGACCGGCAGGACCGGCAGGACCGGCAGGACCAGCGGACGCGGTTGCGGCTCCGCCGACGACCATGTAGCCGACGACGTCGATCAACACCTCCGTCGTGGGACCCGCCACGCCGTACGCATCGTAGGTGATGTCGATCTGACCGGCATTCGGACCCGACGTCGGCAACCCGACCTGCACCGAGTTCGGAACGATGTCACCCGCACCGAAGTTCAGCGACGATGTCGTCGGCACTCCGCTGGCGTCACCTGGACGGATCGACAAGAACCCATCCGCCGTCGGGTTCACGGCGGTCGCGTTCAACAGCACCCCCGTCGCTCCCGCCGGAACCGCTGCACCTGTCACCTGCAGCTTCTGCGACACCCCCGACACGAACGGACCTTGCAGTCCGACATCGGTGCGGGTGTCCAGAATGCGGACCGGGTCGATCGTCACCACCGACGACGCCGGGCTCGACGCTGCCTGCGCAACGAAGAACCCGCCGCCGCCGAGCGCAACTGCGACGGCAGCGCCGAGCGCTGCCCAACGCGACCTCCACAACCGACTGCGATCGTCTGCTCCACCGACCGGCCCCATTTCACTTCTCCTCGCAGGTCTGCAGGCGACCCCCATGACCACCTGCTCGAACACCTTCTCGCAGCTGGCCGAGCCTGTCCAGAGGCAAAGCTCGCGGCCAGGTTCAGAGCGGAATACGTCCCGGGGTACGGGACGTACTCCGCCGAGAAACGCCCCGGCGGGTGGACGGCGGTGGACCGCTACGGTCGCAGTCGTGTCCGCCGACTACCGCTACACCTCCGATGAACGTCTTCCCGTCGAGGTGCTGGTCTTCGAGGTCGCTCCCGAGCACGTCGAGGAGTTCCTGGCCGTCGACCACGAGGTGTGGACGTTGGGTGAGGCGCACGCCGACGGCTTCGACCACATCCCGTTCCTGTCGAAGGAGGTGTGGCTCGACGACGCCCACCCCGGACGCGTCGTGTTGACGTTCGTGTGGGAGTCGATCGAATCGTGGCGACAGGTGGGCGACGAGCAGCTGCAGCGGACGTTGCAGGCCCGCTTCGACGCCCGGTTCCCGCACCCGATCACGCTGCTGCGAGCACTCCACGAGGAGTCGGACTTCGGAATCCACCGGGTGAGTCGGTTCGAACGAGCCGACCCGGCGGGTGGCATCGCCGCATCCTGATCGCAGACTGGACCATGGCCTCACTGTCCGACGACCGAGTCCGCGACTTCCTGCTGCACGGCACCCGCACCGGCAAGATCGCGTGGGTCGCGTCCGACGGGGCTCCTCACGTCGCACCGATCTGGTTCGTGCTCGACGGCGACGATGTCGTGTTCAACACCGGCGCCGACACCGGCAAGGGTCGGGCACTCGCCCGCGAGGGGCGGGCGTCGCTCGTGGTCGACGACGACATGCCGCCGTTCTCGTTCGTGAAGGTCGACGGCACCGTCACGCTGCACGACGACCTCGACGAGGTGCGACGGTTCGCCACGGCATCGGTGGCCGCTACATGGGCGCCGAGCGCGCCGAGGAGTTCGGCCGACGCAACGGTGTACCGGGAGAGCTGCTCGTCCGCCTCCACCCGACGAAGGTCACCGCCGCGTTCGACGTCGCCGACTGACGAGTCGGGGGTCGGCGCCCTCGGTCCATTGGGCGATGTTGCCGAGGAAGATGGCGACGAAGAACGCGGCGACGATCGTGCCGACGATCACCCGGTGACGGGGCATCGCGAATTGCTTGGCCCACTCAACCAAACGGCGATGAGTCGCCAGGTGTTCGCCGTGTGTCAAACGCAGAGCAGCCCTGCCTCGTGACGACAGGGCTGCTCTACGGGGACGGCCTCAGGGGCAGCTGACCATCACGGTGAATCCGTCGCTGTCATCCGGGAACCCTGGGGTACCAGCGCTGTTGTACGTCCTGACGTACAGCGAGGTCTCGGTCGCGGAGCTCGTTGCGGCTTCGATGGCGATCTCCCCCGGGAGCACCGCACCCCCCGTGTTGTCGTTGAGTGTCGCCGTCCAGCCACATCCGACGATCGGGGAATCGAACGTGACGTTGTAGACGGCGCCGACCTTGCTGACGCTCGTGACACCCGAACCTGACAGCAGCGTTGCACTGGTTGCGTCCGCATCAACCTTGGCCCACCGAAGATTCCCAGGACCAGCAGGACCAACGTCACCCTGATCACCCTGAGGACCCGGGGGACCGGCGAGCGGGGGCTCAGGCGGGGGTGGCACCGTGCAGTCGGACGCGAGGTTCAGACCGGGCGAGAAGGTCACGTTCGCACAGGCCACAAACGGTGCCGGAGCACCAACGGTGGCATTTGTTCTCAATCGCAATTCGTCGACGACGGAGGAGCTCGCCACAACCAGGTCCGAGCTCGTGACTTCGACCAGCGAGTTCAGGGTCGAGTCGACCATCGTCACACTCGAAGGGTTGACGCCATTGGAACTCACGAGGAGTCCTCCCTCGAAGCCGGCACTGGTTGCCGAGGCGGTGACGTCGTCCAAGTGCGCTTGCGTCTCATAGAGGAAGATGGCAGTCGCCGGAAGATTCGCCACTGTGTGAGTCGCTGCCGCCTCGACGTCGTTCATGCTGAGAACAGCGCCCAAGCTCCTGATCGCCACCGCCTCTCCCCCGAGGGTGGTGGCTGCAACCGCCACCGATCGTTCGATGCGTATCGACGCATTTCGCTCAGCGCTGATGCCGTGCGTCGAGCGCGTACCACCTGTCGCGGTTGCTCGGACCTGATCGAGCGTGGTGTTCGAGCCACCTCCGCCGACGAAGCCGAAGACGTCTTTTGCTCCGGATGCGCTCATCGCGACGTTGGAGAACGACACCGTCTCGCTCGACACGAACCCGGCCAACACGGCAGCCGATTTGTCGGCGCCGGAAGCGCCGGTGTTGATGATCGACAGATCTCGGACCTGGGTGGTGATGTTTCCGACCGAAATGAATGCTCCCGCGGCCGTGGAGGCGCCGCCGCACGCACACGTCAGCGTCGTGACGCCGGTACCGGAGCCTTCGACGTCGACGTGGTCCTTCAACACCACTGCAGCCGTTTCGGCGTACACACCGGGTGCAATCTTGATCACGTACGGGTTCGTGGCGGTCGCGTCGGTGATCGAGGCGAGCGCCGCCGACAGCAGGGTGAAGTCAGCACCCGACTTGGCCACCCACACCACGTTCGCGAGGTCGTAGCCCGGACCCGCAGGTCCCTGGGCGCCATCCGCGCCATCCGTACCATCCGTGCCGTTCGTGCCATCGGTGCCGTTCGTACCGTCTACACCGTTCGCGCCATCGGTGCCGTTCGCACCGGGCTCACCTTTGGCACCGGTGGCTCCCGTCGCTCCCGTGGCACCTGCTGGCCCTGCGGTTCCGGGTCCGGTTCCGCCAGTCGCTGCAGTCAAATAGCCAACGACATCGATGAGGACTTCGGTAGTGGGTCCGGCAACGCCGTAGGCGTCGTAGGTGATGTCGACCTGGCCGGCGTTCGCTCCACCGGTGGGCAACCCCACCTGGACCGAGTTCGGGATGACCGCCCCGGCCTCGAAATTGAGCGACGACGTCGACGCCGCACCAGTGGCATCACCGGGCCGCACCGAAAGGAAGCCAGCTGCCGTCGGCCCGGCCACCGTGACATTGAGCAGAACACCAGTCGCGCCTGCAGGAACCGTTGCACCCGTCACTTGAAGCTTGCGTGACACCGCGGACACGAACGGCCCAGTGAGGCCGACACCGGTGCGCGTATCGAGAATACGAACAGGGTCGACCGTCACCACCGACGACGGCACACTCGACGCCGCGTTGGCAACGAAGAACCCGCCACCACCGAGACTCACTGCCACCGCAGCACCAATCGCCGCCCACCGCGACCTCCACAAACCACGCCGCTCAGACGTCACACGAACCTGCTGCTGACTCATCGTCCACCCCTTCAATTGGCGACCGATCCAGCCGCCGAACAAAACCCGGTCGCCTCACCCAACCAAACACCGATGAGTCAACGATGAGTCGACGATGAGTGACCGGTCAGCCACCCACCGATCCGGGCGGGGGCGGGTGCGTCAGCGGTCGGCGTGGGTGTCGGAGGTCCAGAACGCCAGGGCCCGACCGGCGGATGCGTGCGCCTCGTCGCCATCGTCGTCGACGTCGTCGGGCAGCACGCGGGTCCAGAGATCCTGGAGGATGGTGAACCAGCTCATGTCGTCGACGGTGCCGCGTTCGGTGGCGAGGTGTTCGGCGATCACGCCAAGCAGCATCACGTCGCGCACCACCACGGTCGACAGAAGCTCCTCGGACAGCAGCGGCTCGCCGCGGAGGCCGGCGAGTATCCCGAACGTCGACTGGATCTCGTCGGCACGGCCCCACAGGGTGGCAGGCCGCAAGCCGCGAACACTGGCAACGAGGTGGGTCGTCGCTGCGGCGGGGTCGTCGACACTTCCGACGATGAGCGCCCGGAACAGATCGACGATGAAGTGCCACTCGTCGGTGTCGGCCCGGCTCGTCCAGCTGTGTACGGCCGAGCGAGCTTCATCTCGACGATTGGCCATCAGCAGCGACAAGCCGAGGCCGACCTCGGAGACCAGGAGCAGTCGACCCGGTCGAAGGGCCAGATCGTGCGCCGTGGCAAACAACTCCATGGCGGCGTCGTAACGACGCATGTTGAATTCGAGATGCGCCGGATACAGCGCGCACAGCGCCAGGTTGACCTCGACTGACTCGGACTGTCTGGCGACCGACCTCGCCAGCTCGTTGAACTCCTCGGAGCTCATCGGCGCCGGCGACAACGCACTCCACATCCCCATGAACGACGCGACGGCGGGGATCCAGTCGAACGGTCGACCACCGGCCAACACGATCGATTGCATCGCCAGGCCGGTCAGGTCGTCGAGTTGGCCCAGAGCATGCGAGGCCGACAGCAACATCGCCGCGGCAGCGCTGCGCACGTCGGTGGAGCAGTCGGCGTCGTCGACGAGCGGTTGCAGCCACCGCAGCACTTCCTGGGCGAAGCCGTGGTTGATCCACATGCCCGACGATCGGACGGCAAGCCACGCCAGTTCTTCCTTGCGCCCGGTGCTCTCCAGACGGTGAAGGGCAGCGGCGAGGTTGTGGCGCTCGACGAGCAGGTCGCTGCTCGCCTCGGCCCAGACATGGGTCTCGGCGATCGACCAGCGTTCGGAGACCTCGATCAGCCAGCGGACCAGGCGGTCCTCGAAGACGTCGACGGCACTGCGGTCGGCGAGACGATCCCGCGCGAATCGGTGGATCGCCTCGGGCATCGAATAGCGAACGTCGGGTGCTTCGCCGGTCTGTGTGACGAAGCCATGGTCAACGAGCACGGCGAGGTCGTCGACGATCGGTTGCCCTTCCGAGCAGATCGAGGTGACGGCCTCGAGCGTGCAGCCGCTGCGGAAGGTGGCGAGACGAGCGAGTAGCGCTTGGGGTGCGGGGGCGAGCCGGTCCCACGACCAATTGACCAATGCGTCGAAGGTGTCGGCGGCCTCCTCGGACTCGGTGTCCGATTCCCTGGCGACGCGCGCAAGACGACTCAGCAGCGTCTCGATCGAGTACTCGGCGAGCTGCGCGGCGGCGAGTTCGATCGCGAGCGGGTGACCGCTCAGCAGATCTGCGATCGCGTTGATGCCAGCGAGATCGTCGCTGGTCGGGCGGCGGCCGAGGTGGGGTGATGCACGTTCGAGGAACAGTCTGGATGCGGGCGTCAGCGTGGTGCGGCTGCTCGACGATGCCAGGAGCCCGAGATTGAAGATGTGTTCGCCTTCGGCATCGAGTGGCACCCGGGTGGTGGTGAGGACGCCGACCTCGGGTGCTGCGCCAACGATGGCGTCGACGATTTCACGGCACGCGTCGACGAGGTGTTCGCAGTTGTCGAGTAGCAAGACGAACGACTGTCCTCTCACGGCGTGGGCGAGATGTGCCGCATCCATCTGCGTCGACGACGAGGGCACACCAACGGTGGTCGCGATCGCCGGTGCCACAAGCGCACTGTCGGTGATGGCTTGCAGGCCGACGCGGTGCACTTCCACCCCGGAGGCCTCGAGTTCGTGCGCGACACCAAGACCGAGGCGGGTCTTGCCCAGACCACCCAACCCAACGATGGAGACCACTGGATGTTCCTGCAACGCCATCTCGACATCGGCCAACTCGGTGGCGCGTCCGATCAACCGGTTCTGAGCGGCGATGATGCCGTCGTAGGGCCGGTCGGGTTCTGTTGGTGAGCGATCGTCGTCGCGACCGACACCGACGAGTTCCCGCTCGATCTCGACAATTCGGTCGCCGACGATCAGGCCGACGGCGGACAGAGCACGGCGAGCGCGCCGCCCGGCTCGGAGCGCCTCGGTGGTGCGACCGGACCGTTGCAGCGAAACCATCAGCGTGGCCCACAGCGCTTCGTTCGTCGGCCGACGGGCCAGCACCGATTCGAGCAGGGCAACGAGGTCGTCGTGGCGGCCGCGCTGCAGGCGTACGTCGCTGTAGGCAGCGACCACGGCGAGACGGAGCTCGTCGTGAACCGTGAGGTAGTGGGTGGCGTCAACGGTGCCGAGGAGGTGCGGGTTGTAGTCGTCGCCGACGAGGTTCAGCGCGGCGGTGAGTTCGGCGTCGCAACGTTCCAGCGCGAGATCGGTGTCGTCGAGTCGCTGGCAGTTGCTCAGTGCGACTCGCACGATGTCGATATCGAGTTCGCCGTCGAGGACGTTCACCCGGTATCCATTCGGCACCGTTTCGATCCGGTCGCGCTCGTCACCGAGCGCCACACGGAGGTCAGCGACGAACCGAGCCACCGAGTTGGCCGCCGACTTCGGGTAGTCGTCGGCCCAGATGAAGTCGGCGATCGTGTCGGTGCGCACCGTGTGATTCGCATCGAGCAGCAGCCTCAGTATCACCAGGCGTGGACGAGAGCGCAGCTCGACTGGGTTGCCTGCGATGGTGACTGTTTCCGAACGCAGCAGGCTCCACTCGATCGACTGTGAGTCGACCCCGACGCTGGACATTGCAGATGACTCTAGGCACCGTCGAGCTTGCGGCCACGAGCGTCCTCTGGCCGTCGCCCCGGGCCCGGGCCCGGAATGGAGAACCAGTTCGGGCTGGTCAGCTTTGTGATGACCCGCAGGATGCTCGACGGCACCCGGGTGCGGGCCGGGTCAGGGGCGCTCAGGCGGGGCGACGCTGGGAGTGGCGGTGCGTCGAGCGGACCCACTCCACGAGCAATGCAACGCCCACCACGCCGGCGGCGACGGCGAAGACGACCAGGGTGCCGGACAGCGACTCGAGGGCGGTCGGCGTGAACACCATCGCTCCGGCGAGCGTCAGCATCAGGGTGCCGCTGGCCAGCTGCAGCACCCGCCCGTGGCGCTCCTGCATCTTCGTCGCTCGGAGCGTGACCACCGCAGCGCCGAACAGCACCAGCTCGTCGAGCAGGAACACCGACAGGTACAGCAGGAACAGGAACGCCGCGCCGGCGGCCGGCACGTTGCGTTGGGCGACCATGTCGGTCCACAGCAGCGGCAGGCCGGCCGTGCAGGGGGTCTCCAACAGCGACACGCCGACGGCGAGGGCGGCCGTCCCGCCGAGCACGGCCGGCAGCGAACGGTCGGCGGCGGCAAGGCCGCGCATCTTGCGGTACAGACCGGGCTTGCGGTCGGCGCTGATCGTCAGTGACGGCCCCGCCGGCGTGACGTACTCCTTCAGGTGCAGCACGCCGAACGTGCCCGCCACGGCGGCGACGCCCAGCCGGATCCAGCGGGCTTCACCCGCGTAGTCGAGCGCCGAGTAGGCGCCGAGCATGTACAGCCCGTACAGCGCGGAGGTGACGACGAGGAACAGCGAACCGACGGCGAACACCCGCGTGCGCGACCCCGAGTGCAGCACCAGCGCCAACAGCACCGACAGCACCCAGAGCGAACACGGGTTGACGCCGTCGACGAAGCCGATCAGCAACGTCGCGACGACCAGCGACCGGTCGCCGACCACCACGTCGCCGACGAACGGGACGTCGATGCTCGCAGCCGCCGGCTCGGCCGGTTCGACTCCGGCGTGCAGCGCGGCGACGGTCGCCTCGATGTCCGTGGCGATCGATGCGCTGAAGCCGATCCATGCCCGTCCGCCGACGAACGTGCCGGGCACGCCCGAGGCCTCGATCCCGTGGTCGGCCGCCGTCGACCTGGAACAGCGCCCGGTTCGCGGCGTCGTTCCACACCTCGTAGGCGACGATGCGCAGCTCGGGCCAGCGCTCCTGCAGCTCGACGAGGAACTCGATCTCGGCGTGACAGTGCGGGCAGCCGTCGCCGTAGAAGAGGGTGAGCTCGACCGGAGGCGGATCGGTGGACGCGGCAACACGCTCCGCCGGGCCCGGAGCCAGGATCCCGGCGACGACCATGAGGGCGATCGTCAGTGCACGGATCATCTCCCCTCGAACGTACGACGCCCACCAGCGCCCGCACAGAGCACTTGGTCCGACGCACCGCGGGGTGCGGCACTCGAAGTGACGCTGTCCGCGGTCGCGTCACTTCGGATGAACCCCCGGAACCCTGCGACACCGGCTATGGGGGTTGACTCCCGCGGCTGCGGGGATGAGGTTGTCGGTGGGGTTCGGGGGACGACCACTCACCTCATCGACGCCCGGCCCGGGCAGCTGCCGCTCGGGCAGCTCGAGCTGCCTAGCTAAGCTAGGACCATGGTCTCGCGAATCGTCAACACGCACGAAGCGAAGTCGCGCCTGTCGGAGTTGATCCGTGAGGCCGAACAGGGCCACGACGTGATCGTTGCGCGCAACGGCCAGCCCGTGGCGAAGATCATTCCCTGGCCCCCTGCTCGACCGGAACGTTCCGCCGGCGCGTGGCAGGGACGAGTCGAGTACCACGCCGATGAGGTCGGCAGCGATGCCGACGTCGTCGAGCTGTTCGATCGCTCGGCGTCAGCTCCCTCGCCGTGAGGTTGCTGGTCGACAGCCATGTCGCGCTCTGGTGGCTGGAGGGCAACGACAGGCTCGGCGCCGAGACCCGCCGCCTGCTCGAGACAGCGGATGAGGTGTTCTTCTCGGCCGCGACTCCGTGGGAGCTCGGCATCCAACGAGCGCTCGCCAAGCTCGACTTCCCCGACGGCCTCGCCGACGCACTGGTGGCAGGCGGCTTCACGGAGCTGGCAGTCTCCGCCGCCCACGGCGAGCTGGCCGCGAGCCTCCCGCCTCACCACCACGACCCGTTCGACCGCATGCTGATCGCGCAGGCAAGGTCGGAAGCACTCGTGCTGGTGACGGCCGATCGGGCCATGCAGCCCTACGACCTGGAGCTCATCGACGCTCGGGGTTGACCGCTCCGCGCCGATTCCGCACACCCTCGGCTCGGGCGCGGACGACGTCGATCTGGGCCGGTGTCTGCGGTGCGGGCTGGTGGGCCTTGCGGGTGACGGAGCGGCGGCGGTTGATGTCGGCGAGTGCGGCGTCGGCGCCGAGTCCGCTGTCGACGAGGAGGCAGCCGACGACGGTCGAGGTGCGACCGATCCCGCCCCAGCAGTGCACGTACACCACGCCCATGTCGGTGCCGTTGCGGATGGCGTCGACGATCTCGTCGTAGCCGTCGTTCGGACGGACGCTCATGTCGGGGATGGGGAACGGCAGGTGCTGCAGGTCAAGGCCGCGTCGGTGCGCCTCGTGTGCGACGTGGTCGACATACGGCTCGAGGCCGTCGACGGGCTGGGTGAGATCGACGAAGGTCCGCACGCCGTGGTCGACGAGCAGCCCGATCTTGGCCCGCGCGACCTCCGGCGTCTTGGCCCCCGGGTACTCCCCGGCGAGCACGGCGCCGGGCTCGACCCACCAGGCGTGGACGGTGGGGTCGTGGGGCCACGGCTCCTCGACGGGGGCGCCCACGGCGACGTCGTACAACCTGCCTGGCGATGGCGGCGATCCGTTCCGCTCGGACGATCCGCTCGCGCCAGTCCGCCGGGATGCCCGAGAAGCCCCAGCGGGCGCCGGCGATCTGGCCGGCGATGGCGGCAGTGGTGTCGGCGTCGTCGCCGAGGTTCGCGGCGCGCAGCACGGCGCTGCGGAAGTCGTCCGCTCCCCCGACGGCCCACAGCGCTGCCTCGAGTGCGGCGACGCTGTAGCCGGTGCCGCGGATCTCCGGCGGCTCCTTGGTCCGCCACGACCCGCGGGCGACGGCGTGGACGGCCGGGTGCAGATCACCCCAGTGCCAGAAGTCGGCGGCGAACACGTCGGCGGCGTCCGCTCCCTGGATCAGCGCAGCGATCATCGCGCCGGTGAGTCGGCACGCATCCACGGGTCGGTCGGCGGGATGCGTCGTGCGGCTCGACTCGCCAGATCGTTCCGCTGCTTCGGCGATGTCGGCGTGCCAGCGGATCGGGACAGACGCCAGCCGCATCAGCGAGCCGTTCGCGGCGGCGTGCTCGTCGATGGTGGCGTCGACGATTGCACCGGTGCTGCTCGAAGCGCGACAGCGCCGCGGCCGTGGTGCCGCCGATGTCGAAGCACGTCCCGGTCGACGACCAGTACCCGGCCGCGCCGCCACGAGACGTAGCGACGGAGTTGATCGGCGGGGTCGAGTTCGCCGGTGTCGAGGATCGACTCGGCGAGGCACATCGCCATCGACGTGTCGTCGGTCCACGCTCCCACCGGCAGCCGGAACGGCCCGCCGCCGACCATGTCGGTGATCGGCTCGAACGGTGCCCGGCCGCTTGAACTCGAGCGTGGTGCCGACCGCGTCGCCGACGGCCAGCCCGACGAGCGCGCCGATCGCGCGGTCTCTGGTGCCGTTCGCGTTCATGACGACCGACCGTTTCGAGCTGCGACGCTTCGATCGCTTGACGGGTGAGCCGTCGCTCCACGCCTCGCCGGCGGAGAAGAGTTCGGGTGGACGTCCACCTTTGGGACCGGCGGCGGCGCGTTCGCCGGTGGCGACGACGTAGCTGGCGTCGGGCGGCGACATCGACAGGCTGCGCCGGAAGTTGGCGGTGTCGAGTTCGTCGTCCCAGATCGCCTCGTACACGCTCTGCAGTTCCGACAGCGTGAACGTCGGGCCGAGGAAGGCGGTGGCGAGGTCGGAACCCTCGAGTTCGTCGCCGGCACGTTCGACGGCGTCGCGCAGGATGCGCTCGTGGTCGAAGGCGAGTTCGAGCGCACCGTCGAGCACGTCGGCGACGGGCCACAGCCGGGCGTCGTCGGCGTCGGTGCCCGCCTCGATCCGTCCGACCTCCGGGGTGACGGCCAGGTAGCCGACGGTCACGACATTGCCACGGGGGTCGCGACCCGGATCGCCGTAGGCACCGAACTGTGCGAGGTGCTTGGGTGCGTCGACGCCGGTCTCCTCGCGCAGCTCGCGAACCGCGGCGGCGTCGAGCGACTCGTCGGGGTGCTTGAAGCCGCCGGGCAGCGCCCACGCCCCTTCGTACGGGTCGGCCTGGCGTCGGACGAGCAGCACCATCAGCCGGCCGTCGACGACGCTCATGATCACCACGTCGACCGTCACGGAGAACGTCGGGTAGTCCCCGGTGTCGTACCCCTTCGGCGCCTTGTGGCCCGATCGCTTGGCGCTCTTCTTCGGCTTGCTCGTCGTCACGATCGACATCCTAGACCTGATCTAGTCGTTTCGACCATTACTGCGACGGAGGAGACGGACCCGAACGGTCGGAGTCGGGCACCGATCTGGCCCGACGTCGCCACCAGAGCACCACGACTGCGAACACGAGCGCCGCGAGCAGGACCAGCACCACTGCGGCCAGCACCCTGAGGCGGCTTGCAGCGACGTCGGCGCCGTCGTCGACCTGGCGGATCACGATCGACGGCGCATCGTGGTCTGCCGAGTCCCACGCCTCGGCCAGCCGATCGGGTGCACGATCCCCGTCGCGGTTGACCAACACCGACACGAAGACCGACGGAATCGGCGTGGAGCCCGGGTCGACGCCCAGCGCTGACGCGTCGGTGTGTGCATACACCGCGTCGCCTGGCGTGGCGACGAGCAACGCCGCGGCGGTTGCCGTCTGCTCGCCACAGCGGGAGTCGCCGCCGGCGTCGGCACCGGCGAGGAGGCCAGCCAGGAGCCGATCGGCGAGTTCGCCATCGGTGGCGTCGAACGCGGCGAGCGTCGCGTCGATCACCGCCTCACTCACGACGATGTTGCCCTGCGCCGCACCGGCGCCGTCCGCCGTGCGACGGTCGGCAGCGACGGCGAGGTTGTCGGCTCCGGTCCACCCTGCAGCCCCTCCGCCGACGACAACGACGCCGAACTGCCGATCGTCCGGCCGGTCGTCGGCGGCGACCACGGCGTCGATCACCGCCTGCGCACTCGCCCCCGACTCCAGCGCGTCGGCGAAGCGTTCACCCGACCCTGTGGAGATGTCGGCCTGCGAGGCGGCCGCACCGACGCCGGGCACGAGCACCGGAACGCTGGTGACCTCGAAGCCGACACAGCTGGCCACCGCCACGCCCACTTCGCCGGTGTCCGGGTCGGCGCCGACGATCGACCAGGTCGCCTCGACCCGACCGGCGACCAGGACCGTTGCGCACACGGCCACGAGGACGGCGATCGGCAGGCGCTGCATGCGTGCATCGTCGCAGGCGCACCGCCCCGCCGGCGCCCACCCAACGCATGTTGTCGTTCGGACTATTACCGCGATATGGTCATCTCGACAAATAGTCAGGTCGACATGATCTGGCGGGAAAGGACACCATGAAACACCTCGACCCCACCCTCCTGCAGCCGTACGCCGCGGCCCTCGGCGACGACGCCATCGACTCCCTCGCCGAACGTGAGCTGATCCGCTCGGTCGACACGCCGAGGTTCGGACCGATCGACGCCGACCTGCTCGCCGACCGCGTGGCCGGCACGGTCGCCGGCCTCACCCTCGGCGACGCGTTCGCCACCCGGTTCCGTCGGTCGCGCAACGACGACGGCATGGACCTCGCCGACGTCCACCGTTGGCTCGACGGTCGGCGCCGGACGGGTGCCGGCCACGGCGGTCACCGTCTCACCGCGCCGAGCCAGATGTTCGTGATGTCGGCCGAGGCGATCCTCGACGACTCCTACCGAGCACCCCGCGACCTGGCCGCCACGCTCGTCCGCCGGCTCCGGTCGTTGCGCTCCCCTGGCAACGCCATCCGGTACACGCTCGACGCCCTCCGCCAGGGCGCACCGTGGGTCGAGGCGGCTCCACCCTCCTACGGCAACGCCGCTCTCCCCCGCGCAGTCGCCGTCGGCCTGGCGCTCCATGCCCGGCCCGAGCAGATCGGCATCGCCGCCTCGCTGACGCGGCGGTCAGCCACGCGTCGCCCCGGGCGACCGAGACCGCGGCGGCGCTGGCGTCGATCGTCGCGACCATCGTCACCCGGCCCGAGAACGTGCCGTTGGGCGACGTGATCCCGCGGGTGGTTGCCTCGATCGAACTCGACGAGGTGCGTCGCGAGCTCGAGGAGATGATGGCGGGCAACGGCATGTTCGCCGTGCCGTTCAGCCCCGAGGCGGTCGATTCGCTGAAGCTGGCCGTGTGGAGCCAGCAGTTCGGCCCCGACCTCGCCGGGATCCTCCATGCGGCCGCCACGGTCAGCGGCGGCGACCGCGGCGACCCTGGCCGTCGCCGGTGCCCTCCACGGCGCCACGTTCGGCCTCGCTGGAGTTCCCGATCGACGTCTCGACGTCGAGGGAGCGCAGGCGCTCGGTGTGCTTGCGCGCCGTCTCGCCGCCGGCCCCGGCGCGCGACCCACGTCGGTTCCGGCCGGTGACGGCAACGCCGATATCTGGTTCCTGCTCGACCGGTCGGGCTCGATGGCGTCGATCGCCGAGTACGTGGTGTCGGGCTTCGACGGGTTCTTCGCCAGCCAGCGCGCCGAGGCCGGCGACGCGACGGTGACGGTCGTGCAGTTCGACGACATGGACCGCCACGACGTGATCGTCGACGCGAAGCCGATCGCCGAGGTGACCTCGATCGGAGACCGTTTCGAGCCCCGTGGGATGACGCCGCTGTACGACGCGATCGCGCCGCTGCTCGATCGGGCGGAGCGCCACGGTGGCGACGACGCCGACCAGTTGGTGGTGATCCTCACCGACGGTCACGAGAACGCCAGCGGCGAGTGGACGCACCAGCGCCTGTTCCGCCGGATCGCGAAGCTGCGTGACCGTGGTTGGACGTTCGTGTTCCTCGGCGCCAACCAGGACAGCTACGCCGTCGGCGATCAGATGGCGATGCCCGCCGGCAACGTCAGCAACTTCCGCCCCGACGAGGACGGCATGGTCGCCACCTACGCCGGGCTCGACCGCACCGTGCGGGAATGGCGCGGC
>CAVQSI010000041.1:0-606891 GCA_963715825.1 Ilumatobacteraceae bacterium
ATCGCCAAGATGACGAACAACGTGCCGACCACCCCGTTGATCCCGCTCTTGATCGCCGTGGAGATCAGCGCGCTGCTGTGGCCGTACCGGGCGGCCACGCCGACGGCGATCAGCGTCGCCAGCGTCATGCTGACCTGGAGCGGCCCGTCGGCGACGTCGCTGCCGAACATGATCACCGCAGTGACGATCAGTGCGATCATCGATCCGACGACGAACAACGACGCGGCCATCGACGGCTGGCTCCCCACCGTCTCCGCAGGTGCCGCGTCGGTGTCGTGGGGTGTCTGGGAGGCTGGCGGGGAGGGTGTCTGGAAGGGTGGCGGGGTGCCCGGCTCGTTCATGATGATTCCTTCCGGTCCACGCTGGGATCCGAGGTCGGGTCGGGGGTCCGTCGGCCGAGAGCGAGCAGCGAACTGGCGACGAAGAGGCCCGAGAGGATCGACACGATCTGGACTAGGACGCCTTGCGCCGAGTTGCTCAGTGCACTGCTCGAGTCCGAGTTGAGCGCGCGCAACGACGAGTAGGCGGCGACGCCGGGCACCAGGATCATGATTCCCGGGAGCAGCACGATGAGCGGGTTCGCCCCATTTCGGAGTTTGACGAACAGTGCGGCGAACAGACCGAGGACCAACGCGCCGAGAAACGGGCCCTGCCAGATTCCGGCACGGCCTCCGATGTCCAGACCGCTGTAGGCGACGACGCCGGCGGCCACCGCGAACGGAGCCTGGCGGGGCATCACCTGGAACACGACGACGAGGCCGACCATGAGCATGATGAGCGAGAGGTACCGAACCGGAAGTGCGATCGTGGGCTGCCCAGCCGACTCGGCGACACCGAACAACGCTCGGACGATCAGTGCTGCGAGCGATGCGCCAGCGAACAGCGCAAACGTCCGAACCGCCGACGTGATCAAGCGGTTCCAACCCAACAGCGTGTGGCCCTTCGCGAGTTCGAAGGTGCCGAGCGTCAATCCGAGACCCGGGATCAGGACGACGAATGCACACAGCGCCACGACGTACGTGTTGCTCCTGTCGAGGATGACTCCGGCCGTGCTGGCGATCGCAGAGGCGACGAACGCCGAGATCACGTAGACGCGCTCCGCCAGCCATGCGGATCGCTCGGCTGCCTGCGCCAGGGCGAAGACCACGAGACTCAGCACGGCGGCCAACGCGACGTCGAGCCATGCAGCGGAGAGGATGACGGCGAACCCGGCCCCGCAGGCCGCATACGCCACGCCCACCGCAGCGACGGGATACGGGGGACGGAGCGCATCGATCTCGTCCAGGCGTTGGCCCGCCTCGTCGACACCGACGTCGCCGGCGCGGACGTCATCGGCCAACTTGAGTGTCTGTGAGAGCTTCTGCAGGTTGTACGAGACCTGGTCGAGCGGCACGAGGAAGCGACGTTGTCCGGCGTCGTCGAAGTCGTCGACGGTGATGTCGAGGCATGCCGGCGTCGAGATGACGGTCAGACTCAGCCCGAATGCTGCTGCGGTCTCCGCCAACAGATCGTCCAACGCGTAGGCCGGCAACCCGTACTGATGGGCCAAGCTGCCCAACCGCAGCGTGAGCTCGACGTCCGGAGTCGGCGTCATGCCGTCGTACCGATCGGGAGATCGCGAATCGTCAACATCGGCGTCGGTCTGCTCCTCGATCTCGTCCGGCCCGCGGTCGGCGTGTCGTGAACGGTAGACCGGTGTTCCGGTTGGCAACGCGGGTGAACTCGCGATCACCCCGGGTGAGCGGTCAGCTCAGGTCGGGCCGGCCTGCGCCGTCATGTCGCGGCGTGGCGGGTTCAGCGGTTGTTGGTCGAGCATGCCCAGGGCAGTCGCCCGTCGGATGGCCTCGTCGCGGTCGGTGACTCTCAGCTTGCGGTAGGCGCTGCGGAGATGCGTCTTGACGGTATTGACGGAGAGATACAACTCGCTCGCGGCGTCCGACCGTGACTCGCAGCGCGCAACGGCATCGAGCACCTCGAGTTCGCGGTCGTTGAGTGGCTCGATCGTGTCGAAGGCGGCGTCGGCGAGTTCCGCGCGCAGTGTGTCCCGGAGCACCGCCAGGTACCCCGGCTCGGGCATTGCGGCCAGTACGTCGTCGGCTGCGTCGAGCGCGTTTGCGGCTTCGACCGGGGCACCGAGCCGGAGCCGCAACTTGGCGACCGCCAAGGCGGCGAACGCAGTCCCGGGGAGATGAAACACTCCGGCGGCTGCACGCTGGACAACCCGGAAGTCGTCATCGAGACGCGGTCCGTCATCGCACACCCAGAGCGCCGCGACGCTGAGAAACCCTGATTCGCCGCCACCGCCCCGGTACCGCTCACAGACGCGCTTGGCGCGGCGAACCGCCTCGCGGGCGGCCGGCTCGTCGCCGCGCCAAGCCAGCGCCAGAGCGAGCATCCCCAGCCCCATGATCGTCAGGCGGGTCGGATCGAGCATGCGTTCGGGGTGCAACAAGTGCTCGCATTCGGCGAGCGCGCGATCGAACTCGCCGTCGAGCAGGTGACCTGTGGCAAGCGAGACGTGGAGGGATTCGCTGTCGATTCCGGCCATCTCGAGCAGGGGATCGGTCCGGCAGGAGTCGAATTGGGCGCGCCGTTCCTCGATCGGCCGACCGAGGCGCTCGAGCCGTCCTTCCCAGAAGCTGACCGAGGTCTCGAGCTGTGCCAGGGCGAGACCGAGGCCGTCGGAAGCCTCGTCGGCTCCGACCAGTTCTCGTATCGTCCTGAGCACCGCCCGTCCGGTCATCGGATCACCGGTCAGCCCGGCAGCACGACCCATCACGATCGACAGCTCGACGTCGTTCCACAGCACGTCGGAGGGCAGCTGTTGCAGCCAATCGGCAACAAGATCGGAGTGGCCGTACCGGATACGTTCACCGCACACCCGCTTGATGAGCGCAACAGCGCGCTCCGGTCTGGCGTCCTCGAGCGCCAGTTCGATCGCGGCGTCCATCAGCCCGACGTCCTGGTACCACTCGATGGCGCGGGTTCGCGTCGCCGATGTGGCGTCGGTCTCGGCCGATCGTCCACGTGCCAGAAGCTGCTCGGCGAACATCGGGTGCACGGTGAACGCCGGCGGATCCATCGACAGCGGCTCGACCAAACAGCTGCGCTCGACGAGTTCGGCGAGCAGCGCGGCTGCATCGGTGCGATCGAGGATCAGGTCGCAGAGCGGGGGGTCGAGCCGGCGCAGCGGTGCGGTCGCCTCGAGCAGCGCGAGCTGGTCGGCCGACAGCGACGGGATCACCTCGTTGTCGAGGTACCGACGAACGAGGCGGGTGTGTTCGGCGGCGACGGCCGCCGGGACATGGTGGCCGATCTCGCGGGCACGCGCGGCGAGGGAGAGGCCCATCGCCCAGCCGTGGACGCGGCGCTGCATCCGTTCTATCTCGTCATCGGACATGTCGGGAACGCCGAGCGTGGCAAGCAGCTGTCGTGCCTCTGTGTTGTCGAAGCGGAAGTCGCGTTCGTCGAGCTCCACAGGCTGGCGGTCGGTCGCCACTCGTCGCCAGTCGGAGATGTCGACCTCGCGACCGGCGATGATCACCATGAGTTCGGGCGGTCGTTGGGCGAGACACGTGGCGAGGGTGCGCGCGAGTTCGGCGGCGCCCTGAACGCCCGACTCGTCGACGACGAGGACGACGGGTCGGCGTCGGGTCCGGGCCGCACGGCTGAGTGCTGCGACCACTGCGGGCAGGTCGAGGGGCTGGTCGTCCGACGATTGCAGCCCGAGTTCGTCCGCGAGCCGCTCGGCGAACTCGTCCTCGTTGGGCGACGTCAGCTCGATCGACACCACATCGAACTCCGTTCCCGCGCCGGCGGTCCAGTCGCGGAGCAGCGCGGTCTTTCCGTAGCCGGCGCCGGCGTGGATCACGACGACTCCGCTGTGGACGATGTCGGCAAGTCGACGGTTGAGTCGTGGGCGGGGGACGGCCTCGTGCTCGGGGCGCGCCAGTCCAGCCACGTCTGCGGGGATCGGTCGCTCGCCCATTGCGCCGTGATGTTAGAGGCTCTCGCCTGCGGTCCGTTCACCCCGGGCGATGCAGGAATCACCCTCCGGCACCTTGGCCTCGGAGGAACTCGCTCGAAAGGCTGTGCGAAGCCAGGCGTCGAGTTCGAAGAGTCCGGCGTGGCCACCGATTGCGCCAGGTGGCGGGCTTGCCCCACCGGCTGGCGGAGTACTCCCGGGAAGGGGATCAACATGACGACAACCACCTCGACGGACGTGGCGCACGGGCCGCCGTCGATGCTGGCGTCGCTGTCGGCCCTCGGGGTGATGGTGGTGGCGATCCTCGTCGCCGTGTTCCTGTTCGGCGGCGAGGTCGACTCGGGGCCGCTGCAGGTCGCGATGACGCTTGGCCTGGCGGCTGCCGTGCTGATTGCGGCGGCATCGGCCCGCGAGCGGCCGAAGGAGCTGCTCGGCGAGGCGATGGTCAGCGGGATCACGTCGGCGATCGCCACGTTCTTCGTGATCATCGCGATCGGGATGCTGGTGTCGTCGCTGCTGCTCGCCGGCACCATTCCCACGATGCTCTCGTACGGTGCCGAGCTGGCAACGCCGTCCGTGCTGTATCCGGTGGCGCTGGTCCTCGCCACGTTCATTGGTGTCATCCTCGGGAGTTCCTTCACCACGGTCGCCGGTCTCGGCGTTCCGTTCGTCGTGCTGGCCCCGCTGATGGGTCTCTCGCCGGAGATCACGGCCGCGGCGGTGGTCGCGGGGGCGTTCACGGGTGACGGGATCGCCCGGGTGTCCGACACGCTCGTGCTGACCGTCGACATGGTGGGCGGTGTCACCCCGGCGAGGCAGTCGGCACTGATGCTCCGACTGCTGGCGCCCGCGTGGATCGCGACGCTCGCCCTCATGATCGTGCTCGGCATCCGTGACGGCGGTGGCTCGTTCGACGGGGCAGCGGTGACCAAGGTGATCGAGACGGAGTTCTCCGTGTCGTTGCTCTGTCTGCTCCCGTTGATCGTCGTGTTCGTGATGTCATCGCGCGCGACGGCGTTCTTCGCGGTGCTCGCAGGCGCGCTGTCGGCGGTGGTCCTCGCGGGTTTCATGCAACGCGACCTGATCGAACGCCTCGCCGATGACGATCGGGCCTACATCGTCCAGTGGGCCGAGGTCAGTATCGACACGCTTGCGAACGGCTTCGAACTCAACAGTGCGACCGCTGAACTCAACGACGTGTTCTTCGGCGGGGGAGCGGTGGGCCTGCTGCCGACGGTCTGGCTGATCCTGGTGGCCTCCGCCTATGGCGGGCTGATGTCGAGAACCGGGATGCTGACGACGGCGATTGCGCCGCTGCTGCGCTGGGCCAGGACGCCGAGTCGGCTCATCGTGGCATCGGCGGCCACGACGACCGGTTTCAATCTTGCGATGGCCGATCCCTACGTCTCCATCATCGTCGGGTCGGAGACCTATCGGGATCGGTTCAAGCAGGCCCGATTGGAGCCGGTCGCCCAGTCGGCGTCGATCGCTGCGTCGGGGTCACTGCTGTCGAGCATCATCCCGTGGAACGTGCACGGCGCGTTCGTCGCCGGGGTGCTCGGCATCGGGACGCTCAGTTTCGCCGGGTACGCGGTCGTCATCTGGGCGACGCCGCTCGTCCTGATCGCCGCAGCGATCTGGCTCTCGCGCAAGGACGTGATCCCGCCGCCGACGGATCCGGACGACGTCTACGGCGCCGCCCCCGTCAAACCGCCCGAGCGACGGACGTCGATTTGAACTGCCACGCCGGCGAATGATCTCGAATTCCTTCGACCGCCGATCGGCCCAGAAGGACATCGCGTCAGGTCTCACACTCGCGGTCGAGAGCGTTCCGCACGGGATGGCAGTCGGCACGCTGGCGGCGATCTCCACGGTTGAGCACGAGCACTTCGGGAACGAAATGGGCTTCGTGTGATCCTCCGATCGCGCCCCCTGCACCATCGTCACCGACAGCTAGAAGGGGCGGGTGGATCACCGACATATCTACCCAAGTCCAGCGCCAGAGAATGACGACCGGGTCATCGCACACGTGACGCGAGAGATGCCGCGGCGTATCATTCAGCGATGAGTAGTGCCGCTCCAGATCAGCGTGATGTGCCCCACGGCTCCGCGTTGTTGCCCCGCGATCTGACGGCGGACGAGCTGGCGGGGGCTCCCGTGCTGCCGTCGGCTGACGTTCTCGTGATCGAGGACCTGACAGCCGATGAGGACGAGGCGTTCGCTTCCGCACTTCGACCGTGAGACTTGTTGTCGACACCGGCGTTTTCAGCGCCGCGCTCAGTCGGCGACGTCGCACCGACCTCGAGCATCACGTTGAATTGCTCACCGGCAATCAGATCTTTCTCGCCGCTTCCACCGTCGCTGAGCTGAGATACGGCGCGCTGGTCGCCGAGTGGGGTTCACCGCGACGTTCGCAGCTGGAGCGGGCCATTGCCGCGACGACGGTGATCCCGGTGAGCGACGGACTTCTCACGACGCTGGCGGCTGTCCGGTTCGATTGCCGCAACGCCGGCCATCCCTTGGCCGATCCCGTTCACGCCAATGACTTGTGGATTGCTGCGAGTGCCATTCACGTCGGCATCGCCCTCGTCACGGCTGACGGGGTCTTCGCCGGAGTTCCCCGGCTCGCAATCCTCACCTGAACCGCTGGCTCCAGCCAGGCGACACAATCGGGCTCTATCGACGTCCGAGAACGTCGCCGAGGAGGGTCCCGCCATCGACGGTTGGTCGGATCCGGTGGCGATAGTGCCGCTGGAGCATTCGGAGGTCCTTGTGGCCGAGTTGATCGGCGACCTGCTCGATGGGCATCCCGGCGTCGGACATCAGCGAGGCAGCCGAGTGGCGCAACTCGTTCGGTGTCCATCCGTCGAGTCCGGCCTTCTTCGCAACGACATCGAATTCTCGGCGGCACGCGGCTGGGTCTGTCGGTCGACCGGTGGGGGAGGTGAACACGAGATCCTCCTCGCCGACCCACACCTCGCCGATCTCGAGACGGTGGCGAGCCTGCTCCCGCCGATGGCGGCGAAGCGAATCGAGCACTGGCTCGGGAGCGGTGAGTGACCGAACGGATTGAGCGGTCTTCGGATCGGAGATGATCGAACGGCCCGTGGCGTCTCGGCGACGTGCTCTCCAGATGTGGATCACGCCTGACTCGAAGTCGAGGTCCGGCCACGACAGGCCCGCCGCCTCGCCGGGTCGGAGACCGAGGAAGAGCATGGTCGTCCACATGGCTTCGAGGGGCGTACCCGATGCGGCGGCGAGCAGCGACTGTGCCTGGTCGAGCGTGAGCGAGCGGCCCTCCTTCGCTGGTCGAGACGACGCCGGCAGTTCGACGACCGAGGCGATGTTCCGAAACACGATCTCGCGTCGTACTGCCCAGTTCAGAACCTGCGACAAGGTGCCGCGCACCTTCTCCAGCGACGCACGCGACAGACCGGCATCGGCGCGTGCCGTCAACGCCGATTCGACTCGCTCGGGCGTCAGCGTTCGGACGCGGGTGCTGCCGAGTTCCGCCCGCAGGATCCCCAGCGCCCAGCGGTGTCGCATGAGCGTCGAGCCGGAGATGTCGCGGCCGGCGAGCACCTTGGAATCCCACTCCGTGAGCAGCGCGCCGAGGGTCAGGTTCCCGTCGGCGATCGGCCTACCGTCGTCGATCGAGCGGAGCAGGTGGCGGAGCTCCTTCTTCGCGGCGGCCTCGGTCTTTGCGGTAACGCGACGCTTGCGACCGTCGATGACGACCTGGGCGATCCACCGCTCGACGGGTCCGTCCTTGCGGTCGACCATCACGCGGTAGACGGATCCTTCGCCGTTTCCTCGATGCTGGTTCGGCACGATGTCTCCTTCGCGCAGTGGGCAACGCAGTGGGCAACGGCAGCGTACATCGGCGGACGAACTCGAATGTCGATTTGCCGAAAGTAGCTGCTAGCTGGACATATGCGGACGTCGGCGGACGTCCACGGACGTCGCTGGACTCCCTTACAAGGAAGATGTCGGGGGTTCGAGTCCCTCTGCGCCCACCGTGAAAACTGACGGAGGTTGTTGACACCTGAGTCCTTCCATACGAAGGAGATCAGATGACCGAACAACAGCTCCTGCGCCAGGCCAAACGACGCCTGGCGATCCTGCAACATGCGGAAGAAGTGACCGGCAACGTCGCGCGAACCTGCCGCTACTACGGCATCAGCCGGCAGTGCTTCTACACGTGGCAGCGCCGCTACGAAGCCGAGGGGCTCGACGGGCTCCGTGACCGTTCCAGCTGGCCACACTTCAGCCCGCTCGCGAAGCGTACCGACGTGGTCGGCAAGATCGTCTACCTGCGCCAGCGTTACCACTTCGGGCCCCGCAAGATCTCGATGTACCTGGCCCGCTACCACGAGATCACCATCTCCAACTCCGGAGTGTGGCGCATCCTCAAACGGTTAGACCTGAACCGCCTCCCAGCCAACCAGCGTCACAAGACCCATGACCGCCGCTGGAAACGCTACGAGAAGCCGCTACCCGGCCATCAGCTCCAGATCGACGTCAAGTTCATCGATCCCGTGCCAGGAGCTCGAGCGAAGAAGTACTACCAGTACACCGCGATCGACGACTGCACGAGACTGCGAGTGCTGCGGATCTACCCCAAGAACAACCAGCTCACAGCGGTCCAGTTCCTCGACCACGTGCTCGAGAAGCTGCCGTTCCAAGTCGAACAGATCCATACTGGAGTGACCCCGGGTCTGTCAGATCGTTGGTGTAACTGATCTGGCTGGTCATTGTTGTTGGGGATCGTAGAGCCTCAGAAGAGGCGGCCTTCGAAGGTGATAGCGAACGCGTTGAGCGCCGGCTTCCAGCGGTTCATCCAGCGTTCTTGGCCGGTGCCTTTCGGGTCGAGCGAACGCACGACGAGGTAGAGGCATTTCATGGCGGCCTGTTCGTTGGGGAAGTGCCCACGGGCGCGTGTCGCTCGCCGGAACCGGGCGTTCAACGACTCGATCGCGTTGGTCGAGTAGATCACCCGTCGGATCTCGGGTGAGTAGTCCAAGAACGGCACGAACTCCGACCACGCCGATGTCCACAACGAGCGGATGGCTGGGTAGCGGTTGCCCCAGATCGTGTGGAACTCATCGAGTCTCGCGGCGGCGTCGGCTTCGTTGACGGCGGTGTAGACGGGTCGCAGATCGCGGGCCATCTTGTCCCAGTCTTTGCGGCTGGCGAGGCGGAAGGTGTTGCGGATCAGGTGCAGCACACAGGTCTGCACGATCGCCAACGGCCAGGTCGCCTCGATCGACTCGGGCAGCCCTTTGAGGCCGTCGCACACGACGATGCAGACGTCGTCGACGCCGCGGTTCTTGATCTCGGTGAGCACCTGCAACCAGTACTTGGCGCCCTCTCCGCCGGTGCCGATCCACAGTCCGAGGATGTCGCGTTGGCCGTCCACGGTCACACCGATCGCCGCGTAGACGGGCCGGTTGGCGACTTGGCCGTCGCGGATCTTCACCACGATCGCGTCGATGAAGATCACCGGGTACACGCGATCGAGTGGCCGGTTCTGCCAGTCGGCGAGCTCGCCGAGCACCCGGTCGGTGATCTTCGAGATCGTCTCACGGGAGATGTTCGTCGAGTACACCTCGGCCAGGTGCGCTTCGACCTCACCGGTCGTCAGTCCCTTCGCGGTGAGTGAGATCACCATCGAGTCGACCCCGTCGAGGCGGCGCTGGTTCTTGCGCACCGTCGCCGGCTCGAAGCTCCCGTCACGGTCGCGTGGCACGTCGATGTCGACCGGGCCGATCTCGGTGATCACCGTCTTCGACCGCGTCCCGTTCCGGCGAGTTGCCGTGGTTGCGGCCCTCGACAGCGTGCTTGGCATAGCCGAGATGTTCTTCCATCTCGACCTCCAGGCCGGTCTCGAGGACCTGCTTGGTCAACTCCGACAGCAGCCCGCCGGGGCCGACGAGGTCCTTGCCGTCGGCTCGTGCTTGGTCGACGAGCTGCTCCGCGAGCGACCGATCCGGCCGCTCGTCGTTCGTGTCGTTCGACGGTGTCGCCACCGCCACATCATGGTTGGTCATGGTTACCTGTCCTTCTCGCCGAGCGGTCGCTCAGCGTTTCAGGCCAGACCAGTTACACCGCGGATCTGACAGTCCCGATAACAGGCAGTCGCCGACCGTGCCCATCGAGCCGAGCAGGCCGGCGCGGCGAAGTCGTTGCCCGAACACCCATGAGCAGTAGTTCGATCCGTGATCTGAGTGGACGATCGCGCCCTCAGGTGGCCGGCGCCGCAAGGTGGCCATGTCGATCGCGTCAGCGACCAGCTCGGCACGCTTGTGATCAGCGATCGACCATCCCACGACACGTCGGGACCACGCATCGATCACGACCGCGAGGTAGACCCAGCCTTCGCTGGTGCGGTGCTGGGTGACGTCTTGGACCCACAGGCGGTCCGGGCCGACAGGTCGGAACTGGCGATGGACGAGATCATCCGAACGCAGATCGGTGACTCGTGATCGGGTGCAGCCGCGTCGACGCCGGCGTCGGGTGACGCTTTGCAGGCCACGTTCGCGCATCAGCCGCTCGACACGCTTGTGGTTCACCTCACGACCCAGTCCGAGCCGGAGTTCGGCGGTCACTCGCCGCCAGCCGTAGGTGCCGAAGCTCTGCTCGTGGATCTTCACCACCGGGTCGCCCAGCTCGGCGTCGTCGAGCATCCGCTGAGTCGGGTTCGCCTGCGCGTGCCGCCACGCGAAGAACGCCGATCGGGACACCTTCATGTTCCGGCAGCACTGCTCGACCGGCAGATCGGCGCACCGGTCGACGATGAAGGCGTAGATCATTTTGGGAGGACGTTCTCCCGAGCGAAGTAGGCGCTGGCACGTTTGAGGATCTCGACTTCGAGCTCGAGGACCCGGTTCTTGCGTCGCAACGCCACCAGCTCGGCACGCTCATCGCTGCTCAACCCGGGGCGGTGGCCGTCATCGATCTCGGCCTGGCGCACCCAGTTACGTAGGCAGCCATCCGAGATCCCGAACTCGGCAGCGATCTGGGACTTCGGCTTGTCGCCGAGCAGCGCCAACTCGACAGCTCGACGACGGAACTCCGGCGGATGAGGACGTGGCATCTGGACTCCTTCCGAGACGGGCCAACGCCCGCCTCACAGTAGGTGTCCGTCAACCGGGGGTCACTCCAGTTCGCGTGCGCGGTCAGGCGCACGCCGCTTGGGTCACGCAGGCACGCCACATCCGTCCGTCAGGGTCGTGAGGGGGAAAATCGCGCGCCTGTGCAGATCGAGCGGCGCGCGAAGCGAAGGGCCGCAACGAAGCTGACCCGGTCGGTGTCGACGTCGGGCGTGATCGGCGGCTTCGAACATCAGGGTGCGGATCGCGTAGTGGCAGCACAGGTAGCCCCAGATTTCTTGGTAGACGAGATCAACGAGCTTCGAGCGCAGCACGATCTTGGGGCCGCGTTGATGGGTCTTCAACTCGTCGAACGCGGTCTCGATCTCCCATCGCTGCGCGTACGCGGCGGCAAGGTCGACCGCGGACGCGTCGGTCGGGTCGAGGATCGTGGTGAACAACCGATACGTCGTGTCGTTGGTGCGCCCGTCGTCGATCGAGTAGTCGATCACCCGAACCCGATGCGGCTCAGCGTGGCGGCCGGCGTTGCCGCCTGGGCGTAGCTCGCCGATCCAGGTGCCATCGTCGAGGGTCTCGACGTGACGTGGTTTCATGTTCGACTTGGCCCGCCACAACAGATCCGCACCGGTCGCTTGGGCCTTGTCCCATAACGGGTAGCCGCAGAACCCACGATCGGCCAGCAACAGCATCCCCGGCTTGAGCCGCTCCACCAACTCGACTGCCAACGTGTTCTCACCGGTCGTGTACGGCCCGACGACCGCGTCGAACATCGCTCTCGTTCCGCACTCCGCGATCGCCACCACCCGAGCCTGAGGGAACGCGGACTGCTCACCTTTGTTCACTCCCGGCCGACCGAACTCGGCCGCGTTGACTTCGCTGTCCGCGACATCGAGCGTCATCCCGTCGATGGCCACCATCCGCCGTCCCGCCAACCAACACCCCGGCGTCTCCGGGCCGCCAACGGCTTGGCGACACGTTCGAACAACGACCCGCACCGGCTCCGAGCCGAGCCGCTCACGAGCCTGAGAAATCCCCGACTTCGACGGCAATCGCACCGGCCCCGCATCGTCGGTGTCAGCCCACGCCAACCCGTCAGCCATCAACCCCAACACGTCCTCATACGAGCCGTCCGCATGCAACGCCAACCCAATCGCGAAATACGCCATCGTCTGCGCCGGCAACGACCGATGCCGCTGCTCGCGCCGACCACACTCAGCAATCACCTCGTCGACCAGCTCGGCCGGGAACACCTTCGTCACCACCCCCACCGACACCACATCAGACAACCGCCGAGACGACTCCGGCTTCACCCAACCAGCACGAGGCATGCACCCCAAACTACATCATTGTGGTTCTAACTGGACGGTATTGGGGCTAACCGGGTGCTGAAATTCGGCCGAGGTGCTCGCGTTCGGCGTCCGGATCGAAAAGAATGGGGGCATGCGTGGTGCCCCGGATCCGCAGTTGGCGATGTTGACGACGTTGAGCACCGAAGACCTGATCCCTCCCGATCATCCGATCCGCCGGATCCGTGTCATCGTCGATGCAGTCCTGGCGGAACTCGATGACGTGTTCGATGAGATGTACGTCGTCGGGTCGCTCGAGCGTTCGGCCGGAGTCGTTGTTGAAAGCGACGATTCTGATGGCGATGTACTCGATCCGGTCGGAGCGGGCGTTCTGCGAACGGTTGAACTACGACTTGTTGTTCAAGTGGTTCCTCGATCTGCGGATCGATCAGGCGGCCTTCGACGCGTCGACGTTCTCCAAGAACCGCCAACGCCTCCTCGACGCCGAGGTCGCTGATGAGTTCTTCGCAGCGGTGATGCGTCAGGCGAAGCTGCGTCGCTACATCTCCTCGGATCACTTCACCGTCGACTGCACGTTGTTGGAGGCGTGGGCGTCGCACAAGAGCTTCAAACCGAAAAACGGCCCACCGTCGCAGCCGCCCGTTGGACGCAACGCCGAGGTGGCCTGGCGCGGCGAGAAGCGGTCGAATGAGACGCATCAGTCCACGACTGATCCTGAGGCTCGGTTGGCGCGCAAGTCGTTCGGGACCGCCGCGAAGATGTTCTATGCAGGTCATCTGTTGATGGAGAACCGCAACACGTTGATCGTCGACGCCGAGCTCACCGCCGCCACCGGCTACGCCGAACGTGACTGTGCCGTCGAGATGCTTGCCCGGTTGCCGGCATCGAGGCGACGCCGCACCATCGCAGCCGACAAGGCCCACGACACCCGCGACTTCGTCGCCAAGACTCGTGGTCTCGGGTTCACACCGCATGTCGCGCAGAACACGACGAACCGACGATCCGCGATCGATGGTCGCACCACCCGACACGCCGGCCACCAGGTCTCGCAGCGAACACGTAAACGTGTCGAGGAACCGTTCGGGTGGATCAAGACCATCGGCGGAGGACGCAAGCTGCGCTACATCGGACAACAACGCAACAGGGCCTGGTTCAAGATCGAAGCCTCCGTCGACAACCTCATCCGAATCACCGCTCTGGACGCCGCACCAGCCTGACCGACCGACCCTCGGACACCCCGACGGGCCGGAGCAGACCGAGGACAGCGCCAAGACCGGCCGACGGCGGGCGACCAACACCGACACGCACCCTCAGACCCCGAATTTCATCACCCTGCTAAACGACTTCGCTGACAGCGCGTCCGTGATGTTCGAGGATGCAATCACGGCCGAGGGTCGCCAGGTTGAGTGCGAGTTCGTGTTCGTCGATTCGTGCTCGTCGGACGCCTTCCCCGGGGCCGATCGACAACGTCTTCGCCGGGACGTTCTCGGCGGCGGTCCCAGCCCGACACTGCGAGTACGGATCCACCGACCGGATGACAACCGACCCGATCTCCGGGACCACCTCGTAACCGGGGGCATGTCAGGTCGGCTAGTGGACAGGCTCGGTCGTTGGTGTCGCTTTCGTCTAGGGTCGGTTCGGCATGGTCGTCGCGGCCGCGTGCAGCGAGTGTGAGTGATGTGCGAGAGGGGTTGTTGGTGATGGGGGTTGTTCGTGAGGGTGGTGGCCGTTGGGGGTTGTTGTCGCGGTTGTGTGTGGCGGTGTCGTTGATCGGTGGCGTGATGGTGGGGGTTGGTGCGGGCCCGGTTGCGTCGGCGGACTCGTACACGACGTTCGACCCGCCCGGCTCCCTCAACACGTCTGCGACGGGGATTAATGATTCGGGTGTGATCACCGGCTACTACTTCGATGGCGGCCAAGTCCGGGGGTTTGTGCGTGCGAGTGACGGCACGATCACGACGTTCGACCCGCCCGGCTCCCTCAACACGATTGCGACGGGGATTAATGATTCGGGTGTGATCACCGGCGACTACTTCGTTGGCCGCCAAAGCCGGGGGTTTGTGCGTGCGAGTGACGGCACGATCACGACGTTCGACCCGCCCGGCTCCACCGACACGTTTCCGAAGGCGATCAATGAGTCGGGTGTGATCACCGGCTACTTCCTCGATGGTAGTTTCCAACGCCGGGGGTTTGTGCGTGCCAGTGACGGCACGATCACGACGTTCGACCCGCCCGGCTCCCTCTTCACCCAGGCGACGGGGATTAATGATTCGGGTGTGATCACCGGCTACTACAACGGTGGGGGCCGAGTTCGGGGGTTTGTGCGTGCGAGTGACGGCACGATCACGACGTTCGAACCGCCCGGCTCCCTCGACACGTCTGCGACGGGGATTAATGATTCGGGTGTGATCACCGGCTACTTCCTCGATGGCGGCCAGTTCCGGGGGTTTGTGCGTGCGAGTGACGGCACGATCACGACGTTCGAACCGCCCGGCTCCCTCGTCACGTTTCCGCGTGCGATTACTGAGTCGGGTGTGATCACCGGCGACTACAACGATGGGGGCCGAGTTCGGGGGTTTGTGCGTGCCAGTGACGGCACGATCACGACGTTCGACCCGCCCGGCTCCACCTCGACGATTCCGCGGGCGATCAACGATTCGGGTGTGATCACCGGCGACTACTCCGATGGCACCGGCTCGCGGGGGTTTGTGCGTGTGGTTGTTGAGTTGTGTCGGCCGGGGACGTTCTCGGACACGGGTGCTGAGCCGTGTATTCCTGCACCGCTGGGAACGTTCACCAACGTCACCGGAGCGACGGGGGTGACGCTGTGTGCGGTGGGGACCTATCAGGATGCTGTGGGGCAGACTTCGTGTCTGGCGGCTCCTGTCGGGTTCTTCGTGGATCGGGTTGGTGCTGCTGTGGCGACGTCGTGTCCGGCGGGGTTCACGACTACCGGGGAGGGCTCGACGTCGCTCGATGATTGCATCGCTGTCGACCGGGAGGTGACCCGGATTGGTGGGGCGACGCGTGTTGACACTGCGATTGATGTGTCACAGTCCGCGTTCGGTCCGGGTGCTGCTGAAGCGGTGGTGTTGGCTCGTTCGGATCTGTATCCCGATGCGTTGGTGGGTGCGCCGTTGGCTGCGCTCACCAATGCACCGTTGTTGCTGACCTCGTCGGATGTGTTGCCTGGGGTCGTGCTCGATGAGATCAACCGGGTGCTGCCTGTGGGGGCAACGGTGTACGTGCTGGGCGGGACCGCGTCGGTTGAGCCCGCGGTGGAGGCCGCGCTCGTGAACGCCGGATACATCGTGGAGCGTTTGGGCGGTGTCGATCGTCTCGAGACCGCCACCAAGGTCGCGGATGCCATTGCTGTGTTGGTTGGCGCCGATACCGACACGGTGTTGTTGGCGTCCGGGCTCGGTTTTGCTGATGCGTTGGCTGCGTCGGCGGCTGCGGCGGAGCACGCGCATCCGGTGCTGTTGACTGCTGGGGATGCCCCGTCAGCGGCTACGACGGCGTGGATTGGTGCGAACACACCGGGCGAGTTGTTCTGCGTTGGTGGGCCTGCGTGTGTTGCCGCGGACAACGACCCGGTCACTGATACGGCGATCGAGATCATTGGTGCTACGCGGTACAGCACTGCTACCAAGGTTGCGGTGCGGTTCTTTGATCCCGGCACCCCGATTGGTGTGGCCTCTGGTGTCGAGTTCCCTGATGCGCTCGCCGCGGCCGCTGAGACACCCAATCGGGGTGGGCCGTTGCTGCTCACTGAGCCCGCATCGTTGCCGGTCGAGGTCGACACGTTCATCGACACCTGGAACCCCACCACGATCGTCATCTACGGTGGGCCCGCCGCTGTCAGCCCAGAGGTCGCCCAACAACTCGCCAACTGACTCGCCGACCAGCAACATCCGACCGGGAGACGTTGAGGCCGGACACCGAGATCGAAAGCGTGTGCGTAGCGACCTTTCGGTCAGGTCGTCTCAGTAGACCCGTATGAGCAGACTTTCAGTGACGGCCTCCTAATCGTTGCACCTGGTTGTGGTGACATGGTCGCTCCGGACGCGGTCCCGCGATTCGTCCAGACGCAAGACCACCGACGACGGCGTCCCTCAGGAAGCCATCCGGCTGGGGCCACGGGCACTCTGCGTGGTGTGAACGGTCTTCACTTGTTGCTACCTGAGGGGCCCCTTACAAGGAAGATGTCGGGGGGTTCGAGTCCCTCTGCGCCCACCCATCTACCTGGTCCTTTGTCCGCCAGCGAGGTCCGATTCTCGATCCACTGGGCAACGCACTGGGTGGTGGGAACGTAGTGTTGTGCCCGAGCCGGACTCGAGGTGGATTACCTGCGACGTCGATTTGCGGGATCACACGTGCCTCGGGCCCTCGCGGAGCAACGTAGGTGGGCGGTGTCCCGAATGATCGGCCGGCGTCAGCCGTGTCCGACTGCTTGGGACGCGGCGTCAGCGGCGACGTGGCCCTGTTCGAGCTCGACCCAGGCCCGGGCACCTCGTGGAATGCTCAGCAGGGGAGGCCTGCGCACGAATAGCCCTCCCTCATCGAGAATTCCTCGGTACCGGTCATCTGAGACACCCCAGCTCAGACGCAATCGGCCGTTCGGTCTGTACGCCGGGCGTCCGGTGGTCGTCCCCCTATCGGACGCGTCGAGCGGCGCCGACCGGCGAACACTCCGTCGGAACCAGAGCCGTCGAGCGGGAGCGCTGGTGGATCATCGAGCGGATTCGTCTGGATTACACCCACCTGACGATCAGCGTCGCCGAGGTCGGATCGAGCAATCCAGAGTTGCCTCGGCCGCTTCTCTCTTCGCAGGGGCTTCAGAGTCGAGAGGTGAGGGTGTCGAGACGAAGTTGGTTGTCGGGGAGGTCGAGGTCGCCGATCGCGGCTCGGGCTGCGTCGAGGTGGGTCCGGGCGTCGTCGAGCCGTCCGCGGGCGATCAGCGACTCTGCCCAGTCGATCTGTGTCCGGGCGATCCACGGCGGCGTCCGGAAGGCCTCGTGCTGCTCGACGGCGGCGGCGAAGAGTTCGTCGGCGAGGTCGTGTTCCCCGAGCGCGTCGTGCAGGAGCGCGCGGTACCGGTCGGCCGACCCCAGGTGGATCCCGCCCGTCGCCAGTTGCGTGCCGGTCATCGGCTCGAGTTCGGCGACGAACCGGCGGCACTGATCAGTGATCCGGAGCGCGGCAACGATCTCGCTCCAGAACGCGACGACCACTGGATAGCCGGCATCGTCGGAGAGTTCCTCGCCATCGATCAGCTCGAGCGCTGCCAGCACCTCATCGATGTCGCCGCAGGCGAGGCGGATGTAGGCCCCGGCTGCCCGGGCCCCACTGGCGGGATGGCCGAGCTGCTCGAGCAGCTCGAGGAAGAGGGCGAGATCCGCCAGCGTGCCCCGTTCGCGAGCGAGCGCCATGCTCGTCGTCAAGTCGTACACCGTGGCCTCCGGCGCTCCGAGAGCCGTCAGACCGTCGACCAGCTCGACTCGCCTCGCCGCAGCACCATCGAGGTCACCGGACACGGTCAGGCTCATGGTGTACGGAAGCAGGGCGAACACTTCGCTGAAGTTGGCGTTGGGACCTGCAGGAAGGATCAGCTGGGAGAGCGTCTGTTCCATGACGTCGCGGTCGCCGGCCCGGAAGGAGCCGAAGCAAACGGCTTGCAGATAGCCCATCCGGAGTGATGGTTGGGGCACCAGCCGGGCCGCTTCGATGAAGATGTCGAGGGTTTCAGCGACTTCGCCCCTGCCCGCTGAGCGATACGAGTTCGAGCCGGCGTTGCGAAGTTGCACCTGCTCCAACGGGGGTAGCCCAGCTGTCAGCGACCTGAACTCCGCCAGTGCAGCGGCGCGACCTTCGATGTTGCGTTCGAAGATGAGTTCGGTCGCAAGGTGTCCGAGCATGCGCGCTCGCTGTGTCGAGGTGAGTTCGTCGAAGGCCAAGACCTCCCGGAGGAGTGCCGTCCGCTCCGGGTCCGGTGGATCGCTGCTGTCGAAGCTGGCTCGCGGGCTGACCGCCATTGCCTCGCATGCGGTGCCGAGGTCGCCGGCGGCGATCGACGCGCGGGCGGCTGCCAGAGCGTTTTCTCTCGCGTCCGGACCAGCGCCGGTGTAGATCTGGACCTTTGCAAGCTTGACGAGTGTGCGTCGGCGGTCGGGCGAGGAGATGCTCTCGTCCTCCATCATTTCGAGAGCCTGCTGGAACCATCGCTCGGCGTTCTCGAAGGCGCCCCGATCGGCAGCGAGGTCGCCAGCGTGAATCGCCAGTTCGATCGCCCGTGAGGGATCACCGCCGGCAGACGCCTCGGTCCAGTGCGTTGCGAGTTCGGCCACAACGGCATCGAGGTCGTCGGCGTGGCGAGCCTCCAGAGCTTCGGCTACCCGACGGTGCTGCCGCGCCCGGCGACTCGACGACAGCTCGCCGTGCAGCGTCTCGCGAACCAGCGCGTGGGCGAAGCGATGCCGGTCGACGCCGACCTCGATCACGAGGTTCGCCCGGGCAGCGACGTCGAGCGCATCGAGGACGTCGTCGGCGTCCCGCCCGACCACGTCGGCGAGCAGATCGACATCGAACTCGTAGCCGATCACCGCTGCGGAGCGGAGCACGGTCTCGACGTCGTCGCCGAGCCGGCTGAGTCGCCTGCCGACGACTTCACGAATGCCCTCGGGAAGACCTGCGTCCTCCGGTCGCAGGTCGGATACCCAGCGTCCGTCGCGTTCGTACAGTGCCCCCGTCTCGGCGAGATGCCTGAGCACCTCGCCGAGGAAGAACGGATTGCCCGACGTCTCGCGCTGCACCACCTCGGCGAATGCGAGGCCCTCCTCGTCGAGTTCGTGCCCGCCGGTGCGCGTCAGCAGGTCGCGAACACCGCTGTCGCCGAGCCCGTCGAGCGCGATGCGGTCCACTGCAGGCATCCGCCGGAAGTCGGCGAGCATCGACGACAGCGGGTGGGTGCGGTCGACGTCGGTGTCGCGGTATGTGCACAGGATCATTAAACCGACCGGCGGGTTGGAGATGAGGTGACGCAGCAGGAGCAAGGTGGGTTTGTCGGCCCAGTGCAGGTCGTCGAGCACAAGAAGCCGGGGACTGTCGGTGCCGCCCCCCGACAGCCAGGAGCCCACCGCCTGAAACAGCCGATAGCGCTCGACGTCGGGCTCGTCGTCGAGCGCCGAAGGCAGACCATCGACCAGTCGGTCGAGTTCCGGGACAATCCTGACGAGATCGCCCGGGAACTCGCCGAGCTCCACGAGCACCCGGTCAGGCGACGTCTGGCGAACGAAGAAGTCGAGCGCACCCGCGAATGCCTGGAACGGGATCGCGACGTCCTCGTCGCATCGCCCACCGAGCACACGGCCGTCGCCGCTCTGGACTCGAACGGCCAACTCCTGGGCGAGCCGGGTCTTGCCGATTCCAGGCTCACCCGCCAGCAGTACCACTTCGAAACCGCCGGCCACGCAACGCTTCCAGGCGTCGACGAGTTGCTCGAACACCTCGTCGCGGCCCGAGAATGGCAGGCCGGTCGCGTGGGCGAACACCGGTGGCAGCCCGAGTTCGACCGTCGGCGCGTCCGGTTGGGCGAGCGGTGACCACAGGACCTCGCAGGCCGCAAGAGGTTCCGCCAGTCCCTTCAGCTCCAGGTCGCCCAATGTCGCGAACTCGTGGCCGCCGCGCCCTCGCGCCATGAGCATGACCATCTCGGCGCAGCGGATCGTTCCCGGCTCCGCTGACGCTTCGAGTCGTTGTGCCTCCACGACCGGGAGCCCGAAGCAGTCGTCCCCGTCGAAGGTGACGTCGCCCGTAGAGATGCCGACGCGGATCTGCATCCGCTCGCCGTCGCTGCGCCGGTTGCGCAGGTCGAGTTCCTGTTGCATCGCCACGGCGGCAGCGACTGCGCCAGCGGCGCTCGGAAACGTCGCCATCAGCCCGTCGCCGAGATGCTTGACGACGACGCCACCGTTCGCGGCGATCGCGTCGCCGAGCACCTCGTCGTGAACCGCTCGAAGGGTCTCGGCGGCGTCCTCGCCGACACGAGATCGGATCTCGGTCGAACCGACGAGGTCAGTGAACATGACCGTTGCGGTCCCTATGTTCGGTTCACCACCCATGTCATCCCCCGTCGCCCCTGCTCGGCCCCCGCCGCACACGTTACTGCAGTCGACCACATTGACACTTCACGGATAGGCGAATGGGACGACGCGGGTAACGCTCGTCGATCTGAACTCGGTCGCTTCCGACGACTGCTCCGCAGGTACACCTCGGACCTCACGCACTGAACCCGAGTGGGCTGAACAGCGGGCTTGTTGGGATGACGCAAGCGGATTACGAGATGAATCCTGCGTCGGTCACAGGCGAACTTGTCGACAACGTCGCTGACGACGTTCGAGCTAGTGCCCTGGCCATGAACGTTGGTGGGTGCGCGTCCACCATTTGAGGTCGCTGGACTGTTTTGCTTTGGGGATGACACAACCATTGCGAGTGCGTCGGCTCTCCGACGTGGAGGGCCGTCAGATCACCGCAGATCGTGCGACGTGGCGGCGGCAAGACGGACAAGTCGCACGTGAAGTGGCGACGGGCGCTGGTCGTGCAAGCGTCGGCGGGTGGGAACACGGTGCCGGTGATCGCCCGGTTGGTGTCGACGTCGGAGGACCGGGTCCGCGAGATGATCCACCGGTTCAACGAGATGGGGATGGCGATCGCTGGACCCTCAGTGGGCGGGTGGCCGTCCCCGCCAGATCACGACTGACGATGAGGCCTTCATCGTCGCGACGGCCACGACTCGCCCCGAAACGTTCGGGCAGCCCTTCACTCGCTGGTCGATCCGCAAACTCGTCGACTATCTGGCCGACAACGACGAGCGGGTCGTGAAGATCGGCCGGGAGCGGCTGTCGCCAGATCCTGGCGAGCACATCAGGTGACGTTCCAGCGCACGAAGACGTGGAAGGAGTCCAACGATCCTGACCGTGACGCCAAGCTCGATCGGATCGAACAGGTGATGAACGCCTGGCCGGACCGGTGTTTCGCGTTCGATGAGTTCGGGCCGTTGAACATCCGCCCGGTCGGTGGCAACTGCTGGGCGCCGCGATCCGAGCCGCAGCGTCAGCCGGCGAACTACCACAAGCTGCACGGGGTCCGGCAGTTCCACGGCTGCTACTCGATCGGCGACGACACGCTGTGGGGTGTCGTCCGTCGCCGGAAGTCCGCCGCCAACGTGCTCGCCGCGTTGCAAATCGATCCGAGCCGCGCGACCCGACGGCGACTGGATCTATGTGATCTTCGACAACCTGTCGGCCCACAAGGGCATCAAGATCCGACGATGGGCGGCACGCAACCAGGTCGAGTTGTGTTTCACGCCGACCTACAGCTCGTGGGCGAACCCGATCGAAGCGCACTTCGGGCCGCTGCGAGAGTTCGTGTTGAACAACTCGAACCATCCCAACCACGTCGTGCTCACCCGCCGACTCCATGCCCACCTGCGCTGGCGCAACGCGAACGCCCGTGCCCCCGAACTCCTCGCCGCTCAGCGCCGAGAACGAGCCCGAGTCCGAGCCGAGAAAGGCCACCGATGGGGACGACCAGCCTCACGCGCAGCATGACCAACCCGCGCGAACCTTTGTGGTCAGAGCACTAGCTTCCGTGACATGAGCGCCGAGATCACCACATCGACGATCACTACGAACGGTATGGACTTCGCATTCCTCGAATGCGGCGACGGCCCGTTGGCGCTCTGCCTTCACGGCTTCCCTGACAGCGCTCATTCGTGGCGACACCTCCTGCCGGCTCTCTCCGATGCGGGCTTTCGTGCGGTCGCTCCGTTCACTCGGGGTTACGCCCCGAGCACCATTCCAGCCGATGGCCTTTATCAGACCGGCGCGCTCTCGGCCGATGCGAATGCACTCCACGAGGCGCTCGGAGCCGACGGGAACGCTGTGCTGATCGGCCACGATTGGGGAGCGCCGTCGGTCTACGGCGCGGCGGGGGTTGCCCTGGAGCGCTGGAAGCGAGTGGTCGGAATGGCGGTGCCGCCTGGGCCAGCGTTGGGCGCAGCCTTCGTCTCCAACGTCGCCCAGTTGAAGCGCAGCTGGTACATGTTCTTCTTCCAGCACGAGTTGGCCGACTTGGTCGTCCCTGCCAACGACCTCGCCTTCATCGACATGCTGTGGGCTGACTGGTCACCAGGGTTCGAGGCAGCCCAAGACATCGAGAACGTCAAGAACTGCTTGCGAGATCCAGCAAACCTGGCCGCCGCTCTCGGCTACTACCGGGCGACGCTCGGAGCGGGTGAGCGCGATCCTGACCTCGACCTCATCGAGATGGCTGGGGGCGGTGAGCTGACCCAGCCGACGCTGTACCTGCACGGCCGAAACGACGGGTGCATCGGTGTCGAGGTGGCGGAGGCGGCGAGCGAAATGTGTCCTTGGGCGACCATCGAGATCGTCGAGGACGCCGGCCACTTCTTGCAGCTCGAGCAACCGGAGATCGTCAATGCCCGCGTCGTGGAGTTCGTCACCGGGACGTGATCGGGGGGCGGGTGGATCCGTCATCTGGTGGTGTTGGACCGAGGCGGTATCACTCTGATGTTGGTAGGTCAGGTGGTCTTGGCGTCTGGCGTCGCCGCTGCGGGAGCTGCATATTCACGAGCCGTACCCAGGGAGGTCGCTCCGCACTTCCTGCGCTCAGTGCGACCTCGGAGCACGATCGTCCAACCGCATAATCACTGTCGACCGAAACCGTCCGCTTGAGGACCGGTAGATGAGACATCCGACGAACTCTGAGCGCCATATCTGGGATGCTCGCTTCGGGCGTTCTGATCGGCGGCTGCCGAGACATCCGGCGGGTTGCCGCTCCCGAGCCTCACGACTATTGTAGAGATGTCGCTACATGGAGGTGTGATGACGACGCAGATGAGCAGCCGACAATTCAATCAAGACACGAGCGGCGCCAAGAAGGCTGCCGAGAACGGCCCGGTCTACATCACCGACCGGGGCCGACCGGCACACGTGCTGTTGACCTTCGACGACTATGAGGAACTCGTCGGACCACACCGAGCACTCGACCTGCTCGCCGAGCCGGCTGGAGTCGCGGACATCGAGTTCGCGGTGCCGAGGAACACCGACGTGGCGCAGCCGGCAGCGTTCGAGTGATGTTCGTACTCGACACGAACATCGTGTCCGAACTCCGCAAGGTGCGAAGCGGCAAGGCGAACCTCGGGGTTGCCGCATGGGCCGAACAGGTCCCGTCGGCCGAGCTGTTCATCTCCGCGATCACGATCCACGAACTCGAGCACGGCGTGTTGCTCATGGAGCGTTCAGATCCTGCGCAGGGAGCAGTGCTGCGGGCATGGCTCGACCAGAGCGTCGCCGCAGCGTTCAAGAGTCGAGTGCTCCCGGTGGACGAGCGCGTGGCGCGTCGCGCGGCTGGCTTGCACGTACCGGATCCCGCACCGTTCCGCGATGCTCTCATCGGTGCGACCGCGTTGGTTCACGACATGACCGTCGTGACCCGAGACCTCAAGGACTTCCAGCGTTTCGACGAACTCGACGTCATCAATCCCTGGAGTTGACCGAGTCATCTCATCCCGACCCTCACCGGCAACCATGTCCCACCGCCGACGTATCACGGTGAACCGGCGTCACCCAGCGGTTGTCCACGGACACCTGAAGCGTCCGGTGGAGGATCTCGGTCTGAGCTGAGACCCCGTTCAGTCCGGCGGACTGACGGTCTATGGGTTTGTTCGGCTGATGGTGCGATACACCGTCGGCCGCGACACCGAGAACAACTCGCCAAGATCGGAAATCGTGTACTCGCCGGTCTGATGCATCCTCTTCAGCTCGCGCTGCTGCATCGCAGACAGCTTCGGCTGACGGCCCTTCAACTTGCCCTGCGCCCTGGCGACGGCCATGCCCTCACGGGTGCGCATCCGGATCAGGTCCACCTCGAATTCGGCGAATGTGGCGAGGATGTTGAAGAACAACTTCCCCATCGGGTCGTCGGGGTCGTAGATCTGACCGCCCAGCGACAGCGACACCCCGCGCTTGGCAAGCGTGTCACCGATGTCTCGAGCATCGGGAACGGATCGAGCGAGCCGGTCAAGCTTCGGAACGACGAGCGTGTCGCCGGTGCGTACCGCTGCCAGTGCTTGATCGAGGCCGGGACGCTCGCGTTTGGTGCCGCTGATGCCGTGATCGATGTAGACGCGGTCAGGCGGAACGCCGAGCGCGTGGAGCGCCTGGCGTTGGGCCGTGAGGTCTTGCTCGTCAGTCGAGCATCGGGCGTATCCAATCAGTGTTTCATCCATCCAAGAACCGTGCCGCGCCCGGTCGCCCTGATCCATCGGCGAGCGTCCGAAAGCCGCCCGTCATGTGAGACGGATCTCGCCGAACCTCCCGTCGGGCTACGAACCAGCGATTCGTCCGAGGGTCGTCCCCCTATCGGGCACGTTGCGGCCAACGACTATGCAGTGCCCGGTAAGGGCCGCGATGTGGCGCGGGCCGTGCCCGATCGCCGGTGATTGTCCGGACCATTGTCGAGCTTGTCTCCCTCGTGACATCGACGCTTGCGTCGGGCGCACCTACCGGGCATTCGGTGAGACGGCGGCGCTGGCGACGAGTGATCGTGAGTACGGGTTGCGAGCCGTCCTGAGCAGTCGCTCCGCGACGGTGTTGCTTGTACTGGAGTCCGACTGGTCGTACCGTCGGCATCGTCGGCATCGTCGGCATCGAGGAGGAGACGAATGAGCGATGGGCAGGTGTGGCTCATCACCGGGGCGAGCCGTGGGATGGGCACTGAGTTCGCGTTGGCCGCACTCAAAGCCGGTCACGCAGTCGTAGCGACCGGCCGTCGCGCTGCCGAGGTCGCCGACGCTCTCGGTTCGTGGGACCAGTTGCTCGTGGCTGCGCTCGACGTGACGAGCATGAGCGATGCCGACGCTGCCGTCGCAACGGGCGTCGAGCGATTCGGGCGCATCGACGTGGTCATCAACAGTGCCGGGGCGTCGTTCAAGGGCTATTTCGAGGAGATGTCGCCGGTCCAAGTCGATCAACAGTTGGCTGTCAACCTGCTGGGTCCGATGAACGTCACCCGAGCCGTCCTGCCCGTGATGCGCCGCCAACGTTCGGGGCATCTGATCGCGATCTCGTCGGGCGCAGGATTGATGGGGTTCGAGTACTCGTCGGTGTATGCAGCATCGAAAGCCGGTCTGGAGGGCTGGATGAGCGCGCTGGCTCAGGAGGTCGAGCCGTACGGCGTCCACACGACGATCGTGAATCCGGGCTTCTTCCGCACGGGACTTGCGAGCCCAGAGTCATTGGTCTGGCCCGATGTCGAGATCGATGACTACGCACAGCGCAGCGCAGCCCAGCGGGCGTGGTGGTCTGAGCAAGATGGTCAGCAGGCGGGTGATCCGGCGAAACTGGCGTCCGCGCTGATCGACCTCGTGAACGAAGAACCACCACCCCGCCGTTTCATCGCGGGAGCTGACGTGATCGCTCTGGCTCAACGGAAGATCGAGCAACTCCGAGAAGAGATCGAATCCCATCGAAGCCTCTCGGAGTCACTCACGTTCGACGAGTAGGTGCGGCGAGAGATCGGCCCTTCCGACCGGGTGAATCATGCATCTCACCGCGATATCGCGCGATCCGCACTCCCTCCGCCCCGTCTGGTCCCACGCACGGCGACGTGAACATCGGGTGCGCTGCTCGGGTCGCAGTGCGCTGCGCCCTGCCTGATCTGGATCGGAAGATCGTGTGCGGCTACTGAGCGGTTCTTCCAGTCTCGCTTGACGTCGTGCCGGCAGTGCGGGAGGTGTCTCGCCGCGGTGTCAATCATTCGTGAGACAGGGCCGCTCATGGGTTCGTGAACGTGGTGCAGGCGAGCACGGGTCCCCCGACGAGCTTCGAGCAGAGTTCGTAGCTGCCAGCCTCGATGTCGCCGAGGTCGAACGTGTCTGTCGCACCCGAAAGCTCACCCATCGGGACGGCCACCTCCGTCTCCTCGTCGGAATACGGAAAGAACTGTCCGATTGCGCCGTCGTCGTTTGCTGTGACGAACATGCCGACTGGCTCTGCGACGCCGACCGGGGCAAGCGTTGCCATCATCGACCGGGTTTCATCGACGGACGAGTAGTCGACGACGAGCAATCCGTCGATCATCTCCGACGGAACCTCCAATGCTGTCGATCCAACGGCATCGGTCGTCGACGGCAACGGTTCCCCTTGGCCGCCGTCTGCAGAACCACATGCGGCAGCAACGACCAGAGCGACGATGAGGGCGGTGATTCTCCCCATGCCCAACGAACCGTAACCGCAGGGATCTCGCCTGCGCCGTCGGCCGCGCGACAGCGACGGCCCCGAGGGCGGCGGCCACCCGGAGCGGATTCTGTGCAGAGACGTGCGATTGTCGATCGATCGACGCAACGTCGAGTACCCAGAGAGCAGAAACACGATCGGGCTGCGTGCGGCGCCAAGCGATGCGGCCGTCGTCGCCAGCATCACACCGTGGCTCGGCGGTGTCTGACCTTGCCCACGACCGAGCGGATACCGTTTCGAGATGGACGTCGATCGGATCTGGTCAGCCGCTGAACTCGAGGTGCTGACCCCGGACCAACGGGCTGCGACGATCCGAGCCGGATTCGTGACTGATCCCGACGACGTCCCGGCCGCGCTCGTCGATCGAGCCCGGCAGAAGGTCGATGCTCGCATCGCCGCCACTGAGGATCGCCACACCCGCCAGTGACTCGGCGCACGGTCCGCGTCGACCAGCAGTTCCTCGCCGAACTCGACGTTCAGCTCGGCGAGCCACGCGGACCCAACGGAGAGCCGTCAGCGAGCGACTTCCTGTTGATCGAACTCCCGACGATCGCCGAAATGTTCGGCGAACGCTTCGATGAACTCTCACTTGTCGGCGGCGAGGCGGGAGCGTGTGTCAGCGAGCAGTTTGCCGCAAGCCATGAAGTTGGTGTCGGGACCCTCGGTGATCCCTACACGCATCGAGTCGCGGTCGGCCCCGAGGTGTTCGACGATCGCGCCGGTAGTAGCGTCCAATAGTCCTCGAGAAGGCGCTGCGCTCACTGAGCCATCGGGCGGCTGAAGCCCTCGAGCTGCTCATTCAGCCAGGCGATGGCCTCCGCCATCACAACGTCGTCGAAGGATCGCTCGAGTTCGCCGTCCAGCCAGCTCTCGGCGAGTTCGTCCACCGATGCCGACACGGGTTCCACGGGTTCAACAGGTTCCGGGATCGGCGGGGTGTCGACCAGTGCCCAGGCGGCGTCGCGTTCGAACGCATCGGTGTCGTCGGTTGGCGCCCTCGAACCGACGAAGACCGGATCGGACTCCGGGATCGGCGCGACGACAGCAGCCGCTACGCCCACGAGCACCGGGTCCCGAGTGTCCTGGGCGTTCTGACGGTTCTGGGTGTCCTGCGCGTGCTCGTCGTCCTCGATGTCGTCGTCGGGCCAGAGCACGAACATCACGACGAGCCCGACGAGGAGTGCGATCACCCAAATGTTCTGGATGAAGCCCAGCGCCTTGCCACCCTGGGGGATGTGGGCCAACGGCTTGCCGACGATGTCGTCTTCGGTCAACTGCCACTGATCGGGGGTGTCGCGGTTGTCCCCCTGGGTGATGAAGAACCCCTCGTCGTCCACTTCGAGGACGCGGTGGATGATGAGCATCCCCTCGGCCTCTCCTTCTGGTACTTCGAAGACCACGATGTCGCCCACCCGGGTATCGCCCGCGTCGCGTGCCACGACGATGTCGAGCAGGTCGTAGGTGGGCTCCATCGAATGGCCGGACACGACGACGAGGCGGGTGCTGCCACCGAGCATCGCCGGCCAGAGGTAGATGGTCAAGACGACGACCGCGATGGTGAACCCTATTGACAGGAGACGGCGCCACAGTGCTTCGGGATGCTCGCCGTCATGTCCATGGTCGTGCTCGTGGTCAGTCTTGCGCTCCTGATCGTCGAAGCCGTAGGTCACCACGGAGTCCTCGTGCGGCTTCACGCGCAGTCCTCGTTGCGGGGTCCCCAGACAGTGGCGGTCGGTGAGATCGAGCAGCTGCCGCCCGGGCTCGCATCGACGCCATTGTTGATCGTCGCGGTGGGACCGACGGTGAGGTCGCCGTCGTCGCGTTCACGCACCGATCCGTCGACGAGGCCGTCGATGAGGACCGACCCGTCACCGCCCTCATCGGCGTTGTTGCGCGCGATGCCCGTCGCGGTGACGATGAGGTCACCCTCGTCCTTCTCGTCGATCTTGCCGTTGATGGTGCCGGAGATCGTGACGGATCCGTCGCCCTTCTCCGATGCGTCCGAGTTGATCACGCCGCTCACCACGAGGTCGCCTGAATCCTCCTCGTCGATCTTGCCGTTGATGGTGCCGGAGATCGTGACGGATCCGTCGCCCTTCTCCGATGCGTCCGAGTTGACGACGCCACTCACCACGAGGTCACCGTCGCCCTTCTCTTCGGCCTTTCTGTCGACCGTGCCGAGGATCGACAGCGTGCCGGGACCGTCTTCCTTGACGTCGTCGCGTGCGATGCCGCTCGCTCCGATGGTCAGGTCGCCGTCGCCCTTTTCGTCGATCTTGCCGTCGACCGTGCCGTCGATCACGACCGAGCCCGCATCGTCTTCCTTGACGTCACCGCGCACCGTGCCGCCGGCCATCACCAGCACACCTCCGGGGCCCTTCTGCTCAGCGTTGTCGCCGACCACGCCGCCTGCCCCGACGGTGATCGATCCGTCTTCGACTTTGAGCTTCTTGGTGATCGTGCCCAGTACGAGGACGTCGGCTTCCCAGTCGAGTTTGTCGATCGTGGTGCCGGCGGGCACGACGCACGCCACGGTGCTGGGCACGCCGCCGCCACAGGTGGGCAGTGCCGGAGGGACCGTCGTGGTGGTGGTGGTTGTGGTCGTGGTGGTGGTCGTCGTGGTGGTGGTGGTGGTGGTGGTGGGTGGAGGTGGGACCGTCCCATCGATTGTGAGACTCGTGAGTTCGTCGCTGTTGACGCCCCCGAGGCTCGCCGCGTGGCCGACACCCACGGCACTCAACGACACCAGGACGACGAGCGACAGCGGGCGCAGTGCGAAGCGTGCCAGCGTGGTCGCGCGCGAGGAAGCCTCGCCATTCATCGCTCGCTCGGTGTCGGGAGCACATGGGACTGCGTGGACGCGACGATCGACAGGCGTGGCGAAGGCTGCTCATTCATGTCGATCGTTCCTCTCTGTTCGTCGCTTTCGCGGCGGACGGTGTGCACTGGTTCTTCGTCAGTTCCGAGGCCGAACTTGACGAAACATGGGTTTCTGCCCGCTGCTCGGTCAGGGGGCTGCGGTGCCGCCGATGACGAAGGCGAGCCCGTCGACGTTGTCCGCCGGAGCTCGCAGTGGCAGGTTGACCACGCCGGCCATGTCGACGCCGGCCCCTGGCTGGCGATCACGGATGTTCCGCACATTGAGCGAGTTGCCGGAGACCTCGTAGGTGGTGCCGTCGTTGCCGAACAGGGTGAGCTGGTACGGCAGGCCGTCGCACGCTTCACTCACGAAGCGGAAGATCACACGCTGCACGCGGTATCCGTCGCTGGGGGCGTGATAGCGCGTGCGGTACCTGACGTCCATCCCGTTGGTGTCGCAACTCGCGACGGCACCGGTATCGGCTCCGAGTTCGTCGCTGTCGAGGCCGCCGAGACTGGCGGCCGAGGCACCGACCGCTGTTGTCGCAACGAGGCCGAGGAGCACCGCTGCCGCTCGACGTCGTGCCGATCCACGTGTGGTCATTGGGGAGTCCGTTCATGTGTCAGCCGCTGATGACGACGGCGATGCCATCGACGAGTTCGGCAGAGAAGTTGGAGCGGTAGCCCGCACGGACGACCTCTTCGCCGTCCGACGCTCGGTTGTACCGAGTGAAGAACTGGAATTGGCTGAAGCTGCCCGCTGCCCGGAAACCGCCGGGACCCGTCTGATAGATCGAGATCTTGTACGGCGTGGCGAGGCAGTCGGTGTCGATGTCGCTCAATGTGAAGTACGCCACGTACTCCCCGAGTGCGGGGTTGAAGACCGGTTCCCAGTCGACGTCGATGCCGTCGCTGTCGCAGGCACCCACGTCGGTCGTGTCGGCACCCAGTTCGTTGCTGTCGACGCCACCGAGGCTTGCCGCAGATGCACCCACAGCGCCGGTGATTGCCAGCCCTGCGGCCACCGCAGCAAGCTTCTTCCTGGTGTTGGTGCGTGTCACGTCGTGCGTCTCTTGGGTCGTGCGGCGCTCGGCCACTGCCGGGTGGGGGTTTGGTCGAACGGGCTGGTCCCCCCGCCGCGCCCGTCGGCTCATCCATGAGGAAGTGAGCCGACGGGGAGCGACGGAGTGACCGGGCCCGATCGTGAAGGTCAGATCCTGAGGATCAGGGGGCGACGGGGGCGCCGCTGATGCTCATGGCGAGGCCCGTGATGGACTCCGCGGTGAGGCCGTCGCCGGTCGTGTCGATCGACTGAGCGCCGCTGACCTGTGCGATCGTGCCGGTCTCGGTCTGAAGGAGCACCGTCGGGTCGCCGGCGCCATCATCGCCGAGGAGCGTGAGATCGAACGTCTGACCCTCACATGCGGCGTTGATGTCCGACAGGTTGATGGAGGTGACGACGTACTCGCCCGTCGTGCCGTCGAACGACGTGTCGTAGCCGACGTCGATGCCGTTGGTGTCGCAGCTGGCCACATCGCCGGTGTCGGCACCGAGGTCGTCGCTGTTGAGTCCACCGAGGCTTGCTGCCGAGGCGCCGACGGCGCCGGCGATGGCGAGGCCTGCCAGAACCGCCACGGACTTCTTGCGCATGCTCTTGCTCTCGATCTTCATTTCCAAATCGTTCCTTCCGATTCTGACGTCCCGGATGGACGCCGCCTGGCAGTGTTTCGACCGAATCGTCCGAGGCTTGAGCACGCGAACAAGGCTTGACCAGAACCTGAGAGTGTCCGTGACGCGTCAGATCCGAGCGGGCTCTCTCTGCAGTCAAGACGGTGCCGGGCAAGGGCTGGTTCACGATTCTTCGCCTCAACAGCCCGTTCGAACCATGGTTCGACAAGACCTCGCGACCAGGGAAATCGTCCCGGTGGGCGAACGCTGAGAACTCCACCCCGGCCCCAACTTCAACAGAACATGACCTCAACGCCGTTCGGAAGCACGTGTATCGCTCGGCGAAACCGGGCCACCCACACGTTCAGTATGCGAGGTGGGTGGGCCGGTCAGGGTGCGGGTGTGAAGATCGCCGTCAGTACCGGGTCGCCGACTTGCGATGATGGGCTGCCGGTGCCGTAGTGATAGCAGATCAGATTGTACGTGCCGATCTGGCCCGCCGACACGGCGAACGTGCGCGTCCCCGCCATCTGCGCGTGTGATCCCTCGGAGCCGCTCACGCCTGACGAGTCCCAGTACTGCAGGTAGCCGGAGTCGATCGTGTTCAGGCTGGTGATCGAGCATCCGAGCGCGTCGCCCGGGATCTTCACCTCAGCGAGCAAGCTGGAGTTGACGGTGACGTGACCGTCGACTGGCGCAGTCACTGACACCGATTCCACGAGCGTGTCGCTCTGCGGCACGGTAGCGCCGTCGTTGCGACTGCTCACCGCGAACGGTTGCGCACCGTCGAGTGCAACGGTCTGGCCCTCGAGTGCGGCCACTCGGGAAGCGAGATCGGCCAAGGCAGAATCGGTGTAGTACCCGTTGACATCGACCAAGATGTCAGTCGACGGTCCCGGGGTGCCATAGGCGTCGTAGGTGACCTCGATCTTGCCCTGATCGGCACCAGCCGTCGGCAGCTGCACCGTGACGGCGTTCGGGACGATGTCACCGGCGTTGAAGTTGAGGCTCGACACCGACGGCAGACCGGGCGCGTCGGCTGGTCGAATCGACACGAATCCGTTCGCTGTCGGGGTCACGACCGTGACGTTCATCGACACCGCCGTCGCACCGGTCGGTACCACCACTTTGTTGCCGGTCGTGGTCACAACGGTTCCGGTCACGATCAGGTCGAGCGGGACGGCGGACACGAACGGTCCGGACAGCCCGACGTTGGTCGGGTCACGCGTGTCGAGGATGCGGACCGGATCGATCGACACGAACGCCGACGGCGTGCTCGACGCGGCGTTCACGACGAACAGTCCACCCGCGCCGAGCGTCACGGCGACGGCGGCTCCGATCGCTGCCCACCGGGATCGCCACAGTCCTCGCGACCCGCGGTTTCGAAAGACGTCCATGATGGTCCTCCAGTGCTTCTGGCGGGTCTGCTCGCATGTTGGCGGCCCCGACGGGCTAGACCGGCGTGGCGTCAACGTGGACACCCAGGTGCCGCGCTCAAGTTTGAGAGACTGGTGTCTGTCGAGCCATCTCAACCTGAGTATCAGCACAGCTGAAGAGCGCCGTCAGAGCCGAAAGTCATCAGTGCGGCGCCCGATCGAGCACTGAGAAACACACGTGCACGACCACTCGCGTAGGCGCTACTTGGAGCGCACGACTTTGCCCAGATCGGGCACTCGATATTCGCGGGCTACCCCCGGCGTCCGATGGAGCGAACGCAGCGAGGATGTTGAAGAACAACTTCCCCATCGGGCGTCGGGAACGGGTCGAGCAAGTCGGTCGAGCTTCGGCACGACGAGCGTGTCACCCGTGCGTACCGCGGCCAGCGCTGGATCGAGGCCGGGACGTTCGCGCTTCGTGCCGTTGCTGCCGTGGTCGATGTAGACGCGAGCAGGCCGAACGCCGAGCGCGTGAAGGGCTTGGCGCTGGGCCGTGAGGTCTTGCTCGTCAGTCGAGCAGTGGGCGTATCCAATCAGTGTTTCATCCATGGAAGTACCGTGACGCGCCCAGTCGCTCTGATCCATCGCGAGCGTCCGAATGGGTGCGCCGAGTGAGTCATCCAACGAACAGCTCCGACGGGTGTCGAACGCTTCGCCAGGTCGGCCTCTGATGTCGGGAGCCAAGCGCCCGCATTGGAGCAACTTGGAGAGACGTCCTCCGCCAGGATCGCCACAGACCCATCCAAGATGGCTGGCGTACCCTGTATCCGTGGCCTCCGGTTCCCGGTCGCAACCGTTGTTGCGATGGTGGCTGACGGGATGACCAATGAGGAAATCCTCTCGGAGCATCCCGACCTCGAGGCCGACGACATCTCCGAAGCGCTCAGATTCGCAGCGCTCGCCGTCCAGGAACGCCAGCTGCCTCTCATGTCAGCGTGAAGTTCCTGCTCGACCAGAACGCGTCGAGACGCCGTTCAGTTCGGCGGACTCATTTCCTCTGGGTTTGTGCGGCTGAGGGTGCGGTACACCGTCGGTCGCGACACCGAGAACGGCTCGCCGAGACCTGAGATCGTGTACTCGCCGGTTTGGTGCATCCTCTTCAGCTCGCGCTGTTGCATCGCAGACAGCTTCGACGAGTGGCCCTTCACTGCTGGCATATCGGCAGTTGAGCAAGCCGTCGTTCAACTTGATTCGGTCGTCCGATCGACGTCGACGACCAGGCACCGGCTTGCCAGGTGATCCGCACGAAGCTCCGGGCTTCCGCGCAGGCTCGGCCGGTACCCTGCGCGTATGCGCATCGGGATTCTGACCCGCGAGTATCCGCCCGACGTCTACGGGGGCGCCGGCGTCCATGTCGACTTCCTCGTCCGCGAGCTGGTGCAGCTCGCCGACGTCGACGTGCATTGCATGGGCGACCCCCGTCCGGGCGCAACCGCCCACTCGGAACGCAACCCGTTGCTCGTCGACGCCAACGCTGCGTTGCGGACGCTGGCGGCAGACCTGGTGATGGCCGATCAGACCGCTGGATGCGACATCGTCCACTCCCACACCTGGTACGCCAACATGGGCGGCCACTGGGCGAAGCTGCTCCACGACATTCCCCACGTCGTGACCTCCCACTCGCTCGAACCCCACCGGCCGTGGAAGGCCGAACAACTCGGCGGTGGTTACCGGGTGTCGTCGTGGGCCGAACGCACCGCCTACGAGGGCGCCGACGCGGTGATCGCCGTGAGCCACGGATCCAAGCGCGACGTCCTCTCGGCGTATCCGACACTCGACGAGGCCAAGGTGCACGTCGTCCACAACGGGATCGACACCAACTTCTACCGGCCCGATCCCGACACGGACGTCCTCGAACGTCTGGGTGTCGACCCCGAGCGTCCGTCGGCCGTCTTCGTCGGCCGCATCACCCGTCAGAAGGGTGTTCCGCACCTGCTGCGAGCGGCGCTCGGCTTCGACGAGTCGGTCCAGCTCGTGTTGCTGGCCGGCGCAGCCGACACACCTGAGCTCGCCGCCGAGACCGACGACCTCGTGGCCACCCTGCGTGCCGAACGCGACGCAGTCCACCTCGTGTCGGAGATGCTGCCTCGCGAGCAGGTGCGCCAGGTGCTCACGCACGGCACCGTGTTCGTCTGCCCGTCGATCTACGAACCGCTCGGCATCGTGAACCTCGAGGCAATGGCGTGTGAGACGGCGGTCGTGGCGAGCGACGTCGGTGGGATCCCCGACGTCGTCGTCGACGGGGAGACGGGCCGGCTCGTGCACTACGACGCCAACGACACCGAAGCCTTCGAGGCGGGGCTCGCGGACGCGGTCAACGACATTGTCCGCGCCCCCGATCTGGCGAGGGCGATGGGCGTTGCAGGGCGTCGCCGGGCGGTCGCCGACTTCGGCTGGGACGTCGCGGCACAGCGGACGATGGCGATCTACGAGTCCCTCGTCGGCTGAGCGTTCGATCGCGATCGCGATCGGGTCGCGCCGGGCGGGCAACCCGTCGTTCGACGTCGACGGCTCAGCGCCTCGGGTTCGGTGTCGGCGAACCGTCCGGTCCGACGTCGCCTACAGTCACCTCAGGAGGTTCTCGGATGCAGGTGACGTTCTGGGGGACGCGGGGCTCGATCGCCAAGGCGGGGCCGACCACGCTGCGCTACGGGGGCAACACCTCGTGCGTGTCGATCCGATCCGATGCCGGCACGCAGCTGGTCGTCGACTGCGGAACCGGCGCCCATGGTCTGGGCGAACATCTGGTCACCGAGGCGAACGGCGACCCCGTCGACGGCCACATCCTGATCAGCCACACGCACTGGGACCACATCCAGGGTCTGCCGTTCTTCGCTCCGCTGTTCCAACCCGGCAACACCTGGCACATCTACGGCCCGAGCGGGCTGGGCGGTTCGCTCGGCGACATCCTCGCCGGACAGATGGAGTACCGGTACTTCCCGGTCGAGATCGGCCAGTTGTCCGCCGACGTCGAGCACCACGACCTCGTCGAGGGGGTCCTGCGCATCGACGACGTCTCGATCGTGACGCGCTACCTCAATCACCCGGCACTCACCCTCGGCTACCGGATCGAGGCCGACGGCGGCGTGGTCGTGTACTCGTCCGATCACGAGCCGCACGATCAGTCGCTCGCCATGGGCGGCGACTTGGGCCGCAATCGTCACGACGACGCCCACGCCCAATTCGTGAGCGGCGCCGATCTGCTGATTCACGATGCGCAGTACCTCGGCTCCGAGTACCCCGATCACGTCGGCTGGGGCCACAGCACCGTCGAGTACGTCATCGACCTCGCTCACCGTGCCGAGGTCCGCAGCGTGGCGCTGTACCACCACGATCCCAACCGCACCGACGAGCAGGTCGACCACCTCCTCGAGCTGGCACGAACCCACGCCCGTCGTGTGGGCTACGGCGGCGAGGTCATCGCCGCGGCGGAAGGATCGACGATCGACGTCCGCGGTGATCGGCCGCTGTCGCCGATGATCGCGCAGGAGGAGCAGACCGCGAGGTCATCGGCCATCGCTGCACGTTCGACGCTCGCCGTCGTCGTCGCCCAGTCCTCCGAGGTCGGCGAGGCGCTCGCCGACGCAGCCCGGGCGGAGCACCTCGACGTGGTCGTCACCGACGACCTGCGCGATGCGTTCACCGTGGTGCAGTCCACCGAACCGGGGATCGTGCTGCTCGAGCCGTTCGCCGACGACGGGGACTTCGACCTCGTCGCCGCCATTCGCGATCTCGGCACCGAGCACGGCTCGAACGTGCCGATCATCATGGTCGGCCGCGACGATGCCCGCTGGCATCCCGACTCGGCGGAGACCCGCATCACCGAGTGGCTCGTGTGGCCCGCGAGCCCGTTCTTCCTGCGGACCAAGCTTCGTGCCTGGCTGCTGCGTCGGGCGAGCCGCTGGCAGAACGCGCCGCTTCCGGGCGACGAAGCCGAACGTCTCGCGGCCCTGCACGGGCTCGGCGTGCTCGACACCGCCCCTGAGGCGCGCTTCGATCGCCACACCGACGACATCTCCGCCATCCTCGACGTGCCCGTCGCACTCGTCAGCCTGGTCGACGCCGACCGGCAGTGGTTCAAGTCGCGGCGAGGCATCGACGTCGAGCAGACCCCGCGCGAGATGTCGCTGTGCGCCCACGCCATCCTCGGCAACGACGTGCTGCAGGTGGACGACACGCTGGCCGACCCACGTTTTGCCGACAATCCGCTCGTGTCGGGCGAGCCACGGCTTCGCTTCTACGCAGGCATGCCCCTCACGCTCGACGACGGCAGTCGTGTCGGCACACTGTGCGTCGCCGACTACCGCCCGCGCCATCTCGACGACGAGCAGCTCGACTCGTTGCGTCGAGTCGCAGGCCTCGTGGAGCAGGAACTCCAGCGCAACGAACGCTGAGTTCGATCAGCCGTCGAGGACCTCGGCGAAGAGCCGCAGCGTCTCGGCGGTGAACGCCACCATGTTGTCGAGTCGGTCGTCGAGACCGGTGAGCACATTGCGCGTCACCGTACGGGGCCCGTCGACGGCAAGCCAGCTGTGGCCAGCGGGGTCGCCGTACGGATTGGCCGGGCCGGCGGCGCCCGCCTCGCCGATCCCCCAGGTCGCATCGACCTGGAGCCGGACCGACGTGGCGAGGTAGCCGGCGAAGGCCTCCGTGGCGCCGCGCATCCCCGCCGGAACCTCGATCGCGCCGGCCATCCAGGCTCGACTGGCAGCGGCGGTGTAGATCACCGCGCCACCCACGTAGTACGCCGACGCCCCAGGAATCGACAACAGGGCGGCGGACACGAGGCCACCCGCCGACCCCTCCGCAACCGCGACGGTCTCGCCACGGTCACGCAGCGTGTCGCCGATCTGCCGGGCCTGTCGGGTGATTTCGTCAGCGAACATCGCAGACAGCTTGGCGCATGGCACAGTACGCAACCGTGAATGCACTCACGATCGTTGCGCTGGTCATCGGCGTCGTCTGCCTGGTCGGTGGCGCCGAACTCCTCGTGAAGGGGGCGGCGACCATCGCGTCGAAGCTCGGCATCGCGCCGGTGGTGATCGGACTCACCGTCGTGGCCTTCGGTACGAGCGCCCCCGAACTCGCCGTCAGCGTGTCGGCAGCAGTCGGCGGCAACGCCGACGTCGCCTTCGGCAACGTCGTCGGCAGCAACATCGGCAACATCCTGCTCATCCTCGGTGCCTCTGCGGTGGTCGGTGGGTTGGCGGTGCAGCAGCGCATCATCCGCTTCGACATCCCCCTGTTGATCGTCGTGTCGGTCGTGGCGCTGCTGATGTCGCTCGACAACAACATCGGGCGCGTCGACGGCATCATCCTGTTCGCCGGCGTCGTCGTCTATGTCGGCTGGCTGATCCGCGAGGCGCGCGGCGAGCGGGCCGACGTGGTCGACGAGTACACCGAGTCGGTCGAGACGCTGGAGGGGGTGGCGCTCGAACGTCCACTCTGGTTCAACTTGATGTTGGTTGCTGCGGGACTGGTCGTTCTGGTCGTCGGTTCTCAGCTCCTGGTGAACGGCGCCACCGACATCGCCGAGTCCGCCGGTGTCAGCGATCTGGTCATCGGCCTGACCGTGGTGGCCATCGGCACGTCGCTGCCGGAGCTGGCGACGTCGATCCTCGCGGCGATCCGTGGACAGCGCGACATCGCCGTCGGCAACGTCATCGGGTCGAACCTGTTCAACCTGATGTCGGTGCTCGGGCTCACCTCGATCGTGGCGAGTGACGGCATCCCGGTCAGCGACGTGTCGTTGCGCCTCGACTTCCCCGTGATGTTGGCCGCCACGATCGTGCTGGTGCCGATCGTGTGGAACGGCTTCCAGATCAAGCGATGGGAAGGCCTCGTGCTGATCGCGTTCTACGCCGCCTACGTCGCGTACCTGGTTCTCGACGCAAGCGACTCGTCGGCCGCCGACGTCGTCGGTCCCGCAACGCTCATCGTCGCTCCGCTCGTGGCGATGACGTTCGCCGTCACCGGCGTCCAGGGTTGGCGGCGTCACCGACGAGTGTCAGCGCCGAACACCTGACCGGATCACTCGTGGATCCACACCGTGGCACGCAGCGGCAGCAGGTTCTCTCGCCAGATCAGATCCATGACCGGATTGGCGACGCGGATGCAGCCGTGTGACGCCGGATAGTTCGGCACTCTCGGAGCGCCGTGCACGGCCACCCCGCCGATCACGAACTTCGGGCGGTACAGCGTGCCGAGGTCGCCCTCGTAACGCGCCGTGTCGTGCTCGCGGTACGTGCTGAACGTGCCGTCCGGCGTGATCGCGACACCGATCACGCGACGCCCGGCGTTCTTCTGGTCCTCTTCGTCGTACGACTTGCCGTCGCCGGTGGAGACGTTGAAGACGTGCTGCACCTTGCCGCCGCGCACGACGAACGCGATCTGCTTGCTGCGGTCGACCTCGAAGAAGTCGCCGTTGCGGCCCGCTGCCGGGAAGCACCGCTCGGTGTTCAACGCGATCGCAGTTGCGGTGTCGACGACGGTGGTGGCCGGCAGCCCCTTCCACTTCTGGAACGCCATCACCGCCTGGGTGGTGGTGAGTCCGTAGCCGCCGTCGGCGCCGGCGTTCCAGAACCCGAGTGCGAGTAGCCGGTTCTGCAGGTTGGCAACGGCGAGGCGCGACGAGCCGCGGATGATCGGGCCGACGGGTGCGACCGGCTCGCCTGCGGTCCGAGTGGAACACGCGGCTGGTGTCGGGTTCGCCCGCTGACCGAACGTGGCTTCGGCCGGCGCGCCGATGAAGTAGCCGGCGAGATCGGCGAGCAAGTGGCCGCCCGGCTCGGTGTACATCGAGAAGCCACGCGTCGACACGGGCACGACCGCATGGTTCGCGAGCATCTGTGCCGGTCGCACGACGTTCATGGTGGACGTGGTCGGGGCGACCTTCGGATCGGTGGCGCCTGCGGTGCCGACCGTGATGTAGCCGATGGTCAGCGCATCGACGGAGGTGGCGTTGATGACCACGGCAGACACGTCGGACCGATCGATCGCCGGATGGCTCGCAACCGGCACCTCGAAGCTGCTCTGCGTCGACGGGCGAGTCGTGCCACCGAGCGGATTGAGCGCCGCGATGCGAGTGTCGACGATGCGCGTCGGTGACGTCATCGGGACGAACAGCCCAGCCGTCGTGGACGGCGCCGCTTCGCCGGTGTAGGTGCCGACGAGGTCGATCAGGAGGTCGCCGCCACTTTCGGAGTAGATCGAGATCGCGCCGGCCGCGTCGACGGTGACGATTGCCTGGTTGGCGATCGCTGCGGAACGCCCGGCGGGGGAGTTGAGGTTCGACGTGGCCGGCGCAGGGCTGCCCTGGGCGTACACCTGCCAGAAGCCGGGTTGGTCGGTGACGGCGGTGAGGTTGACCGCCACGGCGCTTGCTCCCGCGGCGCCGGGCACGGTGAACGCCCGGGTCTCGCCGGGAGCGAAGGTGGCAGCGCCACGCGTGTCGAGCACGCGTGACGGCGCAGCAAGCGGCTCGAACCGACCGGCCGTCGCGGCCTCGGCCGGCGTGTAGTAGCCGAGCAGGTCGACGATGACGTTGCCGCCACCGCTGCTGTAGATGTCGACCACACCGTCAGACCCGACGGGCACGGTGACCAGGTTGGGCGTGACGTTGCCCGACAGGAACTGCAGTTCGTCGACGTTGAGGTTCGAGGCCTCGGGCCGCGGGCTCGAGTGTGGCCACACGGTCCAGAACCCGGGCCCAGCCGGCGGTGTGACCGTCACGTTGAGCACGACGGCGGTGACGCTGCCGTCGGCAGGGAGCGGGTCGGCGCCCGTGACGCTGACCGAGATCGTTCCCTCGGCCGGCACCGGCGAGGTCTGGCGTGTGTCGAGCAGTCGCTGCGACGTGGTCATCGCCACATAGGAGCTCGTCGGTCCCGCAGCCTCGACCTGCAGTGCAGGCGCAGCAACGACGGCGACGAAGGTGGCGCCGATGACGCTGCCCAACGCAGCGAGACCAGCAATGAACGACCGTGAACGCATCCGTCAACGTTACGGCAGTATCAGCCGGTCGCGCCACCGGCTCGATCTGGACTCGACCATGGTCAAGCTGTGGTTGACGGTGACGACGATCGGATCAGAGTGCGGGGAGCACCGTGTAGTTGGCGCCGCCGGTTGCGAGGAACTCGTCACTCCACGAGGTCCCGTAGGTGTCGTGCACCTCTTGGGCCTTGTCGGAGTCGGCGCCGTCGGGCGTCGACTCGAGCGTCCACGCCTGGCGCTTGTAGGTCCAGTTCTCCGGGAAGAGCGAGTGCGCCTGCTTCCACCAGCCGACTGCTGCGGCGTGGTCGCCCCGGCGCTCGGCGGCCACACCCAACTCGAAACACGCCGCAGCCCTGCTGTGATCGGCTGACCGAGGTTGCGAGGCAGCGATCACTTCGTCGGGTGACATTGCGTACGGGCTGTCCGCGCCACGCTGGGCCCAATCGACGATCGCCGCCCGGTAGGCGGGGCCCGTCTCGGGCATCTGCTTGAACTCGCGCAGCACGGCCTGGAGCCGTTCGGGCATCTCGTCGGAGATCTCCATGGCTGCCAACGGGCTCGGTTGGATCGACGCGCCCTCGGCCGGCCGCACGAGCGTCCCCGTCTCGTCGATCCACACCGCCATCGGCACGTTCGAGATGCCCAGGAGTTCGTCGATGCGGTGGTCGCTGTCGACGAGCGACGGATGCGTGGGGGCGGCCCGTTCGATCCACGGGCGCGCCTTGTCGGGGTCGAGGTCGAGGGCGACGGTGACGACGCTCAGGCCGAGCGGTTCGAGTTCTTCGTGGAGTGCCTGCCACACGGGCAGGTCAGCCGAACAGCCTCACCACGACGCCCAGGCGACCAGGAGCACCTTGCGGCCGTGCATCGCTGCAAGGTTGAACGGGTTTCCATCGGTGTCGGGCAGCTCGATCGGCGGCACGGTGGCGGTCGTGAGGGCGCGACCCCCGCTCTCGGGACCGAGCGCCCACACGCCGGCGCCTTCGTCGGCGACGAGTGCCATCCCCAACCGGTCGGCGATCGCCGCCACGTCGAGCACGCCGTCGGCGCCGACGCCATTGGGCACCGGAACGCACGCGTCGCCCTTGCACATCCCCTCCGGTTTGGACGACCAGCCGGTCGCGGCTTCGAACGCTTCAGCGGTCACGTCCAGTGAGGTCAACAACATCGCGCCACTGTTCCAGATCCGTCTCGTCACGGGCGATGCGGGGAGCGAACTACCGTTGGTCCATGAGCGACACCCCTGCCGAGATCCCCGCCGGTTGGCATCCCGACCCGCAGGGCCGTCACGAGATGCGCTACTGGGATGGGGCGAAGTGGACCGATCACGTGTCCGACGCCGGCGTCACGGCGAAGGATCCGGTCACCCCGAAGAAGTCGCTGTTCTCGCGTCTCGAAGCGGCGGTCACGATCGGCGACCACGAGAGCGACGATGCCAAGGACAAGGTCAAGCAGCAGGTCGACGGCGGCGGCATCTTCGGCAGCGGCGTCCAGGCCCGAACCGACCGCGGCGGCGGTTCGTTGTTCACCGAACCGGTCCTGGTGATCAACCAGAAGTCCAAGCTCGTCGAGCTGAGCAACCAGTACAGCGTCTACGACCAGGACGGCAACGTGATCGCCTCGGTCAACCAGATGGGTCAGTCGTCGATCAAGCAGGCCGCGCGACTGGTGTCGAGCTTCGACCAGTTCATGACCCACAAGCTCGAGATCGCCGATCCGTCGGGCCAGGTGGTGCTTCGCCTCACCCGGCCGAAGAAGATCGTCAAGTCGTCAGTGGTCGTCTCCGACGCCGACGACAACGAGATCGGACGGATCGTGCAACGCAAGGCGATCGGCAAGATCCGCTTCGCGCTGGAGAGCGGCGGCTCGACGCTGGGCATGATCAAGGCGGAGAACTGGCGCGCCTGGAACTTCCGGATCGAGGACGCCGACGACCGCGAGGTGGCCCGCATCACCAAGACCTTCGAGGGGATCCTGCGCACGTCGTTCACCACGGCGGACAACTACGTGCTCCAGATCCACGAGCGGATGCCCGAGCCGCTCAACTCGTTGATCATCGCGTCGGCCCTCGCCGTCGACACCGCACTCAAACAGGACGACCGGGGCCTCAACTGACAGCGGGGACCGATCAGCCCTGCCGCCGTCAGTCGAAGCCGTCGGCCGGGTCAGGTGCCGATCTTGCCGCCGTCGAGCTTGCGGATCACGACCGTCGCCGGGCGAGGCCGCGCCGTGCCCGGACCTTCCGGCCAGGTGCTGACCGTGGTGGGCGCAGTCACCGACGGTGGACCGAACTGGTTGTTCCAGAACGTCGTCGACTCGCCCGGATGCTGGATGTTGACGAACATCGTCGTCTGGTCCGGGGTGGTGATGATGCCGGTGATCTCGCAGCCGCGGGGCCCGGTCAGGAAGCGGCGGACCTCGCCGGTGTCGGGGTCGCCGACCAACATCTGGTTGTTCCCGATGCCCCCGTAGCCGCGATCGGGGCGGTTCTGGGAGCTGTTCGACACGTCGGTCTGGATCCAGATGCGACCGTCGGCGTCGGCCCAGATCCCATCTGGTGACCCGAACTTCGGCTGGGTCGGCGGAACCGTCGGATCGAGGTCGGGGTCTCCGGCGATCACGTAGATGTCCCAGGTGAACGTCGTCGCCGTGTTGTCGGCGCGGGCCTCGCGGATGCGCACGATGTGGCCGTACGGATTGGGGTCGCGGTTCGAGTTGACCGGCGAGCCGTTGCCGCCACCGTTGGTGAGTGTGACGTAGACGTCCTTGTTGCGCTCGTTCACCGTCACCCACTCGGGGCGGTGCAGGCGCGTGGCGCCGAGGGCGTCGGCGGCCTGGCGGGTGCGAATGAGTACGTCGGCCTGATCGGCCCAGCCGTTCTCCACCGTGAGCGGGCCCTGGCCGTGGACGAGCGGTTGCCAGGTGCCGTTGCCCGTGGCGTCGAACGCCGCGACGTACAGCGTGCCCTCGTCGAGGGGGCTCTTGCCGAACCACCGGTCCCACCACCAGGCGCGGGCGCTGACGTACTTGTACAGGTAGTCACCGTTCTCGTCGTCGCCGGTGTAGATCACCGCCTTGCCACCGCGACCCTGGGTGAAGGTGGCGCTCTCGTGCTTGATGCGGCCGAGCGCCGTCCGCTTGACCGGGGTCGAGTTCGGGCGGAACGGATCGATCTCGACCACCCAGCCGAAGCGGTGGATCTCGTTCGGGTTCTGCGCGATGTCGAAGCGTGCGTCGGCCTGGTGCCAGTTGTAGCCGAACCCGGTCGCGGACACGCCGTAGCGCGCTTGGAGCTCGGTCGGTGTCCAGGCGGCGTCGGTGCCGAAGTAGCCGTTCCAGTTCTCCTCGCAGGCGAGATACGTGCCCCACGGGGTGTAGCCGTGGGCGCAGTTGTTGAGCGTGCCGATCGGGCTGGGCGTGATGGTCGACTGCAGCAGTGGGTGGTCCGCTCGGACCGGGCCGGAGAACGCCATCGGCGTGGTGCCGGTGATCCGGCGGTTGAACCTGGAGCCGACGACGTGGGTCCAGGTACCGTTGCGCTGCTGTTGCACCTCGACGACGGTGACGCCGTGGGCAGCAAGCGCCTTGGCGACCTTCTCGCGGCCGGCGTCGTCGGGCGTGATCGCCGAGCCCTGCGCAGCGGAGTAGATCTGGTTGGCGTCGGTGTACTCGTGGTTGAGCACGAGCAGTCCCTTGCGATTGCCGATCCAACCCCACCACAGGGGGAAGTAGTGCATCCCGTCGTGGTTGAAACCGACCTGTCGCTCCTGCTCGGCGGCGGTGTTGCTGGCGTCGGTCTTCCACTCGGCGTCACCGAACAGCGGCGTCCCCCACGGCACGAGGACCTCGGCGACGTAGCCCTCGGGCACGACGATGGCGTCGTCGGTGCTGACGGGGACCTCGGTGAACCCGATCAGCGGGCCGCGGCCGGGTCGGTTGCCCCCGGTGGCCGACAGCGGGGCGGCCGAGGCACTGTCGCTGAGGGCGCTGCCGGCGAGGAAGCCGACCACGGTGGTGCCTGCGGCTCCGGCGAGCAGGGTGCGTCGGCTCACCCTGGCGGCGACCAGGTCGTCGAGGTGCGGGTTGGTGGTGGGGTTCGACGGGATGTCGTCGGTGTCGATCATGGCGGAGGATCCTTCGTGTCTGGGCGGGCCAGCGGCGGAACTGGCTGCTGCGACCGTAGAGAAGCCGGGTGAGCAGCAGCCGACGTCCGGATGACCGGAAGGTGACGACGAGACGAAGAGTGGGCGAACGAGCGCGATGAGCGTCCATTGATCGCCCATGGTCTAGGATCCGTGCAACCACATCGAATCTCGGGGGGCGAGATGGGCAAGGTGTTGATCGTCGGGAACCGTTCGCTCGGCGGATCCGAACTGGCCGAACTGATCGCCACACGGGTGCAGGCTTCGCCGTGTACGGCCCACCTCGTGGTACCGGTGCCGAGCCCGGTCGCTTCGGCCGTCGCAGTCGGTGGCACCGCTGCCGACATGGCACCGACGTTGAGTCGCGACATCGACCACGACCGTCGCGTTGCGCAGGAACAGCTCGAGTTCGGCCTCGACTGGCTGGCGAGCCTCGGTGCGTCGGCGACAGGGGAGTTGTCGCTCGATCCGGACACGCCCAGCGCCGTCGCCCGCCTCGTCGACACCGAGGCCTTCGACGAGGTGATCGTGTCGACGCTGCCCACCAAGGTGTCGCGCTGGCTGCGCCAGGACCTCCCGTGCCGCATCGGTCGCAGGGTGCACGTGCCGGTGACCGTCGTGTCCGCCACCTGATCGGTGGCCTGGCGATCGGGGTCAGCCGGCGGCGTAGGCGTCGACGATCGGGGCGAGTTCGTCGGGACTCGCCCCGTGCATGATCACCGCATCGGCGCCCAGAGCGAACTGGTCTCGCACCGCCGCCGCACACTGCTCGGGCGATCCCGTCGCCGACGGCGCCAACCAGTCATCGGGGATCAGCGTGGCGATGTGTTCGAGTTGCTCGGTCGTGGCGCTCACGTCGATCGCTCCACGGAAGCCGGCGACCAGGTCGTCAGCGCGGAACGCGGCGAGCACGGCGGGATCCCAGCGGTTCGTCTCGACCATCAGGTCGCCGTAGGCCTGGAGGTACGTGGCGAGCCGTCCGACCGTCTTCTTGAGCCGCGCCGCCTCGGGCAGGTGGTCGCCGATCGTCGCGAAGCACGACCAGACCGTGACGTCGTCGGGGTTCCGGCCTGCACGTTCGGCCGAGTCCTTCACCGTGCGCACGCATCGCTGCAGCGTCTCGTCGGTGAAGAACGTGTGCAGGATCACGTGATCGAACGCCCGGCCACCGAGCTCCAACGAGTTGGGCCCGAACGCCACCAGGCCGAGCGGGATGTCCTCGTCGAAGGTCGGGTCGAGGCGCAGCACCGGGTACGAACCGATGGGGCCGTCGTGGCCGATGATCGTGTCGCCATGCCAGAGCCGTCGCATGACCCCGGTGAAGTCCTCCATCTGGGCCGTGGTGATCCGCGACATCCCGTAGGCGTCGAACAGCGGTGCGATCCCACGGCCGATGCCGAGCACGAACCGCCCGCCGGTCAGACGGTGCATCGTGGTCGCGTATGACGCGGTGACGATCGGGTGACGCGTGTTGTGGTTGGTCGCCCCGGTGATGATCTGCATGTTCGTCGTGGCCACCGCCGCGGCGCCCGACAGCGTCACCGCTTCCTTCACGTTGAACCGTTCGCTGATGAACACCGCTCCCAGTCCGAGCTCCTCCGCCCGAGCGCACTCGGCGACGAGGTCCCGTGGGTTCTGGGCGCCGCCCGCGAGGGTGTAGAAGCCGAGTTCGGGGAACCGGGGGTCGCTCACGACGAGACGGACGCCTTGGCAGCAGCCTTGGCGGCAGCGGGCGGTGGCGCGGGTGTCTTCTCGCGGATGAACACCGCCGCGCGCACCAGCGCGTCGGTCGCTTCGGGCATGTACCCGGCCAGGATCGGATACACGTGCCACAGGTGGTCGCGCAGGTCGAGTCGGACATCGACGCCCGCTGCCTCGTACCGCTCGGCGAGCCGGGTCGAATCCGACAGCAGGATCTCGTCCATGCCCGTCTGGATCAGGGTCGGCGGATAGCCGGTCGGATCGGCGAACAGCGGCGACACGCCGGGGTCGTCGAGCGGCGTGTCGCCCGCGTAGATCGTCGCCGCCTCGGGCAGCCCTTCGCCGTCGAACATCGGATCGTGCGCCACCCGCGTGACGACGGACTCGCCCGAGCCCGTGAGGTCGGTCCACGGCGACAGCACGTACACCGCGCCCGGCATCGGATCGCCGGCTGCCTTCAGCGCCCCGAGTGTGGCGAGCGTCGCCCCGCCGCCGGCGGAGTCGCCGGCGATGGTCACCATCGACGGATCGACGTCCGCGATGATCGCCCGATAGGCCGCCACGCAATCGTCGACCGCGGCGGGGTAGAGGTGTTCGGGTGCGAGGCGGTAGTCGATCACCGTGACGGTGGCCGCGGCTCGCTTGGCGAGACGGGCACACATCGCGATGTGGCTTCTCGGTGAGCCGAGCACGTATGCGCCGCCGTGGATGTACAGGATGTGGCGCACCGGCGTCACCTCGGTGGGGGTGGCGACGATGGCCGGCACGCCGCCCACGACGGTGTCGACGTAGTCGACCTTGCGCGGGCGGGGGACGACGTCGAGCTTGTCCATCGCAGCGCGCCGCTCCTCGATCGACACGTCGGTGCCGACCTCCATCTTGGCGATGCGGTTGCGGAAGAAACGGGCCCGTCGGCTGAGCGTCATCCCGGCAGGCTAATTCAGCCGGAGTTGCGCAGCCCGGTGGCGATCGCGTTGATCGACAGCTGAATGCCGCGAACGACCAGTTCGTCGTCGTCGCCGTCTCGATAGCGGCGCAGGAGGTCGACCTGCATCACGTGCAACGGGTCGAGGTACGGGTACCGGATACGCAGGCTCCGTTCGAGCAACGGGTTGTCGGCGAGCGGCGACGACGCTCCGGTGATCCGGCGGTGCCAGACGAGCGTCCGTGCGTGCTCGTCGGCGATCGCATCGAAGATGTCGGTTCGCATGGCGTCGTCTTCCACGAGCACGTCGGCGTAGCGGCGGGCGATGTCGATGTCGGACTTCGCCAGCACCATGCCCATGTTGTCGATCGCTGCCCGGAAGAACGGCCAGTCGGCGTACATCGATGCGAGCAGATCGAGGCGTTCGTTCTGGTGCGGCTCGCCGACGAACCGTTCGACGGCGCTGCCGACACCGAACCAGGCGGGGATCATCAACCGGCACTGCGTCCACCCGAACACCCAGGGGATCGCGCGCAGGTCTTCGATCGCATTCGACATCGTCCGCGACGCCGGACGGCTGCCGACGTTGAGTGTGGCGATCTCGTTGGTCGGTGTGATCGCCCGGAAGAATGACACGAACCGGTCGTCGCCGTACACGAGCGAGCGGTACGCGTCGAACGCGTTCGACGACAGCTCACCCATCGTGGCCGCGTATCGAGGGTCGACGCGGCCCGACGTCGCATCGCTGGAGCTCGAGCGGTTCGACAACGTGGCTTGGAGCGTGGCCGACAGCAGCGTCTCGAGGTTGCGGCGCGCCATGGCGCGGTTCGAGTACTTGGCGGCGACGATCTCGCCCTGCTCGGTGAGCCGAATCGCTCCGTCGACGGTGCCGTGCGGCAGCGCCAGGATCGCTTGGTGCGCGGGCCCGCCGCCGCGACCCACGGTGCCACCGCGTCCGTGGAAGAACCGGAGTTGGACGCCCGCGTGTCGGGCGACGTCGGCCAACGCGGTCTGCGCCGACGACAGGCTCCACTGCGAGCACAGATAGCCGCCGTCCTTGTTCGAGTCGGAGTAGCCCACCATCACCTCCTGGCGGTTGCCGCGCGATCGCACGATGTCGGCGTACACCGGATCGTGCAGCATGGCGTCGAGCACGTCGGGGCACCGTTGGAGGTCGTCGATCGTCTCGAACAGCGGGACGATGTCGAGCTGTGAGGATGCGGACCGCGCGCCGTGGGCGCTGGTGGCCAGGCCGACCTCCTTGAGCAGCACGGCCACTTCGAGCACGTCGCTCACGTCGTGGGCCATCGAGATCACATAGTGCGGCACGATCCGCCGACCGACGCGGGCAACCGCGTCGGCGGCGGCCTCGAGGATCGCCAGCTCGGACCGGGTGCGTTCGCCCAGGTCCGCGTCGGGGTGGCGCAGCAGGCGCGGATTGCGCAGCTCGGCAGCCAACATCTCGACCCGTTCGGCCTCGTCGAGGCTCATGTAGTCGTCGCAGATCCCGGCGTTCGCGAACAGGTCGGCGAGCACCTCCTCGTGGACCGCGGAGTTCTGACGAAGGTCGAGCCCGCACAGATGGGCGCCGAAGGTCGCAACGCTCCGACGGACGGGCTCGACCAGTGCGTCGGCGATCGCTGCCGCACCGTGACTGCTCAGCGACGCGATCACGTGGTCGAGGTCGTCGACCAACTCGGTGAGGTCCTCGTACGGGACGCTGTCGCCGATCGGGGCCGGCCCCGGCACCTCGACGTCGGGGTCGAGCGCCCGGCGGGCGAACGCATGGAGGCGGGCGTGCATCCCGCGCAGCGCTCGGCGGTACGGCTCGTCGGCCCGGAACGGCGACTCGTCGCCCGACTCGGCGGCCAGTGCCAGCACCTCGTCGGTCGCCGTGACCAGCCGATCGGTCATCGACAGACGGCGCGACAGGCGGTAGAGCGCAGCGAGGTGCCGGGTCAGCGCCGTTTCGACCTGGCGGCCCGTCGCATAGCGCACCACGTCGGCGGTCACGAACGGGTTCCCATCGCGGTCACCACCGATCCAGGACCCCATCGTGATCGACCCGGACGTGTCGACCTGGCGGCCGTCGGCGACCGCCGCGGTTGCCGACGCGAGATCCCGCGTCAGCGCCGGGATCACGTCGAAGAGGCTCGTGTCGTAGTAGCGGATCGCTTCGTTGATCTCGTCGCGCACGCGGAGCTTCGACAGGCGCAGCAACGCCGTCTGCCACAGCAGCAGCACACACACCGACAATTCGTGTTCGATCCGGGCCACGGCGGCGGCATCGTCGCGACGCACGTCGAGTTCGTCGAGCAGTTCGCTCAATTCGTCGAGCACTTCGAGCACGGTCTTGCGGCGCACCTCGGTCGGATGGGCGGTGATCACCGGGCTGACCTGCAACGACTCGACGGTGGCGACGAGGTCGTCACCGCTGATCCCGGTCTCCTGCACCCGGGCCAGCACGGCGTCGAGACTGCCGGGTTGTGGGGGAGCGTCGTCTCGGCGGTGGTGGCGTCGGCGACGCTCGAGGTGGACGTCTTCGGCGGTGTTGGCGAGCAACGACAGCCAGTCGAGGGCCCGCACGACGAGGATCTGCTCGTCGAGCGGATGCTCGGCCAGCGCCGACTGGATGTCGTCGACCGCGCTGCGGTGGGACTGCCGAGCCTCGAGGGCGATCTGACGGACCCGTTCGACCAGTTCGAACACTGCGCGGCCGTCGGTCTGCTCGATCGCGTCACCCAACAGACGTCCGAGCAGACCGATGTCGTCGCCGACCGCAGCGTCGTGTTCGTCGGTGGGGTCGACGGGGAGGTCGGTCAGGCTCGCGATGTCAGACACCTTCTCAGTCAAGCCGACTCGCTCGGCCGAGGAAACCCGGAACCTCGATGCGTGTGCGTGCCGCGCGGTTCTTCGCTCCAGCAGCGGATCGCTGCCATCGGGTGGTCCTGGTGTGAACCGGCGCGACAGTACGTGGCGCTCGACCGTGAGCTGTACGGTTGAGGGCGATGGCCATCGAACCGAAAGTACTCGTGATCGTGTTGGCCGGTGGCGAGGGCAAGCGCCTCCAGCCGTTGACGAACGACCGGGCGAAGCCGGCGGTTCCGTTCGCCGGCACCTATCGGCTGATCGACTTCGCGTTGTCCAACTTTGCGAACGCCGGCTACCTGAAGATCGTCGTGCTCACCCAGTACAAGAGCCACAGCCTCGACCGTCACATCTCCCAGACGTGGCGGTTCTCGGCGATGCTCGACAACTACGTGACCCCCGTACCTGCCCAGATGCGCCGCGGTCCGTACTGGTTCCAGGGATCCGCCGACGCGATCTACCAGAACCTCAACCTGATCGCCGACGAGTCGCCGGACATCGTGGCGGTGTTCGGTGCAGATCACATCTACAAGATGGACCCGCGCCAGATGGTCGACGAGCACGTCGAGTCGGGCGCCGGCGTCACGGTGGCGGCGATTCCGGTGCCCAAGCACGAGGCGGTCGACTTCGGGGTGATCGAGGTCGCCGATGACGGCAAGATCCTGGCCTTCCACGAGAAGGTCGCCGACCCGCCGACGATGCCCGGCAACGACGAGATGTGCCTGGCGAGCATGGGCAACTACGTGTTCGACACCCAGACGCTGATCGATGTCGTCACGCCCCGCGAGAACCAGTACACCGACCTGGGCAGCCATGTGATCCCGGCACTCACCGACGCCGGGGTGGCACGCGTCTACGACTTCTCGAAGAACGTCATCCCGGGCCAGGACGACCGGGAGAAGGGCTACTGGCGTGACGTCGGCACGCTCGACTCGTTCTTCCACGCCAACATGGATCTGATCGCTCCGGTGCCGATCTTCAACCTGTACAACGAGTACTGGCCGGTCTACACGTCGCGCCGGGCGCTGCCGCCCGCCAAGGTGTCGCGCGGTCGCGGCGGCGAGCCGTCGTTCGTCGACGGCAGCCTGCTGTGCCAGGGTTCGATCATCTCGGGCTCGCACGTCGAGCGCTCGATCGTCGGCCCGGGCGCCTACATCGACCACGACGCCCACGTCACCGACTCGATCATCTTTCCCGACGTCCGTATCGGCGCCGGCGTGCGCCTGCACCGCTGCATCGTCGACAAGAACGTGGTCGTACCCGACTGGGCGCGCGTCGGGCTCGAACTCGACGCCGACCGCGAGCGCTTCACCGTCAGCGACGAAGGCGTCGTCGTCATCGAGAAGGGCCGCGACCTGTCCCGCAGCTGAGGCGTCACATCCCGAGGAGTTCGGAGGGGGTGCGATCTCGCGGGCCGCTGAACGGCAACGGCACCTCGATCGCGTCACGACCTGCCGACCAGTGGGCGGCGCAGATCACGTCGAGTACCTGGCGTCCGAGTCGTGAGGTGGCAGGCACCGGCCGACCGGTGCGGATGTTGGTCCAGTAGCGCTTGAGTTGCGGTGCGTAGCCGTAGTCCTCGACCAGCGACGGTCCACCGGCTGCCCGGATCGGCGAACCGATCGGCACGGGGTCGCCGTTGTGTTCGAGCGTGGGGGAGGGGTACAGCTCGGCGCGCAGCACGGCGCGGGCGCTCGAGGCCTGCAGGTCCCAGTCCGGGGTCGAGTCGGGCTGCCAGCGAGCCACCACGGTGGCGACGAGGCCCGACTCGAACCGCAACTTGATCGTGCCGTGCTCGTGGCGGGTGCCGGCGTCGATGATGACGGCGGTGAGCGACACGGGTCGCCCGGCCCCGGACTCGGCGGCGGTGCGCAAGGCGAGGCCCACCGGGTGCACGCCGAGGTCGAAGAGCGCACCGCCGCCCCACTGGGCGTCGATGCCGTCGTCGGGCCGCCAGGACGGCGGGGCCTGTATGGCACGCGCCGACAGATGCGTGAGCGCGCCGATGCCGGCCACGCGCACCAGCAGGCCGTCGACGGTCGGCGCCGCCGCCAGGTGCTCGGAGTACAGCACCGGTCGATCGACACGGTCCTCGGCGGCGATCAAGCGGTCGGCCTCGGCGAGCGTGCACGCGAGCGGCGCCTCGACCACCACGTGGTAGCCGGCGTCGAGCAGGGCGATCGCCGCGTCGACGTGGGCAGCCGGTGGTGTTGCGACGATGGCGATGTCGCCGCGTCGACCGGTTGTCAGATCGTCGAACGAAGCGACCTGCGACGTCGCGCTGGCAGCAAGTTCGGCGGACCGCTCGGCGCTGCGAGACGCAACAGCCGACACCCGCCAGTCGAGCGCTTGGCAGGCAGCGACGTGGACGCCGGCCACCATGCCCGCACCCCACAACACCACTTCGGGTCGACGTTGCATACGCGCCGACGGTACCTCCTGCCGACACGAGCGTCGCCTCCGCCAGTATCGTCGGGAGCGCTGTGCGACTCCTCGGACTCATCCCTCGACTCCTGCTGATCGTGGCGGGAGGCGCGCTCCTGCTGACCGCCACCGTGGTCGGCATCGCGCCGCGCGTGTGGTCGACGGCGAACGCCCACGAGGAACTGCCGGTCGTTCTGCCCGAGTTCGAGGCGCTCGCGCAACGCACCTACGTGTACGACGTCAATGGCCAAGAGATCGCGTTCTACGAACTCGAGAACTCGCAGCCGATCGCCTTCGAAGACATCCCCCAGCCCGTGATCGACGCCTTCCTCGTGGTCGAGGACAAGGAGTTCTTCACCCACGACGGCATCAACGTGCGCAGCCTCATTCGGGCGACCCTGTCGAACTTCGCGTCCGATTCGCCCCAGCAGGGCGCCTCGACGATCACGATGCAGGTCGTCAAGAACGACTACCTGGCCGGGCTCGAGCGCGACGGTCGGTACAAGCTGCTGCAGATGCACTACGCCCGCATGCTCGAGAACCAGATGTCGAAGCAGGACATCATGGCCCGGTACCTCAACACGGTGTTCTTCGGCAACAACGCCTACGGCATCGAGGCGGCTGCTGAGACCTACTTCGGCAAGAAGGCGGCCGACCTCACCTTCACCGAGTCGGCGTTCCTCGCCGGCCTGGTGCGCTCGCCGTCGGGGTTCGACCCGATCAACGAACCCGAACGCAGCCGCGCGCGTTGGCTGCAGGTGATCGACCGGCTCGTCGACGAGGGTGAGCTCACCGAGTTCGAGGGCGAGCAGCTCGCGGAGGAGTTCGTCCTGCCGTCACGGGTCAAGACGCTGCCCGAGCGGTCGTTCTCGCGGACGTACTTCACCGAGGCGCTGCGTGACTACCTGCTCAACAAGTCCGACATCCTGGGTGACACCTACCAGCAGCGCTACAACCAGCTGTTCCGTGGTGGGCTGCGCATCCACACCACGCTCGACGCCAACATGCAGTCGCTCGCCGAGCAGGCCCGCAACGAGCTGCCCGACGCCCAGCCGTTCGACGCGGCGATCGTGTCGCTCGATTCCACCTCGGGTGCGGTCCGCGCCATGGTCGGCGGTCGTGGGTTCGTCCCGAACGAGCGCGAGGTCAACATGGCGCTCAGCCCCCGCCAGACCGGGTCGAGCGTCAAGATGTTCATCCTCGCCGCAGCGGTCGAGGCCGGCGCCCAGGCCAACGACGTGCTCGACGGCACCCGGCCCTGCGTGCTGCCGAACCCGGGCAACGAGGCAGAGCCGTTCGAGATCAGCGACGCCGTGAACCGCGGCGTGGTCACCCTGCAGGAGCACACGACGGCCTCGATCAACTGCGCATTCGGTCGGCTGTCGCAGATCGTCGGACTGCATCGCGTCGTCGACACGATCTACCGCATGGCCGAGTCGCCCTACCTGTACCGCGACCAGCCGCGGTCCGAGCGTCTGCCGATCGAACCGTTCGCCAGCCTCGCGACCGGCGCCAACGAGATGGCGCCGATCGACATGGCCTCGGGCGTGCAGGCGCTCGCCAACGAGGGCTTGCACCACTCGCCGTACTACGTCGACTTCATCGACGGGCCCGAGGGCGACCGCATCTACACGCATCTCGACCCGGGCTCGCAGGTGCTCGATCGTGACGCTGCGCTCGAGAGCGTCGACATCCTGAAGGGCCCGATCTACGGCGGCGGCACCGGTCGGCGCGCCGCCTTCGACGACCGTCGACCCGCCTTCGGCAAGACCGGTACCCAGGAGAACAACACCAACGCCTGGTTCGTCGGCGGCACCAAGCAGCTGTCGACCGCAGTCTGGGTGGGCGACCCGGATGCCTACACGCCCATGCGTGGCATCCCGGCGTTCGTGGCTGAGGGCTACGGCCGCAACGTGCAGGGCGGTCACTTCCCGGCGCTGATCTGGAAGGCGTTCATGGAGCCAGCGCACGTGTTCTACCCACCGACCGACTGGGACCGCCCGCCTCCGCCCGACCGCGCCAACGCAAGGCTGTACCTCCCGGGCAACGAGTGCGCAGTACGTGCCGTCGGCACGGCGCCGGCGCCGGTCGACCCGAATGCGCCGCCCACCACGGTGCCGCCGCCGAACCCCGACGGGTCACCCGCCGAGACCGTCCCGCCGGCCACGGTGCCGGTGTTCGAATCCGTTCAGGTCGGCACGACGATCCCACCCGACAACCTCGATCCGCTGGCGCCGCTGCCGTCGTTGCCGGCGTCGGAACGGCTGGGACCGTGCGTACCTGGCACAATCATCCTCGATGAGTGACACGGCGGACACCGCACCGAGCACACCAACCACGATTCCCGAACTGTTGCTGGCGCTCCAGGCCGTCGACACTCAGGCCGATCAACTCGGTCATCGTCGTGAACGTTCGCCGTTGCACGACGACCTTGCCAGCGCCACCGCGGCGATGCGCACCTGGGAGCAACAGCGAGCAGCGCTGCGCTCGCGCATCGACGAACTCGGCGTGTCGATCGAGCAGGCCGAAGCGCGCGGCGCCGAGCTGCTCGCCCACCGTCAACGGCTCGAACAGCAGATGAAGACCGTGATCGCGCCGCGCGAGGCCGAGGCGTTGATGCACGAGATGGCCACGCTGACCGAGCAGATCGACGACCTCGACGTCCACGAACTCGAATCGCTCGAGGAGCAAGCGACGCTCGACGATCGGCTCGCCGAGCACTTGGGTGGCGAGGAACAGCTCCGCGAGCACCAACGACAGGCCGACAACGCGCTGGCCGCCGAGGTGGGCGACATCGATGGCGAACTCGCAACGCTCGCCGAGCGGCGGATCGAGCTACGCGGGCAGCTGACCGAGGCGCTGCTCGCCACCTACGACCGCAAGCGGGCGGCGCTCGGTGTTGCCGTCGCGCCGTTGGTCGGCAAGCAGTGCCAGGGATGCCACCTGGAGTTGTCCGCGGCCGAGATCGACACCGTGAAGGACGAGGCGGCCGCCACTGGCGTCACCGATTGTCCCGACTGCGGTCGGCTCCTCATCGTCTGACGCGCGAATCGATCGATCGTGTTCTTCTGGTTCATCGGCACGGCCGTCGTCACCGTCGGCGTCGTGTTCCGCGACCCTCGCTTCGACTACCGGCTCCTGATCGTCGGATCGGTCCTCCCGATCGCCGACGGCCTCGCCGGGAGTGCCCGGCCCTTGCACAGCGTGACGGTGAGTGTGGCGCTGCTCGCTGCGCTGATGATCGCCACTGCCGGGCGCAAGCCGATCCGCAAGCTCCTGCTCGGTCTGCCGATCGGGATGATTCTGCACCTCGTGTTCAGCGGAGCGTGGAACGACACCGAGGTCTTCTGGTGGCCGTTCTTCGGGTTCGAGTTCGACGGCGCGCCGTCGCCGGTCCTCTATCGCGGCTGGTGGAGTCTGGTGCTGGAGGCGTTCGGTGTGGTGATCTGTGTCTGGCTGTGGCGCCACAACCACCTCGGCGATCGAGACCGCCGAGCGGTGTTTCTCCGCAACGGTCAGCTCGACGCCGTACCGGAGCGTTTCGGTTGACACGTCCATGGCACCTGTCGCTGTGGGACACTTCGTGACGTGTTGATTCTCGTGCGTCACGGCCGTACCCAGGCGAATCTGGAGGGACGACTGCAGGGTCGCCTCGACCAGGATCTCGACGACCGCGGCCGTCAGCAGGCGATCTCGGTCGCCGCCTACGTGCAGGATCGGGTCGAGGTCGACTTCGTGGTGTCGAGCCCGCTGAAGCGGGCGATGCAGACCGCCGTCGCGTTCGGCCGGCCGGTGGAGGTCGACGACCGCTGGATGGAGCTCTCCTACGGCGAGTACGAGGGCACGCCGCACGCCGACGTCCCCTCCGAGGTGTGGTCACGATGGCGCGACGACCCCGACTTCACGCCGCAGGGCGGCGAGTCACTCGCCGAACTCGATCGGCGGGTGCGTGGGGTCTGCGACGAGCTGCTCGAGCGAGCCGCCGCCGCGAACGTCGTGGTCGTCAGTCACGTGTCGCCGATGAAATCGGCGGTCGCCTGGGCGCTCGGCGTCGACATCGGCATCTCGTTCAACTGCCATCTCGACCACGCTTCGGTGTGTCGGATCGCCATCCGCGGCGATCGACCGATCCTGCAGACCTTCAACGAGACCGCCCCACTCCCGAACTCGTGAACAACTTCACCTCTCAGAGGTGAAGTTGTTCACGAGAAGCAGGGATCGACCGGTGAGGGTCAGCCGGCGGGGCTGGGGTAGTCCGGCGGGGTCTCCTCCGGCGGCGGGACCTCGTAAATGGTGACGGCTCCCTCCGGGTCGAACAGCCGGTTCTCCGTCGGCCATTCTCCGGGCAGATAGCGCTGTCCACCGTCGACGAAGGCCCACATGCCCGTGCCCTCCTTTCGGATCTCGTCGGGTCCGACCGCTTCGGCATCCCACCAGAACAACGTCGCATCGTCGACGCCGTTGTAGTCGGTCTCGGGCCAGAAGCCTGCGGCGGTGCCGTAGGTCAGCAGCGGTTGGGTCAACGCAGGCGTCGTGCCGGTGCCCGCGAACAATGCGTCGCGGAAGCTCTCAGGCGTGAGGTTCGGACCGGTCGCCTGCAGGTTGGCGGCCAGGAACGTGTAGTTCGGCATCAACAGGCCGATGGTGTCCTTGGCCGGCGGTTCTGCCCCCATGAACCACTGGTAGAGCCCGTAGAAGCCGGCGATCTCCGGGGTGACCGGAACGGCGCCGTGGGTCACGCCGAACGCGTTCGCCCACTGTGCCTGATCGTAGGTTCGGCCGAACGCGGTCAGGTCCGACAGCGCAGGCGCAGCGATGATCCACTCGGGGAAGTACTCCTGGGCGGTGGCTTCGTTGGTGAGATCGCGCGGAGCGATGCCGTCGCTGACGAGGATCACGCTGGTGACGCCTGACGACTTGAGCTTCGCGATGATCTGCGACGCCTGCGCCTGGATCGTGCTCGGGTCCAGCGTGTACGGCAACGACTCGATGATGTCGGCGCCACCCTCGGTGAGATCGGCCTCGAATGCGGCGGCGATCACCGGAGACTCCGGGCTCGACGAGATCCAGACGTGCCCGAACGAGCGGGGTGCGGCCTGGAACGCCTCGTCGCCGGCGAACTCGGCGTTGCCGCCGGCGAGCTGCTTCGAGATGAACTCGGTGGCGTGGGCCCGGCTCTGGGCAGCGCTGATGGCGAGGCCGTACACGTAGGGGTCGCGCTCGGCGTACCACTCCGGCGGCTGACCGGGCGTGCACCCGATGCACATCACGTCGCGGGCGGTGAGCTCGTCGGCGAAGGCATTCGTCAGCGCAGGGCCGCCGAGCACGACGAACGGCTCGAAGTCCTCGGCGATCCGAACGGCGTCGGCGCGGGCGGTGACCTCGTCGTTGGCGAGACCGGTGCTCACGTAGGTCTCGAGTTCGATGGTGCGACCGTAGAACTCGTAGAACTGCTCGAACATGCCGAGCATGTCGCGTGCGGTCTGCTCGGACTCGGCATTCGTGTCGTCGACGCTCACTGCGTCCGACAGGTAGTTGATGATCGGGTCGTCGTCGGGGCCCTGGTACTGCACGACCTTGATCGTGTCGGCGGTGACGCCGCGGGTGGTTTCGCCACCGTTGTCGCCGTCGAACGGTGCGTAGCACTCAGGTGCGAAGAACCACTTGACCGCCAGGTTGCCCGTGTCGGTGTCGCAGCGCTCGTCCCACGCCACCTCGATGCCCTGCTCTTCGGCCTGGCTGAACGACAGCGGGAAGGTGATGTCGCCGCCGCCGCCGCCTCCGCCATCGGGCTCGGTGCTGTCGGGTTCGGTGCCTTCTGGCGTGGTTTCCTCCGGCGCATCGGTCGTGTCCGGCGCGTCGGTCGCCTCCGGTGCCTCGGTGACCGCGGTGGTCGTGTCGACGGCGGCATCGCCGTCGTCGTCGTCGCCGCCGGTCACCAGGACGATGCCGGCGACTGCTGCGATGACGAGCACGATCGCTCCGATCGGCCCCCACTTCTTGAGCGTGTTGGACGAGGAGCCCCCGCCCTCTGCCTGTGCTGGTTGCATGATCTACTCCGTTCCCCCTGATCGGGTGATCGCGGCACCGGAAGTGCCGAGGTATGACTCGATGACGTCTGGATGGGCCAGAACGTCCGCTGGCGACCCGGTCGCAATGACCAGACCCTGTTCGAGTGCGAGCAGCCGGTCGGACACGTCGGACACGAACGGGATGTCGTGTTCGACGATGACCAGGCTCGCGCCCATCTCGTCGCGCAGCCGTCGGATGACCGGCGCCAGCGCTTCCACCTCCCGCTGAGCGATACCCGAGGTGGGCTCGTCCAACAGGATCACCGCCGGCCGGTGCGCCACGAGGCACGCCAGATCGACGACACGTCGGGTGCCGGTGGACAGCTCCCGGACGAACTTGTGGCGGTACTCGCCGAGACCCATCAGTTCGATCAACTCGTCGACGCGCATCGCGACGTGCTGTTCGGAATCGACCACCATCGGAAGGTGCAGGGCGGCGACCACGATGCTGCGGCTGCCGACGAAGCGCTCCTGCGCCACGGCGAGGGTCTCGGCAACCGTCAACTCGGGGAAGAGTCGGGCGTCCTGGAACGAGCGGCCGAGCCCCATCGAGGCGCGGCCCGCCGAGTTCAACGACGTGATGTTGCGGCCGTTGAGCACGATCTGGCCGGTTTCGAGCGGTGTGAAGCCGGAGATCAGGTCGAACACCGTGGTCTTGCCGGCGCCGTTCGGGCCGATCACCCCGACGATCTCGCGGGGCCACACGTCGAACGTGGCGCCGTTGACGGCGCGGATGCCGCCGAAGGTGACCGACAGCTCGGTGACCGACAGCACCGGCGACTCGGTGCGGTCGATGACCGCCCGGTCGAGCGCCCCGATCCCCGACCCGTTCGCCGAGCCGTCGGGGTCGTGGTGGCCGTTTCCGTCGACGTCGTCGCCGTGCGCGGCCGACAGGAACACCGATCGCAGCAGGTCGGGTCGCTCCAGCAATTCCGCGGTGGGGCCGTCGAAGCGGATCGTGCCGCGCTCCATGAAGTACGCCCGCTCGGCAACCGTCAGCGCGACATTGACGCTCTGCTCGACCAGCACCACGGTGACACCGTCGTCGGCCATGCGGCGCACGATCGGCAGGAGCTGTCCGACCACGACCGGCGCGAGCCCGAGCGACAGCTCGTCGATCAGCAGCACCTTCGGGCGCATCACGAAGCTCATCGCCAGCGCCAGCATCTGCTGCTGGCCGCCCGACATGTTCGCCGCGGGGGAGTCGAGCCGGTCGGCGAGCACCGGGAACATTGCAAGGACCTCGGCGGTCGCGGCCTCGACGCCCGCAGGGTCGCGGCGGTTGGTCCAGCCGGCGAGCTCCAGGTTCTCCTTGACCGTGAGCGAGCCGAACACGCCCTGGCCGCCGGGCATCTGCACGATGCCGAGCGCCGCGATCTCGTTGGGCGGAGCGTGGGTGATGTCGCGTCCGTCGAGCACGATCGCGCCGCGGTCGGCCTCGACGATGCCGCTGATCGACTTCAACAGCGTCGACTTGCCGGCGCCGTTGGTGCCGAGCAGGGCGACCACTTCGCCCTCGTCGAGGCGCAGATCGATGCCGTGGAGCACGGTGCGGTTGTCGTAGCCGGCCTCGACGCCCTTGAGCAGCAGGAGGCTGGTGTGGCCCTGGCGACGGTCGTAGAGCACCTCGGAGCGGGCGGCGGCCGACTGCCACACCTGAGCGATGTCCTCGTCGATCACGTCGGCCACGCTGCGCAGAATCAGGCTGCCGATGACGAACATCGGGATCATCACGAGCATGCCGATCTCGATCGACCAGTTGTCGGCAATCCAGCCGATCACCGGGAGCACGAACAAGCCGGGGATGACCCACAGCGACCCGATCGCGAAGCCGGTCGCCCGAGCCCGAGGCGGAATCGCCAGGGAGAGCGCGGCGAGCACACCGGGGCCGATGATCGCCAACGACGCCGAGATGACACAGTTGAGCGCCACGGCGATGAACACGTTGGGGGCGAAGGCGAAGCCCGCGGACGCCACGGATGTCAGCATCGCCACCGATGCCACGAACCGGATCAGCCCCTTGATGTTGCCGGCGTAGCGTCGGGTGGCGATGCGGGCGCCGAGCACGAGGCCGACGAGTGCGAACGGTTCGGAGACGGCCGCTGCAACGCCGCGGGCGCGTTCGTCGAGCCCGAACTTCTGGTCGTACAGCAACGAAGCGAGCGTGACGAACCCGATCAGCGAGGTGGCGAGGAACGGCAGCGCCCACCAGATCCGCTGGAGCGATCGCACCTTGTGGGCGGTGCGCCAGCTCTCGGCGAACGACGGCGACTCCTCCTCGGTGTCGATGATCTCCTGGGATGCGCCGGTGGCATGGCGTTCCCAACGACCGCGGACCGGCTCGTTCATCCGCAGGGCGAGCACGGCGAAGATCACCGTGGGGATGACGAACACCAGGAACGGCACACGCCAGTCGAAGTAGAACGCCAGCATGCCGGCCGCCAGCGGGCCGACGAACGCACCGACGGCGTTGGCGGCGCGGTGGAAGCTGTACACCCTCGACCGGGACTCGATCGGGTAGTAGTCGGCAATCAGCGAGTTGTGGGTGGGATCGATCACGGCCTTTCCGAGGGCCGATCCCGAGCGGGCGATCGTCAACAGGATCAGCCCCGTGGCGAGGCCGGTCATGCCCGAGAACATCGCCCACATCAAGGCGCCACCGAACACCAGGGGGATGCGCTTGGACTTGTCGGCGTACTGGGCGATCGGGACCTGCAGCGCCAATGCGGCGATCGACGACAGGGCCACGATCGACAAGGCGGTGGAGATGTTGATGTCGAACGACTCGCGGATCTCGGGCAGCAGGACGCCGAATGCGGTCCGGTCGAGCTCGTCGACGGCGTTGAGCCCGAACAGGATGAGCAGCGGGAACGCGGCCTCGCCGCCGCACAGGTCGGTCATCCACTGCTTGGGGTGGCGCACGCCGTAGGCGAACCGCTTGACGACGTGGGCTGACTGGTCGGGTGCGGTCATGTCGTGCGCTGCTCCACGGTTGCCAGGTCGACGTCGTCACTCGTCGGTTCGGGGTCGGGGCCGGAGCCGTTCGTGTGCGCTGACGGATCTGCGGCGCTCACGGTCGGCTCGTCGAGGAATGGCTCGTCGACGAGCGGCGCAGTCGCAGGGTCGTCGGGATCGATGCCCGTGCGGCGCAGCACGACCGTCACGTACCAGTCGCGGATCTTGATCACGAGGCTGGCGAGACCGCCGGGGATGATCAGCAAGACGATCAGCACGCCGAGCGCCGACGACAGCAGCCGCCACTCGGGTGAGGTGATGAACCACTCGCTGCCCTTCAGGAACACGGCACCGAGCACCCCGCCGAACAGGGCGCCGAGGCCCCCGACGACCGACGCGGTGAACACTTCGAGGCTGACCGCTGCGCCGTAGCTGGCGAGATCGAAGCTCTGGCTGAGATGCACGAAGAGCCCGCCGGCGATTCCGGCCACGAACCCCGAGGTGATGAACGCCGTCAGTTTCACCGGGACCGGCGACACGGAGAACGCCTGGGCCGCCAGTTCGTTCTCGCGCAGGGCGACGATCGCGCGTCCGGTGCGGCTGTGGCGGACACCTCGCAGGGCCAGGTACACCAGGGCGAGCACGACGAGCGAGTACACGTAGAACCGCGTCGGCGTCGACACGTCGATGCGTCCGAACAACGGGAGGCGCTCGATTCGCTCCTGGGGGACCCAGTCGAAGAACTGCCGGTTGAGCAACCACGAGTTGACCGCCAGCGCGAACACGAGCGTGGTGACAGCCAGATAGAGGCCGCGCAGCCGAAGCGCCGGCAGGCCGACGACGAGGGCGGCGATCGCGCCGGCGACGCCGCCGAGCAGCAGCGCCAGCGACATGTCGATGCCCCAGCTGATCGTGGCCTTGCCGCTCACGGCGGCGCCGATCGCGACGAACGCCATCTGGCCGAGCGAGATCTGTCCGGCCCAGCCCGACAGCACCACGAGCGACAACCCGATCACAGCGAACACCACGACCGCGGTCGCCTTGATGATCTGATCGGTGCGCAGGAGCAGCGGGATCAGCGCGAGGCCGACGAGGATGAGTGCCGCAGTGCTCCATCGCAGGAGGCGGACGAGCGGGAGCCGGACCACCCAGGGCTGGAGCGCGCGCACCTCGTCGGCCAGGCGCCATGCGGCAGCCTCGTCGCGGTCGGCGCGTCCGTACTGTCGGCGTTGGAGCAGCAGCGCCACGAGGACGGCGGCACCGAGGATCGGGGTGACGAGCAGCGGGCTGCTCGCGTTCCACGCCACGCCGTACTCGAGCACACCGAGGGCGACGGCGGTGGTGGCGACCGTGGGGAGGTGCCGGAGGCGGCCGATCACGAGCGCGGCGAGAGCGAGCACGAGCGTCGAGAGGCTGAGCGCGGCCCCGAGTGGGATGCCGAGGATGCCGGCACGCAGGAACAGCGCCAGGAACGACAGGGCGGCGGCGATCGCCCACACCAGCGTGGACAGCCAGGCGACGGGGATGCCGAGCATCAAGGCCCGCTCGCTGCGCTCGGCCGAACCGCGGATGGCGGTGCCGAGGCGGGTGGTGCCGAGGAACACCGCCACCGCAACCATGGCGAGCGGAGCGACGATCAGGGCGATCAGGTCGTTGGCCGACAGGATGAACGTGCCGATCGTGAGCTTCCAGTCGACCGGCGGGGGAATGCGCTGTGAGGCGGCGCTCTGGTCCCACATCTGGGGCACGAGGAGAGCGAGCACCGCAAGGAGTTGCGTGATCCCGATGGTGGCGACGGTGAGGACGAGACGCGACGCTTTGGCGAACCGTCGCACGAAGGCGAGCTCGACGATCACCCCCAACGCGATCGCGGCAGCGAGGCCGACCCCGAAGCCGAACAGGTAGGGGAGCCCGGAGAACACGATCAGGCCGACGGCGAGCGAGGTCGGCACGAACCCGAGGTCGGCCTGGGCGAAGTTGATCACCCGGTTGGCGCGGTACACGAGTGCCATGCCCATCGCGAGCAGCGCGGTGAGCAGGCCGAGGATGACACCGCGCACCCAGGCGCCGGCCGGCATGCCGAAGAACACCAACTGGACCGCCACGAGCGCGAAGGCGGGCAGCAGCTGCCAAGCGGAACGTTGCAGTTGCGTGAGGCTCAGGCCCCTCGAAGACACCCCCATGTCGCTCAGCAACATAGCCCGGGCCGCAGTTGCGCGAACGGGTTGGACGCATGAAGATCCGATCGCGATTCGCGAAGTCCGACGCGTTGTCGTGCACCGGTTACAGGCTGGTTAACGCGCCCGGTTGCACTGATCGGGTTGATGCGCCAACGTCTGAAGCGGGCCGTCGAACGGGGGCCTGGAATCTCTGGGAGGCATCATGGGGTCTGCTGTTGGTGATCGTCGTCGTGTGTGGAGGTCGCGGTGGGCGGCGATCGGTGCTGCTGTTGCGGTGACGTTGGGTGGTGGCGGAATGTTCGCGGTGCAGGCGGCGTCGAGTGTTCCGTCGTCGGTGGTGACGATCGACCCTGTTCGAATTCTGGACACGCGTACCGATGTGGGATTGCCGGGTCCATTCGTGTCGGCGGTGTCGCAGAAGTTGCAGGTGACCGGTGCGGTGGTGCCGGCGGGCGCGACCGGAGTGTTGCTGAATGCGACGGTGGTCGGGCCGACAGCGGATGGGTTCTTGTCGATTCGTCCCGGTGATGCCAGCGGGGCTCCGTCGACGTCGTCGTTGAACTTCACGGCGGGGCAGTTGATTCCGAACTCGGTGCAGGTCGGTGTGCCGACGTCGGGTGCGAATGCGGGGCAGATCGACATCACCTATGACGCGTTCGGACAATCGGGACCGACCACGGAGGTGCTGATCGATGTCGTCGGCTACACGATCGCGGGAGGTGCCGGAAGCGGCCCTGCCGGACCTGTGGGTCCTGTCGGACCTGTGGGTCCTGTGGGTCCTGTCGGACCTGTGGTCCTGTCGGTCCTGTCGGTCCTGTCGGTCCCCAGGGTGTTCCGGGGCCGGGGTATGAGTTGGCTCAGATCGTGTGGGTCGCGAAGTCGGGTGGTGACTTCACGAGTGTGTTGGCTGCGTTGGCGTCGATCACCGATGCGTCGTCCTCGAAGCGGTATGTGGTCATGGTCGCCCCGGGCACCTACACCGAGACTGCGACGCTCATGATGAAGGACTACGTCGACGTGCAGGGCTCTGGCGAAAACGTGACCGAACTGCGCTGCGCGTGCAGCAGCAACGACGGTCCCGCAACGGTCGGACCTGGCGGGGCTGTCGTCTACTTCGGCTCCACGACGGATGCGGAGCTCAGTGATCTCAGCGTCACCAACTCCGGCGGCCCGAGCGAACATGCGTACGGGATCAAGATGCGCCTCTCCACTGCCGTCGTCAGCAATGTGACCGCCACGGCAGCGAACAGTGCCAACAACTACGGCATCGCGTTGGTCTCCCTGTCCGATTCAAGTCTTCGCCACGTGAGCGCTTCCGCAACGGGTGGAACCACCAGCACCGGAATCAACATCCAAGGGAATTCCGAACCGACGCTCACCGATGTGATCGCCATCGCAACGAATGCATCCGACGCCAACTACGCAATCCGCAACGTCAACGCATCGGCGGACCCGACGCTCCGTCGAGTCGTGGCAACCGCAACTGGCACCAACAGCTACGGGGTCCACAACGACACGGGCTCGGATCCGGTCATCACCGACTCGGTGTTGACCGGTGCGACCAACAGCATCTCGACCCTCGGGGCCGGCAGCCCGGCACTCATTGCCGACACCACGCTCGACGGTCCCGCCGCGGGAAACAACAAGTGTCTCAACGTCCGTACAGCGGCGTTCGCTGCGCTCAACGCCACCTGCACCTGAGCGCACCTCAACCGGGCTGGGACGTGCCGGCCCGGGGTGGTGGCAACGGTGAGGTGGCCTGTAAGCGGGATTCTGTGGGCGCTCCGCTTTACCGGCGCGTCCGGTGACCATCCATCTGTGCGGCCTACCCGAGGGTGTCCAGTTGCCTGGACGAACGGGCCGTTCGTGTCCTCTGCTCGGCCTTGCTCCGGGTGGGGTTTACCGAGCCGACGACGTCGCCGTCGCCGCTGGTGCGCTCTTACCGCACCGTTTCACCCTCACCTGTGACCGATCCGCCGAAGCGATCCGGCCCATCGGCGGTCTCTCTCTGTTGCACTTGTCCGTCAGGTCGCCCCGACCTGGCTCTCGCCAGCACCCTGCCCTGTGGAGTCCCGACTTTCCTCGACGGTGCAGCACGCACCGCCGCGATCACCCGGCCACCTCACCATTGCCGCATCGAGTGTACGGGGCGGCTGGTCCTGCTCAGCAGGTGGGTTCGAGCTCGTTGTAGATCAGTGCGTTGAGCGACGGGGTCTGCAGGATGAAGGTCTCGCGGACGCCGTTCTCGTCGGGTGCGCCGACGACGAGTTCGATCTGGCCGGTCGAACCGAAGCTGTCGGTGATCGCGAACTTCAACGGAATGCCCTGTGCGTCGCTCTGCACGCCGCCGCCGCCGATGGTGGGGCTGACGTACCCCTCGGCGCCGCGCGACAGTGCAGCGATCGCTGCGGCCTGGCGCGACTCGATGGTGGCGGCGATCATGGTGGCGTCGGAGGCGTCCTCGTCGGTGAGGTCGAGCGTCAGGGTCTGATGTGTCGCCGCAGCGATGCTCTCGAGCGCGTTGGCGCTGTTGAGCATGTCGCGCACTGGATCGTCGCTGGTGTCGATGGTCGCGATGAGGGGGGTCACCAACCGGTCCATGTACCACGGGTTGGTGCACTCCCAGGGGGTGCCACCGACGGACTCGGTGAGTTCGCCCATCTCTTCGGCGATCGACAGATGGTTGAGGATCAAGCGGTCGACGAACACGGTCTGCTCGGTGTCGAGCTCGCCACTGGCGAGGAAGCTGTCGTAGATGTCGACCAGCGTGAGTTCCAGCGACGATGCGGTGCGCAGCAGTACGGCGTTGTCGATCGGGTAGTCCGGCGGGTCGGTGATCGGCGGTGCGTATCCGACGCGGCCGGGGCTCTGGTCGCCGGTGCGGTCCTCGCCGCAGGCAGCGACGATCGCGGCAACCGACACCGTGAGGCCGCCGATCTTGAGCGCGTCGCGGCGTCCGTAGCGTGAGGTGCCGGTGGGGGTTGTGCGGCGGGTCATGACACCACCTCCCCGGTGAGTTCGAGTGGTTCGGCCTCCGGCTCGAACAGCTCCTCGAGGTTCGAGGAGAGGCCGCCGAAGTCGCTGAGCACGGTCGCCATGCGGGCTTCCACGACGATGATCGACGCGGTGACCTTGCGGGCGTTGACCGACTCGTACTCGGGCAGCAGCGCCTTGTGCGTGGCCGCGGCGGTGTTCTCGAGGGTGTTCGCGATCTCGGCGAATGCCTCGGGGTCGCTCGTGTCGAATTCCGACTCGAGCTGCTCGAACACCTCCTCGTTGCGTTCGTCGGCGGAGAATCCGGACACCGCGGCGATCTTGTCGGCGTACGCACGGTGATTCGCCGAGAACACCGTGGCCAGTTCGGCGGCGACGTCGGTCAGCCCAGCCTCGAGCGCAACGTCGTAGAGCGCTGCTGCGGTCAACTCGAGCCGCATTGCCTGGAACAGCAACTCCTTGTCGCTGTCGGTTGGGGTCGTCGGAGCGGCCGAGGCAGGCCGGGCGATGCTGAGCGCGGCGGCGCCGGCGAGGCCGACTGCGCCCAGGGCGCCGATGAGGCCGCGCCGGGACGTTGCCGATGCAGCGGGGTTGAGATCCACGGGGGAGTGTCCTTTCGGGGTCATGCGTACGACAGCCTTCCCGCTGGGAGGGCGTCGGAGCAATTCTAGGGTCCGGGCTGCGTTCATCAGGTGATCGCTCAGAACTCGAGCGCCGACAGATCGGCGTGCCATCCGCCGGCGCGTTCGAGCGCGTCGGCCCAACGCGTTCGGCGCTGTGCGTGGCCCGACGGATCGTTGGGCTCGACGACGTGCGCCGGCCTCCAGAGCCCGTCGAGGTCGTCCATGCTCGCGAACACCCCGACGCCGAGTCCGGCCATGAACGCAGCACCGATCGTCGTCGCCTCCGCGACGGGGGAGACCTCGATCGGGCAGTTGGCGGCGTCGGCGAGCGCCTGCGCGAAGGTCGGGTTGGCGCTCATGCCGCCGTCGATGCGCACCGTGTGGATGTCGACGCCACTGTCGGAGCGTGCGGCATCGATCAGGTCGGCGCCCCGATGCGCAATGCCTTCGAGCACGGCGCGGACCACGTGGGCTCGGGCGGTGCCACGGGTGATGCCGAGCAGGGTGCCGCGTGCGCCGTAGTCCCACCGGGGTGTGCCGAGCCCGAGCAGCGCCGGTACGTACACCACGCCGTCGGTGTCGTCGCACGCCGCCGCCACGTCGTGGCTCTCGGCGCTGGTGGCGATCAGCCCCAGGTCGTCGCGCAACCACTCGACGTTGGTGCCCGCCGACAGCATGATCGCCTCGACGCCCCAGGTGATCTGACCGTCGTGCGACCACAGGGGGAGGGGATACGTGCCCGCCTCGTGACGGAACGCACCCGCCGGGGCGCCGGTGTCGGTGCACAGGTCGAGCATGCCGCCGGTGCCGAACGTGATCTTTGCCCGGCCGGGTTTGACGCAGCTCTGCCCGATCAGCGAGGCCTGTTGGTCGCCGATCATCGCAGCGATCGGGGGCGCGCCGTCGAGCGCCGTCGCATGGCCGATCACGCCGACCGAGTCGACCACGGTCGGCAGGGTCGACTCGGGGATTCCGAAGGCCGTCAGCCGGTCCTGCGCCCACATCGAACCGTCGACCACGCGCAGGCCGTTCGTGGTCGCCGAGGCGTTCGTCTGGTCGCTCACGTGCAGGGTGCCCTCGCTGAGTGTCCAGGCGATCCAACTGTCGATCGTGCCGACGCACAGGTCGCGGCCTTCGAGGCCGGGTGTGTTGGCGAGCAGCCAGCCTGCTTTGGTCGAGGACTGGTTCGGAGCGACTGCCCAGCCATGTTCGACCTTGGCCATGATGCACTCGCCGACGGTGCGCAGGTCCTGCCAGCCCAGCCCGGGCGCCACCGGTTCACCGGTCGAACGGTCCCAGACCAGCGTGCTCGCTCGCTGGTTGGTGATCCCCACGGCCGCGACCGCCTCGGTGGTCGTGGCCAGTGCTGCTCGCGCCGCGTCGAGCAGCTTGGCGGCCAGTTCGGCGCCGTCGAACTCGACGAGGCCGGGCGCCGGCGTCGACGGCGGGCAGGGCCGGTACTCCATCGCGGTCACGGTCAACGTGTCGTCGACGACCGCCGCCCGCAGCCCGGTGGTTCCGACGTCGATCACGAGCATGCTGGTCAACGGTTGCCCCTGTCGTGGTTGGTGTTGCCGCTCGGGCGTTGGCTCGACGGCATGAGGCCGCGAGCCTGCAGTTGGCTGCCCAGGATGCCGCCGGCGACGCCGGCGAGCATGACGAGCGAGAGCGTGAACAGCACCCCGACCCAGTTCACGCTCTCGCCGCTGAGCAGGCGGATCAGGATGAACACGCTCTGTGCGCCGAGGTAGGCAACGATCGTCGTGGCCACACCGTGCGACATCGGCGTGCCACGTTGCTGCACCCACGCAGCGCAACCGCCACCGAGCACGAAACCGAACATCGCGCCGAAGAAGAAGAACGCGTTGAGCCCCGACGAGTCGGAGTCGACGAACGCCGCGATCAGCGTCAACGGGATGGCGAGCAGCAGGCAGACACCGATCCCGGCGCGTATCGCAGCGACGTCCCAGCGACCCGACGTGCCGTGTGATGTGGGGCTCACGTTCATGGCCACGCCACCTCACCGAACGGCGTGGGCAGGCCGAGCTTGCCGGGGTTCATGATGCCGTTGGGATCGAGTGTCGCCTTGATGGCGGCGATCACGCCGTGCGTCGTGCCGAGCGCCTCGGCCATGAAGCGACCGCGGTTGAGCCCGACGCCGTGGTGGTGCGACAGGTTGCCGCCCGCAGCCAGCACCGCCCGCTGGCCGGCGTCCCACAGCGCGACGTAGGTCGACTCGACCTCGTCGGGCGGCGGCGTTGCCGCGAACGTGAAGTAGAGGCAGGCGCCGTCGAGATAGCTGTGCGACAGGTGGCAGGTGGCCGCGCGGGAGTGCGTGACCGCCATCAGCGCAGCGCGCACCTCGTCGAACAGGGCGTCGAGACGCGACCACGGCGCGGCGATCTCCATCGTGTCGACCACGAAACCCTTGCGGGTGAGCCCCTGCAGGGCGGAGGTGTCGTTGCGATGGCCCATCCAGGCGTCGACCAGGCCCGGCGACATCAGCTGTGCCCCGGCGATGAGCGCCGCGTGGTCGACGATCGACATCGTCGCATCGACCAGGTCGGTGTGGCCCTCGTCGAGCACGAGCAGCATGCACTGGGTGCCGTCGCCGCCCTGGCCGCGCTGCGACTCGACGGCGTCGTAGAGGCGCAGGACCGCCGGCGTCGCGCCGGCCTGCAGGATGTGGCGGCAGGCCTCGACGCCGTCGGTGAACGACCCGAACGCATACGCGGCTCGCCGTTCGTGGGTGGGCACCGGGTGGGTCCGCAGCCACACCCGGGTGATCACCGCCAGCGTGCCCTCGGAGCCGACGAGCAGTTGGGTCAGGTCGGGCCCCGCCGCTGCAGCCGGAGCGCCGCCCGTGCGGATCACCGTGCCGTCGGCCAGCACCGCCTCGAGACCGACGACCATGTCTTCGATCTTGCCGTAGCGCGTCGAGTACTGGCCGGCACCGCGGGAGGCGACCCAGCCGCCGACGGTGGCCAGTTCGAAGCTCTGCGGGAAGTGGCCGACCGTCAAGCCGTGCGACTCGCGCAGTTCGTCTTCGAGGTCCGGGCCGAACGTGCCGGGGAGGACCTCGACGATGCCGGACACGTCGTCGACATCGACGATGCCCCGCAGCGCGGTTGCGTCGAGGACGACGCCTCCGAACACGGGCGCCGCGGCCCCGCACACGCCGCTGCGGCCACCGGTGACGGTGAGCGGCAACCGGGAGTTGTTGCAGACCTGCACGACGCGGACGACCTCCTCGGTCGACGTCGGTCGCACCACCACCTCGGCGAGCTGTGGCACCTGGCCGGCCAACGCCCAGTGCAGCGCCAGCGGCCACCAGTCGCGGCTCGCCTCGGCAACGGGGTCCGTGCTGTTGCCGGTGTCGTTGCCGGTGTCGTCGAACTCGATCGTCTCGCAGATCGAGGAGAGTGCGGCGATTGCCTCCTCGGGCACATCGACGGTCGTGCTCGTGAGTCGGCTGCCGGTGCCGAGCAACTCAATCGGCGGCGTTGGTGACGTGGGCATGGTGCGCTCCTGCGGTCTCTTCGCGCTCGCACAGGCGTCGGTATGCGTCGAGCTGTCGTTCGGTCTCGTCCGGCGACCAGCCGAGTTCGTCGCCGAGCAGGGCGGCGACTTCGGGGGCGGCAGCCAGGCATGCTGGTCGGTCGAACAGGTGGGCGCGGGTGCGCCGCGCCAGGACGTCGTCGAGGGTGGTGGCCATCTCGTGGCGCACGGCATAGACCGCCTCGGCGCGGACGTAGGGCTGGCCGGCGACGAGCGGCTCGCCGAGATCGGGGCGGAACGCGATGAGGGCTCGGATCTCGTCGGCCATCGATCCGTACCGCCTGACGAGATGACCGTCGAGCGTGCCCGGCTCGATCGCCCCAGCGGATCGGTCAGCGCCGAGCAACTTCAGGCGTCGGGTGGTGGACCGCCGGGCACGACGTGGCGCGCCGAGTTGCTTGGCGACGACATCGACGGTGTCCTCGGCCATCTCCCGATACGTCGTCAGCTTGCCGCCGTTGACCCGCACGATGCCGTGGTCGCCCACCGTCACCTGGTGTTGTCGCGACAGATCGGCGGTCTTCGCGTTGGCGCCGTCGGCCGACGCCTGCTTCACCAGCGGCCGAAGCCCCGCCCACACACCGGTGATGTCATCGGCGGTGATGCGCTCGGTGATCGTCGGGTCGAGCGCCTGGTTCAACGCCGTCAGGACGTACTCGATGTCGTCGGCGGTGCACTGCGGGTCGTCGAGTGGGCCGTCGTAGTCGGTGTCGGTGGTACCGACGTAGACATGCTCGAAGGTGCCGTCGGGGCGTGGTCCCCACGGCACCAGGAACAGGCTGCGGCGGTCGCTGCGCACCGGGATGATCACGGCGATGTCGCAGCGCACCTTGTCCCAGGGCACCGTGATGTGGACGCCCTTGGCGGGTCGGATCGAGTCGGGGTGTTCGGCCTCGTCGAGCGAGCGGACCTCGTCGGCCCACACGCCGGCCGCGTTGACGATGCACCGAGCCGCCACGGCGAACCGTTCGCCGTCGGCGTCGACCACGACACCGGTGGCCTGGCCACTCGTTGCGTCGACCGTGACGTCGACGACCGGGCACCGGTTGACCACCACTGCGCCCCGGTCGGCAGCCGTGCGCGCCACGGTGAGCGCGAGCCGAGCGTCGTCGGCGGCGGCATCGAAGTAGAGGTAACCGGCGCTGAGCTTGTCGAGGTGGGTGGTGGGGAAGTGGGCCGCTGCCTGCTCGGCCGAGACGCGCCGGTGGAGCTTGCCGATGCGCCAGCCGCCCGTCAGGTCGTACATCCACATCGCCGAGCCGAGCGCCTTGGCGACCTTCTTCGACACGACCCCGTCCTTGGTCAGGATCGGGATCATGAACGGCAGGATCTCGACGAGGTGCGGTGCGTTGCGCATCAGGCGTCGACGCTCACGCAGGGCCTCGTAGACCAGGCGGACGTCACCGTTCTGGAGATAGCGCAGGCCGCCGTGGACCATCTTCGAACTCTTCGACGACGTGCCGCTGGCGAGATCGTCGCGCTCGACCAGTGCGGTTCGCAGCCCACGGGCGGCCGCGTCGAGTGCCACCCCGACACCGGTGATGCCGCCGCCGATCACCAGCACGTCGAACGGGTTGCCGGCGGTGCCCGCTCGCAGCGCGTCGAGCATGGCCCGACGTTCGAACGGCAGCGCAGGTCCCGACATCGCCCGGATGCTACGAGACTTGCTGTTTGCGTGCAGATTCCGGTGGGACGAGCCATCCGAATCTGCACCCAACCGTCGTTGGCCAGGGCCGAAGGTCTCGATCTGCACGAACTGGATGCAGATATCGTTGCCAGGGTTCCAACCGCACAACCAGCAATCCCAACCCCCAAGCTCAACCCCCCCAAGCTCACCCCCCAAGCTCAACCCCCCAAGCTCAACCCCCCAAGAAGGAGCATCACCATGGCTGACCTCAACGGCACCAAGACCCACGAGAACCTGAAGGAGGCGTTCGCCGGCGAAAGCCAGGCCAACCGTCGCTACCTGTGGTTCGCCCAGAAGGCCGACATCGAGGGCTACCCCGACTCGGCTGCGCTGTTCCGCTCGGTCGCCGAAGGCGAGACCGGCCACGCGCACGGTCACCTCGAGTACCTCGCGGAAGTCGGCGACCCGGCCTCCGGTGAGCCCATTGGCGACACCGAGGAGAACTTCAAGGCGTCGATCGCCGGCGAGACCTACGAGTACACCCAGATGTACCCGGGCTTCGCCAAGACCGCCCGTGACGAAGGCTTCGACGAGATCGCCGACTGGTTCGAGACGCTCGCACGCGCCGAGAAGAGCCACGCCGGCCGCTTCACCCAGGGCCTCGAAGCGCTGTCCTGATGTCCGCTGAGGGGGCCGCCACGCGGCCCCCTCCTCATCAGGGTCGTCCCGACACGCAACCCGCGTGTTTCGTTGCCCACCGTCCTCTCGCGGAAGAATTGCCACATGACCACCACCTATGACCCGAAGCATGCGCTGTACTTCGACGAAGCCGATGTACGCGAGGAACTCACCCGGGTCTACGACCTGTGCCACGGGTGTCGTCTGTGTTTCAAGTTCTGCACCTCGTTCCCGACGCTGTTCGAGATGGTCGACAAGCACGACGACCAGGACGCCGGCCGGCTCACGCCCGCCGAGCAGGACCAGGTCGTCGACGAGTGCTTCCAGTGCAAGCTCTGCTACGTCAACTGTCCGTACATCCCCGAGTTGCACGAGTGGAACCTCGACTTCCCCCGGCTGATGCTGCGCGCCGACGCCATGCAGCACGCCAACGGCATCAAGTCAGCACGTGACAAGGCGACCACCCAGGTGATGGGACGCACCGACCTGCTCGGCACCCTCGCCACCACGACGGGACCGATCGCGAACAAGTTCGTCAACGCCGAGCCCGGCTCCGCCGTCCGCAAGGTCGTGGCCAAGGCGACCGGCGTGTCGCCCACCCGGCTGCTGCCGCCGTATGCGAAGCAGCGGTTCTCGACGTGGTTCAAGAAGCGCCCGAAGATCAATCTGACCAAGCGCCAGGGCAGGGTCACCGTGTTTCCGACGTGCCTCGTCGAGTACCAGGAGACCGACATCGGCAAGGATCTGGTGAAGGTCTACGAACGCAACGGCATCGAGTGCAGCAACACCGACGCCGGTTGCTGCGGCGCTCCGTGGCTGCACTCCGGCAACGTCAAGGAGTTCACCAAGGTCGCCGAGAAGAACATCAAGACCCTCGCCGCCGAGGTCCGAGCCGGCACCGACATCGTCGTGCCGCAGCCCACGTGCAGCTACATCATCAAGAAGGACTACGTGGACTACGTGGGCGGTTCCGACGCCCAGCTCGTCGCCGAGCACACCTACGACGCTGCCGAGTACCTGATGCAGATCCACAAGGGCGACGACACCTCGCTCGACACCGACTTCCCCGGCGAGACCGTCGAGTCGATCACGTACCACACGCCGTGTCACCTGCGAGCTCAGAACATCGGGTTCAAGAGCCGCGACCTGATGAAGCTCACCGGCGCCAAGGTCAAGCTCGTCCAGCAATGCTCCGGCATCGACGGCATGTGGGGCTTCCGAGCCGGCAACGAGGACATCTCGGTGCCGATCGCCGAGAAGCTCGGCGACCAGATCGACAAGGCCGGCGGCGACGTGGTGGCCGGCGACTGTCACCTCGCGAACACCGCCATCGTCGAACAGACCGGGCGCACCGCGCAGCACCCGCTGCAGGTGATGGCCCGCGCCTACGGCATCGCCGAAGAATGACCACCTCTGCCCCCAGCATCTGAGTACAGGAGTTGTGATGTCCCCCCAGACCGGTACCCGCAAGCTCACCCTCGCCGACATCGCCGACGTGCGCGCCTACGAACGTGAACGCGACGAGTTCCGCACCGCCGTGATGGAGATCAAGCGACGCCGTCGGCTGTCGTTCGGCACGATCATCACCCTGATGTTCGAGAATCGCGACACGATGCGCCTGCAGATCCAGGAGATGGCGCGGGTCGAGAAGCTCGTCACCGACGACGAGATCCAGGTCGAGCTCGACACGTACAACCCGATGATCCCCGAGCCCGGCCAGTTGTGCGCCACGGTGTTCCTCGAGCTCACCAGCGACGACCAGATGCGCGAGTGGCTGCCGAAGCTCGTCGGCATCGAGCGTTCGTTCGCCGTGGTGCTGCCCGGCGGCGATCGGGTCCGCTCGATTGCCGAGGAGGCCCACGCCGGCCAGCTCACCCGCGAGGAGGTCACGGCAGCGGTGCACTACATCCGCTTCGAGTTCACCGACGACCAGATTGCATCGTTTGCGTCGGGTCCCGTGCGCATCGAGATCGAGCACCCCGACTACCTCGAAGCCGTCGAGCTGTCCGATTCGACGCATGCCGAACTGCTCGGCGACCTGCGCGGCTGACGCTCGCCGCGAAATTGCCTCTGGCGCTCCGCGCTCGACGGTTCTAGATTCGGTGGTTCGAGGGGCGAGCTACGGGGAGTCAACCGCACGTGTCGGTACAGGAACTGAAATGGTGGGATCTGGGAGCATGCCGGGGGCTCGATGCCTCGGTGTTCTACCCGGACGACGACGAAGGCGCCGAGGCGGCGAAGTCTGTGTGTGCGGGCTGTTCGGTGCAGTCGGCATGTCTCGACTACGCGCTGTCCGAGCGTGAGAAGGCGGGCGTGTGGGGTGGAGCGACCGAACGCGACCGCCGTCGCATGATCCGCCAACGTCGCCGTACCCGCTGACCAAAGCCGCTTCACTCGCATCGGTGCAGCGCCCTACGCTGCGGCCCATGTCGAGCCACGAACGAGTCCCTGACTGGCCCACCGTCATGTCGACCCTGATCGCGGGCGACGATCTCGACCCTGCGACCGCCGGATCGGTGATGACGGCCATCCTTCGCGGTGACGCGACCGCGGCGCAGATCGGTGGGTTCCTGATCGGGCTGCGAGCCAAGGGTGAGACCGTCGACGAGCTGGCAGGTCTGCTCGCGGCAACGCTGCACGAGGCGACCTATGTGTCACTGTCCGACGAGGAACGAGCTCGTTGCGTCGACATCGTGGGAACGGGCGGCGACGGCACCCACTCGATCAACGTGTCGACGATGGCGGCACTGGTGATGGCGGGCGCCGGAGCTCCGGTGTGCAAACACGGCAATCGCTCGGCATCGTCGAAGTGCGGTGCGGCCGACGTCCTCGAGCTCCTCGGGGTGGCGATCGAGCTCCACGCCGAGGGCGTCGCTGCCTGTGTCCGCGAGGCGGGCATCGGCTTCTGTTTCGCCCCCATCTTCCATCCAGCATTTCGCTTCACCGGGCCGCCGCGGCGTGAACTCGGCGTCGCCACGACGTTCAACCTGCTCGGCCCGATGGCCAACCCCGGCAGGGTCAAGCGCCAACTCATCGGCGTCGCCGACCCAGCGTTTGCCGTGCCGATGGTCGAGACGTTGCAACGTCAGGGTTTGAGCGACGCCTGGGTCGTCCACGGTGCCGGGATGGACGAACTGACCACGCTCGGGCCCTCGCAGGTGCTCGCTCTGCGTGACGGTGAGGTCTCCGAGTTCTCGATCGACCCCGGCGACTTCGGCATCGCCCCGGCCACTGCCGACGATCTCCGGGGCGGCGCGCCCGAGGAGAACGCACTCGTCGTGCGGCGAGTCCTCGCCGGCGAGCCGGGTGCCCACCGCGACATCGTCGTGCTCAACGCTGCGGGCGGTCTGGTGGTGGCTGGGCTGGCCGATGATCTCGAGGCCGGCCTCCAGCTGGCCGCTGCCGCAATCGATGACGGACGCGCGCAAGCGCACCTGGACGCCCTGATCCGGGTGTCTCGGGCCCACGCCGAGTGACCGTCGTTCGCGTTCCGGCGTCGTCGGCCAATCTCGGCGCCGGCTTCGACGTGCTCGGCATGGCACTCGAGCTGTACCTCGACATCGGGTTCGGTGACCCGCCCGTCGACGCGCAGGCCATCGACCGCCATCACCCGGCGTGGACGGCGTTCACGGCGGCGAACAACGGGGTCGAGTCACCAGACCCGTTGTGGGTCCGATCATCGATCCCGATGGGGCGCGGCCTCGGCTTCAGCGGTGCGGCACGCGTCGGCGGAGCGGCCCTCGCAGCGGTCGCGGCCTCCGACGATCCGGCCACGGCGTTGGGTGACCGTCGCGACACCGTGCTCGACGTTGCAGTGGGTCTGGAGCGTCACGGCGACAATGCAGCGGCATCCGTCGTCGGCGGCGTGATCGCGTGGGTCGACGGCGTGGCGATTCCACTGCGAGTGGGGCCGGTGCTTGCCGCGGCCGTGGTGGTGGCATGGGTCCCCGAGGCCACGACCTCGACCAACCGCTCCCGTGGAGCCCTGAGCAGCGAGGTCGCGCGTGGCGACGTGGTCCGCAACCTCGGACGGGTCGCTCAGTTCGTGGCTGCGGTCGAACACGACGATCCTGCGTTGCTCGCCGGCGCCACCGATGACCGGCTCCACCAGGCCGCACGTCTCGCCGCGGTGCCCGACGCTGCCGGCGCCCTCGACGCCGGTGTCGCGGCGGGGGCGTGGTGCGGCTGGCTGTCAGGAAGCGGACCGACCGTGGCATTCCTCGCCTCGCCGGACGTCGCCGCGGCCGTCGGTGCCGCCCTACCCGCGAGCGGACACGTCAAGCCCCTGCGCATCGCCGCTCACGGCGCCCACATCGGCGAGCGATGAGTTTCCGCGCGACCCGTCCGCGCGATGGCTCATCGCTTCAGGCGGCTCGGGACGTCAGCGACGACAGATCGGGGACGCGGTCGCCGATCGGGAACATCCAGGTGCCCGAACAGCGCACGACCAGTCGTTCGGCGCGTTTGTCGCAGAACCGTGCGAGGCACAGCGCTTCGTCGATCTGCTCGCGTGACAGCACCCCGGCTGTGGGCGGTTCCGGCGCGGGGATCGGGAGGGCCCGGCCGGCGGTTCCGGTACGCGTCGCGTCGATCAGGCGCCCGCGGTCGATGATCCAGGTCGACTCGCCGAAGCTCACTTCGGCTCGTTCGGCCGAGCGCAGCGCCTCGACCAACAGGTGCCGTCGAACGGCGCCGAGCAGCGTGCTCAACCGATCGCGGGTGGTTGCCGCCTCCTCGAACCGCTGGTTGGCGGCGAGGTCGAACATGCGGTCGCGCAAGCGGTCGACGACCACACGCGGGTCGCCCGACAGCGCACTGGCTGCCGCGTCGACGGCAGCGGCGTACGTCGTCGGGTCGGCGGTGCCCGAGCACGGACACAGCGCAACGCCGAGTTGGGCGGCACTGCAGACCGGCGCGTCGGCGGGCGCCCGGTATCCACGACCCATCCGTACGGTGCAGCGACGCAGCGGGACGGCGGTGTGGATCGCTTCGACGACGAGGTTGGCCATCGTGCGCGACGGCAGCGGCCCGAGGTGCAGGCCCTTGGCCGACGGGTTCTTCACCACGGACAGCCGAGGCCACGCGCTGTCGACATCGAGCTTGACGTAGCAGTACTTGTCGGCACGGGTGCCGGCCCGGTTGTAGCGGGGGAGCAGGCTGCTGATCAGGCGGCTCTCGATCACCTCGGCGGTGAGTGCATCGGGGAGGTCGAGATGCGACACGGACTGGGTTTCGCGCAGCATCGGACCGATCTTGCGGCGGTCGTCGCTGCCGAAGTACGACCGCACCCGCTGGCGCAGGTTGGTTGCCTTGCCGACGTACAGGATTTCGTCGCGCTGGCCGCGGAACATGTAGACGCCCGGTGAGCGGGGGAGATCGGCGGTCATCTTCAGCTTGGCCGACTGTGGATGCCCGGCGAGCTTCGACAGCATCACCAGGTCGTCGAGCCCGGCGACGCCGAGGCCGGCGGCTCGCTCGATCAGCAGGTGCAGCAGGTCGGCGGTGGCGAGCGCGTCGTCGAGGGCTCGATGGCTCGGTCGGTGGTCGAGTCGGAACCGCGATGCCAAGGTGCCGAGCTTGCAGTCGGGCACCTCGTCGCGCACCAGCCGCCGGGCGAGCGCGACGGTGTCGACCACGGTGCCCGACAGCGGCTCGCGCTCGGCTCGCCGGCACGCCGCGCGCAGGAACCCGACGTCGAAGCCGACGTTGTGGCCGACGATCACCGCATCGCCGACGAAGTCGATCAGCGTGCCGAGCACACCTTCGATACGCGGGGCGTTCGCGACGAGGACGTCGGACAGGCCGGTGAGCACCGTGATCTGCGGGGGGATGGCCCTGCCGGGGTTCACCAGCGTCTGGAACGTGCCCAGGCACGCGCCGCCGCGGACCTTGACGGCACCGATCTCGGTGATCATGTCGTCGTTGCGGTTCCCGCCGGTGGTCTCGAGATCGATCACGCAGAAGGTGACGTCGTGCAGCGGGGTGCCCAGCTCGTCGAACGATCGCTGGTGGGCAAGCTCGGCGATCGAACGGGTCTGCATCATCCGAATGTGATCACGAACAGACGTACGTTGTCAAGAACACTCGTTCTGTCGTCGGAGACGTCGAGTATCCTGAGGCCATGTCGGAACCGACCTCGATCGAGCACCGCCACCTGCGCAGTGCCATCGAGTACGCGGTGCTCATGGGTGACGAGATCGCCAAGCGCAAAGCGTCGATCTCGGTCCCGAGGGAGCTGCGCGCGGTGGCGGGCAAGACGAGGATCCCCACGGGCTCGCTCGGCCGGCTGCGCCGTGCCATCGACAACGACGACGCGTTCCGAACGGCGATCGCCGCGGGCGCGCTTCCCGAGCTCGTCGACCCGATCGGCATCCTGTGGCTGCAGCGACCCGACGGGTGGCAAGGGCGAATCGACCAACTCGTGGTCGAGCAGGCCGATGCCGCTGCGGACGCCGACCTGCGCACCAGCCTGCGTCGGGAGGAGAAGCGTCGCCGTGCGGCCGAGCAGGTGGCGGTGCGGCTGCGGGCGGACATCGCGGCCCGAGACGTCTCGATCGAATCGCTGCGCGCCGAGCTCGACGGTCTCCGCGCCGACGTCATCAAGGCCGACGACGAGGTGGCCGAGCTGCGTGCCGAGCTCGTCGACCTGCGCATCGAGGCGCGACACGCTCGCGATCGCGAGGCCGCCGCCAAGGCCCGCCTCGACGCGGCACTCGAGACCACGACCACTCCGGACCCACCCGCCAGCAGCGGCGACGGTGCAGGAGCATCCGTACCCAGCGGCATCGATCCTGACGCCGTCGCCGAACTCGCCCGGGCAACGCACGAGTTGGCCGGCCGGCTCGACGCGCTCCTGCCGTCGGAGGTGCCCGACTCGGGCGCCCGCCCGCAGCATCGCCAGCCGCTGCGGCTACCCGGCGGCGTGATCGCGTCGTCGGCCGAAGCTGCCCAGTTCCTGCTCCGCTCCGACGCCGTCGTCCTCGTCGACGGCTACAACGTGGCGAAGCTCGCCTGGCCGACGCGCACCCTCGAGGCGCAGCGCACCCAGCTCCTCGATGCGCTGGAGAACCTCGCACGACGCTTCGGCACCGATCTGGCGGTGGTGTTCGACGGTGCCACGGTCGTCGGAGCGCACGCCAGCCGCCGTCGGCTCGTCCGGGTGGTCTGGTCGCCCGAGGGCGTGATCGCCGACGACGTGATCCGCGACGAGGTGCGACGTCTCCCGACGGCGCGTGCCGTTGCGGTGGTCACCAACGACGCCGAGATCATCGCCGACGTCAAGGCCCTCGGTGCGAACGTCGTGCCGAGCAACGCCCTGCTCGCCGTGCTCTGATCAGACGCCGACGGCGGCCGCGAGCACGTCGATCTCGTCGACGCAGAGGTCGCACAAGGCCCACAGGTCGGGCACCAGTTGCCAGTCGGCGACGAGCCCGAAGTCCAGCGTGTCGCAGTAGCTCTGCACGGTGATGCTCAGCCCGACGCCGTCGGTGATCGTGTTGACCGGGATGTAGTGCGACATGCGGGCGCCGCGGAGGTAGAGCGGTTGACGTGGCCCCGGCACGTTGGAGATCACCAGGTTCATCGGCGGATTGACCCGGTCGGTGATGCGGAGTGCGGCCGAGACGCGGGCGGCACGCTCGGCGAGCGCCGGCGGCGCCATCTCGGCCAGTTCCACCATCGCCTCGGCCGGCAACAGATCGAAGTCACCCTTGGCGTCGACCATCGCGTCGTGCACGAAGGCGATTCGCTCGAGGGGGTCGGCGATGTGGGTGGGCAGCTGGCAGAACAGCCCCGACACCCGGTTGGTCCACACCTCGGCCTCCGCGCCCGTACGGATCGAGACCGGAACCATGCCGATCATCGGGTCGTCGGGCAGTTCGTCGCGGCTGTCGAGGTAGTTGCGCACGGCGCCTGCGCACGCGGCCATCACCACGTCGTTGACCGTTGCGCCGGCGGCGTTCTTGATCGCCTTGACACGCTCCATCGGCACCGAGGCGAACGCGACACGCCGGTGCGGCGACAGCATCGCGTTGAAGGACGTGCGCGGCGCTGGGCGATCCGGAACCTCCGGGGCGGAGTCGCGGTCGTCGCGGTGGCGCCGTCGGGATCCGGTGACGATCCGTCTCGTTGCGCCGACCAGTTCCTGGGTGCCGCGCAGCCGTGATGCCTCGGCGAACTGCTGAGCGAGGCGCAGCTGCAGTCGGATCGTCCGGTCCGGCCGGCGGGCCAGGCTGGCGAGCGACCGCAGGAACATGTCTCGCTCGGACGGCACGGCTTCCTTCGGCGGCAGCGGCCCGGGAACGGTGAGGGGCGCGTCCGGTTCGGTGTCGAGCATCATCGTCGTGAGGATCGCGCCGGCGGCGCCGTCGATCGTTGCGTGGTGGACCTTGGTCAGCACGGCGAAGTCGCCGGACTCCAGCCCTTCGATCACGTAGAGCTCCCACAGCGGTCGTGTCCGGTCGCAGTGCCGGCTCACGATCCGCGCGACCTGATCGGCGAGTTGCCGATCGGTGCCGGGCTGCGGGAGCGACATGTGCCGGACGTGGTAGTCGAGGTCGAAGTCGGGATCCTCGATCCAGTGCGGGCGGTCGAGGCCGAACGGTGTGCCGACCAGGCGGCGTCGGTACGGCTCGGCGATGTCGAGATGGCTCTCGACCATCTCGCGTGCGGCGGTGAGGGGGTCGTAGCCGGGATCGTCGGGGCGTTCGTAGATCGCAATGGAGCTCACGTGGCCGTACGTGGTCGGGGTCTCCATGTACAGGAACGTGGCGTCGAGGCCCGTCAATTGCTTCACGTGGGCATCTTCCCACGGAACTCTGGGGTACCCCCTCGTCATGATGGTCGGCATGGACAACTTCGACCTCTCGATCGAGTGCGACACCTGTGTCGCCACCGGGACAACGGCGTGCGCCGACTGCATCGTCACCCACCTGCTGGCCAACGACGACGGCCCGATCGACCTCGTGACCGTGCCGATCGCGGCCCCGGTGACAGCGCTCGATCGGGCGGTCGCCCTGTTCCAGCGCGCTGGTCTCCTCGACGACCCGGTCGAGTTCGTCGACCCGGCGGTGTTCCACGGTCGGGTGGTCGCACCCGCCGTGAGCTGAGCGCCCGTACCCTGGCGTCGTGCGCCGCCCCGACCCGCTCCCGTCGATCGACGACGTGCGCGCGGATCTCGCCGACCACGGGATCACCCACGTCGGGGTCACCTCGGCCGACGTGCTCGCCGAGGCGCGGGCCGCGCTGTTCGAGCGCCGCGACGCCGGCCTCCACGCCGACATGGGGTTCACCTATCGCGATCCCGAACGGTCGACCGATCCACTGCGAGCCGTCGCCGGAGCACGCTCGGTCATCGTTGCGGCCAAGCCCTACCTGACCGAGAAGGACCCACCCTCGCCGACGCCCGAGGCCGGGCCGCACGCCCGCGTCGGCCGCTATGCGTGGGTCGACCACTACGCCCCGCTGCGCTCGGCGCTGCGCGAGGTGAGCCGGCGCATCCGTCGTGCCGACCATCGCGCCGTCGCGTTCGCCGACGACAATTCGATCGTCGATCGGGCGGTCGCCCACCGCGCGGGGCTCGGCTGGTACGGCAAGAACGCCAACCTGCTGCTGCCGGGAGCGGGGAGCTGGTTCGTGCTCGGCTCGATCGTCACCACCGCGGTGTACGAACCGACGCCCGGACCAGCGCCCGACGGATGCGGCAGCTGTACACGATGCATCGACGAGTGCCCGACCGGCGCCATCATCGCCCCCGGAGTCATCGACGCGAACCGGTGCATCAGCTGGATCCTCCAGAAGCCGGGCTCCATTCCCGATGAGTTCCGAACCGCGATCGGCGACCGGATCTACGGCTGCGACGACTGCCAGGACGCCTGTCCGATCTCGGTGCGTCTCGGACGCCGCAACACGATCGACCTCGCGGCCGAGGCCGACGCCTGGGTCGACGCGGTCGAACTGCTCGAGGCCGACGACGACTGGATCGACGCCCGATACGGCCACTGGTACGTCACCGATCGCAATTTCCGCTGGGTCCGGCGCAACGCCCTCGTGGTCGTCGGCAACGTGGGCGACCCCGCCGATGCGCGGGTGCGGCGGGTGCTCGGGCACTACCGTTGCCACATCGACCCGATCCTCGCCGAACACGCCAGCTGGGCCAACGACTGCCTGCAACGCCGATCCCGCTCGGGCGCGGCGACGTGAAGCACCTCCTGGTCACCAACGACTTTCCTCCCAAGATCGGCGGCATCCAGTCGCTGCTGTGGGAGTGGTGGAGGCGGCTGCCGCCCGAGTCGTTCGCCGTGCTCACCAGCCCGTACGCCGGAACGGCCGAGTTCGACGCCGGTGAGCCCTACCGCATCGAACGCACGAGGGAACCGGTGCTGTTGCCGCACCCGTGGATGGTCAACCAGGTCAACCGCCTCGCCAAGGACGTCGGGGCCGACTTCGTCGTGCTCGACCCGGCGGTCCCGCTCGGCCTGATCGGTCCGTCGCTCGACCTGCCGTACCACCTGGTGCTCCACGGCGCCGAGGTCACGGTGCCGGGTCGCTTGCCCGGGGCCAAGCAGGCGCTCGCCTACACGTTGCGTCGCGCCGAGGGAATCATCGCGGCAGGCGGCTACCCCGCTGCCGAGGCGGTGCACGCAGCGGGACGTGACCTGCCGATCACCGTCGTGCCGTGCGGCGTCGACCCCGACAAGTTCGTCCCGCTCGACGCCGACGAGCGTGTCGCCGCGCGCAGACACTTCGGGCTCGACGCCGACGCCGAGGTCATCGTCAGCATCTCCCGCCTCGTGCCACGCAAGGGCTTCGACACGGCGATCCGGGCCGCGGCGCGGCTCGGTCGGGTGCGCCCGAAGCTCCGACTCGTGATCGCCGGCGGTGGCCGCGACGACGACCGACTGCGTCGTCTCGCCGACGAGCTCGGCGCTCCCGTCACGTTCCTGGGGCGCATTCCGAACGCCGATCTCCCCCCGCTGTACGGGTGCGCCGACGTGTTCGCCATGCTGTGCCGCAACCGGTGGGGCGGCCTCGAACAGGAGGGGTTCGGGATCGTGTTCGTCGAAGCCGCGTCGTGCGGTGTGCCCCAGGTCGCCGGCGACTCCGGCGGCGCTGCCGAGGCGGTGGCCGACGGCGAGACCGGTTTCGTGATCGGCGACCCCGAGGACACCCAGGCCGTCGCCGATGCCTTCGACGCGCTGCTGCGCGACGACGACCTTCGTCGGCGGATGGGGGAGCGGTCGCGTCAGCGGGTTCTCGACGAGTTCGCGTACGACGTGCTGGCCCGCCGCCTCGGCGACACCCTCCAGGTCGACTGACCCACCGCCACCTGAGCACCCCCACCCCCACCCCCACCCCCGACCTCGACGTTTGCGCTGCGTTTTCGGTGACCCAGGTCACCGAAATCTGAGCGCAAACGAGTAGGAGCGCGGTGGGCGCTGGCAGACTCGGGGTGTGACGAGCGACGGCGATCGAGTGGACGCACGCCGAGCCGGTGACGTGATCGTGCTGGCTGACGTGGTCGGCACGCTGGCGTTCAGCGTCACCGCGATCACGGCCGCGGTCGTGTTCTCGACCGCCGCTCAATGGGTCGGGGCGATCACTGCGATGGCGTTGTTCGCGATCGGTGTCTTCGTCTTCTTGTGGTCGTTCTGGAACGCCGTGCAGCGCAGCCGCACCGAACAGATCGGCGTGATGCAGATGTACCTGCTGCTCGGCGACCCCACGCCGGCCCGCGTCCGGCGCATCATGCTGGCGATGTTGGCCGTCCAGTGCACGGTGGCGCTCGCCACCGCTCTTGCACGCTCGGAATCCGAGGACGGATCGCCGGGCACGTCACTCGCCGTCGGCATCCTCGTGCCGATGTTCGGTCTCGGGCTGAACGGGCTGTGGTGCGCGTTCCACGGGGTGTTCCCACCGCGCCCCGACGTCGATGTCGACACCGATGCGACCGATGTCGTCACTTCTCGCCCCGCAATCGACAAGAATGACGACCATGGCTGAGACCGCGACCGAGATCATCACCATCGACGCTCCTCACGAGCGGGTCTGGCAGATCGCGATCGACCTCGAGAGCTACCCGATGTGGGCCCACGACATCAAGGACGTCAACATCCGCGCCACCGACGACGTGGGACGCCCCCTCGAGGTCGAGTTCCGGGCCTCGGCGCTCGGCCGCAGCACGCACTACACCCTCAAGTACGACTACACGAACGCCCCCAACGAGATGGGCTGGTCGATGCTCAGCGGTGACATCCAGCGCTCGATCGACGGTGTCTGGAGGTTCGAACCCGACGGCGAGGGCCGCACGCTCGTGCGCTACGACCTGCAGATCGACCTGGCGATCCCGCTGCCGGGATTCGTCAAGCGACGTGCCGAGGTGCGGATTCTCAACACGGTGCGCGAACTGAAGGTCCGCGCCGAAGTATGACCGCCACGTGATGACCCGATGATGGCCGGGTGATGACCGGGTGAGGACAGGGTGGTGACGGCGTGACGCGGCGCGTCGGAATCGACGTCGGCGGCACCAAGGCGCAGGCCGTCGTGCTCGACGACGCCGGCGACGTCGTTGCGACGGCGCAGCGGCCGACGCCACGCGGCGACCACAGTCTCGATGCGCTGATCGAGGTGCTCTTCGAGCTCGCCGACGAGGTCGGCCACGACGGCAGCGTCGGCGTTGGCGTGCCCGGGCTGGTCACTCGCGATGGTGTGCTCCGCGCAGCGCCCAATCTCGACGGCGTGGCCGACTTCGCGATCGCCGAGTTGTTGACCGCCCGGTTCGGCTCCGCTGTCGTGGTCGACAACGACGCGACGTGCGCCACGGTCGCCGAGTGGCTGCTCGGCGCCGGACGGGGCACCACCGACATGGTGCTGGTCACCCTCGGCACCGGCATCGGCGGCGGCATCGTCGCCAACGGTGCGCTGCTGCGCGGCCGTAACGGATTCGCCGGCGAGTTCGGCCACCTGGTCATCGACCCGTCCGGGCCGTTGTGCCCGTGCGGCCGTCGCGGGTGCTGGGAGCGCTACGCCTCGGGCTCGGGCTTGGCGATGCTGGCCCGCGAGGCCGCCACGGGTCATCGCCTGCACCACGTGGTGCGCCACGCCGGAGGCGACCCGCAAGCGGTGCGGGGCGAACACGTCCAGGCCGCGGCCCGCGACGGCGACCCCGAGGCGCTGGCGGTGATCGACGACTTCTCCCGGTGGGTCGCCGTGGGGTTGGCGAACCTGACCAACGCGCTCGATCCGGAGCTGTTCGTGCTCGGCGGCGGCCTCGCCGCAGGGTCGGACCTCTACCTCGAGCCCATCCGGCGTTGGTTCGGCGAGCTGCTGTACCAACCGCACCTGCGCGCCGTTCCCGGCATCGAGTTCGCTCGTCTCGGCCCGCTCGCCGGTGCCGTCGGCGCCGCGCTGCTCCCCGAACTCGCCCCCTGAGTTGGTCGGCCCGGCGAACCGGGCGTCAGTGGGGGATGAAGTTCGCCCGCGCCTGGTTGATCTCGCGCCACGCGGCGGCTCGGTCACCCATGCCCTCGCTGGACGAGTGCTTCTCGGGTTCGAGCGCCTTGTAGACGTTGAAGAAGTGCTCGATCTCCTCGACGAGCTGATGGGGCAGGCCCGACAGCTCGTTGACGTTCTCGAAGCGCGGTTCGCGTGGCGGCACGCAGATCAACTTCGCGTCCTCGCCGGCCTCGTCGCGCATGTACAGCACGCCGATCGGTCGACACTCGACGATGACGCCCGGGTACACCGGATCTTCGAGCAGCACCAGCGCATCGAGCGGATCGCCGTCGCCGGCGAGCGTGTCGGGGAGGAACCCGTAGTCGGCCGGATAGGTGGTGGCGGTGAAGAGCCGACGGTCGAGGTAGACCTTGCCGTCCTCGTGGTCGATCTCGTACTTGTTGCGGCTTCCACGGGGGATCTCGATGACGACGTGGATGCAGTCGGGGGCTGGTGTCTTGGGCATCGCTGCCAGCATCGCACATGCGAGCCAGATACCCTCGGAACGATGGAGTTCCGGCGCATCGAGAATCTGCCCCCGTACGTCTTTTCGATCATCAACGGCTTGAAGATCGAGGCACGCCGCGCCGGCGCCGACGTCGTCGACCTCGGCTTCGGCAACCCCGACATCCCGTCGCCGCAGATCGCCGTGGACAAGCTCGCCGAGGCAGCACAGAACCCGAAGAACCACCGCTACTCGCTCAGCCGCGGGCTGCCGAAGCTGCGCGAGGCGATCGCCGGCTACTACAAGAACAAGTGGGACGTCGACCTCGACCCCGAGCTGGAGATCACGAACGTGATCGGCTCGAAGGAGGGCTTCAGCCACCTGATGTGGGTGCTGCTCGGCAACGACGACGCGGCCATCGTGCCCAGCCCCAGCTACCCGATCCACATCTACGGCCCCCTGTTCGCCGGAGCCGACCTGCGCCAGGTGCCGATGAAGTTCCTGGCCGACCCCGACCAGCGCGAGCACTTCGCCGACGACTTCATGGCCAGCCTGCAGACCGCGTGGGACGTCGGCTGGCCCAAGCCACGGGTGTTGGTGATCTCGTTCCCGCACAACCCGACCGGCGCCACCGTCGACCTCGCCTTCATGCAGCGCGTCGTCGACTTCTGCCGCGAGCACGAGATGATCGTCGTGCACGACTTCGCCTACGCCGACGTCGGCTTCGACGGCCACCAGCCGCCCAGCATCCTCCAGGCCGAGGGTGCCAAGGAGTGCGCCGTCGAGCTGTACTCGATGACCAAGAGCTTCTCGATGGCGGGCTGGCGCAGCGCGTTCCTGCTCGGCAACGCCGAGGTCGTCCAGGCGCTCGTGAAGCTCAAGAGCTACCTCGACTACGGCATGTTCCAGCCGGTGCAGATCGCCGCCACCGTCACGATCAACGAAGCTGCCGACTACCCCGACGAGATCCGTGCGATCTACGAGTCGCGCTGCGATGCGCTCATCGACGGACTGGGACGTATCGGCTGGGACATCCCCAAGCCGGGCGGCTCGATGTTCGTGTGGGCGCCGATCCCCGAGCCGTACGCCGAGATGGACTCCGTCGAGTTCTGCTCGATGATCGTGCGCGACGCCGACGTGGCGCTGTCGCCGGGCGTCGGCTTCGGTCCCGGCGGCGAGGGATTCGTGCGGTTCGCGCTCATCGAGAACGAGAAGCGCATCCAGCAGGCGATCCGCAACCTCAAGCGCGGCCTGCCCAAGCTGGGCTGAGCATCCGTAACACGATGGTCACGGGGTGGTCACGGCCGATGCGCGCGCCGACGGTACGGTCCCGGCCGTGATCACCATCGTCGTACGGGTCTGGATGCCCGACCGTCCGGGCGCGCTGGGCCAGGTGGCCAGCCGCATCGGCGCGGTCCGTGGCGATGTGCTGTCGATCGAGATCCTCGAGCAGGGCGGCGGTCGCGCAATCGACGAACTCACGGTCGCGCTGCCCGACGACGGCCTGATGTCGCTGTTGACCGCGGAGATCGACGCCGTGGACGGGGTCTCCGTCGAGAGCATCCGAGTGGTCGACCCCGACCGGACCGACGCGAGCCTCTCGGCGTTGGCCCTCGGGGCGGCGATGGCGGAGAGTCAGCCCGACGAGCGCCTCGAGGTGATGGTCCGCGGTATCCAACGCTTCGCCGAGACCGACTGGGTGATCGTGCTGAGCGACGGCGCACCGATCGCCGAACTCGGCGATCCTCCCGACGTGGGGTGGCTGACCGCGTTCCTCGCCGGCAGCGAACACCTCGACGGCCTCGACGACTCGGCGCCGAGTGATCTGCTGTGGGGGCACATGATCACCTCGGCGCTCACCGTCGCCGCCGGTCGAACCGGCAACCCGATCCACGAACGCGAGCGCGTGCGGTTCTCGCTGCTGCTCCGGCTCGCCGACGCACTCATCGCCACCTGAGGCCCCTCCGGGCGCCGTTCGGGCTCGCGGTGTCAGCTCACCCAGTTGCGTGAGCGTTCGACGGCGCGCAGCCACTGGGCGTGGAGGGCGTCCGCGACGGTGCGGTCGGCATCGGGGGAGAACTCGGCGTCGAGACCCCACTGCTCGCCGACCTCGTCGACCGACGCCCAGACGCCTTCGGCGAGCCCCGCCAGGTAGGCGGCCCCCAGTGCCGTGGTCTCCTGATCCACCGGTCGCTGCACGGTGACGCCGAGCTGGTCGGCTTGGAACCGGCACAGCACGTCCATCGCCGACGCGCCCCCGTCGACGCGCAACTCGACGAGCGGCGTCCCGCTCGCTGCGGTCATTGCGTCGACGACGTCGCGTGTCTGGTAGGCCATCGACTCGACCACGGCGCGTGCGATCTCGGCGCGCCCGGTCCCGCGGGTGATGCCCACGATCGTGCCGCGGGCGTACGGATCCCACCATGGTGAACCGAGCCCGGCGAATGCCGGCACGACGTAGACGCCGCCGGTGTCGTCGACCGACTCGGCGAGCGGGCCGGTCTCGGCGGCGGCGTCGATGATCTGCAAGCCGTCTCGGAGCCACTGGACCGCGGCGCCGGTGACGAAGATCGACCCCTCGAGCGCGTAGTGGGTCGTGCCGTCGGCGAGCGTCCACGCCACCGTGGTCAGCAAGCCCTCGGTGGGCGGCGGGCACGTCTCGCCGACGTTGAGCAACACGAACGACCCGGTGCCGTAGGTGTTCTTCGCCATCCCCGGCTGCACGCAGGCCTGACCGAACAGCGCTGCCTGCTGGTCGCCGGCGATGCCGCTGATCGCGATGCCGTCGGGAACGCCGCAGTCGGGCGACGTGACCCCGATGCGTCCGCTCGACGGAACGATCTCGGGCAGGGCGGCAATCGGAACGCCGAGCAACTCACACAGCTCCGGATCCCACGAACACGACCGGATGTCGCACAGCATGGTGCGGCTCGCGTTCGTGGCGTCGGTGACGAAGCGGCTCCCGCCGGTGAGATTCCACACCAACCAGGAGTCGATCGTGCCGATCGCCAGGTCGTCGTCGACGGGGATGTCGCGGTGTTCGAGCAGCCAGGCCGCCTTGGTGGCCGAGAAGTACGGATCGAGCACCAGCCCGGTGCGCTCTCGGATGAGGGGGAGATGACCCGCGGCTGCGAGCTCGTCGCAGCGAGCGGCGGTACGACGGTCCTGCCACACGATGGCATTGCCATAGGGCTCGCCGGTCGAGCGGTTCCAGGCCAGGACGGTCTCGCGCTGGTTGGTGATGCCGATGGCAGCGACGTTCGCTCGTCCGACCTCGCCGATCACCTCACGCAACGTTTCGGCGGCGACGGCCCAGATCTCGGTGGCGTCGTGCTCGACCCACCCGGGCGCAGGGAAGTGCTGAGCGAACTCGCGGTAGGCAGCGACCGCGGGTCGTGCATCGGCGAACACCGCTCGGCTGCGCACGCCGGTGGTGCCTGCGTCGATCGCGATCACGCAGCGGTCGTCGTCGGTCATGCCCATCAGCGCTTCTTCCTGCTGGACGACTTGGGGCGATTGCCCCCACCTGCGGTACGGCTCGTCGGCGCAGGTTTTGCTCGTGGCGTCCCGTCGCTCGCCCCTGATGTCGACGCCGAATTCGCCGTCGAGGAAGCCGGCGCGTTCTTCGCGGCGTTCCGCACGTCCTTCAGGCGGGCTCGCTGGTAGCCGAACTTGGCCATCACCGCACCGAAGCCCAGGTACAGCGGGCCGCTGATCAGCACGCCGGCGATCGCGCCCAGGACGTTGTCGCCGCGGAAGAACAACAGGAAGATCGCGGTCATGATCGCCGCATAGATCAACCACTCACGGATCAGCCGGTTCCACGGAACCGGTCGGGTGCTGTCCCAGGCCATGGCAGTGTCCTACCAGCGTCGGCGGTGGTGGTCCAACACCGGGAGCGGCGAGATCGTCGGGGGCGACATCACGGGATCGGCGACGGGATCGCCGGGAAGGCCGGTTGGGTCGACTCGACGAGGCCGGGATAGTCGTAGCGGGTGAGCGGACGGTCGGTGAGTTCGCCGTTGCCGAGTGGCCAGACCCGCGGTTCGCCGTCGATGCGGAGCTGGACCGACTGCACGCCGTCGATGTCGGTGGCGGTGGACACGATCTGCGCGACGGCGAGGCGGAGGCCGTCGGGTGTCAGATCGTCGAAGACGTCGTTCAGGTCGATCGTCAGCACCTGGCCGACCGTTCGTGCACCCTCGAGCTCGACGTCTGCGGGGACCGCCGTGTCGAGCTGCGCTTCGCGTTCGTCGGCGTTGGGCCCGGCGAACAGCGAATCGAGGATCGACGCCGGAGCGGTGGCCACGTCGCGTTGGACCGAACGCAGGCGCTGGGGTGCGTCGACGTCGGCCGGCGCCAACAGGAAGATGCGGTTCGTGCCCGCTGCCTCGTCGCCGGTCGCCGGCTCACCGAAGACGTTCGCGCGCTCGTCGGGGAGGTCGTTGGGCGACGCGTCGGGTTGGATCGAGCATCCGGCCGTCGTGACGAGCGCCACGATCGTCAACACGACGAACCGCCTCATTCGTCGAGCTCCGCAGCCATCAGCTCGATCACGAAGCGGGCGCCGGACTCGCCATCGAGACGATCCTCGACCCAGACGCGTCCACCGTGCATGCGCACGTGCTCGTCGACCAGCGACAGCCCGAGACCGGCGCCCTCGCTGCCGGTGCGGCGACCGGCGCCGCCACCGCGGGCGAACCGTTCGAACACCAGGTCCCGCTCGTCCTCGGCCACGCCGGGGCCGTGGTCTTCCACGGCGATCAGGATGTGTGACATCGGTTCGTCGTCGGGGTTGATCACCGTGATCGAGACCTCGGGCTCGCCGCCGCCGTAGGCGCGTGCGTTGTCGATCAGGTTGGCGATGACCCGGGCGAGCCGGCGTCGGTCGCCGCGAATCAAGGCGCGCTCGGCGCGCTCGGACACGTGCACCGGCGTCGCCGGAAGCGAGCTGACCGCTATGGCGTGGCGCACGAACTCGGCAGCGAGGAGCTCCTCCATGTGCAGGCGGATCGCTCCGGCGTCGAATCGAGAGATCTCCAGCAGGTCCTCGACGAGGCCCTGGAACCGCACCACGTCGCTGGCCAGGAGGTCGAGCGCAGCTTGCGAACGCTCGGGGAGTTCGTCGCGGCGAGCTTGCATGACCTCGACCGACGCGGACAACGTCATCAACGGCGACCGCAGTTCGTGGCTGACGTCGGACGCAAACCGTGCGTCGCGCTCGACGCGCTGCTGGAGCGCGGCGGCCATGTCGTTGAACGACTCGGTGAGGATCCGCAGGTCCGGGTCGTCGGTGGTCTCGAGCCGGGTGTCGAGGCGACCGCCGGCGATCGCAGAGGCCGCCTGGGCCGCCGTCCCGACAGGCCGCACGGCGCGACGGGCGGAGAAGATGCCGAGCAGGATGCCCAGGCCGGTCGTGATGGCAGCTGCAAAGATCAGCGACAGTCGGACGCTCGACAGGGTCGAGTCGGCCTCGTCGAGGCTGAACGCCTCGAAATACGCGCCGATACCGGGGATGTCCCATCCGACGACCACGTTCAGCTCGTCGCCGATGCGAACGATCTGGCTGGCCGAGGTGCCTTCGTCGATCACCCTCGTGGCCAAGGGCGCGGGCACGTCGGCGTCCCGGAACGTGGCGCCGCCGCCGCTCCAGGTGTCGGCGTACCAGATCAGGTAGTCCTGCACCCCGATGCGGGTGAGCGAGGCGCGGGCTGCCTCGGCGTCGGCGGGCGTCGACCGCAGATCCCGCTCGACACCCTGGGCGTTGCGCTGCGAGGTGTTGATCGCCGTGTCGACGCGTTCGCTCTCGACGTTCGATCGCGTCAAGCCGTAGGTGGTCGTGGCGAGGAACACCGACAGCAGCAGCGAGCCGATGGTGAAGATCAGCAGGATGCGCCGACGCAGCCCGAGTGCCGCCGGGCGGGAGCGGTTGACCAGGCGACGGAACCAGCCGCCGTCGGTCACGTCTGGAGCCGGTACCCGAGCCCGCGGACCGTGACGACGTGGCGGGGATTGGCTGGGTCGGCCTCGACCTTGGTACGCAGGCGCCGGACGTGGACGTCGACGAGGCGGCCGTCACCGAAGTAGTCGTAGCCCCAGACCTTGTCGAGCAGCACCTCGCGGCTCAGCACCTTGCCCGGATCCTCGGCGAGTTCGCACAGCAGGCGGAACTCGGTCTTGGTGAGGTGGACCTCGTCGCCGCCGCGCAGCACCTTGCCTTCGTCCGGGATCAACTCGAGGTCGCCGAAGCTCAGCCTGGCGTGTCCCTGCGCGCTGGGCCGTATTCGGCGCAACAGTGCTCGGATGCGCGCCGACAGCTCCTTGGGGGCGAACGGTTTGGTGAGGTAGTCGTCGGCGCCGGCCTCGAGCCCGGCGACCACGTCGTGGGTGTCGTTGCGGGCCGTGACCATCACGACGGGGACGTCACTGGTGCGACGGAGCGTGCGACACAACTCGAAGCCATCGATGCCCGGCAGCATGATGTCGATCAACACGACATCAGGATTCGACCGCGCGAACTTCTCGATCGCCTCTTCGCCACTCTCGGCTTCGTCGACGATCCATCCTTCGTCTTCGAGGGCGAGTTTGACCGCCGACCGGATGCGTTCGTCGTCTTCGACGGCCAGGATGCGTGTACCCACACCTCCATGATGCCGCATCGCCGACGAGAACGGCGACCATGCGGCGCAGAAGCCGTCTCAGCGCGGGTCGACGGACGTCCGTTCGAGCAGGTCGAGCAGCGCGGCGTGGACGTCCGGTGCGGCGGCGACGGTGGCGTCGGTGTCGGCCGGACCGCCGACGTAGTTCGACGTCGCAGCGCCGGCCTCGGCCGCGATCAGCACGCCGGCGGCGAGATCCCACGAGTTGAGGTGCTCTTCGAAATAGGCGTCGAGGCGACCGCAGGCGACCATGCAGAGATCGAGCGCCGCCGATCCGTAGCGGCGCATGTCGCGCACGTGGGGGAGGAGCGCGGCGAGCCGTCGGGCTTGTCGCTCGCGGGTGGTTGGGGAGTAGTTGAACCCGGTTCCGATCAATGCCAGTGCGAGGTCGGAGCAGCTCGAGCAGCGGATCGGTTCGCCGTTGCGGGTGGCGCCTGCACCGCGTGCGGCGCTGAACAGTTCGTCGGTGACCGGGACGTACACGGCGCCGGCGAGCGGGCCATCCCGGTCGACCACGGCGACGGAGGTGCACCATGCCGGCAGGTCGTAGACGAAGTTGACCGTGCCGTCGATGGGGTCGATGTGCCACTCGAGCCCGGAGGTGCCGTCGTGCCCGGCGCCCTCCTCGCCGACGATCGAGTCGTCGGGGCGCCGCTCGCGCAGTGCGTCGACGATCAGCGCCTCGGCGGCCCGATCGAACTCGGTGACCGGATCGGTCGGCGTCGACTTCGTGTCGTGGTCGAGGGGTTGGCCGACCCCGAGGCGCCGCCGTCCGGCGAGCGCCAACGCGCCGGCGCGCTCGGCGAGGTCTGCCGCCAGTGAGCGAAGGTCGCCATCAGGCGCGGTCATCGTGGCGCGTGCCCGGCGCCGGTGCGGTCCTCGATCTCGCGCCACTCGCCGATGGCTCGCATGACCAGGACGGCGACGATCGCCATGCCGCCGGCGGCGACGACGGCGCCGATGAGCAGCCCGAGGCCCTTGGCGAGCCCGCAGTCGCCGTCGCACTGCAGCGCGATCAGCGAGTAGCCGATCAATGCGCCGGCGAGGCCGCTGAGCAGGATCGCGGCGAACGCTCCGATGCGCACGCCGACCGACGGCAACGCCGAGAGCGATCGGTCGGACTCGGGCGTCGGGCGCCTGCTCGATCCGCCAGTGCTCGATCCGGTGCTGTCGGCGGTGTTCATGGCGCGGATCGTAACGGGCCACACTGGGGACGTGACCGGGCCGCGCCAGATCCTGCACGTGGACATGGACGCGTTCTTCGTCTCGGTCGAGCTTCGCCGCCGACCCGATCTCGCTGGGCAGCCAGTGGTGGTCGGCGGTACCGGCAACCGTGGCGTCGTTGCAGCGGCGTCGTACGAGGCTCGCCGTTTCGGGGTGCACTCGGCGATGCCGTCGGCCGTCGCACGTCGGCGTTGCCCGCACGCTGTGTTCCTTCCCGGCGACCACTCGCTCTACGGCGAGGTCAGCGCCCAGGTCCGTGAGATCCTCGACCGCTACACGCCGCTGGTCGAACCGTTGTCGCTCGACGAGGCGTTCCTCGACGTCTCGGGCTCGCTGCGGCTGTTCGGTCCGGCGCCGGACATCGCCGCCTCGATCCGACAGGACGTGTCTGCCGAGCTCTCGCTCGGTTGCTCGGTCGGCGTCGCGCCCAACAAGTTCCTGGCCAAACTGGCGTCGGTCGAAGCCAAGCCCCGTGCCACGCCGTCGGCGATCGAGCCAGGACCTGGCGTCGTCGTGGTCGCTGCCGGCAGGGAACGCGAGTTCCTCGACCCGCTCCCCGTCCAACGGCTGTGGGGAGTGGGGCCGGTCACGCTCGACAAGCTGCACCGGATCGGAATCCGGCGAGTCGTCGATCTGATCGCCGTCGACCGCTCGACGCTCCGCGCGGCCCTGGGCCACTCGCAGGCCGACCACCTCGCCTCGTTGGCCCGCGGCCTCGATGATCGGCCGGTCGAACCGGCGCGTGAGGCGAAGTCGATCGGCCACGAGGAGACGTTTGCATCGAACACCTACCTCCCTTCGGAGATGCGCACGCATCTCGTTCGTCTCGCCGACTCGGTCGCATCGAGGCTTCGCCGCGCCGACGTCGGCGCTCGCACCCTGACGCTCAAGGTCCGCTTCGACGATGGATTCCACACGATCACCCGCTCCACCACGGCCGCCGAACCGGTCGATCAGGCCGAGATGATGGTGGCGCTGCTGCAACCGATCGTCGATGGGATCGATCCGTCTCCGGGTGTGCGGCTGGTGGGCGTGAGCGCATCGAACCTCGCCGCCGTCCACCACCAGCTCACGTTCGACGAGGCGACCGCGGCCGCGTCGGGGTCCGATTTCGGCGCCCGCGAAGCCGCGTTGGATCGCATCCGTGACCGCTTCGGTGTCGATGCGATCGGCCCAGCCAGCGCGGTGCAGGGTGGCCGGATCCGCAACGTGAAGCGGGGCGGCCAGCAGTGGGGGCCCGACGCCCCCTGACACGGGCTCGCAGAGAATCGCAACGATTCACATCGAATCACGTCCACCGCGTTGAGGATCGACCGGAAACGTGCGATGATTACCCCGTGCCTCTCTCCGAGGAAGAACAGCGCATCTTGCGTCAGATCGAGCAGGAACTCGAACAGGACCCCACCTTCTCCCAACGCGGGTATCGGGTGTCGCGTCGTCGATCGATCATGCTGGCGATGGGCCTGGTCCTGGGGCTGGTCATCACGATCGGTGGCCTCGCCGTCAGCTTCGTCGTCGCCTTCGCCGGTTTCGTGCTGGTGCTGGTCATGGCGATCCTGCTCGAATCGGAAGTTCGACTCCTCGGACGTGAACGCCTCGGTCAGCTGCCGATCTCGGCGTGGCTCAGCGGACGTCGACCCGACGTCGACGACGACGCCACCCGCTGAGCGGCCTCGACGCCTGCGATCCGCAGTCTCGTCTCACCGCCAGGCGGTGAAGTGATGTCGCACTCGGCTCTGCCAGTCCATCGACTCCGACGCCGCCCGATCGATCTGCTTGGCCCAGTTCCTGCAGTCACCGACCTTGCTCGCGCCGTAGGCGCCGGCCACGTCGAACCCGGTCGTCCCGTCGGCGCGGTAGGTCGCCTCGGTCACGGCGTCGGCGAGCGACGACATCGGACGGGTGACCAACGGGAAGTGCCGGGCAGTGCTGGCGGCCACCTCCGACGGTGTGTCCGACGGCCGCAGCGGCACGCCGACCGAGGCGACGGCGCTCGTCGCGCGCTGCCACGCATCGGCGAGCTGGTCGTCGACCGATCGGGCCCGGCGTCGATGACGGACCAGCCGCACAGCGCTCGGTGCGAGCAGTGCCACGACGAGGAGCCCGAGCGCCGCGAGCCACAGCTGCGAGGTGCCGCCGCCGTTGTCGGTGGTCGACTGGGGAGTCGGAGTCGGTGACTCGCCGCTCGGCGCCTCCTCGAACTCCGGGATGTTCAGCCCGTCGCCCGGGTCGAGCGGAGCGGTCGGCAGGGTCGGCGACGGGGCCTCGTCGGTTGTCGCGTCGATCTCGGCGGCGCTGGCCGTGGTGTCCTGCTGCGGCGGGAGTCCGGTGTAGCTCTGGGCGTTCGGGGCACCTCGACCCGGGGTCGGCTCGAAGCCGACCCACCCGATGTCGTCGAACCACACCTCGGGCCACGCATGTGCGTTGCGCCCCAGTACCGAGTACTCGCCGTCGCCGAGCGCGACGCCCGACGTGAACCCGACGGCCACCCGGGTCGGGATGCCGACGGTGCGCAGCATCGCGGCGTAGGTGCCGGCGAACTGTTCGCAGTAACCGACGCGGTCGCGCAGAAAGCTCTCGATCGCCGAGTTGCCGTGGCCGGGTCGCACCTCGAGGCTGTACTCGAACTCGGTCTGGAACCACGCCTGGAGCCGCAGGGCAGCGTCGTAGGGGCTCGTGGCCCCTGCGGTGACCTGGCGGGCGGTGGCCTCGACCACGTCGGGCAGATCGTCGGGCACGGTGGTGTGGATCGGATCCGGCGGGGCCGCCGACGTCGCCGTCGCCAGTTGAGCCGCGTCGAGAGCGGGTGCAGCCGACACGATGTCGATCGTGTCGTCGGTCTCCAGGTTGCCGTCGATGGTGACCAGCGTGGAGGTCTCGGCCACGAAGCGCAGGTCGTCGGGACCGGACGCTTCGAAGGGGTCGGGCGCTGCCGGCACCAGGGTGCCGCCGAGTGCGCCGATCGTGATCCGCTGGCGGTTCTCGACGAGTGAGTCGATCGGCGCGGTGAGCGGCCCGTCGACCGACTGCAGCTCGCGTTCGGGCAGCCCCCAGGTGGTGCCGTCGAAGTCGGGCAGCGCCGACGACCGCCAGTACGACTCGGCGTCGGCGCGTATCCGGAACAGCTCGGTCGTCGAGCGGTTGGTCAACCGCGACCGGATGTCGACGAGCGGGCTGAGCACCTGCGTGACGCCGCCTCCGCCGCCGCTCGTCTCGTAGAGTGGGGCCGCGTCGGCGCCCGGCAGCCTCGGCCCCACGACGCCAGCGACGAGCGCGACGACCACACCGAACGCGAGCGCCGCTGGCCAGCGGCGCCACGTCACCGAGGCAGTACTGCGCCCCGCATCCGCGTGGTACCCCCGCAACGTCGCCGTGGTCACCGCCCCGACGCCGACCACGACGACCGCGGTGACGATGCGGAGCCGGTCGTCGCCGAGGGCGCCGACGAAGACGAACAGGACGCCGCCTGGCACCAATGTCTCGGCTCGTGCGTCGGCCCGGAACGCGAACACGTCGGCGAGCAGGACCGCCATGGCGAGGCCGATCGCGGCGAGCACGTCCCAGCCTCGGCCGTAGTCGACCGGAGCGACCGCCGTGCTGAACTCCGCTCGTACCCCGGCGAGCTGATCTCCGAGGATCGTCCACGTGTCGCTCGTCGGCAGCCCCCACGAGAACGTGCCGGGGTAGTAGATCGCGAGGACCACCCAGGCCAGTGCCAACGCGGTTGCGGGCACGGCGAGCCACGCCGTCAGGCGGAGTCGTCGCAGCACGAGCCCGACGCCGTGTCCGGCGATGACGATCGTGGCCATGTCGGCGAGGAAGGGCCAGCCGGAGAACACCCGGGCATACCCGATGGCGACCGCCATCGAGAACGCCGCCACCATCGCCGTGGCGAGCATGTCGCTGCCGAGCCCGCGGCGGTGGGCGTCGGCGGTCATGCCGGCTCCGGGTGCTGCATCGGCTCGGGAACACGGGTCTGAGCGCCTGTCGGGTGACCGACCATCGCTTGCCAGTCGGCGAGGAACTCGTCCTCGGAGCTCGCCGACACGGCGAGCGGCGCGCCGGTTGCCTCACCGCCGGTGGCCACCAGGACCCGAGTGATCGTGGGATCGGCGATCGTCTGGGTCGAACGCCACGATGCGGCCACGTGCGAACCGGTGACCACGACGAGCAGCACCAGGCCGTCGGCCATGTCGTTGTCGATCGGTGCCAATGGCGCGTCGCTCGGCTCGATCCGGGCGAGCACCCGCTGGGTCGTGTGGACGACTTCGGGTCCGCGCAGGTCGATGCCGCCGGCGGTCACGAACCGCGTCGTGAGCCCGGCGCGCATGGCACTCGACACGAGGCTCGCCGCAGCGGTCACCCCGTGTTCGAACCGCACGTTGCTGCCGTGGGCGCCCGGCGCCGGATCGAACACGACGGTGCACCGATGCAGGCCCTCGACGGTGAACTCCTTCACCATCAGATCGTCGGTGCGCGCCGACGCGCGCCAGTGGATGCTTCGCGGCTCGTCGCCGGCGGTGTACTCGCGAAGCCCGTGGAAGTCGCCCGGCCCGAGTCGTCGAGACGACTCGAGCAGCGCTCGTCCGAGACGACCGCGGCCCAGCTCTGGCATGTCGACCGTCAACGTGCGCGGCGCAACGACGATCTCGTCGGTGCCGGCGACCACAGAGGTCGAGCGGGCGACGCCGAGGACATCGGTCACGATCAGTTGCAGCGGTCCGAGGGCGATGACGCCGCGTGTGGCCGTCGGTACCCGGTAGCCGGAGGACGACAGCGTGCCGCCGTGCAGCGATGGCACGGGCAGCCTCGCGACGTGGTCTTCGGTCATCGTGCGCATCACCGGCTCCTCGAGCACGAACGGCGCAGTAGCGAAACTGCCCGTGTGCTGCAGCCGGATGTCGACGTGGCCGGTCTCGCCGGCCACCAGCACTGCGGGGTGGATCCACCGGTGTGCCTCGATCCGCGGTCGACGGCTCGCGACGTAGACGACCGCGACTGCCGCCGCGGCGATGAATCCGGCGCCGATCACGAAGAGCTCGACGATGCCGAACACACGCCCGATGGCGATCGCCACGACGCCGGCGATCACGACGACGATGCCCTGACGCGTCAGTGCGAGTCGGGCCATGAGTTCAGCCGATCAACGAGGGACCGGGACCACGACGGCATCGAAGACCTCGCTGATGGCATCCTCGGGCGACAGCTGTGAGCCGTGCTCGGAGCGGACGACGACTCGATGGCTGAGCGTGGCGTGGCCGACGGCCTTGACGTCGTCGGGCGTGGCGTAGTTGCGGCCCCGAGCCGCAGCGTGCGCCCGAGCCGCTGCCGCGAGCTGCAGGGTCGCACGAGGCGACAGGCCCAGCTCGATGCCCGGGTGACGGCGGCTGGTGGCGGCCAGGTCGACCAGATACGACTTGAGTGCGGTGGCGACGTGAACCCGGCGAACCGCGGCGATCATCGAGCGGATCTCCTCGATCGAGACGACGGGTTGCAGCGACTGCATTGCATCGGCACCGCCTTGGACGTCGAGCATCTGCATCTCGGCGTCGCGAGCGGGGTAGCCGATCGAGATTCGCAGCAGGAACCGGTCGAGCTGGCTCTCCGGGAGGCGGTAGGTGCCGCCCTGGTCGACGGGGTTCTGCGTGGCGATCACCATGAAGGGCGCATCGAGCTTGCGGCTGCGACCGTCGGCGGTGATCTGGCGTTCCTCCATTGCCTCGAGCAGCGCCGACTGCGTCTTCGGCGAGGCGCGGTTGATCTCGTCGGCGAGCACGATGTTGGCGAACAACGGGCCCTGCTCGAACACGAACGTCTCGGTCGAACGCTGGTAGATGCTGACGCCAACGAGGTCGGTGGGCAACAGGTCGGGCGTGAACTGGATTCGCTTCCAGCTGCAGTCGATCGACGCAGCGATCGCCTTGGCCAGCGAGGTCTTGCCGACGCCGGGGACGTCCTCGATCAGGAGATGGCCCTCGGCGAGCAGGCACATCACCGCCAGTTCGATCGTGTCGTGCTTGCCGTGCAGGACCTGGGCGACGTTCGAGGTGATCGCATCGAACAGATCCGCGAACCCACGCATCGCTGCGGTGTCGGCACCGGATCCGGTCGCTCGTGGGGACGAAGCGGCCCCCGCTCGGGCGTCGTCCGTGATATCGGTCGTCACCGACGGAAGGGTAGACCGGAGATCGGCCGAGCGACAGTCGGGGTAGGTTCACGCCCCGTGGTGCAGATGGAGACGGTGCAGACGGAGACAACCGTGCTGGCGGTCGTGGTCGACCCCGGGCGACTCGCCGCCGGCATCGTCGACCAGCGAGGAGAGGTGCTCGTCCGCGACCGGATCGGGACGCCGACGCGTGAAGTGTGGAGGGCGCTCGAACAACTGGTGCGCCGGGTGCTCGCCGCCCGCCCCGACGACGTCGCAGCACCGTCGTGGGTCGCGATCAGCTCTGCCGGACCGATCGACGAGCCGGCCGGAGCCGTGTCGCCGGCGGCGCTGCCGGCCTGGTCGGGGTTCCCGCTGCGACAGCACGTCGAGGACCTCACCGGGCTCCCCGTCGTGCTCGACACCCTCGCCGGTGCAGCCGCCGAGGGCGAACGGCTCCACGGCGACACCGTGACCACGTCGAGCTTCTTCCTGCTGGTGCTCGATCGCACGATCGAGTCGGCCTGCATCCTCGACGGTGTCCGTCTGCGTGGCGCCCACGGCAACGCCGGCTCGATCGCCCACATCACCGTCGATCCGGGGGGTCCGCTCTGTGTGTGCGGCGCCACTGGATGCTTGGCTGCGTTCGCGTCGGCGTCGGCCCTCGAAGCCGAGATGAACCGACCACTGCGGCGCGCGACGCCGTCGATCATCGAACGCACCGGCCTGATGGTCGGCCGAGCGATCGCGTCGACGGCCGCGTCGTTCGACGTGTCGACCTTCGTGCTGTCCGGTGTGGTCGTCGACACCTTCGGCGATGCGATGCTCGACACGATGCGCCGCGAGATCGCGGCACGCATGCGGCTGACCCACCTCACGGGCCTGCAGGTGGTCGAAGCGTCGGGGTTCGTCCAGCCGCTCGTCGGCGCGGCTGCTCTCGTCGGTCCCAGTGGCCCTGCCAGGGTCTGACGACTAGCCTCGCACCCATGGATCCCACCTACTCCCCAGAGGCCGAGGCGTACCGCGAGAAGGTGCAGGCGTTCCTCGCCGAGAAACTGCCGCCGAACTGGGGCGGTCTGGGTGCACTCGAAGGCGACGCGATCACCGAGTTCGTCACCGAGTGGCGCAAGACGCTCTACGAGGCGAACTACCTGGCGCCGGGTTGGCCCACCGAGTACGGAGGGGCCGGGTTGACCGCCACCGAGCAGGTCATCCTCGCCGAGGAGTTCGCTCGCGCCGGCGTGCCCACCGGCGGCCCGAACGACGTCTTCGGCATCCAGATGCTGGGCAACACGCTGCTGATGTGGGGTTCCGAGGAGCAGAAGTCGTACTACCTGCCACGGATCCTGTCGGGTGAGGACACCTGGTGCCAGGGCTACTCCGAGCCCGACGCCGGCTCCGACCTCGGCAACGTCGGGTTGAAGGCCGAACTCGACGGCGACGAGTGGGTGCTCAACGGCCAGAAGATCTGGACCTCGGCGGGCCACCTCGCCGACCACATCTTCACGCTCGCTCGAACCGACCCCGACTCGCCCAAGCACAAGGGGATCTCGTTCCTGCTGGTGCCGATGGAGCAGCCCGGCATCGAGGTCCGCCCGATCAAGATGATCTCGGGCGAGAGCGAGTTCAACGAGGTGTTCTACACCGACGCCCGCTGCCCGAAGGACAACGTCGTGGGCGGCGTCAACAACGGCTGGGCGGTCGCGATGTCGCTGCTCGGGTTCGAGCGTGGCGAGGCCGCGGCGACCGGGCCGATCCGCTACCAGGCCGAACTCGACCGTCTCGTCGAGATGGCCCGCGAGCGCGGGCTCGCCGACGACCCGCTGATCCGCCAGCGACTTGCGTGGTGCCACTCCAAGGTCCAGATCATGCGCTTCCTCGGACAGCGCACGCTCACGCAGTTCCTCGCCGGACACCATCCCGGCCCCGATGGTGCGATCTCCAAGCTCTACTGGAGCGAGTACCACCTCAAGGTGACCGAACTGGCTGTCGACATCCTCGGTGCCGACGCCCTCGAGGTCGAAGGTCGCCCGCCGTCATCGTCGTTCCAGACCGACGATCCGGGTGCGGCCAACACCTCCGGCTCGTGGGTCAACACGTTCCTGAACGCCCGTGCCGGCACGATCTACGCCGGTTCGTCGCAGATCCAGCGCAACATCATCGGCGAGATGATCCTGCAGCTCCCGAAGGAGCCGAAGCCGGCGTGACCGGTCGGGCGCCACGGCAGGTGGGGCCCATGATCGCGGTGACGGCGGTGGTGCTGCGGCACCCGTCGTTGTGGCCGACGGCGCTGCGTCAGGCACTCCGTCTGGTGCCCTCGCGTTGGTGGACGCGATCGCCGTATCTCCCGGTGCCGTCGCGTTCGTACCTCGAATTCCGCTTGGTCACGCAATACGGTGACATCTCGCATCGCCCAGAGCCGGAAGATGTGCTGAACTACCTGCGATGGTGTCGCGACTGGCAGCGACTCGACGCCTGAGCGGCGAGCGGGAACGGGTCGGATCGTGCTGAGCGCACTCGTGCTGAACGCCAGCTTCGAACCGCTGAGCATCGTGTCGAGCGAGCGTGCAACGTGTCTCGTGATCGCCGAGAAGGCCGACGTCCTCGAAGACGACGGCCGGGTCATGCACTCCGAACGGCTCAGCGTTCCGTGCCCCTCGGTGATCCGTCTGCGCTACATGGTCAAGGTGCCCTACGTCCGGCGCGCCGCCCTGTCGCGGCGGGCGATCTTCGCTCGCGACGACTACCGCTGCCAGTACTGCGGGGAACGTGCCGACTCGATCGATCACGTCGTTCCGCGCTCGAAGGGCGGACCACACAGCTGGGAGAACGTGGCCGCAGCGTGTCGGCCGTGCAACCTCGGCAAGCGCGACCGGACCCCCGACGAGGCCGGCATGCGCCTCGCCCGGCCGTGTCATGCGCCTCGTGCCACCGCGTGGGTGGTGGTGTCGGTGAGTGGGGTGCCGGACACGTGGCGCCCCTATCTGCCGCTCGCCTCGTGACATCCGCGCCGCCGTACCGGGTGGTCCGATCCAGCTCGACCGCAGCGGACTTCCACGGCCGTGTCGTGCCGGAGCCCGCCGGGCGCGAGATCTGGCGTCACGACATCACCACACCGGCGCTCGTGCTCGGTTCGACCCAGGACGACTCGGTCGTCGACGTCGATGCCTGCCGGCTCGCCGGGGTCGAGGTGGTGCGACGCCGCAGCGGCGGGGGAGCGGTGTTGCTGCTGCCCGGCGAGGTGACGTGGCTCGACGTGATCGTGCCAGCTGGCATGCCGGGGTGGTCCGCCGACGTGCACGGGCCGATGATCTGGCTGGGACGCCGCCTCGCAGCGGCGATCTCGGCGGTGACCGGGATCGACGATCTCGTCGTGCACGACGGCGCGATGGTCGACACGGCGTGGTCGAGGCTGATCTGCTTCGACGGTGTCGGCGCCGGTGAGGTGTTGGTGGGCGGGAGCAAACTGGTCGGGATCAGTCAGCGCCGAACCCGTCACGCCGCCCGGCTGCAGTGCTGCTGGTACGGCGTCTACGACCCGTCGCGCCTCGTCGAGCTGCTCGCGGCGGACGTCCGGCCTGCGCTCGCCGACCTCGCGCCGGTCGCCACGTTGCCCGCGGCGCCCGTCGACGCGGTCGTCGAGCACCTCGCCGACACGCTGGCGGGCGAGGGCGGTGGGCGGTGACGTGGAGTGTGGCGTGGAGGGTGGCGTGGAGGGTGGCGTGGAGGGTGGCGTGGAGGGTGGCATGGACGGTGACGTGGGGCCGCCGGGGGCCGCCGGGGGATGATCGGGGAGCAAATGGGGAGACATGGTTGACAATGGGGGCAAATGGGGGAAGAATGGGGAGCGCTGGGGAGGACTCCCGCGTTCCCGGCACGGCAGGTTCGCCGCGGGGGAGAATCGCATGAGGAACGCGGCGCGTGTTTGTCGGGGTCTACGAGCGTCAGCTCGACGAACGGGGACGGGTGGCTCTGCCCTCGTCGTACCGGGGCGAACTCGGCGACCAGTGCTACCTGTTCTTCGGTGACGACGGCTGCGTCAGCGTCCGCAGCGTCGAGACGTTCGAGGCCGAAGCCGCCGACATGGTCGCCAAGGCCAAGCGGGGCGAGGTGTCACGCAACCGCCAACGGGCGTTCGCCTCGTCGGCCACGCAGGCCACGATCGACAAGCAAGGCCGAGTAACGCTCGACGCCCGTCTCCGCGAGCACGCCGGTCTTGCCCCTCAGGCCGCCGTCGTCGTGCTCGGCAACATCGACCAGATCGAGATCTGGGACCCCGAGGCGCATCGCCGCAACGAGACCGCAGGTCAGTACGAGATCGCTGGCGGCACGCGATGAGCAGCAGCGATCGCGCCGGGGAATCGGACTTCGAGCACGCACCCGTCATGGTCGAAGAGATCACCTCCCTGTTCGCAGCCGTGCCTGCGGGCACGGTCGTCGACGCCACGCTCGGCGGCGGTGGCCACACGGCGGCGCTGCTCGATGCACGCAACGACCTCGACGTGCTCGGCATCGATCAGGACCGCGACGCCCTCGATGCGGCGACCGCTCGCCTGTCGGGGTACGGCGACCGGGTGCGCACCAGCCAACGCCGGTTCGACGAACTGGACGAGGCGCTCGCCGACCACGACGTCGAGCGCATCAGTGGGGCGCTGTTCGACCTCGGCGTGTCGTCACCGCAGCTCGATCGCGGCGACCGGGGGTTCTCGTACCGCCATGACGGCCCGCTCGACATGCGGATGGACGCCGATCAGACCTGGTCGGCCGACGACGTGGTCAACGGGTACTCGGAGTCGGACCTGGCTCGCATCATCAAGCGCTACGGCGACGAACGCTTCGCCTCGCGAATCGCCCGGGCGATCTGTGCGGCGCGCCCCATCCAGACCACCACCGAACTCGCCGCTGTCGTCACCTCGGCGATCCCCGCCGCCGCTCGCCGCACCGGCGGCCACCCGGCCAAGCGAACGTTCCAGGCGATCCGGATCGAGGTCAACGACGAACTGGGCGTGCTGCCCGACGCGCTGGACCAGGCCGTGCAGGCGACCGTTCCGGGTGGGCGCATCGCCGTGCTCTCGTATCACTCCGGTGAGGACCGCATCGTCAAGGAACGTTTCGCCGTGGCGGCCGGGGCCTGCGACTGTCCCGACGATCTCCCGTGTGTGTGCGGCGCGATCCAGACCGTGCGCATCGTGCGCGGCGTGCCCAAGCGTGCCAGCGACGAGGAACGACAGCGGAACCGTCGCGCTGCGTCGGCGCGGTTGCGCGTCGTGGAGCGTCTCGATCCGGTCAGGAAGAGCGACGGCCAGCCGGTGGAGGATCGATGATCGCACTTCCGTTGCTCCGCGACATCGACGATCGTCGCTCGGCGAGCCGCAAGGCGGCCGCACGAGCCGCACGGGACATGCAGAAGCCGGCGCTCACGGTCGTGCCGCGCCGGCGCCGCTGGCCGGCGGTGATCGCCGGGCTCGCGTGGGTGCTCGTGTCGATCGGTCTGCTCGGTGCTGCGGTGTTCCACACGCAGCTCGCCGAGCGCCAGCTCCGCCTCGACCGCCTCGACCGTCAGGTCGCCGTCGAGCGTGAGCGTTTCGACGAGCTGCGCTACGAACGTGCCGAACTGCGCTCGCCGGTCCGGCTCGCTGCCGCGGCGTCCGAACTCGGCATGCGACGTGGCCGAGCGAGCACGTTCCTGTCGGTCACCCCCGACGAGGTCGCTCGGCAACTCGCCGCGGCGGGACCCATCGGCGACAACGCCGTACGGATCGTGCTCCGAACCGAACCGCTCGATCAGTTCCGCGCGGTGAAGAGCGTGACCGAGGTCGCACCGTGAAGCCCGCCACCCGGTCGCACGGTGCCCCGTCGCGGACCCGCTCGCACAGCTCGACCAGCCCACGTCAACGCACGTCACCGAGCCCGCGTTCGCGACGACGCACGGCGCCGGCGCCCGCGCCCGCGCCCGAGCGTTCGAAGTCGCACGCGCGATCGACGTCGCCCGTGCCGGCGGCCACGCAACAGCGTCGCCGGAGCGCCGACTCGCGCGACACCCGCACGAAGGCTCGCACCGATACTCGCAGCGGGTCACGTGCACGGGTCCGCACGACACCGCCACGGCGGCCCGTGTCGCGGTTCCGGGCGGGATCGCCACGCCGGCGTCTGATCCTCGCACTCGTGGTGATCGGCGCGATCCTGCTCGGCCTCATCGGGCGTGTCGCCTATCTGCAGACCACCGAGGCCGAGACGCTGAGGTCGGCGGCGGCCGACCAGTGGACCCGATCGGTCACCATCCAAGCCCAGCGCGGCACCGTGTTCGACCGCCACGGCGCCGAACTCGCGATGTCGGTTCCGGCGGTGACGGTGTCGATCAACCCCAAGCTGATCGAGAACGGACCGGCCACGGTGCAGGTCCTCGACGATCTCTTCGACCTCTCCGACGACAAGGTCGCCGAACTGCTCGCCGAGATCGAGTCGAAGGACCGTGGGTTCGTGTTCGTGCGCCGGCAGGCCGACGCCGACGTCGGCGACCAGCTGGCCGACATGAGGCTGGCCGGTGTGAACGTCAACCGGGAAAGCCGTCGTGAGATGCCCGGTGGCGACACCGGACGCAGCGTCATCGGACGCACCAACATCGACGGCGTCGGGATCTCGGGACTCGAGCTGCAGTTCGACGACGTGCTCACCGGGACCGGCGGCGAGATGCGCCGCGAGGTGGCGCCCGGCGGGCGTTCGATCCCCGGTTCGGAGACCGTGACCGAACAGCCCGTGGCGGGCGACGACCTGGTGCTGACGCTCGACCGTTCGATCCAGTACTCGACCGAGCAGGTGCTGCTCGAGCAGGTTGCGGCGATCGGGGCCAAGGGTGCCACGGCGATCGCCATGGACACCGACACCGGTGAGATCTACTCGATGGCGTCGGTGCGCCGCGACGACGAGACCGGCGAGTACGGGGTCACGTCGGGCAACTTCGCCGCCGTCGACGCCTACGAACCAGGATCTGTCGCCAAGGTGATCACGATCGCGAGTTCGCTCAGCGAGGGATTGGTGACGCCGGAGACGTCCTACGTCGTACCGTGGCGCAAGCAGTACTACGACGATCTCCTCAAGGATTCCCACGAGCATCCCGACGAGGTCATGACGGTCGCCCAGATCCTCACCGAGTCCTCGAACATCGGCACGATCTTCGTCCAGCAGGAGATGGGTCGCGAACGCCACCGCGAGTACATGGCGGCGTTCGGGCTCGGCTCGAAGACCGCGTTGGACTTCCCCGGCGAGTCGCCAGGCATCCTCAAGGAGGCCAAGGACCTGTGGGGCTCCGAACGGGTCACCGTCGCCTACGGTCAGGGCGTGTCGAGCACCTCGCTGCAGTTGGTCGCCGCGGTGAACACGATCGCGAACCGGGGCACCTACGTGGCACCGAAACTCGTCAAGGCGACGGTTGGACCCGACGGCAGTGTCGTCGAGACAGCGCCCTCCGAGGCCCGTGCGGTCGTCTCCGAGCTGTCTGCTGTGCAGACGACGGACATGATGCGCAACGTCGTGTGCTTCGGCACCGCCACGCGGGCGCAGGTCGACGGTCTGTCGATCGCCGGCAAGACCGGCACGGCGTTCAAGGCTGCCGACAACGGCACCTACTTCGACGACGACGGCAACCGGATCTACTACGCCAGCTTCGTCGGGTTCTTCCCGGCCGAGAACCCCCAGGTCACCGTGCTGGTCTCGGTCGACGAGCCGCCGGCGGGAACCAACGACCGCTTCGGCGGCACCGCTGCTGCACCGGTCTTCGCCGAGCTTGCGCCGACCCTCATCCACGAACTCGGCATCGTGCCCTCACCCGGCGCGGCCGACTGCCCGACGCCGTGACTGCGCCGAGCCACGATCCCACCGGCCTGCGCGAGTTGCGGGCGATCATCGACCGAGGCACGGTCGTCGACTCGGTTGCCCACGACTCGCGAGGTGTCCTTCCGGGTTCGCTCTACGCCTGCCTGCGCGGCGAACACTTCGACGGCCACTCGTTCGCCGACGACGCCGTGCGCGCTGGTGCGACCGTGTTGCTCACCGACCACCACCTCGACGTGCCCGTCGCCCAGATCGTGGTCGACGACACCCGTCGACGACTCGGGCCGATCGCGGCCGAGATCGCCGGGCATCCCAGCCGCGCGCTGACCACGGTCGGCATCACCGGGACGAACGGCAAGACAACGAGCGCCGCGCTGATGGCCTCGATCCTCGACGAGGCCGGGCTGCCCTGCGGCGTCGTGGGCACGCTCCACGGCACGCGGACCACGCCGGAGGCACCCGAGCTGCAGTCGCTGCTCCACGAGTTCGTCTCGGCCGGCAAGTCGGCTGCGGTGCTCGAGGTCTCCTCGCATGCGCTCGCAATGCACCGTGCCGACGGCACCGACTTCGATGCCGTCGTGTTCACCAACCTCGGCCACGACCACCTCGACCTCCACGGTTCCCAAGAGGAGTACTTCCGGGCCAAGGCCCGCCTCTTCGGGCCCGAGTTCTCGCCGCTGGGCGTGATCAACGCCGACGACACGTACGGTCGACTGATCGCCGACACCGCCGCCGGCGCCGACTTCCGTGTCGTGACCTATGGCCTCGCCGACGCCACCGACGTCGACGTCACCGCCGAGGCGCACCGGTACCGCTGGCGCGGCCGCGACGTCGAGGTGCCCTTGGGTGGCGACTTCAACGTGGCCAACTCCCTCGCCGCGCTCACGACCGCGGTCGAACTCGGCATCGACATCGACGTTGCCGTCCGCGGCGTGGCGAACCTCGCCGCAGTGCCCGGACGGTTCGAGGTCGTCGACACCGACGAGAGCCGCCGACGCGGCCTGACCGTCGTGGTCGACTACGCCCACACGCCCGACGGGCTCGAACGACTGCTCGACGCCGCACGCCGGGTGGCGGGAACATCGGGTTCACTCACCGTGGTGTTCGGCTGTGGAGGCAATCGTGACCGGGCGAAGCGTCCGGCGATGGGCGCCGTCGCGAGTCGCGGCGCCGACCACGTGGTGATCACGTCCGACAACCCGCGCAACGAGGTCCCCGAGGCGATCATCGACCAGATCGTCGCCGGCATCGACCGTGACTCGTCGGCGCGAGTCACCACCATCGTCGACCGGCGCGAAGCGATCGGCGATGCCATCGCCACCGCCGCCACCGGCGACGTGATCGTGATCGCCGGCAAGGGCCACGAGTCGACCCAGGAGTTCGCCGACCGAACCATCGACTTCGACGACCGGGCCGTTGCCCGCGACTGGCTGGAGGCCCGTTCGTGATCGCCATCATCCTGGCCGGGGCGAGCTCGATGCTCGTGTCGCTGTTCGGCACGCGCTATCTGATCGTCTTCTTCCGCCAACGTGGCCAGGGTCAACCGATCCTCGGCAAGGAGGATCACGGACCCGATCACCACATGCCCAAGCAGGGGACCCCGACCATGGGCGGCATCGCCATCGTCGGCGCCGCACTGGTCGGCTGGCTGGTCGCCCACCTCCGCCGCGGCCTGGCCTTCTCCGACCAGACGATGATCGTGTGGGTCGGGGTGCTGTTCATGGCCCTGATGGGGTTCCTCGACGACTACATCAAGGTGCGCAAGCGGCACAACCGCGGCATCTTCTGGAAGCAGAAGAACTACATCACGATGCTCGCGAGCATCGCCATGGCCTGGTGGCTGGTGGTCGGCACGGGTATCTCCGAGACCATCAACATCACCAGGGGAGCGGTCGGCCTCGAGGTGCCCACCGCGGTCTGGGTGGTGTGGGCCGGGATGATCATCTGGGCCACGACCAATGCGGTCAACGTCACCGACGGCCTCGACGGCCTCGCCTCGGGCTCCGCACTGATGGGCTTCGGCGCGTTCACGATCATCGCCTACTGGGCCTTCCGCAACCCGGAGATCTATCCGACCGTCGTCAACCCGCTCGACATGGGTGTCTTCGCGGCAGCCTTCGCCGGTGGCTGCCTCGGGTTCCTGTGGTGGAACGCCGCCCCGGCTCGCATCTTCATGGGTGACGTCGGCGCACTCGCCATCGGATCTGCGCTCGCCTTCTGCGCGCTGACCCTCAACACGACCCTGCTGATCGTGCTGATCGGCGGCATCTACGTGATGGAGGCCGGCTCGGTCGCCATCCAGATGGGCGTGTTCAAGGCATCGGGGCGAACGAAGCGGCTCTTCCGGATGTCGCCGATCCACCACCACTTCGAGCTGATCGGCTGGCCCGAGACCACCGTGATCATCCGCTTCTGGCTGATCTCGGCGATCTGCGTCGCATCGGCGCTCGCGATCTTCATCGCCGACTTCACCGCCCAGGTGCAACCGTGACGGTGCGGTCGTGAGTCGAGCGCTCGTCTACGGCCTGGCGATCGCCGGCGAGTCGACGGTGCGCGCACTGCTGCGTCGTGGCATCGACGTGGTCGTCGCCGACGACGTCGTCGACGAACGGCGTCGACTGCTCGCCGCCGAACTGGGCGTCGAGTTGCTCGACCGTCCCGATGCCGCAGCGCTGGCGGACGTGGTGGCGTCGTGCGACCTGGTCAGTCCGGCGCCAGGCGTTCCCGAGACCCACGCCGTCGTCGGCGTCGCGCAGGCCGCCGGCGTCGAACTGGTGTCGGAGATCGAACTCGCCTACCGATGGGAGCAGGACCGTCCGGGGGGACCGCGACCGATGCTCGCGATCACCGGCACCGACGGCAAGACGACCACGACCCTGCTCGCTGTCGAGATGCTGCGCGCTGGCGGGCTGCGCACGATCGACGCAGGGAACACCTCGACCCCGTTGGTCGACGCGATCGAGCTCGACCTCGACGCCTTCGTCGTCGAATGCACCAGCTTCCGACTTGCGTGGACGCCGACGTTCCGTGCCGAGGGTGCCGCCTGGCTCAACCTCGCACCGGATCATCTCAACTGGCATCGCTCGATGGCCACCTACGAAGCCGCCAAGGCCCAGGTGTGGGCCAACCAGCGGCCTGACGACGTCGCCGTCGGCTTCGTCGACGACCCGGTGGTCATGCGTCGCCTCGGTGAGGCGCCGGCTCGGCCGGTGACCTTCGGCGCCACCGCGGCCGACTACTGCGTCGAGCAGCGCCCTGACGGCGCGTGGTTGGTCGGCCCGCACGGCCCCATCGCTGCGGTTGGTGCGATGAAACGCAGCCTGCCCCACGACCTGACGAACGCACTCGCGGCCTCGGCGCTCGTGATCGAGACCGGGCTGGCCGGCCCCGACGCGATCGCCGCTGCGCTGGCGTCGTTCACCGGTCCGCCGCACCGGCTCGAACACGTCGGCACCTGGCACGACGTCGCCTGGTTCAACGACTCGAAGGCCACCACGCCCGCATGCAGCGTCGGCGGCGGTGCGGTCGTTCGAGCGGCTGGTGCTGATCGCGGGCGGCTACGACAAGGGCGTCGACCTGGCACCGATGGCGGCGGACACCAGCGGCGTCGACGCGGTCATCGCGATGGGAGACACCGCCCAGGGCGTCGCCGACGCGTTCTCCGCCGTTGCGGTCGTCGACGTCGTCGCCGATCTCGCCGACGCGGTCGACCGGGCAGCGCAGCTCGCGCAGCCCGGCGCCACCGTCCTGCTGTCGCCGGGGTGCGCCAGCTTCGACCAGTACAGCGGATTCGAAGCGCGCGGCGACCACTTCCGATCTCTGGTGCTCGATCGCTTCGATCCGGGTGCCACGACCGACACGAAGCGAAAGGGGTCCGAATGACCAGCACGATCAGCGTCGGCGACCGCCGACGAGCGACGCTCGACCGTCTGCACGGCGGGCCGCCACCACCGCGTCGCCAGTCACCGGCCCGACGTCGGCGCGAGCCGTCGGCGACGGGAACACGCGCTCGCACACCGCGCCCCCGGCTCGCACCCGAGGTGCTCGGCCCACCGCCCGGGACCTTCTATGCGATCGCAGGTGTGGTCTCGGTGCTGGTCATGCTCGGACTCGTCATGGTGCTGTCGGCTTCGGCGGTCACCGAGGCGAATCTCGGCAACTCGCCCTACGGCGTCTTCGCCAAACAGGCGATGTGGGCCGGACTCGGACTGATCTCGCTCGTCGCCATGGTCAAGATCTCCTATCGACGCTGGCAGCGCTTGGTCGTTCCGATCGCACTGCTCGCCGTCGCCGCGATGGCAGCGCCGTTCGCTCCAGGTGTCGGTGCGAGCGTCAACGGCGCTCGGTCGTGGATCCGCGTGGGCCCGCTCAGCGGGCAGCCGTCGGAGTTCCTCAAGATCGCCGTCGTGATCCTCGCTGCCGATCTCCTGACGCGCCGTCGAGACGAGCTGGGCGACCGGACCTCGACGCTGATCCCGCTGGGAGCGATCGCCGCGGTCGGCGCCGGTCTGTGCCTGCTCCAGGGAGATCTCGGCGCAGCGGTCGTGCTCGGCGCGATCGTGTTCAGCGTCGCGTGGGTTGCCGGGGTACCGCTGGTCCCGCTGTCGGGGATGGCCGTCGCCGCGGTCGGATCTGCACTGCTGTTCGTCGTCTCGAGCCCTCGCCGGCTCGACCGGTTCACGGCGTTCATGAACGTCGCCGAGGAGAAGGACCACCTCGCCTACCAGACGTACCAGGGCTACCTGAGCATGGCGTCGGGCGGCCTGTCGGGATCAGGAATCGGCGGCAGCAACGCGAAGCTCGGCTACCTGCCCTACGCCCACAGCGACTTCATCTTCGCCGTGATTGCCGACGAACTCGGCCTGATCGGCACGATTGCCGTCATCGGCGGATTCGTGATGCTGCTCGCCCTCGGCGTGCAGACCGCCATTGCCGCACCCGACCGCTTCGGCATGCTGCTCGCCGGCGGCATCGCGGCCTGGTTCGGCGTCCAGGCGATCATCAACATCGGCGGCGTGGTCGGCTTCATGCCGGTCACCGGCCTGACCCTGCCGTTCTTCTCGGCCGGTGGCAGCTCACTGTTCGTGAGCATGACGGCGGCCGGACTGCTCCTGAGCGTGGCGCGGCGCATCAACGCGCGATGACCGACCGGGTCCACGCCGTCGTCACCGGTGGTGGCACCTCCGGCCACGTGCTGCCGGCGCTGGCGGTGGCCGACGCACTCGTTGCCGCCGGCCACGACGCGACGACGATCAGATACGTCGGCGCGCAGCGAGGCGTCGAGACCCGCCTGCTGCCCGACACCCCCTACCCACACGAGTTCCTCGACGTCGTCGGCGTGCAACGACGCCTCACTCGCGCCAATCTCGGTTTCGTGCCGAAGATGCTGCGCAGCACCCGCGCCGCCATCGGCCTGTTGCGCGACTGGCGGCCGCGTGTGGTGGTCTCCGTCGGCGGGTACGCCAGCATGCCGGCGGTGTTCGCGGCGCGCCGCCTCGACATCCCGGTGGTCGTGGTGTCCTACGACCGCACGCCGGGCCGGGCGAGCCGGCTGGCCGCCCGGTCGGCAGCAGCCTGCGCGGTTGCCTTCGAGAACTCGCCGCTGCCGCGTGCCGAGCTCACCGGCGCGCCGGTGCGCCAGGTGATCCTCGACGTCGACCGGTCGTCGGACGCACGACGACGCGCCGCTCGGGACCGGCTCGGAATCGATCCGGACCGCTTCATGATCGCCGTGATGGGGGGATCGCTCGGATCGGGTGTCCTCAACGAGGCGATCGCCGAGTACCTCGCAACTCACCGCGACGACGAACACCTGGCGGTACGACAGATCACCGGCGAACGCTTCGTCGAGCGGGTCGCACACGTCGACGGCGACGTGCAGCACCAGGTGATCGGGTACGAACCCGACATGGCGGCGGTGTACCAGGCCTGCGATGTGCTCATCGGGCGTGGTGGTGCCAGCACCGTCCACGAGATCGCGGTCACCGGCACCCCGGCCGTCCTGGTGCCATGGGCCGCCTCCGCCGACGATCACCAGACCGACAACGTGCGGTGGCTGTCCGAGGTGGACGGCGCGATCATGCTGAACGAGCGCGACCTCGATCGGCTCGGCGACACCCTGGACGACCTCCGCACCGACCCGCAGCGCCGCGAGGCGCTCGCCGATGCAGCCCGGCGTCGGGGCGAGGTCCATCGTTCCGGCGCCTTGGCCGGTTTGATCGACCGCGTCGCAATAGCATCGACGCCATCGTGACGTCCTCAGCGCTCGCCACCCCCGTCAATCACCCGGCCGACCAGGTCGCCAGGCTCTCGGACCGACCGGTCCCGTCCTCGCCGCCGCCATGCCCTCCGCTCGACCTGTCGATCGCCCACCGTCTCCACGTCGTCGGCGTCGGCGGGCCGGGCATGAGCGCAGTGGCCATCGCCCTTGCCGAGATGGGGCAGGTGGTGTCCGGTTCCGACCTGCGCGACCATCCGGTGCTCGAACGCGTCCGTGCCGCCGGCGTCGAGGTGCACATCGGCCACGACCGCACGCTCGTCCACGGTGTCGATGCGGTCACCGCCTCGACGGCGATCCCCGCCCGCAACATCGAACTCGACGAGGCGCGAACCGCCGGTATCGCCGTGCTCACCCGGGCGGGCATGCTCGCCGCGGTGTGCGCCCGGGCGAAGTCGCTGGCGGTCGCCGGCACCCACGGCAAGACCACGACCACCTCGATGCTCATGCTGATCCTCGCCCAGGCCGGCATGCGGCCGAGCTTCGTCGTCGGCGGCGACGTCACCGACGTCGGCACCGGTGCTCAGTGGACCCACGGCGACTGGCTGGTCGTCGAGGCCGACGAGAGCGACGGCACCCATCTCGAACTCCCGCTGTTCGGCACGATCCTCACGAACGTCGAGGCCGACCACCTCGATCACTACGGGTCCTTCGACGGTGTCGTCGACGGGTTCGACGACTTCCTCGGGCAGATCGGCGGTCCCAAGGTGATCTGTGGCGACGACCCGATCGGCGTCGAGCTGTCTCGGCGTCACGGGGGACTCACCTACGGGCTGGCCGACGACTGCGACGTCCGCGCGGTCGACGTCCGTGCCACGTCGGGATCGTTCCGGTTCGACCTGGAGCGACGTGGCTCCGACGGCACCACCGAACTCCTCGGCGAGATCGCGCTGCCGCTGCGCGGTCTCCACAACGTCGTCAACGCCACCGGTGCCGCCGCCATGGCGCTGAGCGTCGGTGTCGCGTTCGACGACATCGCCGCAGCGCTCGCCCGGTTCGGCGGCGTGGCGCGACGGTTCGACATGCGTGGTGTCGACGGCGGCGCCACGTTCGTCGACGACTATGCCCACCTCCCGTCGGAGATCGACGCCGTGATCCGAGCCGCTCGCGACAGCGGTGACTCGTGGCGACGCATCGTGGCGGTGTTCCAACCGAACCGGTACCACCGCATCCAGGAGATGTGGCGGGAGTACGCGCTCGCGTTCACCGCTGCGGACCTGGTCGTGTTGACCGACATCTACGCGTCCGGCACCGTTCCGATCCCGGGCGTGACCGGCAAGCTGATCGTCAACGCCGTCACCGAAGCCGACCCGGGCCGTCGCGTCGTGTGGTTACCTCGTCGCGAGGACCTCGTCTCGTTCCTCGCCCGTGAACTGCGCGACGGCGACGTCTGCATCTCGATGGGGTGCGGCGACATCGCCACGCTCCCGTCAGAGGTCCTCGATGTCCGTCGACGCTGACGCGGTCGAGGTCGCGTGCGCCCACCTCGCCGTCCTCGGCGACGCCGTGCGGCGTGACGTGGCACTCGGCCCGATGACCACGTATCGCGTCGGTGGCGCTGCGGCGCTGTTCGTGCGCATCGACGATCGGCGACAGCTGACGGCGGTCGCCGATGCAGCGAACGCGTCGCGGCTTCCCGTACTCGTCGTCGGTCGTGGTTCGAATCTCCTCGTCGCCGATGCCGGGTTCCCTGGCTTGGCGATCGGACTCGCCGACCTCGCCGACACCGTCGACATCGACGTCGCCGCCGCCCGGGTGACCGCAGCGGCGGGTGTCGCACTTCCGGTGCTCGCACGCAAGACCGCGGCAGCGGGGCTCAGCGGGTTCGAATGGGCGGTGGGCGTCCCGGGTTCCATCGGCGGTGCGGTCCGCATGAATGCCGGCGGACACGGCTCGGACATGGCCGCGTCGCTCGTCGAGGTGACGGTCTTCGACCTCGTCGCGGGTGCCGAGCGCACACTGGCCGCCGAGGAACTCGGCCTCGCCTTCCGATCCAGCGCGCTCGTTGCCGAACACGTGGTGCTCGACGCCACGCTCCAGCTCCACCGCGGCGACGCCGACGAGTCCGCCCGGATGATCAGCGACATCGTCGCCTGGCGTCGAACGAACCAGCCCGGCGGCCAGAACGCCGGGTCGGTGTTCGTCAACCCGGTACCCGGCGAGGTCAGCGCCGGCGCGCTGATCGATGCAGCGGGGTTGCGTGGTCACCGCCTCGGCACCGCCACCGTGTCCGACAAGCACGCCAACTTCATCCAGGCCGACGACGGTGGACGAGCCGACGACGTCCTGGCATTGATGGCCGAGGTACGCGGGATCGTCGAGGCATCGAGCGGGTTCCGCTTGCGCAGCGAGATCAGGTTGGTCGGCTTCGACGAAGGCGACGTGTTCTGACATGGCGTGGCGACGACAACGAGACGCCGACCTCGACGCGAACGTGAACGAGGGACTCGACGACGACGGTGCAGCGGTGCCTGCGGAGTCGGTCGCCGACGGCGCGCTGCTCGACGAGCTCTCCCGGGTGTTCGCCCCCGGCCAGGCTGGTGCCGACGGTGACCACGACGAACGCGACCCGTCGCCGGCGCGTGGGGTCATCACGATCGGCGGCGACGATCTGCCCGACGCCGCCTACCTCGACGACGAGCTCGAACGCGAGGCGGGGTCGAAGCCGGTGTTCATCGACGACGACGGCGGCAGCGACGCCGTCTCGACAAGCGACGCGTCGACCCGGGGCGTCGAGCCGCGCCTGCGGCAGCGGCGCATCGGCGTCAACCGGTCGCGCAACCGCCGGCGCATCTGGTGGCTCGCGCTCGTCGCGGTCGTGCTCGCCGTCGTGATCGGCGCGCTGGCGCTGCTCGGATCGTCGCTGTTCGCGGTCGACACCGTCACCGTCACCGGCGCCGTCTACACCGACCGGGAGGCGCTCGACGCGGTGGTCGACGACCTCACCGGCACCGCCGTGCTGCTCGTCGACACCGCGGCGGTCGAGGCCGAGATCGAAGCCATTCCGTGGGTGGACACTGCACGGGTCACGACATCGTTCCCCGACGCCGCGTCGATCGACATCCGAGAACGCACGCCGGTGGCGGCCATGTTGGGCGCCGACGGCCTGGCGCGGGTGATCGACGTCGACGGACGGGTCCTCGCGCTCGTCGACGGTCAGCCGGTGGCGCTCGTGTGGATCGACGGGCCCGACACCCTCGACGTCGCACCGGGCCAGTTCGCGTCGATCGGCTACTCGTCCGCGGCGTCGCTCGTGACCAAACTGACCCCCGACATCCGCAGCCGCATCGAGTCGATGCTGGTCACCCCCGACGGTGCCGACCTCGTGCTGGTGCTCACCAGCGACCGCGGCCCGATCGAGGTGCGCTTCGGCTCGGCGCTTGGTGAGAACTCCCAGATCGAGAAGCTCGTCAGGCTGCAGCGGGCACTCGACGACATCGGCACGAAGCCGGTGACGGTGATCGACGTCTCGACGTCGGAAGTCACGGTACGGTGAGCGTCCACATCTGCAGACCTCGGACCTGTCAGGATATGTCATTCATGAACCAACACACTTGGAGGACTCGCTGATGGTCGGCGCTCCGCAGAACTATCTCGCCGTGATCAAGGTCATCGGCGTCGGCGGTGGCGGCGTCAACGCCGTCAACCGGATGATCGATGCCGGGTTGAAGGGCGTCGAGTTCATCGCCGTCAACACCGACGCGCAGGCGCTGCTGATGAGCGACGCCGACGTCAAGCTCGACGTCGGTCGCGACCTCACACGCGGCCTCGGCGCCGGCAGCGACCCGGAGGTGGGGCGTTCTGCCGCCGAAGCACACCACGACGAGATCGAAGAGATGGTGCGTGGCGCCGACATGGTGTTCATCACCGCCGGCGAAGGTGGCGGTACCGGCACCGGTGCCGCACCGGTCATCGCCGAGATCGCTCGCGAGGCCGGAGCGCTCACCATCGGCGTGGTCACCCGGCCGTTCTCCTTCGAAGGCCGTCGCCGCGCCGTCCAGGCCGACAACGGTGTGCAGAAGCTCAAGGAGAAGGTCGACACGCTGATCGTCATCCCGAACGATCGCTTGCTCACCGTCGCCAACGACAAGACCAGCGTGCTCAACGCCTTCAAGATGGCCGACGAGGTCCTGCTGCAGGGTGTGTCGGGCATCACGGGGCTCATCACCACCCCCGGCCTGATCAACACCGACTTCGCCGATGTCAAGATGGTGCTGTCCAACGCAGGCTCCGCCCTCATGGGCATCGGCCAGGCGAGCGGCGACGATCGTGCGGTGTCCGCTGCCAAGGCGGCGATCTCGAGCCCCTTGCTCGAATCGGCGATCGATGGTGCCCGCGGGGTGCTGTTGAACATCACCGGTCCGTCCGGGATGGGCCTGTTCGAGATGAACGCGGCCGCCGAGATCATCCATGGCGTCGCCCACCAGGACGCCAACATCATCTTCGGCACCGTGATCGACGACGAGATGGGCGACGAGGTCCGCATCACCGTGATCGCCGCCGGGTTCGACCGTCTCGACGAGTCCGCACCGCTGCGCAGCACGACGTCCGACGACGGGCCGCGCACCGCCGCGACGCGGATCACCGAACTCTTCGGCTCCGACGACGACGAGGACCCGTTGGCCGACGATGACGACGACGACGACTTCGACGTCCCGTCGTTCCTGAAATAGGCCCCGGAGCGTTCGACCCGATCGATGCAGGAGCTCCTGCGACGCGACATCGACGGGCGCATCGCAGTGGCGGTGGTCACCGAGTGCTCCGACGGTGACATCCACCCCGAACGCGTCGATGCCGACACGCTGTGGCAGCGCCAGCACGCCGCCACCGGATCGCGTTGGATCATGCTCGACGAGGTCCACGGTGTCGAGGTGGTGGCGATCGACACGCTCGCGAACGTCGAGTGGCCGATGGCGGGCACCGGCGACGTGCTCGCGGCGCAACGGTCGAACGAGATGCTGGCGGTGTGGGTGGCGGACTGTGCACCGGTGGCGCTCTTCGGTGCCGACGGCCGGTCGCGCGTCGTCGCTCACGGCGGCTGGCGTGGTCTTGCCGACGGCGTCCTCGACGTGGCCGTCGACGCGCTCGAGGCCACCGGGACGCGGGTTGGCGCCGCCGTGCTCGGGCCCTGCATCCACGCATGCTGCTACGAGTTCGGCGCCGACGACCTCGAACGGGTGGCCAGCGGCGTGGGCGCATCGGCGGCCGAGTTGACCGGATCGACGCGCTGGGGAACGCCCGCACTCGACGTGCCTGCCGCCGTGGCAGCAGGTCTCGCCCGTCGCGGCGTCGAGATCGATGCGGTCGGGACGTGCACGGGGTGTGATCGCCGTTTCCGGTCGCACCGTCGTCGTGCCGACCCCGAACGCCATGCCCTGATCGCCTGGTTCGAGATGCCACGGTTCGAGACACCATGATCGACCCCGACGACGTGCGCGCCCGGGTCGAACGACTCCGTGAACGCATCGCGGGCGTCGAGCGCGTCTGGACCCACCCGGTCGCCGTGGTCGGCGTGACCAAGGGGTTCGGTGCCGAGGCCGTCGTCGCTGCGGTGGCCGGCGGCTGTGACGCCATCGGCGAGAACTACGCCCAGGAGCTCCTCGACAAACGAGCCACCATCGAGCAACTCGGCGCTGAGGTGCAGTTCATCGGGCGCCTGCAGCGCAACAAGGTTCGACTCCTGGTCGACCTCGTCGACGTCTGGTGCAGTCTCGATCGGGCATCGGTGATCGACGAGGTCGCCAAGCGCGTGGTCGGTGCCCGGGTGTTGATCCAGGTCGACACGTCCGGCGATCCGGCCAAGGGTGGGTGCGATCCGAGCGACGTCGCTGCGCTGGTCGAGCGTGCGAACGAGCGCGGGCTGAACGTGCGTGGGCTGATGACGGTCGGGCCGACCGGTGGCGACAGCGAAGCGGCGCGACCCGGATTCCGACAGGTGCGCTCACTCGTCGACCAGCTCGGCCTCGAGGTCTGCTCGATGGGGATGTCCGGCGATCTCGACGTCGCCGTCGAGGAGGGCAGCACCGAAGTTCGTGTCGGCACCGCGCTGTTCGGTGCGCGACCGCCTCGCCCGACGCCGACAGCCTGACCACGAAAGCGGGTCGGGCGTCCACCTCGCATGGCACACGCTGGGCTAGCCTGCGCCCGGCAGGAGGGAATGCATGTCACTCTGGAAACGGACCATGGACTACCTGGGTCTCGGTCCCGACGATGCGTACGACGATTATGACGACTACGACGAGCCCGAGGCTCCGTCGCGTTCGAGTCGAGGCACACGCGACGTCGAACCGCGCCCCGGCGGCTCGTCGAGCGGATCGAACCAACGAGGTTGGGAGCCGGAAGCGGAGCCGACGGTGCGCACCGTCTCGGCTCGGCCGAGCTTCCCGTCACGCGACTTCGACGCCTCCCCGTCCCGCCGAGCCGCCAACGGCCGGTCGGACGACTCCGGTGTCCAGATCAGGCCCACTCAGACCCCGCAGCCAAGTCTGCACAGCGTTCCGGGAGGATCCATGGAACCCCACACCGTGAGGCCTCGACGCTTCGATCAGGCCCAGGAGGTGGCCGACAAGTTCAAGGACGGCCAGCCCGTCATCATGAACCTCGAAGGCACCGAGCGCGAGGTCGCTCGTCGCCTGATCGACTTCGCCAGTGGCATCTGCTACGCCCTCGACGGCTCGATGGAGAAGGTGGCGACCGGCGTCTACCTCCTCAAGCCGCCGACGCAGCAGCGCCAGGCGCGCTACGACGACTACGACGACTGACGATTCAGGAGCATTGCCATGGAGATGAGTCCCCAACGCGTCAGGAGCGCCGAGTTCAAGACGGTCCGCAAGGGCGCAGACCCCGACGAGGTCGCGGTCTTCCTCAACGACGTCGCCGACGAACTCGAGCGGGCCCAGAATCAGTCGACCGCCATGGAGGCGCGGGCGCGAGCAGCGGTCGCACGGCTCCAGGAGGTCAGCGAGTCAGGTGCTGCTGCGGCGCCCGCCAAGATCGACGCGTCGGTCGACGAGTCCGAGACGATCAGCCGCACGCTGCTGCTCGCTCAGCGCACGGCCGACACCACCGTCGCCGAGGCGCGTGGCGAAGCGGCGCGCATCGTCCGATCGGCCAACGACGAAGCCGCCGCCACGCTCGACTCGACCCGCGAGATGGCAGCACAACTGCTCGACGAGGCCAGAGTCGAAGCACGCCGAGCCGGTGAGGCCGAGCGCATCGCCATCGCCGGCGAGGTCGAGGCCCTCAAGGCGCGTCGGGACTTCCTCGAATCCGACGTCGAACAGCTCGAGCTGTTCCTCACCGAGCAGCGCAATCGCCTGCGCGAGGCGGCCACGTCCATCGTCGACGTCGTCGAACGGGTGCCGGGCGGCCTCGGCGCTGCACGACCTCCGCTGCTGTCGGCCTCCGACGACGAGACCGACGGACTCGACGACACCGGCGAGCTCGACGGACCCGATGGCCTCGATGACCAGCCGGTCGACGACCAGGGCCTCGCCGACATCGACACGTCCGACGATGAGCTCGTGATCGTGACCGACATCGCCGAGCACGACTCGGTCACCGACGTCGCTGCAGCGAGCGACGACGATCCGTGGGGAGACGTCAGTGACGATCCCACCCAGGCGATGCCTGCCGTCGAGGCCGAACGCGGCGAGGACGACTTCCGGTTCTCGTTCGACGACGATCGCAACTGAGCGTCGTCGGCTCGTCGGTAGCATTCTGGCGTGGCCTACCCAGACGTCGACCCCCGGCCGAGCTTTCCCCGACTCGAAGAGGACATCCTCGCCCGGTGGGCGAAGGACGACACCTTCCAGGCGTCGATCGATCAGCGCGAGGCCGGTGACCACGGCGCCAACGAGTTCGTGTTCTACGACGGCCCGCCGTTCGCCAACGGGTTGCCGCACTACGGCCACCTGTTGACCGGATACGTCAAGGACGCGATCCCGCGCTACCAGACCCTGCGAGGGCGCCGCGTCGAGCGGCGATTCGGCTGGGACTGCCATGGCCTGCCGGCCGAGGTGAAGGCCGAGCAGGAGCTCGGGATCTCGGGTCACCCGGCGATCACCGAATTCGGGATCGACCGGTTCAACGACGCGTGTCGCACGAGCGTGCTGCAGTTCACCGACGACTGGCGCGAGTACGTCACCCGCCAGGCGCGCTGGGTCGACTTCGACAACGACTACAAGACCCTCGACCTGTCGTACATGGAGAGCGTCATGTGGGCGTTCAAGACGCTGTGGGACAAGGGGCTGATCTACGAAGGTTTCCGCGTCATCGCCTACTGCTGGCGCTGCGAGACGCCGCTGTCCAACACCGAGACCCGCATGGACGACGTCTACCGCGACCGCCAGGATCCGGCGCTCACCGTCGGCTTCGAACTCGACTCCGGCGAGCGGCTCCTCGCGTGGACCACCACGCCGTGGACGCTGCCGTCGAATCTGGCGCTGGCGGTCGGCGCCGACATCGACTACGTCGTCGTCGAGCTCGACGGCACCCGCTACATCCTCGCCGAGGCGCTGCTGGCGAACTACGCCGCGGAACTCGGCGAGGCCACCGTGGTGGCCACGATGAAGGGCGCCGAGCTCGTGGGCCGTCGCTACACCCCGCTGTTCGACTACTTCGCGGGGACCGAGCACGCCTTCCAGGTCCTCGCCGCCGACTTCGTGTCCATCGAGGACGGCACCGGCATCGTGCACCTCGCTCCCGGCTTCGGCGAGGACGACCAGGTCGTCGCCAACGCCGCCGGCATCCCGACGATCTGCCCGATGGACGAGCACGGTCGCTACACCGCCGAGGTGACGGACTGGGTCGGCACGCACGTCTTCGACGCCAACCCGGCCATCATCCGAGCGCTGAAGGAACGCGGTGTCGTGGTCCGCCACGCGACCTACGACCACCCCTACCCGCACTGCTGGCGCTGCTCTCAACCCCTGGTGTACCGAGCGATCTCGTCGTGGTTCGTCCAGGTCACCGCGATCCGCGACCGCATGGTCGAATTGAATCAGCAGATCACCTGGCAGCCGGCGCACATCAAGGACGGCAGCTTCGGCAAGTGGCTCGAGAACGCCCGCGACTGGTCGATCAGCCGCAATCGGTTCTGGGGCTCGCCCATCCCGGTCTGGCAGTCGGACGACCCGACCTACCCGCGCATCGACGTGTACGGCTCGATCGCCGAACTCGAAGCCGACTTCGGTGTGGCGGTCACCGACCTGCATCGTCCCGAGGTCGATCACCTCGTGCGGCCGAACCCCGACGATCCGACCGGACAGTCGATGATGCGTCGCGTCCCCGAGGTGCTCGACTGCTGGTTCGAGTCGGGCTCGATGCCGTTCGCCCAGGTGCACTATCCGTTCGAGAACCAGGACTGGTTCGAACACCACTACCCGGGCGACTTCATCGTCGAGTACATCGGCCAGACCCGTGGCTGGTTCTACACACTGCACGTGCTGGCAACGGCGCTGTTCGACCGGCCGGCGTTCGACAACTGCGTCAGCCACGGCAACGTGCTCGGCGACGACGGCCGCAAGATGTCCAAGAGCCTGAACAACTACCCGGATCCCCGGGAGATGTTCGACACGCACGGCGCCGACGCGATGCGCTGGCATCTGCTGTCGTCGGCGATCCTGCGCGGGGGTGACGGCATGGTCACCGAGGAGGGCATGCGCGACACGGTGCGCCACGTGCTGTTGCCGCTGTGGAACTCGTGGTACTTCCTCACGCTGTACGCCAACGCCGCCGACTACCAGGGCGTCGTGCGCACCGACTCCACCAACGTGCTCGACCGGTACGTGCTGGCCAAGACACGGGCGCTCGTCGCCGACATGACCGACGCGCTCGATGCGTATGACCTGTTCGCCGCCTGCCAGATCGTGCGTGAGCACCTCGATGTGCTCACCAACTGGTACGTCCGGCGCAGCCGCGATCGATTCTGGGCCGGCGACCACGATGCCATCGACACGATGCACACGGTGCTGTCCGTGCTCGTCCGTGTGGCGTCACCGCTGCTGCCGCTGCTGTCGGAGGAGATCTACGGCGGTCTGCACGGCGGCGAGGTCGACGCGACCAGCGTCCACCTCACCGACTGGCCGAGCCTCGACGAGCTGCCGGCCGACGACGACCTCGTCGACACGATGGACCTGGTGCGCGACGTGTGCTCGGCCACGTTGTCGGTCCGCAAGGCCCACCAGCGCCGTGTGCGCCTGCCGCTCAACAGCGTCACGGTCGCGGCGGCCGACGCTGATCGGCTCGGCGACTTCGTCGACGTGATCGCCGACGAGGTCAACGTGCGCAGTGTCGAGTTGACCACCGACGTCGCCTCGGTGGCCACCGAGCGACTCCAGCTGGTGCCGGCCAAACTGGGGCCGCGCCTCGGCAAGGACGTGCAACAGGTGATCAAGGCCCACAAGGCGGGCGATTGGACGGTCGACGGCGACTCGGTGATCGTCGGTGGCGTGGCGCTCGAGCCGGGGGAGTACTCGCTGGAGCTGGTCGCGTCCGGCGACCAGGCCAGCGCCGGGCTGGGTACCCACGCCGGTGTGATCGCCCTCGACATCGAGGTGACCGACGAACTCGAGATCGAGGGGCGAGCGCGCGACCTGGTTCGATTGGTGCAACAGGCGCGGCGCGAGGCCGACCTCGACGTGTCCGACCGGATCGAACTGGTGGTGGCGGCCGGCGACGTGTGGATCGATGCGATCGAGGCGCACCGTGACCTGATCGCCGGCGAGACGCTGGCCACGACGCTGCAGACACAGCGGGTGGCCGACGCGGACGGCGCCGAGCCTGCGATCACCGTTGCGGTGGCGAGCTGATCGCCGGTCGAAACCCGGCCGGCGTCCGGTAGAGTCCGGCGCTCACACCGCCCTGAGGAGCGCACATGGCCGCAACGAAAAAGACGACGTCCGCCACCAAGGCCGCTGCCAAGAAGGCGCCTGCGAAGAAGCCTGCGGCCAAGAAGTCGCCGGCCAAGAAGTCGCCGGCCAAGAAGTCGCCGGCCAAGAAGTCGCCGGCCAAGAAGTCGCCGGCGAAGAAGGCCTGCGGCCAAGAAGGCACCTGCGAAGAAGGCTGCGGCCACGAAGACTCCGGCCAAGAAGGCACCTGCGAAGAAGGCCCCGGCCAAGAAGGCGCCGGCCAAGAAGGCGCCAGCCAAGAAGGCGCCTGCGAAGAAGGCGCCGGCCAAGAAGACGCCGGCCAAGAAGACGCCGGCAAAGAAGTCTGCAGCGACCACAGCTCCAGCGCCCACGACCCCAGCCAGGAAGGCACCCCCGATGACTGCCCGTAAGCCTCGGCAACCAGGCGTCACCAGCCTGACCCCGTCGCTGCTGTCCAATGCGAAGTTCGAACGCGTCGAGATCCCCGCTCCACGTGGCAACACCAAAGACGGGATCGCGTACACGAAGGACTTCGACGTCAAGTTCCTCAAGGAGCAGCGCGACGAGCTCATCGCCAGGCGGGCGGCCGAGTTGGCACGGGCCACCCGACTCGAGGACGAGGCGACCAGCATCATCGAAGACGGCGAGATGGGCGACGTGCAGTTCGACGACGAAGGCGGCGAGGGCGACACGATGGTGGTCCAACGAGACCTCGACCGTGTGCTGTCCACCCAGGCCCGTCAGACCATCCTCGAGATCGATGCCGCGCTGGCCCGTATCGAGCAGGGCACCTACGGATACTCCGAGGTCTCCGGCCAGCCCATTCCACGCGAGCGTCTCGAAGCCATCCCGGAGACCACGGTGCTCGCCGCCGAGAAGGTCAGCGGCGTCGGTCCGCGCTGAACATGCCCGCTGTCCGCTCATGGCGGGCGCCCGTGGCGATCGCGCTCGCGGTGATCGCTCTCGACCAACTCAGCAAGCACTGGGCGGTCACGTGGCTCGGCACCGATCGGGAGATCGATCTGTTCTGGACGCTGCGTCTGAACCTGGCGTTCAACAACGGCATGGCGTTCGGCCAGGGTCAGGGCTTCGGTCCCGTGATCGCCGTGATCGCGACGGTGGTGATCATCTATCTCCTCGTGTCGCTGCAGAGCGAGTCGAGCCCGAATGGGCACCATCGGGATGGGCCTCCTGATCGGTGGCGCTGCGGGCAACCTGATCGATCGACTGTTCCGAAGTGACGACGGCTTCCTCCAGGGTGCTGTTGTCGACTTCATCGACTTCCAGTGGTTCCCGATCTTCAACATCGCCGACACGGCGATCAACGTCGGGGCCGCACTGCTGATCCTCAACAGCATCCTGAGCGCACGGGCCCATCGGCATGACGACGTCGACCAGAGCGATGCCGACCACAGCGTGACCGACGACGTGGGCGGTGCCACGTGATCACCGAATCGGTGCCGTCGGCGTTGGCCGGCGAGCGCCTCGACCGGATCGTTGCGATCATCGGTGATGTCAGCCGGGCCGAGGCCGCGGCGATGATCGCCGCTGGCGGCGTACGCGTCGACAGCGAGCCCGCAGCGTCGGGCAAGGTGCGGTTGCAGGAGGGCCAGAGCGTCGAGGTCGATCCGCGGGCGATCCCGGAACCGCCGTTGCCCTCCGCCGACGCCAGCGTCGAGTTCGGGGTGGTGTACGACGACGATGCCGTCATCGTGGTCGACAAGCCGGCCGGGCTGGTCGTGCATCCGGGTGCAGGGAACATGGACGGCACGCTGGTCAGCGGGCTGTTGGCCCGCTACCCCGAGTTGGAGGGTGTCGGTGGCGACCCGATCCGTCCGGGCATCGTCCATCGCCTCGACGCCGGAAGCTCCGGTCTGCTGGTGGTGGCGCGCTCCGACGAGGCTGCAGAGGCATTGATCGAGCAGTTCGCCGATCACAGCGCGACCCGACGGTACGACTCGGTCGTGTGGGGTGTGCCCGATGCGCCGCACGGCATCATCGACGCGCCGATCGGCCGTGATCGCGGCGATCCCCTGAAGATGGCGGTGGTCGCCGGCGGGCGTCCGGCGCGCACCGACTACCGGGTGGTGGGGACCTACAGCAGCCCGGCGTTGGTGTCGCGGTTGGAGTGCCGTCTCGAAACCGGCCGCACGCACCAGATCCGTGTGCACCTGGCGTCGATCAACCATCCGCTGGTCGGCGATCCGACCTACAGCCAGCGACGCCCCACACTCGGGCTGACCCGTCCGTTCCTCCACGCCGCCGAGTTGGCCTTCGACCACCCGACGACCGGCGAGCGAGTCACCTTCACCAGCCCGCTCGCCCCCGACCTCCAGGCCTGGCTCGACGCCGCCGAGGTCTAGCGCGCCGGTCGGGTTCCTGTACCACGCGATGAGCGAGTGGGGCGGATGTGCCACCGCTGGCTCATCGCCGGGAAGCGCCAGCGACGAGCCGGACGAGGCCGACCCGGATCGTCACGCTGTGACGTGCCGTGAGGCCGAGAAATTGCTACGGCCAGGGGGCGTCGCCGCGGGCGATGGCGGCGATGCCGGCGAGGGTGAAGCCTTCGAGGTAGGTGCGCATGTGGTCGCCGGCCTGGTTCCAGATGCCGAGCAGCACGCACTGGCCTTCGTGGTCGCAGGCGCCGTCCTGGTGGGGTTGGCCGAAGTCGCCGAGGGTGATGGGACCGTCGACGGCCGACACGATCTCGGAGAGTCGGATGTCGGCGGGGTCGCGGGCGAGGATGTAGCCGCCACCGACGCCGCGTTTCGACTTGACGAGGCCGGCACCTTTGAGGGCGAGGAGGATCTGTTCGAGGTACGGCTGGGGGAGTGCGGTGCGGTCCGCGATGTCGCGCACGGAGGTGGGTCCCTGCTCGTCGCTGTGGAGTGCCAACGACAGCAGGGCACGGCAGGCGTAGTCACCGCGGGTCGAGATGCGCACACGATGACGTTACTCATTCGGGTCGTGCAGCTCGGCTTTCGCCGGTTGTGGTTGTCGGAAGGTCGTCGAACGTGGTGGACTGCTCGGGTGACGATGAGCGTCGTGGCGGACGGCCCGATCATTCCGGACTACGGCGGGGCGAACGTTCGCGGCATCATCCCCGCGTTGCTCGGTCCGGCGTCGTGGTCGACGGGTCTGCCGACGTGGATGCCCGACCCGGTGGCGTCGGCCGACGCCGTCGTGGTGCTCGTGCTCGACGGTCTCGGTTGGGACCAGCTGCAGGAACATCGCGACCTGATGCCGACGGTGGCGTCGATGGTCGGAGGTCCGATCCACACGGTCGCGCCCACGACGACGGCCACGGCGTTGACGTCGATCACCACGGGGTTGACGCCTGCCGAGCACGGGCTGATCGGGTACCGCATCGTCGTCGGTGGCGAGGTGATGAACGTGTTGCGGTGGGCCGTGGGCGACCAGGCGGTCCGACGTTCGCATCCTCCTCGCGAGGTGCAGCCCTTCGAGCCGTTCCTCGGCCAGACGGTGCCGGTGATCAGCGTGGCCGAGTTGCAGGGATCGGCGTTCTCGGAGGCGCACCTACGGGGCTGCGATCCGGTCGGATGGCGAGCGGCGTCGTCGATCGCGGTCCAAGCGCGAGCGGAGGTCGAGGCGGGCGAACGGTTCGTGTACTGCTACTACGGGGGGATCGACAAGATCGCCCACGAGCGCGGGTTCGGTCCGTTCTACGACGCCGAGCTGCGCGCAGCGGATCGTCTGGTGGGCGACGTGTTGGAGTCGTTGCCGTCGGGGACGGCGTTGCTCGTCACGGCAGATCACGGACAGGTCCACGTGGGCGACCGCCTCGTGGTGCCGTCGGCGGACCTGCTGGCCCCGGTCGTGTTCCAGTCCGGCGAGGGCAGGTTCCGTTGGCTGCACGTCACCAAGGGCGCCGCCGATGACGTTGCCGCCGCGGCACGCGACGAGGTGGGGCATCTGGCCTGGGTGGTCACCAAGGAACAGACGCTCGACGAGCAGTGGTTCGGCGCAGTGATGGCGCCGGCGATCCGGTCGCGCCTCGGCGATGTGGCCTTGGTGGCGCGTGAGCCGGTGAGCTTCCACGAGCCCGCCGACTCGGGACCATTCGAGTTGGTGTGCCGCCACGGTTCGTTGACGTCGGCCGAAGTGAACGTCCCGCTCGTCGGCACGCAGGCCTGAGCGACCCGCCCCCGGGGTAGAAAGGGAGCCATGTCCGACACGCCCGAGTCGTTGCAGCCCGACGAGATCACCGAAGGAGTGAGCAACGCCGAAGCCGGCGATGGTGCCGACGAGGAGTCGATCACGTCGCCGGCCAAGGTGATGCGGATCGGTTCGATGGTCAAACAACTGCTCGAGGAGGTCCGCTCGGCACCGTTGGACGAGGCCTCGCGCGAGCGTCTCGCCGAGATCTACGAGCGCTCGGTCGCCGAGCTGTCCGGGGCGCTGTCGCCGGATCTCCGTGACGAGCTGACGTCGCTTGCGCTCCCGTTCGACGACGGCGAGATCCCGAGCGAGTCCGAGCTGCGTATCGCCAAGGCGCAGCTGGTGGGTTGGCTCGAAGGCCTGTTCCACGGCATTCAGGCCACGCTGATGGCCCAGCAATTCGCCGCCCAACGCCAGCTCCAGGAAATGCGCCAACTGCCCGGCGGCCCCCAACTGCCTCAGAACCCCCAGCAGCAACCGGGCCCGGATCGCCCCGGGACGTACCTGTAGATCCGGTGGCAGGACCCGTGAGCGGGACCAGCAGCAATCGCGCTAACGTCGCCGAAACCACATCCGCGTCATTCGAAAACGAGATCCGTGTCCGATTCCTTCACCCACCTCCACGTCCACACCGAGTTCTCCATGCTCGACGGGGCGGCGCGGTTGGACGAATTGGTGGCCAAGGCGGTGGCCGACGGGATGCCGGCGATCGGGATGACCGACCACGGCAACATGTACGGCACGTTGGACTTCTACAAGGAGTGCAACAAGCAGGGCATCAAGCCGATCATCGGTACCGAGGCCTACATGGCCCACGACCATCGCAGCGAACGCCCCACTCGTCGAGGCCGTCTCGACGACTCCGGCGGTGACACCGAGGGCGGCAAGAAGCTCTACTACCACCTGACGCTGTTGGCCGAGAACCAGACCGGGTACAAGAACCTGATCCAGCTGGCGAGCCTGGCGTTCATGGAGGGCTACTACTACAAGCCCCGCATGGACTGGGAGCTGCTCGAGAAGTACTCCGACGGGCTGATCGCCACGACCGGTTGTCTCGGCGGCCACGTGCTGCAGTCGTTGCTGAACGGCGACGAGAAGGGCGCCATCGAGAAGGCGGCGCGGCTGCAGGACATCTTCGGGCGCGACAACCTGTTCGTCGAACTGCAGGACCACGGTCTGCCGGCGCAGCGTGAGACCAACCCGAAGCTGATCGAGATCGCCAAGAAGATCGGTGCGCCGCTGCTGGCCACCAACGACAGTCACTACACCCACCAGGAGGACCACGAGGCGCACGACGCGCTGTTGTGCGTGCAGACCGGTGCCCTGCTGTCGGACACGAAGCGCTTCAAGTTCGAAGGCAGCGAGCACTACCTGAAGACGGCTGCCGAGATGCGGTACCTGTTCCGCGAGGTGCCGTCGGCGTGCGACAACACGCTGTGGATCGCCGAGCGTGCCGACCTCGAGATCGAGTTCGGCAAGCCGTTGCTCCCCAGCTTCCCCGTGCCTGACGGCTTCGACGACGCCTCGTATCTCGAACACCTCACCTGGGAGGGCGCCAAGAAACGCTGGGGCGAGCAGATCCCGAACGACGCCGTCGAGCGGCTCAGCTACGAACTCAAGGTCATCAACGACATGGGGTTCGCGTCGTACTTCCTCATCACGTGGGATCTGATCAAGCACGCCCGCGACGCCAACATCCGTGTCGGGCCCGGCCGGGGGTCGGCGGCGGGCTGTGCGGTGGCGTACTGCTTGTGGATCACCGACCTCGATCCGATCAAGTACGACCTGCTGTTCGAGCGATTCCTCAACCCGAGCCGGGTGTCCATGCCCGACATCGACATGGACTTCGACTCGCGCTACCGCGACGAGATGATCCGCTACGCCGCCGAGCGCTACGGACGCGACCACGTCGCACAGATCATCACGTTCGGCACGATCAAGGCCCGCAACGCCGTGCGCGACGCCGCTCGCGTGCTCGGGTACCCGTACGGCGTCGGCGACAAGCTCGCCAAGGCGATGCCGCCGATGGTGATGGGGCGCGACACGCCGCTGAAGTACTGCTTCGAGCAGAACCCGAAGTACGCCGACGGCTACAAGGCCGCCGCCGACCTGCGGGCCATGTACGACACCGACAGCGACCTCAAGAAGGTCATCGACGTCGCCAGGGGCCTCGAGGGTCTGAAGCGGTCCGACGGCATCCACGCCGCAGCGGTGGTCATCACCAAGGACCCGGTCACCGACTACGTCCCGATCCAGCGCAAGCCCGAGTCGGGCCAGGATCCCGCTGACGCGCCGGTGGTCACCCAGTACGAAATGCACGGCGTCGAAGACCTCGGCCTGCTCAAGATGGACTTCCTGGGGCTGCGGAACCTCGACGTGATCACCGACGCCGAGGCGATGATCCGGGCTCAGCGTGATCCGGACTTCGTCGTCGACGACATCGACCTCGCCGATCAGGCCACCTTCGACCTGCTGTCGAAGGGCGAGACGATCGGCGTGTTCCAGCTCGAGTCGCCGCCGATGCGCCAGTTGCTCAAGGCGATGGCGCCGAACAGCTTCGAGGACGTGTCCGCTGTGCTGGCGCTGTACCGGCCGGGGCCGATGAGCGTCAACATGCACTACGACTACGCCGACCGCAAGAACGAGCGCAAGCCGGTCGAGTACTTCCACGAGGATGCGAGGGAGGTGCTCGGCGACACCTACGGCCTGATGATCTATCAGGAGAGCGTGATGCGTGTCGCGCAGAAGTTCGCCGGCTACTCGCTCGCCGAAGCGGACAACCTTCGCAAGGCGATGGGCAAGAAGGTCCGGGAGGTGATGGCCGAGGCCCGTGACGGGTTCGAGGCGGGGGTCGTTCGCACCGGGTACGAGCCGGCGCTCGGCAAGGAGTTGTTCGACATCATCGAGAAGTTCGCCGACTATGCGTTCAACAAGAGCCACACGTTCGGCTACGGCCTCGTCACGTACCAGACCGCGTATCTGAAGGCGCACTACCCGGTCGAGTACGTCGCGTGTCTGCTCACCAGCGTCAAGAACAACCTCGACAAGGCCGCGATCTACCTCAGCGACTGTCGCTCGATGGGCATCAAGGTGCTGCCGCCCGATGTCAACCGGTCGATGTCGAACTTCGGTGCACTGGCCCCCGATGAACTGCCGCCCGGGGTCACGTTGGCGGTCGGCAGCCCCGGAGCGATCACGTTCGGGTTGTCGGCGGTGCGCAACGTCGGCGAAGCGCTCGTCGAACTGTTGATCGCCGAACGCGACGAGAACGGCCAGTTCACGAGCTTCCACGACTTCGTCGAGCGGGTACCGGAGCCGGTGCTCAACAAGCGCACGATCGAATCGCTGATCAAGGGCGGCGCGTTCGACAACCTCGGTCACACCCGACGCGGACTCCTGACCGTGTTCGAACACATCATCGACACCACGGTCAAGCGTCGACGCGAGCGCGAGAAGGGCGTGATGAGCCTGTTCGGTGACTGGGGCGACGGCGATGGCGACACGGGCGGTGGTTCAGGCGCTGGGTCGGGGGATGGCTTCGACGAACGCACCGAGATTCCCGATCTGGCCTTCGACAAGACCGAACAGCTCCGCTACGAAAAGGAGATGCTCGGGCTGTACGTGTCCGATCATCCGCTGTTCGGCGTCGAGGCAGCGCTGCGGCGCAAGGTCGAACAGTCGGTGCTCGACCTGCAGACGATGGAGGACGGCGCCAACGTCGTGGTCGGCGGCGTCATCACGAACCTGGCACGCAAGTTCACCAAGAAGGGCGACCAGATGGCGGTCTTCCTGCTCGAGGACCTCGACGCCTCGATCGAGGTGACGATCTTCCCGCGAACGCTCGCCGAGCAGGGCCACAAGCTCGAAGACGACCTGATCGTCGCGGTCAAGGGGCGTCTCGACCGGCGCGACGAGTCACGATTCGGGCTGATCGGCCAGACGGTCACCGTGCTGTCCGGTCTCAGCGACGGCCCGGCGGCCCCGTTGCGCCTGCGGTTGCCCTCCGCAGCGCTCGACGAACTGAAGATCCAGCGGCTGAAGCGAATCCTGCGCGAACACCCCGGCGACTCGGTGGTGATGGTCGACATCGGCCAGGGCAAAGTGCTCAAGTTGGCCGACGAGTTCCGTGTCGATCTCGACCGCTCGGTGGGCGAACTCCGCATGGCCTTCGGACATGAGGCGGTGCTGCTGTAGAATAGGACGAATGGCACTCGACGTCTCGACCAACGACGCTTCGGCGCTGACGGACTCCGACCTCGACGAACTGGCGTCGATGGAAGACGCGTTCAGCGCCGGGCAGCTCTCCAAGGCCAAGGAGGACTGGGTCCTGATCACCACCGCCCGATTCGGCGGCGCGTTGCACGGATTCACGTTCTCCACGCTCGAACGCATCGGCGGAACGCCGTGCGTGCTGATCGGGCTGATGTCGGTGAAGCGCTCGTCCAAGCGCGACCAGGTCCTGCGTGGCCTGGTCGGCGAGGCCTATCACCGTGCCCTGATGGCCTTCCCCGACGAAGACGTCGTCGTCGGTTGCCGATTCATCAACGCCGATGGTCTCGAAGCCTTCAAGGACCTTCGCGAGGTCACGCCGTCGCCCGGCTCGCAGGCCGTCGGCGAGGAGCGGGCGTGGGGCCGACGCCTCGCCAAACGGTTCGGTGTCGATGCCAAGTACGACGCGAAGACCTTCATCGCCGCCAGCGGCAGTGCCGACGGGTACCTCGACCACGAGTCGTCGAAGCCCGACAAGCTCGATCCCGACGTCGTCGAGATGTTGGCTGCCGTGCCGGCGGCCAAGGGTGGGGCGATGGTCGTGTACGGCTGGACGATGGCCGAAGATCTCCTCAAGCTCGGCAAGCGCTGAACACCGTCCGCTCGGCGACGACATGACCGAGTTCGCCGAGGTCGTCCGCTCCCGCCGGATGACCAGGGCGTTCGACGGTCGTCCGATCGACGCTGATGTCCTCGACGGATTGGTCGACCTCGCTGCACGTGCGCCGAGCGCCGGCAAGACGCAGGGCTGGCATCTCGTCGTGCTCGAAGGCGCCGACACCGAACTGTTCTGGGACTCGACGTTGCCGGCGGTCCGCCGCGACTCGTTTCGTTGGCAGCACCTGCTGACCGCTCCGGTGATCGCCCTGCCGCTGGCGGACTCGAAGGCGTATGTCGATCGCTACGCCGAGCCCGACAAGGCCCAGACCGGCCTCGGTGCCGGTGCCTCGGCCTGGCCGGTTCCGTACTGGACGATCGACACCTCGATGGCGGTGATGACGTTGCTGTTGGCCGCCGAGGACGTCGGGCTCGGCGCGCTGTTCTTCGGTGTGTTCCGCGGTGAGCGTGAACTGCGCCAACGGCTCGGGATCCCGCCGGGTCTCGAGCTGCTCGGAGCGATCGCGCTCGGCCATCCGCTTGCAGCGGCGGACGATCCTGCGTCAGGTCCGGGACGCAGCGCCGGCCGTGGTCGTCGCCCCGCCCGTCAGATCATTCACCGGGGTCACTGGTAGCCGGATCGATCGGCTCGGTCACGATCTTGTTGCCGGTGATCGTCACCTTGCGGCCGGTCAGCTTCTCGGCGAATCCCTGCACCGTGTCCTGGGGCAGCTCGCACGCATAGTTGCGGCACACGTAGGCGAAGCCCTCCGCCCGGTCGGCCCACAGCGGCGAGTCGTAGGGCTCGCCCCACGCCAGCACGGTGTCGGGCCGCCAGACGGACTGGGCCAGGCGGACCAGCTCGTTGCGTTCACCGACGATGACGACCTCGGTGAGACCCCGCCGGCGCAGGTCGGTGGCCACCAGCGCGTTGGAGTACTGCCCCGGCGACTTCTCGACAGCCGCAGCGATGAGCTGCAGGATCCGGTCGGCCTGGTTCGCGTACCGCTGCTCGCCGGTCAGGGCGGCGAGTCGGAACAGCGCGATCGCTGCCGTCGAGTTGGCCGATGGCGTTGCGCCGTCGGTGAGGTCCTTCTGACGCACGACCAGGGCCTCGGCGTCTTCGGCCGTGGTGAACAGCCCGCCCTGCTCGGGGTCGAAGAACCAGTCGAGCATCGTGTCGGCCGTGCGTACTGCCTCCGCGATCCAGCGCGCTTCGCCGCTGGCCTCGGCGAGACGGGTGAAGGCGTCGACGAGCGCGGCGTGATCGGCAGCGAGGGCCATGTGGCGCGCCCGGGGCCGGCCGTCGGCCTGCCAGCTGCGGAACCAGCGACCGTTCTCGGCGCGCAGCTCGCGCAGCAGGAACTCGGCGTTGGCGATTGCGGCGTCGAGCCAGTCGCGGCGCCCGAACACGGCGGCCGCTTGCGCGAGCGACGACAGGAACAGGGCGTTCCACTCGGTGAGGACCTTGTCGTCGAGTCCGGGGTGAGGCCGCTGTGATCGTGCAGCTCGCAGCTCCAGGACTGCCGCGTTCAGTTCCGGTGTGCGCAGCAGTTGGCCGCGAGCGGCGAGACGGTTGGGGATCGAGCGGCCCTCGAAGTTGCCGTCGTCGGTGATGCCATACCAGTCGATCAACGTGTCGACGACGGCGCGGTCGGTGTGGGGGAGCGCGGCTCGCACTTCAGCGGGCGTCCAGGTGGTGAACCAGCCCTCGACGGTGTTGCCGTCGGGGTCGAGCGAGTCGGCGTCCTCGGCGGAGTAGAAGCCGCCGTCGGGGTGGCGCAGCTCGGTGAGGACGTAGGCGATCGTCTCTTCGACCACGAGGCGCCAGTCGGGACGGCCGATCACGATCAGACCCTTGAGATAGATCCCGAGCAGCAACGCCTGGTCGTAGAGCATCTTCTCGAAGTGCGGCACCAGCCACTCGCGGTCGGTGGAGTAGCGGGCGAAGCCGCCGCCGACGTGGTCGTACATGCCCCCCGAGCACATGGCGTCGAGCGTGGTCTCGATGATCCGCTTGGGCCCGTCACCCGCGTTGGTCATGTACGCCCGCAGCATCAGTTCGAGGTGGGAGGTCGTCGGGAACTTCGGTGCCTTGCCGAACCCGCCCCACTCGCTGTCGAATGCCCTGGCGAGGTTCTGGAGGCCGCCGTTGATCGCTTCGAGGCCCGGCAGGTCGTTCTTCGGTCGGAGCTGTGCGCTGGTCGACAGCGCCTTGGTGAGCGTCGTGACGTTCTGGGTGACGTCGTCGGGCTTGTTGCGGAAGACGTCCTCGATGGCGTCCATCAACTGCAGGAACGCCTCCTTGGGGAAGTAGGTGCCGCCGTAGAACGGTTCGCGGCGAGGCGTCATGAACACCGTCATCGGCCATCCGCCGCGACCGGTGAGCGCCTGCACCGCATCCATGTAGAGCGCGTCGACGTCGGGGCGTTCCTCGCGATCGACCTTGACGTTGACGAACAGCTCGTTCATCTTCGCCGCGACCTCGGTGTCCTCGAAGCACTCATGGGCCATCACGTGACACCAGTGGCACGCCGAGTAGCCGACCGACAGCAGAATCGGCACGTTGCGCTCCTCGGCCGCCGCGAATGCTTCAGCGCCCCAGGGGTACCAGTCGACCGGGTTGTCACGGTGCTGGCGCAGATACGGAGAGGTTTCGTCGGCGAGCCGGTTCACCCCGTCGACCGTACCCCCGTCGTTCTCGTGAACAACTCCACCTGTGCGAGGTGAAGTTGTTCACGAGATGGGTGTGGCCAACCAGTCGCTGTGGTCTGGAAACCAGCGCGAGCGCCAGCGATGCACTTCAAGATCGGATCGGGCCGGCTCGATGGACGCCCAGTAACGCACGGCATCGTCCAGCACCACGGCTCCGGTCGGTGACGAACCGCCGCGAAGGGGGACGGGCTCGGTCACGGAGCGTTGACTGCGCGGCGAAAGACGTAGACCGCGGCGGGTGGTTCGTCGGGCGGCTGACAGTCGTGGGTGTGGATGAATCCGGCTCGCTGGACTGCGGCACGAGATGCAGCGTTCGTCGTCGCAGGAGTCGCCACGCACACGTCTGCGCCCGGGTGTTGGCCGAGCGCCCAGTGGGCGAAGCCCCGCAGGATCGGTCCGCCCAGCCCGCGGCCACGGTGTGCGCCGCCGAGCAGGTAGTCGATGCCGACAGCGTTCGGCACGCCGACGGCGATGTCGGTGGCGTTGTAGTCGCTGTGTCGGTAGCTCTGGAGCAATCCGGCCGGTTCGCCGTCGACCTCGGCGATCCACATCAGCGTTGCGTCGCCCGTGCCCTCGATGCGGGGGAGGTACTTGGCGGTCACCGAGTCGAGTTCGGCCGGTTGGTTCCACCAGCGGGCCACTGCCGGGTCGGCGAACCATTCGACGAGCTGGTCCAGGTCGTCGACCGTCAGCGGACGAAACGCGACGTTGACGATGGGTTCGAGGAGCTCGATGCGGTTCCCGAACGGGTCGTCGGCGTACACCCGGTCGTAGCCCTCCAGCGGCTCGTCGTCGCGGATCGGAACACGGGCCGCCCGGAGCCGCTCGACCAGGCCCGCGAGATCGTCGACGAGGAGCGCTGGATGTGCCTTGCGTGCCGGTCGGAAGTCGGCGTCGACACCGAGGTGGATCTTGAGGTTGCCGCGCTCGAACCAGCAGCCGCCACGAACTGCCAGGGGCGGGGGTTTCGCCACCTGCGTGACGCCGAGCAGCCCCTCGTAGAACGCGACGGCTTCGTGTTCGCGGCCGGCGGGCATCGCAAGCTGCACGTGGTCGATGCGACGGACCTCCATCGACGCAGTCTGTCAGGTGCGGCGCGTCAGGTCGTGGGGCGCGTCCGCCGTCGACGGATCGTGTCAGCAGATGGTGGTGCCGTCGGGTGTGGTGATGTGCCAGTGGCCGTCGTCGTCTCGCCAGATGGTGAAGCCGGATTCTTTGAGGGAGTTGTGGCGGGGGCACAGGGGTGCGCCGTTGTGGGGGTTGGTGGGGCCGCGGGTGGTCCAGCTGGTGAGGTGGTCGGCGTGGCACCAGGTGTGTGGTTGGTCGCAGCCGGGCCAGATGCAGGTGGGCTCGAGGAGCATGACGGCCTCGCGTGCGAACCCGCTGAAGAGTCGTCGGGTGCGCCCGAGTTCGATGATGACGCCTTTGCTGTCGGTGACGACGCGGCGGATGAGCGACCACAGCGACACGCCGATGATGGCGGTGGGGTTGACGTGGTGGCCGCGGTCGGTGCGTGAGGTGACGTTGCGGTAGGTGTCGGGGGAGGGGAGACGGCCGTCGGCGGTGGCGGCGGCGGTGGTGTCGTCGAGGAGGAAGTTGACCGTCGGCAGTGGGCCGCGTGCGATCGGGTGGGCATGCGGCGGCTGCGCGGGCCATGGCGAGGAGGGCGTCGGCTCGGCGTTGGGTTTCGGTGCGGCGCAGCGTGGTGGTGTCGACGTTGCCGTGACCCAAGCGTTGGGTGGCTTCTTTCCAGTCGGTGTCGAATTCTCGGTCGACGTACCAGCAGAAGATCTCGAGGAATTCGGGGCCGCCGACGTCGTCGAGGAGTGCGTGCAGGCTCCATGATCCGTCGGGGTGCTGCAGGATGCTGGCGGTGCGGCGTTGGCGGTTGCGTTCGAGTTTCTCGGCGGCGCCGTCGGGGTCGGCGAGAGCTTCCCAGGTGCGGGCGCGTCGTTCGAACTCGACGTAGGGCAGGTCGATGGCGTCGACGAGCAGTTGCCAGACGCCGCGGGTGAGCACGTCGGGGTCGATGCGGGGGTTGGCGGCGATGCGGGCCATCAGTCGGGTTTGTGCGACGCCGAGTTGTCCGGCGGCGAGTGCGTTGTTCCACACGGTCACGGCTCGGCGGAGGCGGGCTTCTTGGATGCGGCTGTGGGCTTCGGGGCCGGAGAGTTGCAGGTGGTGTTTCATCCAGTTCTTCGCGGTGAAGAACCCGAGATCACGGAACGGTTGTGCGGTGTCGAGGTGATCGGCCACGGCGATGCCGGCGGCGTGGGTTTGGCGGCGGAGTTGTTCGACGCCGGTGGCCCACGCCGCAGTGGTTGCCGGGTCGAAGCTGGTGGGGTCGAGGGCTTCGAGCAGCGACACGCCTTGTGCGCAGTGCTCGACCGCGGCCGCGATCCACTCGGCGTCGATGACACCGGCGTCGGCGCCGATGGCGATGTCGGTGACCGGATCGAACCCGCGTGCGGGATCGGCCGGGAACCAGACGAACCCGTCACCGAACCGGGAACCGAACCGGACCCAGCGCGACGAAGACGGCGCCTCGCCGCAACGTTCACCGACCCCGGCATCCTCGACAACGATCATGATTCCATCATGACAAGGGGCTGTCACACAGTTCCCGAGACCGGAACATCACGGCCATGTCAGCGCCGCCATGTCAGCGCGGCCGAAGGAGTCGAGAAGGCGGTCGATGGAGATGCGGTGTTCGCTGCTCAGGCGCCGATGGCGTGGTAGCCGCCGTCGACGTGGATGATCTCGCCGGTGGTGGCGGGGAACCAGTCCGACAGCAGGGCGATCACCGCACGAGCGACGGGCTCGGAGTCGGTGACGTCCCAGCCGAGCGGGGCGCGGTCGTCCCACACGTCTTCGAACTTGGAGAAGCCAGGGATCGACTTGGCGGCCATGGTCTTGATCGGGCCAGCGGCGACCAGGTTCGACCTGATTCCACGGGGCCCGACCTCTTTGGCGAGATACCGAGACACGCTCTGGAGCGCGGACTTGGCGACGCCCATCCAGTTGTAGGCGGGCCATGCCTGCTGGTTGTCGAAATCCAGGCCGACGAACGATCCGCCCTCGCTCATCAGCGGCAGGAAGGCGTCGGCCAACGCCTTGAGCGAGTAGGCCGAGATGTGCATCGCGACGGCGACGTCGTCCCACTGGGCGGCGAGGAAGTCGTCGCCGAGGCACACCTCGGGGGCGAACCCGATCGCGTGGAGCACCCCGTCGACGCGGCCCCACTTCTCGGCCAGGGCCTCGCGCACCGCCACGCCGTGCTCGGGAACCGTGACGTCGAGTTCGAACACGTCGATGTCGTCGCCCAGCTTGCGGGCGGTTCGCTGCGTCAGCTTCAGCGCCCGGCCCGCTCCGGTGAGCACGATGTCGGCGCCTTCCGCCCGCGCGAGTTGGGCGACTCCGAAGGCCAGCGAGGCGTCGGTGAGGACGCCGGTGATCACGATCTTCTTGCCGTCGAGCAGACCCATGCACCGGACCGTAGATGATCGCCGCCGTCCGGGTGCGCCCCAGGTTTTTCGCAGATGGTGATTCCGGCGCTCGGTGTGCCACGCTGTCGACATGCGCATCGGCATCTTCGGCGGAACCGGACCAGCAGGCAGCGGACTCGCAGCCCGACTCGCGAGCATCGGCTATCCCTGTGTCATCGGGTCGCGCTCGAAGTACCGGGCGATGGAGACCGTCGACGAACTGGTGGGCAAGTGGCCGCACCTCGCCGATCTCCTCGAAGCCGGCGACAACGCCGCCGCTGCCGAGTGCGACATGGTCGTCATCGCCACGCCGTGGGACTCGGCCGCCAGCACCGCACAGGAGAACGAGGCGGCGCTCGCCGGCAAGATCGTCATCTCGATGGCCAACGCGCTGGTCCGCGTGAACAAGGAGTTCCAGCCGCTGGTGCCGCCCCGTGGCAGCGTCGCCGCCCATGTTCAGGCAGCGGTCCCGCGCTGTCGGATCGTGGCGGCGTTCCACCACCTGCCCGCCACCGAACTCGGCCAGATCGACCACCCGATCGACTCCGACGTGCTGATCTGCGGCGACGACCCCGCAGCGGTCCGCGAGGTCAGCCGGATCGTCGCTGACTTCCCGGGCTGTCGTCCGCTCGACGCCGGTGAGCTGTCCAATGCCACGGCGATCGAGGCGTTCACGGCGGTGCTGCTCCAGCTGAACGTGCGCTACAAGACCCGGGTCGCGCCGAAGCTGACGGGAATCAAAGGCGACCCTCGCGCTGTTGACGCCGGGTGATGCAGCTCTACGACACCGCGCGGCGCGCCATCGTGGCGTTCGAACCGAACGACCACGTGATGATGTACACCTGCGGGATCACCCCGTACGACGCGACACATCTGGGCCATGCGGCCACGTTCATCGCCTACGACGTGCTCCAGCGGCGCCTGATCGACAAGGGCCACACCGTGCGGTGCATCCGCAACGTGACCGACGTCGACGATCCGCTGTTCGCGAAGGCGCGTGAACTCGGCATCCACTATCTCGACCTCGCCGCCGGCGAAGAGGCACGCTTCGAGCGCGACATGGAAGCGCTCAACGCGCTGCCCGTCGCGGCCACGCCCCGGGCCTCGTCCGCGATCCCGGACATCCGCGGCTTCATCGGCATGGTGCTCGACCGCGGCTACGCCTACGAGGCGGGCGGGTCGGTCTACTTCGACGTGTCGAAGTTCGGATCGTTCGGCACGCTCAGCCACTACAGCGACGACGAGATGCTGGTGCTGGCCAAGGAGCGCGGTGGCAACATCGACGATCCGAACAAGCGCTCGCCGCTCGACTTCGTGCTGTGGCATCCCTCTGCGATCGACGAGCCGTCGTGGGACACGATGTGGGGACCGGGGCGGCCGGGTTGGCACATCGAGTGTTCGGCGCTGGCGCTGCGCGAGCTGGGAACCACCATCGACCTGCACGGCGGGGGAGCGGACCTGATCTTCCCCCACCACGAGTGCGAGCGCGCGCAATCCGAAGCCGCCACTGGCGAGCCGTTCGTGAAGCACTGGATGCACACCGCGCTGATTCACAAGGACGGCGAGAAGATGTCGAAGAGCCTCGGCAACCTCGTGTTCGTCGACCAGCTCCGCGAAACCTGGGACCCTCGGGCGATCCGACTGGGCATCATCGAGCACCACTACCGCGTCGAGTGGGAGTGGGACGACGAGCTGATGCCGCGCAACGCTGCTCGCCTCGACGCATGGAACGAACGGTCCGGATCGAACCCCGACCTGCTCGAGGAAGTTCGGGCTCGTCTCGACGACGACCTCGACACGCCAGGAGCGATCGCTGCGATCGACGCCGCCGCCGCGGTCGGCGCCGGCGTCGGCGAAGCAGCCGCGCTGCTCGGCGTCGACCTCGACTGAAACGACGCTCGTTTCGCGCTCCACAGGTGAGTTTCCGCTGCCGTTGACACGAAGTTCACGATTTGGCCTTCAATTGTGCGTTCGTGCGGTCTACTCTGCAGGCATGACGACACAGCCGGGAGCAGGAGCGATGCAGCAACGCGTCCGTCGCCTCGGCCGTCCCATCGCCTCACGGCTGTGGAACATCGAGCTCAGTGGCTACGAACGCCTGCCCGTGTCCGGCCCGGCGATCCTGTGCCCGAACCACATCAGCTTCCTCGACTCCGCGTTCTTGATGTTGACCGTGCAGCGCAACATCTCCTTCGTCGGCAAGGCCGAGTACATGGACTCGTGGAAGACCAAGCACCTGTTCCCCGCGATGGGCATGATCCCGATCGACCGGTCCGGGGGCGACAAGAGCACCGCAGCGCTCGACGCCGCCGAATCGGTGCTTCGTCGCGGTGAGCTGTTCGGCATCTTCCCCGAGGGCACCCGAAGCCGCAACGGCAACCTGCACAAGGGTCGTACCGGCGCCGCGCGTCTGGCGATGAAGCTCGACTGTCCGATCTTCCCGGTCGGCGTGGTCGGCACCGACGAGATCCAGCCACCCGACGCGAAGGTCCCCAAGCTGTTCAGCGCCTGCCAGATCAAGATCGGTCGCCCGATCCGCCCCGAGCGCTATCGCGGTCGTGGCGCTGAGCACATCGCGTGGCGCTCGATGATCGACGAGGTGATGTTCGAGATCCGCGAACTCACCGGTCAGCAGTACGTCAACACCTACGCGGGATCGACCGCCGAGACCGAACCGACGGTGGCCGCACGAGTGGCATCGGTGTCCGAGCCGAACCCGATCCCCGTGATCAACTCGTCGTCGGCGATCGAGCGCGAGCTCAGCCTCGTCGCGGGTCACTGAATCACCGCCAACGGACACCGGCTCTCCAACCCACCCGTCGGACGGTGGCGGCTGCTCCTATCCTGACGGTCGCATGTCGAACATCACGGTCTCTCTCCCCGACGGCTCCGAGCGCGAACTGGCCCACGACGCCACCGCACTCGACCTGGCCGCCGCCATCGGCTCCGGCCTCAAGAAGGCGGCCGTCGCCGCCGTCGTCGACGGACAGGAGACCGACCTCACCGCGCCGCTGCGCAACGGCGCCACCGTTGCGATCATCACGGCCGGCACGCCCGAGGGACGTCATGTGTTGCGCCACTCGACGGCCCACGTGATGGCGCAGGCGGTCACCAGGCTGTTCCCCGGCGCGAAGTTCTCGATCGGCCCGGCCATCGAGAACGGCTTCTACTACGACTTCGAGCTGCCCGACGCCAAGACGTTCAGCGACGACGACCTGGCGCGCATCGAGGCCGAGATGCGCGAGATCGTCAAGGCGAACCAGCCGTTCGTCCGCTCCGAGATGACGATGGACGAGGCCAAGGAACTCTTCGCCGACCAGCCCTACAAGGTCGAGATCATCGAACGCGTCGAGGCGGCGCTTCAAGGAACCGGAACAGCCGACAACGACGACGCCACCGAAGTCGGCGAGGGCGGCGTGATCAGCGCCTATCGAAACACCGACAGCTTCGTCGACATGTGCGTCGGTCCTCACGTCCCGTCGACCGGCAAGCTCGGCTTCTTCAAGCTCCAGCGCGTCTCGGGCGCCTACTGGCGCGGCAACGAGAAGGGCCCGATGCTGCAGCGCATCTACGGCACGGCCTGGGAGTCCAAGCAGGCGCTTGCCGAGCACCTTCACCAGCTGGAGGAGGCGGCCAAGCGCGACCACCGCAAGCTCGCCACCGAACTCGACCTCCTCAGTTTCCCGAGTGAACTCGGCGGCGGCCTGGCCGTCTGGCACCCCAAGGGCGCCATCGTCCGCAAGCTGATGGAGGACTACAGCCGCACGCGCCACGAGCACGGTGGCTACGAGTTCGTGTACACACCGCATCTCGCCAACGGCAAGCTGTTCGAGACCTCCGGTCACCTCCAGTGGTACGCCGACGGCATGTACCCGCCGATGGAGATGGACAACGGCACGTACTACATGAAGCCGATGAACTGCCCGATGCACTGCCTGATCTTCCGCAGTCGCCAGCGCAGCTACCGCGAACTGCCGCTGCGGTTGTTCGAACTCGGCAACGTCTACCGCTACGAGCGCGCCGGCACGCTTGCACGGCCTGATGCGCATCCGCGGCTTCACCCAGGACGACAGCCACATCTTCTGCACCAAGGAGCAGATGGCGACCGAGGTCGCCAGCCTGCTCGACTTCGTGCTGTCGGTGCTGCGCGCGTTCGGCTTCGAGGACTTCACGTTCAACCTGTCGACGAAGGACCCCGAGAAGTACATCGGCGACGACGAGATCTGGGACGAGGCCACCGAGGCGCTGCGCGAAGCCCTCGACTCGCACGGGCTGGAGTACGCCGTCAAGGAGGGCGACGCCGCCTTCTACGGCCCGAAGATCGACATCGACGTCAAGGACGCCATCGGGCGCTCGTGGCAGCTCTCGACGATCCAGGCCGACTTCCAGCTCCCCGAGCGGTTCGACCTCGAGTACGTCGGCGCCGACAACGGCCGCCACCGTCCGATCATGTTGCACCGCGCACTGTTCGGCTCGATCGAACGGTTCTTCGGCGTGCTCCTCGAGCACTACGCCGGCGCGTTCCCCACGTGGTTGGCGCCGACGCAGGTTCGCGTGCTCGCGGTGGCCGAGGCGCACGAGCCGTATGCGGCCGGCGTCGTCGAGGCGCTCAGCGCTGCGGGCGCTCGGGTCGACACGTCGCCCGCCGACGACGGCCTCGGCAAGCGCATCCGCAACGCCAAGCTCGAGAAGATCCCGTACGTGCTCGTCGTCGGTGACGACGATGTGGCGGCGGGCACGGTTGGCGTCAACCCCCGCGGCGGCGACGTCGAGCGGGGCGTGCCGGTCGAGCGGTTCGTCGAGCAGTTCCTGCAGGAGATCGCCGACGCCGAATCGGCAGCGCTCGGGGCCTGAGCATGCTCGAGCGGATCTGGTCGGGGTGGCGGTCGAGCTACGTCAGCGCTGCGCCGGTGCGCACCGGTGACGAGTCGACCGAACCGGGCAGCGTGTTCACGCGCCTGCTCCACTCGGGCGCCTCCGACGACGAGACGCACATCGTGCATCGTGGCGACACGTGCTTCGTGGTGGTCAACCTGTTTCCGTACACGACCGGCCACCTGCTGGTGGTGCCGTACCGGGAAGTGGCCGACCTCGACGGGCTCGCTGCCGACGAGACCGTCGATCTCTGGGCGACCGTCACCGATGCGGTCCGGGTGGTCCGCTCGGTCTATTCGCCCGACGGACTCAACGTCGGGCTCAACCTGGGCCGCCCGGCCGGTGGATCCGTCCCCGACCACCTGCACGTCCACGTGGTGCCCCGCTGGACGGGCGACTCGAACTTCATGTCGGCGATCTCGAACACCCAGACGCTCCCCGAAGCGCTCGTCGACACCGCGTCGAAACTCCGCGACGGCTGGGCTCGCGCAACGCCGGACCGTCAGTAGCCTGGCTGCGATGACCGACGACCTCCGTGACGAGCTGCCGGCCGACCTCGATCCGTCGGTGTTCGTGGGCCCGTACCAGTTCCCCGACAACAGTCGCCGTCGTTGGCCCGGTGTGCTCTATCTCGTGATCGCAGCGATCTGCGTGGGCGTCTACGTCGGCTTCGACGACTCGGCGATCGTCAACGGCGGCTGGCTCGTCGCTGCCGTCGTGCTCGCCGCCGTCGGTGTCTTTTCGATCACCAGTGGCTGGAGGATGCACGTCGACGAGACCGAGGCGCTCGTCGCTGCCCAACAGGCGCTCGGCTTTCCGGTGGGTCACGCGTCGGCGCAGCAGGTCTGGCGCGGCGTGCGGAGTCGACCCACCTGGCGGGTGCTGTGCTATTCCGCCGACGACCCGCCCTCCGAGCGCGGGCTCGTGCTGGTCGATGCGGTCGACGGTCGCGTGATCGAGCATCTCCGCGAGAACAATCCGGAACTCGACGACCCCGATCTGCTCGCTGAGTCGCGATAGCGTCGGCTCGATGTTCGACGGCAAGTTCCGTGGTCCGGTCGACAAGGCCGTCAAGCCCGTCGGCGCCGCGCTGCGCAAGACGGGGCTCACGCCCGACCACCTGACGATCCTGGGGCTGCTGGTCGGCATCGGCGCGGCGGTGGCCATCGGCGCCGGACAGTTGCGTCTCGGCCTGCTGCTCGTGATCCTCGCAGCGCTGCCCGATCTGCTCGACGGTGCGCTTGCGAAGGCCTCCGACACGGCGAGTCAGCGCGGCGCCTTCTTCGACTCGACCGTCGACCGCATCACCGACGCACTGCTCCTCGGCGGTATCGCCTGGTACTTCGCCAGCGAGGAGTCGCCGTACATGGCCCTGCTGCCGTACGCAGTGATGGCGGTGTCGAGCCTGATCAGCTACCAGCGCGCCAAGGCGGAGTCGCTCGGGATCGAGGCCAAGGGCGGTCTCATGGAACGCGCCGAACGGATCATTGCGATCTGCCTCGGCCTGCTGTTCCCGGTGTTGCTCATCCCGATCCTGTGGATCATGTTGGTGTTGACCTCGATCACGGCGGTCCAACGGTTCGTCAAGGTCTGGAGGCAGGCGGCGGTCGCTCCGGTCACCGCCGCGAAGATCGAGATGCGTCGGTCGCGTCGCCTGAGCCGGCGGGTGGCACGAACCGAACGGCGACGTACCAGCGTGCCGCGTCGTCCGACCTGAGTCGTGGCGCAGCGACCGATCACCGATCCTCGCCGGTTCACCGACCTGGCGACCACCTCCTCGTACCGCTTCGGTGCGGCGGCGGCCCAGCTGATGCCGGCGCGCGTCGCGGCGGGGTTGACGACACCGTTCGGTGTGGGCGCCAGCTTCGCGAGCCGTGAGCGGCGCGAGATCATCAGTCGGCACCTCCAGCGTGTCGATCCGACCCTGAGCGGTCTGCGGCTGCGCCGGGCGGTCCAGGAGGCGTTCGACTCCTATGCCCACTACTGGCTCGAGAGCTTCCGGCTCCCGAACCTCTCGGCGGCCACCGTCGAGCGAGGCTTCGACGTCGACGGCTACGACAACATCGTCACGGCGCTCGAAGGAGGCAACGGCGTGATCCTGGTGCTGCCGCACCTCGGCGGGTGGGAGTGGGCCGGCCGTTGGATCGCCGAGCAGGGCCATCAGATCACTGTCGTCGTCGAGAAGATCGAGCCGCCGGAGCTGTTCGAGTGGTTCGTCGACCTCCGTTCGGCGCTGGGCATGCACGTGGTGCCGTTGGGTGCCGGCGCCGGCACCACCGTGATGCGGGCGCTCAACGACAACCACGTGGTCTGCCTGCTCGCCGACCGAGATCTTCAGGGTGGCGGCCCCGAGGTCGAGTTCTTCGGTGAGCGCACCACGATGCCGGGTGGCCCGGCCACCTTGGCGCTGCGTACGGGAGCGCCGATCCTGCCGACGGCGGTGTACTTCACGGGTCGCGTCGACGGCCACTTCGCATGGGTACGGCCCCCGCTCGCCGTCGAGCGGGTCGGCAAGCGGCTGCGCGACGACGTCCAACGCATCACCCAGGACCTCGCCGAGGAGCTCGAACTGCTGATACGGCGCGCACCGTCGCAGTGGCACATGTTCCAGCCCAACTGGCCGAGCGACCCGGGCTACGAGCAGACGACGTCGTAGGCCGAGACGCCGCCGGCCCCCGTGGCAGCGGTGCTGCGTCACGGAGCGTGCGGACCGGTCCGCTCAACTCGCCACGCCCGCAGCGCACGCAATCCGTCGAACGTCACGGCCACGAGCATCAAGTCACCTGAGCGTTCTGCCGAAGACAGACCATCGACATGGCGGACACATATCCGATGGCGATGCGCGCTCGCATCCTCATCGCGCTCGCAGCTGCCCTCACGGTGGTGTACGTCGTGCTGCCCGAGAGTGCGGCGGCGGAGTCGATTCGTGTCGTCGCGCCGGCGATCGGCGTCGGCGCCGTCTGGGTCGGCATCGCCGCTCACCAGCCGCGACGCATACTGGCGTGGGTCCTGGTGGCGGTGTCGCTGGGGCTGCTCGCCGTCGCCCAGCTGATCTGGGCGCGTCTGTACTTCGACGGGTCGGCCACGTTCCCGTCGGTGGGCGATGCGCTGCATCTCGTGTCCTCGGGCCTCCTGGTGATCGCGCTCGCCATGCTCGGCCAGGATTCGTCGCCCGACGAGGACTCCCTGGGCCCGATCGAGACGGCGATCGTCGGCGTGGCTGTCGGGCTCGGCGTGTGGCTCGCCGTCGTCGAGCCGTATCTGGCCGACCGTGGTCTGGCGTTCGGCGACCGGGTCTGGGCGGTGTTGGTGCCGATGGTCGATGCGCTCGCGCTGGCGATCGCATTCCGAACCGCTGCGCAGAACCGGTTCCGGGTCCCTGCCACGATGCTGCTCGCCGTCGGTGTGGGGCTGTTGCTGGTGTCCGACGTGGCGCGGGGCATCGCCGAATTGAACTCGTCGATTGGAGCGAGCGGCTTGGTCGCCGCGCTGTCGATCGCCCCGCCGCTCGTGATCGGGGCGGCCGCGCTCGACCCCACGATGACCCATCGCAATCGGCCCACCGAGACGGCGCCGATGCTCGGGTTCGGTCGGGTGGTGTGGCTGAGCGTCGCCGCGTTGACGCCGTTGACGGTGTTGCTCACGCTGAATGTGACGGGGCTCGGTACCCGTGCCACGCGCACGATCGCCGCGGTGTGCGCCGTTGTCGTCGTCGTGCTGGCGCTGACGCGGATGTGGCGCCTGGTCGCCACGGTGCGCACGCTCACCGAACGCAAGGGCCAGGACCGCTTGGCGGCGATGGTCGAGCACTCCAGCGACGTCGTGCTGCTCGTCGACGCCGCCGGGGTGATGAACTACGCGAGCCCGGGCCTTGCCAGCACACTCGGTCATCGGCCGAACGACTGGACGGGCAGGTCGCTGGTCGATCTGGTCGCCAGTGACGATCGCGAGGCAGCGGCGACCGAACTGCGCAAGGCCGCAGCGCTGCCGCACGGCGAGATGGTCAAGTTCGAGGCGAGCCTCGTGCGCGTCGACGGCCAACGCCGCCGCATGGAGGCGACGATCGCGAACCTGCTCGGAGGCGACGCCGTCGACGGGCTGGTGGCCACGTTCCGTGACGTGACCGAGCAACGCAACCTCGAACGTCAGCTCAGTCACCGGGCGTTCCACGACGAACTGACGGGCCTGGCGAACCGGGCGCTCTTCCTCGACCGGATGGACCACGCGCTGCGGGTCGCTCGGCCGGAGGACGATCCCGTCGTGGTGCTCTTCGTCGACCTCGACGACTTCAAGTCCGTCAACGATGCACTCGGTCACGGCGTCGGCGACCAGATGCTGCGCTCGATCGCCGACCGCATCCGTCACGTCGCGGGCAGCGGCGACACGCCCGGCACGTCTCGGCGGCGACGAGTTCGCCCTGCTGCTGGAGGATCGCGGTGGCGTCGATCGTGCCTTGGACGTTGCCGAAGGGCTGCTCGAAGCGCTGCGCCAGCCCGTTGCACTCGCCGGCTACGACCTCACGGTCCTCGCAAGCGTCGGTGTCGCCGTGTCGACGCCCGGCATGACCACCGCCGGCCTGCTCCGCGACGCCGACATCGCGATGTACGAGGCCAAGCGTGCCGGCAAGAGCCAGATCAAGATCTTCGATCCCGCCATGCGGCTGACGGCGACGCGCCATCTCGAGTTCCGTAGCGATCTCGGACTCGCGATCGAACGCGACCAGTTGCGTCTCGTGTTCCAGCCGATGGTCGACCTGCGCACGCACCGGGTCGTCGGTGCGGAGTCGCTGCTGCGCTGGGAGCACCCGACTCGGGGCTCGATCGCCCCGGCCGAGTTCATCCCGATCGCCGAGCGCGCCGGGCTCATCGTGCCGATCGGCAAATGGGTGGTCGAGCAGAGCATCAAGGCGGCAGCTCGTTGGCAGGGTCGAGGGCCCCAGCGGGTCAGTATCAATGTGTCGGGGTTGCAGCTTCGCTCACCCGAATTCGTCGATCAGGTGCGCCGGTCGCTCGAACAACATCGGCTCGATCCGGGTCGAGTGGTGCTCGAGATCACCGAGACGATGCTCGTCGAGGAGATCGAGTCGGCGACAGACAACCTTGCCCCACTGCGTGCACTTGGTGTACTCATTGCGATCGATGACTTCGGAACCGGCTACTGCTCGCTGTCGTACCTGCAGAAGTTTCCTGTCGACATCGTCAAGATCGATCGTCAGTTCATCGAGGAACTCGACGAACAACCCCGGAACATGTCGTTGGCCAAGATGATCCTGCAGCTCACCGCCGGCCTCGAGGTCACCTCGGTCGCCGAGGGCATCGAACGACCCACGCAGCTCCGCGCCCTGCAGGCGCTCGGATGTGACGTCGGGCAGGGATACCTGCTGTCGGGCCCGCTCGAAGCCGACGAGCTCGACCGGCGCTTCGGGGTGACCTGAGCCGTGTTCCACACATGACGGCCCGGTCGATGAGGATCGGCATCGTCTGCCCGTACAGCCTCACCGTGCCCGGTGGCGTCCAGGCGCAGGTGCTGGGGCTGGCGCGCGAACTGCGACGGCGCGGGCACGAAGCCAGGGTGCTCGGACCATGCGACGGGCCGCCGCCCGAGCCGTTCGTCACGCCGCTCGGCGACTCGCTGCCGCTGTCGGCGAACGGCTCGATCGCCCCAATCGCACCCGATCCGTCGGCGGCGCTGCGGACCCTGCGGGTGCTCGCCGACGAACAGTTCGACGTGATCCACCTGCACGAACCGTTGGCTCCCGGCCCGACGTCGACCGCGTTGATGGTGCATTCGGCACCCACCGTCGGCACGTTCCACGCCGCGGGCACGTCGGCCAGCTACCGGATCCTCCGGCCGGCGCTCACCCGCCTGATCCGCCGCATCGATCACAAGGTCGTGGTGTCCAAGGACGCGCTGGCGCTGGTACGCAGCCACCTGGGCGGCGAGTACGAGGTGCTGTTCAACGGGGTGGAGCTCGACGAGATCCGCTCGGTTGCCCCGTGGCCCGACGACGTCGACGGAGCGACGACCCGCCCGACGGTGTTCTTCTGTGGGCGACACGAGGAACGCAAGGGCTTGCGCGTGCTGGTCGAGGCGGTCCGTGGCGGCGAACTCGACGTCGACGTGTGGATCGGCAGCGACGGACCGGACACCGCGGAGTTGACGGCCGCAACGGCCGGCGACCACCGATTCCACTGGCTCGGCAGGGTGACCGACGAAGAGAAGTTCGCGCGGCTGCGTTCCGCCGACGTGTTCTGTGCGCCGTCGCTGCACGGCGAGTCGTTCGGGGTGGTCCTGATCGAGGCGATGGCGGCCGGCACGACCGTGGTGGCGAGTTCGCTCGACGGCTATCGCAACGTGGCGACCCACGACGTCGATGCGCTGCTGGTCGAGCCGGGCGACACCGAGGCCCTCGCCGATGCGCTGCGGCGGGTCACCGCCGACACCGAACTCGCCGGGCGTCTGCGACGCACCGGTGACGTTCGTGCCGAAGGGTTCGCGATGACCTCGCTCGCCGACCGATATCTGGAGATCTACCGGTCGATCTGCCCATCCTCCGGTTGAGCAGGGGAGCCCCCGTAGACTCGCCCCAATGATTCCTCTCATCATCGTGATCATCGTCGTGGTGATCCTGGTGGGGTACGTGATCGTCGCTTACAACGGTCTGGTCCGCTCGCGGAACCAGGTCGAGAACGCCTGGTCGCAGATCGACGTCCAGCTCAAGCGCCGGATCGACCTCATCCCGAACCTCGTCGAAACCGTCAAGGGCTACGCGGCCCACGAGCGCGAGACCCTCGAAGCGGTGATCCAGGCCCGCAACGCCGCCATCGCAGCTCCCGACACCCCGCCCGCCCAGGCCGAAGCCGACAACGTGCTGTCCGGGGCCCTGCGCCAGCTCTTCGCCCTCGGCGAGGCCTACCCGGACCTCAAGGCCAACCAGAACTTCCTCGCCCTGCAGGAGGAGCTGACGGCCACCGAAGGTCGCGTTGCGTATGCCCGCCAGTTCTACAACGACAGCGTGCTCACCTACGACAACAAGCTCGAGTCGTTCCCCACGGTGATCATCGCGAAGTCGTTCAATTTCGAACCGAAGGAGTACTTCGTGGCCGAGGATCTGGCCCGAGTCGCTCCGACGGTCGAGTTCTGACGTCGCCCGATGTTCGAAGTGATCAGATCGAACAAGCGGCGCAGCATGTTGCTCGTGGCCGGATTCGTCGTCATCGTGGCGCTCGTCGGCGCTGCGATCGGCGCGGTCGTCGGCAACGGGCTGGTGTTCACCCTCGTCGCCCTCGTGCTCAGCGGCACCATCGCGTTCGCGTCGTACTGGCGAGCCGACAAGATCGCCCTGGCGGTCAGCCGGGCCCGGCCGGCGCCGCCGGAGGAGTACCAACGGCTGCACAACCTCGTCGAAGGGCTCTGCATCGCCGGCGGGCTCCCCAAACCGGGCGTGTACGTCATCGACGACCCTGCGCCGAACGCCTTCGCGACCGGTCGCAATCCGAACCATGCGGCCATTGCGGTCACCACCGGTCTGCTCGAGAAGCTGAACCGGGTCGAGCTCGAAGGCGTCGTCGCCCACGAGCTGAGCCACATCCGCAACTACGACATCCTGGTGTCCACCCTTGCCGTCGTCATGGTCGGCTCCGTGGCACTGATGGCCGACCTTGCCATTCGCATGATGTGGTGGAACGGTGGGCGAGTGGCGCGCCGCGGCGACCACGCCAACGCCAACAACCCGCTCGCCTACATCGGCATTGCGCTGCTGGTCGTCGCGCCGATCATCGCCAAGATCATGCAGGCAACGATCTCGCGCAGCCGCGAGACGCTCGCCGACGTCAGCGCCTGCCAACTCACCCGGTACCCGCCCGGCCTGATCTCGGCGCTCGAGAAGCTCAAGGACGACACGACGGTGACGCATTCGGCGTCCACCGCTACGGCACACTTGTGGATCGAGCAACCCATGAGCGGCGTCGGCGACGACGGCAAACTGGGTGGCATCCACCGACTGTTCGACACCCACCCCCCGCTCGACGAGCGAATCGCACTCCTGAGAGAACTCTGATGAAACACCTCCGACCCGTTGCCGCCCTCGCCGCCCTGGCCCTGATCGCCGGTGCCTGCGGTGGCGGCGGTGACGACACCGCCGACTCGACGGTGCCGCCGACCACGGCAGCACCCACCACCACCGAGCGGGCCACCACCACGACCTCGTCGTCGTCGACGACCTCGACGACGGTCCCCGCCACCATCCGTCAGCCGCTCACCGGCGAACCGCTCGACAGCGAGGACGAGATCCTGCTGCGGCCGGCACTCGTCGCGAAGATCGACAACAATGCGGCCGCCGTGCCCAACCACAGCGGGCTCGCGGTCGCCGACATCGTGTTCGAAGAGGTCGTCGAGGGACGTACCACCCGCTTCGCCGCGGTGTTCCACTCGCAGAGCTCCGACCCGATCGGGCCGATCCGCTCGGGCCGCACCCAGGACATCAACCTGTTCACGTCGTTCAACTTCCCGCTGTTCGTGTGGAGCGGCGGCAACCCGACCGTCACCCGGTTGATCAACGACTCCCAGCTCGTCAACCTGGGCCCGAGCAACGCATCGGGCTACTACCGCGGGCCGGGCGGCGCACCGCACAACCTCTACACCAGCACCGATGCCATCTGGCTGCAGACCCCCGAGGACCAGCCGGGGCCGCCGCCGGCGCAGCTCAGGTACCTCGAGGCCGACGCCGAGTTCGGCGGGGAACCAACCGAGGGTGTTCTTGCCCGGGTCGGCTCCGAGCGGATCGAATGGATCTGGAATCCCGAGTTCGAGAAGTTCGACCGCTCGCAGCGTGGACGCCCCCACGACGACAACGTCTTCGGACGCATCCGCGCCACCAACGTGATCGTGCTCGGCGTCGAGTACGCCCCGAGTGTGGCCGACCGTCGCAGCCCCGAAGCCCAGACGATCGGCGAAGGACCTGCCTGGTTCTTCTCGGACGGCGAGGTCATCGAAGGCACGTGGGCACGCGAGTTCTCGCTCTTCCCGATCGAGTACTTCGGGCCCGACGGTGAACCGATCGAGTTCAACGTCGGCAACACCTGGATCGAACTCGCCGACCTCGACGACGTCGTCGCCGGTGGCGTCGAGGTGTTGCCCACGGCACCACCCGCACCCTGAGCACACCACAGCGCAAACCCCGACGACGAAAGTACGCTGGCCCGATGACTGGTCACACTGGAACCTTCCCCGTCAAGCGCGGCCTCGCCGAGATGATGAAGGGCGGGGTCATCATGGACGTCGTCACCCCCGGCCAGGCCAAGGTCGCCGAAGACGCCGGCGCCGTCGCCGTGATGGCGCTCGAGCGTGTGCCCGCCGACATCCGACGTGACGGTGGGGTGGCGCGGATGAGCGACCCCGAGATGATCGAGGGCATCCAGGCCGCCGTGTCGATCCCCGTGATGGCCAAGGCTCGCATCGGCCACTTCGTCGAAGCGCAGATCCTGCAGGCGCTCGGTGTCGACTTCATCGACGAGTCCGAGGTGCTGACCCCCGCCGACGAGACCCACCACATCGACAAGTTCGCATTCGACGTGCCGTTCGTGTGTGGCGCGACCAACCTCGGCGAGGCGCTGCGTCGCATCTCCGAGGGGGCGGCGATGATCCGCTCGAAGGGCGAAGCCGGCACCGGCAACGTCGTCGAAGCGGTCCGTCACCTGCGCAACATCCTCGGCGACATCCGCAAGATCACCCAGGCCGACGAGGCCGAGCTGTTCCAGTGGGCCAAGCAGCTCCAGGCGCCGCTGCCGCTCGTGCAGGAGATCGCCGAGACCGGCAAGCTCCAGGTGCCGCTGTTCTGCGCCGGTGGCCTCGCCACCCCCGCCGACGCTGCGCTCGCGATGCAACTCGGCGCCGAAGCCGTGTTCGTCGGTTCGGGCATCTTCAAGTCCGAAGACCCGTCGCCGCGCGCCAAGGCGATCGTCGAGGCCACGACGCACTTCAACGACGCCGACATCCTCGCCAAGGTCAGCCGTGGTCTCGGTGCGCCGATGACCGGCATCGAGATGGACGAGATCAACCAGCGATATGCCGAACGGGGCTGGTGACGACCACGCGCCCGGCGCCGGCCTGACCGTCGGCGTCCTCGCCCTGCAGGGCGCCTTCGACGTCCATCGCCAACGCCTGGAACACCTCGGGGCGACCGCTCCGCTGGTGCGCACGCCGCACGACCTCGACGGCCTCGATGCGATCGTGCTCCCGGGCGGCGAGAGCACCACGATGTCGCGACTGCTCACCACGAGCGGCCTGTTCGACGAACTCAAGGGCCGGCTGATCGACGGCCTCGCCGTGTTCGGCACGTGCGCCGGGATGATCCTGTGCGCCACCGACGTGCTCGACGGACGGCCCGACCAACGCGGATTCGACCTGATCGACCTCACCGTGCGTCGCAACGGCTACGGCCGCCAGCTCGACAGCTTCGAAGCGGAACTCGACGTGGACGGGCTCGACGAGTCGTTCCACGCGGTGTTCATCCGGGCGCCGCTCGTCGAGCGGGTCGGCTCCGACCTCGAGGTGCTCGCCCGGCACGACGGCGTACCTGTCCTCGTGCGCGGCGCACGTTGTACGGTGGCAGCGTTCCATCCGGAACTCACCGACGACGCACGCCTGCACGAACTCTTCCTCGACTCGCTCACCGACTGACGAACGCAACGGAGCACTGATGTCCGGCCATTCCAAATGGGCAACGATCAAACACAAGAAGGGCGCTGCCGACAAGGCGCGCGGCAAGCTCTTCGCGAAGCTCGCCCGCCAGATCGAGGTGTCGGCCAAGAGCGGCGGCGACGTCGACTCGAACCCGACACTGCGCACCGCGGTCCAGAAGGCCAAAGCGGCGCGGATGACCAACGACGCCATCGACCGGGCGATCAAGCGCGGCACCGGTGACGACGACGGCGGCACCTACGAGAGCATCATGTACGAGGGCTATGCGCCCGGCGGCGTGGCGCTGATGATCGACGTGCTCACCGACAACCGGAACCGTACCGGCGCTGAGATCCGCAACATCTTCTCCAAGCTCGGTGGCTCGATGGCCGAACCGGGGGCCGTTGGCTGGCAGTTCCACCGGCGTGGGGTGATCATCACCGGCGACGGCGTCGACGAGGACGCGATCATGATGGCGGCGATCGAGGCAGGCGCCGACGACGTGATCGCCGAAGCCGACGGCGCGTTCAGGGTGATGACCGACCCGTCGATCGTGTACGACGTCAAGTCGGCCATCGACGATGCCGGCATCGAGGTGATCTCGGCGGACTCGCCGATGGTCGCCGACATGTCGGTGCCGGTCACCGACACCGCCGACGCCAAGGCGATCCTGCGGATCCTCGAAGCACTCGAGGACAACGACGACGTCCAGGACGTGTTCTCGAACTTCGACATGAGCGACGAACTGATGGAGGTGGCAGCGTCGTGAGCCTCGGCATCGGCGATCCTGCCCCTGACTTCACACTGCCCGGCACCGGTGAACGCGAGTACTCGTTGGCCGAGTTCCGCGGCCAGCCGGTGGTGCTCGTGTTCTACCCCGGCGACGACACGCCCGGTGTGCACGAAGCAGCTCAACACCTACAACGACGACCTCGAGCAGTTCAGCGACATGAACGCCCAGGTGATCGGGATCTCGGCGCAGGACGTCACGAGCCACGACGCGTTCGCCGGCAAACACGGCTTCGACTTTCCGCTGCTGGCCGACACCGACAAGGCGGTAGCCGGCCTCTACGGCACGCTCGGGCCGATCGGGTTCCCTCGACGCAGCGTGTTCATCGTCGACGGCGACGGGATCGTGCGATACGCCCATCGGGCCATCGCCGGGCTCACGTTCCGGCCGGTCAAGGAACTGATCGGCGAATTGGAGAAGATCACCAGTTGACCCGACGGGCGGCACTAAGGTACGAACCTGTGTTCGCCAACAGCGCCTCGTCCCGGTCGCCGATGCGGTCGTGTCGGGTGCTCGGTATCGACCCCGGACTCACCCGCTGCGGCTACGCGATCGTCGAGTCGCGTGGACCGTCCAAGGCGGTGGCGATCTCGCTCGGCGTCATCACCACGCCACGTACCGATCCGCTACCGCAGCGGCTGGCGGCGCTGCGCACCGAGTTCACGGCGCTGATCGCCGAGTTCAGCCCCGATGTGGTCGCCGTCGAGCAGGTCTTCTTCCAGGTCAACGTGCGCACCGCCATGAGCGTCGGCCAGGCCAGCGGGCTCGCGCTCGCCGAGGCGGCGTTGGCGGGCTGTGAGGTCATCCAGTACACACCGAACCAGGTGAAGGACGCCGTGGCCGGATGGGGCGGCGCCGACAAGGTGCAGGTCCAGAAGATGGTGCAGGCACGCCTCGGACTGTCGTCGCTGCCGAAACCGGCCGACGCCGCGGACGCCGCCGCGCTGGCGCTGTGCCATCTGGCGATGTCGCCGCATCTGCGCGGGGCGGAGCGCAGCGCATGATCGGCTCGCTGCGCGGCTCGGTGCTCGAACGCAACGTCGACGGCACCGTGCTGCTCGAAGTCGGCGGCGTCGGCTACCTCGTGGCCGTGTCGTCGCGCGTGCTCGCCGAACTCGAACCGGGCACGCCGGTCTTCCTGTACGTCCACCACCACATCCGCGAAGACGCCCAGACGTTGTTCGGGTTCACGTCGCGCGACGAACGACAGACGTTCCAGGTGCTGATCAAGACCAACGGCATCGGCCCGGCGCTCGCCATGGCGATCCTGGCGACGCACCCCCCGGCCGCGTTGTTCGACGTGGTGGCCAACAACGACGTGGCGGCGCTCACGCTGGTGCCGGGGATCGGCAAGAAGACCGCCGAACGGCTGATCATCGACCTTCGTGACCGGCTGTCGGTGCCGATGCTCGACGGTGCTGGGATGGGAGGATCGTCGTCTGCGGTGGCCGACGTTCGCGATGCGCTCGCCAGTCTCGGGTACGGCACCGACGAGATCCGCGACGTCCTGCGCGAACTGCCCACCGACGCCGACTCGGCGTCGCTGCTGCGCGACGCGCTGAAGTCACTGGGGGCGCGCCGTGCGTGACGAGTTCCTCGATCCCGGCATCGGCGGCGGCGACGACGATGCCGTCGTGGCGTCCGAGGTCGAACTCGAAGCTGGGTTGCGCCCCCGAGCACTCGACGAGTTCGTCGGCCAGCGCGAGCTCAAGGAGCACCTGCGCATCGTGCTCGAAGCCGCCCGCAAGCGCGAGCAGCCGGTCGATCACCTGTTGTTCGCCGGGCCGCCCGGGCTCGGCAAGACGACACTGGCAGGAATCGTGGCCACCGAGATGGGGGTGCACCTGCACGTCACCTCCGGTCCCGCGCTCGAACGCGCCGGCGACCTCGCCGCGATCCTCACCAAACTCGAAGACGGCGACGTACTGTTCATCGACGAGATCCACCGGCTCTCCCGGGCGGTCGAGGAGATCCTGTACCCGGCGATGGAGGACTTCCAGCTCGACATCGTGGTCGGCAAGGGGCCCGCCGCGTCGAGCATCCGGCTGACGATGCCGCCGTTCACGCTCGTCGGCGCGACGACTCGTACCGGGATGATCACCGGGCCGCTGCGCGACCGGTTCGGTCTCGTGGCCCGGCTCGACTACTACGACGACGACGAACTGCGCGCCATCGTCGAACGCGCCGCAGGCATCCTCGAGGTGCAGATCGACCGTGACGGCGCCTGGGAGATCGCCCGGCGATCGCGTGGCACGCCCCGCATCGCCAACCGGCTGCTGCGCCGGGTCCGCGACTTCGCCGAGGTGCGCGCCGACGGCACGATCGACGCCGACGTCGCCCGCGAAGGGCTCGCGCTGTTCGGTGTCGACGACCGGGGCCTCGACAAGGTCGACCGGGCGATCCTGACGGCGTTGTGCACCCAGTTCAACGGCGGTCCGGTGGGGCTGTCCACCGTGGCCATCAGCGTCGGCGAGCAGCCCGAGACCGTCGAGGACGTCTACGAGCCGTTCCTGATCACGCAGGGCATGATCGCCCGCACGCCCCGCGGCCGCGTCGTACTCGACGCGGCCTACGACCACCTCGGGCTCGCCCCGCCTCGTCGTTCGAGCAACGCCAGCCTGTTCGACTGACGGTGACGCGGTGCCGGGCACTCCGTAACCTGCCGGGGTGCAGATCGCCGACTTCGACTACGAGTTACCGGAGGACCGCATCGCGCAGAGGCCGATCGAGCCGCGTGACTCGGCCCGACTCCTCGTCGACCGGGGGAGCGCCGCACCGGAGCACCGTCAGGTGCGCGATCTGCCGGATCTCCTTCGCGAAGGCGACCTGCTGGTGCTCAACGAAACGCGGGTGATCCCGGCGCGCCTGCGTCTGCGGCGGGCGACGGGTGGCGCGGCCGAGGTGTTGCTGCTCGAACCGTGGGATCACGACCGTCGGACGTGGGAATCGCTGGTGCGCCCCGGGGGCAAACTCGCCGTCGGCGAGGTGCTGCTCTCCGACGACGTCCCGCTGGTGCGGATGGGGGAGCGGACCCCGGCCGGTGACACGTTCTGGGTCGAGTTGGTCGGCGACGACGACCCGATCGTGTTGCTCGATCGTCACGGCGAGATGCCGCTGCCGCCCTACATCTCCGAGCGCCTCGGCGATCCCGAGCGCTATCAGACCGTGTTCGCACGCGAGCCAGGCTCGGCGGCGGCCCCCACGGCCGGACTGCACTTCACGCCGGACCTGTTCGCGAAGCTGGCAGATCGCGGCATCCGAACTGCGACGGTCGAGCTGGTCGTCGGACTCGACACGTTCCAGCCGATCAGCACTGACGATCCGCTCGATCATCCGATGCACACCGAGCGCTACCGGGTGCCGCCCGAGACGATGGCCGCCTGCCGAGACGCTCGACGGGTGGTCGCGGTCGGCACCACTGCCGTGCGTGCCCTCGAGTCGGCTGCGCAGTCCGGTGAACTGTCCGGGCGTACGGATCTCTTCATCCACCGCGGTTTCGACTGGCAGCTGGTCGACGTGATGATGACCAACTTCCACCTGCCCAAGACCACGCTGCTGATGATGATCGATGCCTTCGTCGGGTCCCGCTGGCGCAAGCTGTACGAGCAGGCGCTCGCAGGTGACTACCGCTTCTTGTCGTTCGGTGACGCCATGCTCCTCGACCGCCACGCAGGCTGACCTGCCCGGCGGGCGACTCCGTGGCCGGGCTCACGCCGTCGCGATCGGTGAGGGCTCCAACGGGACGGACCTGTCCTTTGCACCCTCGGTCGCCAACGAGATCGCGACGGCGCCACCGAGGGCGAGCACCAGCCCCACGATCGCAACCGCGACATGCCATGGCGGCCGACTGAGTCGTTCATCGAGCAGAAACGTGCCGATCAGGATGGACACGAACGGGTTCACGGTCGACACCGTCGCGACCGACGGCGCAAGTCGGCCCGTGCCGAGCGAGATCTGCTGGAGGACGAAACCGAGGATGCCGACGACGGCGAGGACGTACGGCTCCCAATGCGTGAGCATCTCGCTGACGCCGTCGTCCAGATAGCCGAGTGTGGGCTTGGTGAGTGAGGCCGACAATCCGAACAGCACGCCCGCTGCCGATCCGTACAGTGCGGCCTTCATCGACAGGCCGCCTCTGCCGGCGAACACCAGCATCGTGCCTGCCACGATGACGACGAGGAGGATCACGACGGCCCAATCCGAGTTCGGAGCGTTGCCGTTGCCGTCGGCCGGTCGTCCGAAGATCGTGAAGAGGGCCAGGCCGCCGATGATCACGAACGCGCCGACGATCTCACGTCTGCCCACGTGTTGCTGGGTGAGGTAGTAGCCGAGCGGGAGCGCGAAGACGATCGTGGTGACGAGGAGCGGTTGGACGATCGACACCTGCCCACGATCGAGCGCAGCAGCCTGCACCAGGTAACCGGTCAGCATCGCGCCCGTTCCGAGCAGCCACATCGTCTGCCCGAGCAGCTTGAGCAGCGACATCGGCTCGGCGAGCGACACGCTCGGCAGGTCGAGGGCTCCCTTCTGCTGCAGCGTTGCGGCCAATGCGAACAAGAATGCCGCCACGAGGGCCAGGGTCGCCGCCACGAACGCCGACACTAGGGCCTCTGACGGCCGACCGTTGGCCTCGCCACGACGAGCACGCTCGGCGACAACCGGTCGGGCCGCCCGTACCGAGCTGTCCGGACGGGTGAGCCCCGGGTGAGGTACGTTCGGCGTATGCGTCGAGCGAATCAGGTGCTGGCCGATGCTGTCGAGTTCGCTCAGCGACGTTTCGCGTGATCTCCGCCACGGGCTCTGTGCTCTTCTACGCGCTCGTGGCCGCCGCCAGTCCGCTCGAGCTGGCGGCCACGCTCGTCGTGATCAAGAGCGAGCGTCCACGAACCAACAGCATCGCCTTCCTGGTCGGTTTCCTGGCCGGGACGACGATCGCCGCCGTCCTCGGCCTCATCCTCGGGCAGGCAGCGGTCGAACGACTGGATGCGCACGAGACGCTCGAAGGCGTCGTGGTCCTGCTGATCGGCCTCGCCCTCATCGCAGCAGGACTCGCCGAACTCCGCAACCAGGGATCCGACACCGGTCGTGGGGCCGCGATGCTCGCACGCCTGGGCCACGTCAGGCCCGGCACGGCGCTGTCGATGGCCGCACTCCTCGGATTCGGCGGGCCCAAGCGGCTCGCACTGGCGTTCCTCGCCATGGCGTCGGTCAGCAAAGCGGATCTGGGCGCCCTCGAGGACCTCATGCTGCTCGCGCTCTACATCGCCGTCGCCACGTTGCTCGTGTCCGTGCCGGTCGGCATCGTGGTCATCGGCGGCTCTCGCGCCGCCGCGACGATCGCACGCGGCGAGACCTGGCTGCAGACACACGCGAAACTGCTGCGCGTCTGGCTTGCGATCGGGCTCGGCGTGGCGCTGGTCCTCGACGCACTCGTACGGCTGCGGTGAGAACCGACACGGCGGGGCTACCGTCGAACGAATGCATCCGGTCGAGTTCCAGGTCGACGCCCTCGACGGAGCGGCGAGAGCGGGCACGGCGACGACAGCCCGGGGTGCCTACACGACGCCGTTGTTCATGCCGGTCGGCACGCGGGGGGCGATCAAGTACCTGAGCGCCGACGACTACGGGCGCGTCGGCGCGCAGATCGTGCTCGGCAACACCTATCACCTGATGCTGCGGCCCGGCGCCGACCTCGTCGAACGCTTCGGCGGGCTGGGTCGGTTCTCGGGCTGGGACGGGCTGACGCTCACCGACTCCGGCGGATTCCAGGTGTTCTCGCTGGATCCGAAGGTCGACGACGACGGCGTCACGTTCAAGAGCACCTACGACGGCTCGACGCACCGGTTCACGCCGGAGATCGCCGTCGATGTCCAGCAACGCATCGGCGCCGACATCATGATGGTGCTCGACGTCTGCCCGCCGCTGCCCAGCCCGCCCGACGTGATCCGGCTGGCACTCGATCGGACCACCGCGTGGGCGCAGCGTGCCGTCGACGCCCACACCCGCACCGACCAGTCGCTGTTCGGCATCGTTCAGGGTGGCATCAGCGAGACCATGCGGCGCGAGAGCGCGCAGCAGATCGTCGACATCGGCTTCGACGGGTACGGAATCGGCGGGCTGTCGGTCGGCGAGACCCGTGACGAGATGCTGCCTGCGCTCGCTGCCGCGTTGGAACACCTCCCGGCGAATCGGCCCCGCTACCTGATGGGCGTCGGCGACCCGGCCTCGCTCGTCGAAGCCGTCGCGCTCGGCGTCGACCAGTTCGACTGTGTGATGCAGACCCGCCTCGGGCGTCACGGCACCGCATTGACCTCGACGGGCCGATTTCAGGCGAAGGCGGCACGCAACGCCGAACTCGACGAACCGCTCGACCCGGCGTGCGGGTGTGAGGTGTGTGCCCGACACAGCCGCGGCTACATCCGGCACCTGCTGCAGGTGGGTGAGCCGACCGCCTCGCGCCTGCTGTCGATCCACAACGTGGCCTGGACGATCGCCCTGATGGACTCGATGCGCGTGGCGATCGCTGCGGGCACGTTCGACTCGATGCGTCGTTCGGTGCTCGACGTTTGGGGATGAACGGTGCTGGGGCCTGATCGCAGCTAGCATCAACCGCCGTCATGTCCTCGTATCTCATCACTTCCCTGATCGCACAGGAGTCGTCCTCCGGCGGCGGGAGCGGCGCCCTCATTCAGCTCGGGATCCTGCTGTTGATCCCGTTCGCCATGTACTTCTTCATGATTCGCCCGCAGCGTCGGCGGATGCGTGAGCAACAGGAGCTGCAGCGGTCGATCCAGGTCGGCGACGAGGTGATCACCACCTCGGGTGTCTATGGCGTCATCACGGGTGAAGACGGCGACACTCGCTTCTGGCTCGAGATCGACGACGACGTCCAGATTCGCATCGCTCGCGCCGCCATCTCGGGCAAGGCCTCGCCCGACGACGACGCAGCCGCGGACGACCAGACGGTGTCGGCGAGCGCCGATGCCGATTCCGACGACGACTGAGTCGACTCCATGACCCGTCGCCTCTGGACCTCGCTGATCGGTGTCGTGCTGATCGTGCTCATCACGCTCGGCTACAACATCGCCACCGACAACACCCCGATCCTCGGGCTCGACCTCCAAGGTGGCGTGTCGGTCATCCTGGCGCCCACCGAGTCGGCGACACCGGAGGAACTGACGGTCATCCGCGATCAGATCCGCTCCGAACTCGAACGCCAGGGCATCGCCGAGCCCGACGTGCGCGTGCAGGGCGACACCATCGTCGTCGACCTCCCCGGCGTCCGTGACCAGCAAGAGGCCCTCAGCGCCGTCGACGTCTCCGGCGTGGTCGAACTCCGCCCGGTGCTCGACCCCAGCAGCTGTCAACCGATCGACGCCGCACCACCCGTCGGCCCGGTGATCGACGGCCCGGTCACCACGACCGCCGACACCGAACCGCAGGGCCTCCGCCGGCCCGTGGCGCCCGCCGACACCGTTCCCACTGAGACTGCGCCCGCCGACACCGTGCCCGCCGACACGATCCCGCCGGGTGCGATCAGCGAGCCCGCACCGACGCAGTTCGTCGATCCGACCGCGATCATCCTGCCCACCCGTGACGGCGGGGCCGAGTGCCTCGGACCGGTACAGGGAACCGGCGAGGTCTTCGAGCGAGGCAGCGCCGAGCCGACGCTCGATGCGTCGCAGGGCTGGGGCGTCTCGGTCGACCTGCGTGGCGGCGAGGGCCGTGACACGTGGAACAACCTGGCCAGCCAGTGCTTCAACCGGTTGCCGACGTGCCCGACCCAGCGGTTGGCGATCGTGCTCGACAGCGTGGTGCAGTCCGCGCCGAGCGTCAACGAGCCGAACTTCACCGACGCCGTCTCGATCACCGGCAGCTTCACCCAGTCCGAAGCCGAGGAACTCGCTTCGGTGCTCAACCGCGGCGCCTTCCCGGTCGAGGTCGAGGCCCAAGAGGCCCGCACGGTCTCGCCGTCGGCGGGCTCCGACTCGCTGCAGGCTGCCATCGTCGCCGGCCTCGTCGGCCTCGGCCTGGTGCTGATCTTCCTCATCGCGTACTACCGCTGGCTCGCGCTGGTCATCGTCGCTGGCATCGCGGTGTGGGCCGGCATGGTGTTCTCGATGGCATCGTTCGTGTCCGGGTGGACCAACTACGCACTCAGCCTCGCCGGCGTCACCGGCATCATCGTCGCCATCGGCGTCACCGTCGACAGTTACGTGGTGTTCTTCGAACGCATCAAGGACGAACTGCGCAACGGCCGCACGATCAAGAATGCGGCGCCACGCAGCTTCAAGATGACCTGGCGCACGATCTGGTCGGCCGACGTGGTGTCGCTGATCGCGGCCGGGATCCTGTTCTCGCTCAGTGTCGGTTCCGTCCGCGGTTTCGCCCTCTACCTCGGTCTCACCACCATCTGTGACCTGCTCGTCTGCTACTTCTTCACCCGCCCGGCAGTGCTACTGCTCGCTCGCACGAAGCTGATGGCCAAACGCGAAACGGTGCTCGGCATGAAGGTGGCCACGGCATGACCCTCGACACGAGCGTCTCCTCCACCGGGGTCGGCCGGATCTTTCGCGGCCAGACCGCCATCGACTTCTACGGCAAGCGCAAGGTCGGACTCGTCCTCGCGGTGATCGCCCTGATCGTCACGTTCGGATCGCTGCTCACGCAGGGCCTGAACCTCGGCCTCGACTTCGAAGGTGGCGACGCCTGGGACATCCCGGCGAGCGAGACCTTCGGCGTCGACGAAGCGATCGACGTCCTCAACGCCAACGACGTGTCAACGAGCGGTGCACGTATCCAGCTGCGCAGCTCGGAGACCTCCGACGTCGTCACGGTCCAGGTCGAGGTGCTGCCGCGCGATCAGGCCGAAGCAGTCACCGCCGACTTCGCCGAGGCTGCGGGCGTCCCGGTGGAGGACATCAGCTTCTCGTTCACCAGCTCCACCTGGGGTGCCGAGATCACCGAGAAAGCCGTACGGGCGCTGGTGATCTTCCTGCTCGTGGTCGCCGTGTTCATCTCGGTGCGTTTCGAGTGGCGCATGGCCCTCGCTGCGATCGCGGCGATGGTCAACGACGTCATCGTCGCCGTTGGTGTGTACTCGGTGTTCCAGTTCGAGGTGACCCCGGCCACCGTGATCGCCTTCCTGACGATCCTCGGCTATTCGCTGTACGACACGATCGTCGTGTTCGACCGTGTCAAGGAGAACGAGGGCCGCTACGCCAGCACCAAGATGCCCTACGAGGACATCGTCAACATCTCGATGAACCAGGTGATGGTCCGGTCGTTGCTCACCAGCTTCTCGTCGATCATCCCGGTGATCTCACTGCTGATCCTCGGTTCGGGAGTGATGGGCGCCGTGGCGCTGCGCGAGTTCGCGCTGGCGCTGCTCGTCGGCATGATCTCAGGTGTCTACTCCTCGATCTTCATCGCCACGCCGTTGCTCGCCTACCTCAAGACCCGAGCGAATCCGCCGTCGCGACGCAAGCGGCTGCTCGGCGACGACCTGCGCGCCGCCGTCATGGGCGCCGGCGTGTCCGGTCGCATCCCGGAGGACACACCGCACGCCCACACCGACAGCGCGACGGACGACGAACGCGAACTCGAGTCCGTCGCCGCCGGCTCGTCCGGGGCAACCGCTCCGGTGCAGGCCGACCGGCTCCTGTCGCACCCTCCGCGACCGCGCAAGAAGAAGCGTCGCTGACCACCACCGGGCTGGTCATCGTCGAGTCGGCTCCACGGCGGTAACCTCCGACCATGGCAGGCGACTCCACAGCCGATCGTCCCGGCGACCATCGGGCGTTGCGCAGCTTCGTGCGCGACATCCAGGACTACCCGATCGATGGCGTCACATTCCGTGACATCACGCCGCTGCTGGGCGACGCCACCACGTTCGCCGCAGCCGTCAACGGGCTCGTGGCAGACTTCGCCGGCTCAGCCGTCGACCGGGTGGTCGGCGTCGAGGCCCGGGGATTCATCTTTGCCTCGGCCGTTGCCTACCGCATCGGCGCCGGCCTGGTACCGGTGCGCAAGTCCGGCAAGTTGCCGTGGGCCGTCGTGCGGGAGGAGTACGAACTCGAGTACGGCTCCGACAAGCTCGAGATCCACCGCGACGCCATCCACCCGGGCGAGCGGATCCTGATCATCGACGACGTGTTGGCCACCGGCGGCACCGCCGCAGCCACGGCCCGTCTGGTCGAAACGTTGGGTGGCGTCATCGCTGGGCTCGGCTTCGTGATCGAACTCGACGACCTCGGCGGCCGCAAGCATCTGGGGGAGCGGCCGGTGAAGGCGCTCCTGCACTACTGAGGGCCACCGTGGGGACCGTCGACCGTGTGCTCCCGTGGAGGCGCCAGCACGTCGAGGTCGCCAACTCCGAGCTGACGCCGCTGCTCGCGTCGTACCGACGTCGGCACCCGAAATCTCCGGTGTCCACCATCAGCCGGGCCTATCGGGTGGCGGCCGATGCGCACCGCTCGCAGATGCGCTCGAGCGGCGAGAGCTACATCAACCATCCCCTCGCCGTGGCCCAGATCGTCGCCGACATCGGCCTCGACGAGATCTCGGTCACCGCAGCGCTCCTGCACGACGCCGTCGAGGACACCGAGATCACCGTCGCCGACGTCGAGCGCGACTTCGGCGCCGAGGTCGCAGCGATCGTCGACGGGGTCACCAAGCTCGAACGGATCCGGTTCGACAGCCGTGAGGAGCAGCAGGCCGCCAGCATGCGCAAGATGCTGGTCGCCATGGCCAAGGACCTGCGGGTGCTGGTCATCAAGCTCGCCGACCGGCTGCACAACATGCGCACGCTCGCCGCCATGCCACTCGAGAAGCAGCAGCGCATCGCCCAGGAGACCCTCGACATCTACGCGCCCTTGGCGCACCGCCTGGGCATGCAGGAGATGAAGCAGCAGCTCGAGGACCTCGCGTTCGCCGCCCTGCACCCCAAGCGCTTCGCCGAGCTCGATCACCTCGTGTCCAGCCGGACCCCCGAGCGTGACCTGTACCTCGCCAAGACGCTCGCCGAGATCCGTGCCCGTCTCGACGAGCTGGGCATCAAGGCCGAAGTCACCGGGCGCGGCAAGCACCTGTGGAGCATCTACGAGAAGATGGTCGTCAAGGGGCGAGAGTTCGACGAGATCTTCGACCTGATCGCGATCCGTGTGGTCGTCGACTCGATGAAGGACTGCTACGCCGCGCTGGGGTCGATTCACGGGCGTTGGCGCCCGGTTGTGGGCCGCTTCAAGGACTACATCGCGATGCCCAAGTTCAACTTGTATCAGAGCTTGCACACCACCGTGATCGGTCCGGCCGGCAAGCCGATCGAAGTGCAGATCCGCACCGTCGAGATGCACCAGCGCGCCGAGTGGGGCGTCGCTGCGCACTGGGCCTACAAGGAGGGCAGCGAACAGCCCGCGGACATCGACTGGCTGAGCCGCATCATCGACTGGCAGGAGGAGGTCTCCGATCCTGCCCAGTTCATGCAGAGCCTGAAGACCGACCTCGAACAGGACGAGGTCTTCGTGTTCACGCCGAAGGGGCGTGTGATCACTCTGCCGGTCGGCTCCACCACGGTCGACTTCGCCTACGCCGTGCACACCGAGGTCGGTCACGCCTGCATCGGTGCCAAGGTCAACGGTCGGCTCGTGTCGCTCGATCACGTGTTGGCGAGCGGCGACAACGTCGAGATCTTCACCTCGAAAGTCGAGACCGCCGGCCCGTCGCAGGACTGGTTGTCGTTCGTCGTGTCGCCGAGAGCGCGCAACAAGATCCGCCAGTGGTTCAGCCGCGAGCGGCGTGTCGACATGGTCGAGGCCGGCCGTGACGACCTGACCGCCGAGATGCGTCGCGAGCGCTTGCGGGTGCAGCAGGTCTGGAAGTCGCCCGAACTCGAAAAGGTCGTCGCCGAGCTCAGCTACGTCGACCTCGACGCACTGCTGGCCGCCATCGGCGAGCATCACGTGTCGGCCAAGTCGGTGGCCCAGCGCCTGGCCCGGTTGATCCACGGTGACGACGGCGAACAGCTCCCGGCCACGGTCGCGACGCCGCGCCGTGAGCGACGCAATGGTCACGAGGCACCGGTCGGCGTCCACGTCGAGGGCCTCGACGATGTGCTGGTCCGCCTGGCGAACTGCTGCACACCGGTGCCCGGCGACTCGATCATCGGCTTCATCACCCGCGGGCGCGGGGTGAGCGTGCACCGATCCGACTGCGCCAATGCGGCGTCGCTCAACGCCGAGCAGGCGACCCGGATGATCGAAGTCGAGTGGGACGGCGACCAGCGGACCGGACGCACCTTCGTCGCCGGTGTCGAAGTCGTGGCGCTCGATCGTTCACGTCTCCTGCGTGACGTCACCAACGCGCTCGCCGACCATTCCGTCAACATCCTGTCGTGCCAGACCGTCACCGGAACCGACCGGGTCGCCAAGATGCGCTTCGAGTTCGAGTTCGCCAATCCCAGCTATCTCGACTCCGTGATTCGCACGATCAAGGGTGTCGACTCGGTCTACGACGCATATCGGCTCATCCCGGGAGCGGCCACGCCGGTAGCGTGACCGGCCGTGCCAGCGTTCCAGACCAGTCCCGGCATGCGGGACATCCTGCCGCCCGAGAGCGGTCGTTGGCGACGGTTCACCGACGTGTTCGCCGACGTCGTCGAACGCGCCGGCTACGGGCAGCTGATCACGCCGCTGCTCGAGGATCTGGGCGTGTTCACGCGTCTCGGCGACGCCACCGACGTCGTCACGAAGGAGATGTACGACTTCGTCGACAAGGGCGAGCGTCACATCGCGCTGCGTCCGGAGATGACCGCCAGCGTGTGTCGGGCCTTCGCCGAACACCGCCCGACCACGCCGTGGAAGGTGTTCTACTCGGGGTCGAACTTCCGCTACGAGAAGCCCCAGCGGGGCCGATACCGCCAGTTCGACCAGGTCGGCGTCGAGGTGCTCGGTGCCGACGACCCGAACCTCGACGTCGAGGTGATCGCCCTTGCCTGGGAGTTCTACGCTCGCCTGGGGCTGCGCCAGGTGACATTGATCGTCAACAGCCTCGGTGAACCCGACGACCGGGCCCGGTACGTCGAGGCGCTGCGCGAGCACTTTGCAGCGGCCGGCGATGCGCTCAGCGAGCAGTCTCGGGCCACGCTCGAACGCAACCCGCTGCGGGTGCTCGACTCCAAGCGCGAGATCGACCAGCCGTTCATCGCTGCGGCGCCGCAGATCGCCGACTTCCACAGCGACGACGCCGCCGCCCACTTCGCTGCGGTGCTCGCCGGGCTGCGGGCCCTCGACATCCCGTTCGCGATCGAGCCGAAACTCGTCCGGGGCCTCGACTACTACCGGCGCACGATCTTCGAGTTCCAGGGTGGCACCCTCGATTCGGCGCAGAACGCGCTCGGCGGCGGCGGGCGATACGACGGCCTCGTCGAAGCGCTCGGCGGCCCGGCCACGCCTGGCGTCGGGTTCGCACTCGGCGTCGACCGCACGTTGATCGCCTGCGACGACGAGGGCGTGTTCGCCCCGGAGCCGGTTGCGCTCGACGTGTTCGTCGTCGACGTGACCGGCGGGCTCGAGGCCGTTGCGCTCACCGCCGAGCTACGAGCGTCAGGTTTCGCCGTCGACCGTGGCTATGACAACCGGTCGATGAAGGCGCAGATGAAGCTCGCCAACCGCAGCGGTGCCCGTTTCGCGCTGATCGTCGGCGACGACGAACTCGCCGCCGGAACGGTCGTCGTCAAGCCGATGCAGGGCGACGGCGAGCAGATCGCCGTCGCCCGACCTGAAATCTCCCATCACCTCGCCGCACAACCACGACAGAATTGATCCCGACATGAGCGACCCCCAGACCTCCACGACCTCATCGCAGGCCACCTCGATGCGCACACACCTGTGCGGCGAGCTGCGCCCCGACCACATCGGCCAGACCGTCAGCGTGTGCGGCTGGGTCGGCCGCCGACGCGAGCACGGTGAGCACCTCGCCTTCGTCGATCTGCGCGATCACTCGGGCATCGTCCAGTGCGTCATCAACGACGACGTCGACGTGCGCAGCGAGTACGTGCTGCGCATCACCGGTGTGGTGCGCGAGCGGCCCGACGGCACGGTCAACGACAACCTGCCGACCGGCCACGTCGAGCTGGGAGAATGCCAGGTCGAAGTGCTGCGCAAGGCCGATCCGCCGCCGTTCCCGATCGACGCCCGCGCCGACGACGTCGACGAGAACATCCGTCTGCAGCACCGCTACCTCGACCTGCGCCGCGAGCGCATGCAGAAGAACCTGCGGGTTCGTGCAGCGATCAACGCAGCGGTGCGTTCGGGCATGGAACGTCAGGGGTTCGTCGAGGTCGAGACGCCGATGCTGGTGCCGTCCACGCCGGAGGGCGCCCGAGAGTTCCTCGTGCCGTCGCGCAAGGAGCCCGGATCGTTCTATGCACTGCCGCAGTCGCCGCAGCTGTTCAAGCAGCTGCTGATGGTCGGCGGCGTCGACCGCTACTACCAGATGGCGCGCTGCCTGCGCGACGAGGACCTGCGCGCCGACCGCCAGTACGAGTTCATGCAGCTCGACATGGAGATGAGCTTCGTCACCCAGGACGACGTCCTCGACGCCGTCAGCGAAGCCGTGCTCGACGCCGCCGAGGCCGCAACCGGTGAACGTCCACCGCCGATCGAGCGGATCACCTGGCACGAGGCCATGGACCGCTACGGCATCGACAAGCCCGACCTGCGGTTCGGGCTCGAACTGGTCGAGCTGACGGCGTTGTTCGCGTCGACCGAGTTCAAGGCGTTCGCCGGTGCCGGCGCGATCAAGGGCATCCGGGTGCCCGGTGCAGCGGGGGAGTACGGTCGCAACCAGCTCGACAAGCTGACCGACCGGGCCAAATCGCTCGGAGCGAAGGGCCTCGTCTGGCTCAAGGTCACCGACGCCGGCTTCGACTCGCCGGTTGCGAAGTTCCTCTCCGACGACGAGGCCGCCGCCATCCGTTCGACGATGGGCGCCGAGGACGGCGACCTGATCCTCATCGTCGCCGACGAATGGATGACCACGTGTGAGGTGCTCGGCACGTTGCGCAACGACCTCGGTCGGCCACCGGTGCATCAGGGCCCGTATCGCTACGTGTGGGTCGTCGAGTTCCCGCTGTTCGTCGGTGTCGACAAGGAGTCGGGCCGCCCGAAGCCCGGCCATCACCCCTTCACCACACCGCATCCCGACGACATCGACAAGATCGAGACCGACCCGCTGTCGGTGCGTTCGATCGCCTACGACCTGGTGCTCAACGGCTGGGAGCTGGGTTCGGGCTCGATCCGAATCCACGAGCCCGACCTGCAGCGCCGTGTGTTCCATGCGCTGGGTATCTCCGACGAGGAGGCCGAGCGCAAGTTCGGGTTCTTCCTCAACCCGTTCGACTACGGTGCACCGCCGCACGGTGGGTTCGCGTTCGGCCTCGACCGACTGGTGGCGATCCTGGCCGGCGAGGAGAACATCCGCGAGGTCATCGCGTTCCCGAAGACCCAGTCCGGTCAGGACCCGATGACCAACTCGCCGATCCCCGGCGACCCCAAGGCCCTCGCCGAACTCGGCCTCAAGGTCCTGCCACCCGCCACCTGACGCGGGTGGGTTCCGGCGGGAGCGGGTCTGGCAGGATCGGGCGATGAGTTTCGAGACGGAGATCTCCCACGACGGTGACAGGCTGGTCGCGCCGTTGCGGACGCCTGCGCAGATGCTCGCCGAGCAGGAGTACGCCGGGCACACGAGCGTGCACGACGACGAGACCGCCGCCAAGCTGGGCCTGGCAGGCGCACCGATCGAAGGTCCGACGCACTTCAGCCAGATCGACCCGCTGGCCGTCGATCGTTGGGGCCAGACGTGGTTCGAGCGGGGGTGCGTGAGCTCGCACTTCCTCAACATGGTGGTCGAAGGCGAGCAGGTCCGAGCGGCGCTCGAGCCGGTGACGGCGACGCTCGCCCGCATCGGCGCCGAGAAGGCCGACGGCACACCGGTGCTGACGGGCACCGCATCGATCGGCCACGACGACACGACCGAACTCGACGAGCGCCGTCGACGCGGCCTCGGCGACCCCGGCGACCTGTACATCGTCGACCAGCTCGAGATCGGCATGCAGGTGAGCGTGCCCGACCCGGTGACGATGGGCTTCGACGACCACAACGGCAACCTGTATCCGTTCTCGCTCGCGCAGAAGCTGGATCGCATCACCGAGCGTTCGTCGTGGTACCTGCCCGACGGCGACAGCCCCTGGGGTCGCCCGATCGTGCCGACCGAGATGATCAGCGTGATCGCTCATCGGTCGAACGTGCACTTTCCCGTCCGGGGCCCGGCGATCGGGCTGTTCATCGACCTGGAGGTTCGCTTCGTCGACGGCCCCGTGTTCGTCGGTCAGCCCTATCGGATCGAGCACACCGTGGTCGGCCTCGGCCAGACCAAGCGGGTCGAGTCGTATTGGACCGAGTCGACGATCACCGACGCCGACACCGGGGTCCACGCGGCCACCGTGTTGCTCCACCAAGGCGTGTTCAAGGCGTCGTTCGCCGAGTATCCGAGCTGACGAGTCAGCGTTCTTCGGGGTAGACGACGCCGAGCTGGGCGCGGATGTCGTCGAGCAGTTCCATCGTCGACACCGTGGTGGTGAGCGGGATCACGTTGCTCTCGCGGTGCCCGGCGCGAATGCGCTCCATTGCGTGCGCAGCCTCGTGGGCGAGGCCCTGGTGTGCCATGTCGATGTGGACCGGCTCGTCGCCCGTGAGTCGGACGGTGAAGCCACTCGGGTACCAGAACGGTGCGTCGACGTCGATGCGCCCGAGCGTGCCGTACACCGAGGCGCGCAGGCTGCTCATCATGTCGAACGACGTGTGGAACACGCCGAGCGCACCGTTCGCAAAGGTGACCACGCCGCCCACGGTGGCGTCGACGCCGGTGTCGCCGAGGCTGCCGCTCACCTTGGCCTCGACCGGGTCGCCGGCCAGGAACCGGGCGAACGAGACCGGGTAGATCCCGATGTCGAGCATGGCACCGCCTGCGAGGTCGATGCGCCGGTGGCGGCCGTCGGGATCGCTCACGGGAATGGCGAAGTTGGCCTCGATGACCTTCACCTCGCCGATCTCACCGTCGAGTACACGTCGGCGGATGTCGACGACGGCCGGGATGAACCAGGTCCACATCGCCTCCATCAGGAACCGGTCGTTGCGGCGCGCGGCGTCGACCATGTCGCGGGCCTGTGCCGCGTTGATCGCAAACGCCTTCTCGCACAGCACGTGGCGGCCCGCATCGAGCGCGGCGATCGTCATCGCATGGTGGTGGCTGTGCGGCGACGCGACGTAGACGATGTCGACGTCGTCGTCGGCCCACAGTGCGTCGTAGCTTCCGTGAGCACGGGGGATCGCGAACCGCCGCGCAAACGCATCGGCGGCGTCCTGGGTACGTGAGCCGACCGCCACGATCTCGGCGTCCGGCAGCGTCCCGAGGGCCTCACACATGCTGGCGGCGATCGATCCCGTGGACGCGATGCCCCATCGCAGCGGGCGATTCGGTGAGTTGTCGCTCATCTCTGTGACAGGGCCTCTCTATGGTGGACGGTGACCGACTCCTCCCGCAGCAGACATCATCGCAAAGGGAGCACCACATGAACGAACATCACGAGCCCGTGCTCGGCAACATCGCCGTCATCCGGGGGTCGATCCGCACCGACTCGACGCTGCGCGAACTCCCAGGCGGCAGCGTCGTCGTCCAGTTCGACGTCACCACCATCACCGAATCCGCCGGGCGTCAGCGCAACGTGTCGGTCCCGATCGCCTGGAACGATCCGACGGCGACCCAGCTCGGCGTCCTCACGGTTGGCGCTGAGGTCCTGGTCGTCGGCACCGTCCGACGGCGCTTCTTCCGTGTCGGAGGCGCCACCCAGAGCCGCACCGAGGTCGTCGCCGACGCCGTCGTGCCGACCCGCCAACACAAACGTGTCGCAAACGCCGTGCGCGAGGCCGCCGAGCGGGTGCTCGACGTGGCCGCCTGAGCTGCCCCTACCCCAGGCTGCGGACCACGAGGCCTGTGCGCAGCTTCGGGGTGAAGAACGTCGACTTCGGCGGCATCAGGGCACCTTCGCGGGCGGTGCGCTCGATCTCGGCGACGCTGACCGGTCGGATCAGCACGGCGGCGTTTGCGACTCCGCTGGTGACGGCGTCGACCACGTGGTCGACGCCGTGCTGATAGGTGACCGAGTGGGTGACGTCGGCGAGCGCATGCTCCAACCAGGCGCCATCCAGCGACCGCACGTCGTCGAAGACACCGGGTCGGGCGCGCAACCACTGCGCAGCTCCGCGCTCGTCGATCAGGCACAACACCTCCTCGGCGTCCATCGTCGCGAGCGTCGACTCGTCGGGCGCTCCGGCGTCGCTGCGCTCGAAGCACTCGTCGAGCGCAGCGACGAGGTCGTCGAAGGAGATGCCGGTGTAGAGCCGGTGGATCGCCTCGACCGAGAGCTGATCGGCCACCAGCTCGCTGACGAACGTCAAGGTGTCGTCGGCAGGGTTGGGGCGGTCGCCGTTCGCTGCTCGTGCTTCGTCACGGTAGGTGCGAGCGATCCCGTAGCGATGGTGGCCGTCGGCGATCAGCACGTCGTCGGAGCCGACGCACTCGGCGATCGCTCGGATCCGATCCGGGTCCGACACCCGTTCCACCACGTGCTCGACACCCTCGACGGTGACCGAAGCCACCGGTTCGCCGGGTTCGGCCAGCAGGGCGGTGAGCCCACCGGCGAGCGACAGACCCCACACGGGCGACAGGTTGGCCTTGGTCGCCCGCGTCAGGTCCAGTCGATCCGTCGACGCCTTCGGGGTGACACGTTCGTGCGGCAGCACGCCACCGGCGCCCTCGTCGACCACCTCGAGGCCACCGAGCACGCCGGCGATGTCGCGAGCGGTTCCCGTCGCGTCGGTGAACCGCATCCGGTAGATCGTGAACGTCGGAGTGTCGTCGTAGGCCATGACGCCCGCATCGATCCAGTCGCGCAAGGTCGCGGCGGCGGCCTCGTAGCGCTCGGGCCCGGCCGACTCGCGCGGGACGTCGACGTGGGTGATGTTCCAGCGGCTGCGCCCGCCGAGGTCGTCGAGGTCGGCGTCCGACAGCACGTCGTAGGGCGGGGCGATCAGATCGTCGATGTGGGGATCGCAGTAGCGCAGGGCGGGAAACGGTGTGAAGCGTGGCACGACGACAGGATGTCATGCACGGGGGCCACAGCTGCAACGATCGACGACGTGGAGGGTTGGATCGACGGGATCGACGCGGTGTTGTGCGACCTCGACGGCGTGGTCTGGCTGGCCCACGAGCCGATCCCCGGGTCCGTCGACGCCATCGCTGCACTCCGCCGGGCCGGCAAGCGTGTGGTGTTCGTCACCAACAACTCGGCCGCCACGCTGGCCGAACACGAAGACGCCCTCGGTCGGGTCGGCATCCCGGCGCACGGTGACGTCGTCAGTTCGGCGACGGCGACCACCGCGCTGATCGAACGTGGCGAGCGGGTGCTCGTCGCTGCAGGTGCGGGCGTGGTGGAAGCGTTGGAGCACGCGGGCGCGGTGGCCGTGCGCAACACCGGTGCTGCGCTCGTTCGAACCCGTCGATGCGGTCGTGGTGGGGCTGCATCGCGACTTCGACTACCAGCGGCTGGCGATCGCCGCCGATGCAGCCCGCCGATGCGGTCGGCTGATCGGGACCAACACCGACACGACCTACCCCACCCCGAGCGGGCTGCTGCCCGGTGGTGGGTCGATCCTTGCCGCCGTTGCGTCGGCGTCCGGCGTCGAGCCGGTGATCGCCGGGAAACCGCACGAACCGCTCGCCACCCTCGTGTCGACGATGCTGGCCGACCAGCACGGCGTGTTCGACCCCGAGCGGGTGGTGATGATCGGCGATCGTCCCGAGACCGACGGACGCTTCGCCGCACGGCTCGGTTGCCGATTCGCGTTGGTCCGGTCGGGGGTGAGCGCTGACGTCGCCACACCGGCCGACCTCGACGTCGCCGATCTGGCCGCGGTGGCTCGCCGCCTCTGTCGTTGACGAGCACTAGTCTGTCGGCATGGCAAAAACCACAGTCCAACGCCTCGTCGACGCAGGTGTCGAGTTCTCCGACCTCTCGCGCAAGCAGGCGGAATCGATCGTGAAGTCGTTGGTGAAGGCCGGCGAGGTCCGCCGCTCCGATGCCGAGAAGGCGGTTCAGACGCTGATGGAGCGAGGCCGGGAGACCTCGGACCGGATCAGCGAGGATGTCCAGCGAGAGGTCTCCAAGCAGATGAACTGGCTCTCGGAGCGCTTCGACGAGCTCGAGGATCGCTTCGAGGAGCTCGCCGAGCGGATCACCGAGCGGGTGAAGGCCGACGTCGCCGCTGCCCAGAAGAAGGCGCCCGCCAAGAAGGCTCCGGCCAAGAAGAAGGCACCCGCCAAGAAGGCTCCGGCCAAGAAGAAGGCACCCGCCAAGAAGGCTCCGGCGAAGAAGAAGGCGCCAGCGAAGAAGGCTCCGGCCAAGAAGAAGGCACCCGCGAAGAAGGCACCCGCGAAGACGGCAGCCGCCGCGCCGACGCCCGCCGCCTCCGACTGAGCTCGGTGGGGCCACGTCGACGGCTCGACGCCGAACTGGTGCGGCGTGAACTCACCTCGAGTCGCACCGAGGCGCAGGCGCTCATCGCTGCGAATCGGGTGCTCGTCAACGGCTCGATCGCCGACAAGCCGGCTCGGCAGGTCGCCCCTGCCGACGCAGTGGTCGTCGAAGGGCCGCCGGCGCGATTCGTCGGCCGTGGGGCAACGAAGCTCGATCATGCCCTCGACGTCTTCGACATCGAGGTCAGTGGACAACGAGCGCTCGATGTCGGCGCGTCCACGGGCGGCTTCACCGACTGCCTGCTCCAGCGCGGGGCTGCTCACGTCGTGGCGCTCGACGTCGGGCACGGACAACTCCACGAGCGACTGCGCGGCGACGAGCGTGTCACGAATCTCGAACGGCACAACGTTCGTCACGTCGACGTCGATCAGATCGGTGGGCCCGTCGATCTGATCGTCGGTGATCTGTCGTTCATCTCGTTGCGGCTGGTGATCCCGGTGATCACGACGCTGTGCCAACCTGGTGCCCCCATGGTGCTCCTGGTGAAACCACAGTTCGAAGCCGGTCGTCAGGAGGTCGACCGCGGACGCGGGATCGTCAGCGATCCCGCAATCCACGATCGTGTGCGGGTCGAGATCGACGAGGCGCTTCGTGCGGCCGGGTGTTCGGTGCTCGGATGGACGGATTCGCCGATCACGGGCGCCGACGGCAACCGCGAATTCCTCGTCCACGCCACCACCTCACCGGACGGTGTCCAGTGACCAGCATCGCGGTGGTGGCACATCACGAGCGGTCGACGGCACGTGCATCTCGCCGAGCAGTCTGCCGCATGGTGCACCGAGCACGGAATCGTGTTCTGGATGCCCGTCGACGACGCCGAGGCGCTCGATCTCGGTGGCTGTGCAAGCGTCCGCCCGATCGCCGAGGCCGACCTCGTGCTCAGCCTCGGCGGCGACGGCACGATGCTGCGCAGCGTGCGGTTGCTCGAAGGCGCCCCGGTACCGGTGCTCGGCGTCAACCTGGGCTCGCTCGGCTACCTGACCCAGGTCGAGCCCGACCGCTTGGCCGACGCCCTCGAGCGATTCGTCGCCGGCGCCGAGTCGGGTGCATGGAAGCTCGATCGGCGCATGATGCTCGACGTCGCCGTGAACGGCGATGTGGTCGGCCGGGCGCTCAACGAAGCCGTGGTCGAGAAGTCCGAATCGGGTCACACGGTCCGGTTGCTCGCCCGCATCGACGGCGAGCCGTTCACGTACTACGCCGCCGACGGCCTGATCGTGGCCACACCGACGGGGTCGACGGCCTATTCGTTGTCGGCTCGCGGTCCGGTGGTGTCGCCGCGCCATCGGGCGATGCTGCTCACCCCGGTGTCGCCGCACATGCTGTTCGACCGCACGTTGGTGCTCGACCCCACCGAAACCATCGAGATCGAAGTGTCGGGTCACCGTGTCGCCGAACTCGTGCTCGACGGCCAACCGGTGTCCGCGCTCGACGACGGCGACGTCGTGCGGTGCACACCGTCGGAATCCACGGCGAACTTCGTGCGCTTCGGTGACGAGCACTACCACCAGATCCTCAAGGCCAAGTTCGGCCTCGCCGACCGCTAGCGCTGCCATGCTGACCGAACTGCACATCGAGAACCTCGGCGTGATCGAACGCGTCGCGCTCGTGCTCGGGCCAGGGTTGAGCGCGGTCACCGGCGAGACCGGGGCCGGCAAGACGATGCTGGTCGAGGCGATCGAGCTGCTGGTCGGCGGACGAGCCGACTCGTCGATGGTCCGCCACGGGGCCACGGAAGCCCGAGTCGACGGTCGCCTCGTCACACCCGACGGCGTGGAGACGGTGCTCACCAGGATCGTCCCGGCTGACGGCCGATCGCGCGCCTACGTCGACGGCCGCTTGGCAACGGTCGCGTCCCTCGCTGAGGCCGCCGCTGACGTCGTCGATCTCCACGGACAGCATGCGCACCAGTCGCTGTTGTCAACCGCCACGCAGCGCGCCGCGCTCGACGAGTACGGCTCGATCGACCTCGAGCCGCTGCGAGCGGCGCGGGCGCGACTGACCGAGATCGACGCGGCACTCGCGGCGTTGGGTGGCGACGACCGCGCCCGCGCCCGCGAGATCGACCTGCTGCGGTTCCAGGTCGACGAACTCGATGCCGCGGCAATCGAGGATCCCGACGAGGACGACCGGCTCGACGCCGAGGAGTCGGTGCTCGCCGATGCCACGGCGCACCGCGAGGCGGCGGCTGCAGCGGCGATGTCGCTGAGCGACGACGGGGGAGCGCGTGACGCGCTCGCCGCCGCGCTCGCAGCGATCGACGGCCGGGCGCCGTTCGCCGACCAGACCGGCCGCCTGCGTGATCTCCTCGCCGAACTCGATGACGTGACCGCCGACCTGCGGGCGAGCGGCGAGGACATCGACGAGTCGCCCGAGCGGCTGGCGTTCCTGCGTGAGCGGCGCCAGCTCCTCAAGAACCTGCGCCGCAAGTACGGCGACGACCTGGCCGCCGTGATGGCGTTCCACGCGGCGTCCGCGGATCGGCTCCGCGAACTCGAACGGTTCGACGAACGCGCCGCCGAGCTCGACGAGCAGCGCCAGCAGGCGCTCGCCGACGAACGGGCGGCTGCGATCGTCGTGGGCCGTCGCCGCCGGGACGTCGGGCCCGAACTCGCTGCCGCCGTCGAGGCGGAGTTGCGCAACTTGGCCATGCCGCACGTGTCGGTCGCCGTCGAGGTCGGCTCTCATCCAGACGACCACCCGGGCGATCGCGTCCAGTTCCTGCTCGCCGCGAATCCGGGTGCGCCGCTGCTGCCGCTGACGCGGGTGGCGTCGGGTGGCGAGCTGGCCCGGGCGATGCTGGCGCTGCGTCTGGTGCTGTCGGCCGCGTCGGCTGACCATCAGAGTGGCCGCACGCTGGTGTTCGACGAGGTCGACGCCGGAATCGGTGGCGCTGCCGCCCAGGCGATCGGCGATGCGCTCGCCCAGCTCGGACGCATCCATCAGGTGCTGGTCGTCACGCACCTGGCACAGGTCGCCGCCGCTGCCGACGTGCAGATCTCGGTGGCCAAGACGGTGCGCGACGGCCAGACGTTCGCGGCGGCAACGCCGATCGGCGGCGAGGATCGGGTGGCCGAGATCGCCCGGATGCTGTCGGGCTCGGCGACGGATTCCGCCCTCGACCACGCCCGAGAGCTGCTCGACCGCTGAACCGCTCCGGAATGGCGCCGCGTCGGACTCGCGCGGGGTATGGTGATCTCCCGTCATGGTGTCGTTCGGACGCCGGGATACGACAGCAGCGTCGAGACGGAGGAATGGTCGAATGCCGAAGCACATTTTCGTGACCGGAGGTGTTGCCAGCTCGCTCGGCAAGGGTCTCACTGCGTCCTCGCTCGGTCGTCTGCTCAAACTGCGCGGCCTCCGCGTCACCCTGCAGAAGCTCGACCCGTACATCAACATCGACCCGGGCACGATGAACCCGTTCGAGCACGGCGAGGTGTTCGTCACCGACGACGGCGGCGAGACCGACCTCGACCTCGGCCACTACGAGCGCTTCATCGACGAGAACCTGTCGCGCAACTCCAACGCCACGACCGGGTCGATCTACCAGGCGGTGCTCGCTGCCGAACGGCGCGGCGACTACCTCGGCAAGACCGTGCAGGTCATCCCGCACATCACCGACGAGATCAAGCGTCGCATCCAACGTGTTGCGCACGACGACGTCGACGTGGTGATCACCGAGGTCGGCGGCACCGTCGGCGACATCGAGATCCTGCCGTTCCTCGAAGCGATCCGTCAGTTCCGCAACATGGTCGGCCGCGACAACGTCTGCTACATCCACGTCACGTTGGTGCCGTTCATCGGCCCGTCGGGTGAACAGAAGACCAAGCCCACCCAGCACTCGGTCACTGAGCTGCGCAGCCGTGGCATCCAGCCCGACGTCATCGTGTGCCGCAGCGAGGCACCGCTCTCCGACGACCTGAAGCGCAAGATCTCGAGCCTCTGCGACGTCGAGGAGCGGGCCGTCGTCAACGCCGCCGACGCCAAGAACATCTACGAACTGCCGCTGATCCTGCACGACGAGGGCCTCGACGATTTCGTGTGCGAACTCCTGCGGATCGAGGGCGAGCCGGACCTCAGCTACTGGGAGCAGTTCGTCGCCAAGGTCGAAGCCGCCACCACGCCGGTGCGGATCGGCCTGATCGGCAAGTACATCGAGCTTCCCGACGCATACCTGTCGGTGGTCGAGAGCCTCAAGCACGCCGGCTTCCACCACGGCGCCGACGTCGAGATCGTGTGGATCCAGTCCGAGAGCGTCGAGGGCCTGCTCGCTGCCGGCCAACTCAACCACCTCGACGGCATCGTCATCCCCGGCGGATTCGGCTACCGCGGCGTCGAGGGCAAGATCGCCGCGGCCCGCTACGCACGCGAGGAGGGGGTGCCCTGCCTCGGGCTCTGTCTCGGCCTGCAGGCCATGGCCGTCGAGTTCGCGCGTGACGTCGTCGGGCTCACCGATGCCAACTCCACCGAGTTCGACCCGACCACGCATCATCCGGTGATCGACCTGATGCTCGAACAGCGTGGCATCGAGGACAAAGGCGGCACGATGCGCCTGGGTGCCTACTACGCCGTGCTCGCACCGGGCTCGCAGGTGGCCGAGGCCTACGGCGAACCCGTCGTCAGCGAGCGCCACCGCCATCGTTACGAGTTCAACGAGCGCTACCGCAAGCAACTCGAGGACTCCGGCCTGTGGTGCTCGGGGACCTCGCCCGACAACCGGCTCGTCGAGTTCATCGAACTGCCCGGCCACCCGTTCTGGGTGGGTACGCAGGCGCATCCCGAGTTCAAGAGCCGCCCGGACCGGCCGCACCCGTTGTTCCGCGAGCTGATCGCGGCCGCACTCCGGCGCCGAGCGACCACGGATGACGTCCCGAGCAGCGATGAAGCGAACAGCGACGCTGGTGCTGCCGACGCACCGGTCGGCGAGCCGGCCGACGCCGCGTCGGCGTCGCTCACCTCGTGACCGCATTCCGTCGGGTCTCCGAACGCACGATCCACGAGGGCTACGTCTGGAACCTCGCTGTCGTCGAGTTCGAAGCGCCCGATGGATCCGGCTTCACTCGTGACATCGTCCGCTCGCCGGGCGCCGTGGGTGTGCTGCCGTTGGTGTTCGACGCCGAAGGCAATCCTTCCGTCGTGCTGGTGTCGCAGTACCGGCCTCCGTACGAGCGTTCGATCATCGAGATGCCCGCCGGGATGCGCGACATCGACGGCGAGGACACCGCCGAGGTCGCGCGCCGCGAGCTGATCGAGGAAGCCGGCCTCGTTGCCGGTCGGCTCGAACTGCTCACCGAGATCCTGCCCTCGCCGGGGATGACCGATTCGGTCACCACGCTGTACCTGGCCACCGACTGCACGCCGGTGCCCCACGACCGCCAGGGTCCCGAAGAGGAGCACATGGAGCTGCTCCACCTGCCGCTCGCCGACGCCGTCGCCATGGTCGAACGCGCCGAGATCGCCGACGCCAAGACCGTCGTCGCGCTGCTGCTGACCGACAAGCGGCTGCGGGCGTCGGACCACCCGTACGACTGAGCACTGGACCCCCGTCGATGGCCCGCCCGCCGCTGCCGATCGAGGTCGAGGAGTTCCTGTCGTGGATGGTGGCGGAGAAGGGCCGCTCTGCCAACACGATCGCTGCGTATCGGCGCGATCTCGGCGCCTACTGTGCGTGGCTGTCCGAGCACGACACGACCGTGCTCGACGTCACCCACACCCAGCTCGTCGAGTTCGTCGGTGTCCGCCGGGCGAGCGGCGCCGCCACGTCGTCGATCGCTCGCCAGTTGGCGGCGGTGCGGATGCTGCACCGCTATCTGTCGATCGAGGGTGAGCGTCGTGACGATCCGGCCGCCGAGCTCGAAGGGGTCCGCGTCCCGTCGGGCATCCCCAAGCCGCTCACCGAAGCACAGGTGACGAGCCTGCTCGACTCGGTGATCGTCACCGAGCCGATCCATCGGCGAGATCTGGCGCTGATCGAGTTGCTGTACGCCACGGGCGCCCGGATCTCCGAAGCGGTCGGCTTGTCGATCGGCGAGATCGACCTGGACGCCCGACTGGTCCGGCTGTACGGCAAGGGCGCCAAGGAGCGCATCGTGCCGTTCGGCTCGACCGCCGCAGCGGCGCTCGACGACTGGTTCTCGCCGAGCGGTCGTGCCCGGGTCGTGCCCGACCAGTGGCGAAGCCGTGACGACGCCGAAGCGGTGTTCCTCAACACCCGGGGCGGGCGGCTGACCCGGCAGGCCGCATGGCAGGTGATCAAGAAGTACGGGATGCGTGCCGGCATCGGCGACGAGCTCTCGCCGCACGTCCTGCGCCATTCGTGCGCAACCCATCTGCTCGACCACGGCGCGGACCTACGTGTCGTACAGGAGATGCTCGGCCACGCATCGATCTCGACCACGCAGATCTACACCAAGGTGAGCCAGGAACGGCTGTGGGACGTGTACCGCTCGGCGCATCCCCGGGCCACACTGGCGCGATGAGCGACGCGAACCTGCCCACCAAGGTGTGGCATCTCGCCGCCCGGTTCGTCACGTCGCTGCCACCGACCCCGCCGAGCGTCGACGACGAGGTCTGGGTCGACGAGCACCTGCTGGCGGGGGAGCGGACACTGTGGGTGCAGCTGTCGAACCAGGACCGCCGCCACAGCGCAGCGGTTGCGCGACGTTTCGTCGCCGCGCGGCCCGTCGCCACGCGGGCCGAGGTCGCCGGTGCGATCCTCCACGATGTGGGCAAGATCGAGTGCGGGCTGGGAACGTTCGGACGGGTGGTGGCCACGTTGGTGGGACCTCGAACGGCGTCCTTCGCGGCCTACCACGATCACGAGGACATCGGGGCGGCGATGGCGGCGGCGGTCGGATCGGACCCCGCCACGGTGGAGCTGATCGCGCAGCGAGGGCCCGCATTCGCCGACCTCAACGCTTCCGACCACGCCTGACAGCGTGCGACGAGCACCACCGCAGGAGTTTCGGGTGCCGAGCCGAACGATCCTGGCTCGGCCGATGCCGGTCGTGCGTCAGGGCGCCGCAGCAGCGAGGTCGTCGATGGGGTTGCGAGTGTCGAGCAGTTCGACGCATCCATCCACCGTGGCCAGCGTGAAGATCGTGCCGACGTCGTTGTCGGTGACTTCGATGTGGTCCCGGCCGTCGACCTGGTAGTCGTTGGAGATGAACGCCCAGCCGTCGACACCGTGGGCCTGCGCCTCCGAGACGACACCGTTCTCGACGACGCGCACCACCCAGCCGTCGCCGGCACCGTATGCGGTGACCTCGTCGTCGACGTTTCCATCGCCGTCGGTGTCGAACATGAGTGTCGGCATCGAGTCGGGCCTCGGTGGAATGGGCCCGAAATCGCCGCACCAGGGCAGCAGACTCGATGTGGGCGTCGTGTCGATGCTCGACTCCGTCGTGGCGGGTGGGGCGTCGGGCACCGATACGGTCGCAGTTGCAGTTGGCGCTGGTGTCGTTGTCGGCGCTGGCATCGTGGTCGTCGCCGCACTGTCCAGCAGGGCGTCAGCGTCGGCTGGCTGTACGCCAGGTGGTGAGGTCGTGGCCGACCCGCAGGCGGTTGCGAGCAGGACTGCGGCCGCAAACGGAGCGACGCGGAGGATGCGGACTGAGGAGCGGTTCGGATTGTTCATCATGTCGGGCCTGACGATTCAGGCGGTCAGCCCTTACAGGTTCTCTCATCGCGGGCGCGGGAGCGAGTCCCGCCCAGGATCGTTCGGATGTCGTAGCGCTACTCGGCTCCGCGACCCGGTGATTGACAAACAGTTGCGGTTGACAAATGGTGGCGGGTAGGGTTCGAGCGTGAGTCGTTCCGATGCGTTGACCGACACCTTGACCGACACCTTGACCAACGAGGTGCTGTTGCGCGCCGGTGGACGGTCCGACGTGCTGCGACGGGTGATCGATCGGCTCGACCATCAGCTCAACGCCAGTCCGTTGCAGCGGACGGTGCGTTTGTGGGACATCTCGGCCACGCAGCTCGGCCAGATGTTCGGCATCAGTCGGCAAGCGGCGTCGAAGTGGCTCGCCGAGGGTGCTCCCGCCAGCCGGCGCGACCAGGTCGCCGTGCTGGGCCAGGCGACCGATCTGCTCGACCAGTGGGTGAAGCGCGAGCGCATCCCGGCAGTGGTGCGGCGCCCGATCGACCGCCTCGGAGGCCGCACACGGCTCGACGTCGCCCTCGACGGTCGGTTCGAACTGCTGCGAGACGAACTCGCCGACACGTTCGACCTGACGCGCATCGCCCCGTGATCGACATCCAGGTGCCCGACGGGCACGTGTGGCTGCGCATCACCCGACCGCATTACCGCGATCCGTTCGATCCGACGTTCGCCCAGCGACGCGGTGGTCGCTGGAACCCGCCCGACTCGTGGCCGACGCTGTACCTGAACCACGACCTCGCAACGGTGCACGCCCAGGTCCGACACCTGTTCGCCGGACGGGGTATCGAGCCGGACGATCTCGACGACGACGCACCCATCCGCCTCGGCGCAGCAACACTTCCGGGGCGCCAACGGGTCGCCGATGTCGTCTCCGAGAACGGCGTGGCCTCGGTCGGGCTGCCGGTGGCGTATCCGGTCGACGTCGACGGCGGTCCGATTCCCTACTCGACGACGCAGTCGATCGGGCTCGACGTCCACGAGGCCGGGTTGCGTGGCGTCTGGTGCCGTTCGGCGGCCGGTGTGGGCCGAGAGTTGGCGTGGTTCCCGGCGGCCCGGTCGGCGGCGCGACCGGTGTGGCCGACGCCGCTCGGATTCGGCCACTGGCGCCACGCTGTCAGCCTCGATCAGCTACCGGCCTGACCCGTCAGCGGGACCGGGGAGGACCGAGCGGACCCGCAGGGTGTTGACCACCGCGCGCAGGATCATCCACACGACGAGCCCGATCCAGATCCCGGCGATGCCCAGCGACGGGGTGGCGAGCACGACGACGGCGATCGGCACGACGGCGAGCAGGTAGCCGAAGGCAGCGATGCCGAGGAACCGGTAGTCGCCGAGGCCGATCAGCACGCCGTCGTCAGCGAACGCAACGGCGCCAGGCAGCAGCAGCACGGCGAGGAACAACAACGCCGAGGTCGCCCGGCTGACGACGGCCGGGTCGTCGCTGAACGCCTGGGGGAGCAGCGTTGACGTCGCCGCCACCACGAGCGCAATCGCCGTGGCGGCGATCAGCGACAGCCGCACGACCCGTCGGGCAACCCCGGCAGCGCCGGACCCGTCGTGGCCGACCTCCTCGGCGACCAGGGTCTGGGCAGGGATCGCGAGCGCGTCGAGCACGAGCGCCAGGAACAGGAACATCGTCATGGCGATCTGGTGTGCGGCGAGCGTGGCGTCGTCGACGCGGGCGGCGATGGCGGTGGCGCCGGTGAACACGGCGAGCATCGAGCCCACTCGCAGGAGCAAGTGGCGGCCCGCGGTGAGCAGCGGGGCCATCTCGGCCCAGTCGGGCCACCGATGACGGGCGGGTGCCAGATGTCGGCGCACGACCACGAGAAAGGCGACACCGGCGCCGGCCTGGGCGATCGCCGTCGACCAGGCAGCGCCGGCGAGACCGAGGTCGAAGCCGAACACGAGCACCAGCTCGATCAGGAGGTTGGCGATGTTCGCACACACGAGGATCACCAGCGGCGTCCGATAGTCGGACGCCCCGCGCTGCATCCCTTGCGCCGCCAGTGCAATCAGCACGAACGGCACGCCGAGCGCTGCGATCTGCAGGTACTCGACAGCGAAGTCGAGCACCTCGCCGTCGGCGCCGATCGCCGACGCCAGCGGTCGTGCACCGAACACGAGGACGGGTACGGCGACGACGGACACGAAACCGGCGATCCACAACGCCTGCACCCCGACGTCGGCGGCCTCGGCGGGCTGTCCGGCTCCCAGCCGATTGGCGACCCGTTGCGTGGTGCCGTAGGCCAGGAAGTTCGACCCGGCGACCACCAGCGCCAGCAGCGTGACGGCGACGGCGAGTCCGGCGAGCTGGTCGGTGCCGAGGCGTCCGACGATCGCCGTGTCGACGAGGCGGTACAGCGGCTCGGCCGCCAACGTCCCCAGTGCGGGGATCGCCAGCGCCAGAATCCGCCGATCCGTGGCGTTCACGCCCGCACACCTCGGGTTCTCGTGAACAAGTGTGCGCTCAGAGCGTGGAATTGTTCACGAGAACGGGGGGTCAGGCGGGGAGGAGGCCGATGTTGGCGTGCGCACGCGCGAGGGTGGCCGAGGCGACCTCGCGGGCCTTGTCGGCGCCGACGGCGAGCAGGCGGGCGAGCTCGCCAGGGTCGTCGAGCAGTTCGCGGTAGCGCACCCGGATCGGGTCGAGGACCGCCAGCACGGCTTCGCCGGTGTCGACCTTGAGCTTGCCGTACTGCTCGTAGTCGTCGGCGACCTCCTGCGGGGTGCGCCCCGTGACTGCGGCGTTGATCTCGAGCAGGTTGGCGACGCCGGGCTTCTCGGCGCGGTCGAAGCGCACCGCGTCGGCGCCGGTGTCGGAGTCGGTGACCGCCCGCTTGAACTTCTTCATCACCACGTTCGGCTCGTCGATCAGGTACACGCATCCGGCATCGGAGTCGTCGGACTTCGACATCTTCGACGTCGGGTCCTGCAGGCTCATCACCCGTGCGCCCGCTGGCGGCGTGACCGCTTCGGGGATGACGAACGTGTCGCCGAAGCGATGGTTGAACCGGATGGCGATGTCGCGGGTGATCTCGACGTGTTGGCGCTGGTCGTCGCCGATCGGTACCTCGTTCGCGTCGTACAACACGATGTCGGCGGCCTGCAGCGCCGGGTAGGTGAACAGCCCGGCCGACACGAACTCGTGCTCGCGTTTGGCGCTCTTGTCCTTGAACTGGGTCATCCGCGACAGCTCGCCGTAGCTGACCGTGCACTCCATGATCCAGCCCAACTGGTTGTGTTCGGGGACGTGGCTCTGCACGAACACCGTCGAGACGTCGGGGTCGAGCCCGATGGCGAAGAACATCGCCGCCAGCGACATCGTCTGGCGTCCGAGCACGCCGGGTTCGTCGGTGACGGTCAGCGCGTGGAGGTCGACGATGCCGTGGAAGGCGTCACAGTGGTGTTGGCCGGCGACCCAGTTCCGCAGCGCCCCGAGGTAGTTGCCGAGGTGCACGTCGCCGGTGGGCTGCATGCACGACAGCACACGTGTCGTCGAGTGGCTCGGTGGGTTCGTCACGGCCGCCGACGATACCCGTTTGCACCACCGGCGCTCCGGTAGGTTGGGCGACGATGTCTCTTCAGGCAACCAGCCACGCGGCCAACGCGGCCGCCAGCGCCACCTCGAACGCCAATTCGGGCACCGTGGTCTCCACCCCGGTGTACGAGGGGCCCTTCGACATGCTCCTGCAGCTGATCCTGCGCGAGCAGGTCGACATCTACGAGATCAACCTGTCGAGCATCGTCGACGCCTACCTCGCCGAGATCGAGCGGATGCAGTTGCTCGACCTCGACGTGGCCACCGGGTTCCTGTTGATCGCCGCCACCCTGGTCGAACTGAAGGCCCGTCGTCTCCTGCCGAATCCGACCGACCTCGACCTCGACGACGAGTTCGCCCTGTGGGAAGAGCGCGACATGCTGCTGTCGCGGCTGCTCGAAGCCAAGACGTTCAAGGACGTGGCGCAGATCTTTTCGAAGCTCGCCGACGACGCCGACCTGTCGTTTCCCCGAGTGGTCGGCCCCGACGAGCGCTTCGCCGCCGTGGTGCCCGACATGCTCGAAGGCACGAGCGTCACCAGCCTGCGCAACGCTGCGATCCGGGCGCTGACCCCCAAGCCGGTCCCGGTGGTCGACCTGTTCCACGTCAACCCGATCACGATCACGGTCGCCGACGCCGTCGCCGAACTCCTCGACGAACTCCCACGCGCCGGGCGCATCACGTTCAGGCGCCTCACCGCCGACCTCGCCGACCGCATCGAGGTGATCATCCGGTTCCTTGCGGTGCTCGAGCTGTACAAGCAGGGCGCCGTCGAAATCGATCAGCCCGAGCGGTTCGGCGACATCGAGGTCACGTGGAGCGCCGACGCCGACTTCGACACCGACGCGATCCTGATCGACGCCTACGACGGCTGACCGGGATGATGAACGAGACGATGACACGCTGATGGACGAACGAGTCGCGGAGTACAAGCGGGCGATCGAGTCGATCGTGCTGGTCGCCCACGACCCGGTTCCCGCGGAACTGCTCGCGCAGTTGCTCGAGGAACCCACGATGATGGTCGAGCAGTGGTGCGAGGAACTCGCCGAGGGCTACATCGCTGCAGGTCACGGGTTCGAACTCGTGCACATCGCCGGCGGCTGGCGCTTCCAGACCGCGCCCGACCTCACGCCGTACGTCGAACGGTTCCTCCTGCACGACCAGCGGGCCCGGCTGTCGGGTGCGGCGCTGGAAACGCTGGCGATCGTGGCGTACAAGCAGCCGATCTCGCGCGGTCAGATCGCCTCGATCCGCGGGGTCGACCCCGACGGCGTGTTGCGCACGTTGCAGGCACGGGGCTACATCGACGAGGTCGGACGCGACAACGGACCCGGCCAGGCGATCCTGTTCGGCACCACGGCGACATTCCTCGAGAAGCTCGGCCTCGCCTCGCTCGACGAGTTGCCGCCGATCGCCGAGTTCATCCCCAGCGCGGAGGTCGTCGAGGCGCTCGAGACCGGACTGCGAGTCACGCCGCTCATCGAGGTGTCGACCGGTCCCGGCAACGCCGATGACGACACGGCGTCGCCGTCGGGCCCGGCCGCCACCGGCGACCCCACACCGTGACCGATCGGCCGCCCGAGCCCCCACTGTGGGAGCAGATGGCGCAACGCAGTGCCGAGCTGCCCCAGGGCGAGCGGCTGCAGAAGGTGCTCGCCGCGACCGGCTACGGCAGCCGGCGGGTGTGCGAGGACCTGATCGCCGCTGGTCGGGTCACGGTGAACGGCGAGGTCGCCATCCTCGGCCGTCGCGTCGATGCCGAACGCGATCTCGTCGCCGTCGACGGGGCGCCGATCGGCGTACGTCCGGATCTCGTCTACTACCTGCTCAACAAGCCCGTCGGCGTGGTGACCACGTCGCGCGACACCCATCAGCGACCGACGGTCGTCGAGTTGGTGCCGCCGGAGCCTCGCGTGTTCTCCGTGGGGCGCCTCGACGTCGACACCGAAGGTCTCTTGCTGCTCACCAACGATGGCAATCTCGCGAACCGCATCGCGCATCCGTCGCACGGTGTCGAGAAGGAGTACCTGGTCGAAGTGGATGGCGGTGCCGTGTCGGCCGGGTCGATCCGGTCGCTGCGCGAGGGCGTGCTGCTCGACGACGGCATGACCGCGCCCGCCAAGGTCTCACAACCCGAACCCGGCGTGTTGCGCATCACCATCCACGAGGGGCGCAACCGGCAGGTCCGCCGGATGTTCGACGCGGTCGGCCACCGGGTCACACGACTCGTTCGCACCCGGATCGGACCCCTCAGCGACCGGTCGTTGCAGCCGGGCACGTGGCGTGAGCTGACCGCCGACGAGTGGCGAGCGCTCACCGCATCGGTGGCCGAACACACCGATACGCCGCCGGATGCCACCGATACGCTCGAAGGCCATGACTGACAGTGCGCCGGTGCGCCGGGCCAACGTGATCGGCCTCGGGCTGATCGGTGGCTCGGTCGCGCTCGCACTGCGTGAGCGTGGTTGGCACGTGTCCGGCGAAGACACCGACCCGGCGACCGCAGCGACCGCGCTCGACCGCCGCGTGGTCGACGCGATCGGCCTCGACGCAGCAGCCGAGATCACGTTCGTGGCGGTGCCGGTGTTGGCCGCCGCCGATCAGGTCAAGCGGGCGCTGGCGGACACCAGCGGGGCGGTCACCGACGTCGGCAGCGTCAAGGCGGCCATCTGCGGCGCCGCTCCCGACACCCGGTTCGTCGGCGGGCATCCGATGGCCGGCTCCGAACTCGACGGGCTCGACGGCGCCCAGGCCGATTTGTTCGAGGGCGCCGTCTGGGTGCTCACCCCGGGCCCCGACAGCGACGACGCCGTGTTCGCTCAGCTGGCATCGGTGGTCGCCTCGTTGGGCGCCGAGGTCGTTGCGCTGAGCCCCGAGCGCCACGATCAACTGGTCGCCGTCGTCAGCCACGTGCCGCACCTCACCGCCGCCACGCTGATGGGCCTCGCGAGCGAACGCGCCGAAGAACATGCCGCCCTGCTGCGACTCGCGGCCGGCGGCTTCCGCGACATGACCAGAGTCGCCAGCGGACGCCCTGCGATCTGGCTCGACATCTGCGCCGAGAACCGCACTGCCATCGTCGCTGTCCTCGACCAGCTCATCGACGGGCTGGGCGAAGTGCGCGACATCATCGGCGCCGACGATCGCGACGCCCTGTACGCCCGGCTCACCGCTGCCCGCCACGCCCGCGCGAACCTGCCGGCACGTGTCGTGCATCCCGACGAGCTCGCCGAGGTGCGCATCCCGATTCCCGACCGTGCGGGCGCAGCCGCCGAGGTGTTCACCCTGGCCGCCGAGCTCAGCGTCAACATCGCCAGCTTCGAGGTGGTCCACGTCGCCGAGAGCAACCGAGGTATCGCCGTCGTGCTGGTCGACCGGACGATGGTCGAGTTGTTCCGCGGGGGCCTGATCGCTCGCGGGTTCCGTCCCGCCGTGCAGCCACTGTCGTGAGCGACCGAACCGCACCCGGCGACCCGGTTGGCGACACGGTTGGCGACACGGTGCATCGGGTGCAGCGCGCCGACGGGCCGGTGATCGCCGACGTGCACGTTCCGCCCTCGAAGAGCATCGTCAATCGGGCGCTGATCTGCGCTGCGCTGGCCGACGGCTCGAGCGAGATCACCGGGATCGCGCCGGGCGACGACACCGCGGCGATGGTCGCGTGTCTCCAGCAGCTCGGATGTGGCATCGGCATCCGCGTCGACGGCGATCACCACATCGCCGACGTGGCCGGGACGGCCGGCCGGCTCGCGCCGGGCCCGATGACGCTGCACGCCGGCCTCGCCGGCACCACGTCACGATTCATCACGGCGCTCAGCTCGCTCGGCACCGGCGAGTACACGATCGACGGACACCCGCCGCTGCGGGCTCGCCCGATGGGCCCCCTGCACGACTCGCTCGCCGCGCTCGGCGCCAGCGTCACCCCCGGCGAAACCCCCGGTCACCTGCCGGTCACGATCGAGGGTCCACTGCGCCGCGCTGACGCCGTCGTGATGCCCGGCGACGTGTCGAGCCAGTACATCACGGCGATGATGCTGATCGCTCCGTACGTTCCCGGCGGGTTGAAGCTCTGGCTGTCGTCGGGGCTGGTGTCGCGGCCGTACCTCGAGATGACCAAGGCGGTGATGTCGGCGTTCGGCCACGACGCGGTCGAACTGCGCGATCGTCACGTGATCGTCGAGCCGGGCGAGTACTGGCCGACCGACTACGTCGTCGAGCCCGATGCCAGCTCGGCCAGCTATCCGCTCGCCGCCGCAGCGATGGTCGGCGGCGCGGTCAGCGTGCGGGGGCTGGGCTCCACCTCGCTGCAGGGCGATGCCCGCTTCGTCGACATCCTGGCGTCGATGGGTTGTCTCGTCACCCAGGGCACCCACGACACCGTCGTCATGCGCCGTCGCGACACGCCGTTGCGCGGCGTCGAGGTCGACATGGCCGACGTCTCCGACCTGGTGCCCACCCTCGCCGTGGTGGCCACGCAGGCCGTCACACCGACGAGGATCACCGGCGTCGGCTTCATCCGGGCCAAGGAGAGCGACCGTCTCGGCGACCTCGCCGACGAGCTTCGCCGAACCGGCGCCCTCGTCACGGTCGAGCCCGACGGGCTCTTGATCGAGCCGACCGACCTGCTGCACGGGGCGAGGTTGTCCACGCATCACGATCACCGGCTCGCCATGGCCTTCGGGTTGCTCGGCCTCGTCGTCGACGGCATCGAAGTGGTCGACCCCGCCGTCGTGTCGAAGAGCTGGCCGAGCTACTGGGACGCCCTGGCAGCGATCCCGTCGCAGCTGCTGTGAGCGGCGACGATCGGCGACGCATCGCCGCGTTCGACGTCGACGGCACGATCACCCGCCGCGACTGCGTGGTGCCGTTCCTGCGACGTGTTGCCGGCACCACGACGCTCGGGCGGCGCCTCGCCGTGCAGACCCGATCGGTGTCGGCGATGGCTGCGCGACGCGATCGCGACGGCCTCAAGGCCGCTGCCGCAGCCGCAGCGTTCGCCGGGGAGCCGATCGATCGGATCGAGGAGATCGCCGACGAGTTCGCCCGTTCTGTGCACGCCACCGGGCTGCGAGCCGACACCGTCGAGTTGCTCGACGCCCATCGGCGCAACGGCGACACGGTGCTGTTGGTGTCGGCGTCGTTCGAGGTCTATCTGCGCCCACTCGCCGAGCTGCTCGGCGCGAACGACGTGCTCGCCGCCCGGCTCGACGTCGGCCCCGACGGACGTCTCACCGGGCTGCTGGCGGGCCCCAATTGCCGGGGCCCGGAAAAGGTGCGGCGGCTGCACACGTGGCTCGACGAGCATGCCGGCGGACGCTCGGGCGTCCATGTGACGGCCTACGGCGACTCCACCGGCGATCGCGAGCTGCTCGCCGACGCCGACGTCGCGCACTGGGTCGGTCGGGGAGCGATGCCGCGATGACCTCGATCGCGGCGGCTACCGTCGCCGACGCCATGAACGCAGCGAGCTGTCGACCGACCGTGGGGAGGGCTCCGGCGTGCTGAGGGGTCTGTGGCGGACAGCGCGGCCAAAGCAGTGGCTCAAGAACGTCCTGGTGTTCGCTGCGCCGGGAGCGGCCGGGGTCCTCGACGAGGGCAACAACCTGGCGCTCACGATCGTGGCGTTCGTGTCGTTCTGCTTCGCTGCGAGTGGCATCTACGTCTGGAACGACCTGCTCGACGTCGAGGCCGACCGTCGCCACCCGACGAAGCGGAACCGGGCGATCGCCGCCGGCGAATTGAGCATCGGTGCTGCCCGAGTGGCCGGCGTGGTGCTGCCGATCATCGCACTCGGCCTCGCCGCGCTCACCGGGCGCTGGCAGACCGTGGCGGTCGTGGCCACCTACATCGTCATCACGATCGCGTACACGCTGCGGCTCAAGCATGTCCCGGTCGTCGACGTCGTCACCGTCGCGGCGGGGTTCGTGCTGCGCGCAGCGGCGGGCGCCGTGGCTGTCGACGTGCCGATGTCGCGCTGGTTCGTGCTGTGCATCACGTTCGGGTCGCTGTTCATCGTGGTCGGCAAGCGCTACGCCGAACTCAACGATCTGGGCGGCGAGGCACAGACCCGGGCCACGCTCGAGGAGTACTCGATCGGCTACCTGCGCATGCTGCTGTCGGCCAGCCTCGCCGGTGTCGTCATCAGCTACTGCGTGTGGGCGTTCGAGACCAGCGCAGCGTCGTCGAGCGACTGGCCGCTGTACGAACTGTCGATCGTGCCGATGCTGATGGCGCTGATGCGCTACCTGCTGGTGCTCGACCAGGGCCAGGGTGCGGCGCCCGAAGAGGTGTTCACCAGCGATCGCCTGCTGTTGTTACTGGGGTTCTGCTGGATTGTCGTCTATGGTCTCGCCGTCTATGTCTCCTGACTCTCTCGGTTCCGAAACGCCGGACCTGGCCACCGTCACCGCTCGCGTCGCCGACGTCGAGGGATGGATGTCGCCCGGTCAGGCATCAACGCTCTACGACGCCGCTCGCCGCTGCCCGTCCGGCGGCACGATCGTCGAGATCGGCAGCTTCCAGGGTCGCTCGACCATCGTGTTGGCGAGCGCCGCAGCGCCCGACGTCGCCGTGATCGCCATCGATCCCCATGCCGGCAACGATCGCGGCCCCCAGGAGATCGACGGCTTCGCGGACGCCGCCGCCGACGACCACGCAGTGTTCCTGGCGAACCTCGAGCGGGCCGGAGTCGCCGACCGGGTCCGCCACGTCCGCAAGTTCTCCGACGCGGCGCTGGTCGACGTCGAGGGGCCGATCGACGTGCTGTACATCGACGGCGCCCACCGTTTCGGTCCCGCCCGCGCCGACATCCGCGACTGGGGTGCCCGTGTGACCGACGGCGGCACGATGCTGATCCACGACTCGTTCTCCTCGATCGGGGTGACGCTCGCGATCCTGCGCGAACTCCTGCTGGGCTCGCGCTTCCGCTACGTCGGCCGGTCTCGCTCGATGACGATCTACCGGGTCGACCTGTCCGGAGGGCCCGCTGCCCGCGCGGCCAACGCCGGACGCCAGTTGGCCCAGCTGCCGTGGTTCGTCAAGAACGTGGCGCTCAAGGTGGCGCTCACGCTCGGCCTCGGCAAGGTGCTCGGTCGGCGGGGTCGTCCCGTTCCGGACTGGCCGTATTGATCCGGTGTGACTGATCCAACGTGACTGATCTGGTGTGAGGAGCCGCCCGCTCGAACTGTCCGGCTGGGGCCGCACGGCGCCGTCGGCGGCCACGTTCGTCGACGTCGACGCTGACGAACTCGACGGTCGACTCCTCGCCGAACTCGCGGAGCCTCGCGGGATCATCGCCCGCGGGATGGGCCGCGCCTATGGCGATCCGGCCCAGAATGCCGGCGGCACGGTGGTGCGACTCGCCCCCGGACCGATCGTTCTCGATCGTCGAGCGGGCACGGTCCACGTCGGCGCCGGGGTGAGCCTCGACGAACTGCTGCGCCACGTCGTTCCTCGGGGGTTCTTCGTGCCGGTGTCGCCCGGTACGCGGTTCGTCACCGTCGGCGGCGCGATCGCCAGCGACATCCATGGCAAGAACCACCACGCCGATGGCACGTTCGGTGCTCACGTCGACGCGTTGACGATCCTGCTCGCCGACGGCACCCGGCGAGCGATCACCCCGCAGACCGATCCGACGCTGTGGTGGGCCACGATCGGGGGGATGGGCCTCACCGGCATCATCGTCGACGCCACGGTTCGGCTGCTCCCGATCGAAACGAGTCGCTGTCTCGTGCTCACCGAGCGCGTGCCCAACCTCGACAGCCTGCTCGAGCGCATGGAGACCGGTGATCACCTCCATCGGTACTCCGTTGCGTGGGTCGACATGGTCGCCACCGGCGCCGATCTCGGCCGCGCCGTGCTCACTCGCGGCGATCATGCGACCTACGACGAACTCGTCGCCGAACGCCCAGCCGCCGGTGCCGACCCGCTGGCGTTCGCCCCGTCGGGGCTCGCTGCCGTGCCGCCGGGGATGCCGAACGTGCTCAACCGGCTTGCGGTTCGAGCATTCAACGAGCTGTGGTACCGCAAGGCACCGACGTCGCACCTCGGGCTCGAGACGATCACCGGGTTCTTCCACCCGCTCGACATGGTCGGCGACTGGAACCGGCTGTACGGGCGCGGCGGTTTCCTGCAGTACCAGTTCGTCGTGCCGTTCGAGGCCGTCGACACGCTGCGCACGATCGTGGCCACCGTCGCTGCATCGGGCCATGCCAGCTTCCTGGCCGTACTCAAACGTTTCGGGCCCGAGAGCGGGGGACTGCTGAGCTTCCCGACGCCGGGCTGGACGCTCACGCTCGACCTGCCCGCCGCCGTCGCCGGGCTCGGCGGGCTCGTCGGCGAACTCGACCGGATGGTCCTCGACGCCGGCGGTCGCCACTATCTGGCCAAGGACGCCACCGCGACCCCCGAGATCATCCGTGCCGGGTATCCCCGCCTCGACGAGTGGTTGGAGATCCGGCGTTCGGTCGACCCCACCGGTCGCTGGATCAGCGACCAGGCCCGCCGCCTCGATCTGTACTGAACGCTCACTCCTGACAGGATCTCATCGTGAACAACGCCGTCCATCAACCTCAGACCGTGCTCGTGCTCGGCGGAACCAGCGACATCGGCCAGGCGATCGTGTCGGCGCTGGAGTCGCCGTCGCTGCGCCGCGTGATCCTGGCGGTGCGCGATCCCGACGGCGTCGACGTCGAGGCACTGACGTTCGGCACCGCTCAGATCGCCATCGTGGCATTCGACGCGCTCGACGCCGAGCAGCACGAGCAGTTGATCGCCGACGTCACCGAACGCTTCGGCGACCTCGACGTGGTGATCCAGGCGTTCGGGCAGCTGGGCGCGCCCGGCCTCGATGATCCGGTTGCCGCAGCGGAACTCGCCCGGGTGAACTACGTGGGCGCCGTGTCGTCGGGGCTCGCGGTCGCCCGCCGGCTCCGGGAACAGGGCCACGGCACGCTCGTCGTGCTGTCGAGCGTCGCCGGTGTCCGCACCCGGGCGTCGAACTTCGTGTACGGCTCGACCAAGGCCGGCCAGGATGCCTTCGCCACCGGTCTGGGTCACCTGCTGCACGGCACCGGAGCGCGAGTGATGACGGTGCGACCCGGCTTCGTGCGATCCTCGATGACCACCGGCATGCCCGATGCGCCCTTCTCCGTCGATGTCGACGACGTCGCAGCGGCGGTTGCCGACGGGCTGCGCAAGGGTCGCAGCGTCGTGTGGGTGCCCGGCATCCTGCAGGTCGTGTTCGGCTTGCTCCGCTACGCGCCTGGTGTGGTGTGGCGCAAACTCGACCGATGAACGCGTCGCCGTCGACGCCGCCGGACGACCTGGCGGCGGCGGCCGGGCGCCTGCGACGTGCGGGCGTGCGGCGCGTCGAGAGCTACGCCTGGCGCGACCTCGACGACGCCGACGCTGGTGGCTCGGAGTTGCATGCCGACGAGATCTTCCGACGCTGGGCCGATGTCGGCATCGAGGTCGTGCACCGCACGTCCACCCGCGACACGCCACGCGAGTTCGTCCGCAACGGGTACCGCGTGATCCAACGTGGCGGCCGCTACGACGTGTTCGCCCGGGTCGCCCTGCGCCAACTCGTGCGTCGGCGTCCGAGCGACACGGCGACGATCGAGATCTGGAACGGGGTGCCCTGGTTCGCGCCCGTGTGGGCGCCCCGCAAGCGTCTGGTGTGGATGCACCACGTGCACCGCGACATGTGGGCCGAGGTGCTGCCGCGCCCGATCGACGCGGTCGGTCGGTTCGTCGAGACCCGGTTCGCGCCGCTGTTCTACCGGCGCAGCCGGTTCGCGACGCTGTCGGAGTCGTCCGCCGACGAGATCGAGGCACTCGGCATCGAGCGTGCCCGACTGACCGTGATCCCGCCAGGGGTGCACGAGCGGTTCACCCCCGACCCGACTCGCCGGGCCGCTCACCCCCACGTGGTCGTCGTCGGGCGGTTGGCCCCGGTGAAGCGCCAACGCCTCGCTCTGGCCGCGCTCGCGGAGGCGAAGCGTGCCGTGCCGGAACTGACGGTGGACCTGGTCGGTGACGGCCCCGATCGGGCGCTCGTCGACGCGTGGGTCGCCGAGCACGATGCGGCTGGATGGGTCGACCGGCGGGGCCGGGTCACCGACGACGAGTTGGTCGAGGCCTACCGGCGAGCGTGGCTCGTCGTGAGTGCATCGCACGCCGAGGGGTGGGGCATGTCGCTCACCGAGGGGGGAGCGTGCGGTACCCCGTGCGTGGCCACCGACATCGCGGGACATCGTGGTTCGTGCCTCGACGGCGAGACCGGCCTACTGGTGGCCGACGTCGATGACCTTCCCGCTCGGCTCGGCGGTGCGATCGCAGCACTCCTGGCCGACGACGACCGGCGCGCGGACGATGAGCACGGCAGCGATCGAACACGCACGCGGGCTGTCGTGGACAGCGGTCGCCGCCCGCCAGCTCGACCTGCTGGCAACGGTGATCTCCTCGCGCTGACCCTCCCGAAGCGATGAGTTTCCGCGCGACCTGTCCGCGCGAAGACTCATCGCTGGTTCGGGCCGCCTGGCGGACGCCAGCCGACCGGTCTTGACATCTCTCGGACGAGGGATCAGCGTGGATGGTGACCACGAAGAAACGGAGGTTCCGACATGTCCAAGCTCATGAACTCAAGGATTGATCCGACACGACGGGGGTTGTGGAGGTCACGTTGGGCGGCGATCGGCGCAGCGGTGGCGGTGAGTCTCGGTGCCGGTGGCTTCTTCGTCGCCCAGGCGGCACCGGACCCGGCGGAGTCCACGGTCGTCACGGTGAGCCCGGAACGAATCCTCGACACACGGGACCCGAACAACATCGGACTCACCGGTCCGTTCGTGTCGGCGGCGGCGCAGAAGCTGCAGGTGACCGGCTCGATCCCGACGGCCACCGGCACCAAGGTCGTCGTTCCAACCGGCGCAACCGGTGTGCTGCTGAACGTGACACCGGTCAACCCGACGGCAGCGGGGTTCATCTCGATTCGACCCGGTGATGCCACCGGCGCCGCGACGACGTCGTCGCTGAATTTCACGACGGGCATCGCAGGGATCGTGCCCAACGCCGTCCAGGTCGCCGTGCCGACCGCGGGGACCAACGCCGGCAAGATCGACATCACCTACGACGCCTACGGCGTGACCGGCCCGACGACGGACATCTTGATCGACGTGGTCGGCTACATGACCAACAAGGGGCTGCAGGAACTCGTCGCACACGGCGACATCGTCGAGAGCCACGGGCTGGCGTTGATCGCCGTCGGCGCTTCAGCACCGCTCACGAACATCGGTGGTGTGGCCGGGCTTCCCTTCAATGGCACGGGTCAGCAATCGTTGGTCGGCCCGGAGAGCATCGGTGGTGTCCCGTACGGTCTGAAGTCCGTGACGTACTGCGTCAACACGCCGTCGGGGGACACCGTCGTCGACACCGTCACCGTCCTGTCGAGGTACGCCCAGCCCGACCAGTTCGTCATCACCGACGGAACGAACCGGAATGCAGCCGGCTGTTACACCCTGCAGGTCAACAACTCGTCGTCGGACTCCTACGCGTTCTTGATCGACGCCAGCGGTACCGCCGGCAGCGTCGTCGTCACGTCCCTGACCACCACGTGGGCGCCGGCGTCCACACTCCCGGCGCCGCTGGCGTCCGAGGGGCTGCCACCTGAACTGGACGCCTTGCTCGAGGACGTGTTCGGGAGCTGAGGGATGTGGCACTGGACGGGCTCGTCCCGGCAACACGATCGCGGAACACGATCGGCACCTTGACCACGCTGAGGCCCGCCTGCACGGTGCGATCGGTCATCACCTGGCGCCGACGACGACTCGATTGTGCGCTTGGCTGTCGACGGCGATGCGGCGTTCCCGACCCGATGGTCATGGCAGCTGCTGGAGGGTCCAGGTGCTGCCGTCGGGATCTTCGAAGCCGGCCAGACGAACCCCGCCTCCGAGGTCGGCCACTGCGTCGACATCAACACCTTGATCGACCACTACCTGTCGAGCCGCCTCGATGTCGTCCACGGCGAGGTGGAGACCACGGACCGAGCCAGGTTCCGCAGACAATCCGGGCAGTCCCTGCCCGAGGACAATCGAGCACGATGAACCGGTCGGAGTGAGCTGGACGACACGGACACCGTCTGCGGGCGACACATCGTGGTCGAGTCCGAATCCAACCTGGTCGACGTAGAACGCCTTCGCCCTCTCGACGGACTCCACAGGGATCGGGATCAATCGAGCCGCATCTCCATGCCGAGACGATACGCGAAGCGCTTCGACAGGGATCGCGATCTGATTCTTGGAACTGATTCCGGCTTCCCAACGGTCTGAAGCCGACAGCGGAGAGCGCCTCGGAACTCGCTCCCGGCCGGGCAATCTCCAGCGCTTGGCCCAGCGCGTATGTGCCGCCAGCCAAACTGCAACGAAGCACGATGCCGTACTCCTGGCGCTGTCCCCGCTCTCACCGACGCCCGGCATGACAACGCCGCGTCGATTGGCGTGACGAAATCGCTTGGCTACGGCAGTGAAGCCGTCCGCGGCCTCCGTGAAGCCGAACGCAGGTGTCCCGAGACCTGAAGAACGATGGGATCAGGCGGCGCATCACCTCGCCGGGCAGCCTCTAGTGAGACGGCGATCGAAGTCATTCTGATCGGGCAGCGGCGAGGCTGAAGTGCCGTGAGCGGCAGGGCGACGCCGAATTCGGTGCGAGCGTGAGTGCTGGGTGCACTCACCGTCAGCGGGCCGGCAGCTTGTCGCCCCGTCCGGCTCGAGCCGACTCAGCAGAGCAGTACGTTGAGCTCTGCGAGGCCTCGAAATCCGGGAACCGACTTGAAGCGCGGCGGCTCGGTCGGCTCAGCGAGGCGGATCCGGGGAAACCGGGCAAGGAGCGAACCGATCGCGATCTGGGCCTCCATTCGTGCGAGCGGAGCACCGAGGCAGAGATGCGCGCCACCACCGAACGACACGTGGTTGGTGTCGGTGCGCTGGATGTCGAAGCGGTCGGGGTCGGGGTGGGCAGCCGGGTCGCGGTTGGCCGATGTGAGCAGCGGCCACAGCCACTGTCCCTTCGTCACCGGGCAGCCACCCACTTCGAAGTCGGCGGTTGCGATCCGGTCGGTGGCCACCACCGGCGGATCGAATCGCAGCATTTCCTCGACCGCGTTGGTGATCAGCGAGGGATCAGCGAGCAATGCGTCGAGCTGCTCGGGGTGTTGCAGCAGCGCCAGCACCCCATTGCCGATGAGGTCGGTGGTGGTGACGTTGCCGGCCTGCAGCAGGAGCCCGATGGCGCCGATGGCCTCGTCGTCGCTGAGTTGCGATCCATCTGCGTCCTGCACGATCAGGAGCGCACTGATCAGGTCGTCGCCCGGGGCCTCCCGACGAGCGTTGATGGCCTCGGCGAGATACGTGTGGAGTTCGGCGGCTGACTGCGCCACCCGTTCGGCGACATCTGGTGGAAGCATCGGATCGAAGCTCAGCGCGCCATCGTCGGACCAACGCTTGAAGTCGTCGTGATCCGCCGGGTCGACACCGAGAATCTCTGCGATCACCGTGATCGGGAACGGCGTCGCCAGCGAGGTGATCAGATCGACGGGCCCGTCGGCGGTGGCCATGGCATCGAGGAGATCGTCGACGGTCGCTTGGAGCAACGGGCGGTTCGATTCGGTGGCGCGCCGCGTGAACGCCTGACTGACCAGGCCTCGAAGGCGACGATGATCCGGATCATCCATGAACAACATCGAGCGTTCGCCAGCCAGGAGCACCTGTGTGTACAGGCCGTCGGCAGCGACCGCGGGGTCCTTCTTGAGTGCGGGATCGCGCAGCAGTGCCGAGACATCGGCATGCCGGAGCACCGTCCACGCCTGGAAGTCGCCGTCGTATCCGGCGGCGGACGTCGGGCGATGCGCCGCAGCGGCACCATGCGGGTCGGCAGCGAACGCTTCGGACATCATCGACATCGGAGCCAGTTCGTTGCTGTCTGCCATGGCGCGAACCTAGTGCCCTGTCAGGCAACGTTCGCCCGGTTCGAGAAGCGCCGGCTCGGCCGGACACGGGGTCGCTGCTCACCTGGCTTCGCGTAGGTGTCGCCTCCAGAAGGTGCGTTCCTCGACATCGCTGGCGCGGTGGAAGCCGTTCCGCTCGGCGACCTTGAGCGAGGCCGTGTTGTCCGGGTGGATGAGCAGGGTCGCGATCTCCCAGTCGGTGTCGGCTCGAAGATGATCGAGCATGAGGCGCACTGCGCGGGTTGCGTGGCCGCGACAACGGTGTTCCGGGAACACGTGATACCCGATGTTCACCTCCCCGAGGGCGAGCCACCAGCGGTCGTCGTCCCGGTCGTGGTCCACCCAGCCGACGACCGAGCCGTCGACGATGATGACGTATTCAGGGGCGGGCACGGCGGATCCCTCGCCGATGAATCGGTGGAATGCGGCGTCGCGAGCGGCGATGATCAGTGGAGCATCGTCAAGCGTCGACGGTCGCAGGATCACCTCACCATCAGTGAGCATCTCACCGGTCATTGGTTCAGTCTTCCGTATCCGACCAGCGCTGGCGCAGTGGGCACCCACCGCCTGCAGTTCGCGGGCGCCGGGCTGACGTTGGGCGCTGGAGCCGGGATGCTGGTCGGCGCCTTGATCGGCGGCGGGGCGGTTGCTGTGGGCATCGCCGTCGGGGCGGGAGTCGGCTTGGCGATCGGTGCGGCGATCGACGCTCAAGGCGGCGATCAGGTGCCGTGAACGACCGTCGTCGTCGATGGCTCGGTTGAGGGCCTCGTCGGTTCTGCCGATCAACCGTGTGACCGCGTCACCGACGTGCCCACCCGCCCCGACCACTGAGCCGGCGGTCTTGGCGGTCTTGTGATCGTCGAGGGTTCAGCCGTCGCCCGCATCGGGAGACGGCCACGCGATGTCGAGCCAGCTGGCCGCTGCCGCGGAGTCGACCACTGCGAAGATCTGAAACTCGCAGAGGTCGTCCCAGTTCGCGGTCCAGACCTCGAGAAGGGCCGGGTTGTCGGTGCGCATGAGTTGGAAGCATCGATCCATCCGATCGTCGTCGACGACCCAACTGTCCATGTACTCGAGCCCTTCGGGCAGCATTCGCCCGTGACGAGACGCACGCTCGTAGACGGGGCCTGGTCCGAAGGTGTAGTGCTCGACAACCATGAACGACATGACGCTGGTCCACCAACGGGATGAATCGCCCAGTCAGAGCATCGACACACCCAGCCGGCGGTAGGTGACGCTCTGGCCGGCCAGGTCGCTCGGGATCATGGGGCACCCGGTACGGGCCGATACCGAGTGCCCACCGACGCCCGGTTGTCGAAATTCTGGGTGCGCGTTAGGTGCGCCACTGGCTACGGCGTGCGCGTGTCCGCGGAGTCACCGCCGCTGTTGGGGTTGCCAGCGGAATCTGCGCAGCGCCACGAGGGCAATGGCGGCGACGGTCCATCCAGCGAGAATGCCGAGGTTGCGGGCGTCGAGGCCGATCCCTGAGGCGTCGGTGACGTACTGCGACTGGTAGCCGTTGGCGAGCGGTTCGAGGGGGAGGAACTGGGCGACCGAGCGCACTGCTTCGGGCAGGATGTCGGGTGCGAAGAACACGCCCGAGATCATCGCCAGGATGATGCCGACGCCGTTGGACAGGCCCTGCGCACTGGACTGGGAGCGGGTGATCGACGTGGCCGCGAATGCCAGGCAGGCAAAGGTGACGGTGCCGGCGAGGGTGTACCCGATGATCCCGGTGATCGCAGTCACCGGGGTGCTGACGCCGAACGCAACCGATCCGAGCACGGCGATCAGCACCACGCCGATCGTGGCGATCAGCAATGCGATGGCGAAGCGGGCGGCGACGAACGACGCCAGTGGCAGCGGTGTGCCGCGGAGTCGTTTGAGCAGGCCACGTTCGCGGATCTCGACCACTTCGGGCAGCAGTCCCACGAACGCGGTGTAGATGACGGCGTAGGCCATGAACCCGCCGACGTAGAACGTGCGCAGGTCGGCGGCCTCGCCGGCGCCGCGGACCTCGACGGGAGTGTCGCCGCCCATGGCCTCGGAGCCGAACAGCGCCGACGCGCCCAGGTAGAACGCCACCGGCATGACGATGCCCAACACGATCGCCAAACCGGCGCGTACGGTGGCGAGCAGGTTGTAGCGGGTCTGGCTGAAGAAGATCGTTGCTGCGCTCATCGTGGTGCTGCTTCCTGATCGGTGGCGGTGGCGGGGTGGGTGTCGTCGTCGGAGCCGCCGATGGACAGGAACAGGTCCTCCAGCGAACTGCGTTGCACTGTGAGGTCGTCGAGTGCGATCCGGTGGTCGTCGGCCCACGCGAGCAGCCGGTGCAGGTCTCGCTGAGGGTCGGCGCTGGAGAACGCTGCGTTCCTGCCGTCGACACGCACCTCGGCATCGATCGCACCCGCCAAGGCGACGACGTGATGCTCGATGTCGGTGGCGGTGGCGGTGGCGGGTCGGAACGAGATGCTGGTTGCTGCACCGTGGTGTTCGAGCAGTTCGCCGAACGTGCCGTCGGCGGCCACGACACCGTCGTCGAGGATGACGAGGCGGTCGGCGAGAGTCTGGGCTTCGTCCATGTAATGGGTGGTCAACACGATCGTGACGCCCAGTTCCTTGAGACCCTCGATCATCGTCCACGACGCCGCGCCGTGCCGCAGGGTCGAGGCCGGTGGTCGGCTCGTCGAGGAACAACAGCTCGGGGTCGCCGACGAGGCCGAGCGCAACGTCGAGGCGCCGCTTCTCGCCGCCTGACAGGCTGCCGACCCGGGTGGAAGTGAGGCGACCGAGGTCGACCAGGTCGATCGTCTCTTCGACCCCACGCGGGGCCGGGTAGAGATCGGCGAACATCTGCACGGTCTCGAGGACGGTGAGCGTCGGGAACACGTCCATGTCCTGCAACACGATCCCGATGCGGCTGCGCCAGCCGGTACCTGGATCGGCGGGGTCGGCGCCGAGTACCGACACCGCTCCGGCGTCGCGGGTCAGGTAGCCCTCGAGGATCTCGATGGTGGTGGTCTTGCCGGCGCCATTGTGGCCGAGCAGACCGAAGCACTCGCCAGCGGCGACGTCGAAGCTCACCCCTCGAACGACCTCGCGGTCGCCGTACGACTTGCGGAGGCCGGTGACGCTGATCGCCGGCGGCGTGTACGGATGAATCACCACGAATCAGGCCTTGCTGCGGTTGAGCATCTGACCGAAGCCGGCGAAGGCACCACCGAGCACGCCCATCATCCACCACATGCCGGTTCCGGCACCGATGGCGGCGCCCGTTGCGACCCCGACGAGGCCGGAGAAGAACGGTGCCTGCCAGGCCGGTCGTTGCGTCCGGTTGGTCTGGTTGGTCTGGTTGGTCACGGTGTTGTTCCTCTCGGTGCTCGCCACGGACGGGTTCCGCAACGGGATGTGACCAGTGTCGAACCCAGGCGCCGCGTTGTCGTCTGCCCGCGGACTGATCGGTGTCATCTTCCGAGCCAGGTCGGATCATCCCGGCGACCGATGCGTCGTGGTCTCGCGTCTGAGAAGATTCGACGGTGGTCTCCGACCGGACGCTCGACGATCTGCCCGCCGATCAGCGGCCGCGTCGGTGGGCGCGCTGGTTGGTGGTCGTCGGGTTCGTCATCTGGTCGGCAGGGATCGCCCTGTTCGAACTCACCTGGATCGGTGGTCTGACGGTGAGTGTCATCGGCGGAGCACTGCTGAGTGCGGGACTGAGCGCCCTGGCGCAGGGCCCACGCGACGCCAACTCGACGACGTGGACGGTCACCGTCCCGGTGGTGATCTCGTTGGTGCTGATCAGCCAGGGCGTCGGCCTGTCCGACTTCGGGGCCCGGGTGATGCTCATCGGGCTCGGCACGCTCGGCATGATCCTCGTCTTCCTGCGAATCCTCGACGATCGGTTGGCGGTCGAACGTGAGCTCGCCGAGCACACGCTCGCCGACGAGCGGCGCCGACTGGCCGGCGAGGTCCACGATGTGGTCGGCCACACCCTGTCAGCGTCGATGCTGCACACGTCGGCTGCCCGGCTGTCGGTGCGATCGGATCCAGACGCAGCGATCGCATCGTTGGAGCGCGCCGAACAGCAGGGACGCCGATCGATGGACGACATCCGCAGCGTCGTGCGGCTCCTGCGCGACGACCCCGGCACCAACCCACCGACACCGTTGGCCGGTGAGTTGCCGGAGCTGGTGGAGAACTTCCGCACCGCCGGTGCCGACATCGCCTTCAGTGCAACGGGATGCCTCGACCAGGTACCTGCCGCGGCGGCGCTCACCGTGTACCGGGTGGTGCAGGAAGGGCTCACCAACGCGGTGCGCCACGGCACCGGAACGATCGACGTGACGGTGCGGATCGATGCTGCCGACGTCGATGTCGAGATCGGCAATGATCGCCCCGTGCGCCGCACGGCGACGACCCAGGGCAGCGGACTCGCCGGCATGCGCGAGCGGGTCGAGGCCATCGGGGGAACGGTGGAGGCCGGCGGTTCCAACGGCGATGGTCGGTGGGTGCTGCACGCAAGGATCCCCACATGATTCGCGTGCTGCTCGTCGACGACCAGGAGGTCGTCCGAGAGGGCCTGCGAAGTCTGATCGCCACCGACGCGGAGCTCACCGTCGTGGGCGAGTGCAGTGACGGTGACGAGGTCGTCGAGCAGGTCGAACGCAGCAGCCCCGATGTGGTCGTGATGGACGTCCGTATGAGACGCGTCGACGGCGCCACCGCGACCGCCAACGTGCGAGCGGCCGATGGTCCGCCGGTGCTGGTGCTGACCACCTTCGACGACGACGACACGCTCGCTGCTGCACTCCGAGCGGGTGCGGCAGGGTTCGTGTTGAAGTCCGCGCCGGGCGAGGACATCCTGCGCGCCATCGCCACCGTTGCCGCAGGCGATGCATGGATCGACCCTCACGTGGCAGGCCGGGTGCTCGATGCCTACCGAGAACAGCCCCCCAGGGCGCCGGTCGACCTCTCGGTACTCACCGACAGAGAGCTCGACGTCCTCCGCGTGATCGGTCGCGGCCGCAACAATCAGGAAGCCGCGGCCGAGCTGTTCGTCAGCGAGGCCACCGTCAAGACTCATCTCAGCCGTGTCCTCACCAAGCTCGACCTACGCGACCGCAGCGCCGCCATCGTCTTCGCACACGACAACCACATCCGGTAGATCTCTCGGCGTACAAGATGCGCGCACTGCTTCATGATCACTCCACCCCGGCATGCTCGCCACTGTCCGCGATCGGCACGTATCGATCGCGCGAAGTCGCTTCCGGACCCACCCGATGATCCTGGTTCGAACGCTCGGACTCGCGCCGCGGATCCGGCGTGATCGGTGACTCCCGACCGGGAAAGTGCAGTGCTCGACTTGGGTAGATACCGAGCGGTACAGCGAGCGGGAGCTTCGGGATTCTGCGTGGCGAAGTGTGCGGGGTGGGACTACCGATGGTGGAGGACCGTCACACCAGGCAGATCGTCGAACGCTGTGAGATCACTGGTCACGACGGAGCGCTTCGATGCGCGTGCTGTCGCAGCAATGATGAGGTCGTGGGCACCTCGAGGGCGGCCGGCCTGACGTACGGCGACGAGCAGTTCGGCGTGTTCGGCAGCGACCGATCGGTCGTAGGAGAGGATCGGAATGACGTCGCACACGTCGTCGACGAACCGTTGGCGTTGTGTTCGTCGTCGCCCCGTCGCCAAGCGCGCGCCGACTTGGAGCTCGGCGACGGTGATCGCCGCGATTGCGACGTCGTCGTCGTCGCCGATTGCCTGGTCGAGCTGAGCGTCGGACCGTTCGGCGTCGATGAGAAATGTGGTGTCGAGCAGCAGCAGGGTCATCGTCGCTCATCGAGTTCGACGAGCGCGGCGGACCTCGTCGAGCGACGTCGCCCACTCCCGGTCGGGGCCATTTCGTCGCAGCAGGTCTTTCGTGTCGGATCCGCGGCCACGAGAGACGGGCTCGATCTGTGCGACTGCGCGACCGTGCCGGATGATTGTGTAGCGCTCGCCGTCATGTTCGACTGAATCGAGCAGATCCGCGAACCTTCGAGCAGCGTCCGTTGCGGTCACTTCCGACATGAGATCAGATTATCTGATTCGAGTCGGCGCGGCAAGCGGAGAGCGGCGCAGAAGGCGACGTAGTTGCCAAACCCGTGCTCAGTGGCAACCGCACTACCGGGTGCGCTGCTTGGGTCGCTATGCCCGTGATACTGCGGCGCCGCAGTGGGGCCGGACTGCAGCGCGCCGGCTCGAGCGTCGACCGGATTACGGAGCGGATGTTGTGGGTGGGTGCGACGGCATCACGCTGGGTATCGCTCGGCGGACGTCCACCGCGTCAGTCGCGCGCAGCTGCCAAGCACAGACCTCGCAGGGCAGCCGTGCGAAGACCGACCCCGCCACACTCGCTCACGTAAGGACATCCACGACTCCCAGAAGCAAGAACACCAGTGACAGCGGCAACAACACGTATTGCCAGAAGAGCGTGATCGGCGCAGTTGCCCGCTTCGGCGTTCGACCGTCGCGATACCTGCGACTACCTGGCAGCGAAAACGCGCCAGCCGCCGCACAGACAACTGCCGACAGGAGAAGCACCATCACAGCATCATGGAGCACGGGCCGGTCGGAATCGGCACTTCCCGATCGCCGGTGACCGTCCCTGACGTCACGCAGATCGACAGCCGGCAGGAGAGCGGGTCTGGAAGTCAGTGCCTGATGCCGCCGACCGGAGCGGCGACGATGTGGACGAGCACGACTTCCACACTCGTCATCGCCGGCACCGTAGCGAGTCGAACGAGAGACGCGGAGCGTGGTGCCGGGCTATCGATCGGTCAAAATCGGCGAGTAGCCCGTCGATTAGTTGGCTCCCTGTTGGTGCGAGCCTCGACCAGGGAGCAGAAACGCCCGCACGACAGCGACAGGTGCAACCTGCCTCGGGGCCGACTCAGTATTCGTAGTACGGCTGTTGGCTGTACTTGTTCCGCCAGCCATCCTCGCCGATGTATTCGGTTTCGAGGCCAAAGAAGTCAGTTGATCCGACGAGTTCCACTGGCTGCTCATCGGGATTTCTCACCCACCGGAGTTCGATGGCAGCGTTGTCGATGGCGTCCAGCAGCCGGAAAATCGCCTCGTCGACGCCGTTGCACGCAGCCATCTGCAGTCGTTCCGCATCATCGGCTGCCGCCCACGCTGCGCCAAGAGCTCCGGAGTACTCGCCGTTGACGAGGCTCAACCCGGCGGCCACTGCAGGGTCGCGGACCTGGTCGATCAGCTTCGCAACGAACAACTCGCCAATGGTGCGCTCGTCTCCGGTATCAGTCACAGCACTGGTCCTCTCGGCCACCCCACGTAGTTCGCGATCTAACGCCTTGAGCAACCAGATCATCCTTGATCAAGACGACATGAGCCGACGGGAGCACCGGTGCCCTCGTCAATTCGCCCTCAGTCGGGTCACGGGACGTGCTCACGTGGGGCACATCACTCCAATCTGCCGCGGCGTGCGCACATTTCGAGCGTACGCCCCGACATCTCCTCTGGAGGCCAACGGACATGTGATTCGGGATTACCGGGCACTCGAGTTGGGCCGCGATGCGGCGCGTGATGGGCTCCGACAACCGTGATTATCCCTGACACTGACGTACCGTTATCGAGTGCGCCCGATCGGCACCTCGGCCACGTGGCCGACCCGCACCTCGCGGACAGAGACGGCGTCCGGTGATCGGTTGTCGTGCGAGTTCGTTGGCTGTCCCTTCCCAGCCGAGACACCCGCTGGCGGCGACTAACCTGCCCTGTCGATGAGCATGCGGATGCCGTCATCGGAGCGCGTGGTGCTCGGAATCGTTATCGCGATGGTGATCGGGTACTGGCTTCGAGCGTCGTACTACTGAGGAGCTGTTCGCGTGGATGGCCGGGATTATCTCGTGCCACGATTGGGCCGTTACTGGGTGGGCCCCCGCCGATCGCATCGGGATTGCGGAGGGTGGGCGGTGGGTGGTCCGCACTCACTCGGATCTGTTGCGGCTGAACGTGTCCTCGTTGGCGCCGGCCGCCGCGAGGCCATCGCCCTGCCGAGGCCACTCGTGCGCGTTCCGTAGCCGAATGCCACTGGCATGCAGCGAGGTCGACCAAACGCCAGCCAGAGGGACGAGCGACGGCATGACGCGGAGCTCGACGGCCTGCGCAGCGAGCGCTTCGAGCAGATCCCCGCACGGCTCAACCGAGACCGGCTCGACCGAGTCCTTGGTCACCCAGGTCCAGTCGGCGTCTACCGGCTGGAACGATTTGGTAGCGAACTCGTACCGATGTAGCTCAGCGGAGCGGATCGCGTCGAGCCAGCGCCACTCCACGCAGGCGATCATCTCGGTGTTGCGTGTTCCCCACCACTCGGCGCGGTCTTCGGGAGTCGTGTCCGGTGTCAGCCAAAGCAGGATCCTGGGGCAGTCCCTCGGAAAGAGGTAGGCGGCCTGGCGTTGCTCCGTGATCGCCCAGACGAGCGGACCGTTCAGCCACTCCATGCCCTCGGGACGTGGTGCGTCCGTAACCCTCGGAACGAACCGGCCAATGTTCGGCTCCTCACTGAAGTGGAAGAGCCGTGGCTGCAGAGTCGGTTCGGGCTCGGTCACCGAGGAATCGTGCCACGTGCGGTCCGGGTGACGGTCGTCTGGAATCGTCACGGCCATCAGCCGTGCAAGATCCAGCTGCCGCCCGACGCCGGGTCAGGGACGGGATTATGCCGCGCGCGACTTGGGCCGCTATCGCACACCATTGAGGTCATCGTGGCCGGGATTATTCGTGCCTGATATCGAGCGGTCGGCCAGCTGACAACGACACTTGCGTCGTGCCCAAAGAGAATCCCGTTTGTGCCAACAAGGAAGGTCAGGGAGTTGCCAGTGAACCGCAGACGTCCTCGACTGGCGTGCCCTGGCGCTCCGCCGCTGCACGAACGAACACGACCACAGCGTCCAACGCATGGCGCCAGAGGTCGTCGACGAACCACCAGCCGGTGCCTTCCGGTTCTGCGCCCGCAGCGATCATGATCGCTCCCTGTACACAGTGGCGGCGTTTCGAGTGGCCGACGTTGCCGCGGGCGCGGTCCTCGGGCAGCATCCTCTCCGCGAGCCCGTCGACCTCAAGTCGATCAGCCCGACTCGATCCGCACGCAAGGTACGCGTCGGCCGCAAGTTCCATGAGCGCCGACGCCGGATAGGTGGTGCCCTCTGTGTGAAGCGGACGGAGCACGTCGGCGATGTCGTCGACCGCACGACCTGCGATCAGTGCGTCGAGCACGATCGTGCGGATCTTCTCGTCATTCGCCTCGCCGCGTGTGGCCATGGGGCAACGATAGGTATCTCGAGCAAGACCAGGGTGATGTCTTGCCAAGCGCGTACGTACTGGGCATTTCGGTGCAGGCGAACGGATGTGGACTTCAGTTCTCGCCGATCGGTGATGAGCAATATCGTGCTGGTCGCCGTCGGTAGGCCACGCCCACAGGCGTGCACATCGTGCCGGGATGGTGCTGTCTCTGAAGCTGCTTCCGATGAACGTTTTCGGGCGGTGATTGGTTGCAACTGCTGCGGTTGTCGATGGCGGGCTTCTTGGTGGCGGTTGCCTTGTGCACCTGGTTGATCGGCCTCGTGGCCAGCGTGGGGTGTTGACCTGTCCGCTCGCCGGGGAGGTCAGTGGATGTCGATCATCGATCGCAGCGCGGCGGTGTAGTCGGCGAACGCGGCGCGTCCTGAGGCGGTGAGCGCCACCGCGGTGTTCGATGCCCGTCCGCTACCGCTGCGTTCGATGGTGACGTAGCCGGCGTCGTCGAGTTTGCGGAGATGGGTGGTGAGGTTGCCCGGTGTGAGGTCGAGGATCGACTGCAGGCGGGTGAACGACAGCGAGTCCCCCGCCGCCAACCCGGCCAGGGTTGCGGTGATCCGAAGCCGAACGACGGCATGGATGACCGGGTCGAGCTCGACGACCTCGCTCACGGCGCTGCGAGATGGTCGAGCCGGCCACGGGCGACTACTGCGGCAACCAGGAACCCGCCGCCACCGCCGATCGACATGACCAGCAGGAACGCCGGGTCGCCGACCAGTGCTGCCACACCGCACATCAGCAAGATCCACGCCCCGAGGGAGAACGCCACCCCGCCGAGGTCGGTGTTCGCCGCCATGAAGATCACCCCGACGATCAGACATGCGAGCAGCGGTGACAGCACGCTGGTGACGTCGTCTGCTCCGTCGAGCCGGCCGAGGCCGACCATCATCAGCGCGTACGACGCGAACGCCACCAACCAGGTGGTCCCGAGTCGGCGACCGACCTCGGCCGACGGGCCGAACAGACCGTGGACGCGACGCCCGATGTGTACCGCGGTAACGACCACTGCGGCGGCCAGCAACGCGCCATGCACCCACAGCGCAGCGGTGTGGGCGTCGCCGAATGGATCATCGCGCGATGTCAGCCAGAGTCCGAAGAACCCGATGGTCCACGCAGCTCCCCACACCCAGTACATCAACACCTCCGACGGGGTGGTCTGACGCAACGCTTCAGCGGAGCTGCGCTCGGCGAGCGCCAGCATCTGCTCAGGCCCGACCGGCTCGTCGCCGATGGCTCGAAGATCGCCGTTGTTCATGAAACCCTCCTGACTCTGTAACGCAAAGCTTCGTAACTTTGTATTACAAAGTCGTGTGGTTGTCAAGACCTACGACTCCAGGGAAGAGCAATCTCGGCCGCCAGCTTCGTCCCGATCATCCTTGATCCCGACGGACTGCGGCTTGGCGATGCCGACGGTAGGTCCCTGACGTCCGGCCCTGGCACGGGAGCGCGCTCGGCGCGACCGTGGAGGTGGAAGCTGAAGGAAGGAAGATGTCATGCGCACCGTGCGACTGGGCCTCGTGCTCGGATTGTTGGCTGTTGCGTCGGCATGTGGGAACGGCGACGACACGGCCACGGGCACGACCCCGCCGGAGACGACCACACCGAGTTCGACGACGACGACGATCGAATCGCCGGAGACCACCGAACCCGCCGTGACGACCAGCCCCGCGTCGACCGTGCCGGTGTCGACGCCGGCACCCACTGCGACCAGCCCCACACCCTCCCTCGTCGACGTGCGGATCTACCTCCTGCGCGACGAACGGCTCACCGTCACCCACCGGCAGGTGGAGGGCCCTGCGGTCTTGCGTAACACGTTGGCCGAGCTCCTGGAGGGGCCCACCGACAGCGAGAGCGCAGCCGGACTCCACACCGAGATCCCCGACGGCACAATGCTGCGCGACGTGAACCTCGCCAACGGGCTCGCCACGGTCGATCTGAGCCGCGACTACGAGCGCGGCGGCGGCACGCTCTCGATGACCGCACGGTTGGCACAGGTGATCTTCACCGCCTCCCAGTTCGACAACGCCGACGAGGTGCTGTTCTGGCTGGACGGCGCACCCGTCGAGTTCTTCGGCGGTGAGGGCATCGTGCTGAGCGACCCCCAGCAACGGCGAGACGTCGACTGGGCGTTGACCAAGGGGATCATCATCGACACACCCCTGCCGGGTGCCACCGTGACCAGCCCGATCACCGTCACCGGCGAAGGCGACGTGTTCGAAGCCGACTTCCCGATGGAGGTCAGGCGCAATGGTGAGCGGATCAGTGACGTCGTCATCGTGTTCGCCGGCGCCTGGGGCAACTGGGCCAACTTCCAGACGACGATCTCGGTCGACGCGCCCCCGGTCCGATCGAACTCGTCGCCCTCAGCCCCATGGGCTGCACCCCGGACAGCGAGCCCAACTGCCCGACGGACCTCGAGACCATCGTCCCGCTCACCCTCACGGGCTGATGTCCCGTCCGCAGTGTCGTGGGATCCTCACGGTCGCACCCGACGAGGTACTGCAACGATGCCAGTCGGTCCGTCCCAGATGGAGCGACCTGACCGTCGCCGATCTCGAGTTCGAATTCGTCAACTGGTCCAGCCGCGCCGAAGGTGAAATAGGAGGCGAACTGGCCGATCTGAGGTAGGCGAACGCGCCATATCGACGGCCCCGTCTTCCCGACGGACCCGTCCGCGACGGCACTTCCGATCGGTCGACCAGTTACCGCAACCCGAGCGATAATCACGGCCAAGAACGCACCGTCTCGCGCTCGGGTTCCGGCGAACTGTGCGGCCAAATCAGCCAGGGTGTTGCCCCATAATGTCGCCCGATCGGGCCTCTCGGCCCGTTGCCGAAGCGCCCTTCGGGGACACGCGAGGCTGGGACGATGGACGACGAACGACGTGTGCTCACGCGTGAGGGCCTGCTGACGAGGGACGAGCGAGTTCTGCGGCGGATTCGGTTGTGCTGGTCTCCGGAAACCTGACATGGATGGTGGCCTGGATCGTGGAGCTGTCCGGTCGGCGGACCTCGCGTTCGCCGATGACCGTGAACCCGGCCCGGCTCAAGATGCGCTGGGCCCAGGCGTTCGCCGTTGAACATTCGGCGAACACCGGCGCGCCGCGACCGATCCAGTAGGTGGAGATGGCCTCGACGGCCCGTGTCATGTGGCCCTCGTGGCGGTTGGACGGCCCCATCCAGCCGCCCAGTTCGACGCCGCCCTCGGTGCTGTTCCGAGGCGCGACCCAGATCGCGCCGATGGGTCGGTCAGCGACCGACTCGGTCACCGCCATCACACCGGAGCGATGCGCCTTGCCGACGTTGCGGCGGATGTGGTCGACGTTCTTGGTCGTCCATCCCATCTCTGATGTGACCGCATCGTCGATCGTCGCCGCGATCCTTCCTCGGTCGCTGCGGCGCCCGGATCGAACCGCCGTGGAACCGTTGACGAGCCGGAGTTCGTGCCACAACAGCCGACCGAGGCGTACCTGAACTGCGACGGACGCAATCAGCAGACCGCCTCCGAGTGCGACGAGGAGGCCCAAGAGGCGCCACATCTCGCGATCCATCAGGGGGATGGAACATCCGGGATCGGCGCCGCGGATCGTGCGGGGCGACCACAGGGATCCGCAGTCGACGGTCGCGCCGTCGAAGGACACCGTGGAGACCGGCCACACGTGTGCCCACAACGCGAACAGCAGACCGCCGGCCGTTCCGGCCGTCACGGTGATGATGAACCGATACGGCCGCAAACGGGCCAAGCGCTCCTGCACGGCGGAAACGTACTGGCCAAGCGACGGTGAGTCCCGGACCTTGAGCAACTCTGGACACATCGTGAGCGATGAGCCCGAAAGCTCGGATGTCGTCACGTGTTGACCGTCAATTGGTCAGCCGTCGGTAGGCCGTCAGCGTTCGCAGGGCGAGGTGATCGAGATGCGTCGCCAGCACGCTGGGGTCGAACCACGCCGCTGCCGTGCTCGTTGGTGTTGGGGCGAACTCGAGCGGTGATACAGGCGATCCGAATGGGCGGCGCACCTGAGCTTCGTGATCTGGATCGAGACCCCGCGCGACGAACACCTCCGTCGCGGAGATGCACACGATGCTCGGCGTTGCCGATGCGTTGCCGAGCCGTTCAGTCGCGCGACAGCGTGCGACCACGCGGAGTAGCTGTGACGCTGTCCGCGGAAGCGTTCGTGTCGACTCCCGACAACCCTGGGGTACCCCCTGAGTAGGCTTGGTCGCGCGAGCGCGACCGCACGATCGATTGCAGGGCGAGCCGATCACTGCCGGTCGAAACCCCCGCACCCCCTCCGGGTTCGTGTGTCGTCGTACCGTCACGTACCGCCGCGGCGTGGTCGCGCGTCCGCGGACGGGTTCGGGCTCGTTGGCCGGGCGGCACGTAGGGTCCGGGCATGCTCGCTCGGACGATCTGGTCGCACGTCGAGTCGGTGCATGCGGTCACCTACTTCGCACCGGAATCGACCGACGCGGCGAAGGCGGCAGGGCTCCGTGGGTTCTGGATGGGCTACTTCGGGTTCCGGGCGTCGCCGCTCGGAGCGGTTTCGCCGAGCGTGGTCGAGGCGACGTTCGCGAACTTCGCGCCGGACATGGTCCGACGAGTGATCCCGGACGCGTGGCGCTACGCCAGCCCCGGCGACCTCGTCGCCGTGCGGGCTCGCTCCGCCGCAACGGCGCTGCGCCGGCTGTCGCCACGCGTCGAGGACGCAGCGAGTCGCCTGAACGATGACCTCGCTACCGTGATCGCACACGCCGCCTCGATCGGCCGGCCGTTGTTCGCCGCGAACCGCGACGTCGTCGCGTTCGGCGACCCGGTCGAGCGCTTCTGGCAGTACTGCACGGCGCTGCGCGAGCACCGTGGCGACGGCCACGTCGCTGCGCTGGCGGCGGCCGGCATCGACGGGTGCGAGGCTCACCTACTGATCGCCGCCGAGCACGGCTGGGATCCGGACATCTTCTTCGCCAGCCGAGGCTGGAGTATCGATCACCAGCACGCCGCCCGGGCCCATCTCGCCGACCGTGGGTTGCTCGCCGATGGAGCGTTGACCCCGGCCGGATCGGCGCTGCGGACGCAGATCGAAGCAGCGACCGATGCGCAGGCCATGGCGCCGTACGACCAGGCGCTCAGCCCGGCACGCCTCGACGAGGTCGTGGGCGTGCTGGCCGGCGTGTCTGCCGATGTCGTCGACAGCGGAGCGATCCCGTTCCCCAACCCGATGGGCCTACCGAAACCGGACGCCCCGGCGCCCTGACGGCGCCGGTCAGACGTCGTCGATGGTGGTCGGAAGTGAGCGGTAGGTGAGGCGGGCGCGGCGGAACGTGACCGCGTCACGCAGGCCCCACAGGGTCACGAGCTTGAAGGCTTCGATGATGATGCCGCGATGCATCTTGGACGTGCCGGCGACCCGGTCGCGGAACGCGATCGGCACCTCGACAACGCTCAGGCCGGCCTGCACGGTGCGGTACGTCATCTCGATCTGGAAGCCGTAACCGTCGGCCTGCACCCCGTCGATCCCGATCTGGCGCAGCGTGTCGGCCCGGTAGACGCGGTAGCCGGCGGTGGCGTCGTTGAGCGCCAGGCCGAGCACCAGACCGGCGTACCGGTTCCCCCAACGGGACAGCCAGGTGCGACGGCGCGGCCAGCCGATCACCGAGCCACCCGGGATGTACCTCGATCCGATGACCAACGCGATGCCTCGATCGGCCAGGTCGAGCATCATCGGCAGCGCCGCCGGGTCGTGCGACAGGTCAGCGTCGATCTCGACCAGTGCGTCGTAGCCCTCGTCGAGGCCGATCGCGAATGCGTGGAGGTAGGCGTCGCCGAGACCCCGCTTGACCTCACGCTCGACGATGCGGATCCGATCGTCGGTGGCGGCACGTTCGTGGACGAGGCGGCGGGTGTCGTCGATCGACTGGTCGTCGATGACGAGGACGTCGGCGTCGGGGACGTCGGAGCGGATCCGGTCGAGGATCTCGGAGATGTTTGCCGCCTCGTTGTGGGTCGGCACGATGATCAGCGTGCGCACGAGCACGGCACGCTACTGCCTCCGGCGCACGCCGCCAGGCATGATGGCGACCACGCAGACCGCGGCGACGGCGAACCAGACCAGGGGAGCGGTCCAACCAAACCGGCTCGGCCAGTCGGGTCCGGGCGGGTAGTCGTAGCGCCACTCGGCCGCCACGATCCAGCCCGCAGTGATGCCACCGGCGACCAGCACGACGGCGAGCGCAGCCCACGGCCAGCGTCGCTGGACGACGAGCACCACGAGGGCACCGAGCGCCACGACAGGACCGGCGAAGAGCGCCACGAGGGCGATGAGACCGGCGGCCACGAGCGGGCTCGAACGCAACCGGTCGGGTCGGTCCGGATCGATCGGTTCGCCCAGGCCCGCCGGCATGGTCCTCCGGCGCGTCCACACGAGCAGCCCGACCACGCTCAACCCGGCGATCAGCGAGAACCAGAGGGCGATCATCACGCCTCGCTGCGGGGTCCACTCGAACACGATCGACCGGTCGCCGTCGGCGGCATCGAGCAACCACCCGTTTGCGTAGCCGTCGATCAGCACCGGTGCGCCGAGGTCGACGCCGTCGGCGCTGGCGGTCCAGCCGGCGTTCCAGCTCTGCTCGAGCACCACCCACGCAGCGTCGTCCGAGGCCGCCACGGTCGCCTCGACACGGGTGTCGTCGACATCGCCGAGCATGACCGCCGGTGCGGCTGCGGGCTCCGGCGCCGGGGACGCGGCCTCGCCGTCGAGCGTGATGCGATCGAGGTCGAATCCGCTGAGCGCGCCCGGCGTCGCCCGCAGCACGTGCGTGCCCGCATCGAGCACCACCGGACCGGTGCACATCTCGACGGCGAGCTCGGTGCGGGTGATCGCCTGGCTCTTGGTGCCGAGGATCCGGACGGGACACCGGTGCGCCGTCGAGCGTGAGCAGATCGTCGCGGCAGGCGTCGTCGAGGGGTTCGTCGAGGTCGACGGCAACATTCGGTTCTGCACCGATGCGGACGTTGGTGATCCCGAGGGGGAGGACCTTGGGCAGCCCGGAGAAGTACTCCGGGGTCGTGCGCTGCTCGACGCCGCTGAACGTCACGGTGGATTGGTTGGCCTGATATCCGCCGAGCGACAGTTCGACACCGGCGGTGCCGTCGACCGGCGCGGTCGGTGGGATCGGGACCGTGCGCACGGTTCCGTCGTCGCTGGTGACGGTGACCTCGGTGGGGACTGAGTGGCGTCCGTCGTCGAGCCACGACAACACGAACGTGCCGTCGCTCACCAGCGCTGGATGGTCGATGGTGAGCGTCGCTCCGACCACGTCGTCGAACGGTGTCTGCCAGACCGTGTCGCCGCTGCGGTCGATGGCCGATGCACCACGTGATCCCGGGCTGCCTCCCAGTCGCCGATCGGCGATCACCCGGTACGGATCGTCGAACAGCTCCGCGAGCGCCTCCTCGCTCGCCCGGCCGCCCAGCCGCGCCTCGGCGGACAGCACGAACGATCGCTCGGCGGGGACCTCGAACTCGCGCACCAGGCTGCGCTCGGCGGGCGCCTCGTTCGGCGTGGACGGATCGATGCGCTGACGGGTGAACAGGTACGTGAGTCGCTGATCGGCCAGTCGCTCCTCGTCGACCAGGCCGAACGCCTCGAGGCGGGGCACTCGAACGATCCGGTCGTCGCTGACACCCGGGATGCTCACCTCGGCGAGGCCGACGGCCGGCAAGGTGGTGTAGTCGGCGATCTCGCCGATGTTGTCGCGTCGCACCTCGAACCGCATCGTCTGGAAGCCGTCGACGGGCAGCTCGATCGTCTGGCCGGGCACCGCACGCGACGACTCGTCGAACACCACGTCGAACGTGGTCTCGGCGTCCGTGTCCTCGTCGAGCGTGATGCGTGCGTCGACGATGTAGCGATTCGTCGCGCCGGTCACCGGCTGCAGGATCGTGATCGTCGAGGTGTCGGCTCGCTCCTTCAGGTCGACCTCCCAGAACAGTCCGGTGGTCTGACCGAACGCACCAGCGCGCCAAGCGGTCGCCGGATCGCCGTCGAGCGCGAAGTGCGGAGCATCGCCCGGCGTGAACGCCACCCGGTTGCCGTAGTAGCTGGCGCGCACGTCGGCGACGTCGGCGTCGTGGACCGCGATCGTGCGCCGGTCGAGCGCGTCCGCGGCATCGTCAGGAGCGAACACGTCGAGCTGCTGGTTCGACGGGTCCTCGTCGAGCCAGAGCGGCCCGGCCGCTTCGAGAGCGCCCAGGTTCGAGCTGACCGTGGACCAGTGCCGCGCCTGTTTGCGATTCGAGTCGGTCACCACCCACCACGGATCGTCACCGACCATCGCCGGGTCGAGGTCGTCGGTTGCCGCCAGGTCGAACAGCGTGGACGCGAACAACACCGGACGGTCGTCGGTGGGCAACCCGGATCCGGCGAGGTCGACGAGCCCCTCTGCCGTGCCGGCGATCACGATCGGTGCCTGCGCCGACGCGGTCTGGACCAACGGGGCCGCATCGAGGTTCCAGGCGGCGACGACCGGGAACGTCTCGGCGATGTCGGGGTCAGCGAGCGTCCGTTCGTCGAGCAGCGGGATCACCGTGTCGTCGCTGACGGTCGGGCCGGCGAAGTCGGGTTCCCCGAGCGCTGCGGTGAGGTCGGTCCACAACGGCCCGGGGCGTGCGAGCAGGTACCGCTCGTGTTCCAGGTCGTTGCGCACCACGATCGTGTCCACGCCGAACCGTGCGGCGACCACGGCGAGCGTCTCGGGTTCGAACCATCCCTCGGGGATGCGGCGCTCGAACGCGTTCAACAGGTCGGCGGTGGCCGGACCACCCTGCAGCACGACATCGCGGGCCAGATAGGGGCGCTCGATGATGCCCGGCAGTACGGCGTCGACGGTGCCGCCCCAGCGGTAGTTCGCGAAGTCGGCCGCCGGGATCTCCCACACCCGGCCACCGCTCGCCGGGTCGCGGGTGGCATCGAGCCACTCGGCGAGTTCGGTCTCGTAGGCAGGCAGCTCCTCGTCGCGCAGCAGCGACGACGACAACGAGTTCGCCGTGAACCACGGGAACATCTGCACCACGACGAGCCCGATCATGGCGGCCGGGGCGATCAGACCACGACGAGTCCGCGCCGGAGCCGGACGCTCGGCGGCGTTCGCCGTGATCCGTGCTCGCACCCACTCCGAACTGGCCGCCGTGCCGAACGCCAGGGCGAACACGACCAGCGGCGCCGCCCGCGGCGTCGAGCGCAACGCAAGGCCCGCGGTGGTGTCGGAGGCGAACCACTCGAACAGTGCGCCGTACGGCGTCGACGAGCCGAGCGGAGCGGCGCCGACGGCCACGGCGAGCCCGACGAGCAGCAGCACCGCCGACGCGACCCGACCGGAGAACCGGGTGAGGAAGCCGAGCAGCGCAACGCCGGCGAGGGTGAAGCCGAGCGCCATCAGTGCCGGGTTGTCGAAGTAGGCGACCGCCGGTTCGACCCAGGGGTCGAGCCGGTCGCCGCCGTAGAGGAACCAGTAGCCCAGCCCGCGCATGATCTCCGCCGGGGTGCTGGAGCTGGCAACGGACTGGTAGGTCTCGGTGTACCGCAGGATCGGGATGCCGTAGGTGCCCTGGATCCGCAGCGCAACGATCCACCACACCGACACCGCCGCGCTCAACGCGCCGATCTTGGCGGCCGCGCGAGACCCCGTCGCCGACCCGCACTCGCCCGGACACGACGTCGCAGATCAGCCAGATGACCGGCCCCAGCCCGGCGAGCACCAGCGACGTGGCGTTCACGCTGCCGACCAGCGCCACGATCACGGCGAACCAGGCGGCGGGTCGCCACGATCGGGTGCGTGCCGCCTTGGCGACCAGCAGGATCATCCACGGCAGCGCCGCCCACGGGCCGAGGATCACCGAGAGCCGGGCGAGGTAGCTGAGCACGTACGGACTGAACCCGTAGGTGACCGCGGCGACGAGTGCACCGGCTGCGCTCCAGCCGAGCCAGCGCGCCAGGCGGTACATCCCGAACGCCGCGGCGAAGACGAGCGTGCCCCACAGCAGACGCTGGGTGATCCAGTCGGGCGAACCGATCGCCTCCATCAGCCAGTAGTAGGGCCCGAGGGGGAAGAGGTAGCCGATGTTCTGGTGTGGCACGGTGCCGGCGCCGACGGTCGGGTCCCACATCGAGGTGGCCTGGCGCAGCACGGCGCTGGGGTCGAGCGTGAGGTACGACTTGGTGTCGGCGCTGACGCGTCCGGGTTCGGTGAGCAGGATCGGTACGTAGGCGAGCAACGCGAGCACCGTCGCGGCGGTCCGGTCCGGATGACGCCTGGCCCATTCGATCACCCGCGCCATCGGCGCAGAAACGTACCGGCTCATGTCGCTTCGCGGTCGGCATCGGCTGCAAACGCTGCGCCGACGGCCAGCACGATCACGGCGAACAGCGCCAAACCATTGAGGTGCTCGACGTTGGTCGTCCAGCCTGCGTTCGGGAACGGTCGGTCGCTGCGCACCACCCACATCGCACTGATCGCCACCGCGCCCGCAGCGGCAACGCCGGCGATCTCGAACGTGCGTGTCCGTCGCAGCCAGATCGCGACGACGGCCACGAGCGCGGCGACCAGTGCCCACAACGGTCCGATGAGCAGGAGGGCTGCGGCGACCAGGACGCCGCCGGAGATCGCCGCCCGGCGGCGTTCCGTCGGACGCATCGACACGATCCGGGGTCGGGGCAGCGGTGTGATCGTGCGGCGTGAAGCGAACAGAACCACGGCGAGGCACACCAGCGCCGCCATTGCCGAGATGGCGAGCCCGATGGTGACCGGCTGCTGCGCGGTCCAGCGGAATTGGACCGTCGTCGGCACATCGCTCGGCGGTAGCAGCCAGCCGTTGAAGCCTCCATCGACGAGGCTCGGCGCACCGAGCGAGGTCCCGTTCGCGTCGGCCGACCAGGCGTCGTTGAAACCTTCGCCGAGCACGACCCAACAGCCAGCCGGGCAGGCCTCGACAACCACATCGCGCGCTCGCGGATCGTTGCGGACGACCTCGACACCGACCGCGGACGGCGGCGCTCCGGTCGGCACCCGTGGGTCCGCGAGCACCACCCGGTCGACCGACAACGCCAACTCACCGTCGACCGACACCAGGTCGTGGCTGCCGGTGTCGAGCACGGCGGGTTCGCACGATGTCGCCTCGACGGCCGCACCCGCCACCAGCTCACCCACCGTCGTCTCGAACGTGAGCGGAACGCCGACACCGTCGAGGGTGATCAGGTCGTCGGAACAGGTGACGCTCACGGGGCGATCGGGGTCGGTTGCAACCTGCTCGATGCCGTCGGTGCCCGTCAGCTCGGCGATCGCCGCGGGCAGTGTTCGGGGGTCGCCGTAGCGACGGTCGATGGTGATGCGTGGCTCGACGCCGGTGATCGTCAACGTGAGCGGGCCGTCGCGCCTCGGCGATCTCCGCCGGGAGCGGCACGGTGCTGCGACCCGCTGCGTCGGGCGCAGCGACCGGGACCACGACGCCGGAGCCGGCTGTGGCGTCGCCGCGCCGCAGTTCGAGCTCGGTGATCGTCGAGTACGGCCCCGGCGGCTGATCGACGACCAACGTCGACCCGATCGGGCCCACTTCGGGGAAGGTCAACCGTGCGCCGACAGCGTCGTCGAATCCCGTCACCCACGCGGTGGCGGCGTCGCCATCGGCGGCCGCAGCGCCTCGTTGCTGCACGCCGCCGGTGACCCGAGACGACGCGACGGGAACCGCCGCACCCGGGTCGAGCAACACGGCGAGTTCCTCGTCGGACGCGCGTCGATCGAGCCGCAGCGTCGCCGTCGCGTCGACCTCGCGGGGCGTGGTGATCGGGAACCGACGCAGCAGCTCCGGCTCGGGGTCCGCCCGCCACGGGTCGGCGGCGTCGGTGCGCCAGCGGGTGAAGACCAGCGCCAGCGGGGTCTCCGCGCCGACGGCGTCGAGGCCGTCGACCGGGGGACGTACGTACTCCGTGGTCGCTCCGAGCCCGAGATCGATCTCGCTGAACCCGACACCGGCGAACGACGCCGCCAGCGGGAACTCGCCAGGTGCGACCGCGGTGATCTCGACGCCGATGGTGTCACCTCCGCCCGCCGTCGGGATCTCGACGATCTGGCCGGCATCGGTGACCGACTCCGGCGTGAGTTCGACGTCGAGGCCCGGCCCGCCAGCCACGGTGATGCGTACGGCAGCGATCGACCGGCCGCCCGACTGCGTCGGCGCCTGGTGGAGGGTCAGGCGGTCGACGGTGGTGGCGACACGGGGGTCGATGGTGAGCTCGATGCGTTCGCCGATCGGGTCACCGTGGTCGTCGACGCGCCAGGCCGTGGTCGGGTCGCCGTCGATCGCCATCACGGCACGATCTTCCGGCCGATACGCAAACGGTTCGCCGTAGGCCGACGCGATCGCGGTGACCGGGCCGTCTTGGACAGCGATGGTCTGCTGGTCGGCGCTGGTGCCGGTGCCGCCGCCGGTGCCGAACACGTCGAGACGTTGATCGGCGCTGGTCGCCACCAGCACGTCGATGTCATCGCCGCCGGGTTCCGTGTGACCGCGGACGTCCTGCGAGCCGCGCCAGTGGTGCGCCTGATCGCGGTTGGTGTCGGTCACGAGCAACGCCCTCGCGTCGTCGAGTGCGTCGGTCAGCGCCGGGCCCTCCAGCGATGCGCTGTAGCGGACGAGTTCGTGGCCGGACAGCAGGCCGCTCGCCGCGGCGTCGATCAGCCCGTCACCCGATCCGGACACCACCACCGTCTCGGTTGCCGTGCGGACCACCGGCACCGGGTCGACGACCGGGATCAACGCGACGGGCGAGCGCGGCGTCCCGACGGCCGCGTCGACGATCGAGGCGGGGTCGGTCATGTCGACCTCGGGCAGGTTCACGACGGGTTCGCCGAACCGCTCCACCGGTCCGAGCCCGTCGACGGGCATGTTCGTGAGCGCCTCGTCGAGCGGCTCGGGGCGGGCGGTGCGGAACCGCTCGAAGGCGGCGTCGTTCGACAGCCACACGACGTCGGCGCCGAGCAGCCGGGCGATCGGTGCCAGCGAGTCGGCTTCGAGGATGCCCTCCTGCAAGCGATCGTCGAACGCGAACAGCAGGTCCATCGCCGCCGGTGAGCCGAGCGGAAGCAGGTCGCGGGTGACGACGGGCTTGTCGGCCAGCCCCACCAGGGGATGATCGGTGGCGTAGCCCCACCGGAACGCTCCGAACTCCGCGCCGGGGATCTGCAACACGCGGGCGGTCGGTTCCAACGAGTCGAGCCGGTCGACCGCCTCGACCCACGCCTGGGGCGGGTCCTGATCGCGGTCGATCGCCGGATCGACGAACGCTCGGTTCTGCAACGACGGCAGGTTGACGATCGCCAGCACGACCACGGCGAGCATCGCCGCGACACGAACGCCAGGAACGGCGCGCAGCTTCGTGCCCACCTGGACGCCGAGCCCGCGCGGGACGATCGACACCAGCGCGCCGACCCCGAGGGCGACCCCCAGCAGGAACACCGGCACCGCCCGGGTGCTGCTGCGCAGCGCCAGCGCCAGGCCCGACTCGTCGTCGCTGACGAACAACGAGAACAGCGGCGACGGGTCGTCGATCGGGTGCACGCCGACGGCGAGCACCATCCCGGCGGCGACGCAGAGCGCAGCGAAACGACGTTGCGCCCACGACGACACCACCAGGCCGGCGAGCCCGAGGAGGATGACGGCGTAGCTCACCGCGATCACCCGCACGCTCACGAGGTAGTCGAACGACGCCGACGTCGTGGCAGCGACCGGGTCACGCTGGTAGAAGAGCCAGTAGCCGAGGCCGCGCAGCACCTCGGAACCCGTGGCGTTGCGGCTGACGTCGGCCAGGGTCTCGGTGTAGGCGAGCACGGCCGGTCCATTCCTCGACTGAGCGAGCAGCATCGCGATCCACCACACCGACACCGACGTGCACAGCAGCGCGATCCGGGCGGCGACCGCTGTCGCATGGCGCCAGGTGATCCGACGCTGCCATGCCACGTGGATGATCCACAGCACCGGCGCCGGGACGACCATCGCCAGGGTGGTGGCGTTCGTCGAGCCGACCGTGGCCACGATCAGCGCGATCAGCGCCGGATCGCGCCACGGCCCCAGGCGAGTTCTCCATCGTTGCCATCGAGGTGCCTGGTCGCCGGTGTCGTTGCCCGGGTCGTCGGGCGCGGGGCGAGCGAGCGTTGCGCGAACGGTGAGCGCCACGATCCAGCCGAGTCCGGCCCACGGCAGCAGCAGGAGCGAGGTGCGCGAGATGTACGCGAGCAGGAACGGCGAGAGCTGGTAGACGACCGCGCCGCTCAGCGCCCCGAGCGTGGACACACCGAGCAGCCGGGCCGCCCAGAACACCCCGGCACCGGCGAGGAACATGATCGTGCCGATCCAGAGGCGGTGCGCGACCCAGTCGGGCACGCCCAGCGTGTCGAACAGCAGGTACCACGGTCCGCTCGGCCACAGGTAGGTGATCTGCTGGAACGGCACCCAGCCGGCGAACTGGTCGGGCTCGAACGTCGACGCGGCCCGCCCGAACAGCCCCCACGGGTCGAGATACAGGTACAGCTTGGTGTCGGCGGGCATCCGTCCCGGCGAACTCGTCAAGGCCGGCACGTAGGCGAGCAGCGCCAGGACCGCGACGCTGATGGCCGTGGTGTGACGGCCTGGACGCGCCGTCGGTGTCACGGTGGAGCGTCCGTCATGGAATGACGCCGAAGACGGCGAAGAGCCCCGTCAACGCCGCGAGGCCGGCGCCGCAGGCGACCAGGGTGACATCCCAGCCGGCGTACTCCCAGCTCGCACGGCGATGGTCGCCGTCCGTGCGGGGCTCGGGCCACCAGGCTGCCACGGCGATGAACAACGGGAACGCCGTGAACAGGAATCGGGGCCGTGCGGTGACCGTCTCGGGGAGCAGCATCAACCCGACGATCACGGCGCAGAACGCAACGAGCGGCCAGGCCATCCGGACCTTCCACGCACACCACGACATCGCGACCAGCGCAACCATCGTGAGCGCCGTGAGCGCGTCGGTCGGTGACGAGAGCGGACTGGTGAAGAAGCCGAACGTGTTGGTGACCGCGGTTGCGCCGAAGCTCGTGCCCTCGGCCCACGCCTCACGCTGCACGCGGAACCACACGCCGGTCTCGCCGGCCGTTGCGCCGACGTACCACTGGAAGAACACGAACCCGATCGGGGCGAGCACCACGGCGAACAGCGACTTCCACTGGCGCGACCGGCGGATGGCGATGAAGCTGGCGACGGCACAGGTGGCGACGATGGCGATGCCGTTGGGTCGGGTGGCGGTGGCCACCATCGCGGTGAGGCCGGCGAGGATCCACCGCTCGTCGAGCAGCAGCAGCATGCAGGCAGCGGCGAGCACGATCAACGTCGCTTCGGAGTAGGCGAACGACAACACGACGCTGCCCGGGAAGATGGCGTAGAGCGTCATTGCCCGAGCTGCCACGTTGATCCCGTAGAGCCGCCGGGCGAGGAGGCCGACGAGCACCACGGACACCGCACCCAGCACGAAGTTGACGAACAACGCGGCGAACGTGTCGCCACCGGGCAGCACGATGTCGACGATGCGCACCAACCACGGGTACACCGGGAAGAAGGCCGCCCGAGCTTCGAGCTGCTCGTAGGTGATGTTGTCCGGAACGTTGCTCGGGTAGCCGCCACGGATGATCTCGAGGTACCACCGGCCGTCCCACGAGGTCAGGACCTGGGAGATGATCGACCCGGCGCCCGGCTCGGGATCGCCGTCGGCCCGTGCGTCGACGGCGAGCTGCGCGGCGCGCACCGCCGTCCCTGCGATCACGCACAGGCGCGACACCACGTACACGGCGAGCCCGACCACCAGTGCCCGCTGCCACAGGCGCGCATCGGCGGCCGCCTGCTCCGGTGGTGCGTCGGTCGCGTTGCCGGCGGATTCGAGTGGTGTGTCCGGGTGGTCGATCATGCGTTGTTGACGGCCGGAGCACCGGCGCGGAGGTCGCTGCGACGCTAGCAGTCCACGCCCGTGGCGCCCGGGCATCGAGTTCGGCCAGGGCCCAGACTGTCGACGTCAGGACAGCGCGTTGTCGATCTGGGGGAACAACCAGGCCCAGACCAGGTCGGCGCCGGTGGCGCTGACGTGGACGCCGTCGTAGCGGACGCGTTCGCCGTCGACGTCGCCGACGGGCATTCCGTCGGGGCACAACACCGAACCGAGGTCGACGACGCTCACCGCCGGTCGGGAGGCAGCGGTGTCGGCGATGATCTCGTTCACGGCGGCGAGTCTGGCGGGGTCGGTGCGCGCCGTCGTGTTGTCATCGCCCGACGGTTCCATGCACGGCACCGACATGACGACGACCGGACCACCGGTGATGGCGGCGATGTCGATGGCATCGCCGAACTGCTGACGGACCAGCTGGTCCCATTCGGCGCTCGGGAATCGGTAGTCGACGTCGTCGATGCGTTGATCGAGGACCTCCCATGCCCCGACCATCACGAGGGTGACATCGGGATCGACGGCGAAGACGCTGGCGCCCCACTCGTCACGCCAGTCGCCGCACTCGGCCGGGTGCGGGTTCGACCGGTCCGAGTCCGCATCGACGGTGACCTCGTCGAAGATGCCGCATCCGAGGCGTGCCATCAGCTGGATGTGCCAGTTGTCGGCCCAGGCGGGATCCATGCGATCCCACAGCGAGGCCGCCGTCGAGTCGCCCAGGATCAGGAGATCGGGACGAGGGTCGGGCGGCACCGTCGGCTCGACGTCGTCAGCGAGTTCATCGGTCGGGTCGGCGGCCACGGTTGCGGTCGTGGTGGTCACACGGTCGCCGTCGGGTCGAGTTCGCGACGGCTCGACCTGGACGTCGCCGTCGCTCGGGGTGGCGAGCGCCGCAGGTCGGAACACCGTGGCCGTACTGAATTCGGCCTGGCCGGGAACGAGCACGACGAGCGAGGCCACGATCGCGACCCCGGCCACCGCGGACCAGGTGGCGACGACGAGGCCGGGACGCCACGACGTGGTGCGAGCGGGTCGTTCGATCCATCGCAAGCTCAGTTCGGTGAGCAGCAGCGTGACAGCGACCTGGACGAACATCAACGGCACCCTCGGCAGGTCGAGCCCGATCGGTTCGCCGACGAACAGGATCACCGGCCAGTGCCACAGGTAGATGCCGTACGACCGAACCCCGATCCACAGCAACGGCGCCCACGTGAGCCACCGCAAGGGCGCTGCCGGGTTCGTGGTGGCAGTACCGAGCACGAGCAGTGCGCACAGCACCGAGATCGCGAAGAAGCCGCCGCGGTAGAGCCACGCCGCTTCGTCGAAGGTGGTCGACGCCACGATGGCGAACACGACCAGTCCGGCGACGACGGCCCAGGCGCCCCGGGTCCGACCACCGAGGTCGAGGCCCTCGGGCCGGAGTTGCACCAGCCACGCCAACGCGGCACCGATCAGCAGCTGCTGGGCTCTGGTGTCGGTGCCGAAGTAGACGCGCGATGCATCGGCGGGGTCGTACAGCACCGCCATCCAGACCGCCGACGCGACCGCAGCCGCGAGCACGAGGGCGAGCGCAGCATCGGCTCGGTGCCGGCGGGCGAGCGCCACGAGCCCGACCATCACGATCGGCCACAGGATGTACCACTGCTCCTCGACGGCGAGCGACCAGGTGTGCAGCAGGGGGCTCGGCCCGAGCAGGGAGTCGAAGTAGCTCTGGTCGGCGAGCACGAATCGCCAGTTGGCGACGTAGCCGAGGGCCGCAGCGGCGTCCCAGCGCACCGACGCCCACTGTTCGGGCACGCCCCACAACCGGGTGGCGATCACCGTGGCGACCACGACCACCACCAACGGCGGCACGAGGCGGCGGAAACGGCGGATCCAGAACGATCCGAGCCCGATCCGGCCGGTGGACTCGTGCTCGCGCAGCAACAGCGTGGTGATCAGGAACCCGGAGATCACGAAGAACAGGTCGACGCCGAGGAAGCCGCCCTGCGCCCAGCCGATGTCGAGGTGGTACAGCAGCACGGCGGTGACCGCGATCGCACGGAGGCCGTCCAACGCTGGAAGGTACGACAGCCGCCCCGACATCGACGCCGAGTGTAGGGACCGCACGCTGGACGTGGTCGTCGGCCGGTTCGTTGCGGCTGTGTGAATCCGAGGCGAGGACCACCCCCGTCCGCTTGACGTTTTGTACAGTCTGCGCCGTGCCGGTCCAGTTGCCAGAAACCGTCGACGACGCCGTCGCCGACCTCGCCGAACACCCGGGTGCCACCGTGCTCGCAGGTGGCACCGACCTGATGGTCGAGGTCAACGACGGGCACCGACGACCCGACGACACCGTCGTGGTGGTCAACCGCATCGCCGAACTGCGCTCGTGGCGACGCAACGCCACCGCCAGCGCCGTCACGATCGGTGCCGCCGTCACCTACCGCGAGCTCGAGACCGGTCCGTTGGCCGAGCTGTTCCCGGCGCTCGCCGAGGCGTCGCGCACGGTGGGGTCACCTCAGATCCGCAATGCCGGCACGCTCGGGGGCAACCTCGCAACATGCTCACCGGCCGGCGACGGGCTGCCGGTGCTCGCCGCGCTCGACGCACAGGTCGAGCTGGCATCGGCCAGCGGGCGCCGCACCGTCGCCGTCGGCGACTTCATGGTCGGGGTGAAACGGACCGTGCTGCGACCGGACGAGATGATCGTGTCGATCACCGTGCCGATCGTCGAGGGATGGCAGGGCTACGCCAAGGTCGGCGTGCGCAACGCGATGGTCATCGCCGTCGCGAGCGCCTGCGTGGTGCTCGACCGCCCCGCTCGGCGGGCGGCGATCGCCATTGGCTCGGTCGGCCCGACGATTCTGCGATGCCCCGACGCCGAAGCTCACCTCGCCGCCAGCATCGACTGGGACACGTTCGTCGTTGCCACCGACGATCTCGTCCGGGTCGGCGAGCTGGTGTCGGCGGCCAGCCGTCCGATCACCGATCACCGATCGACTGCCGACTATCGCCGCCACGCCGTCGGCGTGCTCGCCCGCCGACTGGCCCGGCGGGCCTCGAGCACGGAGCTGGCCGCCTGATGTCCCACGACAGCGACCACTACGAACTGCACGTCAACGGCACCGCGCGCGAGGTCACCGATTCGTGGCTGGGCGAGAGCCTGCTCGACGTGCTGCGCGACCGGCTCGGCCTGATGGGAACCAAGGGCGCCTGCGAGCAGGGTGAGTGCGGTTCGTGCAGCGTGCTGCTCGACGGGGTGCTCGTGTGTTCGTGTCTGGTGATGGCAGCGAGTGCAGTCGGCCAGCCGATCGTCACGATCGAAGGCGTCGCCCCGGTTGGTGCGCCGTCGGACGTCCAGGCGGCGTTCGTCGACGCCGGTGCCGTGCAGTGCGGGTTCTGCACGCCGGGGCTGATCATGGCGGTGCACGACCTGCTCGAGCGCTCGGCGACGCCGACCGAGACCGAGATCCGCGAGGAACTCGCCGGCAACGTGTGCCGCTGCACCGGCTACGGCCGCATCATCGACGCGGTCCAACAGGTGGCCGTCCAGCGCGGCGGGAGCCGATCGTGAGCACCACCGACACGACCACCAGCACCACCACGACCACCACGACCACCAGTGCCGGGCCGCGGCACGGCACGATCGGGACATCGCCGACGCGTCCCGACGGCACCGCCAAGGTGCAGGGGAGCTTCGCGTTCTCCTCGGACCTGTCCGCCGACGGCTGTCTGTGGGGTGCCACGCTGCGCTCGCCACACCCGTACGCCCGCATCCGCTCGATCGACGTCAGCGCAGCGTGGAAGATCGACGGCGTCGAGACCGTGATCACCGCCGCCGACGTTCCCGGCAAGGCGACCTACGGCCTCATCAGTCAGGACCAGCCGGTGTTCGCATCCGATGTCGTGCGCTACGTCGGTGAGCCGATCGCCGCGGTTGCGGCCGATCATCCCGAGACGTGTCGCCGGGCTCTGGAGGCGATCGTGGTCGACTACGAGTTGCTCGAACCACTGCTCGACCCCGAAGCGGCGATCGACGGGTCGCACCCGCCGATCCACCCCGACGGCAACCTGATCCGCCACCAGCGCATCGTGTGCGGCGACACCGATGCCACCGGCGATGTCGTCGTCGAGGGCACCTACGACATCGGCATGCAGGACCAGGCATTCCTCGGCCTCGAAGCCGCACTTGCGGTTCCCGACCCCGGCGGCAAGGGCATCGAACTGCACGTCGCCACCCAGTGGTTGCACGAGGACCGCCAGCAACTCGCAGCGTGTCTCGACCTTCCCGAGGAGTCGATCCGACTGGTGCTCGGCGGCGTCGGCGGCGCATTCGGGGCCCGCGAGGACATCAGCCTGCAGGTCCACACGTGTCTGCTTGCGCTCCGTCTCGGTCGACCGGTGCGCATTGCCTACAGCCGTGCCGAGAGCTTCCTCGGCCACGTCCACCGGCATCCGGCCACGATCTGGATGCGCCACCACGCCACCGCCGACGGCGAGATCGTCAAGATCGAGTCGCGCATGGTGTTCGACGGTGGCGCCTACGCCTCGACGTCGTCGGCCGTGCTGATCAACGCCGTCACCCACACGCAGGGGCCCTACCGCTGCCCGAACGCCGTCGTCGACGGCTACGCGGTGCGCACGAACCACCTGCCGTGTGGCGCGATGCGTGGGTTCGGGGTCGTCCAGGCGTGCTTCGCCCACGAGTCGCAGATGGACAAGCTGGCGCTGGCGTGCGGCCTCGACCCCGTCGAGATCCGGCTGCGCAACGCCATGCGGACCGGCGATCCGCTGATCACGGGCCAGCCGGTGATGAACGTGGCGCCCGTCGAGCGTTGCATCCTCGACACCGCAGCGCTGCCGTTGCCCGACGAGCCGGTCGGCGGCCACCCGGGGATCGACGGGTCCCTCGACGTGATGAAACTGCCCGGCGGCGCCGGTCGCACCGCCGACCGTGGCGACGTCGTGCGCGGGATCGGTTGGGGCGTGGCGATCAAGAACCTCATGTACTCCGAGGGCTTCGACGACTACGCCACCGCGCGCTGCCGGCTCGCCGACGGGGTGGCGACGCTGAAGTTCGCAACGTCCGAGGTCGGCCAGGGGTTCGTCACGATCGCACCGCAGATCGCCCGGACCATCCTCGGTGTCGACGACGTGGTGCTCGATCGGATCGACACCCAGGTCGGATCCGCCGGCTCGACGTCGGCGTCGCGCCAGACGTGGATGAGCGGGGGAGCGGTCGACGCCGCGTGCCGCACGGTGCGCGAGCGGATGTTCGAACACGTCGGTCGGCTCCACGACGTCGACCCGATCCGGCTCGTCGTCGACGGCACCGACATCGTCGACTCGGTGTCGGGCTGGCGCATCGCGGTCGTCGAGGCCACCGCCGGCGCCAGCTTCGACGAGACGGTCGAGTACCGCCATCCCGCCACCGAGGAACTCGACGAGAACGGCCAGGGCAACTGCCACACCGCCTTCGCATTCGTTGCGCACCGCGCCGTTGTCGACGTCGATCCCGAACTCGGCCTGGTCAAGGTGGTCCAGATCGCCACCGCGCAGGACGTGGGGCGCGCACTCAACCCGCTGTCGGTGATCGGCCAGATCGAGGGCGGTATCGCCCAGGGGCTCGGGCTGGCGGTGATGGAGGAGATCATCCAGGTCGACGGGGTGATCCGCAACGGGAACTTCACCGACTACCTGTTGCCGACGTTCCTGGACATGCCCGACGTCGTGGCCACGCTGATCGAGGAACCGGATCCTCACGCCCCGCTCGGCGCCAAGGGGGTTGGCGAACCGCCGTGCATCTCGTCGACGCCGGCGATCGTCAACGCGATCCGCGATGCGCTCCGCCAGATCGACGGCGTCGGCAAACCGCTCGATCGAGTCCCTGTCCGCCCGAGCGACATCTGCCTGTGACGCACACGAGGTGCCGCCCCCTATCGTGAGCCCGATGCCACCACAGGTCGCCACGAAGACCGAGCTGTTCAAGCTCTTCCTGTCCGAACAGAGCGACCCCGAGCCGTTCTACGAGAAGCTCGCCGACCGCACGTTGGCGCTGCTCGAGGTGCCGATCGAGGGACGTCGCATTCTCGATCTCGGATCCGGGCCCGGTCACTACACCGCGGCGCTCGAACGAGCCGGCGCCACGGTGGTCGCCGTCGACATGAACGACGACGACATCGCCCAGGTCGTCGGCAACGGCTTGTCGGGGATCACCGCCGACGGGACGCGGCTGCCCTTCCCCGACGGTTCGTTCGACGGTGTGTTCAGCTCGAACCTGGTCGAGCACGTCCCCGACGTCGGCGCGCTGTTCGACGAGATCCAGCGGGTACTCAAGGTCGGCGGCTGGGCGTGGGTGAGCTGGACCAACTGGTACTCGCCCTGGGGAGGCCACTTCATCACGCCGTTCCACTATCTCGGGCCGAACCTCGGCTATCGGGTGCACGTCAAGCTGCGCGGCGAGCCGCCGCGCAACCGGGTGTTCGACGGGTTGTGGCCGGCTCACATCGGAGCGACGATTCGCGCCGCCGAGCAGCGGCCGGGCCTGCGGATCCGTTCCGCCGTCCCGCGGTACTACCCGTCGCAGCGTTGGATCATGAAGGTTCCGGGGTTCCGCGAGGTCGCGAGCTGGAACTGTCTGCTGACGATCGACCGGGTGCCGTTGGACGGCGAGAGCGACTGAACGGCTAGGTTCGCAGACCATGTCCGACGAGCGTGAGATCATGACCTGGGACGTCTTCGGCACGGCATCGCGGGCGCTGGCCCAGATGGTCGCCGACGACGGCTACGAGCCCGACATGGTGCTCGCCATCGCCCGTGGCGGCCTGCTGATCGGTGGGGCCATCGGCTACGCCCTGTCGGTCAAGAACGTCTACACGATGAACGTCGAGTTCTACACCGGCGTCGATGAACGCCTCGAGGTGCCGCGCATCCTTCCGCCGGCCCCGGACTTCGTCGACGTGTCCCACGCGCGGATCTTGATCGTCGACGACGTTGCCGACACCGGGCACACGCTGCGATCCGTCGAACAGTTCGTCGAAGGCAAGGTGGCCGAGGTGCGCACCGGTGTGCTCTACGAGAAGTCGCACTCCGTGGTCAAGTGCGACTACATCTGGAAGCGCACGGACCTGTGGATCAACTTCCCGTGGAGCGACCAGGATCCGGTCGCCAAGCGCAACTGGTCCGTCAAGGACGCCTGATCAGACGGTGCGGGCGTTGGGGAATGCCCGCCGCTGTGCCGATTCGAGACGTTCCTGCAGCCGCTTGGGGTGCACGATGCCGAGCAGCTTGCCGTCGTTCCAGACCGTGACGACGGGGCGCCGAGGGTCGAGGCGGGGGAGCACGGTCGCCAGGTCTTCGTCGAGGGATGCCTTGGCGAGGTTGTTGAACGGCACCATCAGCTGCGTGAGCATCACCAGCGGGCGACGGTCGAACGGCACCGCCCAGAGTTGGTCCTCGAGCACGAGCCCGTCGAGTTCGCCATCGTCGCCCACCACGGCGACGGCGCCGGCTGCGCCGAGTCGTTGACGCTGGTCGATCATCGAGTCGGTGTCCATGTCGCTGCTGGCCTGCGCGATGCCGAAGAACGTGAGGTCGCGCACCTTGACACCGTCGAGTTGCTCGGCGACGTACGACGTCATGATCTCGGCGCGGGCATTGAGGGCGATGAAGAGCCCGGTGACCATGAAGATCACGCCGAACTGTCCGTTGAGCATCAGTGCGAATCCAACGCCGACCAGACCCCAGCCGAGCACCCGGCCGGCGTTGCCGGCGTCGCGCATCGCCCGGTACTTGCTGCCCGTACGCGCCCATCGCACGGCCCGCAGGACACGGCCGCCGTCGAGCGGTGCGCCGGGCAACATGTTGAACACGGCGAGGGCGAGGTTGACGAAGCCGATCGTGAACAGGACGCTGCTCTGGATGGCGATGCTGGCACCCATTGTGACGGCGCCGATGAGGAGGCTGACCGCGGGGCCGGCGACGGCGATCAAGCCGTCGGCGCGCGGGGTCGGTGACTCCCGGTCGAGTCGGGCGACGCCGCCGAGCGCCCAGAGGTCGATCGACTGGGTGCGCACGCCGTAGCGACGCGCAACGAGCGCGTGTCCGAACTCGTGGGCGAGGATCGAGGCGAAGAACGCCACCGTGGCGATGATGCCGCCGATGACGCCCAGTGAGGCCGACAGCAACACCCCGAACCACACGGCGACGATCCCCATGCTCCAGTGGGCGCGCACCGGAATGCCGGCGTAGGTGCCGAGACGGATCGAACCGGGGGTCATGGGGGAGTGCTCCTTTCGAGCGAACACTTGTTGGGTGAGTCTACGAGCTGCAACGACCCCTGTGCCCGCGGTATTCCGCACCCCACCCGATCCCGCGATGAGCGAACGGTGTCGTCGGCGTCCCGTTCGCTCATCGCCGCCGCGCCCGATCGCCCCGCGATGAGCCAAGCGTGTCGTCGGCGTCCCGTTCGCTCATCGCGGTGGAGATGGTGTCGGGGTGGGGGCCGAGTTCAGGAGCGGTGTTCGAGAATGACGGTGGCGCAGTTGCGGCCGCTGGCACCCCACACGCCGGCGCCGGGGAACGTGGCGGCGCCGGTGAGGTAGAGGCCGTCGACGGCGGTCTCGTACTTGGTCAGCTCGGGGTTGTCGTTGCGGAATGCGGCGAGCGGACCGCCGGCGAAGCTCGTCGCGTGGCCCGCGGGCAGGTGGAAGTCGCGCTCGTAGACGTCGGGCGTCATCGCCCGCCACTCGATGATCGACTCGAGGAATCCCGGTTCGCACAGCTCGGCGAACGTCTCCAACCACCGCCGGGGTTCGGTCGAGTCCGCCCACCCGTCGACGAAGCCGAACGGCGTGAACAGCGCCTCGAGCGACAGCACGTGGCGCCCCTCGGGTGCGATCGTGGGGTCGAGCAGGCTCGGCACGTTGACCAGCAGGCCCGGCCGGTCGAGGATCCGGCCCTGGGCCATCATCGCGGCGCCCCGGTCGATGTCGGCCAGGCTTGGTGCGATCGCCGAGGTCGGCCCGAGCGGTCGGTCGAAGCCGCGCAACACCGGCGGTGCCGACAACACCGCGTCGATCTTCGATTCGTAGCCCTCGTCGTGGCGGACGTCGCGCCAGCGGCGCACGAGATCGCTCGCCGAGGTCGGCGGATGCTTGAGCCACCGCAGGAACGTGTCGTGGGGGTTGCACGCCGACACGACGATCGGCGCGGTGATCTCGGTGCCGTCGACCAGGGCGATGCCGCTGACGCGGTCGCCGCTGCACATGATCGTGTCGACGGGGCTCTTGGTACGCAGCGTGCCGCCCGCCGCCTCGAACGCAGCGAGCAGCGTCGCGGGCACCTGGCCGCTGCCGCCGACGGGGCGGCCCACCCGTGCGACATTGCGCATCGCGTGGGTCAACGCCCCGAGCCCGCTGCCGGGCATCTCGGGCGAGATGCCCCACACCATCGGCCCCGTCAGGGCCGCCGGGCCCAGAATCGCCTCCTCGTCGAAGAACGACCGCAGCACATCAGCGGCGCTGCGACGCGACCACCGCATCAGCGTGCTGGCCCCGCTGAACCGGCGCCGCAGGGCGAGTTTCGTCAGTCCCGCCACCGTGGGTGGCTGCGCGGCCGCTTCGAAGATCATCCGAACCGCCGGAGCCGCGGCGGCGACGTAGCGACGGTAGCCGTCGACCTGGGTGGGGAAGTGGCGCCCGATGTCGTCGAGCGTCGCCTCGAGGTCGTGGTGGTGCGACCACCCCTTGCCCTCGGTGGCGCTCGCCCAGGAGAAGTTGTGCTGGGCCGGTTCGACGTCGATGTACTCGAGGCCGAGCTCCCGAAGGCCCAGTTCCTCGATCACCGGGGTGGTCCGGAACGTGAGGTGATCGCAGTTGCAGATGTTGACGCTGGCGCCGGCGAACTCCTCGCTCGCTGCGGTGCCGCCGACATCGGCGCGCGCCTCGACCAGCAGCGTCGACAGGCCGCCGCGGGCGAGGTAGGCGGCGGTGACCAACCCGTTGTGGCCGGCGCCGACGACGATGGCATCGAAGTCCGATGAAGGCGTTGACACGTCGGACAGTCTCTCGCAGTTCGATGTCGGGGGCGTAACGTGCCGATGTGGTTTCCGTCAACCGTCATCTGGCCGAACTCCGGGCCCCCGAGCTCGCACGGCTCGTCACCGACCGCAGCGTCCTGGTGCAGCCGCTCGGCGCCGTCGAGCAGCACGGCCCGCACCTGCCGCTCAACACCGACCTGCTGATCGCCGACCGGGTGGCGGAACTGGCGGTCGAGCGTGTCGGTGCCGACCTCGACGTCTGGCTCCTGCCCCCGCTGGCGTACACGAAGTCGAACGAGCACGCCTGGTCCGCCGGCACGATGTGGCTGTCGGCCACGACGCTGCTGGCCGTGCTCGACGACATCGGGCGCTGCGTCGCCACGACTGCGGCACGCAAACTCGTGTTCTTCAACGGCCACGGCGGCAACTCGGCGCTCGTCGGCGTCGCCAACCGCGAGATCCGCCTCGCCCACGGGCTGATGACGTTCCTCGCGCATCCCGGGGTGCCGCCCGACCAGGGTGGGGTGTCGGCGCCCGATGAACTCGGCATGGGCATCCACGGCGGCACCGACGAGACCTCGATGATGCTCCATCTCGCCCCGCACCTCGTCGACATGACCGTGGCGACCCGCAACGTCCCCGAGCACCTCGCCGACAACCGGTACGTGCGCTTCGGCGGGTCGGTCGGGTTCGGCTGGCTGTCGAACGACTTCGGCCCCGACGGCCACATCGGTGATCCGACATCGGCCACGGCCGAACGTGGCGAGCAGCTCGTCGCCCAGGCCGTCGATGCGTTCTGCGAGGCACTCGCCGAGGTGTCCACGTTCGACTTGCCGGTGCGCTGAGATGACTGTTCGGGACGACTGGTCGCATCTGCGCATCGACACCGCCAGGCTGCTCGCCCGCATCGACGAACTCGGCCAGATCGGCCGGATCGACGGTCCCAACGGCGAGTGGGGCAACGCTCGGCTGGCACTCACCGACGAGGATCGCGGCAGGGCGCGATCTGGTGGTGGCGTGGATGCGCGACCTCGGCCTGGACGTGACGGTCGACGCGATCGGCAACGTGGTGGCAACACGAGCAGGCACCGACCCCTCGCTGGCCGCCGTGATGGTCGGCTCGCACATCGACACCGTCGGCACCGGAGGCCGCTTCGACGGCAACCTCGGCGTGCTTGCCGGCCTCGAGATCGTCGAGACGCTCGCCCACGCCGGCATCGAAACCGACCGGCCGCTCCAGGTCGCGTTCTTCACCGACGAGGAGGGCTCGCGTTTCGCGCCGGACATGCTCGGCAGCCTCGTCCACGTCGGCGGGCTCGCTCTGGAGGAGGCACTCGACCTCGTCGCCGCCGACGACGGTGCCCGTCTCGGTGACGAGCTCGAGCGCATCGGCTACGCCGGAGCGCTGCCGTGCCCGACCGCAGCGGCACCGCACGCGTTCGTCGAACTCCACATCGAACAGGGCCCGGTCCTCGAAGCGGAAGGCATCACGATCGGCGTCGTCGAGGGGGTGCAGGGCATCTCGTGGACCGAGATCGTCATCGCGGGCCAATCCGCCCATGCCGGCACCACGCCGATGCGCCTGCGTCACGATCCGGCCTACTGTGCCGCAGCGATCGCCACCTACGTGCGCGACCTGACGCGCCTGCTCGGTGCCGACCAGGTGGGAACGGTGGGACGCATCGACGTGTACCCCAACCTCGTCAACGTCGTGCCGGCCCGGGTGGTGATGACGGTCGATCTGCGCAACACCGACGACCGCATCCTGTGCGACGCAGAGGCCCGACTCGGCGCGTTCCTCGATGAACTCGCCGAGGCCGAAGGCGTCACGATCGCCACCACCACGCTCGCACGATTCGAGCCGGTCGAGTTCGACACGACGATGGTCGACCTCGTCGAAGCCACCGCTGTCCGCCTCGGGCACTCGACGAGACGGATGCCGAGCGGCGCCGGCCACGACGCCCAGATGCTCGCTCGGATCTGTCCGACCGCGATGGTGTTCACGCCGAGCGTCAACGGCCTCAGCCACAACATCGCCGAGTTCACCGAGGCCGCCGACATCGACGCCGGCGCGAACGTGCTGCTGCAGGTGGTACTGGATCTCCTGACCGGGGCCGAGGAGGCCTGACCCGATGACGGCACGCTTCGACCTGATCACGCTCGACTCGCCGGCCACCGACGCGCTCGCTGCGTTCTGGTCGGCGGCACTCGATCTCCACGAGGTCGAGCGCGAGGACGGCGACCGATGGATCGTGCTCGCGGACGCCGACGGCGTCCGACGCCTCGGCATCCAGCGCGGCGTCACGCGTCCGGGTTCGGTCCACCTCGACCTGGCGTGCGCCCCGGTCGAGTTCGACGCCGAACTCGACCGGTTGCTCGTGCTCGGCGCCACGCAGCTGCACGAACCGCGCCGCGAGCCCTACGGCTCGATCGTCAACCTCGTCGACCCCGACGGCAACCCGTTCGACCTGTGCGCCTACGGCTGACCGGGTCGGATCTCGCCGCTGCGAGCAGAGCGACTAACGTCCTCGGCGGGGTGGCACGGTCCGGGTTCCGCACACAGCCGAAACGCGATGTTCACGCTTGCCGGATGCGCAAGAACGGTCGCGACAACTAACTTCACCGAGGACATGATGACCGAGACCGCCACCGAGTCGGACCTGTCAGGGACGCCAACCTCGCCCCGGCTTCGATTCGAGCACCTCTCGATGGTGTTCCCCGACGGCACCCATGCGATCGACGACGTGTCGTTCAGCGTCGAGCCCGGCGAGTTCGTCACCGTGGTCGGTCCGTCCGGTTGTGGCAAGTCGACGCTGCTGCGCATCGCCTCCGGGCTCACCCAGCACACCGGCGGCGTGTGCGACGTCAACCGGGATTCCATCGGGTACGTCTTCCAGGACGCGACCCTGCTGCCGTGGCGAACCGTGCAGAAGAACGTCGAGCTGAACGCCGAACTGCAGGGCATCAAGAAAGACGAGCGGGCGCGACGAGCCGCCGAAGCGATCGAGCTGGTCAACCTGGTCGGCCACGAGGACAAGTACCCCAAGCAACTGTCCGGCGGCATGAAGATGCGTTGCTCGCTGGCCCGCTCGCTCGTGCTGAACCCCGAGATCTTCCTGTTCGACGAGCCGTTCGGAGCACTCGACGAGATCACCCGGGAACGCCTGAACGACGAGCTGATCAGCCTGTTCAACTCCGAGAAGTTCGCTGCACTGTTCATCACGCACTCCATCGCCGAGGCGGTGTTCTTGAGTACCCGGGTGCTGGTGATGTCGGCTCGGCCGGGGCGGATCATCGGCGACTACGCGATTCCGTTCGGTGCCGATCGTTCCCAGGAGATCCGCTTCGCGCCCGAGTTCGCCGAGATCTGCGGATTGATCAACGACGACCTGAAGGATGCCCACTCGTGACCACCCTCGACCGGGCACCCGCTGAGATCCCGCAGGAATCGATGGCCACGCCGGCGGCGGTCGGCGTGTCGGTGCCGGTCCACCAGCCCCGCAAGTCCACCGGCCACCACATCCGCAACCTGATCCCGCCACTGATCACGTTCTGCATCTTCATCGCCGTCTGGTACCTGTACAGCTGGTCCCGGTTCGACAATGCGGTGCAGCGGCGCAACGCCCTGCCGTACCCGCACACCGTGATCACCGACGGGTTCCTCCCGCTGTGGGACGACGCCAACGGCTTCCGGCCGATCCTCGGCTACATGTGGCCGACGGTCAAGGTCACCCTGATCGGCCTCGGGATCTCGATCGTGCTCGGCGTATCGATCGCCATCATCATGAACCTGTCGCGGGGCATGGAGCGAGCGCTGTTCCCGTACGCCGTGATCCTGCAGACCGTGCCGATCCTCGCGATCACCCCGCTGCTCACCCAGCTCTTCGGCGACGAGATCGCGGTGCGACTGGTGGTGGTCGTGCTCATCGCCATCTTCCCGGTGATCACCAACACCCTGTTCGGCTTGCAGTCGACCGATCGACTACACCACGACCTGTTCACCCTCAACCACGTGAGTCGCTGGACCCGGTTGAGGAAACTCGAGCTCCCATCGGCGCTGCCTGCGACGATGGCGGGCATCCGCATCGCATCCGGTGGAGCAGTGATCGGCGCGATCGTCGCCGATTTCTTCTTCAACCAGGGCGAAAAGGGGATCGGCTACTACATCCGGAACCGGCAGCAGCGTGCAGCCAACCGGCCCGAGATGTTCGCCGGCACCATCACCGCATCGATGTTCGGTGTGTTGATGTTCCTCGTCGTTGGCGCGATCACGGCGCGCGCCATTCGTAGCTGGCACGAGTCTGCCCAGAAGCAGACCTGAGCCGAACCCTCCAGCCGTTCCACACACCTCAAGGGGAGACCAATCCACATGAAGGCCAAGAAATCAATCGCGCTGCTCAGCGTCGCCGCCATGGCGGTGCTCGCAGCGTGCGGCAGTGACGACGACAGCGGGGACGCCACCGGCGATACCAGCGCACCCGAGTCGACCGACGACATGACCGAGACCACCGATGACATGGCCGAGGGCGACGTCTGTCCGCCGAGCCTGATCATCCAGACCGACTGGTTCCCGGAACTCGAACACGGCGGTACCTACCAGCTGATCGGCCCCGACGGGACCGCCGACATCGACTCGGTGTCGTACTCCGGCCCGGTGCAGGAGCAGTACGCAGTCGGCGGGCTCGAGGAGATCGAGATCAAGACTGTCAGCTTCGACAAGAACAACAGCTCGATCCTGCTCGACGGTGAAGCCGACATGGCCTACATCACGATGAGCGACATCATCAAGGACTCGGCCGCCGTGCCGTTGGTCGCCGTCGCCAAGACCCTCGACAAGGACCCGCAGATGGTGATGTGGGATCCCGAGCAGAACGACATCCAGTCGCCCGCGGACATCGCCGCGACCGGCGCCGACGTCCTGCACTTCCCCGGCACGGCCTACATCGACTTCATGATCGGTGAAGGCTTCATGACCGAGGACCAGAGCAACCCGAGCTACGACGGCTCGGACGCCCAGTGGGTTGCCGACGCCGGCAGCATCATCCAGCAGGGTTTCGCCACCAACGAGGTGTACAAGTACGAGAACGACATCGCGTGGAAGGACGGCGCCCCGGCGCCGGTCGACTTCTTCACGGTCGAGGATCTCGGCTTCGACAACTACCCTGCGGCAATTGCGATGATGCAGGACCGGGCCGCTGAGCTCAGCGACTGCCTCAAAGTCCTCGTCCCGGCGATGCAGCAGGCATGGGTCGACTACCTCAACGATCCGAAGCCGATCACCGACGCGCTGATCGCGATCAACGAGACCTACGACGGGTTCTGGTCGCTCAGCGAGGGATTGAACACCGCGGGGATCGAGCTGGTCGAGTCGGGCGGTTTCGCCGAGAACAGCCCGGACGGCACCTACTGCAGCTTCGACGAGGAGAAGGTCCAGAACCTGTACGACATCCTGGCGCCGATCTACGAGGAGCAGGGAACGCCGATCGCCGAGACGATCGACGGGATCTTCACCAACGAGTACTGCGCCGACGCCCCCGGGCGTTGAGCTGAGGGAACCGAACACCTGAACACCTGAATTCGCGCCTCCCGGTCGGGTCCCACGGCCCGGCCGGGAGCTGCGGTCATCCCGGCACATCGGGGTGGCACGGTTACATGTCGTGGCACAGGAGTGGTCATGCGCGTGTTGCTCGTGGTCGATGCAGCCCGAGACGACGGTGGCTTCGTGCGTCGCATCGCCGACGCAGCGATGGCCGGGCTGGCGTCCGCGGCGCACGATGTGGACGTCGTCGATCTCGCGGCCCAACGGTTCAGCCCGGTGATGAGCGACGCCGACCGGCGTGCCTACTTCTCGCCGGAACCGGTGGTGTGCCCACAAGTGGCTGCATCGGTCGACCTCGTACGGCGCGCCGAGGCGCTGGCGTTCGTCTACCCGACGGTGCTGTCGACGGTGACGCCGGGCATCAAGGGTTGGATCGAGCGCACCTTCGTGCCCGGGGTGGCGTTCGCGCTGGGCGACCCGGTCGCTGCCCGACGCGGGTTGTCGGGCGTCCGGCGCCTGATCGGCATCTCCGTGTACGACGAGTCGCGTCGGGATGTGCGTCGGGCCGGCGACAACGGACGCCGCATCATCCAACGCAACGTCCGGCTGTGCGGGGGACTGCGCACGCGGTCGAGGTGGATCGCCTTTCACGGGAATGCCACGGCAGACGAAGCCGAGCGTGAGGTCTTCCTCCGTAACGTTCAGCGGCGGATGGCATCGCTGTGAACGTCGTGGTGGCCTACGCCCACCCCTGTGGCGACAGCTACGCCGCCGCCGTGCGCGACCGCGCGATGGCCGGCCTCGCGCACACCGGCTGCGACGTCCATCTGATCGACCTGTACGCCGCGGCGTACGACCCGTTCCTGCCGTTTCCCGTCGCCGATCGGGCGATGCTCGATGCCGCCGAGTCGCTGGTGCTGGTGCATCCCACGTGGTGGACGTCGCAACCGGCGATCATGCTCGCCTGGATCGGCCAAGCGGCCGCGGATGGGTTGCCATCGGTACGGTCGATCGTCACCGTGACGACGCACGGCGGGACGCGTCTGGCGAATCGAATCGCCGGCGAGTCGGGCGCCCGCATGGTCAGCCGGGCGATCGCGCCGCGTTGTGTCCAACGGCCGCCGCATCGTCGGCTCGCGCTCTATGGGCTCGACCGGTCGACGCCGGGGCAGCGCGGTGCGTTCCTCGAACGGGTCCAGGACCGCATTGGCACACTGGTGCGATGACCCTGACCACCGGTGTCTGGATCTATCCGGACGGACCGATCGACGACCTCGTTGCGGCGGTCGTCGAGGCCGATCGGGCAGGCATCGACGAGGTCTGGATCGCCGACGAAGGTGTGATGCGCGACCCGTTCGTCGTGTTCGCAGCGTCGGCCGCGTCGACCGAGCGGGTGCGGATGGGCATCGGGATCACCTCGCCGATGCTTCGCCACCCCGGAGCGATCGCGGCCACGGTTTCATCGCTCGACGAGCTGTCGGGCGGACGGATGATGCTCGGCTTCGGAGTCGGCGGCCAGCAGTCGTTGGAGCCGTTCGGATTGACCGCCGAACGTCCGGTGGCACTGATGCGCGACGCGCTGCGTACCGCCCGCGCCGTGCTCGATCGACGGAGCCACGCGGGATACCTGGTGACCGATCACGCCGCGCCGGCCCGTGACGTGCCGCTGTACGTGGCGTCGAGAGGCGAGCAGATCAACCGGTTGGCGTCACGCGAGGCCGATGGCGTGTTCTTGTCCGGCTTCGCCCCGGATCGACTCGACGAGGTGCTCGGCTGGGTGCGCAGCGACGGCTCGCCCCGCGTGGCGCTGTATCAGTCGGTCCGGTTCCGGACGTCGGCGGACGGCGACCCGACGTCGGTGTCGGGCAGCCCCGAGCAGGTTGCGGCCGTGCTCGGAGGACTCGTCGACGCCTACGCCCCCGACTCCATCGGTCTCGCCCTCGTCGATGGTGCTCCGGTGCTCGAGATGCTCGCCGACGCGATCGACACGCTCGCTCACGTCCGCAAGCGATGAGTTTCCGCGCGACCTGTCCGCGCGGAAACTCATCGCTTCACGAGTTGCGGACGACCTCGAACGTTCGGCAGGTGCAGTCGCGTTTCCAGGTGCCCATCGAGGCGTCGACCGCCGCGAGTTCGTCCTCGGGGATCGACTTCCAGTGTTCGAGCGACTCCCACTCGATCATGGCATGGACGTCGTCGGGTTCGTCGACGTCGACCCAGAGTTGCTTGCGGACGAAGCCGTCCTGGCCTTCGAGGAAGCGACTCCATGCCGCCTCTTCGACCTGCATCCACTGCTGACGCTCGTCGACGGGGACGTGGAACGTGAGGAATTCGATGACCACGTGGTGAACCTTTCGTGCTGTCCGTGATCGGCGACTGCGCGGTGACGGGTGGCCCTATGGTGCCACGACCTCGACCCCGCGACGGAACATCCTGCGGGGCGCTGGGCCCTCGGCGATCGCCTGACGCAACGAGGTACCGGCGACCACCATGAGATCGGCGGCGTCGCCCGGCTCGATCGCACCGCCGGTCAGGCCGAGCACACGCCGAGAAGCGCCGCTCACCGAGTCCCACGCAATGTGGGGGAGGTCATGCGCGACGAGGACCATCAGCGAGGCGGTCTCGAACGGGCACGCTCGGCCCATCGGGTTGAACGGGTCCTGCAGGTTGTCAGCACCTGCTGCGACCGCGACACCGGCACCTCGAAGGGCGTCGACTGCGGTGAGGCCGCGGGGCACGGGCTGCTGGTCGCGGCCACCGAGCCAGAGGTTGGTGTGGGGGAGTGCGACCACACCGATGCCGGCGGCCGCAACGAGTTCGGCGATGCGCTGCTGCTCGGTGGCGTCGCGCTGGCCGAGGCTGACGCAGTGGCTGGCGGTGACCCGGTGGGGAAACCCGGCGAGGACCTGGGTGGCGAGGTACTCGAGGCCCATCACCGTCGGATCGAGCGTCTCGTCGGTGTGCAGGTCGACGCCGACGCCGGCGTCCGACGCGATCTCGAGAAAGACGTCGGTGGCCGCCTCGATCGAGCGGTCCGGCTCGAGGTGTGGGCACCCACCGACGAGGTCGGCGCCAGCGGCGAGCGCCTCGCGCAGGAGCGCGCGGTGGCCGGACCCGGCGGCGCCGACCACCGGCATTCCCGTCAAGGCGACGATCTCGACGTCGATCACGTCGGCGACGCGGCGCCGCACTTCGACGAGCGCCTCGACGTTGCGCAGCCCGCCGTACTCGGTGGTGTCGGCATGGGTGCGCACGGCGACGTACCCGTTGGCGGCCATCAGCCGAGCAGCCCGTTCGGCGCGTTCGACGATGTCGTCGCCGGTGATGCGGTCGGCGAGGGCGATCATCGCATCGATGGCGCCGGCGAGATCGCCCGTGCGATTCTCGACCCGCTCGGCGAGGAAGGCCTTGTCGAGATGCGCGTGCGGCTCGACGGCCGCCGGGAGCAGCAGGGACCCGGCGAGATCGACGATGTCGCCGTCCGTTGCGGCCAGATCGGGACCGACCTCGGCGATGACGCCGTCGACGATCAAGACGTCGGTGGGTCCGTCTGTCACGGCTCCGTGAACAATCGTCGCTTGCCGTAGGAGGGTGCTGGACATCTGCGCGAAACTACTGGCCATGAGCGAACGACCGGACCTGAAACTCGGTGCCTTCTTCTTCGGCGGCGTCGAGATGGACGATGCAGGAGCCGGTGCCCCGGCGCCGATGGATCGCCGCTACACGAACGACGAGTGCTGGAAGGCGACGCTCGACTACGTCAACTCCGCCAAGGAGGCCGAGCGGCTCGGATTCGACTCGTTCTGGACCACGGAGCACCACTTCCAGTACGAGGGCTACGAGGTGATCCCCAACGGTCTGTTGATCTCCACGTGGATCGCTGCGCAGACCACCACGTTGCGCTTCGGCGCCATGTTCAACGTGGTGCCCCAGTGGAATCCACTGCGGCTCGCCGAGGACTTCGCAACCCTGCACAACCTCTCGGGTGGGCGCGGCATGCTCGGCGTCGGCCGGGGCACCGTGCCGCGCGAGGTCCTGCACCTCAACGACAAGGGGGTGTCGATCGGCTCGCACGACAACCCCGACCAGGCCGACGCCGACACGTTCAACCGCGAGGTGTTCGAGGAGTCGATGGAGATCGTCCGGCGGGCGCTCACCGAGGAGTCGTTCTCGTTCCAGGGCAAGCACTTCCAGATCCCCATCCCGGGCATCCCGGATCGGGGCTCGACGGTGCAGGAGCTCACGCTCATCCCCAAGCCGATCCACCCCTTCGAGATCTGGCAGGCGGTCACGTCGCCCCCCACGCTCGACTACGTGCCCGTCGTCGACCACGGCGCGGTGTTCTGGAACCAGCACTACAGCTTCATCAAGCGGTTCTGGGACACGTACGCCGAGAAGTACCACGCCGCTCACGACGTCGAGTTGGCATCGCACGAGAAGCGGATGCTGGTGGTGGCGTTCCGTATCGAGGACACGATGGAGGAGGCCCGGGCGTCGGCGCTACCGGGCCACGACGAGTTCTGGAAGTTCCTCGGGCCCTACGGCTGGAGCCGTGGCTACATGGGCCCCGACGGCAAGCCGGCCAAGCCCGGCCTGATCCCGACGCTCGACGAGTCGATCGAGAACAAGACGATCCTCGTCGGCCCGCCCGAGAAGGTCGCCGAGGAGATCTCGTTCTACCGCGACCTACTCGGTCTCGAATACCTCACCCTGTTCCCGCACCTGCTCGGCGACCCGTACAAGAAGGCCGACGAGCAGATGGCCCGCTTCGCCGAAGAGGTTCTGCCCCTGCTCTGACTCCGGGGGTTCTCGTGAACAAGTACGCGCTCTGACCGCACACTTGTTCACGAGAAGCGAGTCAGAGGCCGGCGGCGGAACCGACGACGGACCGGGGGTCGGCGGCGCCGGCGAACATGCCGGAGTCCTCGACCACGATCGCATGCGCATGGCCGAATCCCGAATCCCAGGCCGGTCGTTGCTCGCCGCGGTGGCCACGAGCGTTCAGCGCTTCGACCCAATCCGGTGGGGCGTGGCCCTCCACGTGGACGAGCGGACCGCCGGCGCCGGTCCAGGTGTCGAAGCCGGTGTCGGGGCCATGCAGGATCCAGCGGGCTGCATCGATCGCAGCCGTCGGCGACTGGCCGTGGCGGAACAGTCGGGCCGCGATCTGCAGGAGGATCTGTGGCTGTGCGTCGCCGCCCATCGTGCCGAACACCGACGCGAGGCGTCCCGACCGGGTGGCCAACGCCGGCGACAGTGTGTGGGGCGGACGTCGTCCGGGGGCGAACTCGGCGGGATGGCCCTCGACCAGGTTGAATCCGATACCGCGGTTGTGCAGGTTGATGCCGGTGTTCGGCTCGACGAGGTGACTGCCGAAACCCGAGGCGTTCGACTGGATCAGCGACACGCCGATGCGTCGCCCGTCGCGGTCGATGCCGGCGGTGCACAGGTAGGTCGTGTCGCCGTCGGAACCCGGCGCGAACCGGCCGCTGGCGTTCTCCAGTCCGATCTGGTCGAGGCGTCCGTCGATGGCGGCGATGAGCGCGTCGCCGTCGGCGCGATCGTGCAGCGCGTCGGGCCGGTCGTACCCGGCGGCGGTGGCGGCCTCGATGAGCAGATGGGCCCAGCGGTCGTCGTCGGGGTCGTCGGGCAGGTCGAGCCCTTCGGCGAGGCGAGCGGCTCCGAGCGTGAGGTAGCCCTGCGAGTTCGGGCCGATGGTGTGCAGATCGACGCCGAATGCTGATGCGGTGAGCGGCTCGATCCACTCGGCCTGGACGGTGCCGAGGTCGTCGGCGTCGAACAGTCCGTCGCCGAGTTCGAGGAGTCCGTCACCGAACGCGCCCAGGTAGAAGCCGTCGCGGCCACTGGCCGCAAGCGCGGTGAGTACGAGGGCGGCGCCCGGGCGTCGGACCACGGCGCCGGTCGATGTCGCCTGTTCGGCCAACTCGGAGAGATTCGACCGGCTGGTCGCATCGAGTCGGCGCAGCGACCCCACGAGCAGCGGGCTCGCCGGGAACCCCCCGGCAGCGAGCCGTCGGGCGGGAGCCAGGATCACGTCGAGCGGGAGCGAACCGAAGCGGTCGTGGAGGGCCATCCACCCGTCGATGCAGCCGGGCACGGTCACCGAACGAACGTCGAGTTTGAACGGCATCTCGCTGTGCCCTTCGGCGCGCAACGCGGCGGGGTCCGCGCCCGCACCGGCTCGCCCGGACGCATTGAGTGCGAAGGTTTCGCCCGGCGCGTCGGAACCCGGGTCGTCGATGTGGATCAGGGCGAAGAGGTCGCCCCCGATGCCGCACAGGTGCGGACCGGTCACGGCGATCGCCGCATTGGTGGCGATCGCGGCGTCGACGGCATTGCCGCCGAGGGCGAAGATCGAGACGCCCGCCGAGGTGGCGAGTTGATCGGCGCTCGCCACCATGTGATGGCGGGCTCGGACCGTGGAGCGGGGGGTGGCGGTCGACATGGTGGCGACGTTACGTCACGAGCCGGAGGCCGGACCGTGCCACTCGCCGCGTTCGATGAGTACGTCGCGGAGGATCTCCGGGCGATCGGTCATGATGCCGTCGACGCCCAGATCGAGCAGTCGGTGCATCTCGTCGGCGTCGTCGATCGTCCACACGTGCACCGGGACGTGACGTCGGTGAGCGTTGCGGACGAACCGCTCGGTGACCACGGTGACACCCTTGGGTCCGCTGGGCGCGCCGTAGCGGACCGGGACCTGGGCGACGCGGTCGGCGGGTCCGGTGACCCGACCGGTGAGGCGGAGCGTGGCGACCTCCTGCGGGCTCATGCACGACAGCAGTTGCGACCCCAGCAGGGTGCGCAGCTTGGTGAGGCGGGCGTGGCTGAACGCGCCGAGGCACACACGGTCGATTGCCTCGTACCGGCGGATCAGCGCCGCCAGCGGTCCTGCGGCAGCGTCGGACTTGCAGTCGATGTTGAAGCGCACGTCGGGAAATCGATCGAACAGCTCGCTCATCAGCGGGATCGGCGCACGGCCGTCGACGCGGATCTCGGCGAGTTCGTCGGCGGTCATCTCGGCGATCGTTCCGTCGACGCCACAGGTGCGGGTCAGGTCGGGGTCGTGGAACGCCATCAGCACGCCGTCGGCGCTGAGGTGGACGTCGGTCTCGAGGTAGCTGAATCCGAGCGACACGGCATGTTCGAACGCCGGCATCGTGTTCTCGGGGGCCTCGCTGGTGCCGCCTCGATGCGCGAACGGAATCGGCCCCGGCCAATCGAGGTACGGGTGCAGCTGCATCACCGCCCGACCGTAGTCACGGGCACGCCACCCCGCCAGGGTGTCCGCACCGCGATGAGCCAGAAGGGCCGTCTGCGCACCGTTGGCTCATCGCGGTCGAGAGTGCTCGCGGTCCGATGAGCCAGAGGGGTCGTCAGCGCCCCGTTCGCTCATCGCGGCACCCGGCGCGTCCGCTCAGATCGAGCGGCCGGCTTCCTTCCAGTACTCGTCTTTGAGCAGGCGCTTGTAGAGCTTGCCGGTCGGGTGACGGGGGAGTTCGGTGCGGAAGTCGATCGAGCGGGGACACTTCACGTCGGCGAGCTGCGTCCGGCAGAACTGGATCAGCTCGGAGGCGAGCGCAGCGGCGGCTGCGTCGTCGGCGGGCATCTCGGCGGGCTGAACGACCGCTTTGACCTCCTCGCCGAAGTCCTCGTTCGGCACACCGAACACGGCGACGTCGATCACCTTGGGGTGGGTGACGAGGACGTTCTCGGCCTCTTGCGGATAGATGTTCACACCGCCGGAGATGATCATGTACGCCTTGCGGTCCGTGAGGTACAGGAACCCGTCGGCGTCGACGTAGCCGACGTCGCCGAGCGTCGTCCAGCCCTTCGCATGGCGTGAGGCGGCGGTCTTCTCGGGGTCGTTGTGGTACTCGAACTCGCCTTCGCTCTCGAAGTACACGGTTCCCGACTCGCCCTGCGGGACCTCCTCACCGTCCTCGCCCACGATGTGCAGCACGCCGACGATCGGTTGGCCGACCGTGCCCTCGTGGGCGAGCCAGCTCTCGCTGTTGCAGTACACGAAGCCGTTGCCCTCGCTGCCCGCGTAGTACTCGTGGATGACCGGGCCGAACCACTCGATCATCTGCTTCTTCACCGGCACCGGACAGGGCGCGGCGGCGTGGATGACCGTCTCGAGCGACGACACGTCGTGGGCACTGCCGGGTCTCCTCCGGCAGCTTCAGCATCCGAACGAACATCGTCGGCACGACCTGGCTGTGGGTGATGTCGTACTCGTCGACGAGACGCAGGTACTCCTCGGCGTCGAAGTGCTCCATGGCCACGATCGTGGCGCCGATCGCGTGGACGGCGAGACAGAAGCGCAGCGGAGCGGCGTGGTAGAAGGGCGCCGGCGACAGGTACCGCTTCGTGTCGTCCATCCCGAACAGCAGCTGCAGCAGACCCTGCACCGGGCTCGGTGCGGCGTCGAGCGGCTGGTTCGGGAACGCGCGGGTGATCCCCTTCGGCATGCCGGTGGTGCCCGAGGAGTACAGCATGTCCAGGCCGGCGATTCGAGTCTCGTCGAGCGGTTCGGGCGACTGCTCGGCGACGGCGGACTCGTAGCTCTCGTAGCCGTCGATCGTGCCGTCGAGCATCAGGCGCAACTCGACGTTCGGCGTGGTCTCGATGATCTCGGCGGCCTGATCGGCCTTGTACTTCGAGGTGATGTAGGCGCGGGCCCCGCAGTCGTTGATGATGTACTCGAGTTCGTGGCTCGTGAGCCGCGACGAGGTGCAGGTGTACACCAGGCCGGCGTAGTGGCAGCCCCACACGATCTCGAGATAGCGGTCGTGGTTCTCCATGCAGATCGCGATGTGATCGCCGGGCTGCAGACCCGCTGCACGCAACAGCCGACTCAGCCGGTTCGCTGCCGCGTCGAGCTCGGCGTAGGTCTGCGTGAAGCCGGATCCGCCCATGATGAGCGCTGGCTTGTCGCCGTGGGTTTCGAGGTGTGCACCGGGGAACATGCGCCGCAACGTAGTCGACGCGGGTCACTCGCCGCATGGTGGCGGTACGGTTCCGGGATGCGCCGAGCACGCTTCGAGGCGGTCATGCAGACCGGGGCGCCGGCGGTGCCGCTCGACGAGGCCTCCTTGCTGATCTCCGCCGCGATCCAGCCCGGCCTCGACGTCGACCACTGGCTCGGCGAGCTCGACGACCTCGCAACCGGCTGTGCTGCCACGGGCACCGACGTCACCGCCCAGGCGGTCGCCGACCACCTGTTCAGCACCGGGCACTTCGCCGGCAATCGCACGGCGTACTACGACTGGCGCAACTCGTGCCTCGACCGGGTGATCGCCACCCGCACCGGCATCCCGATCAGCCTGTCGGTGCTGATGATCGAGGTGGGTCGGCGGGTCGGCGTCGAACTCCATGGCGTGGGCATGCCGGCGCACTTCCTCGTGCGCAGCGCGGAGGATGCCGACGTCTTCTTCGACCCGTTCGACGCAGGTCGACGCCTCGACGCCGCAGCGGCGCGTGCGTTGTTCGAGCACGTCACCGGGGGCCAGGTGGCCTGGGACGACCGCTACCTGGACCCGACACCGAACCGCGACATCGTGATCCGGATGCTGAACAACCTCAAGGGCGTCTTCGCTGGGCGCGCCGACGCCGTGCGCCTGGCGATCGTGATGGATCTTCGCAGCGCCGTGCCGGAGCTCGCCGAGCTCGAAGCCGCCGAGATCACCGCCACCTCCGCCATCTTCAACTGACGCCAGACTGTCGCGATGATCGACCGCGACATCAAGCAGTGCCTCGGCCAGATGATCAAGGGCGTCCAGGTGATCGGTGCAGCCCACGACGGCGTTCGGCGGGCATACACCAGCCACTGGTTCGAGCAGGTCAGCTTCGAGGAGCCGATCGTGATGGCGAGCGTGTCGCCGAAGCACGACACCCACCCGCTGATGGTGGCTGCCGGGCGGTTCGCCGTGAGCATCCTCGCCGCCGACCAGATCGTCGAAGGCCAGTACTTCAGCTATCCCGGCCGCAAGTTCCGGTACGTCGCCGACGAGTACCTGACCGACTGGCCCGGACGCGACCACGTGCTGCCGGTGGTGCCCAACTCGATTGCCTGGCTGCACTGCGAGACGTTCGACCGGGTCACGATGGTCGACCACGAGTTGCTGTTCGCCCGGGTCGTCGAGGTCCAGCCGTCGCGCCTCAAGGAGCCTCCGCTGCTCTACTCGAGTCGCCTCGGCTGGCGGGTCACCGGCGACAAGGCACGCGAGCCGGGCGTGAGCATCCGTGATCAGTTGCTCGACAGGATTCCCGCCGACGACTGAAAGTACGGTGCCGGGCATGACGATGACCGACAACCGCACCGAGATGACCGCTGACGAAGCGCGCGTCAGCGAACTCGTCGACGAACTCCTCGCCGCCTTCCCGCCGAAGACGACCGAGCCGAAGGAGTTCCTCGGCCAGCAGTTCGATCGCGGCCTCGCCTGGGTGCACTTCCCGGAGGGTCACGGCGGCCTCGGCCTCAACCCGAAATTGCAGAAGCTGATCAACGAGCGGGTGTACGCGGCCGGCGCGCCGAACCCGATGTATCGCAATCCGATCGGCCACGGCATGTGCGGGCCGACCGTGGTGGCGTGGGGGAGTGACGAGCAGAAGCAGCGCTACCTCCGGCCGTTGTTCACCGGCGAGGAGATCTGGTGTCAGCTGTTCTCCGAGCCCGGCTCCGGGTCGGACTTCGCCGGGCTGTCGTCGACCGGTGTGCAGGACGGCGAGGAATGGATCTGCAACGGCCAGAAGGTGTGGACCACACTGGCCCATCTGTCGAAGTGGGGTCTGCTCGTCGTGCGCACCGACCCCAACGCGGTCAAGCACGCCGGATTGACGGCCTTCGTCGTCGACATGGAGGATCCGACCGTCGAGATCCGCCCGCTGCGGCAGATGACCGGCGAGGCCGAGTTCAACGAGGTGTTCTTCTCCGACACTCGCATCCCGTCCACTGAGATGCTCGGTGGCCCGGGCGACGGCTGGCGGGTGTCGCTCACCACGCTGATGAACGAGCGGGTCTCGATCGGCGGCACGATTCCCGCCCGGGGCTCCGGGACGATCTCGGCGCTCGTGCAGACCTGGCAGCAGCTGCCCGCAGCGGCGAAGGGTCCGGTCGCGCTCGACGAGGTGATGAAGCTGTGGGCGCGCGCCGAGGTCCTGCGCCTCACCAACATCCGCGCCAACCAGAACCGCAAGATGGGTGATCCGGGGCCGGAGGGTTCGATCGGCAAGATGGCCTCGGCCGATCTCAACAAGGACATCTACGATGAGGTGATCAACCTGCTCGGCGCCGACGGCCTGCTGTACGGCAGCTACGAGATGATCCGACCCGAGACCGCAATGGGCTCCGACACGCTGCAGAAGGCGTTCCTTCGCAGCCGTGCGAACTCGATCGAGGGTGGCACCACCGAGGTGATGAAGAACATCCTCGGCGAACGCGTGCTCGGCCTGCCCGGCGATGTCCGCGTCGATCGCGACGTGCCCTGGTCGGAAGTACCTCGGAGCTGACCCGAACGACGGAGATCAGTCGGTCGGGTCCAGCCGCTTGATCATCCACAGCGCATCGCTGCCGGTCGGGAAGTCGTCGATCCGGGCGACCGTCACGTACCCGAGCCGGCGGTACAGCTCATGGGGCTGGAAGGAGTGGACGAAGATCACGATCGTCGTGCACCCCCGCGCTCGCGCCTCTGCCTCGCCGGCCCGCATCAGGGCGCTGCCGATTCCCTGACCGCGCAGTTCGTCGGCCACCCAGAGGCTCTGCAACTCGCAGCAGTCACCCCAGCTCCAGCCCGTGAGGCCGGCGAGGATCTGGCCGTCGACGCGAGCGAAGACGGCCAGATCCTCGTCCGGCGGTAGTCGGGTCGAGGCGTCGGCGGCTCGCCGTACACCCTCCTCGATGAGTTCGAGGTCATCGGGGTCGGGATCGTGCTCGACCGAGATGTCCACGACCGGTGTGTCAGCCGATGAGTTGTTCGAGGAACGCGAGGTCGTCGAAGTAGGTGCGAACCGTGCGGATCTTGTCGCCGGAGTACTCAGCGATGCTCACGCCGCCCATGTAGACGTGAGCTCCCGTTGCGTCGATCCAGTTCTCGTCGTCGAAGACCAACCGGCCGGTGTGGTCGGCGTCGATCCGCCACTCGGCAACGACCTTGTTGCCGACTTCGTCGATGCTGCGCACCGTGACGGTCTGGTTGCTGAACGCGGTTTCGCGGTCACCGAATGCCTCGGTCACCTCGGCGAGCGACGTGGCGTACATGTTGGGGGACCACACGACGGCATCCTCGGTGAAGAGGCTGCCGAGGTCGTCGGTGCCGGCGCCGAAGGCGACGGCCAACACCCGAAGGAGGTTGTCCTGACGGGCGCTCATGATCCGAGCACCTTCGCCTTGGCCGCGGTGAACTCGTCGTCGGTCAACACGCCTGAAGCGTGGAGCTGCGCCAGGTGGTCGAGCTCGGCGACCGGATCGGCGGCCGGCGGGGCATAGGTCGTCTCCGGCGGAGCCGGCGCGTACGCAGGTTCCTGCGGGACCTCGCCGTAGCCGTCATCGGCGGGCTCGTCGTAGGCGGCTGCCTCCCGCTCGCCGCGCTTGACCCCTTCGTGGTGTGCAATCGCTCCGACCGCCACCATCCGCCTCCTGCGTTGACGCCTTCTCATTCCCATCGGGTCTCCTCCTGGTTCGGTGTGGTGTTCGCTGTGGTGCTCGGTGTGGTGTTCGCTGTCGCGTTCGGTTCGCGTTGTGTGTCGATCGGACGCATGTCGCGGGCGCGCTCAGGGGACCAGTGTGGCCGCAAGGCAGCGCGGTGGCATCACCCCGAACGTACGAAGTCGGTCTGCCGGCCCACACCGTTGACGTCCGTGCTCGTGCAGACGCTGCACGGAGGGCGACAACGTCGGGTGGCGTGGGCGACTCGGGTCGGATTCACCGACTGGTCACGCGTCAGCCGGTCATCAGGCCGGCGAGGACGTCGCTGGCGCCGAGGGACCGATCGTCCATGACCGGTCGTCCGAGCATGCTGCCGCCCAGCAGGACGGTGGCGCCGTGCTCGATCGCGTTCTGCAACTCGCGGATGTTGCGCGGCGGAGGGAAGTACTCGTCTTCTTCGGTGACGTCGACGAGTTCGACGCCGTTGCGCGGGGCCAGGAACTCGAGGACCGCATCGACGAGTTCCTCGGGCGCCGAGGCGCCGGCGGTGACACCGACGATTCCTGCGAGGTCGTCGGGGAGTTCGGTGACCTGGTTGATCCGGTAGACCCGATCGCATCCCTCCTCCCGGGCGAGCTGTTCCAGCGCCCGGGTGTTCGACGAGTTCGCGGAGCCGATGACCACCACGACGTCGCAGCGGTGGGCCAGCTCCATCAGCGCGGCCTGACGGTTGGTGGTGGCGAAGCACAGGTCGCTGCGCCCGGGCGTCCAGACGTCCGGGAAGCGCTCCTTGACACGCACGGCGACGCCTTCCCAGTCGCGGTGCGACAGGGTGGTCTGCGCGAGGAGTGCCACCGGCTGCTCGGACAGCTCGAGCTGATCGACTTCGGCGACCGACTCGACCCGGTCGATCGAGTCGGGAGCGACCGCCATCGTGCCGATCGCCTCCTCGTGACCCTGGTGGCCGACATAGATGATCCGGTAGCCCTTGCCGGCGCGGACCTTCACCTCGTGGTGAACCTTGGTGACCAGCGGGCAGACCGAGTCGACGACGTACGACCCCCGGCTGCGGGCCGCCTCGACCACCTCGGGGGCGGAGCCGTGCGCCGACAGCATGATCGGGCTGCCGACCGGAACGTCGGCGATGTCGTCGACGAACACGACACCCTGGTCGACGAAGCGGTCGACGACGAGCTTGTTGTGGACGATCTCGTGGTAGCAGTACACCGGCGCCGGGAACGTGCGGACCATCCAGGCGAGCGCCTTGATCGCCATCTCGACGCCGGCACAGAATCCACGCGGCTGGGCGAGCAGCACCAGCTCGACGCGGGAGTCGCTTGCGGTGGGTGACATCCGCGCCCAGGCTACCCGCCGTGCCGCGCCGGTAGCCTGACGAACCCATGTCCGACACCGTCCACATCGAGCGCGCGGCCCCGTCGGGATCGCTCGCGCCCGTGGTCGTGGCGGTCACGTCCGGATCGGCCGCCGCGCTTGCGGGCGTCCAGGCGGGCGACGAGATCGTGCGCATCAACGGCGAGGTCCCACGCGACATCATCGAGTGGCAGCTCGCCGCCGACGAAGCCGACGTCGAACTCGACGTGCAGCGAGGCGGGCTCGACCTGGCGTTCTCGATCGAGAAGCGCGCCGGCGAGTCGCTCGGCGTCGACGTGTCGAGCGCTGTGTTCGACCGGGTGCGCACCTGCGACAACCACTGCGAGTTCTGCTTCATCTACCAGTTGCCCAAGGGCATGCGCCGCAGCCTGTACCTGAAGGACGACGACTACCGACTGTCGTTTCTCTACGGCAACTTCACCACGCTCACTCGGTTCACCGAGGCCGATCTCGAACGCGTGATCACCGAGCGGCTGTCGCCACTCCACGTCAGCATCCACGCCACCGACCCCGATGTGCGCAGCCAGATGTTGAAGAACCCGCGTGGCGCCATGAGCCTGCGGTGGCTGCGGGCGCTGCTCGACCACGACATCGTCGTGCGGGGCCAGATCGTGGTCTGCCCCGGCGTGAACGACGGCGCCGTGCTCGCCGACACGATGGCCGGCGTCCTCGACCGGTTTCCCGAACTCGATTCGGTGGCCGTCGTTCCGCTCGGGATCTCGAAGTTCAACGGCGAAGACGCAATGCGCTTCCACACGCTCGCCGAGGCGCAGGCGGTCGTGGACATCGTCGACGACTGGCAGGACGTGTTCCAGGCCACGCTCGGCAAGCGGATGGTCTACGCCGCCGACGAGTACTACCTGATGGCGCAACGGCCGTTTCCGCCCGCGGAGCGCTACGACGGGTTCCCCATGCACGAAGACGGCATCGGGATGGCGCGCACGTTCGAAGCCGAGTTCCATGGCCGCACCGACGAGGCAACCGGGGTCCGGCGCGGCTTCTTCGCCGCCGTCGATGCGCCCCCGAACCCCGCCGCCTACACCGGCTTGCGCACGGGCTCGTCCTGCGGCAGCGGTGCGTCCGCTGGCGCGTCGACGATCTCGTTGCGACCGCGCCCCAACGCGCCGATCGGTGTGCTCACCGGTGAACTCGGCGCACCGGTGATCGCCCCGCTGATCGAGTCGCTGGGACGCGATGACATCCGGGTGATCCCGGTGAGCAACGACTTCTTCGGCGGCAACACCGGCGTCACCGGCCTGATGACCGGCGACGACGTGAGCCGCACCCTCGCCGCGCAACCGCAGGGGCACCGCTACCTGCTGCCCGACGTGTGCCTGTCCGACGAGGGACGATTCCTCGACGGACTCACCGTCACCGACCTCCCGCGCGTCGTGGAGATCATCGAAACCGACGGCATCGCACTGCGTGCCGCACTGGAGCAACCGTGACCGACACCGACAACCACGAGACACCCGGCGACACCGCCGATGCCGACGACAACGACGCCGGCGGCGCGGGCGAGGTGGCCACCGTCGTCATCATCGGGCGTCCGAACGTCGGCAAGAGCACGCTGTTCAATCGGATCGTCGGCAGTCAGCAGGCGATCGTCGAGGACCGTCCCGGCATCACCCGCGACCGCAAGGAACTCGACGCCGAATGGCTCGACGTGCCGTTCCGGGTGGTCGACACCGGCGGCTGGATGCCCGGCGGCGACGCCCTCGACGCCAAGGTGTCACGCCAGGTCGAGGCCGCCGTGAAGGGCGCCGACGTGGTGCTGTTCGTCGTCGACGCGTCGGTGGGGCTGACCGACGACGACCAGCAGATCGCCAACTGGATCCGCCGCTCGAAGACCGAGGTGGTCGTCGTGGCCAACAAGGCCGACAACGAGCGCCGCGAAGCCGAGATGTGGGAGTTCATGTCCCTGGGCATCGGCGAGCCGGTCCCCGTGAGCGCGTTGCACGGCCGACGGGCCGGTGACCTGCTCGACATCGTGCTCGAACGATTCCCCGACCACCTCCGCCAGCCGATCAACAAGCCCATCGACCCGTGGCGCCCAGACGACGACGAAGCTGCCGCAGCGGCCGCCGAATCGGAGGCCAAGGTCCCTCGCGTGGCGATCGTGGGGCGCCCGAACGTCGGCAAGAGCACCCTGTTCAACCGCCTCGTCGGCGAGGACCGTGCGGTCGTGCACGACCTGGCCGGCACGACTCGCGACTCGATCGACACGATGGTCGAGACCGACGGTGGACCGATCGTGTTCATCGACACCGCGGGCATGCGCCGCAAGGGCCGCATCGACGACTCCGCCGAGTACTACTCGTTCGTGCGCGCTCTGCGCTCGATCGACAACGCCGACGTCGCGCTCTTGGTGATCGACGCCACCGTCGGCGTCACCGCCCAGGATCAACGCCTCGCCGAACGCGTCGACGCCGCCGGCTGTCCGATCGTGCTCATCCTCAACAAGTGGGATCTGGTCGGCACCGAGGCGCGCCTCGAGATCCAGGCCGAGGTCGCCCGGATGTTGGGCTTCGTCGCCGACAGCTCCGTGCTGAAGATCTCGGCGCTGACGGGCAAGAACGTCGAGAAGCTGCACCCACGCCTGACCGAGGCCATCGGTCAGTACCACACCAGGGTCCCGACCCGCGACGTCAACAAGGTGATCGCCGCGGCGCAGCAGCGCCAGCCGATCGGTGGCGGCGCCAAGATCCTGTACGCCGTGCAGGGTGCGATCGACCCGCCGACGTTCACGCTGTTCGTCAATCGCGAAGTCCCGCAGCACTATCTCCGCTACATCGAACGCACGATCCGCGAGGAGTTCGGCCTCGGCGCCACGGCGATCAAGATGCGTGTTCGCAAACGCCAGTGACGTCGGGAGCCCGTGATGCCGTGGTGTGAGGAGTGCGCCAAGTACTGGACGCCGAACTCGATGAACGACGACGGCACGTGCCCCAGCTGCGGCCGCGTCGTCGAGGAGCCGACGTCCGCAGATGGCGCCGACGACGAGAAGACCCCGTGGCACTTCAAGCTGATGGTGGTGGCCCTGACCGCCTACCTCGGCTGGCGCTTGGTCGAGATCTTCACCTGACCTACCCCTCGCACCCCACCCCACCCCACCCCACCCCACCCCAAACACGTTTGTGTTGCATTTCCAGTGACCCGGGTCACGCAGAATGCAACGCAAACGGTCTCGGCCGGCTGCCACCACGTTCGTGTTGCGCTTCCGGTGACCCGGGTCTCTCAATTCGTCACGCAAACGGGCAGGGAGTTGCCGGAGCGGTCGATAGAGTCCACGCTCCACATGCATACGGGCTGTGGCGCAGCTTGGTTAGCGCGCTTGTCTGGGGGACAAGAGGTCGGGAGTTCGAATCTCCCCAGCCCGACACGGTGACCGGGGCTTCGCTGACTGCGGAGCCCCGATCGTTGTTCCACCCCAAGGATGCGGCAAGACTTGGGCCATGTCCGATTCCGGAACGCCACTTCCGCCGCCGTCACCAACAGGACCTCCGACTCCGCCGCCGGCCAACGACGCGGTGCTCGATGGCGGCGATGGTGACGGACCGTGGTGGAAGCGGTGGTACACGATCGTCGGCGCACTCGTGGTGATCGCGCTCGGCGTCGCTGCAGCGATCGGGCTCGCCGACGGAGACGACGAGGCGAGCGACGGAGCAACCTCGGCGGCCACGACCGTCGCCACGATTCCCAACACCTCGACCGTTCCGACACTTCCCGACACGTCGACCGTTCCGGAGAGCACGCCCTCGGAGACGACGGCGGCTCCCGAGCCAACACAGGCCCCGGCGACGACCACAGCCACAGCTGAGACCAGTGCACCCACGACAGCGTCGCCGGTTCCCGGCGAATCGACGTGTCGCTACGCCGGCACCGACTTCGCCGATGACATGCAGGTCGAATTGTCCTTCACGAACCCGTTGGGTGAGCAACCGTCGTTGGAGGTGTCGTACGCCCTCCTGGATGGCGAGGGCGTCCGGTTCTTGACGGACTCGGCGCTTGTCGAGCTGGTTTCCGCCGACGAGGAGTTCCGGATCGACGACGACACCCTGACGCCCGTCCCGTCGGGCGTCGACGAATCGGCGATCGGGTGCACCGTGCTCGAGATCGCGGAGGGATTCGGTCGCGATGACGTCACCGCACCCAGCGACGGCGACGGGTGCGAATTCGTCGAGGTCGACAGTTTCGATGACATCCAGGTCGAGCTGACCTTCACGAGCGCCTTCAGCGAGACCACGAACGTCCAGATCTACTACGCGCTCCGCGGCCCGGACGGTATTCGATTCGCAACTGACTCCGGCTTCGTCGATCTCGTAGCGCCGGGCGAGGCGATCCGTAGCAATGAGGACAGCGTGACCGAAGTGCCCGGCTGGATGACGGCGGACGACGTCACCTGCGACGTCATCGGAGTCGTGGCCACCGACTTCTGACCGCGCCGTCGCCCCCGAAGATCACCCTTCACAGCGGCGGCGACCCGCTCAATTCAGCCAACGAGCGGTCATGACGCTGTCGTCGGGGATTCGAGGTGCCGCGATCAGCACTCCGTAACCAGGCGTGCGCCGACGAAGAGACGCCCGGGGCGTCACGTGGAGCATGTCGTCGCGGCGCGCAATGGGGCGTCGCGATGACAGAAGGGGTCGTGATGGGTGTGGGGATGGTTCGAGTCGAGTCCCGAGGGGCGCTGTGGCGATCGCGATGGGCGGCGGTCGGAGCTGCGCTGGCGGTCACGTTGGGTGCTGGTGGCCTGGTGGCTGTCAACGCAGCGAGCGGGGTCCCGTCGTCGACGGTACTCACCGATCCCGTGCGGATCTTGGACTCGCGTGACCCGTTGAACGTGGGACTGCCCGGTCCGTTCAGGTCGCAGGTGTCACAGAGGCTGAAGGTGACCGGGCCGATCCCGACGACGACCGGTACGGCAACGGTGCTGCCCGAGGGCGCAACGGGTGTGTTGTTGAACGTGACGGCAGTGGCGCCGCAGGCGAACGGGTTCATCTCGATCCGGCCCGGCGATGCCGCCGGGCTGCCGTCGACGTCGTCGCTGAACTTCACGGCGGGCCAGATCGTGCCGAACTCGGTCCAGGTGGCGTTGCCGACGACCGGGACGAACGCCGGACAGATCGACATCACCTACGACGCGTTCGGACTGCCGGAACCGGTGACCGACATCCGGATCGACGTCGTCGGCTACACGCTGGTGGCACCGCCGGCACCGGTGTCGGGGTGGATCACCAAGACCGACAACAGTGCCACGATCACGTCGAGGGCGTCGTCGCCTGCGTTCTCGATCGTCCGCGTCGCGGCCGGCAACTATCGCGCAGACTTCGGCGATGTCGACCTGAGTTCGTGTTCGTGGGTCGCAGTCCCGTCGGTCGACCTCGCGCTCCCGCAAGCCATCAGCGTCGCGACCGCCCTCGACGCCAGCGACTCGACGCGTGTCCTCGTCCGAACGCTCGACGCCACCGGCACGTTGGTCGAGTCAGGGTTCCAGGTCCAGTTCACCTGCTGACGAACCTCAGGTGGCGACAACTTCGGGGTCACCAGCCGGACGGGGCCCGGTGTCGTCTCGGTCCCGGTCGACCCCGGATACATCACCGCCGCGGCGGAGAACCCGTTCGCGACGATCACCATCACGCGCACCAGCTGATCATCCGGCCAACGCTGCCGCGGCTCGCTCGGCTGCGGCACAGGGCGCCTTCGATGTGGCCCGGAGCGTCCGTGGCGGTCTCGGTCGATGCCCAGTGCAGACGACCTGCCAGTGACGGCCGCTGGAACACGCGATGCCCGTAGGTGCTGTAGTCGGTGAGGTGCTCCGTTCCCGGCGCAGCGGTGAACGGCTCGCTGCTCCAGTCCTGAATGAGCACGCCCAACGGTGACGCCGCCCGCGGGCCGAACAAGGCAACGAGCTGGTCGAGTACCGCATCGTTGCCCGGTGGCGGACCCGGCTGAGCGAAGCCGAACAGGGCAGCTGGCGACCCGTCGCGACCACTCATGTCGTGGATCTCGCGGAGTGGCCCCACATGGCTGAAGGCGGCACCGGCGAGCCCGGCGTCGCGCCAGAACGGGCGGTCGTACCGGACGACCACCTTCACCGTCGCGCCCATCCACACCGGGGTTGCCTCGGCGACCGCTCTGGTGGTGCTGTCGAGCCCGGCGATGTCGATGCAGGCAACGGCTGTTGCCGGAGGCACCGCCACCACCACAGCGGAAGCGGTCCAGTGCGACCGATCAGCCGTCACGTGGAGCCGGTCGCCGACGTCCCGAATGGAACGAACAGGGTCCTCGAGGCGGACATCGCCATCGGGGAGCAGCCCGGCGAGCGCCTCGGCCAGCGACTGTGCGCCGCCAGCGAACCGCCCGGATCGCACATCGAGTTGGTTGCCCTCGATGCGCTGTGGGCCGGTGGGCGGCTCATACATCATGTCGCCGTCGCAGTGCTGGGCGAAGACCTCGAGGCCGAGTTCGTCGGTGAGAGCGGACACGCGTGCTTCGTTCGGCCAGAACCACGTCGCGCCCAGATCGAAACGATGATCTCCCGACGGAGCCGACAACAGCCGACCGCCGAGTCGGTTGCGGGCTTCGAGAACGACCACCGATCGCCCGGCAGCGTGGAGCAATCCGGCAGCCCGAAGACCCGCCGGGCCCGCCCCGACGACAACGACATCCCTGCGCTCCGACTCGATCACCGTTCGATCGTAGGCAGCAGTCTCTGAACTCGTGCGGGGCGTCACCCACGAAGGAACCTGCGGTCGTCCGTATCGGCGGTGGGCGCCGGCCGTTCGCGACACGGCGCGCCTGGCGCCCGGCTCGACGACGAGTAGCCACGTGGCTGAGCCGGCTCGGGGTTGGGCCGTGCAGGCGGCCCCGCCGGCACGCTGATCGAGTCCGGTTTCCAGGTCCAGGCACGTTCAGCGTCGGCGTCGACGTCGACATCGATGACACCGTCGTCCTCGAGGACGACGGCTCGCTCCACAGCGACTTCCTCGACGAGTAGGCTCGCCTCGTCGTCGGGGGAACTCGGGAGGGGAGTGGGGTGGAACGTCTGGAGCGAGTGACCGAGCAGGAGTCGGCGAACCCGACCGTGGAGCCACCGCGGGCGGCGGTACCCCGCGTGCAGCGCAGCGTCGGGGCGGTGCCACTGCGCCGACTGATCGACAACGCCCTCGCCGCAACACTTCCGGCCCCGTTGCGTGCTGGGACCTCCCCCGTGCGGATCCAACGCGAGGTCGCGCCCGACGACGTCGGCAAGCTCGACACCGAGATCGCGGAACTCCACAAGGCCAAGGCCGGCAAGAAGGCGGTCAAGGCCGACTTCGAACCGATCGCTGCACGGATCGGCAACGGCTGCACCTGGAACGACGTCAAGAAGGCGTACAACGCGTACAACGCGAGCCAGCAGGCCCCGGCGGCGGCTCTTCCTGTTCGTCAGATCACCCGCGCCAAGCTCGCGTCCGTCACCAGCGGCGAGAGCGGCGGTCAGCGGTACACCAAGACCAAGGTCCACGCCGGGCTCGAGTACCACGTGTCGGTCGAGTACGAGCCGACATCGACCAAGCCCGCCGAACGCAACACCTCCGACGTGCGGATCAAGAAGCTGCACGTCTCCTTCGAGTCGCCCGGCAACAAGGACCAGGCGAAGAAGGACCGGTACTGGTACCACTGGTCGAGCAACAAGTTCGCCTTCGACTCGCGCGCCGGTAGGAACCACGGCAACATGCAGGCCAAGGCCGACGAGGAGATTCGAGCCTTGCTCCCGAAGCTCAACTGCCCGGCGCTCTGATGGGCTGAACTCGCACCTGATCGGGCACCAAGGCCTGCGCCAAACACCCGAACGACCGACGAACCGTCGCCACCGGGTCTCCCAGAGCGCTACCCTTTGGCGATGGAGCACGAGTGGGGGCCTGACGTCGAGGACCACTCGACGGCACCCGAGCCAGTGCGCACCAGCCCGGAACTGGTCGACAATCACGCGTCGGGGCGCAACACGAGTCAGGCGATGTCGCTCGGGGCCGCCATCGTGCAGCCGAAGCTGACGGTGGGATCCGCTGGAGATCCGCTCGAACGCAATGCCGATGACGTCGCTGATCTGGTGGTCCGTGCGTTCGCTGCGAAACTGCCCACGGCGACTGCGGCCGAGTCGGAACACGAGGCTTCGGACGACCGCGCGCAACGGATGCACTGGTTGCCGGGCGGAGACGGGGGGCATGGCAACGACCCGACCTCGACGACGCCGCCGCAACGCCTGCAGCGACGGGCCGCTGCTCCGGTCACAGGTGCGCCACCGGCGCGATCGATTCGTCGAATTCAGCGAGCTCCCGTCGTCGGTGTCGACGGCGGCGACCTCGATGACGACACCGGGCGGCGCATCTCCGCTGCCCGCTCCGGTGGGGCGCCGCTGCCAGCGACGGTGAGAGCCCCGATGGAGTCGGCACTTGGGGCCGACCTCGGTGCGATCAGGGTGCACGAGGGCCCGTCGGCCCGAGATCTCAGCGACCGGATTCAGGCCAAGGCGTTCACGGTGGGACGCGACGTCTTCTTCCGTGATGGGCTGCCGGACGTCCGCCGCCCGGAAGGACAGCACCTGGTTGCGCACGAACTGGCCCATACGATCCAGCAGGGCGCCACCGGGTCCATCCACCGAGCGATCATCGGTTGGAACGAATGGAAGCAGGCGTCCGACCGCACACGGATGTTGTCGTCGAAGCCGAAGAAGCGTTCGTCACAGCTGCAAGCAGTCGACTGGTGGCTCTACACCTATGAACAGCAGTGCGGGCGTCCAGAACACGACTTCGGGCTCGCTGCGATCACTGAGCTCAGTCAGGCTGTCGCAGCGTGGCGCGCCTCGAAGGCGAAGAAGCGAAGCAAGAAGCCGAGCATCCGCGAGGCGAACATCGCTGCGCTCGAAGTCAGCGTGGCTGCGGAGCTGCTCGTCGTGGCCGAGATGCGGGCGATCCGCGACCGCCTACGTGCGACCTACGGCATCGAACTCGACAATCAAGCTGGTGAGGACGCCATTCGGAGGTCGTACGGTGCCGGCGGCCCGTATGCAGGAACTGCGCCCGCAGCCGCCGACGTGCTCGACGACCTCCAGCAGACCGGCTGGTCGATCCAGGATCTCCGCTTGATCGAGGAGTCGCTCGCCGTCTATGCGCCAATTCTGGGAGGGCAGCGCGACGTCGGGACGCTCGGAGCGCAGACGATCACCTCGTTCAGTTCGCTCGAAGCCGACATCACCGGCAACAAGCAGGCCATCGAGGGAACGAGAGGAACGAAGCAGTCGACATTCGGCGAGACCTTCACGAAGACCGCCCCGCAGCTTCCCGGCGTTGGCGGGCCGGCGAGCAAGCTCGCCAACATCTCGATGTTCGGCTACGCGCACAACGTGAAGGACTTCGTCCCCAACGGAGCAACGGCAACCCCCGAGCAGCTCGCCAAGGGCTACAGGGGCACGATCATCCACGAACTCTCGCACGGCCTCATCGAGATGCTGCCGGCGCCGCCGATACCTGCAGCTCCGCCGATCGGCCACACCGGGCCATACGTGGCACCGCCGATGGCCACCAACATGCTGGCGTTCTTCACCCAGGAGACCGCCTTCTGGCGCAGCAGAAATCAAAAGAGTGGCGCCCCCGACGCAGAGGCGCCGATCACGAAGTATGGCGGCACGAATGCCGCCGAAGATCTCGGCGAGACGTTGATGTTCTTCGTCGAGGATCCGGCCGAGCTCAACGCGAAATGTCCGAAGCGATTTGCGTTCGTCCGCCAGCACCTCAAGGACTACATCTCGCCCACGCGCATCGCAGCGGCGGAAGTTGCAGCGGGACTGCCGCCAGGTGGGGTCGCACCGGCAGCACCAGCGACGGCCCCCGACGCCGGCGGTATGACCCAAGCAATCACTCAGGCGAAGGCCGGGCTCAAGCCGGTTCCCGACAAGCCCGTCGACGGGGCGGTGCTGACTGCGCAGGCGTTGACGATGGCGCTGGCAAGGATCACGGGGAACGCCCCAGCGCCGCAGTTCCTGCTCGGTTCCGAGGTCGACGAGGAGTGGGAGGACGATGGCGAGATGGCCGATGTCGGAACCGGAGACGTCAGCTGATGGCCGATTCAGATCCGGAGGCTCTGACCACCGACTCCGTTGCCGACCTGCTCGCAGCCTGGAAGATGGTGCTCGGTCTGTCGCTCGAACAGATCAGTGCCGTATTCGAACCTGCCGCGTCCGACGTCATCACCGGCGGCAGCTACGAGTGCATGAACGATGTCACGATCGTGCACGCGCCACCGCCGAGTCCCGGCTCGATGTACCTGCGCGACGACCTGGTCGTGCTGATGTTCGTGGGCGACATCGAGCGATGGCCACAGATCTCGCCGGATTCGATTCTCGAGACGCTCGGTGAGCCCGACGAGGTCCTGCGTTCACGCGCCGGACGTGGCAACAGCCTGCTGCTCTATGCGCGGGCCGGCTTCGCCGTGTCGATCGGCGACACCGTCGACTTCATCGAGGTGTTCGAACCGACGACCGTCGCCGAGTACACCGACGAGGTCTACTCGGTGCCGGAATTCCGACGGTGACTCCCAACGCGCCATTCTGATCCCGACGGCGCGCCACGACGACGCGAGCATTTCGGTCGCGGTTGAACCGCGGGGACCTTCGGCCCTGGCTGGCGACCGCGACGGGGAGGACCATCGGAATCGACCCGACCAGCGGACGGAGGGAGATCGGCCATGGGCTTGTTGCGATGGATCATCGTCGGAGCCGGCGGCGGAGTACTCGTGTTGGGATCGGCGACGCTCGTCGGAGCCGAGATCAGCGGTGGAAGCGGGTGCCAAGCGACCGGCACCTGGCAGCAAGCGGGCATCACCGTCGATGCTGCGACCGTGGATGGCGTCGTCACCATCCCCAGATCCGACACCGTCAACTGGCAGGGGTCGATCGCTGCGCCGCCGGGCGCGTACAGCGGCTCGGTCTGGGTGGAGCTGCCACCACCGTTCGGTCAGGTCGAGGTCGACTCGTGGTCCGGCAACAGCCAGACCACCTCGAACAGTGGCTCCCATGACTACGACCTGCCGTCGGCAATCCCCGGCGGCGTCGAGATCGTCGTCGCTGGTGAACACACCGACGAGAACGGCACATGCACCGGGTCGGTGGCCGTACAGATCGAGGGCGGGCCCTTCGGCTCGCCGCTGACGGCGGTGAGCCTGCTCGGCACTGCTGCCACCGGTGCCGGAATGGCCGCAGCACTGCGGCCCCTGTTCAGAAAGGTCGGATGATGCACATCGGACGAATCGTCGGAACCGCTGCGCTGGGGTTCCTGTTCCTGCTGTTCGTTGCGCTGGATCTCGTCCTGTTCGGCGTGATAGCGCTCAACAGCGCGCTGATCACCTTGTTCCCGATCGTCGGCATCGTGGCCGGCGGGGTGCTCGGGGCGGTTGCGGGCAGGCGCACGGACGCTGCGTCGCAGCAGTCGGCGACGAGCTGAGCCGAGCTCAGGAGGTCGGTGTGCTTCGGGGCGTCTCGGCGGGCAGACCACCGAGGTGGGCGGCATCGTTGTAGCGCTTCAAGCGCCACTCGCCGGAGGGTGCCGACGCGAACTCGGTGAGCGACGTGTTGAGCGTGTGCAGCTCGAAGCTGCCCGTGGAGGCAGTGCGCAACAGGTGGCGGAACGTCGCATCGACCACGCCGCCGTGGCACGCAATCACGATCGACTTGCCGCGATACGTGTCGAGCGTTGACCCCAGCGCTGCACCCACGCGTCCGTGGAATCCGGCGACGGTCTCGCCGCCCGGGAAGATGTCGACGTGGGGATCGCTCCAGTCCGGGGTGCCGAATCGTTCGACGTAGCCCGCGAACGTCATCCCGTCGATCTCGGGGCCTGGGTCGTGCTCGCCGAAACCGGGGTCGATCTCGATGGTCTGGGTGCCGAACGCCGGGGCGATCGCCTCGGCGGTCTCGATGGCCCGCGGGAAGTTGCTCGAAATCAAGACATCCGCCACAACCTCACCGGTGCTCGCCAGTCGCTCGCGGAGTCGATCGGCCTGCCGACGGCCCAGCTCTGAAAGGCCGCTGCACGTTCGGTGGCCGCCGATCACCCGGTTGACCGTCACGTTCGACTCGCCGTGTCGTATCAGAACGAGCGTGGTGGGGGTCTCGGATGTCACGATGCGCTCCGTTCTGCTGTGGCCTGCACTTCGATGCCGCCTCGTGGACGTTGGGTGACAACGACGCGGACGTCGTGCGGCTCGGCGGTGTGGGCGATCTCCGCAGCGATCTCGGCGGCGAGTTGCTCGACGAACACCGGCCGGTCGCGGAACCCCCACAGGTACAGCTTGAGGCTCTTCGACTCGATGCACCACCGATCCGGTCGATAGCTGATCTCGACGCTGGCCAGATCGGGTTGTCCGGTGACGGGGCACATCGAGGTGAGTTCGTCACTCGTCATGCGCACCGATGTGACGTGATCGGGCGCCGGGAACACCTCGATGTGATCGAGTGCATGCCGCACGGTCTGGCCGAGCACGGTCAGCTCACGGTCGTCCGGGGTCCGGTCACTCGACATCGACGGCACGGTATCGGCGCGACGGTACGGCCGCCACGGTCGTGCGGCCTCGCAGCGGTTCAGGGCCGCAACTCGAACAGCACCGGATTCACCCCTTCGCTGACGGTGATCAACGACCCGCCACGGAAGCCAACGGCCTCACCCTGTGGTTCCGGCGCGATCTGTGCCTCGCACGGATCATTCGCCAGCGATTCGGCCACGCTCTGGCCGGTCATGCGCGGCCACACCCAGATCGTCTCGTAGGTGCGCAGCGCGATCAGCGCGCCGTCCGCGGACACGTCGCCGCCGGTCGGCAGGCCGCCGATCCCCAACCGGGAGCTGGGATGTGGCGTGCTCGCTGCCGTGCGGGTTTCGAGCAGCGGCGTGTCGAGCATGCCCTGCCGGGGTGAGCACGACGGGATCGCCGTCGTGGCCGTCGAGCGGCCCTTCGAAGACGAACGACGGCGCGGTCGGACCGAGTTCGGGTGGCACGCCGTCGACCTGGCGCTGTTCCTTGGTGACGATCACGATACGGCGGTTGACTTCGTCGACCAGGAGGACTTCGGCATTGTGGGGCCGATCGGGGTAGACGAACTCGAGCACCTCGACGTCGGTGGTCGGGGTGATCGTCGACGGGTCCGGCTCGGCGAAACGGTGAACGCGAACCGACGCCCGGCCGGCGCCGTTGTCGCCGATGTCGGCGAGCAGGATGTCGTCGCCGTCAGGCCCCGACACCATGGCGATGTCCTCGATGTCGACCAGCTCGTCGAGCAGTACCGGATGGAAACCGAGGTCGGTCCCATCGGTGCCCAACGCGAACAGCCCAGCGTCGTCGGCGCCGTCGTTGTGGGTCCAGATCACCTCGCTGTGGCGGCGGCTCGCCACCAGTCCCGACGCCTCGTCGAGCGCTGGATCGGCCACCTGGCCCAGTACGAACGACCTCGGCAACGAACACAGCTCGAGCGCACGGACCTCGGGCGCAATCGTGGTGGACGTCGTCGGCGCAGCCGTGGACGCAGTGGTGATGGCCGTGTCCGCGGGATCGGTCGCGACGACCGTCGCACGGGTGACATCGACGTCGACGTCGGCGTCGTCAGCGGTGCACGCGACGCCGAGTGCGCCGGTGAGGCAGAGGGTGAGGCAGACGGGGAGCAGGCCTCGGCGCATCGGGCGATCGTACGCGGGTACCGATCGGGCGGAGCGTCAGAAGCCGCAGAGGTCGAAGTTGTTGGCGAGCGGCGTCATGCCCGCCGCCTCGGCACGATCGCGGAACTCCGCCAGACCGGGCTGGGCGGCGATCCAGTCGAGTCGCTCGGCCTGCCCGTCGGTGTCCGGGGCGACGTCGAACACGAACGCACTGAACGCCTCGGCGAAGTCCTCCTCGGGATTGGTCGCTGCGTACGGTCCGAAGAACCCGTCGTCGTCGGCGCACCGGGCGTCGGCGTCGTCGACGGACTCCTCGTTCGGGTCGACCGTGGCGAGCACCTCCGGGTCCCAGAACGCGTTGATCCAGTTGTGCATGAGCGAATCGTCGAGGTAGCAGCCTTCGCCGTTGAAGTAGGTGGTGCAGTCGTCGATGGCCTCGTCGGTTCGGTCGAGTTGTTCGGCGGTGGCTGTGAAGACGTGGGTGAACTCGTGCGCGAGCGTGAGCAACAGTTCGTCGGGGTCCGCAATGGCGTCGACGGTGTTGATCGACATCTGGAACCCCGACGCATCGCTGTCGACGGTGTTCACGAACGCGAGGGTCTCTGCGGCGAGATCGCCGTCGGGTTCGAATCCGCCGAACAGCACCAGGTCGCCGAGTTGGCCGTCCGGTGTGATGGTGGCCAGCGAGTCCCAGGCGTCGAGGATCGTGTCGTCGTCGTTGCCATAGCAGAGCGCGCCGAGTTCGCCGTTCACGACGACGTAGGCCGACGTGAAGGCGAGCTCCTCGTCGTCGCCCTGGAGGGCGTCCAGCGAACAGTCGATCTCGTCGACTGGCCCGGCGCTGTCGGCGGCGACGTCGGTGCCGGGGATGACGTCTGTTGACTGCTCGGCGCCGCCGGTCGACACCGACACGTCGTCGGGGTCTGATTGGCAAGCGGCTGCAGCCAGGACGATCGGGGTGAGGAGCAGGGTGATCGAGAGCGCGCGTCGGGTAGCCACGCCACGATGATGGCACGCCCTACCCGACGAGGAGGGTCCTCGGCGCCGATTCAGATCGAGCAGGCGCCCGATGAGCGCAACCGGCCCCGCAGCGCCCAGGCGAGCAGCGCAATCGAGGCAACGGCCAGCAGCGGTTGGATCGGCTCGAACCACTGACGGGCGCCGGTGGTGCCGAGTGCCACGATGACCAGCTTGTTGCAGACCGGGCAGCCCACGGCGAAGAACGACAGCAGCCCTGCGATGCCGCCGCGTCGGGTGGGTGCATCCATGTCGTCGAGCGCCGTCGGCGCCCCCGAACGATCGTTCACGTACGTGGCCGCGAGCAGCCCGCCGAGCAGGGCGGTGATCAGCAGGGTCGGGTAGGACCACCAGGTGACCGGGACCGGCCGGCCGAACACCGGGTTGGGGATCACGTCGGTCGGGAGCCCGATCGCGAGCGCCACGAGGATCGAGGCCGCCCCGGCGACCAGGACATGGCGGAGCGACCAGGTCCGGAGGGTGTCGAACGCGCCGGTCCTCGGCGCGGGAGGAAGCTCACCGATCTCGATCACGCAGATACCCTAGTGGGTACATGCTCCCATGTGAACCAGGTCGGTTCGGTCGGATTCAGGGCGAGTCCGACAGCGCTGCGGAGGCGGCTGCGACGACCTCGTCGAACCGAGCCGACACCTCGTCGAACCACGCCGGATCATCGTCGGCGAATGCGGCACGGACCTGCGAACGCACCGACGCAGCCTGCGCACCGAGCGGGTCGCCGTGGGCGTGGAGCACCGCATCCGCGCGAAGCGCCTGGAGCACGCTGACCACGTCGACGGTGCCGAATTCGAGAGCGACCGCAGTGACTTCCAGGTGGGGGAGCAGGCGGTCGAGCGCGCCGAGCCAGTCGCCGCTGAGCTGCGCCGACACGCTCTCGCCGTCGACCATCGAGCGAACCTCGCCCCACCAGTGCGTCCCTCGGCGGTACCCCTCATCGGCGGCACCCTCGTGGGAGATCAACTCGCCGTGGCCCCACGGACCCAGCCCGGTGTGCAGGTCGACCAGCCCCAGTCGGCCGGCGGAGCCCACGAGCCGGGGAAGGTGCTCGACCAGCCAGCGATGCGACCACACCGGTCCGGCGCCGCCGTAGAACACGCCGGTCGGGTGGCCGTACTGGCCGCCGCTCACCACTTCTTGAAGCCGCGCGAACCCGACGTCCTCTGCGTAGGCGAGCAGTTGCAGCGTGGTGGTCTGCTGGGTGTCGTCGTCCCAGCGGTCAGGCACGAGCAGCTGCGCAAGGCCGCCGTAGTCCTCGTTTGCCGGAGGCGGTTGTGACCAGTCGACGAAGTTGCGGTTCAGGTCGACGTTGTCCTCGTTGACCCGCCGGACCCAGGCGAATCCGTACGGATTGAGCGCATGCACCAGCACGACGCGGAGATCGGCCGGGCGTGTGCTCGCGTGCTGCTCGAACCAGTGGTGCTGCAACGCCGAGCCGGTGAACCCCTCGACGCCGTGGGTGCCCGAGACGATCACGAGCACCGAGTCGGCGTCGGCCGGGCCCACCGTGGCGACGTCGATGGCCAGGTCCTCACCGTCGATGCCCTGCAGCGGATGTGCGTAGGTGGCGACCTCGGCCCCAGCGCTGCGTGCCGACTCGAGGAACCGCCGTCGGGATTGGGCGTAGGTGTCGGTCAATCCTCGGGTCATCTGGCAGAGCATGGCACGACCCGCAGGAACTATCGTGCTCGCATGACGTACGTAGGTGACCGTGTCGTCTTCGACGCCGACAGCCACGTGATGGAGCTTCCCGGGTGGCTCGAGGAGTTCGCCGACGAGTCGACGGCCGGCGCGTTGCGGCCGCTCGCCCTCGGAGGCGCCGGCGCCCTGGCCGATCGAGCCGTCGAGGACGCGGCGAGCCGCCGAGCCGGGGGAGTGGCAACGATCGACGCCGACCCCGAGCAACTGCTGCGCTCGAAGGGATGGGGAGCCGTCGGCGCATTCGACGCCGCTGAGCGGTCGTTCGTGCTCGATCAACTCGGCTTTGCCGCGCAGTTGGTGTTCCCGACCTTCGCTGCCACCCAGTTCGCCGGTCACGACCTCGACCTGCTCTACGGCGGTGCCGCAGCGCTGAACCGGGCGATGGCCGCCTTCTGCGCCGACGACCCCCGTCTTCTCGCCGTGGCCTCGGTGCCGTGGGGCGATCCCGCGCGGACGGTCGCAACTGCTCGACGCGCGATCGACGACGGCTGCCGTGCGGTGATGGTGGCCACCGACCTTCCACGCGGTGTCGTGTCGCCGACACACCCCGCCCACCATCCGCTGTGGGCGCTGCTCGAGGGCGAGAACGTGCCGGTGGTGTCGCACATCGGTGGTGGTGGCCGGCCCGTGCGGTCAGGGTTCCACGACAACGGCCACACCGTCACCGACTTCCTCGGCGGCGGCGAGAACGTGCGCGCCAAGGACTTCATGGCCATCCACCAGCGTCCCGAGATCTTCTGGGCGGCGATGGTGCTCGACGGCATGTTCGAGAAGTTCCCCGGACTCCGGGGAGCGTCCGTGGAGGAAGGCGCGATGTGGGTCGTGCCCTGGATTCGGCGACTCGACCGGGCGATGCAGTTCGCGAAGACCGAAGCCCCTCTGCGCGAGCTCACGAAACCCCCGAGCGAGTACGTCCGCAACCACCTCCGCTTCACGCCGTTCGCCGGGGAACCGGTCGGCTGGATGATCGAGCAGGCCGGAGCCGAGCTGTTCATGTTCTCCTCCGACTACCCGCATCCCGAAGGCACCAAGGACCCCATCCAACGTTTCGAGTCGACGATGGACACCGGCGACGAGCGGGTCGCCGACAACTTCTACCGCGCCAACTTCGAGGCGCTGTACCGCGGGACAGTCCCCGTCGCGTGAAGCTGCTCTGCACGGCGGACCTCCACTACCGCCTGCCGCAGCTCGACTGGCTCGTCGAGCAGGCCCACGGCGACGACATCGACGTCGTCGTGCTCCCCGGCGACCTGCTCCAGGTGATCGGCGCCGCAGCGCTCGAGGTGCAGATCGTGGTCGTGTCGAAGTACCTCCGGCGCCTCGCCGATCACACGCTGGTGCTGGCCTCGTCGGGCAATCATGACCTCGACGGCCCCGGTGAGACCGGCGAGCAGGCAACCGGCTGGTTGCGAGAGCTGGCCGCCGACCGCCTCGTCGTCGACGGCCACTCGATCGACGTCGACGACGTGCGCTTCACCGTGTGCCCGTGGTGGGACGGTCCATTGACCAAGGCCCTCGTCGACCAGCAGCTGGCGGCGGCCGCCGTCGACCGCCCGACGCGCTGGATCTGGGTGTACCACTCGCCGCCCGCCGACTCGCCGCTGTGCAATGCCGGCGAGCGATCGTTTCCCGACCCGGACCTCGCCGAGTGGATCGACCGCTGGCACCCCGACCTCGTCGTGTGCGGCCACATCCATCAGGCGCCGTGGGTGCCGGGCGGCGGCTGGGTCGACCGGCGCGGCTCGACCTGGCTGATCAACGCCGGGCACCAAGCGGGGCCGATACCTGCGCACGTCGTGATCGACCTCGATCCCGCATCGGGTCACGCCACCGCCGAGTGGGTTGCGCTCCCGGACCGCGAGCAGATCGACATGGCCCTCGCGACGAGTCAGTAGTCGGGGTCGGGGAGACGGGCCGAGCCGGACGTGACCTGCCGACCCTGGTGGTGCATCAGCGCGCTGAGCACGTCGTCGAGCATGCCGAGATGGCCGGAGTCGCCGCCGTACTGACGCTTGACCTCGACGAGATGGCCCGTCAGGTTGTCGAGCCGTGTCGCCAGCGTTCGCGCAACCTCGAGCATCACGTCGGGATGCTCGCGCAGGAACGCTGCGCCATCGGCGGCTTCGAGCAGGGTGGCGTCGGTCACGGCACGTACCGTCGCCGACGACGGTCGCTGGAGCACCGTCGACATCTCGCCGAGCAGGGCGCCCGGCGTGTCGATCACGGCCAGCACCGTGTCGTCTCGTTCGATGCTGACGGTGCCCTCGACCAGCACGAAAACGGCACCGCCGGCGTCGCCCTGCTCGGTGATGGCGGAGCCGGCGTCGATGCGTCGCTTGGGGAGCTGGGCGCAGTGGGTGAGCAGATCGGCCACGGGCGCATTGTCGCACGCCCGCGCCGTGGCGTCGCCGGTCGAGCCGCGCCGTAACCTGGCGTTCATGTGCGGCCGTTTCGTCTCCACCGCCGGCCCCGACCGCATCGCGGCGTACTTCGATGCCGTGTTGCCCACCGAGGCAGTGGCCGAGTCGCTCGGCGAGAACTACAACGTGGCGCCCACCCAGGACATCTACGCCGTGGTCACCAACGGCACCGACGTCGCCAACGGGGCACGCGTCGACGCGTTCCACTGGGGTCTGATCCCGAGCTGGGCCAAGGACCGCAAGATCGCCTCGCGGATGATCAACGCCCGCTCCGAGACGCTCGCCGAGAAGCCGGCCTTCAAGGGGCTGTTGGCCAAGAAGCGGTGCATCATCCCGATGGACGGCTTCTACGAGTGGCAGCCAGGCACTCCCGACGGCCCGCTCAATGCGAAGGGCCAACCGCTCAAGCAGCCGATGTTCATCCACGGCCGCGACGGCGAGCCGCTGGCAGTGGCAGGACTCTGGACTGCATGGAAGGACCCCGACGATCCCGACGGCCGGTTCCTGCACAGCGCCACGATCATCACGACGGCGGCCAACGCCACGATGCGTCCGGTGCACGACCGGATGCCGGCGCTGCTGACCGCCGAGCACTGGACGGCCTGGCTCGACCCGGCCAATCGCGATCTCGCTGCGCTGAGTGCACTGCTCGACGGCGGACCACCGGAACTGCTCACGATGCAACCCGTGTCGACCGACGTCAACAACGTCCGCAACAACCGCCCCGAGCTGATCGAGCCCGTCAGTCGCTGACGCCGGTGGCGCCTGCAGCACGCAGCTCGCGTCGGATCGCTTCTGCCCACCGGTCGAGATCGTCGCGATCGACGCCGGCGGCGGCGTTGGCGAAGCTCAGCTGCGACATCGACGACGTCGGGATCACGTGGACATGGGTGTGGGGGACCTCGTACCCCGCCACGATCACGCCGACGCGTTCGCAGCCGAACGCTGCTCGTTGCGCCGACCCGATGGTGTGGGTGACCGAGAACAGGTGGGCGGCGAGTTCGGGGGGAGCGTCGATCCAGTGATCGACCTCCTCGATCGGTACCACCAGCACGTGGCCGGGGGCCATCGGGTTGATCGACATGAAGGCCACGCAGTGCTCGTCTCGCCAGACGAACGTGCCGGGGAACTCGCCCTCGATGATCTTCGTGAACACCGTGCTCATGTCGGCACCCTACGCTGTGGGCCGTGACCGAGGACACCTCGCCGAGCGCCGCCGACGCCTCCATCGGTTCGCCTTCGGTGTCGATGTTCGACGGTCTCTGGACGATCCCGAACGCGATCACGCTCGTTCGGCTGTTGCTGCTGCCGGTGTTCCTCTACGTGCTGTTCGGCCTCGAGAACCAGGCGGCGGCCGCGCTCCTGCTCGGCGGGCTCAGCGCAACCGACTGGGTCGACGGTTACCTGGCGCGGCGGCTCGGGCAGGTCAGTGAGTTCGGCAAGATCTTCGACCCCACCGTCGACCGCCTGCTGTTCGTCGTCGCCACCGTTGCGATCATCATCGACGGGTCCATCCCGGTGTGGTTCGCACTCGCGGTGCTGTTCCGTGAGGTCGCCGTCGGGCTGATGATGGCCATCGCGACGCTCGTGTACAAGATGCCGCGCATCGATGTCACCTACTGGGGCAAGGTCGCCACGTTCCTGCTGATGTTCGCGGTGCCCGGATTCCTGATGGGGAACAGCGACATCGGCCTGGCCGACGCGTTCCTCGTGGCGTCGTGGCTCGTCGGCATCCCCGGACTGATTCTCAGCTACTGGACCGGCATCGCCTATATTCCGCAGGTGCGACGAGCAGTCGCCGCCGGCGCTGCTGCTCGTTCCACTTCCGTCACATCCGACTCGTGAACCCAGGTACCGTTGCCACATGGACATCCCCTCCGAACTCCGCTACTCATCCGATCACGAGTGGGTGCGCGTCGAGGGCGCCACGGCCACGATCGGAATCACCGAGTACGCCCAGGACGCGTTGGGTGACGTCGTTTTCGTCGAGATGCCCGACGCCGGTCTCGTCGTCGCGGCGGGCGACTCGTTCAGCGAGGTCGAGAGCACGAAGTCGGTCAGCGACATCTATGCGCCGATCACCGGCTCGATCGCCGAGGTCAACGCCGAGCTCGAGTCCCAGCCGGAACTGCTCAACAGCGACCCCTACGGCGCCGGATGGATCTGCCGCATCGAGATCAGCGACCCGTCGGAACTCGACGGCTTGATGGACGCCGAGGCGTATCGGGCCTTGACCGAGGGCTGAGCGGGACACCATGAGTACCTACGTGTTCTGCAACCAGTGCGGTCACCGCAACCCCCCGACGAGCACGTTCTGTTCGAGTTGCGGCTCGCCGCTCGACTCGCTCGACGATCGCACGATCACCCTCACTGCGCTCGATCCGCTGCAGGACGCTCCCGGCAAGGACGACGATGTCGTCGTCGCCGTCGGCGAACTCCCCAGCGAGATCGGTGTGCTCATCGTGCGCGCCGGGGCGCAAACGGGCGCCAGGTTCCCGTTGGCCGCCGAAGTCACCCGGCTCGGTCGTCATCCCGACTCCGAGATCAGCCTCGACGACATCACCGTGTCGCGTCGCCATGCCGAGATCGCCCGCACGCCCGACGGCCACGTCGTCTCCGACGCCGGCTCGCTCAACGGCACCTACGTCAACCAGGAGCGTGTCGACCGAATGGTGCTCCGCCACGGCGACGAACTCCAGATCGGCAAGTTCCGACTCGTCTTCTTCGAACGTCACGATGGTTGATTCGTCGACGCCCCAGACTGAGGCGCTGCCCGTCGGTGGCCACCTCTCGATCGGCGAGGTGCTCGCGCTGCTGCTCGAAGAGTTCCCTGACGTCACCATCTCCAAGATCCGGTTCCTCGAGAGCCAGGGGCTGATCGACCCGGAGCGCACGGCGTCCGGTTATCGGAAGTTCTACGCCGACGACGTCGAGTTGTTGCGCTGCATCCTGCGCGAACAGCGCGAGAACTATCTCCCGTTGCGCGTCATCAAGGATCGCCTCGATTCCGGCGAGATCGACCCGACGGGCGAGCAGCCCCGGCCTCGAGGCATCAAGAACGTCGGCGACCCCAGCGACGTCCCACGGCCGGACGCCCACCCCAGCGCCGGCCGAAGCCGCAACGAGACCGCATCGAGCAACGGCGCCGGCGACGAACCGGTCACCGGGGCCGCGACCCTCTTCCAGCGCACCGATGGCCACGACGGCGGGCCGGTCGAGACCGTACCTGCCGACCTCACTCCCGACTCGCCCGACCGTCGCGCCGACTCCGTGGCGCAGCCGGTGAGCCCCGCAGCGGAGCCGCGAGCGAGCGAACGAACGGGTCCGATCGCACCTTCGGGCGCCGTGCTGCCGGGTCTGCTCCTCAACGCCGACGAGATCTGTGCCATGGCCGGCATCACCCGCACGCAGCTCGCCGACCTGGAGTCCTTCGGTGTGCTCGCGGCCACGTCGGGCGGCGCCGACGGCGTCTACGACGAGGATGCCGTCGAGATCGCCACGCTCTCGAAGCACTTCCTCGATGCCGGTATCGAGCCGCGGCACCTTCGCGGCTGGCGGGTCGCGGCGGACCGCGAGGCCGGCCTGCTCGAGCAGCTGATCCAGCCCCTGCTGCGCCAGCGCAACCCCGAAGCGAGGGCGCAGGCCGTTGCACAGCTCGACGAACTGGAACAGAACGGCGGCCGGTTGCGTGCGGCGATGATGCGCTCGTCGTTGCGTCATCACGTCCACTGACGACCGATCGCTCGATCACGTCTCGATCCGGGTACCGACGTCACGGCATCGCGGGCGGGCGGGTACAGTGACCTCGTGGTCCCTCTGGAACTCATCGGTGTCAGGGTCGAGATGCCCGCCAACACGCCAATGGTTCTGTTGCGCGAGTCCGACGGGCGCCAGCGCCTCCTGCCGATCTACATCGGCAGCCCCGAAGCCTCGGCGATCCACTATGCGCTCGAAGGCGTCGAGCCCCCCCGCCCACTCACACACGATCTGTTCCTGAACGTGCTCGGCGAACTCGACACCACCCTCACCCGGGTCGTGGTCACCGAGATTCGCGACCGGACCTACTACGCCGAACTGCACATGGTCACACCTGCTGGCGACAAGGTCATCTCCGCGCGTCCCTCCGACGCGATCGCGTTGGCAGTTCGCTGCAGTGCGCCGCTGTTCGCCTCGAACGAGCTGATCGACCAAGTCGGCCAGGACCCGGTGCCCGAACCCGATGACGATGCCGCCGAGATCATCGACGAGTTCAAGGACTTCATCGAGAACGTCACCCGGAAGACTTCCAGTAGGACGACTCAGTCGAAGAGCGTGTCGTTCTGTGCGCGGAGCCGCTCGGCGAGCGTCCGGATGAGGTGCAGGGCGATGTCGGGTTCCTCACGCAGCAGTGCCCGCAGGTTCCACGCCGTCAAGCCGTAGGTCTCGAGGTCCGACGTTGCCACGACGCTCGCGGAGCGGGGACTGCCATCGAGCACGCTCATCTCGCCGAAGTAGTCGGCTGGTCCGAAAGTGGCCACGACCTCATCGTTGATCCTCGCCTCTGCGGTACCGCTGGCGATGATGTACAGCCGACCGAACCGCCCGGACGAGTCGGCGTCGATCACCGCAGCCCCACTGCGGAACGAGTGCGGGTTGGTCTGGTCGGCGATGCGGCGGAGCGCGTCCGTGTCGAGACCGCTGAACAGGCTGACGTTGCGGAGAGCCTCGGTGACCTGGTCGTTGCGTTTCACATCGTCTCCTCGTTGTCGTTGACCGAGACATTACCGAGTGTTGACGGCGCGCGCGGAACGCCGTAGTGTTCACGATCTCACATGGGCGTAGTTACGGCCGTGTGAGGCGCGCGACGGGCTCTTGCACGTTCGTGGTGTTGGGCAGGACGAACCGGAGGATGCACGTGAACGACAGCAGCGACACACTCGAGGGCCAAGATGCCGTCGCCCCGAACATCGAACTCGGCTACAGCGGTACCCAGACGGCCAAGGTGGTGGGGATCTCCTACCGCCAGCTCGACTACTGGGCCCGCACCGACCTCATCCGTCCGTCGCTCAGCGACGCCACCGGCAGCGGCAGCCGACGCAGCTACTCCTACAACGACCTGCTCGAGTTGAAGGCCATCAAGAAACTGCTCGACGCCGGCATCAAGCTCGAACAGGTTCGCAAGGTCTTCGAGTACCTGCGCCAGCACGTCACCACCGACATCGCCGCTGCGCACATCGTCATCGACGGTGGCAGCGTCATGTTGTGCGACGGCGACCAGCTCGTCGACGTCTTGAAGAACGGTCAAGGCGTCCTCAACGTGCTGTCGCTGGGTGGTGTCCGCGAGGAACTCGAAGCCGATCTGGCGCCCACGGCGGTCGAGACGATCGACATCGACGCCCATCGCCGCACCGGATGACCCTGCAGCGCTCACCTCTCGACGCCGAGCACCGAGCGCTCGGCGCCACCATGGTCGAGTTCGGCGGATGGGAGATGCCGATCGCCTACCCGTCCGGCACGATCGACGAGCACCTGGCGTGCCGGAGCCGAGCGGTGATGTTCGACGTGTCGCACCTCGGGACCGTTCGGGTCGAGGGACCTGACGCTCTCGAACGGCTCCAGTCGACACTCACCAACGACCTCGCCAAGATCGAACCCGGCCGAGCGCAGTACACCCATCTGCTCGACGCCGACGACGCCTCGGTGGTCGACGACATCATCGTGTGGTGGCGTCCCGACGACCCCGAGGCGTTCGACGTGATGCCGAACGCCTCCAACACCGACGGTGTCCGCGCCGGAATCGGAGGCGTCGACACCACTCACCAGCGTGCGGTCGTGGCGGTGCAGGGCCCCGATGCCAAAGCGCTGGTGTCAGCGGTCTTCCCGGCGGCGGCGGAGGTCGGACGGTTCCGAGTATCGACGCTCGACTGGAACGGTGCTGCCTGCACCGTCGCCGGCACCGGCTACACCGGCGAGGACGGCATCGAGATCGCCATCGCCACCGAGGCGGCACCGTCGCTGTGGCGTGCGCTCGCCGACGCCGGCGTCCCACCAGCGGGCCTGGGCGCTCGAGACACACTGCGACTCGAGAGCGCGTTGCCGCTGCACGGTCACGAACTCGGTGCGGGGATCACGTCACTTCAGGCCGGGCTCGGCTGGGTGGTGGCCTGGAACAAGCCGGCGTTCGTCGGCCGCGATGCGGCGATCGCCGAACGCGATCGTGGCATCACACGGCGATTGGTCGGCATCGTCACCGAAGGTCGGCGGCCCGCTCGCGCCGGCTGCTCGATCCTGATCGACGGCGCCGTCGTCGGCGAGGTGACGAGCGGCAACTTCTCGCCGGTGCTCGGCCACGGCATCGCCTTGGGTTTCGTGCCTCCCGACACGCCCGAAGGCGCTGCGGTGATCGTCGACGTCCGCGGCAAGGAGCTACCCGGGCGGGTGGCGTCGACGCCGTTCGTGCGTCGCTGACGACGCACGTCTCCTGGAGCGATGAGTTTCCGCGCGACCTGTCCGCGCGAAGACTCATCGCTGGTGGTGCTGCTCCGCGAGCGATGAGTTTCCCGCGACCTGTCCGCGCGAAGACTCATCGCTGGTGGTGCTCCGAGGCGAGGCGCGGGTCAGGCGGTCGACTTCTTGGCCGGCCGCTTCTTGGCCGGCCGACTTCTTGGCAGCCGACTTCTTGGCAGCCGACTTCTTCTTTGCAGCGGACTTCTTCGCGGGCTGCTTCTTCGCCGGGGCAGTCGTCGTGACGGTGCGGATCGCAGGACGCGGGGCCTCCGGCTCGGGCTCCGGATCAGGCGTGGCCGAGGTCGCCGGGGGAGTCGGTCGGCTCCCGGGGATGCGGAATCCGCCGAAGAGCCCGCCGGCCGACTCGGCGATCTGGGTGAGCGGCGCCAGCCGCTTCGACACCTCGGCCAACACGTCGGAGAACGCGCCGATCTGGGTGGGGAGCTGAGCGAACGCCGGCGTCGACAGCGTCTCGGCGAGTCGGTTCAAGCCCGGCGCCACCGCCATCGCCGGGCCGCTCACGACCTGCATCATCTCGTCGGCGGCCTTCACGGTACGAGTCACCTGGGGGATCGCCGCACGCAGCGGCGGCTCGATGTCGGCGACGAGGGAATTGATCCGTTCGGTCGTTTCGTTCAGGTTCTCCATCGTGCGGTTGAAGTTCTCGACGCCCCTCAGGAACTCGTCGACACCCTTGCGGAACTGTTCGATCGAGCGCACGGTGCCCGACAGCGGTGTGGCGAACAAGGTGAACAGGTCGGCCAACGGGTCAGGGCGGTCGTCCGGCATCGCGGTCACGCTAGTGCAGTGGCGTAGGCCTCCAGCGGCTCGCAGGAGCACACGAGGTGACGATCGCCCTGGGCGCCGTCGATCCTCGAGACGGCGGGGAAGTACTTCTGCGCTCGCAAACCGACGACCGGGAACGCGCCGAGGTCGCGGGGATAGGGCCGGCCCCAGTCGCCGAGCAGGTCCTCCGCGGTGTGTGGGGCGTGACGCAGCGGGCTGTCCTCCAGCGGCCAGTCTCCCTGGACGACCCGGTCGATCTCGCCGCGAATCGCGATCATCGCGTCGCAGAACCGGTCGATCTCTCGAAGGCTCTCGCTCTCGGTCGGTTCGACCATCAGCGTGCCCGCAACGGGGAAGCTCATGGTCGGTGCGTGGAAGCCGTAGTCCATCAGACGCTTGGCGACGTCGTCGACGGTGACCCCGGTGGTCTTGGTGATGTCGCGTAGATCGAGGATGCACTCGTGCGCGACGCGGCCCTGTTCGCCGCGATACAGCACTGGGAAGTGGGCGTCGAGCCGTTCGGCGATGTAGTTGGCGGCGACGATGGCCACGCTGGTGGCCTCGGTGAGCCCTGCCGCACCCATCATCTCGATGTACATCCACGGGATCGGCAGGATGCCGGCCGATCCGAACGGTGCCGCCGAGACCGCCCCGACGGGCTGATCCGACCGCAGCGGGTGGCCGGGCAGGAACGGTGCCAGGTGGGCACCGACGCCGATCGGGCCGACGCCGGGCCCTCCGCCGCCGTGCGGGATGCAGAACGTCTTGTGGAGGTTGAGGTGGCTGACGTCGGCGCCGAACGCGCCAGGGCGGGCATGGCCGACGAGCGCGTTGAGGTTCGCTCCGTCGACGTAGACCTGGCCGCCCGCTGCGTGGACGATCTCGCACAGCTCGACCACGCTCGACTCGAAGACGCCGTGCGTCGACGGGTAGGTGATCATGATCGCGGCCAGCCGGTCGGCGACCTGGTCGATCTTGGCGCGGACGTCACCGAGGTCGATGTTGCCCCGGTCGTCGCAGGCAACGACGACGACGTCCATGCCCGCCATCACGGCGCTGGCGGCATTGGTGCCGTGAGCGCTCGACGGGATCAGACACACGGTGCGATCGAGATCGCCGCGGGAGCGGTGGTAGGCACGGATCGCCAGCAGGCCGGCGTACTCGCCCTGGCTGCCGGCGTTCGGTTGCAGGCTCACCGCGTGGTAGCCGGTGATCTCGGCGAGACGCGTCTCGAGATCCTGGATCAGCTCGAGGTAGCCAGCGGCCTGATCGACCGGGGCGAACGGATGGATGTCACTGAACTCCGGCCACGTGATCGGCACCATCTCCGACGTGGCGTTCAGTTTCATCGTGCACGACCCGAGCGGGATCATCGTGCGATCGAGTGCGAGGTCGCGATCGCTGAGGCGGCGCAGGTAGCGAAGCATCTCGTGTTCGCTGTGGTAGCGCTCGAACACCGACTGGGTGAGGAAGTCGTCGGTGCGCCGCATGGAACCCGGGAGCCCGTCGGGGGCCGTGTCGGCGTTCGAACCGGTCAGCTGGCCTCCGAGCGCGTGGACGATGTCGTGTACCTGCTGAGGGGTCGTGGTCTCGTCGAACGTGACGCCGACGCTGGTGTCGTCGACACGGCGGATGTTGAACCCGGCTCCCAGTGCGGCAGCGACCGCCTCGTCGGCGGACGCAACGTTGATCGTGAGCGTGTCGAACCAGGTGTCGTTGGCGAGTTCGAGCCCGCCGGCGCGGAGCCCGAGCGCGGTGATCGAGGTGAGGCGTTGGACGCGTTCGGCGATCCGGGTGAGGCCGTCACGCCCGTGCCAGGCCGCGTAGAACCCGGCGATGTTGGCCAGCAGGACCTGCGCGGTGCAGATGTTGGAGGTCGCCTTTTCGCGCCGGATGTGTTGCTCGCGGGTCTGCAGAGCGAGGCGCAGGGCCGGGCGTCCTTCGGTGTCGACGCTGACGCCGACGATGCGGCCGGGCATCGACCGGGCGGCTCGTTCGTGGGCGGCCAGGAAGCCGGCATGTGGGCCGCCGAAGCCCATCGGGACACCGAAGCGCTGGGCGGAGCCGACGGCGATGTCGGCACCGAGCTGTCCGGGTGGCACCGTCAGCAGGCACGCCAACGGGTCGGTTGCGACCACGGCGATGCCGCCGAGTTCGTGGACCTGGGCAATGGCGTCGGACCAGTCGTGCACGGCGCCCGACGACGCCGGCAGGCTGAACAGCGCACCGAAGAGTCCGTCGCCGGCACCGAGCTGATCGATGTCACCGACCACGAGGTCGACGCCAACCGGCTCGGCGCGGGTGCGCAACACGGCGATCGTCTGGGGGTGAGTGTCGTGGTGCACGACGAAGCGATTCGACGACGACTTCGACTGTCGGCGTGCCATCGTCATCGCCTCGGCAGCCGCGGTTGCCTCGTCGAGCAGCGAGGCGTTGGTGACGTCGAGACCCGTCAGCTCGGTGATCAGGGTCTGGAAGTTCAGCAGCGCTTCGAGGCGGCCCTGGCTGATCTCGGGCTGGTACGGCGTGTAGGCGGTGTACCAGGCCGGGTTCTCCAGCACGTTGCGGGCGATCACCGGGGGAGTGACGGTGCCGGTGTAGCCCATGCCGATGAGGCTGGTGACACGCCGGTTCCGCCCGGCGATCTGGCGGAGACGTTCGAGCGCGTCGGCTTCCGACACTCCACCGGGCAGTTCCAACGGCGACTCGCTGCGGATCGGACCCGGCATCGTCTCGGCGAGCAGTCCCTCGATCGAGTCGGCGCCGAGCGTGCGCAACATGGCAGCGACATCGTCGGGTGACGGCCCGATGTGGCGGCGGGTGAACTCGTCGGGCTCGATGAGCGAGTGCAGCGAACGTGGGGGAGTGGGGTCGGACACGGGGAAGCCTCCTGCAGTGGATCGGACTTCCCCGGCTGTCATCGATACCTGAGAGTTTCGACTGGGCGGACCCAGGCTTTCCCCGTCGGTGACCTCCCGGTGTCGTGATGAGTCGGGATGACTCGACACCTGGCGGCGCTTTCCAGCGTGCCTCACCCGAGCGGTCCGTGGGCCTGAGAGATTCCGGGGAGGTTGCTCCTTCGGCGTCAGCGCTGCGACATTGCCAGCGCTGACTCTCCCGCTCGGGTGGAACGGCGATTCAGTTGTGAGCGCAGCGTACCCGCAGGCGATGGCGCCGTGCGGGATCCGGCTCGGCTCGAGTTCAGGCTCGCGGCTCGGTCACGTGGCAGGCATCGATCGGCTTGATCATCGGATACGGGTTGACCGCAGCGCCTCCACCCGGATGGACCTCGAAGTGCAGGTGCGGGGTGGCGGCGTTGCCGGTGCTGCCGACGGTGCCGATGACCTGACCGGCGGTGACGGTGGTGCCGAGCACGATCCCCTCGGCGAAGGTGTCCATGTGCAGGTACGTGAAGTAGGTGCCGTTGTCCTGCGAGATCCGCAGCCCGTTGCCGGCGCGCCCGCCGGGGGTGTCGTTGTACACCCGCGAGACGGTTCCGGACACCACGGCGTACAGCAGTTTCCCGCGGGCAGCGATCACGTCGACGCCCTCGTGCAGGCGTCCGCCGCCGCGTGGGGCCTGCCAGGTATCGCCGAACCAGCACTTGCCCTGAACGGGGAACACATCGATCGACACCCCGACCGTCGACGGGGGAGCGGGCGCCGGAGCGGGTGCGCTGCCGAGCCGATCTGCGGTCGTCTGGTCGAGCTTGCCGGTGGCCGGCAGCCCTTCGCGTCGCTGGAACGCCAAGATGGCGCCCGAGGTCGCCGCACCGAACACGCCGTCGGCGCCGCCCGCGAAGGTGATCCCGGCGTTGAGCAGCGACTGCTGGAGCGCCTTGACGCGGTCGCCACGCTCACCGAACACGGCGAAGCCGACCTGGCTTGCCACGCCCTGCGGGGCAGCGCCGGATCCGAGCGAGAGCGCCGCTGCGTCGGCGTCGGTGACCGTTCCGCTCTGCTCGCGGCCTTGTGACTGCTGGAACTGCATCAACGTCGCTCGGGTCATGTTGCCGAAGACGCCGTCGGCGCCGCCACGCAACGACAGACCGGCCTGCATCAGCGCTCGCTGGAGATCCTTGACCAGTTGGCCGTTGGAGCCGACCGTGAGCCCGACGTACGAGGCCCCGGCAGCGGGTGCAGGAGCGGGAGCAGGGGCCGGGGCCGGGGCGCCGGCGACCAGGGCGAGTTTTGCGACGACCGCGTCGTCGACGATCCCGTTGGCGGTGAGGCCGTTGGCTTGCTGGTACGAGGTGAGGGCGGCGGCCGTCATCGGGCCGAAGACGCCATCGGCGCCGCCACGAACGGTGATGCCCGCAGCGATCAGTGCCCGCTGGAGGACCCGTACGTTGTCCCCGCGGGCACCCGTGGCCATGCCGACGAAGGTGTCCGAGCTGGCCGCTGCCGTGGCGGCCGGGCCGGCAACACCGGCAGGAGTGGCGCCGGGGGCGCCGCCGAGGCCGAGCTTCGCAGCGGTTGCAGCGTCGACGTCGCCGGAGACCGTGAGGCCGTTCCACCGCTGGAAGTTCGAGACAGCCGTCTTGGTTGCTGGTCCGAACACGCCGTCGGCGCCACCGGGAACGAAGACACCGAACGCCATCAGTGCGGTCTGCAGTTCCTTGACGGGGTCACCCTGTGCCCCAACGCTCAGCGCGCCCGCCGCAGGTGCCGGCGCCGGTGCCACCAGGCCGAGCTTCGCCGCCGTGGCGTCATCGAGGGTCCCCGTGGTCGCGAGACCCGAACGGGATTGGTAGGCGGTGAGCGCCGACTTGGTGGCCGGTCCGAACACGCCGTCCGCGCCGCCCGGAACGGTGACGCCAGCTGCGATCAGCGCGTTCTGGAGGGTCACCACGTCGGCACCGGTCGATCCTTGCGCGAGCCCGATCAGCGACTGGGGGAGCGCCGGGGTCTCGACGGTCCTCGGCGAGGCCGACGCCACGGCGGGCAGTGCGGTGGGGACCACCGTGAGGGTCAAGGCGACGATCGTGGCGGTGCCGACGCCACGGAGGGCGAGTCGAACGGAACGGTGGCGACGAGTGGTCGTAGTCATGGACGGAGAAGCTCCCTGCACTGTGGAGTTGTCGGTCCGCCCTGATTGGACCTCAAGCGACACTGCGAATCTCAACAAGAGGTCAAGATCCTTGAACCTCCACTGAATGTGAGGGTTCCGTCAAGTCCCCAGGTGGGACCCGTCGAGTGAGGCGTCGTCAGTCTGGCCGGTCGCCGGCCCAGTGTCCACTGGTTCGAACAAATATGACATAACGAAGATTATGGGCGACCTGGTCGAGAACGACCGGTGGGCAGACGGAACGCCGCTGCTCAGACGGCGCCGATCTCCCGGTTCCGCAACGGCCGCGCCGCCTCGAGGAGCCAGTCCAGTGCATCGGCGAGTTCTCGTGCCGCTGGCGTGCCCGTACCCGCAAGGTCTCGCTCGACGTCGTCGACAGCGCACGCCAGCACGTACAGCTCATCGTGCAGTGCATCGAGCTCGGACCGTGCGATCACCAGCTCGTTCTCGCTGAGTTCCAGCTCGGCGGCCCGGTGTCGGGCCACCCAGTCCCACTGGCGGCACCGTCCCGAGCAGAACTCGCGGGGTCGACCCGGTCCGGAGCGCTCGGGCAGCGCTCGACGGCACCATCGGCAGTGTCGGGTCGCCGATCCTCCGCTGCCGTCACCCATGGCCGATTTCGTCATGACGATATTGTACGCGTGTCGCCGGTGTGAGACGTGGATCTGGCTGGGAGACTTGTCGACGTGACGACGCTTCCGCCTCCACCCGCTCGTGCGTTCGCGAGCGACAACGCCGCCGGCGCCCACCCCGCGGTGATCGACGCCGTCCTCGCCGCCAACGTCGGCTCGGCGCTCGCCTACGGCGACGACGAACTCACTCGCGAGTGCTCCGCTCGTTTCCGCGACCTGTTCGCGGCCGACGTCACGACTCGGCTCACGTTCAACGGCACCGGCGCCAACATCGTTGCCCTGGCGACACTGCTCGGGTCACTTCCCGGGCCGCATCATGCCGTCGTGTGCACCGACTGGGCGCACATCGCCGTCGACGAGACCGGCGCCCCCGAGCGAGCGCTCGCCACCAAGCTGATCGACCTGCCGTCACCCGGCGCCAAGCTGGTGCCCGAGCAGCTCGCCGAGCTGGCGCACCTCCAAGGCGTACAGCACCACGCCCAGCCCGGCGTGGTGTCGATCACCCAGGCCACCGAGCTCGGCACGCTGTACACCGCCGACGAGATCGCTGCACTCTGCGACCAGGCCCATGCGCTCGGGATGCTGGTGCATCTCGACGGTGCCCGCATCGCCAACGCCACCGCAGCGTTGGGCGGCACCGCCTCGGCGTTGCGCTCGTTCACGATCGATGCCGGCGTCGACGCCGTGAGCTTCGGGGGCACCAAGAACGGTCTGCTCGGCGCCGAAGCCGTGATCTTCCTCTCCCCCGACGTGGCCGTCGGCTCGCAGTACGTCCGCAAGCAGGTCACCCAGCTGCCCTCGAAGATGCGCTTCCTGGCGGCGCAGTTCAACGCCGTGCTCCACGACGACCTCTGGATCGATCTCGCGGCCCACGCCAATGCCATGGCTGCCGAACTGCACCGACTCACCCACACCATCGACGGCGTCGAGCTCGGTGGCCCGCCGGAGGTCAACAGCTTGTTCCCGCGCCTCTCCCCCGACGTGATCGGCCCGCTGCGTGACTGGTGTTTCTTCTGGGACTGGGACGTCAGCGCGCATCAGGTCAGGTGGATGACGGCGTGGGACACCTCCGCCGAGGACGTCCAGACGTTCGCCCGAGGTGTCGAGCTGCTCATCGAGGAAACTCCTGAAATTGTTGCTTGATGCAATTGACTCGGTGATCTATTCGATTTAGTCTGCCGACTGCTCGAGGTCGCCCGACTTCGAGTTGGGTCTTCCACACGGGGGTGTGAGTACATGTCGGCCATCGAACTCGACCGCATCGCAACCGATGACGATTGGATGCGTCACGGAGCCTGCAAAGGCTTGACGCATCTGTTCTTCCCGACGGCAGCGGAACGTCCGCAAGCTCGGGAACGCCGAGAAGCAGCAGCGCAGGAAGTGTGCGCCGGGTGTTCGGTGCGTGTCGACTGCGTCGAGTTCGCCCGCCGAAACCACGAATACGGGTTCTGGGGTGGCGAGTCCGAAGACGAGCGCCATGCCGCCGGGTTCCGCCTGATCGCTCCGATCGGCATCCGCGCCCGAGCCAGCTGAGTGTTCGACGTCGCCGTCGTCGGCAGCGTCAACCTCGATCTCGTCGCGACCACCGAGCGGCTCCCCCGCCCGGGTGAGACCGTGTCCGGTTCGGGCTACGCCGAGCACGCCGGCGGCAAAGGACTCAACCAGGCCGTTGCCGCAGCACGCTCGGGAGCCTCTGTGGTGCTGATCGCCGCGGTGGGCGACGACGCAGCGGGTCGACACCTCCGGGCGCTCGCCGCGTCCGAGGGCATCGACGTCTCGAACCTCGCCGTCGTCGACGCGCCGACCGGCCGCGCCATGATCCTCGTCGACGAGCACGCCGAGAACTCGATCGTCGTGGTGCCGGGCGCGAACGCCCGGATGCGGGCCGACTCGGTTCCGCAGGCTCGGGTGGTGGTCGCCCAGCTCGAGGTGCCGATCGACCAGGTGATCATCGCCTTCCGCCACGCCCGCCGAGCAGGAGCCACCACGTTGCTCAATCCCGCACCGGCGTCGGCGCTGCCGGACGACCTCGTGCAGCTGTGCGACATCGTGGTGCCCAACGAACACGAAGCTGACGTGATCGGCGGCGTGGCGTCACTGCTGCGGCGTGGTGTGTCGGCGGTCGTCACCACGCTCGGTGGCGCGGGGGTGGCGGTCAGCGCGCAGGTCGGCACTGCCGTCGAGACGTGGACCGAACCCGCTGTCGCCGTGACGCCGATCGACACCACCGGCGCCGGCGATGCGTTCTGTGGCGCGCTCGCCGCCCGGCTCGCTGCTGGTGACGAGCTGCGCGACGCGGTCCGCTACGCAGCCGGAGCGGGCGCGCTCGCCACCACGGTCGCCGGTGCGGTCCCGTCGCTCCCCCACGCCGACGCCGTCCAAGCGCTCGCCCGCCACACCACGCGATGAGCGAACGGTGGCGTATCCGGTCCCTTCGCTCATCGTCGAACGATGCGCCGCGGACGCGATGAGCGAACGGTGGCGTATCCGGTCCCTCGCTCATCGTCGAACGATGCGCCACGGTCGCGATGAGCCAACGGTGGCGTATCCGGTCCCTTCGCTCATCGGCGCTCGTCGGATGGTGACGGGTGGCGGAGGGTGACGGCGGCCCAGCCGTCGAGGGTGTCGGTCTGCTCGACGACCATCGGTGCGAGCGCGGCCAGCACGTGGTCGTGGCGGTCGGCGAGGATGCCGCTGAGGACCAGACGTCCATCAGGCGCGGTGAGCCGCCGCAGATCGTCGGCGAGCTCGATCAGCGTCGGCGCCAGGATGTTGGCCGCCACGAGATCGAACGTGCCCTCCAGCTCGCCCGCCGGCGTCGCGTCGACCTCGACGTGAGCCGCGACACCGTTGCGCACCGCGTTGTCGTGGGTGGCCTCGACCGCCGCACTGGCGACATCGACGGCTCGGACCGAACTCGCGCCGACCAGTGCCGCCATCACGGCGATCACGCCGGTGCCACAGCCGACATCGAGCACGCGGCACTGCACCTCGAGGTGGCGACGCACCACACGTAGCGACAGCAACGTCGTCGGATGATCACCGAGACCGAAGGCGCCGCCCGGTTCGATCTCGATTGCCACGACGCCGTCGCCGAACTCGTGTCGCTGCCACGCCGGCACCACGACGAGACCGTCGTCGACCCACATCGGGGCGGCGAACGCCCGCCAGGTCTCGGCTGCGTCGTCGGCCACCTCGATGCTCCGAGTCGGCCACCGCTCCCCCAGCGACGTCGTCGCTCGTTCGGCTGCGGCGGGCTCGTCGCCGACCGCCGTCCAGAGCTCGACGAGTCGGTCGTTGCCGGCGAGTGATCGTTCCTCGATCGCCCGCACGCCGAGCTGCCACAACAGGTCCGAGGCCAGGTCGACCTCGTCGGCGGGCACCGTGACGACGAAGGCGCGCATCAGTCGAGGCGTCGCAGGGAGGTGCGGTACTGCTCGATGCGTTCGACGTAGGCGGCCGCACTGTTGCGGATCAGCTCGATGTCGGCGCGGCCAGGCTTGATCACCGCAGGCGAACCGGCAGCCAGTGCCCCCGAGGGCACGTCGATGTCGTTGAGCACCACCGAGTTCGCGGCGACGATCGCTCCGCGGTGGACCACCGAGCGGTGCAGCACCATCGCCGCATTGCCGATCAACACGTCGTCGTGGATCGTGCAGCCCTCGAGGTGGATGAGGTGGCCGAGCACACACCCATCGCCCACGACGGTCGGCCACTCGGGGGTGGTGTGGAGCACGGCGTTGTCCTGAACGCTCGTACGCGCCCCGACGCGGATGTCTCCACCGTCGCCGCGCAGCACCGCTCCCGGCCACACCGACGAGTGCGCTCCAACGGTGACCGATCCGATGATCACTGCGTCGGGATGGACGAACGCCGTCGAATCGATCGAGGGTTCCATGTCGCCGAGTGCGTAGACAGCCATCGGCGGCACGGTATCCGGCGGGACCTGCGCCCACCGACTCGTTGAAGTTCTCGCTCTCGGACCCGGTACGGTTGGCGAAATGTCCCGACGGATCGACATCGAGCTGACGAGCGCGCTCGCCGACGGCTCCTGGACCTGGCGCGCCGCTGGCGCCCGCAAGCCCAATGGGCAGATGGACGGAAGCCTTCTGCCACCGGGATCGGCGGTCGGCGACATCCTCAAGGTCGAGGTCGAGCAGATGCTCGACGGCATCGAGGTGCAGTCGATCGTGCGCGGCCGCGAGAAGGCCGAGGAGACGAACGTGCTCGAGCTGCTGCCCAGCGAGAAGCCCTTCGAGGCGGTCATCGAGACGCGCGCCAAGCGCGACCGCAGCGACCGTCGTGACGATCGTGGCCGCCGCGACAACAAGCGCGATGGAGGCCGACGCCGAGACGGCAAGCGTGACGGTGCGCGCGATGGACGTGACGGCGACGGCAAGGGGCGCTCCGACCAGCGTCGCCAACGCCCCCACTTCGAGGCTCCACCGGAGCTGCCACAGCGCCCGAAGCCCAAACGTCTCCGTCCGGGCAAGGCGCGTCGCAACGCCGTCCTCGCCGATCTCCCCGAAGCGCAGCGGCCGATCGCCGAGATGGCCCTGCAGGGAATGTCTGCCGTTCGTGCCCGCGTGAAGGAAGAGAACGCCAGGCTCGCCGAAGCGGGACAGCCCACGATGCCCGAGGCGTCGGTGGTCAAGATGGCCGAGGACATGCTGCCCAAGCTGCGCGTGGCGGAGTGGCTCGATCGGGCCGAGGCCGCTCAGCGTCAGATGGAGCACCTCGATCTGCGCGATCTGCGCAGCGTGGTCGCGGCGGGCGACGACCCGATCGTCGCCAGGGACGAGTCGACGCGTGAAGTGGCCGACGACCTCCGCAAGGCGCTCGTTCGCAAGCAGGACGAGGAGCTGACCCTGTGGTTCGGCGACATCGATGCAGCGATCGGCGTCGGCAGGGTGATCCGAGCGTTGCGTCTGTCGTCGCAGCCGCCGAAGGCCGGCGTGATGTTCCCACCCGATCTGGCGCGGCGCCTCGGAGAAGCCGCAACCGCGGCATTGGCCCCGGACGACCCGGCGGACCGGTGGATCGCCGTGCTCGAAGCCGCAGCGTTCTCGCCCGTGCGCACACTCGTCGTTCCGGCGACGGCCCCGTCGGTGATCACCGACGACCTCAAGGCGACCACGCTGCGTCTCGGGCCCGCGTTGCCGCAGATCGCCGCGCTGCTCGGTGTCGAGGTCCCGGCGGGCACACCCAAGCCCAAGCCGCTGCGTGCCGGGCCACCCCGCAAGGACGGTCGCAACGATCGGAACAAGGATGCCAAGCGCTCGGGCGCCAAGGGCGGCCGCCCGTCGCCGCCGGCGACCAGAACTCCGGCGCCGGCTCCCGCTCCAGAGGCTGCTGAGGCACCCGCTGCTGAGGCACCCGCTGCTGAGGCACCCGCTGCTGAGGCACCCGCTGCTGAGGCTCCCGCTGCTGAGGCACCCGCTGCTGAAGCACCGTCTGTGAAGGTACCCGCGGCCGCAGAAGCCGAGGCCCCAGAGGCGGACCCGGCACCCGTCGAGGCGGACACCACCACCGACTGAGCGGGTTCGCTCCGTTCCGACTGCGCCGCCTACGATCGGCGGCCATGTCCGAGATCGTCACCTACGAAGCACGCGACCGCGTCGCGCTGATCACCCTCAATCGTCCCGACGCCCGCAATGCCGTCAACGGCGACGTCGCTCAGGCCATGGAGGCCGCCATCGACCAGATGGAGTCCGACGACGACATCTGGGTGGGCATCATCCAAGCAAACACCGACGGCCAGGATCGACCCGTCTTCTGCGCCGGCGCTGACCTCAAGGCCATCAACTCGGGCGCTGGCGGCTCGCTGATGACCGAGCGTGGCGGATTCGCCGGGTTCGCCTACCGCGACCGCAAGAAGCCGGTCATCGTGGCCGTCGACGGGCTCGCCACCGCCGGTGGCTGTGAGATCGTGCTCGCCGCCGACCTCGTCGTTGCGACGACTCGATCGTCGTTCGGCCTCGCCGAGGCCAAGCGCAACCTGGTGGCCGGCGCCGGTGGCCTCTTCCGCCTGCCCCGCGCCATCGGGCGCAACGCAGCGATGGAGCTCATCCTCACCGGTGAGCCGTTGTCGGCCGAGCGGGCGCACGAACTCGGTCTCGTCAACCGGCTGGTCGAGCCCGGCCAGGCCACCGATGAGGCACTGGCGCTCGCCGGCCAGATCGCTGCCGCTGCCCCGTTGGCGGTGTGGGAGAGCCGCAAGGTCGTGCTGGCATCGGCGACGGAGGACGACGACACGCTCAAGGCGATGACCGACGCAGCGATGGGTGTCGTGATGCGCTCGGAGGACATCGGCGAAGGGCTCACCGCCTTCATCGAGAAACGTGCCCCGCAATGGAAGGGCCGCTGACCTCGGAGCCGTCGACGGTGGTCAGAGCCGTCGGAACGTCGTGATCAACCGAGCGACGATCCCGGCGCGCTCGTAGAGGTTCTTCGTGTGTCGGTCTCCCGGGAGGGCCTGGCCCTCGACGGCCACGGCGCCGCGATTGCTCGCCGAGCTGATCGCCATCGCCAGCAGCTCGTCGCCGAAACCCAGCTCGCGTGCCTCGGGTGTGACCCAGACCTGATCGATCCGCACGATTGCGTCGGCGCCGAGTTCGGCCACGATGTAGCCGATCACGACGTCGTCGATCGTGCCGACGAACACATCAGCGCTGCCGCAACGAGCACCCCACCCGTCGCCGATCAGCGGATGCTCGACGAGCCATCGTTCGCCGCCGCGCTGGTCGACCAGCGCAGCACGAGCCTCGAGCTCGAGGGCCTGCAGCGAGGGATGGTCGTGCTCGGCGGCCGCTCGGACGATCGGGTCGATCATGCGTCCGCCGATCGCAGCTGGTCGAGCTTGCCCAAGATGGTGCGTCGATGACGGCCCGCAACTTCGTAGCGCTCGATGGCGTCACGCTCGAGGTCGTCAAGACCATCGAGCTTGCCGACGATCTGCGCCGACGACAGGTGGTCGTAGTCGGCCAACGCCAACGTCGTGACGTCTGGGGCGTCGGCGACGGCCTCGTCGTCGACCGCGGGATCGCCGTCGGTCGGGGCGGGGTCGGGGACGGGTCGAGCGGGTCCGGCGGGCGGTCGTCGGAGATGGGCTCGTCCGCGTCCCGCTCGGTGGGAGTCAGTCGGGTACGGAGTTCGCGCACACCCTGATCGACCACCAGCTTGCCGAGGAACCGGGCCAACACGATCTCCCGCTTGACCCGTTCGGCAGCCGACGGCACCTTGTCGACCACCGCTGGGACTGCGTCGATCAAGCGACTGCCGACCTCGACAGGCACCACGATGGCGAGTTCGACGAGCCTGGCCAGCGGCGGCCTCGGCTCGTCAGGAGGAGAAGATGGGGCAGTCGTCATCGCCGACCGGACAGTTCGGCGCGCTGGTCCTCACCAGGAGGAAGCACGACGAGCACAGCTGCTCATCCTGCTGCTTGGGTTGGAGACGCTCGCCGCCTTCGCCGCGAATCTCGGGTTCGTCGTCGTCATCCTCGTCGTCGTCGTCGTCAGCGGCGACCATCCGATCCTTGAGGATCTTGTCGAGGTCCTCCTCGACGTCGTCATCGGTGAGCAGCTCGTCGTCGTCGTCATCATCGTCGTCAGCGGCCCGCTTCTTGCGCTTCGTGCGCGGTGTCGATGCAGCGTCCTCGTCTTCGTCGTCATCGTCGTCGTCGGCATCGTCATCGTCGTCATCGACGTCGTCGTCGTCGTCGAGTTCGAGATCCTCGTCGTCGAGTTCGAGATCGTCGGTCTCTTCCTCGGTCTCCTCTTCGTCGAGGATGTCGTCGGGTTCGGTGATCTCGTCGTCAGCCATCTCGTCGTTTCGATCTCGTCATGCGTACGGGGGGTTGCGGCCGGAGCATAGGCAGACCTTCCCACTCCACTGGAAACCATCGATGTGACAGGCGTCACACGTGCCAGAGTGTCGGGCTCAGATCTCGGTGCGGCGGGCCTCGGCGCGACGCTCGGACTCGAGTCGTTCGAGCTCGGGCGCCTCGGTGGTCATGTGGTTCATCGCTGCAGCGATCGAATGGTGTCCGGCGCGCTCGGCGATCAAGCGGTGCATCTCCAACGCCACTCGGCGGTACGACGGGTGGCCCTGCGGTGACGAGCGCAGCTCGAGCATGTGGATCGCCTCACGCGCATTGAACTGCATCACATAGCGCATCCGATACGCCATGGAGACGGCGTAGGAGGCCTGCTGGGGGAACTCGGGTTGCAGCGCGTCGTACAGCGCCGCCGAACGGTGCATGGCTTCGTCGAACTCTTCACCGAGGCCCGCTTCGGTGACCAGTTCGGGACGCGTGTAGCCATGGTTGGGGGTGAGGCGCTGCCACTCGATGGTGAGCATCCGGTGGCGCTGCATGTCGCGGAATGCTCCGTAGTCGCTCAGGATGTCGAACCGGTAGTACGAGCGCTCGAAGGCGCGGCCGGGTTTGTGGCGTCGATTCTCGCGGTCGCCGACGTAGGCCCGGATCAGCGATGTGCGTTCGTCGATGCCGAGCCCCCGAACCCGTTCCAGGAGCTGGTGTTCGGGAAGTGTGGAGTGCGAGTAGCAGATCGCGGCGAGCAGCTTGTCCTCGGCCTCTGGATCGAAGTCGACCAGTTCGACCTCGGCGGCCGGCTCGACCGGGGTCGACCCGAAGAGGTCGGCGACCAGCGCCGACGTGTCGTCGCGGGTGGCAGCGAGGTACTCGCTCCATCGGCCGCCACGCTCGGGAAGATCGACGCGCCGCAGGAAGCTCGGGATCACCTTGCGCAATTCGTGCAGCATCAGGTCGGCGTACTCGCGCGACTCGGGCAGCGGGTTCGAACGCATCCGCAACAGCAACGCCTCGAACGCCTGACCGGTGCCGTAGATCCCGACGTTGGACGTCGCCGCCGCCGGCAGGATCCCCCGGACGGCATCGAGCGCCTTGGCCCGCGTTGCGGTCCGGTAGACGAACTCGCTGTCGTCGGGCCCGCGCTCGACGTTGACGCGCACGTGCTCGGTCACCAGATCGACGCACCGGCTGTAGGCATCGAAGATCCGGTCGAGGTCGCCGATGTAGCGGGTCCCCAGCGGGCTCGCGAGCACCGCTGGATCGCGGTAGTAGCGGTAGCGCCCACCGAGACGGGCGTCGTAGGCGATGTAGCGGGTGCTCTGCTCGAGGTAGCTCATCAAGCGTCCCCATTCGAGGATCTTGGTGAGCAGGTTCGAGGCCTGTTCGCACGCGAGGTGCACCCCGCCGAGCTGTGCCACCGAGTCGTCGCCGTAGTCGAAGAACACCCGCTCGTAGAGTTCCTCGGCGCGGTCGAGGCCGATCGTTGCGTCGACGGAGTGGTCGCCGCTCACGTCGAGATCGCCGACGAACTCGTCGAGGAACAATCGGCGCAGCGACTTGTGGCTCCGGCTGTAGCGGGCGAAGAGTGCGCCCTTGACGACCTCGGGGAGATTGACCAGCGCGAACACCGGACCATCGAGGTTGGTGAAGTATCGGCGCAGCACATCGGCTTCGTCCGCGGTGAAGGACTCGGGGACGTACACAGCCACGATCGACCACTCTAGGACGGCGCACCGCCGCGACTCGGGATCTCGCGAACCAGCTGAGCTGGTGGAATGCCGATCGTGTCAGGTGTACACGATGGCGGCGTCGGAGATGACGTCGACCGACAGCGTCGCCGCTCGACCGGCGTGGCGTCCGTCGACGACGACGTCGAGGGGCCGCTCGAACTCCCACGATCCGGTTCGCACCGACCGGGTGGCGATGCGTGGATGGGGAACGTAGGTGCCCGTTGCGAGCCGTCGGCGCGCGGCGAGGCGCTCGCGCGCCGACATCGAGGGTTGCACGTCGACGACCTCGACGCGACCGTCGTTGGGGTGCCCGCGTGGTGCGATGTCCCAGTCGCCGATGAACTCGGCGTTCATCACGACCAGAATGCGTCCGCGCAGCCACCAGCCGCTGCTCCACGGCGTTCGGGCCACCACGTGAGCGCAGGCCACGAGAGCGTCGTCGGCGCCGTCGAGGCGCACGTGCAGCAGGTCGATCGGCAACTCGTTGACGGTCTCGCGCGTCGCCAGCGAGGCTGCCCTCGTCGGCGTCACCCCGAGTGTCCGAGCGAGATCGCCGCTGCCGACCCCGATTGCCGAATGCTGCTCGCTGGAGAGCGCTGACGCGAGCTCGGCGTCGCCGTGCACGACGACGAGGTCAGCCGGTCGTGGCACCGTGCGCCCCCACGCCTCGCCGGGCTTGATGGTCATGCGCTGGCCGGGGTCGGCGCTGCGCTGTCGGCGACGACGCCGCGGAAGGCGCCGTCGGCTGCCTGGGCCGCAGCGCGCCGTGTCGCCGTGTCAGGAGCGATGATCGCGAGCTGGCGGAGCAGGTCGATCAGCTGCTTGGTGGTGCGCACGAAGTCGCCACCGGTCATCTCGTCGTCGCCGACCACCTCGGCGAACCCCTCCCCCGCCACCCAGGCGTGGGCGATCGCCGAGAACGTCGGATCCGGCGGCCGGTGCTCGCCGAGGCCGACGGAGCGCTCTGTTGCCCGCAGGTCCTCACTGATGGCCGCCAGACGCCGCCAACGGTCCCTGACGTCGGTGGAGGAGAACCACGGTGCAGGGGGTGTCTCGGAGCTCCGGTGCTCGTACACGAGCGTCGACACCAGCGCAGCGAGATCGGCCGGGGTGAGCCCGTCGAGGACGCCGGATCGCACGACCTCGGCGACGAGCAGGTCGGATTCGTGGAACGTGCGGGCGAGCATCTCGCCAGCCTCCGTGAGCGACCAACTCGGCCGGTCGAGGTAGCCGTAGGTGCTCAGCACGTCGAGCACGCGATCGAACTCGTTCGCCAGCGACGTGTTCTTCCCGCTGACCCGACGTTCGAGGTCGGCGATCTCGCGTTCGATCCGGTCGGCCTGGCCCGCCGCGTGGAGTTTGGTGCGCAGGTCGGGATCGCGAGCGACCGGATGGTTGTCGGCAAGCGTCTCGTCACGCTTGCGGTGCCGTTTGGTGCTGGGCGACGGGTCGGCCTTCATGGTGCGCAGCCGCCTGGCGACGTCGTTGCGGTACTCCTTGCGGTTCGGCGCGTACGTCTGCGGCAGGGCGATGCTGCCGACCTGACGTGGCGGCTCGTCGAAGTCCTCCGCCTGGAGGTACAGCGACTTCGCCGACCGGGTGATCACCGTCAGCCGCAGCCCGGACTTCCGATTGGCCGCTGCCACCACGACCGCCGGCCCCTTGTAGGTGCCCTTGGCGACGTGGATGGCGGTGCCCGGACGCAGCGCAGCGAGCGCATCGTCGATGGCATCGAGCCGTGCGGCGCGGCCGGCAGCGCGGTCGTCGCGCTCTCGGTCGCGGAGTCGGCGGTACTCGTCGATGTCGCCGAGTTCGCTGTGTGCCGTGGTTCGGAGGTCGGCGGCGGCCCGGCGGCGGCGTTCGAGCCGCGCCTCGAGTCGCACGACGTCGCGGTCGGCCTGGTACTGGGCGAACGACAGGTTCAGCAGATGGTGCGCCTCAGGGCTGCTGTAGGTGCGCACGAGGTTGGCAGCCATGTTGTAGGTCGGGCGGAACGCCGAGCGGAGGTGGAACGACGAACTGCCCGCGAGTTCCGCGACCTCGTCGAAGCGCACCCACGGCGACCACAGCACGACCGCCGTACCCAGGTCGTCGATGCCGCGACGGCCCGCGCGTCCGGTCAGCTGCGTGTATTCCCCCGGCGTCAACCGCTCGTGGTGTTCACCGGTGAACTTGGTGAGCTTCTCGATCACCACGGTGCGCGCCGGCATGTTGATCCCGACCGCCAACGTCTCGGTGGCGAAGACGACCTTGACCAACCCCTCGACGAAGCAGGCCTCGACGACCTCCTTCATCGGTGGCACCATGCCGGCGTGGTGCGCAGCGACACCGCACTCGAGTTGCGTGACGAACTGTTGGAAGCCGAGCACGTCGAGGTCGGCCTGTTCGAGGCCGCCGAGGCGGGCATCGATGATCGTGCGGATGGCCGTGCGCTCGCCGTCGTCGACGAGGTCGAGGCCGGCGTCGACGCAGGACTTCGCCGCGGCGTCGCACTGCGCCCGGCTGAAGATGAAGAAGATCGCCGGCAGGAGTCGTCGTCGTTCGAGCAACTCGACGACCTCGACGCGCCCCGGTGGAGCGAGCACTTTGCGCCCGGCACCCGGTGCGTGGCGATCCGAGCGCTTTCTCGACACCGCCGGGGCCGCTGCGCCCTGGCCGTCCGCGGACGGCCGACTCGTCGAGGGCGACCGCATCGCGGTTGACGTGGCCGTCGACGAACACCGGCAGCATGCGCAACCGGTCGTTGGTGCGGTCGGCGACGAGGTACTCGTTGTCGAGGCGAACGGGTCGGCGGCGTTCGACGATCGACGCGGTCGGGCCCCGTACCGTGGTGATCCACTCGGCGAGTTCGTCGACGTTGCTGACGGTGGCCGACAGACAGACCAATCGGACGTGCTGCGGCAGGTGGATCATCACCTCCTCCCACACCGGACCCCGATACGAATCCTGCAGGAAGTGCACCTCGTCGAGCACCACCAGGCCGAGGTCGTGCAGCAGCCGTGATCGGCCGTAGATCATGTTGCGCAGCACTTCGGTGGTCATCACGACGATCGGCGCGTCGCCGTTGATCGAGTTGTCGCCGGTCAGCAACCCGACGTCGTCCTCGCCGTGCACCGCCACCAGATCGCGGTACTTCTGATTCGACAGCGCCTTCACCGGTGCCGTGTAGAACGCACGACGACCCTCGGCGCGTGCCGCGGCGATGCCGTACTCGGCCACGACGGTCTTGCCGCTGCCGGTCGGGACGGCCACCACGACGTGGTCGCCGCGGTCGAGCGCATCGAACGACTCGCGCTGGAAGCGGTCGATGGGGAACGGGTACCGGGCGACGAACTCGTCTCGCAACTGCGAGCGAGCGGTGCCGTCGGTCACGCGTCGACCGGTCGCCGGCGAACGACGAGCCAACCGATGAAGATCGCCAGGAAGTAGAGCAGGACCATGGGAAGTCCCAGCATCGCCATGGTGACCGGGTCACCCGAGGGGGTGATCACTGCGGCGATGATGGCGATCACCACGAGTGCGATCCGCCAACTCTGCAGCAGTCGCCGGGGCGTGACCACACCGACGGCCTGGAGACCGAAGACGAACACCGGGAGCATGAACCCGAGGCCGAACGCAAAGATCATCAGGCCGATGAGCGACACGTAGCTCTGCACCGAGAACACCTGGCCGACGCCCTCGCCTGCCCATCCGATCAGGAAGTCGAGCGCCTGGCCGATCGTGAAGTAGGCAAGAGCGCCGCCGGCCACGAAGAGCGTCACGGAGGTGATGATGATCGGGATCGCCCACTTCTTCTCCTTGCTGTTCAGCGCCGGCACGATGAAGCGCCAAACCTGCCAGAGGATCACCGGAAGTGCGACGACGATGCCGCCGTAGAGGCCGACGCGGACACGGGTCGCCAGCCCCTCGGTCGGGCTGAAGATGAACAACTCGGGATCGCAGAAGTCCTGCGGCTTGCTGGTGCACAGATCGACATAGGGCTGGAGCAGGAAGTCGAGCACCTGGTTGTAGAAGGCAATGATCAGCACCATGCCGATCGCAACGGCGAGCGCGGACCGGATGATGCGCACACGGAGCTCGGCCAGATGCTCGGTGAGCGTCATCGTGTCCGCGCCGGACACCTCTTCGTCGTCGTCGATGGTCACGGCGTCGGCTGCTCGGGAGGGTCGCCCGGGGTGGCGACCTGGTCGTATCCGGGATCGGCCAGCGGCGTGCCGGGTCGGTCGCCGTTGCGGCTCGGGTCGGCCGTTCCCGGGGTCGGTGCGGCCCAGTCGTTGGCGGCGTCGGGGGTGCCGGCGCGTCCCGCTGCGGCATCGGCGTCGTCGAGCACCCGCTGTTCGGCCTCGGCCTCGCTCATGATCTTGCGGGGATCTGCGGCGTCTCGCACGAGGTTGGCGGTCTCACGCATCTCGCGCATCGGCTCGTCGAGCGCTGATTTCAGCTCGGACTGGAAGCCGGTGCTCATCTTCTTCAGCTCGGAATAGGTCTGGGTGAACTTGCGGACGGCGTCGGGCAATTTCTCTGGTCCGAGCACGACGAGCGCGATCAGCAGGATGACGATGATCTCGCTGCCCTGCAGATTGAACACGGGCGCAGTCTACGGGCCTGCCATCATGAGTCGGAGTGCAACAACGACTCCCATCTCTGCTCGATCCTCCGATCACGTTCGCCCATCGAGGGGCGCGGGCGCACGCGCCGGAGAACACACTCGACGCGTTCGAGCTGGCACTGCGGCTCGGCGCGTCCGGGCTCGAGAGCGATGTGTGGCTGACCGCCGACGGCGTCGCCGTGCTCGACCACGACGGCGTCGTGAAGAAAGGCCTGCGCAGGCGGCCGATCTCCGACTTCGACCGGGCCGATCTGCCCGAGCACATCCCGAGCCTGCTGGAGCTGCTCGAGAAGTGCGGAACCGCCTATTCGCTGTCGCTCGACCTGAAGGATCCCGACTCGGCACCGGCGATCGTCGAGGTGATCCGGGGCGTCGACTCGACGCTGCTGGAACGGACCTGGTTGTGCGAGGCGAGCCTGAACCGGGTGATCGAGTTGCGCGAGCTGTTCGGCGACACGCCGATCCGCCTGTTGCAGACCACCCGACTCGATCGCATCAACGGCACGCCGGAGCGGCGCGCCGAGTACCTGTTGCGTCATCGCATCGACGGCATCAACCTGCACCGCACCGACTGGTCCGGCGGGCTCGTGGCACTCTTCCACCGGTTCGGGTTGTGCGCGTTCGGCTGGGACATGCAGCACGAGCACGAACTGCGCGAGAGCCTCCGGATGGGCCTCGATGCGGTGTACAGCGATCGCGTCGACGTGATGACCGACGCGTTCCGTGCCGAGATCGGCAACCCGCTGACCTGATCTGGACCTCCGATGGGCTCGTCAGAACGGTGTCAGAGCCACTGCCAGTGGCTCTGGGGCCAGAACACCACGAAGGCACGGCCGACCAGGTCGTCCTCGCTGATCGGGCCGATCACGCGTGAATCCTGCGATCCGCCACGGTTGTCGCCCATCACGAAGACGTGATCGTCGGGCACCACCCCGTCGAGGACGAAGTCGCCGCCACAGTCGGTTGGCGTGACGACCTCGGGGTCGAGGTACGGCTCGTTGAGCACGCGACCGTCGATGAGCACCGAGCAGTTGCGGACCTCGACGGATTCGCCGGGCAACGCAATCACCCGCTTGATGAGGTCACGTTCGGAGGCGCCGGTGACCTGGTGCAACACGACGACGTCGCCGCGGTTGGGGTCGTGCAGACGATACGACAGCTTGTTGACGAACACCCGGTCGTTGGTGTCGAGCGTGGAGAACATCGACTCGCCCTCGACGACGAAGTGCGCGATGACGAAGGTGCGCACGACGAACGCAACGAGCAGTGCCACCGCGATGACGACCAACCAGTCGAAGAACGCACGTGCTCCCGCAGGCAGCTTCGAGGTGCTCGCAGGCTCGCCGGACGAGCCGACCGGTGGTTCGGTCGGCGGTTCGACGGGCGGGGGAACGATGGTCTCGGACGTCACGAGGGTCCAACGGTACCGCGCTCAGAGCGATTCGATGAGTCGCTCGACGCGCTCGTCGCGGCTCTTGAACGGGTCCTTGCAGAGCACGGTCCGTTGCGCTTGGTCGTTCAGCTTCAAATGCACCCAGTCGACGGTGTAGTCACGCTTGCGCTCCTTGGCCCGCTTGACGAAATCGCCTCGCAGGCGGGCACGGGTGGTCTGCGGTGGGACGTCGATCGCCTGCTCGATGTCGGCGTCGGTGCAGATCCGCTCGATCATGCCCCGGTCCTGGAGCTTGTAGAACGGACTGCGCGCCCGCGACACGTCGTGGTACTGCAGGTCGAGCAACTGCACCCTGGCATGACCGAACGGCAGGTCGTGGCGTTCCCGGAACGCTTCGAGCAGCTTGTACTTGATGACCCAGTCGACCTCGCGGTCGAGCAGGAGCGGGTCCTTCTCGATGGTGGTGATGCAGTGCTCCCACATGTCGAGCGCCTTCTGCTCGAGCGGCGGGAATCCCTGCGAGTCGGCGTAGCGCAGTGCCCGGTCGAGGTACTCACGTTGGATGTCGAGCGCCGAGACCTCACGACCGTTCGCGAGGCGGACCGTGCGGCGACAGGTGATGTCGTGGCTGATCTCGCGGATCGCTCGGATCGGGTTCTCGAGCGTCATGTCGCGCAGCACGACATTGTCGTCTTCGAGCATCCTCAGCATGCAGGCCGCTGCACCGACCTTGACGAAGTTGGTGTACTCGCTCATGTTCGAGTCGCCGACGATCACGTGGAGGCGCCGGTACTTCTCGGCGTCGGCGTGGGGCTCGTCGCGGGTGTTGATGATCGGACGGCTGCGGGTGGTGGCCGACGACACGCCCTCCCAGATGTGCTCGGCGCGCTGGGCGATCGAGTAGGTCGCTCCTCTGGCGGTCTGCAGCACCTTGCCGGCACCGGTGTAGATCTGGCGGGACACCAGGAACGGGATCAGTACTTCGGCGTAGTGACCGAGATCGTCGTCACGGTTGGTGAGGTAGTTCTCGTGGCAGCCGTAGGAGTTGCCGGCCGAGTCGGTGTTGTTCTTGAAGAGATAGATCGTGCCCCGGATCGACTCCTCGGCGAGGCGTTGTTCGGCGGACTCGACGAGCTGCTCGAGGATCCGCTCGCCTGCCTTGTCGTGCACGACGAGCTCGTACAGCGAGTCGCACTCCGGGGTGGCGTACTCGGGGTGCGAGCCGACGTCGAGGTACAGCCGGGCGCCGTTCTGGAGGAACACGTTGGAACTGCGACCCCACGACACGACTCGGCGGAACAGGTAGCGGGCGACCTCGTCGGGGCTGAGGCGTCGCTGGCCTCGCAGCGTGCACGTGACGCCGTACTCGTTCTCGAGTCCGTAGATGCGACGCTCCATCACTGGCAACCTAGCCATGAACGCACCGGTGCGCTCGTTCATGCTCCCCACGTTCTCGTGAACAACTTCGCGCCTGAGAGGAGGAGTTGTTCACGAGATCAGGCGCGGCGGAAGTGGAGCTCCGAGCCGGGACGGGTCTGGGCCAGCGCCGAGAGGTCGTCGGGCTCGACCACGGCGATCACCGGATACCCGCCGGTGGTCGGGTGATTGGCCAGCATCACGATCGGGGCGCCCGACGGTGTGATCTGCACGGCGCCGACGGTCACACCGATGCTCGGCATCGACGGTTGCGAGCGGGTACTGGTCGGGAAGTCGCCGGACTCGAGACGCACGCCGACACGACTGAGTTCGTTGGTGACCCTCCACGACCGTCCGGTCAGACACCCGACACCGCCGACGAACCAGTCGTGCTGCGGTCCGTCCCACAGTCGGATGCGCTCGTGGCGGTGAGCGCGTGCGGGAGCGTGGTCGGCGTCGAGCGGCGTTCCGGGGTCGTCACCCACGTGCACGATCGCACCGGCGAGCAGTCCTGGCGGGCCGATGTCACCGAGGGTGTCGTGGCTGCGCGACCCGAGCACGGGGTCGACGTCGATGCCCCCGCGCACGGCGAGGTAGGCCCAGATCGAGTCGGTCGGCGCGTCGATGCGGAGCTGCACGCCGGCGGGCAGTGTCTGCCGGCTCGCGTCGGTGCTGGTGGCGACCACGACAGGGCGCAGGGTCTCGACGATGAGCGCCCCCATCGTCTCGATCGTGGCGGCATCGGGCGGGTTGCCGACCAGCCGGTTCATCTGGTCGTGGGTGCGGAGGTCGACGGCGCCTGCGGTCGGGACGCCGAGGTGGGCCAGGCCGCGCCGTCCACGGTCCTGCACGGTCGTCGCGAAGCCGAGTTGGATGATCCGCAGCGCCGGTGCCCCGGCGGTCGACGTGATCACCACACCCGCCGGAATCGGACCGCTCGACCGGGGACGAGCAGCGCAGGAGGATCTCGGTCGGGGTTCCAGAGCCGGCTGGTCGTGTGTCCGATCAGGTGCCACCCCCCGGGCGATGCGGACGGATAGACGCAGGTGTAGCCCGCAGCGATGCCGATCGATCCCGCAGCGACCGAGGTGCGTGGCGTGTCGCGGCGGGGAACGTGCAGACGAGGGTCGATGCCGCTGAGGTACCCGAAGCCGGGGCTGAATCCGCAGAAGGCGACCTCGTAGCTGCCGGTGGCATGGAGGCGGATGACGTCGTCGATCGAGACCTGCGCCGCGAACGCCAGATCGGCGATGTCGGGGCCGTCGTAGACGACATCGAGGACGAGGGGCGGCTCAGGATGTTGCGGGGTCGGCGCTGGAACGACCATGTCGAGGACCTGGCCGACGTCATCGTGGCGCCGGCGCGAGCAGCGCACGACCACCGTCGACGCCGCGGGCACGATCTCGTCGATGCCGTGCACCTCCATCGCTCTGAGCGCCTCCGCCCAGGCGGCGGGCGCAGCAACGTCGTCGACCAGCCAGGCCGCGGGTCCGTACGGCTTGCGTCGCATGCTCAGTGGACGCGGGCGTCGGGGAAGATGCGCAGGAAGTTCTCGGCGTAGAAGTTGTCGCGCACCTGCACCGGTCGATCGCCCAGGGAGCCCTCGAAGCGCCCGATGGGGTCCTTGCCACCTTCGACGTGCGGGTAGTCGCTGGAGAACAGGTAGAGGTCGTCCGACGACGCGTCGATCAGCCCGCCGACGTCCTCGAACACGTACGGCGTGAACGCCATCTGGGCACGCAGCGTCTCCGACGGGGTTCGCTGCAGCTGGGCCAGATACGGGTCGACCTTGCCCCACGAGCGCACCACCCAGTCGAGTCGGGTGAGCATCGCCGGCACCCAGCCCGCCCCGAGCTCGACACAGGCGCCTCGGAGACCGGGGTGCTGCTCGAACACGCCGTCCATCACCATCACGGAGATGAACGTCTCGGGCCCCTGGTGCAGCACCGCCATGTCCTTGCTGCGAAGGTTCTCGCCACCGCCCATCCAGTCGCGCGCAGCGGGTCGACCCGTGTTCGCCCATCGGGGATCCAGTTGCAGCGGCGAACCGCCCACGTGGAGCACGAACGGGGTGTCGGACTCGGCGAGGCGCGCCCAGAACGGAGCGAGGTCGACGTGGCCGGGCGAACGCTCCCCGGCCGGATGGTGCGGCACCCAGATCGCCGCCAGCCCGGCGTCGAGTGCGAACTCCAACTCCGCGAGGGCGAGCACCGGGTCCTCCAGCGGCACGATCCCGACACCCATCAGGCGGTCGTCGTCGGCGCAGAACTCGCTCATCGCACGGTTGTGCGCTCGCGTTGCGCCGTACCGGACGTCGTTCGCGAGCTTGCGACTCGGCGAGAACGGCGTGGCCACGCTGTGGGTGGCGAACACGAGCTGTTTGCGGAACCCGAGCATGTCGAGCGCCACCGCACGGTCGTCGCGGTCGAACGCTCCGAGCGCCTGGATCTCCTTCGATTTCGCGATCAGCTGGTCGCCGAGGCCGATCTGAGCGTCGATGTGTTCGGCGGTGTGTCGGTTTCCGTTGCCGACGATCACCTCGACCTCTTCGTCGGTCACCAGCGACGCGGCGTAGCTCACCTGCGGGATCTGCTCGCGGATCGCCGGGTCGGCGTAGTCGCGCAGGAAGTCCGGCAGCTCCATGATGTGGCTGTCGGCGTCGTAGAACGCCCGGTGGGATGGTGCGTAGGTCATGTGTGTCCCGTTCCGCGCCGGAGCGCTCAGTCGGTGAAACGGTAGACGCCGACCCCGGCCGCATCGAGTGCCGAGCGGACGGCACGGGCCAGGTCGACCGCTCCGGGCGTGTCTCCGTGCACGCAGATCGACCGGGCGCGAACAGCCACCACGGTGCCGTCGATGGCAACGACCTCGTTGTCGGTCGCGATCCGGACGGCTCGTTCGGCCACCTCGTCGGGGTCGGTGAGCACGCTGTTCCGTTCGCGGCGCGACACCAGCGCGCCATCGGGCCGATACGCGCGGTCGGCGAAGGCTTCCGGCACCGCCTCGAGTCCGGCTGCGGCGGCTGCGGCGAGCAGTTCCGAGCCGGGGAGACCGAGAATGGCGAGCGACGGGTCGTACTCGGCGGCGGCAGCCACGAGCGCCTTCGCGGCGGCCGGGTGCGTCGCCGTGGTGTGGTACAACGCGCCGTGTGGCTTGACGTACGCGATCTCGGCACCGGCCACTTGGGCGAACGCGTCCAGGGCGCCGAGTTGATAGAGCACGGCGTCGCGCAGTTCATCGGGTGCCATGTCGAGGTGGCGCCGACCGAAGCCGGGCAGATCCGGAAACGACACCTGAGCACCGATGGCGACATCGTTCTGCACCGCCAGCGCACACGTCGCTCGCAGCACCGACGGGTCGCCGGCATGGAAGCCACAGGCGACGTTGGCGCTGGTGACGAGCCCGAGCATCGCTGCGTCGTCACCGAGCGTCCAGACCCCATAGGACTCCCCCAGATCAGAGTTGACGTCGATGGCGACCATCCACCGATGGTACGCCTGGCGGGCAGGCCATGTCAGCGTGCCAAGCTCGCGGGGTGTCACCTGTCGAGATCCGTACGCTCTGCGCCGACGAGTGGGCAGTGTGGCGTGAGGTCAGGTTGCGGTCGCTCGCCGAGGCGCCGGAGGCGTTCGGGTCCAAGCTTGCCGACTGGCAGGGGTCGAACGATCGTGAGGATCGGTGGCGCAGCCGCTTCGACAACGTGGCCTTCAACGCGGTTGCCGCTGTGTGCGAGGGCGGGCAGGTCGTGGGCACCGTCGGAGGAATGCACCACTCCCCTGGTTCGATCGAGCTGATCTCGATGTGGGTGGCGCCGGAGGTTCGTGGCACTGGCGTCGGCGATGCGCTCCTCAACGATCAGCGCAAGCGGCGTGCCTGAAACCGGCACATGTCGCGCGCACTGATGGTTCGATGGAGCGCTGCGGCGTGGTGGCCGGTCAGGCGCTCAGGTCGCTCTTGGTCAGGCGGTGGAAGCAGCGGCGGCCGTTGGTGCGTGCCAGATCGGCGACTTCGAGGTCGTCGTCGGGGATCTCGCGATCGGGGCCGCCGAGGGCGGTCCGTCCGAGCGCGATCGCCGCCGAACGGTCGAGGCCGTCGGTCCAGGTCTCGGACAGGCGGGTGTTGATCGCCTCGGCGTCGCCGCCGATCGCCGCATAGTCCCGCTCGTCGACCACGGTGCCGTCGTAGAGGATGTGGAACATCTGGTCGCCCGACGGTTCGAGGCCGACTTCGGCGACGAGGATCTCGACCTCCATCGGCTTCATCTCGTGGGTGAAGATCGTGCCGAGCATCTGGGCGTAGCTGTTGGCCAGGCTGCGGGCATCGACGTCGTCACGCGAGTACTGGAACCCCTTCAAGTCGGCGGCACGGACACCCGCCACACGCAGCTGGTCGAACTCGTTGTACTTGCCGACACCGGCGAAGGCGATGCGGTCGTAGATCTCGCTGACCTTGCGCAGCGTCTCGGAGGCGTTCTCCGCGACGATCACGATGCCCTCGGTGTATCGGACCGCTGCGAGCGCGCGCCCACGGGCGATGCCCTTGCGCGCGAAGTCGGCGCGGTCCTTCATCATCTGTTCGGGGGCGACGTAGAACGGCATGCTCATCGCGAGCGCACCTCCGCAACGATCGCGTCGTACCGAGTGGCGAGATCGTCGTCGTCGAGGCGTGTCCAACCGCCGGCGTCGATGGTGGCCACCACGGGGTAGATCCCGCGCAGCGCATCCGGACCACCGGTGGCCGAGTCGGCGTCAGCAGCCTCCCACAGCGCACGAGCCGCCAGATTGACGGCATCGTCACGGCTCATGTCGGAGCGGAAGCCGACCTTGATCACGGTGCCGGCGTGCAGACTGCCCGAGCCGGTCGCCACATAGTCGCGCTCCTCGTAGCGGCCGCCGGTGGCGTCGTAGTCCCACAGCCGGCCGCACTCGCGCCGCAGGTCGTAGCCACCGAAGATCGGCACGACGACCATGCCCATCATCGCCTGCTGCAGGTTGCCGCGCACCATCATCGACAGCTGGTTCGCCTTGCCCTCGAGGCTCAGCGCCGTGCCCTCGACCTTCTCGTAGTGCTCGAGTTGCAGCTGGAACAGCCGAATCATCTCCATCGCTGCGCCGGCGGCGCCGGCGATGGCCACGCCGCTGTGGCGGTCGGCCTCGACGACCTTCTCCATGGTCCGATGGGAGATCAGGTTGCCCGACGTGGCGCGACGGTCGCCGGCCATCACCACGCCGTCCGCGTACGTCAGCGCCACGCAGGTGGTGGCATGCGGGAGCGACAGCTCACGCATCAGATCGGTGGAGGCTCCGACCATTGGCTCGGGCCCGAGGCCCACCCGACGCAACAGCTCCGGAAAGCTCGACCCCGGGTCGTCCGAGGTCGAGAAGATGGGCATCGTCACGGGTTACTGTCCGCCCTTTTGCACATACGACTTGACGAAGTCCTCGGCGTTGGTCTCCAACACCTCGTCGATTTCGTCGAGCAGATCGTCGAGTTCGGCCTTGAGCTTCTCGCCGGTCTCGGTGACCGCCGGAGCGGCCTCGACCGATGCCTCGGTGTCGCGGCTCGTGGTGCCCTTCGACTTCTGGGTGCGTTCTGCCATCAGCGGGTGCTTCCCTTCGTTGAGTCGGATGAATCGTGTTCGATCATTGGCCGAGGCGGTCGAGGAGTTCCCGCGCCGTCTCGCTCTGGTCGATCAAGGTACCAACGTGGTCGGCGGTCCCGCGTAGTGGTTCCATCATCGGCACACGCCGCAGTGGGTCACGCCCGATGTCGAACACGAGCGAGTCCCAGTTGGCAGCGACCACGTCGTCGGGGAACTTCTGCAGGCAGCGGCCCCGGAAGTAGGCGCGGGTGGTGCTCGGCGGCTCGGTCATGGCCCGGGTCACCTCGTCGGGGCTCACCATCGTGTCGAGGCCGGCGCGCAGTGCGAGGCACCGCTCGGGTCGCAGGTCGTGGTACTGGAGGTCGATCGCCTTCAACCTGGGCGAGCCGGGCTCGATGTCGTGACGGGCGGCGTACCCGTCGACGAGGCGCTGCTTGGCGACCCAGTCGACCCAGTTGGCGACCGTGTTGGGGTCGGACTCGAGACCAGCGAGCACGGTCTCCCACTTGGCGAGCACGTCGGCGCCGATGCCGTTGCCGACGCAGTCGAGCCCGTGGGACTGCTCGTACTTGCGGGCCCGCTCGAGCAGGCCCCACTGGATCTCGAGTGCCGTCGCCCGATTGCCGTCGCGCAGCATGATCGTCTGGCGCAGCGTCGGATCGTGGCTCACCTGGCGGATCGCCGCCACCGGGTTGCCGAGCAGCCATTCGTCGCCCAGCTCGTCGTCCTCGATCATCGCCAGCACGATCGCCGTCGTGCCGACCTTGAGGTACGTGGCGACCTCGCTCATGTTGGCGTCGCCGACGATGACGTGGAGCCGACGGTACTTCTGGGCGTCGGCGTGCGGTTCGTCGCGGGTGTTGACGATCGGTCGCTTGAGCGTGGTCTCGAGACCGATCTCCTCTTCGAAGAAGTCGGCGCGCTGGCTCAACTGGTACGCCACGTGATCGTCGGGCCGACCCGGGAGTTCGCAGCCGACCTTGCCGGCACCGCAGAAGATCTGGCGGGTCACGAAGTGCGCAGTGATCTGGCTGGCCATCCGCCCGAACGGCGTCTCGCGAGCCAGCAGGTAGTTCTCGTGGCAGCCGTAGCTGTTGCCCTTGCCGTCGGAGTTGTTCTTGTGGACGATGATCTCGCCGCCATCGGGCAGCATCGAGCGCACGTGCTCCATCGATGCCCGCACGATCTCCTCGGCGGCGCGATCCCACACGAGCGCCTCACGTGCGGTGGTGACCTCCGGCGTGGAGATCTCGGGATGGGCGTGGTCGACGTAGTAGCGCGCCCCGTTGGTGAGCACGGCGTTGACGAGCATCGTCTCGACCTCGGGTGCCAGCGATGCGTCGAGCTCGAAGCCTCTGGCATCGTTGGTGGGCTGCTCGTTCTCGAAGTCCCATCCGATGCGACCTCGGTCGCGGTTGGTCGCTGCGACGTAGGCGTTGATCAACATCGACGACGCCGACACCGGGTTGTTGTCGCCCCCGCGCACGACGATGCCGTACTCGGTCTCGATCCCGCAGACCTTGGGCAGCGCCATGCCCTGAACCTAGCGGAGGCACCGCCGCACGTGACGTTCAGCTCCCTGATCTCTCGAACGGGCAACTCCACGGACCGCAGTACCTGGACGGTCCACTCGGCAGCTCCCCCTGCGCGACGAAGCCCGACACCGCGAGGTCGGCTCGGTCCCCGATGTGCCCGACATTCGGGTGGAACTCGCCACTCGACAGCGCGATCATGGCAGTACTCGAAAGGAGGTCGACCATGGGTGATCCACGGTGGACACGGTTCGGACGCATCATGCTGCTCGGGGTCGTCGGCGTCGTGTTCTCGGCCTGCGGAGCAGACCCGGCACCAGAGTTCGGCGCGGTCTCCGATGACGCAACCATGCTTCCGGAGTGGGCCGGCGACCGACCAGCATCGGCCGTCGAGGCGGCAGGGCCAGAGACCGCTCCGGCTCCGCAGCAACAGGACCTCGACCAGCCCGCGATCTGGCCGGCAGCCGACGTCGTGTTCGCCACCCCCGAGGAAGCGGCGGCCGACTTCGTCTCCGCTGTCCTCATCTCCGAGGGCGATCCGGCACTCGGCGAGTTCCAGCAAGGCGACGCCCGCAGCGGCGAAATTCCCGTGTTGTTCGCCGGCGAGACGGGCGATCTCGACCCACCGATGCAGAAGGGGGTGCTCTTCCTGCGTCAGATCGGCCCGACCGATGGCTGGTACGTGATCGCCGCGGCGAGCGACGGCGTCGTGATCGACACGCCATCCGCGTTGGAGGAGGTACCTGCAGGGACCGTCACCGTCTCGGGTGAGGGCCGCGGCTTCGAGGGCACGCTGGCCGTGTCGGCGTTCCGGCCCGGCGACGACGCCACCACGTTCGATCTCCAGATCGGCGCCGGAGGCGCCTTCGACGATCTCCAGCCGTTCAGCGTGGATCTCGATCTGTCGGGGGCTGCGAGCGGCGATGTCGTGGTGATCCTCGTGCGCGGCGACACCGGACTCGGCAGCGACCCGAGCACCTTCGCGGCGATCCCGATCGTGATCGAATCGGCGCCGTCCGCGACCATCCCACCGACGAAGTGACGACGCCGCAGATGAGCGTGAACGCAGCGCGCACGCCGTGAACGCTCGTTGCCGGATTCGGTACTCATGCCGTGTCAGGCAACGTTCGGGGTGTCCCCGATCGACGCTTCGGTGATTGCGACCCCAGGGCCAGGCGTCGGGCGTTGAGGGATGCGCCGTCGTGATTTGAATGCAGGGTGTTCGTCGACGAGGAACTGCTGAGTTGGCGCGGGTATCTCAGATTTCGTCTCGTTGGCCCGCAACATCCGGATCAGCGTCTTCATCGATCATCGCCTCGATCCTGTCACGGAACCGGGAGACCCAGCCTGGCACCTTCGTTTGGGTGATGAACACGTCAACAACTGGCGTGACCATCCCACCGGTGGCAGGAAATCGCGAAACCTGACCAGAAGTGATCGCAAGTGCTTCGTCGACGTCGACGAGTTCATCGACGAACGGCGGGTGGGCGAGGAGTGCGTTGCGGAGCGCGTACAGATCTGGAAGCTCGGCTTCGACCTCCCTATAGAGGGCGCACAGAATGTCGTCGCGGTCGATTGAGTCTCGTGTACGGAACCCAGCGGCTCGATAGAGAAGGGATGAGAAGTTCGCGAGCCCCATCGCGTACGCGATCGTGTCAACGTCACCATTCGGGTTGTTGAGCGGGCCGCTCTCCATGACTCGGTCGTGAGAGAGCCGTAGCAACCGCTCGATGTAGTCGACCCAGCGGTTGAACAACGTCAGTTGACTGCGCGTCCAGCGTTGCATGGTTCCCATGATGGCGGGACGGTGACTGGGCATCCGTCGGCCCTGGGAATCTTCCCGCCCCAGGGAGTGTGGGTGAACGCGCTGCTGCGACCGATCGGCCGCGGTCACCTTCATTGCTCGGCTCACCGTGAGCGCCCAACGCGCTCCCTCGACACTGTCCCCAAACGCCGGGAACGCTCTCGCGGCAGGGGCCCAAGGATCATGGTCCACCACGAGCTGAGATGACCCAGCTGACTCTCGTGGTTTGACCGTTGGCTACGGTGTCGGTATGGCGACGGGCGGAGCGCAGTCAATTCCAGGCGTCACACTTCGTGAGGCCTATCGGTTCGAGTCTTCTGACGGCCAGATCGCGTTCGAGGGAACCGTTTTCAAGAGGCTTCCCCGCCGAATCAATTGGGAGGCGCGAATCGATGGCAGCTCAATCGTCGAAGTCGGCGAGACGAGGCGCGAGGCAGTGGAACTTGCGATCGCTGCGTTCCGTCAGCCGAGCGTCGGGTCGGCGTAGCGAGCCGAGTCTCGGACCAGCGCTCAGCGCCCCTACCGCCGGCTCCGAGACTGAGAGGTGGATCGCTTAGCGAGTAGGTCCACGACGAAGTCGACGAGCTCAACGTGCGGCACATTTGCGATCTCGTCGAGATCGAACCATCCAACGCCATCGGTGGTGCCAGCCTCGAACGTCGTCCGAAGCTCACCTTGCACGTCCTCGGTCTCGAACACGATCCCGACCATGTGACCAGCCTCTCCGGCGGCGGACTCTTCGGCAGTGAACCAACGAGAGAAGACACCGATGACGGAAACCAATGTCGCCGTGAGCCCGGTCTCTTCATCGAGCTCCCGGTGAGCGGCCGCTTCCGCAGACTCGCCCCAGTCCAGACCGCCACCTGGCATCGTCCACATCCCGCTGTCCGGATGACCAGGCGACACGAACCGCGTCAGCAACAGCCGCTCGGTCTCATCACGACACACGACATACGACGCCGCCCGACGCCAAGCAACATCCACCGCATCAGGATGCCACCCACGAAGCAGTCCAGAGCGTTCACGATCGCGAGCCTGCGTCGCCGGGGCGGCGAACTGGCAGCCGGTTTCGGGTAGTTGGAGTTCTGACCGGCCAGATGAGCCGGCGTTGCCGCTACTTGCCGGCTCGCCCTTTCACCAACGACATCGCCAGTGCGACATCGTTCGACGAGACCGATTGCGCGCCCACATCGAGCGCATGGACGATCTCATCACGTCCGACAGCGTTGTTCGCGTGCACCTCGTAGCCCAAGTCCCGAAGTCCGACCGCGATTCGTTCAGTGAGGGCACCGGCGTACACGTGAGCGACATCGAAGCCAGCGGTTTCGGCAGTGCCCAAGACGTAGCGTTCGAAGACCGCATCGTTCATCCATACCTGGGGCTGTTGGGAGAACAGTCCGACCCTCGCGTCGGGCCGCTCCTCCTTCAGGCGACACAGCATCGAGTGGTTCCAGCCCGTGAACTTCACCCGGCCGAACACTCCGGCACGGTCAACAGCGTCGAGCACCGCATCGAGAAGTGCCCGCCCCCACGACTTGATCTCGAGCTCAAAGATCTCTGCCGGCAGCGCGAGCACCGCATCGAGCAGCGGCACCCGCTCGCCGGAGAAGGCCGGGCCGAACCATGCGCCGGCATCCAACGACCGGATCTCATCGACAGTGGCGGTGTGCACTGGGCCGGAACCTGTCGTCGTTCGGTCGAGCGTGACGTCGTGGATCACGACAGCGTGACCGTCGCTGGTCAGATGGACGTCGAACTCGATGCCGTTCGCTCCGAGGTCAAGCGCGCGCGTGAACGAAGTCATCGTGTTCTCCGGCGCCTCGTGCGACGCACCGCGATGACCCACGACCTTCACAGATTCAGTCCCCATCAGAGCACTCTGGCACTGTCCGCCTGTCGAGGCGGACATTCCCCTACGTCCACCGACAACAGCCCTCCTTCGTCAGCGATACGCCTCGCGTTCTCTCCCGGTCGCGAGGCGACAAACTGCCCCCAACCGCCGGGTTGCTGTCGATGATGTCGCTGGGCATCCCGCACGCACGCACCGCGTACGGTGGAACGATGCCGCAATACGTGCCCCGAGTCTCGGCTGAACGCGTCGAGCAGTTGCGTCGCTGGCATGAGGACGTGTCCTCAGAACTCCACGCACGCCCCACTGCCGACGTCGAGTATCTGGGTCTCCGGCTACGCGTCCCCACAGGCGTGTTCGCTCCGACGCCCACATCCGACCTCCTGGGCAACCTCGTGACCGATCATGCGGCCCCCGGCCTGCGGGTGCTCGACATGGGCTGCGGGGCGGGGGCCAACGCCGTCCTCGCTGCCCGCACCGGCGCCACCGTGCTCGGGGTCGACGTGAACCCTGCCGCCGTGGAAGCATCGCGGGCAAACGCCGCTCGCAACGGCGTCGCTGATCGCACGGACTTCGCCGTGAGCGACCTGTTCGAAGCTGTCGAGGGTGACTTCGACCTCGTGGTGATCGACCCGCCGTTTCGTTGGTTCTCACCGCGCACGATGCTCGAACGCGCCTTCACGGACGAGAACTATGCGACCCTCACCGCGTTCCTTCATGACGTGCCGGCCCGACTACGACCCGGCGGAGCGGTGCTCCTGTTCTTCGGCACGAGCGGTGACGTCGAGTACCTCGATGAGCGCATCAGCGCCAACGGGCTACTGAGCGCCACGGTCGCCGAGCGAACCATCACCGTGAGAGGCGAGCTGACGACCTACTTCGTCCGACGTCTGACAATCAGGTGAGCAGAGTCCCCGTCGAGGCTGCCATCGACGACAGTCCGGCCGCCGTGTCACCAACCGCCGGTTCGTGGGCACCCCACAACTGGGCAAACGTTCGTTGACACGGCGCTAGACGACGTCGAAGCGGACGCCGGCGTGAGCCTCGAGGCGTTCGATGAGCGCGTCACCGAACGCGCTGGCGGGCGTCCAGAATCCACCGCCGACGTCGGAGGGGTCGAGGTCGAGGAAGGCCACCGCGGACTCGCCGAGCATCTTCGCCGTCGACCCGTAGCCGGGGTCGGCGTCGCCGGTGACCTTGGTGCGGATCTCGCTTCCGCCTGCGGTACGTCCGACGAAACGCAGATCGAAGTACCCCGCCTGCTGCTTCGCCTCACTCGGGCCTGCCCCGGGCTTGGGGATCACCATGCCGAGCAGCTTGCGGGTCGGGCCGAAGCTCGCGGCCCCGGCGAACGCTGCGAGCCCAGCGGTCATCCCCCACGCCGCCACTCCCCCGGTCAATCCGTCGCCGGTCATCATCGTCTCGCCGTAGGTGAAGTCACGTCCCCATGGCTGGCCGAGGAGCGCGTGACTGCGCAGCACCACCGCCGAGTTGGTCGGAGCCATCACGAACGGTGCCACCCAGCTCTCGAAGCGATCGTCGCGCGTCGGCCGGCTCATGCCGGGCTGCTTCGGGCCCTGGCGCAGATCGACGGGTGCGAGCACGTAGGGGTCACCCACCACCTTGCGCAGCTCGGGGTCCGCGGCCAGCTCCTCGAACATCTGCATGCCGCTTGCGGCCGTTCCGCCGCTGACCCCGCCCTTGGCGCCGGCCACGGACATACGCACCTCGACGCACGGCTCACCGAACTGCTCGATCGCGCGCTGTTGGGTGAACCAGGTTCCGAGGTCGGACGGGATCGAGTCGAACCCGCACGTGTGCACGATCCGGGCGCCCGTCTCGGTGGCGCGGGTCTGGTGCGCGTCGATCATCCGCCGCATCCACTGCACCTCGCCGGTGAGGTCGCAGTAGTCGCCACCGGCCTCGACGACAGCGGCGACGAGTTCCGATCCGTAGAGCGCATACGGCCCGACGGTCGAGGCGACCACCTTCGTCGACGCTGCGAGGTCGTCGAGCGCGGACCGATCCGCAGCGTCGGCCACGAGTCGCGGCACGTCGGCGCCGGTCGAGGTGGCCACGTCGTCGAGCTTCGATGCGCTCCGCCCGGCGATCGCCCAGCGCAGTTCGCCGTCGGTGCCGTGGCGCCCCACGAGGTACTTGCACAGGATCTGGCCGACGAAGCTGGTGGCTCCGTAGACGACGACGTCGTACTCGCGATCGACGCTCACAGGTACTGACCGGTGGCGACGCGCTCGATCGCACGGCCGCCGGCGACATCGGTCTGGGCGGTCTCGGACACGAGCGTGCGGATGAACACGATGCGCTCGCCCTTCTTGCCGGAGATCTTCGCCCAGTCGTCGGGGTTCGTGGTGTTCGGCAGGTCCTCGTGCTCCTTGTACTCCTGCTTGATCGACGCGAGCAGGTCCTCGGTGCACACGCCCTTGGCGCCGCCGTCGATCACCCGCTTGATCGCCAGCTTCTTGGCGCGGCGCACCACGTTCTCGATCATGGCGCCCGACGAGAAGTCCTTGTAGTACAGGATCTCCTTGTCGCCGTTCTGGTACGTCACTTCGAGGAAACGGTTGGCTTCGTCGTCGCGGTACATCTCGGTGACGGTGGCGTCGATCATGTCGGGGATCAACTCGCCCTCCATGATCGGGATCTCGTTGGTGAGGTACCGGGCGAAGATCGCCTTGGCCGCCTCGGCGTTCGGGCGTTCGATCTTGATCTTCACGTCGAGACGGCCCGGTCGCAGGATCGCCGGGTCGATCAGGTCCTCGCGGTTGGTGGCGCCGATCACGATCACGTTCTTGAGGCCCTCGACGCCGTCGATCTCCGACAGCAGCTGGGGCACGATCGTGGACTCCATGTCGGAGCTGATGCCCGAGCCGCGGGTGCGGAACATCGAGTCCATCTCGTCGAAGAACACGATGACCGGCCAACCCTCGTCGCTCTTCTCCCGAGCCCGTTGGAACACCAGGCGGATCTGTCGCTCGGTCTCGCCGACGTACTTGTTGAGGAGCTCGGGGCCCTTGATGTTGATGAAGTAGCTGCGACCCTTGCCCTCGCCGATCGTCTCGGCGACCTTCTTGGCGAGGCTGTTGGCCACCGCCTTCGCGATCAGCGTCTTGCCGCACCCCGGCGGCCCGTACAGCAGGATCCCCTTCGGCGCCGGCAGCTGGTGCTCGGCGAACAGATCCTGGTGCAGGAACGGCAACTCGACCGCGTCCGCAATCTGCTCGATCTGATCGTCGAGGCCGCCGATGTCGGTGTAGGCGATGTCGGGAACCTCCTCGAGCAGCAGATGCTCGACCTCGGGTCGAGGCAGCTTCTCGAGCAGCAGATTCGACCGCGTGTCGAGACGCAGGTGGTCGCCGGCACGGATGTGGGTGCCACGGATCGCGTCGGCGAGTTCGCACACCCGCTCTTCGTCGGCGCGGCCGACCACCACGATGCGGATCCCGTCCTCCATGACCTCCTTGACCGTGACGACCTCGCCGGTGATCTCCGGCGCCCGCGCCATGACGACGTTGTAGCTCTCGTTGAGGACCACCTCGGAGCCCCGGTCGAGCAGCTCGTGGTCGATGTCGGGGTGCAACGCGACGCGCATCTTGCGGCCGCTGGTGAGGATGTCGACGGTGTCGTCGTCGTTCTTGCCGACAACGATGCCGTAGGCCGACGGTGGCTGCGAGAGCTTGTCGACCTCGTCGCGCAGCGTGGCGATGTGCTCGCGCGCCTCGCGCAGCGTGTACGACAGCTTCTCGTTCTGTCCGACCGCAGCGGCCAGCTGCCCTTTGGTCTCGAGGAGTCGCTCCTCCAACGAATGCACACGCTTGGGCGCGTCAGCGAGACGCCCCCGAAGGTGAGCGATCTCTTCCTGGAGGGCGGCGAGTTCGTCGCGCTCGCCGGCTCCGGCGTCGTTGGTCGACCGTGGATCGTCCGCAGAGGTTGCCATGGACCGAATGTACACGCCGGTACGGGAATCGTGTTTGCACGTGCTTCGCCGTGTAAACTGCTCCCGTGGGATCATCCCACCCAACGGAACCCCCACTCAACGAGGAGCCCACTGACATGAAGGTCTGGATCGACCAGGATCTGTGCACCGGCGACGGCCTGTGCGAGGAAATCGCCCCCGACGTCTTCACCCTGCTCGACGATGGCCTTGCCTACGTCGTCGAAGGCGACAAGATCTTCGCCGAGGCCAAGGGCAACCCGCAGGGCGCCGAAGGTCTCGCCGAGATCCCCGACGGCCAGCTCGAAGCCGTCATCGAGTCCGCCGAGGAGTGCCCCGGCGAGTGCATCTACATCGAGCCCTGACCGTTCTCGAACGCTGAACGCGACGAGGCCCCGGACGACAACGTCCGGGGCCTCGTCGCGTCAGAGCGTCACCTGACGCCGACCGGATCGGTCGCGGGCTGCTCGTCACGCCCCTCCTGCCGCCCCTCCTCGGGCGCCGCCTCGCTGATGCCGAAGCGGTCGTGCAGCCGCCGCAACGACGACGGCGCCCACCAGTTCCAGTCGCCGGCGAGCTTCATCAGTGCCGGCACCAGCGTCGAGCGCACGATGAACGCATCGACGAGCACCGCCACGGCGAGGCCGAGCCCGAAGAGCTTGATGAACGTCACGCCCGAGGTGGCGAAGGCGAAGAACGTGATCGACAGCAGCAGCGCCGCCGCCGTCACGAGCCGGCCGGTCTTCTCGAGACCCATCGCCACGGCCAGATCGTTGTCGCCGGTGCGGTCGTACTCCTCCTTGATCCGCGACAGCAGGAACACCTCGTAGTCCATCGACAGCCCGAACGCCACGCAGAACATCAGGATCGGCATGGAGATGTCCGTGAGCCCGGTGGCGGTGAAGCCGAGCAGACCGGCGCCGTTGCCCTCCTGGAACACCCAGACCATCAGCCCGAACGTCGCGGTCAGGCTGAGCGCGTTGAGGATGATCGCCTTGATCGGCACCAGGACCGATCCGAACATGAGGAACAACAGCACCAACGTGGCCACGACGATGATCGCCGCCGCGTACGGCACCAGCGAGAAGATGGCCGACTTCGAGTCGACGAGCGCTGCCGAGGCTCCACCGACGAGGGTCTCGTCGAACGATGCCTCGATCGAGCGGATGTCGGCGATCATCGCTTCGGCCTCGACCGAGATCGGCTCGACCGCCGGCACGACGTTGAACCACGTCGCATCTCCCGACGCCGAGGCCGCCGGTGCGAACTGTCCGAGAGCCGGATCGACGACCACCACGCTGCCATCGACGAAGCGTCCGACGGCGCTGTCGACGCGGGCCACGCCATCCGTCATCGACACCGCACCGGCGTAGTCGGCGATCGAACGGTTGTCGACACCACCGAGGGCGACGATCGTGAACGCGTCGGCCTCCGAGGAGTCGAACTCGTCTCGGAGGATGTCGGACTGCTGGCGGACCTCGGTCGATTCGGGCAGCACCCGGTCGTCGGGCACCCCCCACTCCACGTTCAGGAAGGGCACGCCGAGTGCGATCAGGAACGCGACGCCGGTGATCGCCACGACGCCCGGACGGCGCATCACGCCCGTGGCCAAACGGTGCCAGAAGCCCTCACCGACCTGAACCTTCCGACGGCGGAACAGCGTGAGCGCGTCGACCCGCGCTCCGAGCACGGCGAGCAGTGCCGGCAGTGACACCACCGAGATCACCATCGCAACCAGCACGACGCCGATACCGCCGTAGGCGAACGACCGCAGGAAGTACAGCGGGAAGATCAGGAGCGCGCTGAGCGAGATCGCCACCGTGATCGCGCTGAAGGCGACCGTGCGGCCGGCGGTCTCCACGGTGCGGATCACGGCCTCGTCGACCGACCGTCCGTTGGCGCGCTCCTCGCGGAATCGGCTCACGATGAACAGCGAGTAGTCGATGGCGAGCCCGAGCCCGAGCGCGGTGACGAGGTTGATCGAGAAGATCGACACGTTCGTGAACTGGGTGACCGTCCACAACACCATGAACGCACCGAACACCGACACAGCGCCCACCAGCACGGGCAGACCCGCGGCGACCACACCGCCGAACACGAACAGCAGCAGCAACAACGTGAGTGGCACCGCAATCAGTTCCGCACGAACGAGGTCGCCCTCGATCGTCTCGCCGATCGCAGCGAACACCGGCTCGGCGCCCGCCAACTCCACGACGATGCCATCGCGTTCGAGCCCGGCGTAGTCGTCGAGGACGGTCTCGATGGTCTCGACACGCTCGGGATCTTCTTCCGCTCCGGGGAATCTCATCAGGACCAGCGCCCGATCGCCGTCGATCGAACGCAGCGGCGCCGGAGACCCGAGTGACCAGTACGACGCCACGTCGTCGGTGCCCTCGATCGCAGCGAACTCCTCGGTCAGCGCGGTACCGGCGGCGACGACATCGGCGGCGTCGACGTCGCCGTCGACCGCTGTCACGATGGCGACGAGGTCGGCGCTCCCGGTGTCGAACTCGTCGTCGAGTGCCTCGATCGACCTCGTCGACTCCGAGTCGGGATCGTCGAATCCCCCGTTGGTCAGCTCGCCGAAGACACCGCCGCCGAGCACGATGGCGACGACGAGGCCGAGCAGTGTGGTGACCAGCACCGTCCGCCGACGGCGAACGACCAGGCGACCCAGTCTGGTGAACATGATGTGTCCTTTCGAATGGCCATGTCGACCGAGATCTCGACGGCGTGAGTTGACAGTTGTTACGTTTACGGCTGTCAATCAATCATCTGGATGAACAGATGTCAACCGATAAGATCGTGACCGTGGCCACACCGACCGTCCCGCGCCAGCGTTCCGCCCGAGGTGCCGGCGACACGCTGCGCATCGACCTGCTCGTCGCAGCTGCCGAGCTGATCGGAGCGCACGGCGAGATGGAGGCGGTCTCGCTGCGTGCCGTTGCCCGAAGCGCCGGGGTCTCCCCCACGGCCGTCTACCGCCACTTCGACGACCACGTCGAACTCATCCGCGGGGCAGTCGACTACTGCTGGTCGACGTTCTTCGAGCAGCTCCGCGCCGCCCACGACAGCAGCGACGACCCGTTCATCGCGTTCCGCGCGATGGGCGACGCCTACGTGGCGCACGCCATCGAGCACCCAGGCCAGTACCGCGTCCTGTTCTCCGACAAGGTCGATCTCGGCGACGGCGATTCGCCGGGCGGTCTCGCCGCGTTCCAGCTGCTCATCGACGCGGTGGCGCGCATGTTGGCGGTACTCGACGACGACCGCGACCCGTTCTTCGTGGCCGTGCAGGTCCACACGTGGATCCACGGGATCGTCGACCTGTGCGGGTCGCACCCGTCGATGCCGTGGCCGGAAACTTCCGATCTCCTCGACGGCCTCAGCGTCGCATTGCGGCTCCAACCCGCCGAGCGATGAGTTTCCGCGCGACCTGTTCGCGCGGAAACTCATCGCTCGCTGGGGTCAGGTCGGGTTGCGGCCCAGGAAACGGGCGACGCTCAAGAACGCGGTGTGCGCCACCATGCGGTGATCGGGCCGCACGGCCTGGCCCTCGATGTGCCAGCCGCGGTGGAGCACTTCGATCGTGCGGGCATCGATCCACTTGCCCTTCAACGCCTCACGGACCTGCACCGCCTGGGTGATCGACGGCGTGTAGGCCAGCAGCAGACCGCCGGGTTGCAGCACGGCTTCGGCGTTCGGAACCACGTTCCACGGCTCGGGGAGATCGAGCACCACCCGGTCGAACATGCCGAGGGCGGCGTCGATGCCCTCGTAGCTGTCGGCGATGTGGACCTCGTAGCGATCGAGCGACGCGACGCCGAGGAAGCTCTCGACGTTCTTCCTCGCCCGATTCGCGAAGTCCTCGCGGATCTCGTAGCCGACGATGTCGGCGCCGTAGCGCAGCATCGTCATCGACAGCGCACCTGATCCGATCCCGGTCTCGAAGACGCGGACGCCCGGTCCGATGTCGGCGAGCATGCAGATCGGCGCGAGGTCCTTCGGATAGATGACCTGGGCGCCCCGAGGCATCTCGACGACGAAGTCCTCGAGCGTCGGGCGCAGCACCGTGTACTCGGAGCCCTTCGTCGAGCGGACCACCACGCCTTCGCGCTCGCCCACCACGAGGTCGTGTGGCACGAACCCGTTGTGGCTGTGGAATTCGCCCCCGTCGACCAGGTCGATCAGGTACCGACGCTTCTTGGAGTCGAGCAACAATGCCTTCTCGCCTGCTGTGAACACACCCGTCATCGTCGTCTCCCACGCGTCAGCACCATCTCGACCGGCACGGGTTCGTGCGCACTCGACTTCTCCACCAGCCTGCAGAACGCGCAGACGTCACCCGTCGTCGGCGATCCGCACCGCTCGCATTCGTTCAACTCACCGGCCGCAGCAGCCGACTGCCCGGCGAGCAACGGTGCCATGCGTTCGAGGAAACCGAGATAGAACGACGCCTTGGCGCCTGGCGACTTGGCCTCGACCGCGTTCAGCGACTCCTTGTACGACAGATGGCGATTGCCTGCCGCGATCGGGCACTCCTCGACCACGTAGTCGATACCGCGTACGAGACACCAGGCGGCCATCTCCCGTTCGGTCAACCGGATCAGCGGCTTGACCTTCTTGGGGAAGCCGTTCGCCGCCGGGAGTACCGGCATCTGGCGGGCGAGGTAGTCGATGTCCCAGCGCAGCGTGTTGCCGAACAGCACCGCTGCCTCGTCGTCGAGGTTGTGGCCGGTGACCACGACGTCGTACCCACCGTCGAGCGCCGCCTGGTCGAACAATCGCCGCTTCGACAACCCACAGGCCGAGCACGGCACGCGGCCCGTCGCTCGCGCGGCGGTGGGAACGTCGTAGCCGTAGTCGTCACGCAGGTCGATCGTCTGCAGATGGAGCCCGCGTTCGTCCGCGAACCGTCGGACGTACCCGCCGCTGTCGGTCGAGTAGTCGCCGATCCCGAGTCCGATGTAGAGGCCATCGGCCTGGTATCCGGCTTCGATCAGCATGTCCCACACGGCGAGCGAATCCTTGCCGCCGCTGACCGCCACGAGGATCCGATCGTCGGGCGACAGCATGTCGAAGTCGTCGATCGCCTTGGCCATCTGCCGACGACAGAGCTGCTGGAGGTGCTCCGCACAGAACTTGGCGTTGTGGCGCGGGAGATCGATGACCGCCGGGCCCTTGCAGACCCGACACTTGCTCCCCACTGCGGTCATCGCGCCCGATGGTTCATGCGGCACCGCCCGAGATGACCGGGCGGACTTCGATCTGGTCGTCGTCGCCGAGTACGGCATCGCCGGGCACGAGTGTGCCATTGCAGATCACCAGGTGCGCCTCGCGGCTGAGCGAGAGCTCGTCGAGGAGCCGATCGACCGAGCGCGGCCCGGCGAACTCGACTTCTCGTCGAGGGTTGCGCAGCAGCACCTTCACGACTCGAGGCGAGCCTCGACGGTGGCGACCGCCTCGGCTTCGAGGCGGCGCAACTCGGCTCGCCGCTGACGACGACTCAGGCTGAGGTTGGGCTCGATGGCGTGCACGTGGACACGGTGATTGGTGCTGATGCGCTCGACGGCGATGCGTTCAGGCGTCTTCTTGATCGCGGCCCGGTACACCTCCTGGCTGATCAGGGCGACGCCGATGAGCCGCCAGAACGGATTGCCGATGAAGAACCCTTGACGGAGCGCGGTGCGACGCAGGTAGACGCTCTGGCCGACCAGAATCATGGCGATCGGACGCAGGAACGGATTGCCGCCGATGACGCCGCGCTTGACGATCTGGGCCCGCAGGACCACCTTCGGGCGCAGGGCGTACGGAAGCAGCGACATCAGACCCGTCGGATCTCGACGACGGCGCTGCGCTTCCTACCTGAGCGCTTGCCGAGCAGGAAGAAGATCAGCAACAGCACCATCCCACCGGCCGCGGCCGTGGTGACGATGCTCGATTTCTTGTCCTCGACCCTGCCCTGCACGTCGCCCTGGAGCGCCTTGAGGCGATTCTCGATGTCCTGCGGGGTGATCTTCGCCTTCGTGGTCGTCGGCTCGGTCTTGGTCTTCTTGGCCATGACGCAGGCTCCTTACTTGGGTTCCTTGTGGAGGGTTGCCTTCTTGATCCGCATCAGCGTGATCGCCAACACGATCAGCGCCGCGATCAGCACGATCAGATACGACAGCCACGACAGACTTCCCGTCGCCGAACGCTCCCATTCGGTCTGCAGCAGTCGCAGGAGTCCGACCAGGAGGAGCACGAGCCCCAGACCGAGCGAGACCGCTGCGGCGAAGCCCCACCCGAGCCACGCACCGGCACCGCGCAGGGGTCCGATGGTCTCCTGCTTTGCGTACTCCTTGACGTAGTCGATGACCTCACCAACGGACGCCTCCTCGGCCTGAGTGGCCTTCGCAGCCTGTCGGGCGAGGCGCTCTTGGAGATCACTGGTGTCTGACACGGTCATCGTTTCTATCACGAAAGGCGGAACTTCAACATGGCTTCGACGTCATCGAGGATCTCGTCGAGCAGATCCAGACGCTGCGCGGGGCCAGATGCAGCGAGCAGCCGGAATCGGTCCGCCGGACCAATGGGGGCCAACGTGGCGAGATGGTAGGTGGCGAGCAGCGGGTCGTCGGAGATCTCGTCGTCGCCGGAGTCGACGGGTGCGGAGTCGGGCTCCGCACCGTCCATGGTGGAGCGCGTCCCGGCGTCCAGCTGCTCGGCGACTCGGGTGGCGAGCGCACGCGCCGCCCGGACCCGTGCGTGCGAGGCGGCCACGTCCACGGCCAGGCCGGGTGCGTCGGGTTCCTCGTCGGGCCAGTCATCGACGTCGGCGATCGGATACGGGTCGTCGGGCAGCCACGCGTTGATCCTGATCCGACGCGTCCCGACCGCGACGAGGGCATAGCGGTTCTCGTCGATCGCATCGACCTGCAGCATCTGCGCGACTGTTCCCACCATCACCCGGTCGTCGCCGCCGCCGGTCTCCCAGCCGTGGGAGATCAGGGCTTGGCCGAACTCGGGCTCACCGTCGGCGCGCAGACAGTCACGGATCATGTCGCGATAACGAGGTTCGAACACGTGCAGGGGCAGGATCCCGCCGGGCAGCAAGACAGACCCGAGCGGGAACATCGGCATCACCGCCATCAGCGTGGACCCAGCAGTGCGGTGTCGGGGGCGGTCGGGTGTGCCGCCAACCGCTCGGCGAGCGCCGACCAGTAGCCCACGTAGCCGTCGGTGGTGACGAAGCCCGGTCCGTTGAGCACGAGCGCGAAGTCGAGGCGGTCGCCGTTGGCGGCGGGCAGATAGCCGGCGAGTGCCTTGACCTCGGGCGGGTCGGCATCGGCGGGCGGGTTCGTCAGCGTGCCGGTCTTGGCGACCAACTGCCCCTCGACCTCGGTCCCGAGGAACTCGTCGATCAGCGTCCCGCTGCGCCCGGCGACCGCCAGACCGTCGAGGGCGGGCGTGTCGGCGAGATGATCGACCACGCCCACCAGCGTGTCACAGGTCAGTCGATTGTTCGCACTGAGCCCCGATCCGTCGGCGAGGACGACGTTCTCCATGTCCACGCCCCACGAACGGACGATCGCATCGAGCACCTGGAGGCCCTCCGGTGTCGTGCCCTCTCCGGCCTCGACCAGCCCGATCTCCTTCACCAGCATCTCGGCGGTGTCGTTGTCGCTGCGGGTCAGCATGTCGGCGACGATGCTCGACAACGGTGGCGACTCGACGGTGGCCAACACCGGCGTACCGGGCTCGGTGACGCCGGACTCCCAACCGTTCGACACCGACACGTCGCGTTCACGCAGCAGGCGGGCGAACTCGCGTGCGGCCGCCTCGCCCGGATCGCTCTGACGGCCCGAACGTCCGACGGTCTGGCCGTCGTTGACCACGAGTCCAGCGATGGGCCCGGCATCGACGAACGACACCCCGGTGCCCCACGTCGGGTTGACGTACTGGTCGTCGTAGCGGCTGGCGTCGCCGACGACCGCGCCACGGATGCTGGTGACGCCGGCATCGACGACGGCGTCGGCGAGCGCGTCGAGTGAGGTCGCGGCCGACGGGTCGGGTGCGTCGTCGTCGACCTCGAAGCCGCTGGCCACCAGCAGTGGATCGCCCCCTCCGACGAGATACAAGTCCCCGTCGATCACACCATCGACAGCGGGTGGCGCAGCGACCGAGGTCGTGAACCGGTGCTCGGCACCGAGCACCTCGGTGGCCGCACCGGCGACGAGGAGCTTGTTGGTACTTGCCGGGATCACGGCGACGTCGCCGTTCCAAGAGCTGACGGGTCGGCCGTTGACGGACACAGCGAGGCACGACCGATCGTCGATGAACGCGGCGAGCTGTTCCATCGCGACGGCCAGTTCGTTGTCGGCGCCGAGGCTCGCGAGCGTGCTGGGCACCCGACGGTAGGCGACCATCGAGGTCGTCAACGCCGGCGTGGGCTCGACGGTGGCGTCGACGGGCGCCGGCTCGATGTTCTCGATCTGCTCCGCCGCCTCGTGTTCGTCGGCTTGGGCGTCGCTCCACACCAGCAGCGCCGTCAGTGCAGCGAGGGGTACGAGCGCCATGACGAGCAGCCCGACGAGCGGGCCACGGCGGTAGCGCACCGGAACACCCGGCGCCTCCGGCATCAGGGGCGCTGCGGCATCGGCGGCATCTGCGTCGAACGGGACGGGATCGAGGGCGTCGGGATCGAGCGGGTTCATCGGGGCCCCACGTCGGTCGGCGATGCACCCGCCGGGTAGGTGTCGAGTGAGTCGGCGAGCGCCTCCCACACCGGGCGGTACTCGCTCTGGTCCGACACTGTCGGGCCGTTGAGGATCAGCACGTACTCGACGGCGCTGCCACCTTCGACGGGCAGGAACCCGGCAAGCGCCTTGACCGCCGGCGGGTCGACGTTGAACGGCGGGTTGTTGAGGGTGCCGGTCTTGCCGCGGAGGCGCCCTGCAACGGGGTGATCCTCGAATGCAGTCGCCAGCGTGCCGGTCTGGCCGGCGACCGGCAGCCCCTGTCCGACAGCGGACTCGAACCCGGTTCGTTGGAGCACGGTGAGGATCGAATCGCAGGTGAGACGGTTGTCGAGGCTGAGGCCCGAACCGTCGACCAGCACGATCTGCGACACATCGACGCCCCAGTCCACGAGCTGTTCACGGATGACACCGAGTCCGGCTTCGCGGGTGCCGGGAGCGCCCACGGTGAGTCCGAGCTCCTTCACCATCAGCTCGGCGGTGTTGTTGTCGCTGTTGCCGAGCATCTCCGCGACCACGTCAGTCAGCGGCGCCGAGTCGATCGAGGCCACCTCGACCGCACCGGTGGGAGCGGTTCCCGCCGACGCCGACTCGCCGACGCTGACCCCACGCGCTTCGAGCAGCAGGGTGAACTCACGTGCGGCCGCCTCGTTGGGATCGTTGCCACGCAGCGGATCGCCGAGCACCCGCGAGTCGTTGGCCATCAGCGCGCTGTACGGGCCACCTTCGAGGCCGGCCACACCGTCGCCCCAGCCCGGCGCGAAGTACTCGTCGTCGTAGCGGCTGCCGTCGCCCACCACCGAACCGGTGATCTCGGTCACGCCCGCTGCGACGACACGGTCGGCGAGCGCATCGAACGACGTCGGCGACGTCACCGGATTGAGTTCGAGGTTCGAGGCCGGATACCAGTCCGACGACAGGAGCGGGTCGCCGCCGCCGATCAGGAACAGGTCGCCGTCGACCACGCCGTCCTGCGGCTCCGCTGACGCCACGACCTCGGTGGTGTAGCGGAAGTCCTCACCGAGGCGTTCCAGTGCAGCGGCCGCAACCGGAATCTTCTGGTTGCTCGCCGGGATCACGGCGATGTCTGCGTTGCGTTCGCCGACCGGTTCCCCGTCGATCGAGATGGCGCCGCACGACCGGTCGTTCACCGACGCCAGGAACGGGCTGACCTCGTTGGCGAAGGTGTCGGTGTTGAGCTCGCGGGAAATGATCGTCGAGAGCCGCCGCAGCGACGTGACACCCGTCGACAACGCCGGCGTCGGGGTCGGCACGACCGCCGCCGGGTCGACCGGTGGCGCCGGCTCGTTGCCGTCGTCCTGGCTCGTCGACCACGACCGCAGCGCAGTGAGCACGATGACGGGCACCACGGCCACCACGATCAGCACGATCCATGGGCCCGGGCCCCGACCTCGAGACGGCGGGCGACGGGAGGGGCGGCGTTCGTTCACCGCTGGAGTGCCTCGCGGTGTGCCGCGTCGTGCGCCCGGCGGAACGAGGCGTACCGGATGAGGTGTCCGAGCGCGGTGACGGCCTGACCGCCGCTCGGGTAGCACAGTCGGCCGAGCCGACGAACGGTGGCGGGCCCGGCGTTGTCGGGGTCGGCGATCGCCAGTTCGGTTGCCACCAGGATGGGCTTGCCGGTCGCCACGCTCAGTTCGTGGGCGGCCTCGGCGAAGCGCTCGTCCTGACGCTGGTGGTACGCGACGATTCGCTCGAGACCGTGGTCGGGATAGAACCGCCCTTCGCGCATCATCCGGGCCTGGTTGCTCTGGATGCCGAGGCCGAGGTAGATCACGGCGTCGACGTCGGGATGCTGCGCGATCAAGGCCATCACCTCGGGGATGGTGTCGCGCACTTCGCCGCCAGCGCAGTCGACCGGGTTGTTGCGACTCCAGCGAGGCGGCAACTTGGTGTCGATCGCGGCCTGCAGGTCACTGGGCAGGTCCATCAACACGATGTCGGGATCGCGGGTGATCGCGTCGGCGGTCACCACTCCCCACCCACCGGCGGTGGTGAGCACGATCGTGTTGGGGCCGTTCGGCAACGGCTGCGTAGCGAACGTCGCGGCGGCCTCGAAGGCCTCGGTGACGCTTGCGGCGCGCGTGATGCCGGCGGCACGGCATTCGCCGTCGAACACCTTGTCGTTGGCGGCGAGGGCGCCGGTGTGGCTGGCTGCGGCCTGCGCACCGCCCTCGGTGGCGCCGCCCTTGACCAACACCAGCGGCTTGCGGGCTGCTGCGCCGGCGAGGCGATCCATGAGGCCGCGGCCGTCGACGATGCCTTCGACGTAGGCGAGGCCGACCGAGGTCGCTGCGTCGTCGGCGTACCAGTCGAGGTAGTCGGCAACGGTGACCGCCGCAGCATTGCCTGCCGACACGGCGCGGCTGATGCCGACGCCGCTGGCCCGCGACATGTTCAAGAAGCTCGACACGAAGTTGCCGCTCTGGCTGGCGACACCGATGCCACCCGCCGGTGGGTACGGCGCCACGATCTGGGCGCACAGGTTGGCCGGGGTACTCACGACGCCCTGGCCGTTGGGACCGGCGAGCAGGATCCCGAGCTCGTCGGCAAGCGCAACCAGTTCGTCCTCGGCCCGCTGGCCCTCGTCGCCGGCCTCGCCGTAGCCGGCCGAGGTGAGGAACGCCGCCCGGATTCCCTTGGCCGCGCATGCACGGAGCAGGTCGGGGTTGGCGGCCGCAGGCGTGCAGACGAAGACCAGGTCGATGGCGTCGTCGGGCAACTCGGCGATGTCGGCAACGGTCGTGATGCCGAGCACCTCCTCGCCCTTCAGGTTGGTGCCGAAAACGCCACCTGCGTAGCCACTGGCGAGCAGGTTGTGCAGCGAGACGAACCCGAACTTGCCGGGGTGGGTGGAGGCGCCGGTGATCAGCACACCCTTGGGGTCGAACAACGCGCGGAACTGCTCGTCGGTCGGGCGCGGGCGGGCGGTTGTCCGGACGGGGTCGGTCGCGGAGCCGAGCTCGACGAGTCCGTCGACGGCCACGACCGAGCCGTCGGGCTGGACGATCAGCGGGTTGATGTCGACGCTTGCGATGTCGACGCGCTCTGATGCGAGCCGACCGAGTCCGACGATCACGTCGACGAGCTGGTCGCGACGCACGGCGGCCTCGCCGCGGAACGCGCCGAGCAGCTTCTGGGTTGCGAGGTCGTCGATCATCTCCGACGCCGTGACCGCATCGACCGGGGCGGGGCGGAACACGACGTCGGCGACCGCCTCGGCGAGGATGCCACCGACGCCGAGCATCACCGTGGGGCCGAACTGCGGATCACGGACCACGCCGGCGATCAGCTCGCGGTTCCCCGAGATCATCGGCGCCACCAGGACGGACACGTCCCCGTCGGCCGGTGTCGCCGCTGCGAGCAGGTCGGTTGCAGCGGCTTCGACGGCGCTCCGGTCGGCCAGTCGGAGCTTCACCAGCCCGCGTTCGGTCTTGTGGGCGATGGCATCGCCGTTCAGCTTGGCGACGACCGGATAGCCGAGTTCGTCGGCAGCCAACCCTGCTGCGACCGCGTCGTCGACGAAGCGTTCGGCGGCGATCGGCACTCCGTACTCGGCGAGGAGGGTCTTGGAGTCGCGCTCGGACAGCGTCGTGTGCGCGTCGGAGTCGTCGGGAGTCGTCGGTGCGGTCGCCATGGAGCCCCCACGGTACCCGTGAGCAGGCACGCCAGCGTGGTCACCCGCCCCACCCCACGCCCACCGCGATGAGCCAACGGGGCCCCGGCACCCTCGCTCATCGCCACCCAGCCACCGCCGCGATGAGCCAACGGGGCACCCTCGGCACCCTTCGCTCATGGCCAACGTGTCGGTCGGGTTCAGGCGGGGGCGACGGACACGTTGTAGGTCAGCACGCTGCGAGCGACCAGGCGACCGGTGGTGGCGCCGAGCGCTTCGCTCTCGCAGAAGACCACCGTACGGCCGCGCTTGGTCACCCAGCCTTCGGCGACGACGTCTTCGTCCTTGACCGCACCGATGTACTGCACGTGCAGGTCCACGGTGGAGAACCGGTCGTTCGGGCCCAGCACCGATCCGACGGCGGGCACGAGCACCGCATCCATCAGCGACGCGATCGCTCCGCCGTGCACGATGCCGCCGGGGTGCAGCAGCTCGGGCTTGAAGGGCATGCGCATCCGGCAGTAGTCGACGCGCACCTCTTCGACGTCGAGCCCGAGCAGCATCGGGTAGAAGACCGTCTCGGATTTGCCGAACTTCGCCCACCGCTCGGTGGCGGCATCAGAAAGTAGGTCGTACTGTTCGGCGCGGCCGGTCATGGGGAGATCATGACGGGAGCAGCGCAGCGCGGAAGAACTCGATGATGTGCTCGCTTCGCCGATCGAGCGCAGCGGGAGCGAGCGGGTCCTCGTCGAGCAGGCCTTCGAGAAACGGAGCGTCGGAGAAGTAACTCAGCAACGCGCCGTAGCCCGTCAGCAGCAACTGCTGGGGATTCTGGTGGCGGAACACGCCGGCGTCCATCTCACGGCCGAGGTAGTCGGCGGCCTGGTCGAACATCGGCCGGAGCACCGCCGCGAGATCGATCCCGAGGTGCGACCCGCCGTCGATCGCCTCGCGTCGCATCAGCGTGACGTAGCTGGGATTGTCGGCGAAGTAGCCGAACCCGGCGCGCAGCACCTGCTCGACCTTGGGCCATCCGGTCGCGGTTGATTCGATCGCACCGGCCAGCCGGGAGAACCAGTCGGAGAGGAGACGTTCGAACACCTCGCCGTACAGCGCTTCCTTCGAGGCGAAGTGGTGGAGGAGGCTGGGACGGCGGATACCGACTTCGGCGGCGATGTCGTTGAGCGAGGTACCGCTGTAGCCGGCGTGCGCAAAACACGAAAGCGCCGCGTCGAGGATCTGATCGCGGGTGGATCGGCCCTCGACGGGCGCTTCGTTGGTGAGGTCACTCGATTCGACAGCAACGCTCGCGTCCGACATGTTGTCGGCGAACGCTACAGCCGATGTGGTCGGCCCGGATCAGGCCGGCGGGTAGACGCCCATCTGCTTGGCCTTGTCGGTCTGCCAGAAGATGTCGGCGATCTCGTCGATGTAGGCGACGAGCTGCTCGCCCACGGCCGGGTCCATCGACTTCTTGGCCTCGCCGGCCTGGTGGATCGCCTTCCAGAACAGCTCGTGGAGCTGCGGGAACGCTGCGAAGTGGTCGGGAGCGAAGAAGTCGGCCCACAGCACCATCAGGTGGTGCTTGGTCTCCTCGGCGCGCTGCTCCTTGATCAGAATGCAGCGGTTGCGGAACACCTCGTCGTCGGACTCGGCGTACTTCTTGGCCGTCTTGACCACCGAGAGGGCCTCGATCTTGGCCTGGGCCGGGTCGTACACCCCGCAGTAGAGGTCGCAGTGGGCGTGGGCGACGGTTGCGGATGCGAACAGCTTGGCGAACATGATGGGGGCTCCTCGATGGTGCATGGTTCAGTGGTGCATGGTGGTGTGCAGTTCCGACGGTTCCCGAAGGACGTCTGGTGGAAACATACACTCCGCCGCGATGACGGTGCCCAGACGACCGCCGCGTCGACGGCTGCTCCCCCGGCGGTTCGTGGTCGCCGACCGCTCGATGGAGCCAACGCTCGTCGACGGTCAGGGCCTCGTCGCGATCTCGAGCTCCGCTGCTCGGGTGGGTCAGCTGCGGTGCCTCGAACATCCGCAACGGCCCGGTTTCTGGCTCGTCAAGCGGGTGTCGGAGGTGCACGGTGACGCCACGATGTCGGTGCTGTCCGACAACCCGGAGGCCACCATGGCCGATTCGCGATCGTTCGGGGCCGTGCCGATCGCCGGCTCGTATCGGGTCGTGCTGCGAGTCCCCCGTCGCCTGATGTGACCGTACCCTGTCGACCCATGCAGATCGTCTCCGCACTGTTCGTCGAGAACTTCGAGATGCGCCAGGCCCCGGGCCCGTCGACGCGCATCGACCTGACCGGCGTGATGTTCTCTCAGGCAGCGCCCGAGCCCGCGCCGCTCACGATCACCCCGCACTTGATCGGGCTGATCTTCTGCCCGGAGGACGAGAACGGCTCGGGAGTCTTCGAGGTGGTGTTCCGACGCGGCGTCGACGAGGACAGCGAGCAGGTCGCTCGCAACGTCAGCCCCTTCACCGTCGAGCCCGGCAAGTTCACCTACCGCCTCGTTCGCGGCGAACTCGAGTTCCCCGACTACGGCCAGGTCTTCGCCCACTGTCGCATCGACCACGGCGCCTGGCACATCGTCCCCTTCACGCTGCTCCCGCCCGCCTGACGTCATCCGGGTTGGTTCGGATTCCGAGGTGGTCGGGTACTGTCGGCCGCGTGTCGTTGACCGAGGAACAGGACCAGCTCGCCGTCTCGCTCATCCGGGGGATGGCCATGGACGGCCCGCTCGCCGCGAACAGCGGCCACCAGGGCACCGCAATGGCGCTCGCGCCGCTCGGCCATGTCCTCTACAGCCGGGTCATGCGACACGACCCCGCCGACCCCGCGTGGCCCGATCGTGACCGGTTCGTGCTCTCGAACGGCCACGCATCGATCCTGCAGTACTCGCTGCTCTACCTGAGCGGCTACGGGCTCGAACTCGACGACCTGAAGAACTTCCGCCAGTGGGAGTCCGCCACCCCCGGACACCCCGAGGCCGGGCACACCGCTGGCGTCGAGGTCACGACCGGGCCACTCGGTCAGGGATTCGCCAACGCCGTCGGCATGGCGATCGCCGAGGAGAACCTGCGCGCCCGATTCGGCGCCGAGGCGCAGGACCACTTCACGTTCGTGATCGCGGGCGACGGCTGTCTGATGGAGGGCATCAGCCACGAGGCGGCGTCGCTGGCCGGACACCTCGGGCTCGGCAGGTTGATCTGCGTGTTCGACGACAACCTGATCACGATCGACGGCCCCACCAGCATGTCGACCGGCGACGACACCGCGATGCGGTTCCGGTCGTACGGCTGGGATGTCGTCGACCTCGGTGAGATGGCCGACGATCTCGACGGGCTCGAAGCGGCGCTCGAGGCCGCAAAACAGCAGACCGACAAGCCGTCGCTGCTCATCCTGCGCTCGCACATCGGCGAGCCCTCGCCCGATCACACCGATACCGCCGGTGCCCACGGCAACCCGTTCTCGGCCGACGACGTGACCCGAACCAAGCGGGTCATGGGGATTCCCGACGAGCCCTTCTGGGCTCCCGCCGAACTCGTGGCCGCCTACCGGGCGGACGTCGGACGGCGCGGCGCCGAAGCCCGCGCCGCCTGGACCGCTGCGAGCGCTTCGGCCACGGCGACACCGCAGTGGAGTGCCGCCTGGGCAGGCACGGGAGTCGAGGGATGGGATGCCGACCTGCCCGGTTACGAGGCGGGCGAGTCCGTCGCCACTCGCAAAGCCATCCAGAAGGCGCTCGACGCCACGTACGATCAACTCCCCGGCCTGATCTCCGGGTCCGCCGACCTCACCGGCAGCAACGGGACCGGGCTCGCTCGGACCACCGCGTTCACCGCCGACGACCGAGCCGGCCGCTACCTGCACTACGGGATCCGCGAACACGCGATGGGCGCCGCACTCGTCGGGATGGCTCAGCACGGCGGCACGTTGCCCATCAGCGGCACGTTCTTCGTGTTCTCCGACTACATGCGCCCGTCGATCCGCCTCGCCGCGCTGTCGAGAGCGAAGTGTTGTTTCGTCTTCACCCACGACTCGGTCGGCGTCGGCGAGGACGGCCCCACGCACCAACCGGTCGAGCAGCTCGCCACGCTGCGCGCCATGCCTGACCTCCACGTCGTGCGACCCGCCGACGGCAACGAGACCATCCAGGCGTGGGCCGACATCGTCCGCCACGACGGTCCGTCGGCGTTGATCCTCAGTCGCCAGAACATCCGCGTGGTCACCGACGGCTCGGCGGTCGCACGCGGCGCCGGCATCGTGACCGACTCAGACAGTGCACCCGAGGTGGTCCTCGTCGCCACAGGCAGCGAGGTCGCGGTGTGCGTCGACGCCGCAGATCGCCTCCGAGCCACGGGTCGCAGCGTCCGGGTCGTCAGCCTGCCGAGCTGGGACCGTTTCGCCGCGCAGGACGAGACCTACCGCGACTCGATCCTGCCTGCCGGTGTGCCGACACTGTCGGTCGAGGCAGCCACCACCTTCGGCTGGGAACGTTGGTCCGACGATTCGATCGGCATCGACCGCTTCGGCGCGAGCGCACCGGGCGAACTGGTGTTGGACAAGCTCGGCATCAACGTCGACCACGTCGTCGAGCGGGCCAACGCACTGCTCGACTGAGCACGATCACCATCCAACCGAAAGGACGCCATGGCCGACAACCGGATCATCGCCCTCCACCAGCAACAGGGCCAGAGCGCCTGGCTCGACAACCTCAAACGTGGCTACATCACCTCGGGCCGACTCGTGGAGATCCGCGACAGCGGCGTCCGAGGGCTGACCTCGAACCCGTCGATCTTCCAGAAGGCGATCCAGGACTCGTCGGACTACGACGAGCAGTTCACCGAACTCCGTGCCGCGGACACCACCACGAACGACGCCTACTGGGCGATGGTCATCCGCGACATCCACAGTGCCTGCGACGTGTTCTCGAAGGTGTACGACCACTCCGACGGCGTCGACGGCTACGTGAGCGTCGAGGTCGACCCCGGCCTCGCCCACGACGGGCCCGGCACCGAGTCGGCTGCACGAGATCTGCACGAACGGATCGACCGCCGCAACTTGATGGTCAAGATCCCCGGTACCGAGGAGGGGCTCGCCCCGATCCAACAGATGATCGCCGAAGGCCGCTGCATCAACGTCACGCTGATCTTCAGCCTCGACCGGTATGCACGGGTGATCGAGGCCTACCTCGCCGGCCTCGAACGTCTGGCGATGGACCCGCAGGCCGACCTGTCGGTCGTGGCGAGCGTGGCCAGTTTCTTCATCAGTCGGGTCGACTCCGAGGTCGACGGCCGTCTCGATGCCATCGGCAGCGACGAGGCCCTGGCACTGCGTGGCAAGGCCGCCGTCGCGCAGGGCAAGCTCGCCTATCAGCTGTTTCTCGAGGCATTCTCCGGGCCGCGCTGGGCCGCACTCGCCGAGCGAGGCGCCCGGGTGCAGCGTCCGCTGTGGGCGTCGACGTCGACCAAGAACGATGCCTATCCCGACACGCTCTACGTCGACGAGCTGATCGGCCCCGACAGCGTCAACACGCTGCCCGAGGCCACACTCGAGGCCTTCGCCGACCACGGCACGCTCGCCCGTCGAGTCGATGCCGACGTCGACGAGGCACGAGCGGTGTGGCAGTCGCTGGCCGACGTCGGTGTCGACATGGACGACGTGGCTGCGCAGCTGGAGCGTGAGGGCGTCGCCAGCTTCGCCAAGGCGTTCGACGAGCTGATCGCCGCCCTCGACACCAAAGCCGCCACCCTCTGACAGCGACCTGATCTCCGATCAGGCTCGATACGACCCATCAGTCGGAAAAATCGCGCAGGTGTTGCGCCCAGCGCAACACCGACGCGCCATTTCGGTGTCGTCGTCGCTCCGTCAGACCTCGATCCAGCGGCGGGGGTAGCCCTGGGCGCCGTTGGGCGCGACGGGGGCGGTCTCCTCGGTCTGGGGAACGTCGTCGCCGTCGAAGGCTCGTGACTCGATCATGTGGCGACCGGGTTCGAGTTCGAGCGTCGCCATCCACTGCGCCCACGTGTCGTTCGACGGGACGCCGCCGAGCTCCGCTTCGAACCACTCGCCGCCGTCGGCTCGGACCTCCACTCTCGAGATCCCACGGTGGATCGCCCACGCCACGCCGCCGACGATCACGTCGGTCGGCGACGCCCCACGACGGTCGGTGTCGATGCGCGACATCGTCTTGATCGGGCCGTTCTTCGACCACCCTCGTGGCACCCAGTAGGCGTCGTAGTCCTCCCAGCGCGTCAGCTCGATCGACGTGACCCACTTCGTGGCCGACACGTAGCCGTACAGGCCCGGCACCACCATGCGTACCGGATACCCGTGCCGCGCCGGCAGCGGCTCGCCGTTCATCGCAATCGCCAGCATGGCGTCGCGGCCGTCCATGACGACCTCGGTCGGGGTGCCGGCGGTCCAGTCGTCGATCGAACGGCTGACGATCTGTGTCGCATCGGGTTGGACGCCGGCTTCCTCGAGTACGTCGCGCAGCAGCACTCCCTGCCACAGCGCATTGCCGATCAGGTCGCCGCCAACCGGGTTCGACACGCACGACAACGTCACATACCGCTCGACCTGAGGTCGCGCGAGCAGGTCGTCGAAGGTGAGCTCCATCGGGTTGTCGACCATGCCGCCGATCCTCAGCCGCCACGAGTCCTTCGACACCTGCGGCACGACCAGGGCCGTGTCGATCCGGTAGAAGTCGGCGTTCGGGGTGACGAAGGGGTCGAGGCCGTCGAGCGGCAGTTGTGCGTCGGCGGGCAGCACCGTCGCAGGCCTGTCGACAGGTGGCAGGCTGATCGCATTGCGTTCGTTGTTGACCTCGAATCGCTGCTGCAACACTCGTCCCACACCGCCGGCGATGACGGCGATCGATCCGATGCCGATTGCCCCGCCGACGAATCGCCGACGATCGACGCCCATCGGTTGCGCAATCGGCTGCGCAGGATCGGCGCTCTTCGATGACGTGGCCGGACGAGGAGCCAGGTACAGCAGCACGCCGATCGACACCGCCGTGCCGACGATGGTCGGCAGCAGCTTGACGAGGTTGGGCTCCGGACGAGTCAGCACTGCCCATGCCCCGATCACGCCGGTGATGCACGTCAACACCACCGCTGCGGCGCGTGCCCCGCGCAGTGCCAGCACCCCGACACCGATGCCGATGCCGAGCAGCACGATCAGCGCACCGAGGACCAGCACCACCTTGTCGTTGGTGCCGAAGGTGTCGATCGCCCACTCCTTGAGCGGCCTCGGCACCCAGTCGATGAACACCTGTCCAACCGGCACGACGGGCGACGACGTCCGCTCGAAGAGCCCGACCACGAGCTCGGCCGCGGCGAGGCCCGCGCCCATCACCACGAGTCCCAGCACCGGACCCATCCATCTGGGCCCGTACGATCGTTCGTCCATGGACCCAGATGTATCTGACTCCGAGGCCTCCCAGGCCCGATCCATCGTCGCCGAACTGGGTGTTTCCGAGAATGTTCGACTCTCGGAAGCACTCGTTTCGGAAGCGTTGGGACTCATCACCGATCAGCCTGACACGCTCGATCTCAAGATCGCCACTGCTGCGCTCGCCGAGATGCGTGACGCCTACGCGATGTTCGCCCCCTACAAGGAGCGCCGCAAGGTGTCGATCTTCGGTTCGGCCCGCACCGGTGCCGACGACCCGTTGTACGGCCTGACCGTCGACCTGGCCCGCACGCTCGCCGATCGGGGCTGGATGGCCGTCACCGGCGCCGGTCCCGGAATCATGCAGGCCGGCATGGAGGGCGCGGGCCGCGAGATGTCGATCGGTGTGTCGATCCGGCTGCCGTTCGAGTCGGGAGCGAACTCGATCATCGACGGCGACGACAAGCACGTCAGCATGAAGTACTTCTTCACGCGGAAGCTGATGCTGATCAAGGAGTCGCAGGCGTTCGTGTGCATGCCCGGCGGCTTCGGCACGCTCGACGAGATGTTCGAGCTGCTGACGCTCACCCAGACCGGCAAGGGCATGCCGGTGCCGATCGTGCTGCTCGATGCACCAGGCGACCCCTTCTGGGAGGGGGTCGACACATTCGTGCGCGAGCAGCTGGTCGCCCGCGGGTTGGTGTCGGCGAACGACGTCGATCTGTACACGATCACCAACGACGTCGATGAGGCCGCTCGGATCATCGAGGACTTCTACGCCAACTACGACTCACTGCGATTCGTCGGCGACCACCTCGTGATCAGAATGCACCAGGGTCCGACCGACGACCAGTTGGCCGAACTCAACGAGCGGTTCGGCCACCTCGCATCGAGCGGCTCGATCGAACGAGCCGAACCGTTCAAGGTCGAACGTCGCGACGACGACAAGCTCGACCTCGATCGTGTGTCGTGTCTGTTCGCCAAGCGCGGCTACAGCGAGCTCGTCGCCATGATCCGCACCCTCAACGGCTACGTCTCGTCGAGCTGACGAAGCACGCCGGCGGCCTTCTCGATCGCCCGGCGGGCCTGCATCAGCTTCTTGTCGTCGGCGGGCCTGACGACGTCGCCGTCGGCAACGGCCTCGCGCAGACGGTCGAACGCCATCTCGTCGAGGTCGGCCGCAATCGACTCGAGCCGCTCGACGAACGCGGCGTACTCCCCCGTCATCGCCCGGCCACTCCGAGCGCCTCGGCGACGATGTCGATCGGGTGCTTCACCGGCATGTCGAGGACCGCTGCGAGGTGCATCGAGCAGCCAGGGTTGGCGCTCGCCACCGCGACGGCCTGCGAGCTGTGGGCGGCGCGCCCGATCGTCGCGACCTTGCGGTCTCTGATCTCGCCGGCGAGCTCGGGCTGCAACGCGGAGTAAGCGCCCCCGGCGCCGCAGCACAATCCATCGTCGTCGAGCTCCACCACGTCGGCGACATGGCCGAGCAGCGCTCGCACCGGTTCGTGGGCGCCTTGGACGTGGCGGAGGTGACACGGGTCCTGCACGATGACTGTCGGGCGTCGGCTCGACGAGGCCGGGAGCAGGTCGAGTCGATCGGCGAGCCACTCCGAGATGTCGAGGACTCGCGCACTGAACCGCCGAGCATCGCCGGTGTCGAGCAGCGAGCCGTAGTCCTTCATCGACGCGCCACAGCCCGCGGAGTTCACCAGGATCGGCGCGTCGCCAGGCATCGACGCCATCACGCGTTCGGCCAAGCCGACGGCGTCGTCGTGGAGCCCGGCATGGATGTGCAACGCCCCGCAGCAGCTGCCGCCCGCTCCGGGTACGGCCACGGTCGTGCCCGTGAGGGCGATGAGCGCTGCGGTGTTGCGATGCGTCTCGCGTTGCCAGGCATCCATCACGCAACCGGTGAACAACCACACGTCCTTGCCCGTCGTCTCGACCCGTGGCGGGCGTCGCAGGGGAAGTGCCGGCACGCCGAAGCGCTTCGGCACGAGGCGCAATCGCTGTCCGACGGCGATCGCCGACGAGCCGGCCAGCAGCATCCGGTGGCGCGGCAGCACGCGGAACCCGAGGCGTTGCCACCACGGGGTGATTCGCCCGTCGGCGGCGAGCGCGGTGCGGGTGTCCTCCATGAGCGCCCCGAACTGGACGCCGCTCGGGCACGCCGTTTCGCAGCCCCGGCACTGCACGCACGTCTCGATGAAGTCGATGAATTCGTCGTCGATCGGCAGCTCGCCACGATCGACCGCACGCATCGCGTCGATGCGACCCCGCGGCGAGTACTTCTCCTCACCCGTCACACGGAAGGTGGGACAGTGTGGCAAGCACAACCCACAACTCACGCACGTCGCTGCCAGCTCGGCGTCGAGACCGAGCACCGACAGACCCGTGGGCGACGAGGCGGGCAGATCCATGCCCCGCATCGTAGGAGTCAATGGCCTGTCCGCACGGTACGCCGACGACGCGACCGACACTCGGATTCGAGGTCGACTGTCCAGGGATCCACAACACCGGAGCAGTAATTCTGCGGCGTCGTCGACCTATGACCGACCACGGCTGGCCGAACCGCCGAATCTCGGCCAGTCTGGGCCCTCATGCCCGAAGGCCACACGATCCACCGCATCGCCCGCGATCACGGCAAGCTGCTCGCAGGACGCAACATCCGCGTGTCGAGCCCGCAAGGCAGGTTCTCCGCCGACGCCGAACGGGTCGACGGCGCGGTGCTGGAGCGGATCGAGCCGTACGGCAAGCACCTCTTCTACCGATGGTCGACCGGCGAGGTCGGACACGTCCACCTCGGACTCTTCGGCAAGTACCGGGTACAGCGCACCGGCGACTCGCCCGACCCGATCGGTCAGGTGCGGATGCGACTCCAGACCGAACCGGACGGCGAACACAACGAGTACATCACGGTCGACCTCGCCGGACCGACCGCCTGCACGATCGACCCGCCGTCGGTCCGTCGCGACATCCTCGCCCGGCTCGGTCCCGACCCCATCCGACGCGGGTCGAAGCCCGACGCCATGATCGAACGCATCGAGCGGAGCTCACGCGGCATCGGCGACCTCCTGATGGACCAGTCGGTCGTCGCCGGTATCGGCAACGTGTACCGCGCCGAGGCGCTCTTCGTCACCGGCATGCACCCGCTGCGACGCGGTGCCGACTGCGACCGGGCCGAGCTCGAAGCGCTGTGGTCCACCGCCCAGGGCATGCTCCGTCAGGGCGTCAAGGACAACCGAATCGTCACGGTCAGCCGCGACGACCTCGGCATCCCGCCGAACGTCCGCATCAAACGCGGCGAGGCGACCTACGCGTACAAGCGTGACCGCTGCCTGCTGTGCGGTGACGAGATCCGTCGGATCGAAATCGCCAACCGGACGTGCTACTACTGCCCGACACACCAACCGACCTGACCGCCTACGCTTGACCCATGACTGCCGTCGAGCGCATTCCCGAGATCGTCCAACAGCTCCGCGAAGGGTTCCACAGCGGAGTGCTTCGTGACATCGAGTCCCGGCGGTCCCACCTTCGAGCACTGCGATCGCTCTTCGTCGAGCAGGAAGACCGCCTGATCGATGCGCTGGTCGTCGACGTCGGCAAGCCCCGCATCGAGGCCTACACCACCGAGATCGCGTTCACGATCAACGAGATCGACCACACGCTCAAGCATCTCGACGCCTGGACCAAGCCGTCCAAGGTCAAGGTGCCGCTCACCGTGAAACCCGGGTCGGCGACGCTGCGTCCCGAGCCCCTCGGCACCGTGTGCATCATCGCTCCGTGGAACTATCCGGTGCAGTTGCTGTTCGCCCCGCTCGTGCCGGCCCTCGCCGCCGGCAACACTGCCGTACTCAAGCCGTCGGAGGTCACCCCGTCGGTGTCGGCGCTGATCGAAGAGCTGGTGCCCAGGTACTTCAGCGCCTCGACGGTTGCGGTGGTCACCGGCGCCGTCGACGAGACCACCGCCCTGCTCGAGCAGCGCTTCGACCACATCTTCTACACCGGCAACGGCAAGGTCGGCCGGGTGGTGATGCGCGGCAGCGGCCGAGCACCTGACGCCGGTCACGCTCGAACTCGGCGGCAAGAGCCCGGCGATCGTCGCCGCCGACGCCAACATCGAGGTCGCCGCCAAGCGCCTTGCCTGGGCCAAGTTCCTCAACGCCGGCCAGACCTGCGTGGCGCCGGACTACGTGCTCGTCGACGAACGCGTCGAGAACGAACTCGTCGCTGCGCTCGCCGATGCGGTCACCGGTTTCTACGGCCCCGATCCGCGGCAATCGAACGACTACGCCCGCATCGTCAACGAGCGCCACCACGATCGACTGATGAAGCTGCTCGAGGATGGCGGTTTCGACGCCACGGTGATCGGCGGCACGGGCGATCGGGGAAGCCGATACCTCGCCCCCACCGTGCTCGCCGGGGTGAAGCCCGATGCCGCGGTGATGGCCGACGAGATCTTCGGCCCGATCCTGCCGATCCTCACGGTCACCGACGTCGACGAGGCGATCCGCTTCGTGAACGACCGAGAGAAGCCGCTCGCGCTCTATGCCTTCAGCAGCGACGACGACACGTTGGAGCACATCGTGTCCAACACCTCAGCGGGAGGTGTGACGCTCAACCACGCGGTGCTCCACCTTGCCGTGCCCGATCTGCCCTTCGGCGGCGTCGGCGAGAGCGGCACGGGTGCGTATCACGGCAAGGCCGGCTTCGACACGTTCAGCCACGCCAAGGCCGTGCTCGCCAAGCCGACCCGGCCCGACCCGGCGCTGATGTACCCGCCGTACACGAACCTCAAGCAGAAGATCCTCCGCAAGTTCCTCTGACGCACCCCGTTTGCGTTGCGTTTCCGGTGACCCGGCTCGCCGAAATCATCACGCAAACGATGTTCCGTGACGGCCCAGCTACTGGGCGGTCCAGGGTGGAGCGTCGGGGTCGCCGCGCCAGAAGCGCAGGCGTCGCTCGGCTTCCGGGCGGGCTCGGGGGTCATCGATCGACGCGGCGACGCGCATGAGGGTGGCTGCCACCAGGCGGAGTTCGGCGATGGCGATCGTCGACGGGTCGTCGGCGAGCGAGCGGCCGTAGCCGTGGGCGAACTCCTCGTACTCCCCGAGCCGACCGCCCCACCGATCGGCGAACGTCAGCATGGGCCCGTGGTCCCATCCGGGCGGGGCGAGACAGAGGAGATCCCAGTCGATGAGCACCGGTCCGTCCGCTCGCATCAGCACGTTGCCAGGGTGCACGTCGCCGTGGCAGACGACGACCTGGTCGAAGTCGTGCCACTCGCGGTGCCGTTCGATCGAGGTCTCGAGCCCGCTGCGAGCCTCGGGATCGAGCCCCGGACCGGCTCGCTCGATGAGGGCCCCGAAATCCCACCAGGGAAACGCCGCCGGCGATGGCAGCGGCACCGATGCAGGCAATGACGGTGCAGCGGTGTCGTGCACCCGTCGGACGAGTTCGCCGACACGGGACCAGTCGATGGGTGTTGCGCTGGCATCGATCCGCTCCCATGCCGTGACGCTCAGCGCGTCGACCTGCACGACGTCGTCGCGAACCGCACGGGGCACCGCCACCTGGTGCTCGTGCCAGAACTGGGCGAGTTCGAGCGACACCTCCGCAGGCGCCGTCGGTGCGCTCACACGCAGCACGACGGGTCCCGCAGTGAAGATCGCGTTCATCCCGGCACGCACCAGTGCCGGCTCGTCGAAACCCCACACGCCGGCAGCGATCGCCGCCGCACGCGTTGCCGCACCGAGGTCACCGACCGGACGGTCGACATACGCCCGCGGCGAGGCGTTCACGTCGCGGCGAGCACGTCGACGCCCGGATTCAGTCGTCCGGTCGGGTCGAACTCGTGCTTGATGCGGTCGTGGAGTGAGCGAACGACCGGTTCGACACCCGACTCCGGCGCCCGCTGCGAATGATGGACGATGCCCACCCCGATCTCCGCCACGAACGTCGCCGGCAGGTCGGCGAGCGCACGCAACTCCGATGGCGGCATCGACCAGCGGTTCGGCGGCATGTGCGGAGGCCCATCGGCCGACGTCAGCGCGCCGAGCCGAACCTGCGTTGCGACGTCGTCGGCGTGCCCGTCGAGCAGCACCCAGGTGGTCTGGCCATCCCACAGCACCGACGTCGGCCGATACAGAGCGGCGAGGAGTTCCCACGGGTCGCGTTCGCTCGTGTACCAACGTTCACCCACCGGCAGAGGTCGCGTGCGCAGGATCACATCGGCCAGGAATCCCAGCGTGCCGCGCGAGCCCACGAGCAGCCGACACAGATCGAACCCGCTGACGTTCTTCACGGTCGGTCCGCCTGCCTTGACCACGTCACCGGCAGCCGACACGTACCGGGCTTGCAGCAACGTGTCACGCACGGGGCCCCAGCCCAGTCGCCGGATCCCGCTGTGGCCGACCGAAAGCGCACCGCCGATCGTGCCGTGGTCCGGGACCGCGAGGCACTGGCCGTGCTCGGCCAGGGCCGCATCGACCTCGTCGACCGGGGTGCCGGCACCACAGCAGATCGTCATCTCGGCGGGCTGGATCCAGTCGATGCCGCTCGGCGCCGTGACGGCTCGCACACCGCGAACCGCTCCACCGCGGGTACCGAGACCGGAGATCGTGACCGGGTCGACGTCACCGACCTCGTCGGCGAACGCAGCAACCGAGACCTCGAGCGCGGACACGCTCACACCCACGCGCCGTCGGGCACGCTGTGGATGTCGCCGCAACCCGCCGGACTCGGCAGCACTTTGTCCGGGTTGGACAGCATCTTCGGGTCGAATGCCCGACGCAGGTCACCTTGGGCGGCCAGGTCGACCTCGGAGAACATCAGCGGCATCAGGTCGCGTTTCTCGAGCCCGATTCCGTGTTCACCGCTCAGCACGCCACCGGCGGCCACCGACACCCGCACGATCTCGTCGCCGGCGGCATGGACCCGCTCGGCGACGCCGGGTTCGCGGGCGTCATACACCAGCAACGGATGCAGGTTGCCGTCGCCGGCGTGGAACACGTTCAGCACGAGCAGTTCGTGGCGCTCGGCGATCGCGTACACCTGCGCCAGCACCTCGGGCAGACGGTGGCGTGGCACGACGGTGTCGTGGAGGTAGTAGTTCGGCTTGATCCGGGCGATCGCGCCGAAGGCCGACTTGCGACCTTTCCAGAGCAACGCCCGTTCGGCGTCGTCGGCGGCCACGCGGATCGTGCCGACATTCCGTGTCGACGCGAGCTCGCGGATCCGGTCGATCTGCGCAGCCACCGACGCCGGCAGTCCGACCACCTCGATCAGGAGCGCAGCGGCCTGGTCGACGGGAAGCCCGGCATGGATGAACGCTTCGACCGCCTGCAAGCAGAGCTGATCCATCATCTCGACCGCGGCAGGAACGATGCCGTCGGCGATGATGTCGCTCACGAGTTGGGCTCCATCGGCCACGTCGGCGAAGTCCAACAGCATCGTGGCGACGTCGGGCGGGTTCTGCATCAGCTTCACGCACACCTTGGTGGCGACGCCGAACATCCCTTCACTGCCGACGAACGCGCCGCGCAGGTCGTAGCCGGCAGGTTCAGGCTCCTCGCCGCCGAACACCGCCACCGTGCCGTCGGGCAGCACCACTTCGAGGCCGTGGATGTGGGCGCTGGTGACACCATCGGCCAAGCAGTGCGGGCCTCCGGAGTTGTTGGCGACGTTGCCACCGATCGAGCAGGTCTGCTGGCTGCTCGGATCGGGCGCGAAGTGCACGCCGAGGTGGGCGATCTGCTTCGACAGGTCCAGGTTGAGCACGCCGGGTTCGACCCAGGCGGTCCGGTTGACGGCGTCGACCGAGACGATCCGGTTCATCTTCGACGTCGAGATCACGATCGCACCGGTCTGCGGCACCGCTCCCCCGGCGAGCCCGGTCCCCGACCCGCGCGGCACGAACGGCACGTCGAACTCGTTGGCGACCTGCACGATCGCTTGGACGTCATCGACGGTCTCGGCGAAACACACGACCGCCGGGTGGCCCGACATGTTGGACGCGTCACGCCGATACAGATTGACCTCGCCGGCTCCGTCGCGTACTTGATCGGGTCGCAGCCGTTCCCGGAGACGGGCAACGAGCGGAGCGGTCACGAGGGGGTGGTGCCCTCTTTGCGGCGCATCACGATGACACGCCCGCTCTCGACGGCCACGCCATCGACGTACACCTGGTCGCCCGGAGCGACGTGTTCGTCGAGCGACGTCAGGCGGCCCTCTCGGCGAGCGCGGAGTTCGTCTTCGGTGTGTTTCATCACCTGACGACCCTCGCGGATCGCGTCGACGACGTCACCGGTCTTCGAGCGCACGCTCGATGCGGCCGACTTCGCAATCTGCGCTGGCGCGACCTGCGCGGCGGTCTCCTTGACCTTCTTCTTCGCGTATCCGGCCGACGCGAGGCCGGCGACCACGCCGCCGGCGAACCAGGTGATTCGCTTCATCATGCGCGTTTCCTCCATCGTGTCGAGCTCGCGATCGGCGATGCGTCGTGCAGTTCGGCGCTCTCGAGCGCCCGGACATCGAGGGGTCCGATCGACGTGCGTCGCGGCGCACCGCGCAGACGGGCGATGGTGCGCGACGTGCCGCGGGCGAAGCTGGTCGCCTTGATCATCGGCGCCGAGAACGACGTCCGGGCGACGCGTCCGCCGACGGCGTCGCCGATGGCCTCGGCTGAGCCGAGCACGCGATCGAAGCGTTCGAGGTCTGCTCGCGCCTCGTCGACGGTGGCGCGGGCCTCGTCGGTGGTCGTGAGCAGCTCGCGGATCAACGGGGTGGTCTCCATGCGCAGCTGATCGACTTCACGCCGGACGTCGCGCAGTGTGTCGAGCACCCGCAACAGCACCACGATCAGCGCCGCGAAGCCGATCGAGCACAGCACCGCCGCGACGATCAGGACCAGTTCCCCGGCCGTCATGCGTCGTCACCTGTGGGGGAAGTACGGCCCTTCATGCGATCGCCGATCAGCGCTTCGTCGCCGTGGACGCTCGGGTCGTACCAGTGCCGATCGACGAGCGAGTCCGGCAGGTACTGCTGGGCAACGGTTCCCGACGCATGGTCGTGAGGATAGTCGTAACCCGCGCCGTGGCCGATCGATGCAGCCCCCTGATAGTGGGCGTCGCGCAGGTGTGCCGGCACCTCGCCAACGGCGCCGTTGCGGACGTCGGCCCGAGCGTTCCAGATCGCCAGGGCGTTGCGGTTGCTCTTCGGCGCCGTCGCCAGGTGAATCGCTGCCTGCGACAGGTTGAGCTGCGCCTCCGGCAGACCCACATGTTCGAGAGCGTGAGCGGCAGCGACAGCGACCTGGAGCGCCGAGGTGTCGGCGAGGCCGACGTCTTCGGACGCGAAGATGATCATCCGGCGGGCGATGAAACGTGCGTCCTCACCGGCTTCGAGCATCCGAGCCAGCCAGTACACGGCGGCATCGGGGTCGGAACCCCGCATCGACTTGATGAAGGCGCTGACCACGTCGTAGTGGTCGTCGCGCCCGTAGCGCAGGGCCGTGGTACCGAGTGCAGCTTCGACGTGTTCGAGTTCGACGTTTCCGTAGCCGGCGAGCGCGCACGACACCTCGAGCGCGGTGAGCACCTGGCGGCCGTCACCGCCCGCCCGATCGACGAGCAACGTTGCGGCCTCCTCGTCGGCGGTCGCCCCCTCGGCCTCGAGGCCGCGTCGCACGAGCGTTTCGATCGCGGCGCGGTCGAGCGGTTCCAGCCGGAACAGCGTCGAACGGCTCCGCAGCGGCGCATTGACCTCGAAGAACGGGTTTTCGGTGGTGGCCCCGATCAGGGTGAGTGTGCCGTCTTCGACAGCGGGCAGCAGCGCGTCCTGCTGCGATTTCGAGAATCGGTGGATCTCGTCGAGAAACAGGATCGTCCCCTGCCCACGCTCGCCAAGGCGCTGCCGAGCCCGTTCGATCGTCTCGCGGACGTCCTTGACGCCGGCATTGACGGCCGACAACTGCTCGAACGCTCGATCGGTGCTTCCCGCCACCGCCAGAGCAAGCGTGGTCTTGCCGGTACCGGGCGGCCCCCACAGCAGCGCCGACGTGAGCCGGTCGGTCTCGACGAGTCGACGCAGCGGCTTGCCCGGCCCGACCAGATGGTCCTGGCCGACCACGTCGTCGATCGTGCGCGGTCGAAGCCGGGCCGCCAGCGGCGCGCGGGACCTGCGCTGCTCCTCGGCGGCGACGGCGAAGAGGTCGTCGCTCACGGAGTCAGGACTGCCCGGTACACATCGCTGCGGAAACCGACGACGTGTTCGACGAGCCAGTGGCGCTCGACCCAACGCCACGCCACGAACTCGACGTCGTCGGGGGTGGGGACCACATCGTCGGCGCGCACCCGGAAGAAGTACCACCGCTGCGCCTGTCCGAGCCGTTTGCCGTCCGAACGCACGTGGTCGGGGAACTCGTACACCATCCACATCGGGTGCTGGCCGACCAGATCGACCTCGGATGGTCCGAGGCCGGTCTCTTCGCCGAGTTCGCGCCAGGCAGCGTCGTCGGGTGATTCGCCCACGTCGATGCCTCCCTGTGGGAGCTGCCAAGCGCCGGGAATGTCGCTTCGCTCGAATGCGAGGACCTGGTTGCGGGCGTTGGTGACCACGGCGACCACGCCGGCTCGGAAGTTGGCGCTCGGCACGAGCGACCTACCGACCGAGGCTTCGCAGCCGATCGCGGACGTCGGCGAACTCGTCGTCGTACTCGGCGACGGATGCGAACCAACGCCGGGCGCTGATCGGATCGCCCATCCGGTCGTACAGGTCACCGAGCACGTACCACTGGCGCAGGTGGAAGTCGCGCACGGCCTTGGGCCGCTTCGTCGCCGGTTCCATCAGGGCCAACGCAGCGCGCAGGTCGTCCTGGTCGGCGAGTGCACCGGCGGCGACCATGCGGCCTTCGGCCATGATGTCGTGGCTCGGCGACGCGGCCTTGATCTCGGTCCAGACACGGTCGACAGCCTGCCAGCGGCCCTGGGCTCGATGACAGTCGGCGATCACGGGGAGCAGCGCCGGATTCGGATGCAGATCCTGAGCCGTCTCGAGCGCTTTGACCGCCTGCTTGTAGAGCCCCAGCCGGTAGTCGGCGAGCCCGAGGAGTTCGTGAGCCGCAGCGACGGCCGGCGCCTCCTTGGCGATCGCTGTGGCGATCCGGCGCGCCTCTTGGAACCGTTCGCGGTCCAATGCCTCGGACGCCTGTGCCAACCGTTCGGTGAGGCGTGCGCCGCGCTGCGCGCCGAGGGCCTCGGTGAGTTCGGCCGCCACTTCTGGATCGAGCGGCTTCGGTGCACGACGCTTGGTTGCAGGAGCATCACCGGCCGCGCGTCGCGCCGCGCTGGTGGCCTCCCGACGGACCGAGCCCTCGTCGATCCACTGCTCGGTGGTGCGTTCCTCGATCTTGCGACGTTCGATGTCGGGATCCTGCGGTGCCCGCGGCGCGCGGCGGGCCTTGACCGCCTTCGAACGGCGTTCGGCTTCGGTCAGTGGCTTGTTGACCCGAAGCCGCGGGTTGTTCCGGCTGTCGGGTCGGTTCGAGCGGCCTTCTCCGGACCCGCTGCGTCCCTTGCCGCCCGACCGGGCACCCGGCTTGGCTCCGGAGGGGCGTCCTGATCCGCTTCGTCGGGCGTCATCGCGGCGCGGGGGACGGGAGGGCGAGCCGGAAGACATGGGTCGCCATGCTACGGCGCGGTGCACGCAACGGCGCCGATACGGGCCGAAAACGCGAAGAACGCACTGCCGGCAGACCCGGTCAGTGCGTTCCTCGATCGAAATCCGGCGACGTCCTACTCTCCCAGGGGATCTCTCCCCAAGTACCATCGGCGCTGACAGGCTTAACTTCCGTGTTCGGGATGGGAACGGGTGTGACCCTGTCGCTATGGTCACCGAAATCAGTTGTCAAAGAGGGGTGACCCTCAAGGACTCCAGAGCAAGCACGAGCTGTTCAAAACCAAGCCCTCGGCCGATTAGTACCGGTCAGCTGAGCGTGTTACCACGCTTACACTTCCGGCCTATCAACGTGATGGTCTCGTCACGGGCCTTACTGCGTTAACCGCATGGGAATACTCATCTTCAACCGGGTTTCCCACTTAGATGCTTTCAGCGGTTATCCCTTCCGTAGGTAGCAAATCTGCGATGCTTCTGGCGAAACAACAGACACACCAGAGCTACGTCCGTCCCGGTCCTCTCGTACTAAGGACAGCAGTTGTCAGTATTCCTTCGGCTGCGGAGGATAGGGACCGAACTGTCTCACGACGTTCTGAACCCAGCTCGCGTACCGCTTTAATGGGCGAACAGCCCAACCCTTGGGACCTGCTTCAGCCCCAGGATGCGATGAGCCGACATCGAGGTGCCAAACCTTCCCGTCGATATGGACTCTTGGGGAAGATTAGCCTGTTATCCCCGGGGTACCTTTTATCCGTTGAGCGACCACACTTCCACACGTGATGGCCGGGTCACTATGCCCTACTTTCGTACCTGCTCGACTTGTAGGTCTCGCAGTCAAGCTCCCTTGTGTCATTGCACTCGACGGCTGATTGCCAACCAGCCTGAGGGAACCTTTGGGCGCCTCCGTTACTCTTTAGGAGGCGACCGCCCCAGTCAAACTACCCGCCTGGCGCTGTCCCTGATCCGGATCACGGACCGAGGTTAGAGCTCCAAAGTACGCAGGGTGGTATTTCAACGACGACTCCACACTGGCTGGCGCCAATGCTTCCAAGTCTCCCACCTATCCTACACAACGCAATTCAAAACTCAACACCAAGTTATAGTAAAGGTCCACGGGGTCTTTCCGTCCTTCCGCAGCTAACGAGCATCTTTACTCGTACTTCAATTTCACCGGGTCTATGGTTGAGACAGTGGGGAAGTCGTTACGCCATTCGTGCAGGTCGGAACTTACCCGACAAGGAATTTCGCTACCTTAGGACCGTTATAGTTACGGCCGCCATTCACTTGGGCTTAGGTTCACAGCTTCGCTCCGAAGAGCTAACCGTTCCCCGTGACCTTCAAGCATTGGGCAGGCGTCACAGCGTATACAGCGCCTTGCGGCTTCGCACGCTGCTGTGTTTTTGGTAAACAGTCGCTACCCCCTGGTCTGTGCCACCCTCCTCAGCTCGAGCCGTAAAGGCTTTCACCAAAAAGGGTCCTCCTTCTTCCGAAGTTACGGAGGTAATTTGCCGAGTTCCTTAACCATAGTTCTCCCGCTCGCCTTGGTATTCTCTACCCGCCCACCTGTGTCGGTATGGGGTACGGGCTCTGTGCCAACTCATTGCTGGGCTTTTCTTGGCAGCATGGAATCAGTGACTTCGCGGTATGTCGCTCGGCATCACGTCTCAGTGTTACGGCTCCAACTCTCATCGGAACCCACCTACACGCTTACCCCAGGTCTACCATCGCCTGGGTTCACCTATCCTCCTGCGTCCCCCGTCAACTATCCGCCAGCTACTCGGTCGGTTCGCTACCCGAAGGTAACAGCCCCAACGTTGCGGCTCTTGGACTTGGCGCGGGCACAGAGGTACTGGAATATCAACCAGTTGTGCATCGACTACGCCTTTCGGCCTCGCCTTAGCTCCCGACTCACCCTGGGGGGATTAGCCTTCCCCAGGAACCCTTGGGCTTTCGGCGGAGGGGTTTCTCACCCCTCTCTCGTTACTCATGCCTGCATTCTCACTCGATGGCGCTCCACGACTGGTTTCCACCGCCGCTTCGCTGCACCATCGACGCTCCTCTACCGCTCCGAATCGACCGAAGTCTCATCGAAGCCCATAGCTTCGGCTCAGGACTTGAGCCCCGTTACATTGTCCGCGCAGGATCACTCGACCAGTGAGCTATTACGCACTCTTTCAAGGGTGGCTGCTTCTAAGCCAACCTCCTGGCTGTCTGTGCAATCCCACATCGTTTTCCACTTAGTCCTGAATTAGGGGCCTTAGCTGATGATCTGGGCTGTTTCCCTTTCGACCAACGAAGCTCATCCCTCGTGGTCTCACTGCCGTGCTCTGGAGTACCGGCATTCGGAGTTTGATTGGGGTTGGTAAACTTGTAGGTCCCCTTACCCATTCAGTGCTCTACCTCCGGTACTGAACACACGACGCTGCACCTAAATGCATTTCGAGGAGAACCAGCTATCGCCGAGTTTGATTGGCCTTTCACCCCTATCCACAGCTCATCCCCGCCATTTTTAACTGACGTGGGTTCGGTCCTCCACGGAGTCTTACCTCCGCTTCAACCTGGCCATGGATAGATCACTCGGCTTCGGGTCTACAGCATGCGACTCTACGCCCTATTCAGACTCGCTTTCGCTTCGGCTTCCCATCACTGGTTAACCTTGCCACACACCGTAACTCGCAGGCTCATTCTTCAAAAGGCACGCCATCGCGGCCATACCCGAAGGCATGACGACGCTCTGACTGTTTGTAAACCAACGGTTTCAGGTACTATTTCACTCCCCTCCCGGGGTACTTTTCACCTTTCCCTCACGGTACTGGTTCACTATCGGTCGCCAAGGAATACTTAGACTTATGGGGTGGTCCCCACAGATTCACGCCGGCTTTCACGGTTCCGGCGTTACTTGGGATGACAGGCGGATAGTGCGTACATTTCGGATACGGGGCTGTTACCCACTCTGGCCGACCCTTTCCTGAGTCGTTCTCCTATGCAGCACTTGTAATCCGTGACACATCTGATGCTGTGTCTCCTGGTCCCACTACCCCGCACCAGCAACGCCATCAGGCTTGGCACTGGCACGGTTTGGTCTCTACCCTTTTCGCTCGCCGCTACTCAGGGTGTCGCGGTTGCTTTCCTTTCCTCGGGGTACTGAGATGTTTCAATTCCCCCGGTTCCCTCCTACTGCCCTATGTGTTCAGGCAGCGGTAACACTCCATGACGAGTGCTGGGTTTCCCCATTCGGACATCTGCGGATCGAGGCCTAGTAGACGGCTCCCCGCAGCTTTTCGCAGTCACTCACGTCCTTCATCGGTTCTTGGCGCCAAGGCATCCACCGTTGGCTCTTATTAGCTTGGAAAGAACAAGTTATCTCGTTCATTGAAGCAGTCCGAAGACTGCTTCGAAAAGATGCTCGTGCTTGCTCTGCAGTTCTCAAGGAGCCACCTGACCAGCGGTGCCGGCCGCACCCGGGAGCATCTCTGGGAGATACTCGAGGACAGGACCAGCTCGACGCTGGGGTGTGAGGGAACAACTCCCTCAAAACGGAAGAGAAGACGGTGACCGACGATGCACGTGTCAGAAAGAGGGACCGAATCCCTACAACCTCTGATCGTTGCGACGACAGTCCACCAGTGCACCAACAGGTGTGTCTCGCACCCGGATCGAACGAAATGTCGATCATCGAGTGGAGAAGCACTCCTTAGAAAGGAGGTGATCCAGCCGCACCTTCCGGTACGGCTACCTTGTTACGACTTCACCCCAATCACCGACCCCACCTTCGACGGCTCCCTCTCTTGCGAGTTGGGCCACCGGCTTCGGGTGTTGCCGACTTTCGTGGTGTGACGGGCGGTGTGTACAAGGCCCGGGAACGTATTCACCCTGGCGTGCTGATCCAGGATTACTAGCAACTCCGGCTTCATGGAGTCGAGTTGCAGACTCCAATCCGAACTGAGACCGGCTTTGTGGGATTCGCTCACCCTCGCGGGATCGCAGCCCTCTGTACCGGCCATTGTAGCGTGTTTGCAGCCCTGGGCATAAGGGGCATGATGACTTGACGTCATCCCCACCTTCCTCCGAGTTGACCCCGGCAGTCTCCTACGAGTCCCCACCATTACGTGCTGGCAACATAGGATAAGGGTTGCGCTCGTTGCGGGACTTAACCCAACATCTCACGACACGAGCTGACGACAGCCATGCACCACCTGTGTACCGCCCCGAAGGACACCCTATCTCTAGAGCTTTTCGGTACATGTCAAACCCAGGTAAGGTTCTTCGCGTTGCATCGAATTAAGCAACACGCTCCGCTGCTTGTGCGGGCCCCCGTCAATTCCTTTGAGTTTTAGTCTTGCGACCGTACTCCCCAGGCGGGGCACTTAATGCGTTAGCGACGGCGCGGATCTCGTTGGTTGAGACCCACACCTAGTGCCCAACGTTTACGGCATGGACTACCAGGGTATCTAATCCTGTTTGCTACCCATGCTTTCGCTCCTCAGCGTCAGTTACGGCCCAGAGCGGCGCCTTCGCCGCTGGTGTTCCTCATGATATCTGCGCATTTCACCGCTACACCATGAATTCCCCGCTCCCCTACCGTACTCTAGTCATAGCAGTATCGGGTGGCCTCTCTGGGTTGAGCCCAGAGTTTTCACACCCGACTTACCAAACCGCCTACGAGCTCTTTACGCCCAATAAATCCGGATAACGCTTGGTGCCTACGTGTCACCGCGGCTGCTGGCACGTAGTTGGCCGCACCTTCTTCTGTAGGTACCGTCATTTTCTTCCCTACTGAAAGCGGTTTACAACCCTAGGGCCTTCTTCCCGCACGCGGCGTTGCTGCATCAGGCTTTCGCCCATTGTGCAAGATTCCCCACTGCTGCCTCCCGTAGGAGTCTGGGCCGTGTCTCAGTCCCAGTGTGGCTGATCATCCTCTCAGACCAGCTACCCGTCGATGCCTTGGTGAGCCGTTACCTCTCCAACTAGCTGATAGGCCGCGAGACCCTCCCAATCCGATAAATCTTTCGGCACTCCGCCATGAGGCGGTGTGACGGCATCCGGTATTAGCAGTCGTTTCCAACTGTTATCCCAGAGATCGGGGCAGGTTTCTCACGTGTTACGCACCCGTTCGCCACTAGATCTTCCGGAGCAAGCTCCATGGACCTCGTTCGACTTGCATGTGTTAAGCACGCCGCCAGCGTTCATCCTGAGCCAGGATCAAACTCTCCAACAAAAACGTGGCCAACCCCTCGACCCACCGAAGTGAGCGTTCAGAGCCGGCGACGATAGTCAGCGAGCGCACCATCCGAGTCGGGAAAGACTCGTGTGGACGATGCGTCCTTGCTGTTCGACCGACTCGAGGTACAAAGCTCGAGCCGACCGGTTAACCGTGTTGCTGCCGTCAGGGTAGACGACAGCGAAATTGACAGACAGTTCCGAGTCCATCCCGAAGGATGGGCGCGTACTGCCCGCACTGGCGTTCTGTCTTCTCTTCCGTTTTCAAGGAGCCGAAGCTCAGGCACGCACCATGAACAGTGGAGATCCTTGCGGGTCTTCGTCGTTCGGCGTTGGTGCCGAGTGGCCTTTCCGGAGCGTTGAATCGCTCCGTGAGGCGGAGTTAGAAGATAGCAGTTTCGTAACGCTTTGCAACACGGCTCACGAAAATATTTCCAGGAGGTGGTGCGACTTCTTGCCCTTGCGCAGCAGGAGGTACTTGCCGTGCACCAGTTTCTGGTCGCTGAGCAGGGAGTTCTCGTCGAGTTGCACCCCGTTCGCGTAGAACGATCGCTGCGCCGCAGATCGACGCGCATCACCGTTCGACGAAGCCAACCCGGCGCCGACGAACACCGCGATCTGATCGGCGAGATCCTGTGCGGCGAGCCGCGACGACGGGATCTCGTCGGCGAGCATGGTGAACGCCTCCGCGGATGCCGTCGTCGGGTCGCCGGCAAACAGCAGATCGGCCGCTTCTGCCGCGGCGACAGCTGCGGGAGCGCCATGGACCAACGCCGTCATCTCGTCGGCGAGCGCCCGTTGGCCGAAACGCAGGTGCGGCGCCTCTGTGTGTTCGGCGACGATTGCGCGAATCTGTTCGATCGGCTGCAGCGAGAAGGTCAGCAGCTGCGATTCGACGAGTTCATCGGGGGTCTGCATCCAGTGCTGGCGGAACTGGTACGGGCTGGTCTTGGCGGCGTCGAGCCACACCCGTGCCCCCGTGGTCTTGCCGAGCTTGGAGCCATCGGCGGCGGTGAGCAACGGCCACGAGAACGCGTGGACGTGTTCGCTCCGCTTCCGTCGGATGAGGTCGACGCCCGCGATGATGTTGCCCCACTGATCGGACCCGCCGATCTGGATGGTGCAACCGAGGTGGTCGTGCAGCCAGAGGTAGTCGTTCGCCTGGAGCAGCATGTAGCTGAACTCGGTGAACGAGATGCCGTGCTCGGAGTTCACGCGCAGCTTGATGCTCTCACGGGCCAACATCTGGTTGACCGTGACGTGCTTGCCGACATCGCGGAGGAACTCGAGGACGGTGATCGGCTGCGTCCAGTCACGGTTGTCGACGAGTTCGCCGCGCCCGTCGCCGATGTCGACGATGCGGGCGAGCTGCTCCTTGATCGCGGCGACGTTGTGATTCAGCGTCTCGTCGTCGAGCAGATTGCGTTCGTCGGAGCGACCGCTCGGGTCGCCGACCATGCCCGTCGCGCCGCCGGCGAGCGCAATTGGTCGATGGCCGGCGTCCTGGAAACGCCGCAGCATGATCAGGCCGATCAGGTTGCCGACATGCAAGCTGTCGGCGGTCGGGTCGCAGCCGTAGTACAGCGCCACCTGGCCGTTCGACACTGCGTCGCGGAGTGCGTCGCGGTCCGTCGAGTCGTGGATGAGGTTGCGAGCCTCGAGATCGGCGATGAGGTCGGTGCCAGCCATACGGTGGGCAAGGGTACTGTCACGGCGTGGCCAGCCCAGCGGATGAATGGCACGAGGACGACCTTCGGCGCCACTTCGAGCACTTCTCGGCCACGTCGAGTCCGCGTGCACCGCTGTACGCATCGCTCGCCACCATCGTCGCTCGCGACCCGTCGCTGTACGGGCTGCTGCACCACGCCCCGCCGACGCAGCGGCTCCCGGTCCTGCTGTTCGCTTGCGTCCACGAACTGCTGCTCGAACACCCGGACGCGGAGCTCGCTCGGTGGTATCCGAATCTGACCGAAGCGCATCGTTCACCGACCGACCGGACGCTCGGCGCGACGTTCAAACGCTTCACCGACGATCACCACGAGCGACTGGTGCACCTGCTCGCTACGCGAACGACCCAGACGAACGAGGTGGGTCGATGCGGATCGTTCCTGCCGGCACTCGGATTGCTCGGTGCCGAGGTCGGCGCGCTGGGACTGCTCGACGTCGGCACCAGCGGGGGTCTGAACCTGCTGCTCGACCGGTACGAGTACCTCTACCGCACCGCCGCGGGCGACGCGTACGTCGTCGGTGGTCCGTCGACGGTCACGATCACGGTCGACGTCACCGGCGTCGCCCCGATCCCGTCGGCGCTGCCCACCCTGGCCGCCCGTTGCGGCATCGACCAACGGCCGATCGACGTGACCGACGACGAGGAGGCCCACTGGCTCGAGGCCTGCGTGTGGCCCGACCAGGCGGATCGCTTCCACCGGCTCGTGGCAGCGATCGAGATCGCCCGGGCGGCGCCTCCTGAAATCCTTGCTGGCGACGCTGTGACGTCGCTCGCGCCGGCGATCGAGCGGGTCGGCGGCCACGCTCACCCCGTGGTGACGAATTCGTGGGTGCTGAACTACCTCACGTCCGAGCAACGGATCGCGTACCTCGCCGAACTCGATCGCGTCGGCTCCGAGCGCGACCTGTCGTGGGTGTACGCCGAAGCACCCGCCCACATCCCCGAACTCCCGAACGCCCCCGACCCGAAGAGCGCCCACCGCACCGTGCTGTCGATGGTGCGCTGGCGCAACGGCGAGCGCCTCGTCGACCATCTCGCCACGGTGCATCCCCACGGTTTCTGGATGCACTGGCGCTGACGACGCTCGCCGCACATCGCAGATCGGCTCACGACGACGAACGCAGGGTCTCGCGTAGTTCGAACGCACGATCCAACCAACCCGTGAGCCCGAGTCGCTGCATCTCCTCGATTGCCTCGTCGACACGACGCAGCGCCTTGTCGATCTCGGAGGCCTCAGCGTGCGCTTGCGCAACGGCCAGGGTCAAGATCGCCTGCGATCGGTCGTTGCCGGCGATCGATGGCGACGTCAGTCGCTCGGCGAAGCGTTGTTCGAGTGCGTCTCCATCGAGACCACAGATCCTGAGCAGCGTGGCCTCGGCGAGATCATCGCCGTACACGTCGTCGCATCTCCGTCGTTCGAGGCAGGCCTCCGCGTGCCACCGAGCTTCGTCGATCCGTCCGGCGTCGGCCATCGCGGTGGCGAGCAGTGCTTCGCCCAGGCTGAGCGCCAAGAGGCTCTCGGAGTTGCGTTGTGCGGCCACCGCTCGTCCGAGTCGGTCGACGTCCTGCCCGGTACGGAGCTGGATCGAGGCGAACGTGTCGAGGATGTCGGCCACTCGATCGACGTGCGGCGTGATCAGCGACGGGATCGAGCTGGCGGATGTCTCGCACCGCCGAGCGGACCTCGGCCCAGTCGCCGATCATGACCTGGGCGATGCATCGGCAGATCTGCACCGATCCCTCCGTGAGACGCTGGCCGGCGAGGCGGTTCACCTCCAGCGCGTACTCCCCCTCGCGCCGGGCCTCGCCGACCCTGCCGATGTCGGCGTGTGCGATCGCGCGTTGAGCGAGCGAGTAGACGAACATGCCGCTCTCCGCTGCTGCGGTGTCGCCGTCCTGGAAGCGTGCGAGACGATCGGCGATGCCAGACTCGAGATGACCGAGCGCCTCGTCGGGTCGACGCGCGGCGACCAGGATCATGCCGAGCAGCATGTGGAGCGCCTCGACCACCGGCCCGCCGGCATCGTCGCCGAGTTGTCGAAGCATCATGCGCACACCTGCTTCTGCGTCGGACTGCTGCCCGACGGAGTGTTGGATCCAGGTACTCCAGTACCCGAGTGTGACTGCTCGGCGCAGGTCGCCGTCCTCGATCGTCTCACCGATCACCCGCTGCAGGAGCGCGACCTGTTCCTGGCTCGGCGCATAGACGCACGTCTCGGCCCACCGAACCGCGAGTCGGGCGCGTGCCCGTCTCGCTTCGACGTCGTCGGGATCGAGCAGCGAGACATCGAGCGCGTGCCGGAAGCGCGAACGCGCTTCGGCGATGGCGAATCGGCCGACGGCCTTGTCGCCGGCGGCCTCGAGGTACTTGATCGACTGGCCGGCGTCACCGGCGCCGAGATAGTGATGCGCAAGCGCCTCGACGTTCTTCTGGAGTCGTTGCTCCTCGTCGCTCTGCTCGGCTTCGATCTCTTCGGCAATGGCGCGGTGCAGCTCGGCTCGCGAGCGAAGCAGGACCGAGTCGTAGACGACCGACTGGGTGATCACGTGTCGGAATCGGTAGCGCAGCACGTCGCCGGCTGGCATCGGTTCGATCAACCCACACTCCTGCGCGACCTGCAGATGCGCAGCGAGGTCGTCGTGCGGGAACAACCGTCCGAGGATGTCGAGTCGGAACTCGCGACCGATCACCGATGCCGCGCGCAGCACCTTCTTCGGTGTCGTGGGCAGCGCGTCGATCCGTCCGAGCACGACTGCTTGGATCGTGGTGGGAATCGCATCGAGCTGGAGGTCCTGCGCTGCGGTGAGCCGATCGTCGACGACCGCCACCGCGTCCGACGCCGACAGCGCTGCGCAGAGCTCCTCGACGAAGAACGGGTTCCCGGACGTTCGCTCGTGGATGCGCTCGACGAGGCGATCCTCGGCCTCGCCGACACCGAAGCGAGCGCGGATCATCTGCCTCGTCTGTTCGAGGTCGAACGCGTCGAGAGCCAGCCGATTGATGATCCGCAACTCACCATCGTCGTCGGTCGGGCGCTGCGCGACCAGCACGAGTCGCCTTGGCCCGGCCCAAGCCGTCGATCAGCCGCGCAAGCGTGAGCCGCGATGCAGAGTCGGCCCAGTGCCAGTCATCCAGCTTCACGACGCACGGTCTCGTCGAGGACACCGCGCGCACGAGGTCGACGCATGCGTGCTGCAAGATCTCGGGCAGCTGGTCGCCCCGCCACTCGGGCGGGAGTTCGTCCACCGTCAGCGCCGAGAGGAGGTAGAGGTAGGCCGGGGTGTTGGCAACCAGCCCAGGTGCGAGGCGGGCGACGGCATCGGGCATCACCTCGTGTAACTCCGCCGTCGGCATGTTGCGCTCGATACCGAGCGCTTCCCGAACCAACTGCACGAACGGAAGGTACGGCGTGATCGATCCATAGGTCTGGCAACGGCCCTGCAACACCGCGAGCATCGGGATACCGGAGCCTGAGCCTGCGGAGGAACTCGTGGCACAGACGGCTCTTGCCGGAACCTGCCTCACCCTCGACCACCACGGCCGAACCTCGTTCGAGGAATGCGGATCGGGCGCTGTCGAGGAGCATCGAAACCTCGCTGTCGCGACCGGTGAACGGCGTGAGTCCGTTGTCCTCCGATGCGTCGAACCGGCTCCGGTCGGGCGACGCGCTGACCACACGGAACGCACTGATGGGACGCGCCTTGCCCCTGACCTCGTGATGCCCCACGTCGTCGACCTCGACGAGTCCCTCGACGAGCCGCTTGGTCTCGTCACCGATGACCACGTCGCCCGAGTCGGCGAGCGAGAGGAGTCGAGCGGCCGTGTTGATCGCATCGCCGGTCAGCTCGTACATGCCATTGCGCTCGTCGTCGACCCGCGCGATGAGCAGCCCCGTCTGAATCCCGGAATGCATCGACAGGACGTGGTCGGCGCCGCCAGCGAACGCCTCACCCAGGTCCGTGACGCGCTCGTGGAGGGCCAGTGCGGCGAGGACGGCCCGGCGGGCGTCGTCGTCGCGCGCTGCCGGCAGGCCGAACAACGACACGATCTCGTCACCGATGAACTGGTTCACGACCCCGCCGAACGACTCGACGATCTCGGTGCTCTCCTGCTTGATCGTGCGCATGACCTCGGCAACCACCTCGGGGTCGAACCGCTCGCCCATCGAGGTGTACCCGGACAGATCCGACATCAGGATCGTGACGATCCGTCGCTCACCCTCGAGGTTCGGGATCGACGTGGTCACCGATTCGACGACCGGGTTCGCGTCGCCGTCTGCATCGCCGTCACCTGCGAGTCGAGATCCGCACCCGGCGCAGAATCTCGCGTCGTCAGGCGACTCTCGCCCGCAGTCGTTGCAGGTCGTGAGCATCTCTTCCTCCCTTCTCGACGACGCCGACTGCTTGACTTGAGGCCTGCCGCACGACACCATGCGAACGTACGCAAGCTACGACAATTTGGGGGAGACTTGGGGATTCAGCAGAGCGGTGATCCGCTGACCGGTTCGAGCGATCGGGTCAGCTACATGACGAACATCACCCGGATCAAGCAGGGATTCACCACGTCGTTCGACGATCTGGTGAAGATGAGCAAGGATCCGTCTCACCGGCCCGGGCCTCCGGTGCGCCACGTCGACAACCTGCGCTGGGCGCTGCAGACGGTCCAGCACGACATCGCAACGGGCAAAGAGACACCGCTCAACGACATTGCGACCATCCACTACGCGCGCTGGGTCATTCTCCCCGGCGACGAGTACCTGCTCTTCACGTCGAACTTCGATGGCGGCTTCGAGCAGTACATCCACGACTTCGCCATGATCGCGAACAGCGGCCACAAGAAGAAGGACAACCCCGACGGCACGAAGTTCATGGACCTCGTCTGGAGCAACTGCGAGGGCTATCCCGGCACCGGGGATTTCCGAGCGTTCCTCGACTACATCGCTGCGCACAACGTCGACACCACCCTGTTCTACGCGACCATCGCGTCGACGACGGTGCGCGACGTCGAATGGCTGCGACAGGCGCGAGCCACGTTCGTCGAATTCGATCGCCAAGCACAGGCGATTCCACGCGACGAGTGGCCGGCCTCGCTGCGCCAGGCGTACGACGAGATGAAGTCCACCCTCAACCGACTCGAGGTGTCCGTTGTCTGATCTGCCGACCACCACCATCCCGCTCGATCAAGTACAGAGCGGCGTGTTCGACCCGTCGGTGGTCGACGAGGAAGTCCACCTGTTCGTGCGGATCTGCGATCCGGCGACGGCTCGTCCGGTGCTGCGGTCGCTCGTCGCCGACGTGACCACCGAGGCCACTCCCGCGCCGAGTTCGCGGCTGAGTCTCGGCTTCACGTGGGCCGGCCTCGAAATGGTCCGGTCGGGCACCGACGGAGTCCTGCAGGCCGACGAGGCGATGCTCGCATCGTTCCCCGGCGAGTTCCAGCAGGGGATGCGACGACGGTCGACCGTGCTCGGCGACAACGGCCCGAGCGACCCTGCGAACTGGGACGATCACTACGACACCGATGATCTCCACGTCTGGATCATGTTGCAGGAGGCAAACGCAGCGTCTCTCGAACGTCGACGCTCCGAGGTGACGGCACTCCTCCAGGCAGGTGGCGCCATGGAGGTGTTGATCGAAGAGCGAGGCAGCCAGTTCGGCGCCGACCACGCACCTGCGAAGGAGCACTTCGGCTTCAACGACAACCTCGGCCAACCGGGCGTCGACGGTGTCGGCCAGCCCATCCAGCCGGGCCAGGGCACCTACGACCCCGCGACGAAGACGTGGAAGCCGATCCCGACCGGCTGCTTCGCGTTGGGCTACGAGAACGGCTACGGCGAGGTGGAGACCCGTCCGAGCGACGAGACCGTCCGACTCAACGGCACGTACATGGTGTTCCGCAAGCTCGAACAACACGTGACCGAGTTTCGCTCGTACGTGGCCCAGACCGCTGACGATCTGGGGATCGATCCAGAGCTGTGCGCCGCGAAGTTCGTCGGGCGGTGGCGCAGTGGTGCACCACTCGCCAAAGCACCCGAACACGACGACCCCACGATCGTCGACGATCCGGCGACCGCCGACGACTTCCTCTACTCCCCCGATGGCCCCGACGGTGGATGCCCCGTACCCCACTTCGCTCACATCCGACGCGTCAATCCGCGCGACTCGCTCGACGATCGAACCGGGGTCGACCCGACGAACCACCGGATCATCCGACGCTCGGCACCGTATGGCTCCTTCCTCCCCGAGGGCGCCGACGACGACAGCAATCGGCGTGGCCTGCTGTTTCGCGCGTTCAATGCGAGCATTCTCGATCAGTTCGAACTCGTGCAGAGCCAGTGGGTGAACAGCGCCAACGAGTCGCACGGGATGAGCAGCGACACCGATCCCTTCGTGGGGACACGGGTTGCTCAGCCCGAAGGGCCGGACTCGCAGCAACTCGATCGGCAACTGGGCGCGAGCTTCACGATCCCGCTCGCAGACGGCTCGTGCCCGACGAGGTATGACCTTCCCCAGTTCGTCACGGTCAAGGGTGGGGCCTATCTCTTCGTCCCGTCGGTCGATGCACTGCATCGTCTGACCGCCGATCCGCCCCCGGCGGCACCCGAGCCCAACCTGCTCGACGTCGCGGCGAAGTACCCGCTCGCGGACCGCGAAGACCAGATCAAGATCACCATGCTGGCCCAGAAGACGCCCATCCTCTTCGGCGAGTACCTCCGCGGCAACCCCGCAACGGCGATCTTCCAGACGCCGCTGGGTTTCATCGTGTCGACGATGGCCGACACACTCGAGGTGTTCGCACGAGACGACGAGTTCTCGGTCGACGGCTACGGACAACGGATGAACGAGGTCAGCGGCCCGTTCATGCTGGGCATGGATCGAGGCGAGCAGTACGACCACGAGCACTCGATCATGCAGTTCGTCGCACCCAGCTCCGACCTGGCCGCGATCCAGCACTGGCTCGACACCTACGTACAGCAGCTGATGGCGCAGATCCAGGCCACGTACGCATCCGACGTCCAGCGCGACGGTGCTGCGGCGTCGATCGATCTCGTCACCGAGATCGCCGATCGCGTTCCGCTGGCGTTTCTGGGTCACTACGTCGGTGTCCCCGGCCCGAACGACGAGACACTGATGACCTGGTTGCACGCGATCGCGACGTACGTGTTCGAGTTCTGGAGTCCGGTCATCCCCGGGCTCTCCGACGCCGCCCGCGACAGCGGCATCGAGATGACCGCATACCTCGAACATCTCATCGACACGCGAGCCCAACTGCTGACCTCGAGACCACCCGATGCACCCGACGACCTCCTCACGAGGTTGTTGCGCCTCGGTGTGCTGGACCCTCCAGCGGTCGACGGTCGATCGCTGGGGTTGACACGTGTCGGGATCCGTCGGAACCTCGCGGGGTTCTCGCTCGGGTCGGTCGTCGCCGCGTCGATGTCGATCGTCGCAGCGATGGGCTATCTCCTCGATCCTGCGAACGCGGCCGAACGCGCCATCGTCACCGCCGCAGCCCGCGGCGACGACGACGATCTGTTCAGACGATGCATGCTCGAGGCCTACCGGCTGGGCAGCCCGGCCCCGCCGACGCTGTTCCGCGTGGCGACGTCGGACGTCGTTCTCGCGGAGGGAACGGACCGCGCGACCCCGATCCCCAAGGGATCGGTCGTCGCGATCTACCCGTGCATGGCGATGACCGACGCCACGGCGGTGCCCAACCCGATGGTCTTCGACCCCCACCGTGACGAGTCGTGTTACGTCATGTTCGGCGAGGGCCTGCACAAGTGCTTCGGCACGGCGATCGCCACGATGTTCCTGACATCGGTCGGTCGGGCCCTGCTGGAGATCGACGGCTTGACGATCGCCGGGAAGCCGACGAGTGGATCCGGGGTGGCCAACCAGTTCTATCCGGGCAGAGTTCCGCTGGCGATCGTGCCGTCGTGACGGGTCGGAGCGAGCGCGCCGCACGCGTCGCCGCACAGGCGCGGGCCGCCGGCACGTCACAGCGACACGGTGCCGAACCATGCCCGTCGACCCTCCGCGCCGCCGAACCGGAACCCGCCTCCGATGGGCCCACGATCGGTCTCACCTTCAGCGGTGGGGGGTTCCGGGCGACGTTCGCGGCGCTCGGGGTCATCCGCATGCTCTCCGATGCAGGTCTCCTCGGGAACGTACGGTACGTCTCGTCGGTCTCCGGAGGCTCGCTGGCCAACGCCATGCTCGCCACCACGTGGCCGGACCTGCGTGCGACGGGCTTCTCGAACGAGGCCGTCGACGACGCCGTCATCGGGCCCCTCAAGGACCGAGTGACCTCCTCGTCACTGAAGCAGCGGCTGCTGCTCAACATCTGGAGGACGATCGGCAAGAACAATCGCACCGACGTCCTCGCATGGGCCTTCGACACGTGGTGGCTCGGCGGTGCCGAGCTGGAGGACCTCGATCCACAGTGCCGCTGGATCTTCAACGCGGGCAACCTCGCAACCGGTGTCCGCTTCGGGTTCGAGCGCGACGTGGTCGGCGACTACGTGACCGGACTCGCGCCGACGACGGGCAGCGGACTCCGCGTCGCCCAGGCTGCCGCGGCATCGGCCGCCGTGCCGGGTGCCTTCGCCGAGATGAAGATCGACGAGGTGTCGTTCCCGTGTACGGAGTCCGGACCGCCGCTCCTCCTCGACGGTGGCACGTACGACAACACCGGACTCGAAGCGATCGATCACGACGAGTACAGCGACCTCTTCACCATCTCGATCAACTCGGGCGGGATCTTCGTACCGGGCAGGTTCGGTGGGCTGCCGATCATCAAGGACCTGCAGCGCGGCGAACAGCATGCTGTATCGCCAGAGCACCTCGTTGCGCACGCGATGGATGGTCGAGCGGTTCGAGGCGTACGAACATGCGACCGACCCTGCGTCACGTCCCAGCGGCGCCCGACGAGGTGTGCTGTTCGGGCTGGCGACCACGGTGGGTCTGTCGGGTCGCGAGGCCATGTCCGACCTCCACGCCGACTTCGTCGAGGCGTTTCCCGAACGTCGAACGCACGGCGGTGTCGACCTCTCGCTGATGCCAACGGTCTTCGACCAGCTCGATCCCGGGCTCGTCGATGCGCTCGTCTACCGAGGTTGGTGGCTCACCGGAGCGATCCTGGCGCAGTGCTACCCGGAGTTGATGCCGCCGGTGACGTCGCTGGCCTCACCACCGATCCCACCGCCCGACTGACGGTCGACGACGTCGAGTCACCGTCGGCCACGAAATCGCCAAGTCGGCTCCGAGCGCGACCTGTCGTGGGTGTACGCCGAAGCACCCGCCCACATCCCCGAACTCCCGAACGCCCCCGACCCGAAGAGCGCCCACCGCACCGTGCTGTCGTGCAGGCACCGAACGCTCGACGCCGCAACGCTGGACGGTGTGAAGGGACTGGGCGGCGCAAGCGTGGCATCGTCCGATGCCTGACCGCTCAGCGCGCACGTCGCAATGGGTCGATCGACCCATGGGGTTTCCCGGCGCGGGCGCGACGCCGATCGGAGCACTCGAGGTCACCCGAGCTCGGGCGGGCGCACGAATCGCCACGGCGTCTGCGTCGCCTTGGTGATTCCGACTCGAGGACCGACGGCCGGGTCGAACGGTGGCGGCACGCCATCGTCGACGATGCAGATCCACGCCGAACCGCACAGATCGGCGCCGTTGTCGGCCAAGCTGATGCCGAACGCCTGACAGAGCTTGCCCGGGCCATCGGCGACCGGCCGACGACCGCGCCGAGCCAGCATCACGTCGAGCCCGTCGATCGGTTCGACCGCCCGCAGCAGCACCGCCTGACCGTCGCCCGCTCCCCCGGTGACCACGTTGGCACAACAGTGGATCCCGTAGCTCAGGTAGACATAGAGATGTCCGGCGGGCCCGAACATGACCGCGTTGCGTGACGTCCGACCGCGGAACGAGTGGCTCGCGGGGTCGTCGCTCGTGTAGGCCTCGGTCTCGGTGATGCGTCCCGACACCCGTCCACCGGCTCGCTCGCCACGATCGACGACGAGCAACTTGCCCAGCAGATCGGGCGCGACGACAGGCGCGTCCCGGGCGAACCAGTCACGTGTCAGCGCAGGTGACGTCATGCGGGTGGTCTGCGGGTGGTCAACGGCGGTGTCGACATCGAGATCGTGGCCTCGGCAAACGGGGAGGAACTCGGTCGCAGCACGTTGCGGGGGTGGTCGGCCTGACTCAGCGCCCCAGCCGTTCGGCATCGACAGCGAGCATCGCCCGGTAGGCCTCGAGTTGCAGGGGCAACGCTTCCGGGCCCGCCGCGCCACGCGACGTGCGCATCTGAACGCCGACGCCGGGTCCGACGAGCGCTGCCGCGTCAGCTCCGAGCCGAGGGTCGGCGGCGACGAGGTCGCGTAGTGCGCCCTCCCCCGCCAGCGTCGCTCGGACGTGCGCGCCGACGATCGCGTGCGCGTCGCGGAACGGTGTGCCGGCTCGCACCAGGTACTCGGCGAGGTCGGTGGCCGCCATGGTCTCCTCGTCGGCTGCTGCCTGCATGGCTTCCGGAACAAAGGTGGCCGTGGCGATCATTCCGGTGAGCGCTGCAACGGCAAGGGTGACCTGCTCGACCGAGTCGAACAGCGGCTCCTTGTCCTCCTGGAGATCGCGGTTGTACGCGAGTGGCAGCCCCTTGAGCGTTGCGAGCAGGCCGGTCAGATTGCCGATCAGTCGGCCACTCTTGCCGCGGGCGAGCTCTGCGATGTCGGGGTTCTTCTTCTGCGGCAGCATCGACGAACCGGTCGCATAGCCATCGTCGAGCTTGGCGAAACCGAACTCGCCCGAGGTCCACAGCACCCACTCCTCGCCGATCCGCGACAGGTGGATCCCCACGAGGGCGAGATCGAAGACCGCCTCGGCGACGAAATCGCGGTCGGAAACGGCGTCGAGGCTGTTGTCGAAGACCCCGGCGAAGCCGAGGTCCGCTGCATTTCCGACCGGGTCGATCGGCAACGACGATCCCGCGAGCGCACCGGCACCCAACGGCGACACGTCGAGGCGTGTGCGGGTGGCGAGCAGCCGATCGACGTCGCGGGCCAGCGCCCACCCGTGAGCAAGGAGGTGGTGGGCGAGCAGCACCGGTTGGGCGCGCTGCAGGTGCGTGTAGCCGGGCAGGTACGTGTCGCCGGCATCGAGCGCTCGCTGCAGCAGGACCTGCTGCAGCCCGTGAATCCCGCGGGCGACGTCGAGGAGTTCACGTTTGCACCACAAGCGGAGATCGGTGGCCACCTGGTCGTTGCGGCTGCGCGCCGTGTGCAGCTTGCCGCCCGCCGGCCCCGCGAGTTCGGTCACACGACGCTCGACCGCGGTGTGGATGTCCTCGTCGCTCTCGATGAACACGAAGGTGTCCGAGGCCATCTCGGACGCCACCTCGTCGAGCGCGCCGAGCACGGCGTCACGTTCGACGTCGGTGAGCAGACCGACACGGGCGAGACCTCGCACGTGGGCCTTCGAGCCGTCGATGTCGTCGCGCCACATCGTGCGATCGAAGGGCAGGCTGACGGTGTAGGCCATCAACGCATCGGCCGGGCCGCCGGCGAATCGACCGTGCCAGAGGGTCTTGCCGTCACCGTGCTGCTGGTCGCTCATGTCAGTCCAATCCTGCGAGGTCGCGAAGGTGTGCAGCCAACGCTGCGCCGTCGGTGGCGGACGACACGCACATGAGCGTGTCGTCGCCGGCGACCGTGCCGAGCAGCCCGTCGACGCGGCTGCGGTCGAGGGCTGACGCAACGACGTGGGCGCAACCCGGCGGTGTGCGCAGGATGACGATGTTGCCCGAGCAGGCGACCTCGGCGACCCACTCCCCCATCACCCGCCGAAGTTGTTCGACCGGCGCCAACCGGTCGGGAGCGAATTCGGGGATCGCGTACACGGTGTTGCCACTCGGCACACGCACCTTGATCGCCCCGATGTCGTCGAGGTCGCGTGACACGGTGGCCTGTGTGGCCTCGATACCGTGCTCGGCCAGCAACTCGATGAGTTGCGGTTGGCTGGTCACCTCGTGGTCGCCGATGATCCGGCTGATCGTCGCCTGGCGCTGCACCTTGCTCACCTCGCACCCCCGATCGAGTCGGCGAGGACGAAGGCAAGGGCGCCACGAGCGGCGTGGAGTCGGTTGTGAGCCTGCTGGAACACGACGGACTGCGGCCCGTCGATGACGTCGCCGGCCACCTCGATCCCGCGGTATGCGGGCAGGCAGTGCATGAACACCGCGGTCGGGTCGGCGAGCGCCATCATGTCGGCATCGACGGTGTAGCCCTCGAACTGCTGCATCCGCTGCTGTTTCTCGGTCTCCTGTCCCATCGACACCCAGGTGTCGGTGTGGACCGCATGAGCACCGGCGACAGCGTCGACCGGTCGGTGCGTCTGCTCGACCGACGGCGCGCCGAGCAGCTCGAAGCGTTCGAGTTCGACCAGGGGCGCGTCGAAGCCGTGGGGGCAAGCGAACCGGATGTGCATCCCGAGCATCGCGGAGATCTCGGCCAGCGAGCGGGCGACGTTGTTGAAGTCGCCGACGTAGGCAACGGTCTTGCCGGCGAGGTCGCCGAGACACTGCTGCATCGTCAGCGCGTCGGCGAAGGCCTGCAACGGATGTGAGTGGTCCGACAGCATGTTGACCACCGGCACGTCGACGACCGCCGCCATCCGCGTCACGGTGAGGTGGTCGAAGACTCTCGCCGCGATCAGGGCGTGGTAGCCCTCCATCACCTTGGCGACATCTTCGACCGGCTCGCGCGTGTCGAAGCCGACCTCCTCGCCGCGGGTGTAGATCGGATGACCACCGAGCTGTGCCACGGCCATCTCCATCGAGTGCCGGGTCCGGTTCGAGGGCTTCTCGAAGATCAGCGCTGCGCCGAGTCCGGCGAGCGGTGCGCCGAGCGACTCGATCGGTGCCTCGGCCAGCGCCAGGATCTCGCGAACGTCCTCGACGGTGAAGTCGGTGACATCGAGCAGGTGGCGGGTCATGTCGACACCTCGGCGGCGTCCATCGCCGACTCCAACGAGGCAGCGATCATCGCGACGGCTTCGTCGATCTCGTCGTCGGTGACCGTGATCGGGGGGACCAGCCGCAACGTCGTCGGGGTGACCGCGTTGACGATGAGACCGAGACCGAGCAGGTCGCCGTAGACGGCCTTGGCGTCGATGCCGTCGGCGAGCTCGACGCCGAGCATCAGGCCACGGCCCCGAACGTCGACGACGCCGGGGACCGACCGGAGGGCGTCGGTGATCCGCTGGCCCTGCCGGGCAGCCACTGCCGGAGCGTCGATGCGCTGCATCTCGTCGATGACCGCGTTGACCGCCGCCGTGGCGATCGCGGTGCCCGAGTAGGTGCTTCCGTGGTCGCCGGGTTGGAAGACCGCCGCAACATCGGCTCGGGCCCAGCACGCACCCACGGGCATCCCGTTGCCCATTGCCTTGGCGAGGGTCACCACATCGGGGCTGACGCCTGCGTGTTCGAAACCGAACCAGCGTCCGGTGCGCGCGAATCCGGTCTGGATCTCGTCGACGATCATCAGCGCGCCGGTCTCGTCGCACAGCTCGCGGATTCCCTGGAGGTACTCGGTGGTGGCGGGATGCACGCCGCCCTCGCCGAGGACCGGCTCGATCAGCACCGCCGCAACCGAGCCGTCGACGGCCTGGCGCATCGCGTCGAGGTCGCCCCAGGCCACATGACGGAACCCATCGGGCATCGGAGCGAACGGTTCGTGTTTGGCGGGTTGCCCGGTGGCCGCCAACGTGGCGAGCGTGCGGCCGTGGAAGCTCCCGAGTGCGCTGACGATCGTGTGTCGGCCCCGCCCGCCGTGCTTACGCGCAAGCTTGATGGCGCACTCGTTCGACTCGGCGCCCGAGTTGGTGAAGAAGATCTGTCCGCGCTGCCCGGTGGCTTCGAGCAGCAGCTCGTTGATCTTGACCGCCGCCTCCGTCGCAACCGGGTTGGCGAAGAAGTTCGACACGTGGAGCAGACGCTCGAGCTGGTCGCCGACCGCTTCGGCGACGACGGGGTTCGAGTGTCCGAGCGAGACCACGGCGATCCCAGCGAGGAAGTCGAGGTACCGCTTGCCGTCGGAGTCCCACAGCTCGGTGCCGCGGCCGCGTTCGAACATGATCGCCGGCGGTCCGAACACCGGCATGAATGGGCAGTTCGCCATCGGCGCGTGATCGAAGTTGTGTGACGCAGTGGTGGTCATTCGCAGGCCCCTTCCGAGGTGTCGTCGGTGGGTGGTTCGTTGTCGTCGAGTTCGTCGCGGTGGTGCATCACCATGGTGCCGATGCCGGCATCGGTGAAGATCTCGAGCAGCAGGACGTGGGCGATTCGTCCGTCGAGGATGTGGGCGCGGTGCACGCCGTTGCGCACGGCATGGGTGCAGCTCGCCACCTTCGGAATCATGCCGCCGGCGATGATGCCCTCGGCGACGAGCTCGTCGAGTTCGTCGGCAGTTGCCTGGCGGATCAGGCTGGCCGCGTCGGCGACGTCGCGGCGCAGGCCCTCGATGTCGGTCAGGTAGACGAGCTTCTCGGCGCCGATCGCCTCGGCGATCGCTCCAGCAACCGTGTCGGCGTTGATGTTGTACGCCTGGCCGGTCTCGTCGCTGCCGATCGTGGCGATCACCGGGATGAACTCGTCGTCGATCAGGCCGTGGATCACTTCGGGGTTGATCTCGGTGACGTCGCCGACGAAGCCGAGCTGCTCGTTGCGGGCCGTGGCGCGGATCAGGCCGGCGTCGACGCCACTGATGCCGACAGCGAAGCGGCCGTGCACGTTGATCGCCGCGACCAACTGCGGATTCACCTGGCCTTTGAGGACCATCCGAGCAATGTCGACGGTCTCGGCGTCGGTGACCCGCAGGCCGTCGACGAACTCTGGTTCCTTGCCGAGGCGCTCCATCATCTCGGAGATCTGGGGGCCGCCACCGTGCACCACGATCGGGCGCATGCCGACGAGACGCATGAGCACGACGTCCTCGGCGAACAGTGTGAGCGCGTCGTGGTCCGATGTGCCGGCGAGGGCGTTGCCCCCGTACTTGACGACCACCGTCTTGCCGGCGAAGCGCCGGATGTACGGCAGCGCCTCGACGAGGACTGACGCCTTGATGGATGCAGCGCCGGTCATGGTGCGAGCCCGATCGTGGCGAGGCCGGCGGTCTCGTCGAGTCCGAGGGCCACGTTGGCGGCCTGAACGGCTCCACCCGAGGCACCCTTGGTGAGGTTGTCGATGGCGCACATCGCGATCACGGTGTTGGTGCGCTCGTCGTAACGGGCGCTGACGTGGGCGGCGTTGGACCCGAGCACCGACTTGGTCGCTGGTGGGTCGTCGAGCACGGCGACGAACGGCTCTGCGGCGTAGAACGAGCGCAGCGCATCGGCGACCGCTTCCTCCGAACAACCGGGGGCGGCCGTGGCGGCGCAGGTGGCGAGCAGGCCTCGGCTCATCGGCACGAGGTGCGGCGTGAAGATCAGCTGGGCACCGATCTCCTGCTCCATCTCCGGCGTGTGGCGATGCGAGATCAGTCCGTAGGCGCTGGCGTTCGAGTCGATGTTGGTGAACACGTTGGTGTCGGTCGGCGCTCGACCGGCACCCGTGATGCCGGTGAGTGTGTTGACGACGATGCCCGTGGTCTCCACGAGCCCGGCCTCGACGAGCGGGCGCATCGCGAGCGTGGCGGCGGTGACGTGACACCCAGGTGTCGCCACCAATGGTGCGCTCGCCAGGTCGGCGCGGTGCAGTTCCGGCAGACCGAACACGGCCTGTGCCAGGAGTTCGAGCTGGGTGTGTTCGAATCCGTAGAACGTCGGATAGGCGGACGGATCCTTCAGCCGAAATGCTGCCGACAGGTCGACGACGCACCCGACGTTGCCGACCAGCGAGGGTGCGAGCTCCATCGAGGCCCCGTGGGGCAGGCCGAGAAAGACGAGGTCGAGCCCGTCCATGGTGGCGGGGTCGAACTCGGAGAACACGAGGTCCGGGTAGGCGACGTGCAGGGACGGGTACAGATCCGCTGCTCGCCGTCCGGCCATCGAGTCGCCCGTCGCCAGCTGCACCTCGAAGTCCGGGTGTTGGGCAGCCAGCCGCAGCAGCTCGGCGCCGGTGTATCCGGACGCCCCGACGATTCCTACGCTGATTCCAGCCCCGGCCATTGCATGACCATACAGCATGACGCATGGTCATCCAACACCATTCCGTAAGCGATGAGTTTCCCCGCGGACGGGTCGCGCGGAAACTCATCGCTTGCGGTTGCTGGCAGACTGGGGACGATGATTCCCGGGACGCCACCCACCAAGGGGCGCCTCCTCGTGGCGACGCCGCCGCTCGAGGATGCGAACTTCGACCGAACGGTCATCTTCATGCTCGAACACCACGACGAGGGCGCCATCGGCGTCGTGATCAATCGGCCCAGCTACGAGGCGCTCGACGAACCGCTCGACCGGTGGATCGAGCTCCAGTCCGTGCCGTCGTCGGTGTTCTCCGGCGGTCCCGTCGAGGAGTCGGCGCTGATCGCCCTCGCCGAGACCAAGCGGCCGATCGTCGATCAAGGCGACTACCTGTCCCCCATCGTCGGCACCATCGCCTCGGCCGACCTGACCGCCGACCCCGCGCTCGTCGCTGCGGAGGTACACGGTGTGCGGGTGTTCCGCGGCTATGCCGGCTGGGGGCCAGGCCAACTCGAAGGCGAGATCGAGGCCGGTGCCTGGCTCGTGCTGGACTCCGAACCAGGCGACGTGTTCTCGGACGACCCCGACGAGTTGTGGCGCACGGTGCTGCGCCGCCAACCCGGTCGCCTGGCGTGGCTCGCCGACGCACCCGACGACCTCAGCGCCAACTGACGGCTGCCACTCGCTCGTTGGACGGCGGACCCATCCGGGTGGCACGATGACGCGCCATGGTCGACCTGGATCACGCCCGCACACGACTCCTCGAGGAGCGCGCCCACCTCCAGCAGCAACTCGACGACGTCGAACACGAGCGATCGGACGACGGCCCGATCGACATGCTCGGCGGAGACGCTGCGGCCGACACGACGCTGGCCACCAACGAACTGAATCTGCGGTCGGGCCTTGCGCACTCGATTGCCGAGATCGACGCCGCGCTGCACCGGATCGACCTCGGGACGTACGGCATCGACGAGGAGACGGGCGACCCGATCGATCCGGAGCGACTCGATGCAATCCCGGCGGCGCGCACCAACGTCAGGTGACGGCGCCCTGTTCACGTTCCGACGCCTGACCCGCGACGACTTCGCGCTGCTCGGTGCATGGCTGGCGGCGCCCCACGTGCGCGAGTGGTGGAACCACGACCCGTCGCCTCGGGCGTTGGAGGAGGACTTCGGCGACACGGTCGACGGTGACGAACCCGCGGAGGACTGGATCGTCGAACTCGAAGGCCGCCCGATCGGCCTGGTTCAGTACTGCCGGTTCGTCGACTACCCGGACTACGTCGCCGAGATGGCCCCGGTCCACCCGGTCGGTGTCGGCGTGGCATCGATCGACTACCTGATCGGCGACGACGAGCTGGTCGGCAAGGGAGTGGGCACCGCAATGATCGTGGCGTTCGTGGCATTCGTCTGGACGCACGACCCGACCACGATGTCGCTGGTCGTTCCGGTCAACTCGGCCAACGAGCGGTCGTGGCGGGCGTTGCTGCGCTCCGGCTTCCACCTCGTCGCCCGGGGCGAGATGGATCCGGACAATCCGCTCCACGATCGGATGCACGAGGTGTTGCGCATCGATCGGCCCAGCGACGCGTCGTAGGTTGGCGAGATGACCGCCGACTGGATTCGACCGATCGTCCACTTCGAGATCCTCGCTCGCGACCCGGACGTCCAGCGACGGTTCTACGGCGAGCTGTTCAACTGGCCCTTCGGCGACGGTCCGATCATGAACGTACCGAGCGGCCTGGGCGGGCCCGAGCCAGGTCCGGCCGGGCACATGCGCCAGAGTGATCGCACCGGGTTCGCGCTGTACATCCAAGTCCGCGATCTCACCGAGTCACTTCAGCGGGTGCCCGATCTCGGCGGCACCGTGGTGTCCGAACCGTTCGATGTGCCGGGCGGCCCGACGATCGCAGCGATCGACGATCCCGAGGGGAACCCGCTCGTGTTGGTGCAGCAGTAGCGGAGCAACTCAGGCGGCGCCGCGGAAGCGTTCGACGACGACGTCGGTCAGAAGTGCAGCGAACTCCTGGCCGACATCGTCAGCCTCGAACGCCTGCTGTGCGGCGTCAGCCGACGCCGGATCGGTCCAGATCGTGAGGACGAGCCAGCGGCCGTCGTCGTGACGACCGAGCGTTCGGCGGACGAATCCGGGCTGCTGATAGGCGAATTCGACCTGAACCCGTTCGTCGATCGAGCGGAACGCCACCTCGTCGACATCGGCTGCCAGGCGAAAAGTCAGGATCTCGAACACGACGACGACGCTACGGTCCGGCGATGGACGAGTGGTGGATCGAACCGATGCGCACGGCGTTCGCCGGTCGGTCGATCGTGCTCGCCGGCGCGATGGGATCGTCGTGGACCGAGCACATCGAGCTGCTGCGTGCGGTCGGGGTGAGCAAGCTGCTCGTGGTGGCCACCGAAGGGCGCGGCGCCGGTCCGTTGCCCGACGTGCCGACGGTGATCGTCGAGCCTCCCGCCGGTCTGTCGCAGATGGAGCGGATCCACATCGGCGATCGGACGCTGCACGATCCGACCGAGGAGATGGTCGATGCCATCGAGTCGTTCGATCCGAGTGGCGATGCGATCGTGGTCGGAACCTTCCTCTCGACGGCTGCACGTTGGTTGGGCGACCGATGGTGTCGTACCGCCGGCCCGAGTGGCTGGCCTTGGAGGACAAGGTGGTCGTCGACGCGTTCTGGGACCGCGCCGGTGTCGACCGCGAGCCGTCGCGAGTCGCCCGCCTCGACGAGGCGACACACGTTGCATCGGAGCTCGATCGAGGCGACGGAACGGTGTGGGCGGCCGACGCCCGCGACGGCTTCAACGGCGGCGCGACACAGACCTACTGGGTCACGGACGACTCGTCGCGTCACCGTGCACTCGAAGGCCTCCAGCCGGTCTGCGACTCGGTGCGAGTGATGCCGTTCCTCGAGGGCATTCCGTGTTCGGTCCACGGCATCGTGCTGCCCGACGGTGTCGCCGTCCTCCGGCCGGTGGAGATGGTGACGCTGCGCAGCGGAAACAAGTTCGTCTACGCGGGGTGCGCCACCTACTGGGATCCGGAGCCAGCCGTTCGCGAGCAGATGCGAGCGGTTGCTCACCACGCCGGCGAGCAACTCCGACACGAGGTCGACTTCCGTGGGACGTTCACCGTTGACGGCGTGGTGACCTCGGACGGATTCCGGCCGACCGAACTCAACCCACGATTCGGTGCCGGCATCATGACCATCGCCCGCGGCGCCGGGATCCCGATGGTGCTCGTGAACGATCTGATCGTGGGCGGTCACGACATCGGTCGGACCGCCGTCGAACTCGAAGCCGATGTCGTTGCGCAGGGCGACGCGCGTCGCGGCGGGGGCACGTGGAGGGGCGGCTTCGACGTCGACGTGCAACTCGACGCCGAGCCGCTGCAGTACCGAGACGGCACCTGGTCGTGGACCGAGCCGGGTGGGACGATCGACGGTCGCATCACAGCAGGCGCCGCATGGGTCCGCTGCCTGTACGACCAAGCGTCCACTCCGATCGGTCCGTCGACAGGACAGCGAGCCGCCGCGTTCTGGGAGTTCGCCGCCGCGGAGTTCGGCACCGACACCGCCGGCCTCTCCCCCGCCCGGTCGTTGTGATCAGGCGCGAAGCGCCGCGATGGCGTCATCGACCCGATCGACCGGGACGAGGATGTGGTCGTGGTGGTAGCCGGCGAGCACGTTGCACGGGACGTCGATCGCGGCCAGGCGGGCGCTGACCACAGCGGTGAGGCCGACAGCGTCGAGGCTCGACTGGACGGTGAGCGTCAACCAGGCGAACTGGATCGTCGTCGCCTGCCCGGCACGTTCGGCCGCCTCGACGGGCAACACGATGGTCGTCAGGCGTCCCTCCTTGACCACCGCATGGGCTGCGGCGATCAGCCCGGGTGTGGGCACCTCGACGGCGATGTAGGCGAACACGCCCGGACGTCGCTGCACGTCGAGTGTCGCGAGCATGAGGTCGAGGTCGGTTTCTCCCGGTGCAACCATGCCCCTCAGCATCGCATCCGTGTCACACGGACGTGGCGCGGCCGTCTCGTGGCGCCTCCATGGACAGCGCGAGGATGGGTGCTCACCGACGAAGGGGACCGTCATGACCACCTCACCACTTCTCCCAGGCCGTCTGGGCACTCCGGATCTCGACATCCGCGACGATCCACGGGCCGACCCACGCATGTTGGCAGCCATGGCACCGATCGGCCTCGACGTGGCGCCGCCACCGTCGCCCGTCACCGCCGCGAGCTCCCTGGACGACATCTTGGAGGCGTGCCTGCTCGCCGAGGCCGGATTCGAGATGGCCTTCGGCTTGATCAACCAGCCCACCGAGACACCGGGCGTGTCATCGACCGTCGAGACCATCACCGGCTCCGACGGCAACGAGATCACGCTCTACATCCACCGCCCCGACGGCGTCGACACTGCGTTGCCCTGCGTCGTTCACACGCACGGCGGCGGGATGACGATCCTGAGCGCAGCAGGTCCGACCTACGTCAGCTGGCGCGACGCACTCGCCGCCTCCGGCCTGGTCGTCGTGGGCGTCGAGTTCCGCAACGCCGGCGGCACGTTGGGACCGCATCCGTTCCCGGCAGGTCTGAACGACTGCGCGAGCGCCGCCCGGTGGGTGATCGCGAATCGCGAGGAGCTCGGCGTCTCGACGGTGGTGATCTCCGGCGAGTCCGGCGGCGGCAACCTGTCGATCGCGACCGCCCTCAAGGCGAACCGTGAGGGCTGGATCGACGGGATCGACGGTGTCTACGCCCAGTGCCCGTACATCTCCGGCGCCTACGCGAACCCACCGGCGGAGTTGACGTCGCTGTTCGAGAACGACAAATACTTCCTCGACGTCGAGAACATGGGCTCCATGGCCAAGGCCTACGACCCGGACGGAACGAACGCGACGAACCCGCTGGCGTGGCCCATGCACGCCAGCTCCGACGATCTGGTCGGCCTGCCGCCTCACGTCATCTCGGTCAACGAACTCGACCCGCTGCGCGACGAGGGCCTGGTCTACTACCGCAAGCTGGTGGGGGCGGGTGTCAGCGCCGTGAGCCGCACCGTCAACGGCACGTGCCACGCCGGCGATTGCCTGTTCGTCGATGCGATGCCCGACGTGTTCGCTGCGACGATCCGCGACATCAAAGGCTTCGCCGACTCGCTCTGAGTCCGCATCGCAGCGCCGGTCAGCTCCGCAGCTGGGCGCCGAGCTTGGTCGCTGCGGCTTCGACACCACGACGCACGTCGGCGATGTCGGCGTCGGTGAGGTTTCGATCGGCCGCCTGGAGGCGAACGCGGTACGCCAACGATCTGGTCCCCTCCGCAGCACGCTCGCCGCGGTAGACGTCGAACAGGTCGATGTCGACGAGCAGTTTCCCCGCGCCCTGGCGGACGGCCTTGTCGACCTTCTCGGCGGGAATGTCCTCGGGGACGACGAACGACAGGTCGAGGTCGCTCGACGGATACCGACTCGTCGGCTTCCATTGCGTCGGCTTCGGCTCGCGATCGAGCACCTGGTCGAGGTCGAGCTCGAGGATCGCCACGCGTTCGGTCACCTCGAATGCAGCCAACACGTCCGGGGCCACCTCGCCGACCGCGCCGAGCGGGTCCTTGCCGGCTTGCAGCGTGGCCGAGCGCGTCGCATGGAGGCCGTCCGGCACCTTCGACTGATCGATACGCGCACCGGTGCCGAGGGCTGCGGCGAGTTCGCGCCACACCGCCATCGCCGCCGGCGCCTCACGACCGGCGAGCACGACCGTGAGCGCTTCGTACTCGCCCGGCAACTCGCCCTCGGCAGGCGGATAGACGTGGCCGATCTCGAACAGCGCCACACCCGGGCGGCGATGGGATTCGTTGTAGGCGACCGAGCGGAGCAGACCCGGGCGTAGCGATGTGCGCAACACGCTCTCCTCGGCGACCAGCGGGTTCGTGATGCTCAGTGCCTCCGACGGCAACCCGGCCTTGGCGAGCGTGTCGGGCGCGAGAAACGGGTTCGGCATCGCCTCGGAGATCCCGAGGCCGAGCAGCACCTCGCGGGCCAGGCGCCGGCGACGCTGGCGCACACTGAGCTCGCCATGCACCACCGACTTCGGGACGGTCTTGCCGAGGCGGTCGTAGCCGTAGTGGCGGGCGACCTCCTCGATCACGTCGACCTCCTCGGTCGAATCGAGTCGCCAGCTCGGCAGGACGACGTCGCGGGTGTCGCCAGCTCCCGACACGGTGAAGCCGATCGGATCCAACAGCCTCGGCAGGTCGTCGGCGTTCAGATCCGTCCCGAGGATGCGGTTCACCTCATCGATCCGTACCAGTGTCGAGCGGTGCTCGTCAGGGAGATCGTCACTTCGAGCGTCGACCGCACCGGCGTGGACCACCAGGTCCGGGCAGGTCTCGCTCAACAGTTCGGCGAAGCGGGCGATCGCCAACGGCATCCCGTACGGGTCGACGCCGCGTTCGAACCGGGCTGATGCCTCGGAGCGGAGGTTGGTGCGCGTGACCGTCTGTCCGATCCCCACGAGCGAGAACCATGCCATCTCGAGCGCCACGGTGGTCGTGTGGTCGCTGATCTCGGTATCGAGGCCGCCCATGACCCCGCCGAGGCCGATGGGGACGTCGTTGGCGTCGCAGATGAACAGGTCGTCGGACGTGAACGTGCGAACCTCGCCGTCGAGCGTGGTGAGCCGTTCGCCCTCGTTCGCCAGGCGGATCCGGAACCCGCCGCCACCGAGCGTGTCGAGGTCGTAGGCGTGGTTGGGCTGATTGAGCTCCAGCATCACGTAGTTGCTGACATCGACGACGTTGCTGATCGGTCGCATCCCTGCGGCAGTCAGCCGCCGAGCCATCCAGTCGGCCGACGGCTTGACCTCGATGCCGGAGATCACCGTCGACGTGAAACGGGCGCACCGCTCGCCGGCGACGATGTCGACCCCGGCGGTCCGTTCGCTGCCGGTGACCGTCAGCGTCGAGGTCGGCGGGCGGAACTCGACGCCCATCTTGGCCGCGAGGTCGCGGGCAATGCCGACGTAGCCCCAGCAGTCGGGTCGGTTGCGTGTGACATCGGCGTCGATCAGGACGTCGAGCGTGAGCCCGAGTGCCTCCCCGTACGGGCGACCGAGCGGCACGTCCCGGGGCAGGACCTTGATTCCGGAGTGGTCGTCACCGAGCCCGAGTTCGCTGGCGGAGCAGAGCATCCCCTCGGAGTCGATGCCGAGGATGCCGCGCCGTTCGATCGTCATGCCGTTCGGCATCGTCGTCCCCAACGTGGCGAGCGGGACGATGTCGCCCTCGGCCATGTTGAACGCGCCGCACCACACGTGGCGCTCGTGGCCATCGCCCGCGTCGACGTAGACGCGCTGGACCTTGGCGGCATCAGGATGTTGCTCGAGTCGGAGCACCCGTGCGGTCACGACACCGGGCACGGTCTCGCCCACGGTGGTCACCGAGTCGACCTCGAGGCCGAGCGAGGTGAGGGCATCGGCGACGCGCTGGACGTCGTCGGCGTTCGTCGGGTCGCCGAAGTCGCCGTAGTCGTTGAGCCATGACAGGAGGACCTTCATCAGAACTGCTCCAGGAATCGGATGTCGTCGGAGAACATCTCACGGATGTCGGCCACACCGTGACGCATGATCGCCATCCGGTCGATGCCGAAGCCGAACGCGAAGCCGCTCCACTCCTCGGGGTCGAGCCCGCCGGCGCGCAGCACGTTGGGATGCACCATCCCGCACCCACCGAGCTCGATCCAGCTGCCGTCGGGACGCTGGATGTCGAACTCTGCGGACGGCTCCGTGAAGGGGAAGTAGCTCGGTCGCAGGCGCGACGTGAATCCCGGGCCGAAGAACGCCTTGGTGAACGCCTCGATCGTGCCGGCGAGATCGGCCATGGTGATGTCGCGATCGATCACCAGGCCCTCGATCTGGTGGAACACCGGCATGTGCGTCGAGTCGGGTGTGTCTCGCCGGAACACTCGGCCCGGCGCCACGATGTAGATCGGCGGTTCGCTGTCGAGCATCGTGCGGATCTGGACCGGCGACGTATGCGTCCGCAGCACTGTGGTGCCGGACTGCCCGCCCGGCGGGACGTGATCGACGAACAAGGTGTCCCATTCGCCTCGAGCAGGGTGCCCGATCGGCATGTTCAGGGCCTCGAAGTTGTGCCAGTCGGTCTCGACCTCGGGGCCTTCGGCGACCTGGAAGCCCAGTCCGATGAACACGTCCTCCAACCGCTCCCATGCCTGGGTGACGAGATGGGCGTGCCCGCGGGTCGGCTTGCCGACGAACTCGGTGAGGTCGAGTCGCTCGGACTCGACACGGACGGCGAGCGCCTCGGCGCCGAGGTCGTCGCGGCGAGCGTCCAACGCCGTGGTGACGGCGGCGAGTGCCTCGTTGATGGCGGCGCCGGCGGCCTTCTTGTCGTCGATCGAGTCGAGCGAGCCGAGCCGAGTCTTGAGTCGGGCGAGATCGCCCTTCTTGCCGGTGAGCCGGGTCGTCAACGACGTGACGTCGTCGAGACTCGTTGCCGCGGCGATGTCGGCGAGTGCCGCATCGCGGGCGGCAGTGATGTCAGTGAGCACAGGGACCTTTCGTGGGCGTCGAACGAGGGGTGATCGGGTGGAGACCCCGGACGAACACAGGAGACGGCACAGGAGCGAGTGACGTGACCCCGGTTCAGCCGGGGCGTCGAAATCGCTGCAACTGGGTCTGCACGACTGCCGAGGCTAGCGCTCCCCCGCCCCGACCGACGTACACGTTGTGCCAGCCACCTCGTGTACGCCTCGGGGCCGCTCAGCGTCATCCCGATGGATGACCTCGAATCGGCCATCCGGCCCTTGCGATCATCGGTCGTGAAGCGCACGATGAGCGTCGTCAGCGAACGAAACGAGACCGACCATGTCGATGTCACCACCCACCGCACCGCCCCCACCGCCACCGCCACCGACGGCGGGGCCCGCCACATCCAGCGCCGCTCCGTACCCGGCGCGGCTCGCCATCGATCATCCGGAGCAACTGAACCGGGTGACGACGGCGTTCCGGATCATCCTCATCATCCCGATCGCCATCGTCATCGGGATCCTCACCAACAGCAGCGCGACCACGGTGCAGACCGCAGACGGCGAATGGGTCACCACCACCGGCGCGAGCATCACGGGCGCACTGTTCTTCGCCACGCTGTTGATGATTCTGTTCCGCCAGCGCTATCCCCGTTGGTGGTTCGACTTCGCACTGGAGCTCAGCCGTTTCAGCGCCCGCGTCGGGGCCTACTTCGCGCTCCTCACCGACAGCTACCCATCGACCGTCGACGAGCAGAGCGTGCACCTCGACATCGACTACCCCGATGACGTCGAGCGAGACCTCAACCGATGGCTGCCACTCGTCAAGTGGTTCCTTGCCATCCCGCACTACTTCATCTTGTTCTTCCTGTGGATCGGTGCGTTCTTCGCCGTGGTCATCGCGTGGTTCGCGATCCTGTTCACCGGGCGCTACCCGAAGGGCCTGTTCGACTACGTCGTCGGTGTCGGCCGATGGAGCCTGCGGGTCTACGCCTACGCCTTCCTGCTCGTCACCGACCGCTACCCACCGTTCGAACTCCGCTGATCGACCCGCCGCCCGACCGGGAAGAATCGGCCGGACAGACCGAACGACGGTCGGCAAGACTCGCGGCGTGGATGTCGTCCATCACTTCAGCGAGGACCCCTCGATCGAGCGGTTCCTGCCGCACGTCCCACGCTCGAGTCCGAGGAAGGGACATCGACGGGCCGTGCCGTCGCTCTGGCCACTCCACGACGCCGTCCAGTCCCCGGCCTGGGACTTCAGCATCGTTCGAATGCACAACGCCGAGGAGCGGGCGTGACGTCAGCGATCCGCCCGACGGGCACGAACGACCGTGACGCCATCAGGCGAGTGGTCACAGCGGCCTTCGGGTCCGAGGTCGAGGCCGATCTGGTCGAGCGTATTCGGGCGTCGCCCGGGTACGAGCCGTCGATGGACCTCGTCGCCGAACTCGACGAACTCGGCGTGGCCGGTCACGTGATGATCAGTCGCGCAGTCCTTCGATCCGATGCCGGAACCGAACGGTCGATCGTCATGCTCTCGCCACTCTCCGTGTCGCCGGTTGCGCAACGTCGTGGCGTCGGCCGCGATCTCGTGCAGGCGGCCACGGCGATCGCCGACCAACGGGGCGAACCGCTGGTCGTCCTCGAAGGAGACCCGGCGTACTACTCCCGGCTCGGATTCGTCCCGGCAGGCGATCACGGCATCACACTTCCACTCCCCGACTGGGCTCCCATCACCGCTGCGCAGGTGATGCTGCTGGCCGCCTACGAACCGACCGACGACACACTGCGCGGCACCGTGATCTATCCAGCCGCGTTCGACGGGCTCGATTGAGCAGTGCACCAGGCCAAGTCATCCTGATCCGCGCCGTGTCGTGCGGTCAGCTCGACGGGGTGCCCTGGTGAAAGTCCAGCAGCCATCGACCCTGGTGACGAACCCACAACGACGCCCGGTTGCCGACACCCCTGGGCTCGATGCTCCGGGAGGTGACGAGCACCGCGTCGCGACCCACCACCCGCACCGTGAGGTCGCTGAGTTCGACGTCGATCGGTCCGATCTCCTGATCGATGATGTCGCTGCGCGTGTACCGACGACCGGACCAGCCGAACTCGCTGAAGGTCTCGCTGAGGTGGTCGTTCATCCAGGCCTGGTCGCCCCGAGTCGCGTCGGCCCACATCGCATGCTCCAGTGCGATCAATTCGGCGACCGTGTCGGCATCGAGTTCCGTCACCGCCGGGACCCCAACGCGCAGCCGGTTGCCGTCGGGGTCGGCCAGCTCGACATCGCGGGCCCACGGCTGCTCGTCAACCGTGACCCCGAACTCTGCAGCCACCGCGTCGACGTCGTCGACCCAGATGTAGACGAGCCCGTTGGGATTGGCGTCGCCCGCATGTTCCGAGAGGTGGATCTGAGCCCCCTCACGCCGGATCCCGACATAGGCAGGAAGGTGTGGTTCGAAGCGGTGTTCGAAGACACGTTCGAAGCCGAGTCGCCGATACCACTCGACGGCCTTGGCTGCATCGCTGACCCGAAGGATCGGCACGACGTCGGTCGTCACGACGTCACCCCGGCCCGCACGAACTCGTCGAACCACTGCGCTGGCGGGCGGCCTCGAACACGAGCACGGTCGTCGCCATCGCCACGTTGAGCGATTCACTTCGACCGGCGTGCGGGATCGTCACCCAGCGTTGGACGGGCCCGGTGCCATCGGCCCACTCCGTGGGAAGTCCAGCGGCTTCGTTGCCCATCACCAGCGCGACGCGGCCACTCCAGTCGGCGTCGGTGTAGACCTCAACGGTCCGATCGACGGCATCGTGACTGGTCGTACCGATCGCGGTGAGGCCCGATGCGACCACGTCGTCGAGCGACCCCTCGACCACCGGCACGTGGAACAGCGCACCTGCAGACGCACGGACGACTTTCGGGTTGTACGGATCGACGCTGCCGCTGGTGAGCACGATCAGGTCGGCACCGGATGCTTCGGCCGAGCGCAGGATGGTGCCGAGGTTGCCGGGGTCGGTGATGCGGTCGAGCACCACGACGAACGACGCACGGGCGAGCAGTTCCGCGATCGGGCCGTGGTCGCGCATCCGCACGATGGCAATCGGGTTCTGCGGTGTCTGGGTCGAGGCGACCCGCTCGAGGACGCCGTCGGCCAGTTCGAACACCGGCCCGGCGCCCTCGATGCCGGGCTGCACCACGTCATCGGACTCAGCGGCGACGAACTGCGCCTCGCACTCCCAGCCCGCAGTCACCGCCTCGGCGACGAGCACCGGCCCCTCGACGACGAAACGACCGTCGTCGTGACGCGAACTGCGACGCCCGATCAGGCGCCGCAGTTGCTGTACCCGTGAATTGTTGAACGCCAGCGCACTCATCGTGCATCAGTGTGGCTGGTGACGCGGCGCCTGGCACCGGCGTCACCGGTTCAGGCGAGCGCGCCCTTGGCGGTCTCGACAAGCTTGCCGAATGCGGCCGGGTCGGTGATCGCGAGGTCCGAGAGGATCTTGCGGTCGACTTCGATGCCGGCGGCGTTCAGGCCGGCAATGAACCGGCTGTAGCTCATGTCGTGCTGACGGGTCCCGGCGTTGATGCGCTGGATCCACAAGCGACGCATCTCGCCTTTGCGGGCGCGACGGTCACGGAAGGCATAGTTGCCCGACCGCATGACCTGTTCGTTGGCGGCCCGGAACGAACGGCTCTTGTTGCCGTAGTAGCCCTTGGCCTGCTTCAGTACCTTCTTGTGCCGCTTCTTCGATGCGACACCACGCTTCACACGTGCCATTTCGATTCCTCCTCGGAACGTTCGGTCGGGGCGAACCCCGGGTTGCTACTCAGCGCTCGGCGAGGAGGCGCTTGATCTTCTTCGTGTCGCTCGGATGCACGTCGGCATCACGATCGAGGCGATGCTTGCGCGAGGACGTCTTGTACTCGAACTTGTGCTGGTTGTTCTGCTGCTCGTGACGCAGCTTGCCGGTTCCGGTCTTCTTGAACCGCTTAGCTGCCGTCTTCGACGTTTTCATCTTCGGCATCGGATACTCCTTCTGATTGTTCGCTGGCGGCTGCCTCACGCTCGGCGTCGGCTTTGGCCTGACGCTCGGCTTCGGCCGCTGCCTTCTTGATCGCCTCTTGGGCCTGCTTGTCCGGTGACAACGTCATCGACATGCTGCGCCCCTCGAGGCGAGCTTGCGTGTCGACTTTCGCTGCCGGACCCACCGCTTCGAGCACGTCGTCGAGAATCTTCGACCCGAGCTCGGGGTGTGCCATCTCGCGACCACGGAACTGCAAGGTGATCTTGACCTTGTGGCCCTCTTCGATGAAGCGGATCACGTTGCGTGTCTTGGTGTCGAAGTCGCCCTTGCCGATCTTCGGCCGGTACTTCACTTCCTTCACCGACACGTTGGTCGACTTCTTGCGTGCTTCCTTTGCCTTCTGGCCCTCTTCGTACTTGAACTTGCCGTAATCCATGATTCGGCAAACCGGAGGGTTGGCGTTCGGGGCCACCTCGACCAAGTCGAGTTCGAGACCTCGGGCCATTCTCAGCGCATCGGGAACGGCCTTGATTCCGAGTTGATCCCCGGTCGGCCCGATGAGTCGGACTTCACGAGATCGGATGCGGTCGTTCACGCGGTGCTGGTCGCCCCGGTTGTCTGGTCGCGGTGCTATGGCTGATCACTCCTGTGCAATGGGCCTCCCCAGTGTCTGAATATGTTGGCGCTCGACGCGAACCGCACGCGGAGCGACCCGACACTGGCCGGCGGCGTCCTCATCGGACCCGACGACCGGGGGCTGGTCTCAGCCTTGTGACCCGGACGCACGGTGTCCCTCTCGGGAGATGTGGCCGGGTGGGGGTCTCCCCCACTTCGCCTCAATTGTGGTCGGTAGGGTACCGCACGTGACTGACGAAACCTCTGACGCCGCATTCGACGACGACCTCGATGGACTCGATGACCTCGACGACCTCGACCCGGAGACCGCAGATGCCCTCGCCGACGCCGAGCGGGCGATGCAGGAGGCCAGGGAACGTCTTGCCCAGGTTCCTGCCGAGATCGTCGTCACCAACCACGTGATGGGGCTGTACGAGTTGGCGGCGATCCACCTGTCGGCGTCACCACCGGATCTGCATCAGTCGGTGCTGGCCATCGATGCGGTGGCGTGTCTCGTCGATGGACTCGGCGAGCGGCTCGGCGAGGACTATCCCACCATGCTCGACGCCCTCAACAACATTCGCCTCGCATTCGTCCAGATCAAGGGCCAAGTCGCTTCGGAGCCGACGACCGACTGACACCCGCCCGAAACGGCGCGCCAGCGTTGCGCTGCGCGCAACGACTGCGAGGTTCTCGGTGGGGTTCGGGCGTCAGCCGGACCGGTTGAAACGGCCGGTCGGGGCGTTGCGCACTCGGTCGTCGACCACGGTGACGCCCTCGGCGCGCAGCAGTGCTCGCTGTTCGTCGGGATGGGCGCTGACGATGCGGCCCGCAGCGTTCACGACCCGCCACCAGGGAACCTCGACGTCGGTCGTGGCCAGGATGCGGCCGACGAGCCGCGACTGCTTCGCGTAGCCGGCGACGTCGGCGACGTCGCCGTAGGTCGTCACCTCGCCCTCGCGGAGTGCCATCAGCACGTCGAGGATCCGCTGCTCGCGTTCGACGCGCAGATCGTCGCTCACGGACGGATGTTGCCAGCTTCCCAGCGACCGAACTTGGCGAGCAGGTCGAAGCTCACCTCGGTGCCGACGTCGATCGAGCGCGATCCGTCGGCGATCTCGATGCAGTGGAACGGATGCTCCTGGCCGTCGATCGAGCTGATCGTGCCCAGCCCAGCAGCGTCGTCGAACGCGGTCACCGCACCCCGACGACCGGTTCCGCGTGCGAGTTCGGTCACGGCACGATCTTGGCGATCGGCATCTCGACGAGATCGGTGGCGCCGGCGTCGCGCAGTGCGGGGATCACCAGGTTGATCATCTTCTTCTCGACCACCGACTCGACGGCATACCCGCCGCCGGCAAGCGGCGACATCGTCGGCGACTTCATCGACGGCAGTACCGCCAGCACGGCGTCGCGGTGCTCCTCGGTGACGTTGAGCTTGAGCAGCACACGGCCGCGGGCATCGAGCACACCGTTGAGCAGGGTCATGATCTGCTCCATCGCCTTGGCCTTCTCCGGGTCCTTCAGCGACTCGGGGTTGGCGACGACCTCGGTGTAGCTGAGCATGATCGTGTCGATCACCTTGAGTCCTGCGGCGCGCAGGGCGCGGCCAGTCTCGGTGATCTCGACCACGCAGTCGGCGATGTCGGGGATCTTGGCCTCGGTCGCCCCGTACGACAACCGCACCTGGGCGTCGACGCCGTGGTCGGCGAAGAACCGCTTGGTGAGCTCGGGATACTCCGACTGGACGCGGACGCCACTCGGCAGGTCCTCGACTCGGGTCGCGGGGCTGTCGCCCGCAACAGCGACAACGAGCTTGATCGGGTTGCTGGTGGCCTTGGAGTACTTGAGCTCGCCGAGGCTCTCGACGACGCTGCCGGTCTCCTCGACCCAGTCACGCCCGGTGATGCCGACGTCGAAGAGCCCCTCGGCGACGTACATCGGGATCTCCTGGGGCCGCAGGATGCGCACCGAGTCGATCCGCGGGTCGTCGATCGTCGCCTGGTAGTCGACCGTCGAGGACCGATGCACGGGCAGGTCCGCCTGCTCGAACAGATCGAGCGTCGCCTTCTCCAGCGAACCTTTCGGGAGGACCAGTCGCAGCATGACCGTCGAGGCTACCTGCGACCCTCTCCCCCAGCCCCCGACGTTTGTGCGCAGCTTCGGGTGACCCGGCCCACCCGGAGTGCAACGCAAACGTGGTGGTCAGTGGGAGGTGTCGGTGTCGGCGAGGAGGCGCAGGGCGTGCGGGAGGACGTCGATGACGGCGTCGAGCTGTTCGACGCAGCCCTTGGTGCTCCCGGGGGTGTTGACGATGATCGCCTGATCTCGGACGCCGGCCATGCCGCGCGACAGCCGCCCGAGCGGGTTGCACAGCCGCATCGCCTCGGCGAGTCCGGGAGCCTCACGTTCGACGACGGCGCGGGTGCCCTCGGGCGTCTGGTCGCGCGGCGCGAAGCCGGTCCCGCCGGTCGACACCACCAGGCCGGCGAAGCCGTCGCACATCTCGATCAACGCCGTCGCCACCGCCTCGGCACCGTCCGCAGTGACCCGATGGTCCACGACGTCGAAGCCGTTCGCCGTGAGATGCTCGACGAGCGCACGCCCGCTGAGGTCGTCGCGGGTTCCGTGCGCCACACCGTCGCTGACGGTCAGCACCTTCGCGTGCGGACGGGCGGCCACGGCGTTCGGCGATTCGCTCACGAGGTCCGACGGTACCGAATCATCACCATGCCGTCGGTGTCGGCATCGTGGGGCAGCACGCGCCAGCCCTGCCGGAACGGCCGCCAGGTGCCGACCGGCGGCGGGGTGTCGTCGACCGTGAACCCGGAGGGGGTCGCGTGGTCGACGGACTCGGCGGCGGTGATCGTGCACACGCTGTAGACCAGCCGGCCGCCGGGGCGCACCAGCGTCGCTGCGGACTCGAGCAGTCGGTGCTGCAGCGCCGCGAGCTCGGTGACGTCGCCGGGCTGGATCCGCCAGCGGGCGTCCGCCCGACGCCGCAGTGCGCCGAGCCCGGAGCACGGCGCATCGAGCAGCACAGCATCGAACGCACCTGCCCGGTACGGCGGCTCGACGCCGTCGGCGGCCACAACAGGGAGGTCGAGCCCCAGCGTTCGGACGTTGTCGGCCACCAGGCGGGCCCGGCCGATGCGCTGGTCGCTGGCGACCACGACGACCCCGTCGGCCGCCATCGCGGTCGCCTTGCCACCCGGTGCGGCGCACACGTCGAGCACCAACTCGCCGCTGGTCGCCTCGACGGCCGCAGCGACCCACTGCGACGACACGTCCTGCACGTAGCCGTCGGCACGTTCCGTGACCGGCGGCGCCTGGTTCATCCGTTCGAGCGCCGCCACGGCGTCGTCGCCGAGCTCGGCGCGGAACACCTCGACGATCCAGTCGGGGTAGCTCAGCCGGGCACCGTCGGACGGCCACGACATCTCCGACACCGACAGCCGGGCGACCTTGCGCAGCACGGCGTTGACGAACCCGCGGGTGCGCTTCGGGGCCAGCCCGACCGTCTCGCTCACCGCCGCGTGGGGGGCGACCCCGGCGAACACGAGCTGATACGCGCCGAGGCGCAGCACCGAACGGGTGGCGTCGTCGGGCGGCGAGGTGACGAACCGATCGACGATCGCATCACAGGCGCGGCGCATCCGGGTGGTCCCGTAGACCAGTTCGGTGACGAAGCGGCGGTCCATGTCGCCGAGCCCGGACGACGACAGCATCGGTCCGAGGACGAGGTTGGCGTAGGCGCCGTCGCTCTCGATGCGACGCAACGCGTCGAGCGCGACGCGTCGGGCGGTCCGCTGTTGCTGGGCTGCGGTGTCGCTCACAGGTCGCCGAACAGTTCGTCGGATGTCGGCTGGGCGCCGTTGCGCCACGCAGCGAAGGCCATCGGCGCCTTGCCCTCGGGCTGCACCACGACCGGCACGACTCGGCCGTCGACCAGACGTGCCTCGTTGATCTTCAGCCGCTTGCCCCGGAACATCGTCCAGGCTCCACCGATGCGGATCAGGCGGTGCACCTCGACGGCGGGCAGCGTCCAGTCGATCTCGAAGTCGCCTGCGGTGAACTTCGCGGCGTAGGTGACGTCGCCGTGTTGCGGCTCCGGCGACGTGATCCACTGTGCCAGCGGGCGATCGAGGGTGTCGACGAGCAGGCTGGCACCGACCTCGACCAGCTCGGCGCGCAGCTCGGCGGCGGTGGTCTCGGGCCCGATCGGGACCTCGCGACGTGCGTACACGCCACCGGTGTCGAGGCCCTCCTCGAGCGCCATCACACAGACGCCCGTGACGTCGTCACCGGCGAGGATCGCCCGTTCGACCGGCGCCGCCCCCCGCCAACGCGGCAGCAGCGAGAAGTGGAGGTTGACCATCGGGAGTTCGTCGAGCACGTGCGGCTTGATGATCTGCCCGAACGCCACCACGACGCCCAACTCGGCGCCGTCGTCGCGCACGGCGCTCAGTGCGTCGTCGACATCGTGCGACACCGGCAGTCCCAGCTCGAGCGCGGCCGCCTTCACGGGGCTCGGCGCGGTGGCACTCCCCCGTCCACGCCGCTTGTCCACCCGCGTCACCACCAGCACGACCTCGTGGCCGGCATCGACGAGTGCCCGCAATGGCGCGACGGCCATGTCCGGGGTGCCGAGGTAGACGAGCTTCACGCGATCGCTCAGCCCAGGCCGAGACGCCGCTTGATCGGGTTGCGGGCAGCCTGGCGGCTGAGCTCTTCCTCGATCCGGCGGTATTCCTTGATCGCCTCTTTGCGCTGGTCGCCCTCGAGACGGTCGAACATGAGCACACCGTTGAGGTGGTCGATCTCGTGCTGGAACATGCGCGCCTCGAGTTCGTCGGCCTCGATCTCGATGATCTCGCCGTTGAGGTCGACGCCGCGCACCAGCACGGTCTTGGGGCGGAGCATCTCGACGTACAGGCCGGGAATCGACAGGCAGCCCTCGTCGTAGACCCATTCGCCGTCGGACTCGATCACCTCGGGGTTGATGATCGCCAGCGGGTTCTCGTCGATGTCCCACACGACGACCTGCTTCTGGACCCCGATCTGCGGCGCGGCGAGCGCGATCCCGTTGCCCGAGTCGACGAGCGTGTCGAACATCGAGTCGACCAGTCGGATGACCTTGCCGTCGACGTCGTCGACCCGCGAGGCCTGGGTCTTCAGCACGGGATCGCCGTATGTCCTGATCGTGAACGACATCCATGTCAGGCTAGAGGCAGTGTCCTCCGAGCAGTACTTCGACGACGATCCCTCCGTCGCCTCGGCGCCGCTGTTCGTCGACGTGACCCTGCCGGACACGGCGTTCGTGATGGAGACCGACCGTGGCGTGTTCTCCCACGGCCATCTCGACACGGCCACCTCGATGCTGCTGCGCGCCGACCTGCCGATCGCCTCGACGGGCGACCTGCTCGACCTCGGCTGCGGCGCCGGCCCGATCGCGCTCACCATGGCCCGCCGCTCCCCCGACGCGACCGTGTGGGCCGTCGACGTCAACACCCGAGCCCGCGAGCTCTGCACCCGCAACGCCGCACGCAACGCCCTCACGAACATCCGGGTCGCTGCCCCGTCCGAGGTCCCGCCCGAGGTGCGATTCGCGACGATCTGGTCGAACCCTCCGATCCGCATCGGCAAGGCCGCGCTCCACGACCTGCTGGAGACCTGGCTCGGCCGACTCGACCCCGCCGGCAGCGCGTCGCTGGTCGTGCAGAAGCACCTCGGCGCCGATTCGTTGCAGCGCTGGCTGACCGAACTCGGCTACCACTGTGAGCGGGTCGGTTCGAAGGCCGGCTACCGACTGTTCACCGTGCGGGGCCGCGACGGGTGATCCCGCTCGCGGAGATCCGACGGGCCGCGGCGACGATCGCGCGGGAGGCCGTGGTGACCCCCGTGGTGAGGTCCGACGCCCTCGATGCGCTGGTCGGCGCGACGCTGCACGGCAAGGACGAATCGCAACAGCGCGCCGGCGCGTTCAAGTTCCGTGGCGCCTACAACCGCCTGGCGTCGATCCCGATCGAGGACCGGCGGGCGGGCGTCGTTGCGGTGTCGTCGGGCAACCACGGCGCCGCCGTGGCGTGCGCTGCGCAGATTCTCGGCATCGAGGCCACGGTGCACGTGCCCGAGGACGTGGCTGCGGCCAAGCGAACGCTGATCGAGCGCTTCGGTGCCCGCATCGTGACGTTCGACCGCTCGGTGGCCGACCGGGAAGCCGGCGCACGCCGCCAGGTCGCCGACACCGGCGCCACGTTCGTGCACCCCTTCGAGGATCCCCTCGTGATGGCCGGCCAGGGCACCACGGCGTTGGAGCTGCACGACCAGGTCGGTGCGCTCGACGTGCTGCTGGTGCCGATGTCGGGTGGCGGGCTGATGGCCGGGTGCGCCTCTGCGATGCACCAGCTCGACCCGACCTGCGAGCTGATCGGCGTCGAACCGGCAGCCGCCGACGACACCCGGCGCTCGTTCGCCGCCGGCGAACCGATCCGCATCGCCCAACCCGACACGATCGCCGACGGGCTCGCCGTCACCGCTCCGGGTGCGGCGACGTTCGCGATCAACCGGCGGCTCGTGAGCGACGTGGTCACCGTCACCGACGACCAACTGGTCGAGGCGATGCGTATCACGCTCGACCTGCTCGGGCGACGTCTCGAACCGAGTGGCGTCGCCGGGATCGCCGCCGTCCTCGACGACCCCGACCGCTACCGCGGCCGTCGGGTCGGCGTCGTGCTGTCCGGTGGGAACATCGACGACGCCCGCTTCTCGACGCTCACAACGTCCACTCGACGTGGTGCAGCGAGTCCGGCAGATACACACAGAACGTCCCGGTCTGCACGTGCTGCTGCAGATGCTCGGCAACTGCCGGACTCGACTCCGCGAGACGGGCCAGCGAGTAGCGGATCGAGCGGGTGACGCTCACCCGGGCCCGCTCGCTGACGTCGAGCACCACCCGGTCCCGGCCACCGAGTCCGGCCGCCCGGGTCAACTCCGCGACGAGGTACTCGCGATCACTTTCGGCCAGCTCGGCCCGGGCGATGTCGTTGGCGGCGCGTGCGTCGGCGATGTCCTCGTCGATGTCGTCGAGTCGCCTCCGGTAGGCCGCCTTCGCAGTGTCGTCGATGACCGGGAGCCCGCGCTCGACGGGCGCCCGGAGGTCGGCGCCGGCATCGAGGCGGGCGAGATCGGCGGCGTGGAACTCCCGGCCGGGCTCGGCGAGCAGCCGTTCGATGTGCCGGAATCCCTTGAGGTCGCGCACGACGACCGAGGAGGTGCCCCACGCGATCGTCCGCGTTCCACCGTCGGCGGAGAACACGCCGTGCGGCGCCGGGGCCGTGGCGGGGGTGGCGGCGGGGGCAGCCGGCTGCTGCACGAGCAGGGCGTCGACGCGTTCGGCCCAGAAGTCGGCGCCGAAGGCCTCCAGCGCATCGCGAGCGGTGCGACGTTCGAAGGCGGCGTCGTCAGCACGGCCGATCAGGTCGCACCCGGCAGCGACCACGAGCCGGGCCCGGGCGGCCTCGAACGGTGCGCCGACGATGTTCAGTTCCGCTACGGCACCGCAGGCGTCCTCGATCGCCTGCTCGGGCGCCGCGTCGAGGAGCGCCAGGCGGGCGCGGGCGAGCAACGCATGGGCGCGCAACATCGGTGACGGGTACTGCGCCGCTGCGTCCGCCAGCGCCGCGGCCGCGTCGATCGAGCGTGACGCGGTCGGCCCGAGCGAAGGCGATCTCGGCCTGGGCGTCGAGCAACGGGGCCAACCGCAGCGGACCGAAAGGGGGACGCTCCTTGGACGGGATGTCGATGGGGTGCTCGATCGCGTGGGCGATCATCGCTGCGGCCCGATCGACCTCCCCGCGCGCCAACAACACCAGGGCCAGTCCAGGCTGCGGCGACCACGCCAGCGCGCTCGCCTCGCCGTAGGCCTCCTCGGCCCCGTCGAGGTCGCCCGCCCGCAGGCGGACGTTGCCGAGCTCGACGAGCGGCCAACCGAACTCCCGGCGCATCCAGGGTCGCAGTTCGTCGCAGGCGGCGAGCGCCTCGGCCTCGGCGAGCTCGCAGGTACCGCTGACCCGCAGCACCTCAGCACGGTGGACCCGGCACCGTCCGTTGATGCCGCCGTAGGCCGCACCGTGACGCCAGTGCTCCATCACGTCGGTCCACTGCGCAGCGAGATCGGGCATCAGCAGCCCCTGCGCCGCACAGATGATCTCGCAGTACATCATCCCGGTCGTGAGTGGGTCGGCCGCCCCCGACATCAGCAGCGCGCCGACCTCGTCCAGCAGCTCGAGGCCGAGGTCGACGTCGCCGGCGAAGATCGTGAGCCGGGCGCAGCAGGTTCGGCCGATCACCACGGCAGGCACCACCCCGAACCGCTGCCCCAGTTCGACGGCCACGTCTGCGTGCAGACGTGCCTCGTCCATCGAGCCGCACATGAACCGCTCGTACCCGCGCACCATCGCGATGATCGCCCGCACCGGATGATCGCCGGTTCCCTCCAGGTGGCGCTCGGCGCAGCGCAGCCAGCCGCGTACGGGCGCCATGAGGCCGGTGTCCATCATCAGGTACATCGCGATCATCGCCGCAATGCGTCCGGCTTCGACCTCGTCACCCTGACGTACGCACAGCGAGTGCAGGTCCTCCCACGACTCCATGCATCGCTCGAAGTCTCCGGCCCCGTATGCGGCCTCGGCGCGCACTTCGAGGCACTCGGCCGAGTCGCCGGCGTCGTCGGTCAGCTCGAGCGCCCGATCCCAGTCACCGCGGCCGATGGCGGCCCTGGCGGCCTCGACGCGCACCCCCGGTGCGTCAGTGGCCATGTGCCATTGTGACACCGTTTGTCACGCCTCTCGTACATCCGGACCAAGTGGGGGACGGATCACGGATCACAGGAGAGACAACATGCACATCACCAAGGACGACGTTCCGGTGAAGATCGACGCCCCGGGCGCCATCGCCCGGCAGTTGACCGACTTCGGCGCCGCGTTCGGCGTCATGGGGGCCGAGTACTTCTCGATGGCCAAGGGCGCCGACCTGGAGCCGTTGCTCAAGGGCCTCAGCGGCGACCTGTGTCAGGCAGCGCACTGGGGTTACGTCCTCGACGGCGCCGTCACGGTCACCTACGCGGACCGCACGACCGAGCAGTGCGCCGCCGGCGACCTGTTCCACTGGCCAGCCGGACACAGCGTGCGGGTCGACGAGGACGTCAACATGGTCCTGTTCAGCCCGCAGTCCGAGCACACCCCGGTGATCGAGCACATCCGCAAGCAACTCACCCCGTCCTGAGACCGGCCGGTGAGTGCGAGACGGCCGCGCCGGCAGACCACCGCCGGCGCGGCCGTCAGACGCGGGCGGGGTCGACCTCGACTCGCACGCGACTCCCGGGGGGACGGATCGCGGCGTTGAGGCCTGCACCGAGCGTGCTCCAGTTCGCTGCACGGACGAGGAAGCGGTCGGCACCGTCGCCGCCGACGTCCAGACCGTCGGGCAGCTGTGCGACGACATCCGCGGCACCGGCGCCCGACACGACGGCGAGCGCACCGAACGGCGGCAGACCGAGCAACTCGCGCCGGGCCCGCTCGCCTTCGAGGACCACCGACGGATCGCCCGAGACGGCAGCCCGGATCACCTCGTGGTCGGGGGCAAACGTCTGGATCATCACCTCGGGGGCGATCCGCCCGGCCCGCACCAGCAGCGCGAGCGCCTGCTCCGCCGCCCGGAACCGCGGCGCCAACATCTCGGAATCGAACTCGAGGAATGCGACGACGTCGGCCGACCGCACCCGGTGCAGCACCGCTTCGGTACCGACGTAGACACCGGCGGGTTCCGGCGCTGCGGTGTCCGCTCCGGTGACCGACACGACCGGACGCGCAGCGGCGCCCTCGAGCTCCTCGCGCAGACGGGTGACGCCGGGGCGCAGATTGGCGAATCGACTCGCTCCGCACGCCTGACACACCGGCGGTCGCACGGCACCGCAACGACGGCACGACAGCTGCCCGTCGTCGGTGAGGCCGATGGCCGCGTCGCACTGCTCGCAGCGGATCAGGGTCCGGCACGATCGGCAGGCGAGCACGCGTGCGCGACCGGTGGTGTTGCTGACGCACACGACCGTCAGCGCGGGGTCGCGCAGTCGCTCGATCAGCGCGGACGTGACGAGCGAACGCTTCCACGGGTCCTCGTCGGTCCGGCCGACCACCGTCACCGTGGGCCACCCGGCCCGTTCGCGCGCTGCCGGGGGGTGGATCACTCCCGCCTCGCCGGCGTACTCGACGACCGAGGTCAGGGTGGGCGTCGGCGACACCAGCACGAACGGCACCCCGGCGCGCCGGCACCGCTCGACCACGACGTCGCGAGCGTGCCAGGTCGGCGTGCGTTCGTTCTGCAGCGCCTCGTCGTGTTCGTCGAGCACGACGGCAGCAGCGAGCCCGGGGCACGGCGACCACGCAGCGGTGCGGGTGCCGATCACGACATCGACGCCTCCCGCCGCGGCGGCCCAGTCGTCGGGCACGACGGCGACGGTCAATCCGGCGCGCCGCAGCCGCGTGGCGAGCAGTGCAACGACGTCGCGCTCGGGAGCCACGACCAGCGTGGGCCCGAACCCGACGGCGGCGAGCAGCGTCGGCATCACATCGACGCGGGGCGCGAGTCGCAGCACGCCCCCGCCGCTCGCCAGCAGCTCGCGGGTCGCCGGGGAGATCGGCGCCGGACGTGTCGCGCTGCGACGCTCGACGGGGAGGTCGGGTACGGCGCGCGTCGGAGACGCCGTCACCAGGAACGGGCGGATGCGCCGTGCGGCCCAGCGGACCGAGGCCCACTCGGCCAGCTCGAACAGTTCGGGCGCCGGACCGTGGCCACTCACCTTGGCGAGGGGCTTGAGCGACTCGACGGTGCGCCCGTCGGCGGGCTCGTCCACGATCGCCGACACCCAGCCACCGATGCGGCGGCCGTGCAGTTCGACCCGCACGATCGTGCCCACGCGCACGTGCGCGGACAGATCGGGCGGGATCAGGTAGTCGAACTGCTTGTCGAGCCCGGTGACGTCCGGGACGACTCGCGCGATGTGACGACTGGTGTCAGACACCGTTCGTCACAGCGGGCAGTGGCTCGTCAGACGCCGACGGCGCTCTTGAAGTCGGCGAGGCGGCTCAGCTCTTCCCAGGGGAAGCCCTCGCGGCCGAAGTGGCCGTAGGCGGCCGAACGCTTGTAGATCGGACGCTTGAGGTCGAGATCGCGGACGATCGCGCCGGGGCGGAGATCGAACATCGACCGCACGGCCGCTTCGATGACAGCCGGGTCGACGTGCGAGGTCCCGAAGGTCTCGACGAGGATGCTCATCGGCTGCGCCATGCCGATGGCGTAGGCGAGCTGCACTTCGCAGCGGTCGGCGGCGCCGGAGGCGACGACGTGCTTGGCGACCCAGCGGCCGGCGTAGGCAGCGGAGCGGTCGACCTTGCTGGGGTCCTTGCCCGAGAAGGCGCCGCCACCGTGGCGACCCATGCCGCCGTAGGTGTCGACGATGATCTTGCGGCCGGTGAGGCCGGCGTCGGCGAACGGGCCACCGCGTACGAACTGCCCGGTCGGGTTGACGTAGATCTCGAAGTCGTCGTCGGCGAAGCGCTCGGGCACGACGGGCCGGATGACCTGATCGATCAGGTCGGGGCGGATCACCGTGTCACGGTCGACGCCGTCCTGGTGCTGGGTGCTGATGAGCACCGCCTTGAGCGCCACCGGCCAGCCGTTGTGGTACTCGTAGGTGACCTGGGTCTTGCCGTCGGGGCGCAGGTACGGCACCTGACCGGACTTGCGAACCTCGGCGAGCCGCTCGGCGAGGCGGTGCGCCGTCCAGATCGGCAGCGGCATCAGGTCGTCGGTCTCGTTGCAGGCGTACCCGAACATCATGCCTTGGTCGCCGGCGCCCTGCAGGTTGAGGATGTCTTCGCCGGACTTGCCGCCGCGGACTTCCTCGGAGGTGTCGACGCCCTGGGCGATGTCGGGGCTCTGCTCGTCGATCGAGACGATCACGCCACAGGTGTTGCCGTCGAATCCGTAGCTGGCGTTGTCGTAGCCGATGCCGTTGATGGTCTCGCGAGCGATCTTGGGAATGTCGACATAGGCCGACGTGGTGATCTCGCCGGCGATGACGCACAGACCGGTGGTCAACAGGGTTTCGCAGGCGACGCGGCCGTCGGGATCTTCGGCGAGGATGGCGTCGAGAACCGAGTCGGAGACCTGGTCGGCCATCTTGTCCGGATGGCCTTCGGTGACGCTTTCGGAGGTGAACGTGTACGTGCTCATGCAAAGTCCTGTCGATGTGGTGAGCGGATGGAACCGAGGATGTCGGTGATGGTGTCGATGACGGCCCGAGCGACATCTCGCTTCGATGCGAGGTCGATCTCGACAGGCTCCGCGTCGGGCCGCAACAGCGTAACCGCGTTTGTGTCGTGAGCGAAGCCAACCTGCGGCGCACCGACGTCGTTGGCCACGATCAGGTCGAGGTGCTTCGCGGCCAGCTTCGCCGCGGCGTTGGCGATCAGATCGTCGGTTTCGGCGGCGAAGCCGACCAGCACCTGTCCGGAGCGCTTCGCCGCACCCAGCCCGGCCAGGATGTCGGGCGTCGCCTCGAGCACGATCTCCGGTGCGCCGTCGCGCTTCTTCAGCTTGCCGTCGGCCGGCGCCTTCGGCCGGAAGTCGGCCACCGCTGCGCTCATCACGATCACATCGTGATCCGTGGCGGCGGTCGTCATCACCGCCTGCATCTGCTCGGCGGTCTCGACTTCGATCAGCCGGCATCCCGCTGGCGTCGGCAGGCTCACCGTCGACACGAGCGTGACCCTTGCGCCACGAGCAGCCGCCTCGGCCGCAACGGCATAGCCCTGTTTGCCGGAGCTCCGATTGGCGATCACCCGCACGGCATCGATCGGCTCGCGGGTGCCGCCCGCGGACACGACGACCGACACGCCGTCGAGGTCGCGTGGGCCGAGCAGCCGTTCGACCGCCGCCACGATCGTGGCCGGATCAGCGAGCCGACCAGCGCCGACGTCACCGCCGGCGAGGCGTCCCGACTCGGGCTCGACGATGTGGACACCGCGCTCGCGCAACACGGCGACGTTCTCGATGACGCTCGGGTGCTCCCACATCTCGGTGTGCATCGCCGGGCACACGACCACCGGTGCCCGCGTGGCGATCAGCGTGTTGGTGAGCAGATCGGTCGACAGGCCCATCCGGTAGGCCGCGAGCAGGCGGGCGGTGGCCGGGGCGACCAGGATCAGGTCGGCACCCTGGCCGATCCTGGTGTGCGGGATCGGTGTGGTGGGGTTGTCCCACAACTCGGTCTGCACCGGCTCGGACGCCAGCGCGCTGAGCGTGGTGCGCCCAATGAAGTGCTCGGCGCCCTCGGTCATGATCGGCACCACGTGGGCGCCGGCATCGACGAGACGTCGACACACCTCGATGGCCTTGTAGGCGGCGATGCCGCCGGTGACCCCCAGCACGATGCGCTTGCCTGCGAGCATCGACGTCCCCTCCTGCACTCGTTCGGTCGGTCGCGGACGACCGGACCGGCGATCAGTCGTCGGCGGCCTCGGCGGCGTCGGCCTCGACGTCGGCTTCGACCTCGGCCACGACCTCTTCGGGCGCTTCGGTCCAGACGATCTTGTGGTCGGAGATCTCCTCGAAGGCGATCGACAGCGGCTTGCGCGCCACGGACGAGACCTGCGGCGGGATCATGTGTCCGAGGCCGTCACCGAGTTGGTTGAAGTACGAGTTGATGTTGCGAGCGCGCCGGGCGGCCAACGTGACCAGGGTGAACTTGGAATCGACCGTCCCGAGAAGACTCTCGATGGGCGGATTGATCATCGTGTCGTGGTCGAGCGCCATAAGGGCCACACCCTACCGGGCTCGAGCCGATTCGATGATCTGCAACATCTCCTCGATCGTGTCGTCGAGATCGTCGTTGACGACGATGTGATCGGCGAGGGCCCGCCCGATCGGCTCTTCGACCTCGGCCTTCTTCAGTCGGGCGAGCACTTTGTCGCCCGGATCGCCGCGTCCGCGCAGGCGACGCTCCTGTTCGGCGCGCGACGGCGGCACCACGAACAGCAGCAGGGCGTCCGGGAAGATCTGCTTGACCTGCTGGGCCCCGTCGACCTCGATCTCGAGCACGATGTCCTGATCGCTGCCCGGTTCCGGGAGCGGGCTGCCGTAGTAGTTGCCCAGGAACTCGGTCCACTCGATGAACCCACCGCCGGCGATGTGGCGTTCGAACGTGGCCGTGTCGGTGAACACGTACGCATCGGGCTCCTCGGACGGTCGTCGTTCACGGGTCGTCCACGACCGGCTGAGCCACAGTCGGTCGTCTCGCTTGACGAGCGCGTCGACGATCGTTCCCTTGCCGACCCCGCCGGGGCCCGAGACGACGATGATCAACGTTCCGGCCCGGTCAGCCGAGGAGTTCGAGGAGTTTCGACTTCTGCTGGGCGCCGAGGCCCTGGACGCGCCGGTTGTCGGCGATCTCGATGTCGTCCATGATCCTGCGGGCCTTGACCTTGCCGACGCCGGGCAGCGATTCGAGCAGGGACACCACCTTGAGCTTGCCGACGTTGACGTCGGTCGATGCCAGCGCATCGGCGAGTGACATCGATCCCATCTTCAGACGTGCCTTGATCTCGGCTCGGGCGGCGCGGGCTTCAGCGGCCTTGGCGAGTGCCGCCGTGCGCTGCTCGGGGGTCAGCTGTGGAGGTGTAGCCATGCAGGTCAAGCTATCGCGGCCCGAACGACCGACCGCGGCATCCGACGATCAGTGGTCAGGCGATGTCGTCGAAGCTCGCGTATCCGTGTTCGTCGGCCCAAGCGATCAGATCGCGCTGGACGACACCTGCCGCCGCCGGATCGGCGAAGGAAGCGGTACCGACCTGCACGGCGCTCGCTCCGGCGAGGAACATCTCCACCGCATCCCAGGCACTGGCAACCCCACCGACGCCGATGATCGGGAGGTCGGGATGCGCGGCGTGGACGTCGTGGACCGCGCGGACCGCCACCGGGTGGATCGCACGCCCGGACAGACCGCCTCCGCCGGCGCCGAGCGTCGGGCGCAGCGTGTTCGGGTCGTAGCCGAGGCCGAGCAGCGTGTTGATGCAGGTGACCGCCTCGGCGCCGGCGTCGTGGACGGCGCCCGCGACGTCGATGATCCGGTCGGTGTTCGCGCTCAGCTTCGCCCATCGGGGCCGACCGCAACGCTCGGTCGCCGCCATGACCTCGGCCGACAGCGCGGCGTCGTGCGCGAAGATCGAGCCCCGGCCCTCGAGGTTCGGGCACGACAGGTTCACCTCGACAGCCACCACCTGCTCGGGAGCATCGGCCAGCAGCGCTGCGGCAGCCGCGTAGTCGTCGACGCTGCGACCCCAGATGCTCGCCACCACGGTGGCACCGGCGGCGATCAGGTCGCCGACCACATGATCGAGCCAGTACTGCACGCCGGGGCCCTGCAGGCCGACGGCGTTCATCATCCCCTGCGGCGTCGGGTGCAGCCGCGGAGGCGGGTTGCCCGGCCAGTCGTAGGCAGCGAGCGACTTGGTGACCACCGCACCCAGCGATGCGAGGTCGAGGTGGCCGCCGAGTTCGGCGCCGTACCCCGCGGTGCCCGAGGCGGTCATGACCGGAGCGGCCAACTCGACCGAACCGACGTGCACCCGGGTGTCGATCACGACGCGGTCGCCGCCTCGGAGCCCTCGGTGGCGTGGTACTCCTGCAGCGTCTTGACGGTGAGCACCTCGCCGGTGCGTTCCGACAGGCCCTGCACCGCGGCGAGCGCCGCGTCGACCGTGGTGACGCAGCTGACCCGGTGCAGGCTGGCAGCCTTGCGGATCTGTTCGCCGTCGCTGCGGCCCAGCGCGCCACGCGGCGTGTTGACCACGAAGCTGATCTTGCCGTCGGCGATCAGGTCGACGGCGGTGACCCGCGCTTCGCCGTCGTCGCCGACCTCCTGGACCTTGGCGACCACCTGGTCGACCGGCGAGTCGAACGCGGCGAGGTAGGCCGCGGTGCCCTCGGTCGCGGTGATGCCGAGCCCGAGCGCCCGGAAGCGCTTCGCGACGACGAGCCCTGCCGGCTTGTCGGGATCGGCCAGCGAGAGGAACACCGTGCCCGTGGTCGGCAGGATGGTGCCGGCCGCCAACTCGGCCTTGTAGAACGCCCGCCCGAACGTGTCGGCGATGCCCATCACCTCACCGGTCGAGCGCATCTCGGGCCCGAGCGCCGGATCGACCTCGGGGAACCGGTTGAACGGCATCACTGCTTCCTTCACGGCCACGTGGCCGCCGACCGGCTCACGCAGCAGCCCCTCGGCGCGCAGCTCCGCGAGCGTGGCGCCGAGCATCACCCGCGTGGCGACCTTGGCCAGCGGGACGCCCGTCGCCTTGGCGACGAACGGCACGGTACGGCTCGCACGGGGGTTGGCCTCGATCACGTACACCGTCGTGCCGACCACGGCGTACTGGACGTTGATCAGCCCGCGCACGTCGAGGCGCTTGGCGATCGCAGCGGTGTACGACTCGATCACCTCGACCACCCAGGTCGGCAACGTCGGCGGCGGAATCGCGCAGGCCGAGTCGCCGGAGTGCACGCCGGCTTCCTCGACGTGCTCCATGACGCCGCCGATCAGGACCTCGCCGGTGTGATCGCGGATCGCGTCGACATCGACCTCGGTGGCGTCGGCGAGGAACCGGTCGATCAGCACCGGCCGTTCGGCGGAGAGGCCGCCCTCCTTGCCGAGGCTGCCGAAACCGGCGAGCTCGGCCATCGCCGTGGCGAGGTGGTTGCGGTCGTGGACGATCTGCATCGCCCGTCCACCGAGCACGTAGCTCGGACGCACGAGCACCGGGAAGCCGATGTCGTCGGTGATGGCCAGGGCCTGTTCGAGGTCGATCGCGGTGCCGCCGGGCGGCTGGGGGATGCGCAGCTCGTCACAGATCGTGTTCCAACGCTCACGGTCCTCGGCGGCGTCGATCGAGTCGGGTGACGTGCCGGCGACCAGCTCGGCCGGAATCAGCCCCGACAGCTTGAGCGGTGTCTGGCCGCCGAGTGACACGATGACCGCTTCGGGCTGTTCGACCGCGATGACGTTGAGCACGTCTTCCTTGGTGAGCGGCTCGAAGTACAGCCGGCTCGAGGTGTCGTAGTCCGTCGAGACCGTCTCGGGGTTGCAGTTGACCATGATCGTCTCGAAACCTGCGTCGCGCAGCGCGAACGACGCGTGCACGCAGCAGTAGTCGAACTCGATGCCCTGGCCGATGCGGTTGGGTCCCGAGCCGAGGATGACCACCTTGCGGGCGTCGGACGCCCGCACCTCGCTCTCGTCCTCGTAGGTCGAGTAGTGGTACGGCGTCTCGGCGGCGAACTCTGCCGAGCACGTGTCGACGGTCTTGTAGGTCGGCAGCACACCGGCGGCCTCCCGGGTGGCGCGTACTTCATCTTCGGACACCGACCACAGGTGGGCGAGCTGTGCGTCGGCGAAGCCCAGTCGCTTGGCTCGACGCCAGGCCCGATGCGACAGTCCGCCCAGGCCCGCGTCGATCAGCGCCGCGCGTTCCTCGGAAATCATCGACATCTGGTCGAGGAACCACGGGTCGATCCATGTCGCCTCGTGGACGGCCTCGACCGAGACGCCGCGGTGCAGCAGTGCACCGACCTGCTGGATGCGATCGGCGGTGGGGATGGCCGCCTGTGCGAGCAGTTCGTCGTCGGACAGCCCCGCGAGCTGCGCTTCGGCGGGATCGCAGCCGAGGCCGAGGCGACCCTGCTCGAGTGAGCGCAGCGCCTTCTGGAGGCTCTCGGGGAACGTGCGGCCGATCGCCATCACCTCGCCGACGGACTGCATCTGGGTGCCGAGCACACCGGACGCGCCCGGCAGCTTCTCGAACGCCCACCGGGGAATCTTGGTGACGACGTAGTCGATGACCGGCTCGAAGCTCGCCGGCGTCGATGACGTGGCGGTCTGGGTGATGTCGTTGGGTATCTCGTCGAGCGTGTACCCGACGGCGAGGCGGGCGGCGATCTTCGCGATCGGGAAGCCGGTTGCCTTCGACGCCAGTGCGGACGACCGCGACACGCGCGGGTTCATCTCGATCACGACCTGGCGGCCGGTCGACGGCTCCACGGCGAACTGTACGTTGGAGCCGCCGGTCTCGACGCCGACGCGGCGGATGCACGCGAGCGCCGAGTTGCGCATCTGCTGGTACTCGACGTCGGTGAGGGTCTGAATCGGCGCGACGGTGATCGAGTCGCCAGTGTGCACACCCATCGGGTCGACGTTCTCGATGCCACAGATGATCACGCAGTTGTCGGCGTGGTCGCGCATCACCTCGAGCTCGTACTCCTTCCAGCCGTACACCGACTCCTCGATCAGGATCTCGCTGATCGGGCTGGCCTGGAGTCCGTTGGCGGCGATCTTCTCGAACTGTTCGGGCGTGAACGCAATGCCGGTGCCCCGGCCGCCGAGGATGTACGCCGGACGGATCACAGCGGGCAGACCGATGTCGTCGATCACGACACGGGCTTCGTCCATCGTGTGTGCCGTACCCGAACGCAGGCAGTCGAGGCCGATGCCGAGCATCGCCTGCTTGAAGATCTCGCGGTCCTCGGCCGTCGCGATCGCCTCGGCGTTGGCGCCGATCATCTCGGGCTTGCCGGGCACGCCGATCAGGCCACGTTCGAACAGCTCCATCGCGATGTTGAGCCCGGTCTGGCCACCGAGTGTCGGGAGCACGGCGTCGGGTTGCTCGCGATCGATGATCGCCGAGACGACCTCCCACGTCAGCGGCTCGACGTAGGTGGCGTCGGCGAAGTCGGGGTCGGTCATGATCGTCGCCGGGTTCGAGTTGGCGAGGATGACCCGGTAGCCCTCGTCGCGCAGCACACGACAAGCCTGCGTACCGGAATAGTCGAACTCGCAGGCCTGGCCGATCACGATCGGGCCGGAGCCGATGATCAGAATCGAGTGGATGTCGGTGCGCTTGGGCATCAGACCGTCGCCTTTCCGGTCGCAGCCTGCGACATCATGTCGGCGAACTCGTCGAACAGATAGTGCGAGTCGTGGGGCCCGGGGTTGGCCTCGGGGTGATGTTGGACGCTGAAGGCGAGCTCGCCGTCGACGCGGAGGCCCTCGCAGACGCCGTCGTTGAGGTTGACGTGGGTCATCGTCGCCTTGCCCGACAGCGAGTCGGGGTCGACGGCGAAGTTGTGGTTCTGGCTCGTGATCTCGACCTTGCCGGTGGCGATGTTGCGCACCGGATGGTTGCCGCCGTGATGACCGAACGGCAGCTTGACGGTGCCGGCGCCGATCGCACGGCCGAGCAGTTGGTGACCGAGGCAGATTCCGAAGATCGGCACGTTGCCGAGCAACCCCTGGATCGTCTCGACGCCGTACGGCGCCATCACCGGGTCGCCGGGGCCGTTGCTCAGGAACACGCCGTGGGGGTTGCGGGCGAGGATGTCGGCCGCGTCGGTGGTGGCCGGCACCACCTCGACGGTGCCGTAGCGCGACAGGTTGACGGCGATGTTGCGCTTCATGCCGTAGTCGATCGCCACGATGCGGGTGCGATTGTCCGGGTCGAGCGCAGCGACGGTGTAGCCGTCGGTCACGGTCACCTGGCGCACGAGGTCGACGCCGTCGGTTCCCGGCTCGGCATCGGCCGCCGCACGCAGCTCGGATTCGCCGGCTGATCCGAAGGCGCCGGGCATGGCGCCGGTGTCGCGCAGGATGCGGGTGAGGCGCCGGGTGTCGATGCCGGCGATACCCGGCACGCCGTGCCGGACCAACATGGCGTCGAGGCTCGACTCGGCTCGTTGGTTGCTGTGACGTCGGGAGAGTTCACGCACGACGATGCCGCGGCAGAAGGTGCCTCTGGACTCGAAGTCGGTGGCGTTCACGCCGTAGTTCCCGATGTGCGGGGTGGTGAACGTGATGATCTGCCCTGCATAGCTGGGGTCGGTGATCACCTCCTGGTAACCGCTGAGCACCGTGTTGAACACGACCTCGCCGGTGGCGATGGGCGCCTCGGCGCCGATCAACTCCCCTTCGAAAATGCTTCCGTCGGCGAGCACCAAGGCTCCGTCACGCACCGTCATGTCGTCGATCTCCCGGGCTGTGCTGTCTGCATGTTCATCCAATACTCCGTATGTTCATTCATCATCGTAGTGCGGTCCCGTCACGAACGACCGCGGTCCCACCGAAGATCGTGTGGAGGACCCGACCGCGTAGCGGCATCCCGATGTAGGGGGTGTTGCGACTCTTGCTCGCGAGGCGGGCGGGCACGACCTCCCACACCTCGTCGGGGTCGAAGATCGTGAGGTTGGCGGGCTCGCCCGCTGCGATCGGACGGCCGTGGCGATCAGCGACGCCGGCGATGGCGGCCGGTTTCCACGACAGCGCGGCGATCACGTCGGCCAGGTCCATGTCGAGCGATGCAAGCGACACCCCGAGCGAGGTCTCGAGCCCGAGCATGCCGGGGGGTGCCTGATCGAGCGGCTGCTCCTTGGTCTCCGGGGCGTGCGGCGCGTGGTCGGTGGCGATCGCATCGATCGTGCCGTCGACCAGCCCCGCTCGAATGGCGGCGAGGTCGGCGGCGGTCCGCAGCGGTGGTGCCACCTTGTACAGCGCGTCGTAGGTCTCGAGGCGCTCGTCGGTGAGGCTGAAGTGGTGGGGCGTCGCCTCGGCAGTGATGGCCAGGCCGTCGGCCTTCGCGGCGCGGACCAGCTCGACGCTCCCGGCCGTCGACAGGTGCAAGAAGTGCATCCCGACACCGGTGAGGCGAACGAGCTCGATGTCTCGGTGGAGCATCAGTTCCTCGGCGATCGACGGCCAACCGGGCAGGCCGAGGCGGCTGCAGCAGGCGCCTTCGTGCATGACTGCCCCTTCGGTGAGCCGCTCGACCTCGCAGTGCTGGGCCAGCGTGATGCCGAGCCCGTCGGCGTACTCCAGCGCCCGGCGCATCAGCAGTGGGTCCTGCACGCCGTTGCCGTCGTCGGTGAAGATCCGCACGCCGGCACCGGCGAGTTCGGCGAACGGGGTCAGTTGCGTCCCCGCACGACCGACCGTGATCGAACCCGACGGCAGCACCTCGCACAGACCGGCGCGTTCGCCCTGGCGACGCACGAACTCGACGACTTCGACGCTGTCCTGGGTCGGGTCGGTGTTCGGCATGGCGACCACTGCGGTGAAACCGCCGAGTGCTGCGGCGCGGCTGCCGGTCTCGATCGTCTCGGCCTCCTCGCGTCCCGGTTCGCGCAGGTGCACGTGCAGGTCGACGAACCCGGGCGCCAGGACGAGTCCGGTGGCGTCGATGACGTCGTCGCCGTCGGCGGGTGAGAGTTCGGCGGCGACCTCGGCGACGGTGGTGCCGTCGATGCGCACGTCGACGCGGCGTTCACCGTTCGGGTCGATGACGCGGGCGCCGGTGATCAACAGGCTCACGACGAGCCTCCTTCCGTGCTGGAGTCGGGTGGAGCGGGCTGGCCGGAGCCGAGAAGATCGAACAGCACCGCCATTCGCACGGCGATGCCGTTGGTGACCTGCTGGGTGATCACGGAACCGGGCAGCTCGCCGGGATCGACGGCGATCTCGACGCCTCGGTTCATCGGGCCGGGATGCATGATCAGCGCCTGCGGTGGCAGGGCCGCCGCACGCTGCGGGGTCAGTCCGAACCTCGTCGTGTACTCCCGCAGACTCGGCACCAGGGCCTCGTTCATGCGCTCCTGTTGCATCCGCAGCAGATACAGCACGTCGACATCGCCGATCACGTCGTCGAGACGGTCGGTGACGACGTCGGCGAACGAGTCGCTCACCGTGTCGCCGAGGTGTGGTGGCAGCAGCGTGCGAGGAGCGACCACGGTGACGTGCACGCCGAGCATCCGCATCGCCGCGACCGTGCTCCGAGCGACACGGCTGTGCTTGACGTCACCGACGATCGCCATGCGGAGCCCGTCGAGTCCGCCCGTACGGCCGAGCGCGCTGCGAACGGTGTAGGCGTCGAGCAGCGCCTGGGTGGGGTGCGCATGCCAGCCGTCGCCGGCGTTGATCACGCTGGCGGTCGTCCACTGGTCGATCAAGTGCGGCGCTCCGCTCGACCGATGTCGGACCACGAAGGCGTCGACGCCCATCGCGGCGATGGTCTCGATCGTGTCGCGCAGGCTCTCGCCCTTGTTCAGACTCGACTGCGATACGGCGAACGTCATCGTGTCCGCCGACAGCCGCTTGGCCGCCGTCTCGAAGCTCAGCCGCGTGCGCGTCGAGTCCTCGAAGAAGACGCTGCACACGGTCTTGCCGCGCAGCGCCGGCACCTTCGGGTTGGGACGCCGGTTGACCTCGGCCATGTGGTCGGCGAGGTCGAGGATGCGCACGATGCCGTCGGCACCGAGATCCTCGACGGTCAGCAGCGAGCGACCGTGTCACGACGTCTGCGCCCCACCGATCGTGACGCCGTCGACAGTGGCCGTGACGTCCTCCTCTGCGCTCGTCGGGAGGTTCTTGCCGACGAAGTCGGGCCGGATCGGCAGCTCGCGATGGCCGCGGTCGACCAGCACGGCGAGCTGCACCGCCCGGGGACGCCCGTAGTCGGCAACGGCGTCGAGTGCCGCTCGCACGGTGCGGCCGGTGTACAGCACGTCGTCGACGAGCACCACGGTGGCGCCGTCGACCTCGAAGTCGAGTTGGCTGACCGATCCGGGAGCGACCGGGCGTAAGCCGATGTCGTCGCGGTACAGGCTGGCGTCGACCGAGCCGACCGGAACCTCGGAGTCGATACGGGCGATCTCGCCGCCCAGCCGCTCCGCAAGCCACACGCCGCCCTGCTGGATGCCGACGAGGACCACGCCGTCCAGGCCTCGATTGCGCTCGATGATCTCGTGGGCCATCCGGGTGATCGCCCGGCGGACGTCGTCGGGCCCGAGGACCCGTTTCTCTACAACCATTGCTCTCCTCCGTGCGGGCCTCACGGGACCCGCTTCACGGTGAAAAGCACCGTAGCAGCCGCGGCCCCGGGAGTGAACTGCGACGAAGGGCTCGTTTCCCCGTCCCGCCGGTTCAGGCAGTCCGTGATCGGGTCCGCGTCAGTTGCCCGGTCGGATGCATGTGATCGCCGAGCCGAAACGACATGTCGGCAATGTCGACCATCCCGACTGTGCGATCGCTCTCGAACAGCTCGAAGGCGAAGCCGGCGATGTCGTCGGGCGTGTGGAACTCGACGTCGGACTTCCGTCGGGTCGGCAGCTTCGACTCCGCCAGCGACACCTCCGTGAACTCGGTGTCGATGGGCCCGGGCACCAACAGCTTGGCCCGCATCGCCGCGCCGGTCGCCTGGAGATCGTGGTGGATGCCTTCGGTGAGCGCGGTCACGAAGAACTTCGTGGCGCTGTAGGGCGCGGCTCCCACGAACAACGCATAGCCGGCGCCCGACGCGACGTTGATCAACTGGGCATCACGATCCTTGTTGTCCCGCACGAACAGCACCGAGAGCACGGCGAGCGCCCGAACGTTGAGATCGATCATCTCGTGCAACCGGTCGATGCCGACATCCCAGGCGTAGTTCCAGTCACCGATCCCGGCGTTGTTGACGAGCACGCTGACCCCCAATGGCCGAACCTCGTCGTGGACGCGCTCCGCAACTCCCGGCTGCGTGAGATCGGCGCACACGGGCGTGACGCGCACACCGTGCTCGCTCTCGATCTCCGTGACCAAGGTGTCCAGGAGTTCCTCTCGTCGAGCGACCGCAACGATGTCGAAACCCGCTGTAGCGAATCGCTTCGCCATCGACCTTCCGGCGCCGGCACTCGCTCCAGTCACCATCACCACGTGCGACATGTACCACCCCTCCCGTCAGCGCCCGACCCTACTCACCACCAAGCGGGAGGGCCCTCCGCCAGCCGGGTCAACCACCGCATGGGACTAGCGTCGTGGCATGCATGATCTCGTGATCCGTGGGGGATTCGTCGTCGATGGAACCGGTGCGCCCGGTCGCCTCGCCGACGTCGTGGTGAACGACGGGGTGATCACCGCGGTGGTCGACGCCGACTCCGGCCAGGAGGCCGGTGACGCGACCAGGGTCGTCGACGCCGCCGGCAAGCTCGTCACACCCGGCTGGGTCGACATCCACACCCACTACGACGGCCAGGCGTCGTGGGACCCGTTCCTCACCCCGTCCTCATGGCATGGGGTGACCACCGCAGTGATGGGCAACTGCGGCGTGGGATTCGCGCCGGCGGCGCCCGGACCGGCACGAGTGGCTGATCGAGCTGATGGAGGGTGTCGAGGACATCCCCGGTTCCGCACTCGACCGAAGGCATCACCTGGGAGTGGGAGTCGTTCGAGGAGTACCTCGACGCGCTCGACGCCCGGCAGTACGCGATCGACCTCGGCGCCCAGGTGGCGCACGGCCCGGTCCGTGGCTACGTGATGGGAGATCGTGGCGCCGCCAACGAAGCGCCGACGGCGGAGGACATCGCGGCCATGTCGGAGATCGTCGAGCGCGGCCTGCGCGCCGGCGCGCTCGGGTTCTCGACGTCGCGCACCCCGATCCACAAGTCGAAGTCCGGCGAGTTGGTTCCTGGCACCAACGCCGACCGCCGACGAGCTGTTCGGCCTCGCCGACGCGCTGCGCCGGGCGGGTCACGGCGTGTTCCAGTTCGCACCCGACCACGCGCTCGTTCCCCGCGACGAGTGGCCGTGGATGACCGAGATGGCGCGCCGCACCGGCCGCACCGTCAGCGTCAACCTCAACCAACCCGACGAGGCGCCCGATCTGTGGCGCGAAGTGCTGGCACTGCTCGACCAGGCCCAAGCCGACGGCATCCCGATCGTCGCCCAGGTCGCCGGGCGCAACGTCGGGCTGCTGATGTGCCTCGAGGGCAGCTTCAACCCGCTCGACTTCCACCCGGAGTACGCGCCGATCGCCGGTCTGCCGCTCGCCGAGCGCGTCGCCGCGCTGCGCGATCCGGAGCTGCGGGCGCGGCTCGCCGAGTCGCCGGGCCCCGACAGCCTGTTCGAGCGTGTGGTCACCTCACGGCTCGACCAGTGGTGGCCGGTCGCAGACGGCGACATCGACTACGAACCGCCCGCCGAGGACTCGATCGCCGCCGTCGCCGAACGCACCGGACGCCGAGCGATGGATCTGATCATCGACCAGCTGATCGCCCACGACGGCCACGGGATGATCCTCACGCCGTTCTTCAACTACGCCTACGGCGACCTGTCGTTCACGCTACGAGGCGCACCAGCACCCCGGCACCCGGATGGGGCTGGCCGACGCCGGCGCGCACTGCGGCGTGATCTGCGACGGTGGGACCCCGACGTTCATGCTCACCCACTGGACCCGCGACCGCACCCGAGGCCCGAAGCTGCCGCTCGAACACGTCATCCACCGTCAGACGCGTCAGACCGCCGAGCTGTACGGCCTCGGCGACCGCGGTGCGGTGCTGCCCGGACTCCGCGCCGACATCAACGTCATCGACTACGACCGGCTCACGTTCGGTCCGCCACGCATGGCCCACGACCTTCCTGCCGGCGCCCGCCGGCTCGTGCAGCGGGCCGACGGCTACGACGCCACCTTCGTCGCCGGCGTGCAGACCGTCGACCACGACGAGTTCACCGGCGAACTCCCCGGCCGCCTCGTCGCGGCCCCCGCTGATCAGTTCGGCGCGAAGACCGCGGTGAGGCTGGAAGAAGTGATCCCCCCGCCGCCGAGCGCTCGTGTCGCACACCAGACGCACCGTGACCGGGACGCCCTTGATCGACGTCGAAGCCACGAGTGCCGACGAGGCTCTCGAGTCGTCGAGCGTCGCGCCCGCCACCGGGAAGCTCACGTAGTGGGCAGCGGTCTCCTCGACCGCCGACCCCGTGGTGATCGAACAACGCCCGTGAATGCGTTGACGTGGCACGCTCGCAACCGTGGCAGCGGCGGTCGCGATCACCTTGCCGTTGGCGGTCGGTACGAGCGTGACCGAGCGGACGACGACATCGGCCGACGAGAGGATGATGGTCTGCAGCGCCGGCGCTGTAGGCGGCGCGTGAGTTCGCGGCGGTGCCCTCGATGGTTGCCACCCGGGCCTCGAGCGCCACGTCCTGGCTCTGCAGCGCGGCGACCTGGGCTTGCAGCGTCGTCACCTGAGCTTGCAGTGCGCTCGCCTGGCCGCTGTCGCCGGCCGGTGTCGAGACGCTGTAGCCGACGACGTCGATGAGGACGTCGGTGGTGGGTCCGGACACTCCGTAGGCGTCGTAGGCGATCTCGATACGCCCGGCGTCGGGTCCCGTGGTGGGGAGTTCGACCGACACCGCGTTCGGGACGAGTTCGCCTGCCAGGAAGTTGAGATTCGACGTGGTCGGTGCGCCGGGGGCGTTCGCCGGTCGTACCGACAGGAAGCCGCTGGCGGCGGGTGCGACCACGGTGACGTTGAGGATCACCCCGGTCGCTCCGATCGGCACCACGGTCGCCGGCCCGGTGGTGGTCGCGATCGGTCCGGTCACCTGGAGGTCCTGGCCGATCGCGGAGGTGAAGGGGCCGTTCAGCCCGACATTCACCGGGATCACGCGTGTCGAGGATCCGAACCGGCGCGACCAGCACCACCGACGACGGCGGCGATGCCGCCTCGGCGAAGAAGATCCCACCGGCACCGAGCGAGACGGCGACGGCCGCTCCGATTGCGGCCCACCTCGACCTCCACATGCGGTTCCCGCTCCCCTGCTCGTCCATGCCAGCTCCTCCGATCGGATCGTCCGGGCAACGCTGCCAGTACCGGGCGGTGTTGTCGTGAGTAGTGATTGCTCACGACTCAGTTGGGCAGGGCGATGGTGCGGTCGCGTTCGTAGAGGACCCAGAGTTCGTTGCGGGCGGCCTCGGTGAAGGCCTCCTCGATCTCGGCCCAGTCGCCGACCAGCGAGCTGTCGAGGCGGACCGGGAGCATCACGTAGTCGACCCGCTCGGACCGATCGGCGAGACGCTCGCCCTCCAGCGACGCGTCGGCGCCGTACAGCAGCACCCGGAAAGGCACGGGGAACTGGTAGATCTCCTCGCGGTAGGCAAGGTGCGGCGTCAGCCGGTAGTTCGCGGCGACGACCGCGTCCGCAGGGATCAGCTCGAACAGCTCCCGGGCAGACTCTGCGTACACGTTGTCGGGGTTGCCGTAGAACATCGGCGTGTTGCCCCACGGCACCGGCGACCACTCGTACGACGCCCACAGCGAACTCGCCGCGAGCACACACAATGCGATCGCGCGCGTCGGCACCGTCATCGACCGCTCACGCACCCGCACGACGTGGTCGCGCATCGCACCGATCGCGTACACCGTGCCGATCGCCAGCGCCGGTACGGCGATCAGGCTGTAGTGGTAGTCGATCTGGTACTGGTACCAGAACGTGCTCAAGATGTTCGTGAACAGCACGAGCCCGCTGATCAGTGCGACGTCGGGCAGTCTCGCGAAGAGCCATGCGAACGGTGCGGTCATCTGCACGAGATACCAGGGGCGCCCGTCGCTGCGGAGATGCTCGACGAGTTGCGTCGGGTTGGTGATCGTCGTGTCGATCAACCCGCCCACCCCGCCGAACGGGATCCGCCACGTGTTGCGCGTCGGCACCCCGATCAGGCTGCGCATCACGACGAACATCGCGACCGCCATGAACGCCAGGCTGCCGAACACGGTCAGCAGCCCGATGCGCCGGTCGCGCCGGATCGCCACCCAGATGCCGAGCGGCACGATCACCAGCGACACATCCTCCTTCACGAGCAGCGACAGCACGACGAACACTGCGTACAGGCGCCATTTGCGTTCGAGCGCGGCATAGATCGCGAACCCGACGAACACGCCGAGGAACGAGTCCGGGTGGAAGTTCTCGAGATTCGTCCATCCCACGGCAGGATGCAGCAGGTAGGTCCCGGCACCGATGAGCGCCCACCACTCGGACCCCAGTCGGCGGCGGGCGTACAGGAACACCGGGATCGCGCCAGCGGCGATCGCCGCCGACTGCGCGGTGAACATGATCCACGCCCCCGGCGCGATCCAGTACAGCGGGACGAGGAACAGCAGCACGAACGACGTGTGATCGCCGAACATGTTGCGACCCATCAGGGTCACGAACGGCGCGTCGAACTGCGACAGCAGCCACATCCCCTGGTCGTAGAGCGCCGAGTCGTAGGTGGCGGTGCCCAGTGCGTGATGGATGTTCAACGACCTGGCGGTGAAGTACCACGTCCAGATCAGGACGGCGCCCGCCAGGAAGACCTGCGGCGCCGTCGGTGGCGTCACACGGTGCCACCATCGAGCAGCGGGCCCGACATCGATGTCGTCCGAACGCTCGTCCTCGGCGCTCGGTGGCGCGACGTCGATCGCCGTCGACTCCGACATCGTCCTACTCTCGCAGGTCGCCCACCAGCGCCGAGAGCACCCCGTTGACGAACTTGCCGCTGTCGTCGGTGGAGAACCGCTTGGCCAGCTCGACGGCTTCGTCGATCGCCACGGCGACCGGCACGTCGGGACGGTGCGCCAGCTCGAACGCGCCGAGGCGCAGCACGTTGAGATCGAGCACCGGCATGCGGGCGAGGGTCCAGCCCTTGGCCCGAGCGGCGATGGCGGCGTCGAGCTGCTCGACGTGGTCGCCGACGCCGGTGACGAGCAGCACCGTCAACTGGTCGGGCTCGAGGACCTGCAACGCGAGCGCGTCGGTCGGTGCAATGCCCTTCGAGTACGCCTCGTAGAGCAGGTAGAGCGCCCGTTCACGCGCGTCGGAACGGTCGTCGGGGCGCGGCATGGCGGCCATGATGCGATGCGTCCGTCAGACGCGGGTGATGTAGTCGCCGGTGCGGGTGTCGACCTTGACCTTGTCGCCGGGTTCGACGAACAGCGGTACCTGGAGCACCTTGCCGGTCTCGAGTGTGGCCGGCTTGCGGGCCCCCGACACCCGGTCGCCCTGCACGCCGGGCTCGGTCTCGGCGATCGTCAGCTCGACCGACGCAGCGATCTCGACGCCGATGATCTCGCCCTGGTACTGGGCGATCTGAGCGATCATCTGCTCGGTCAGGTAGTCGGCCGCGTCGCCGAGCGCGGCGTTCGGTACGTTCATCTGGTCGTACGTCGAGGTGTTCATGAACACGTACTCGTCGCCGTCCTTGTACAGGAACTGCATGTCCTGACGGTCCACGATGGCCTGCTCGACCTTGATGCCGGCGTTGAAGGTCTTGTCGATCACTGCGCCGCTGCGGACGTTGCGGATCTTCGTGCGCACGAACGCCCCGCCCTTGCCCGGCTTGACGTGCTGGAACTCGATGACCTGGAACAGTCCGTTGTCGAGTTCGAGGGTGATTCCGTTCTTCAGGTCGTTGACGGAGATCTGGGGCATGGTCGAGTCCTTGTGCTGTCAGTTCGGGCGTTCAGCCCGGGAATGGTCGCGGCACCGTGTGCGTGAGTGGCCGTGAGCCGGTTTCGGTGACGACGAGGAGGTCCTCGATCCGGAATCCACCGAAGCCGACACGATAGAGGCCCGGTTCGACGGTCACCACGTTCCCGGCGTGCAACTCCTCCTCGGAGCTCTGGTTGTGGAATGGCGGTTCGTGGATCTCGAGGCCGACACCGTGCCCGGTGCCGTGGAGGTACCAGTCGCCGAAGCCGGCCTCGGCGAACAGATCGCGGCAGGCGCTGTCGACGTCGCGGACCGGCACCCGCGGTGCGAGCGCCTCGATCCCGGCGCGCTGGGCGGCTTCGACGAGGGCATAGATCTCGCGTTGCTGCTCGGTCGGCTCGCCGATGACGTACGAGCGGGTCATGTCGGAGTGGTAGCCGTCGACGAGCGCTCCCACGTCGATGATCACGGTGTCGCCCTCGATGATCGTGCGCCGGGCGGCCTCGTGGTGGGGACGGGCAGCATGATCGGGCCCGCTGGCCACGATCGTCGCGTAGCTGCGGTCGTCGGCACCGTGGAGTCGCATCCGGTACTCGAGTTCGTTGCGGACGTCGGCCTCGGTGACCGGGCTGTCCACCGTGGCGAAGAGCATCGGTTCGACCTCGACGAGGGCGGCATCGGCAGCCTCGGCGGCGGCGCTCATCCGCTGGATCTCGGCGTCGTCCTTGATCGTGCGCTGGAGCATGACCAAGGACTCCATCGGCTCGAGGTTCACGTCCGTGGCCAGCCGCCGGAACTCCGTGTAGCTCGTGGTCGATGCGTCGAGACCGACGGAGCGTGCCGGGTCGAGTACCGCGATCAGCCGCTCGTGCAGCGCGGCGCGCGCCGTCTCGGCGTAGACGGTCGCGCCGGCCGCCGCCGTCTCGGCGCGGGCTCGTTCGCCGTAGCGGCCATCGGTGCCGAGGATCAGCTCGTCGGCGGTCACCACCGCCCAGCCGTTCGAGCCCGTGAATCCGGTGAGCCACCGCACATCGACCAGGTCGGTGAACAACAGCGCCTCGCACCCGTTGCCGAGCCCGCGCCCCAGCACCTGCTGCAGCATCAGGACCCGCCGGGCGTGGTCGATCGGTGCGAACTCAGCCATCACGAGCAACGAACCGCTCGAGGGTGGATCGGACGGCCGATTCGGGGACGCCCTCGACGACCTCGACGCCGTCGGGGCCGTCGAGGACGAACGTCAGCCCGTCGAGCGCCTTCTTGTCACGCGCCATCAGCGCGAGCAGCTCGTCGACGTCGAGACGCTCGGGCGGCGTGATCCGCAACCCGTACTCGCCCGCCACGATGCGACGGTGCTCGTCGACACGAGGTTCGTCGATCCGACCCAGCTCCGCTGCCAGCTCGGCGGCGAAGATCAGCCCGATCGCCACTGCCTCGCCGTGGGCCAGGTCGTGGTCGGTGGCGATCTCGAGCGCGTGGGCCAGTGTGTGGCCGTAGTTGAGCAGGGCCCGCCGGCCGCCCTCACGCTCGTCCGACGCAACCACCTCGGCCTTGATCTCGACACAGCGGGCGATGCGCTCGTCGAGCGGCATCGCCAGCAGGTCGTCGCCGGTGAGGAAGTGGTACTTCGACATCTCGCCAAGCCCGCAGCGCGTCTCACGCTCCGGCAGCGAGGCGAGCGCGTCGATGTCGCAGATCACACCGGAGGGCTGCCAGAACGCACCGACGAGGTTCTTGCCCTCGGGCAGGTTGACCCCGGTCTTGCCGCCGATCGCGGCATCGACCATGCCGAGCAGCGTGGTCGACACGTGTACCACTGGCGTGCCCCGATGCCACGAGGCAGCGGCGAACCCGGCGACGTCGGTGACCATCCCACCGCCGACACCCACCACGACGTCGCGTCGGGTGAGCCCTTGGCGGGCGAATCCTCGCACGAGGGTTTCGACCGTGGCGAGCGACTTGGCCGCCTCGCCGTCGCCGATGACATACGTCTCGACGTCGTGGTCCGGCAGCGAGACGGTCAGCGGAATGCCCGCCTGGGTGACCACGGCGACACGACGCGCCGACGTCGGCAGCAGCCCCGCGAGCTCGGTGACGGCCCCCGCACCGACCACGACGTCGTAGGAGCGGTCGGCCAGCGGCACGTTCACGCGCAGCATCGCAGCACCGCCTTCGCGACCTCGTTGGGCGAGCGGTGGTCGACGGAGACGACGGCGTCGGCGACCTCCTGGTACAGCGGTTCTCGGACCTCGTACAGCGCTCGCAGCACGGTCTCGGGATCGTCGTCGAGCAGCGGACGATGCGCGCCGTTTCGAACCCGGTCGACGAGGACGTCGACGTCGGCCAGCAGCCACACCACATGGGCGTCGGCGCTGCTGAGTGCCGCGCGGTTGACCTCGCTGAGCACCACGCCGCCGGCTGCGGCGATCACCGATGCCTCCGGTTCGGCGAGCGCGTCGAGCAACGTCTCGGTTTCGAGCGCTCGGAACGCCGACTCGCCGTCGGTCGACCAGATCTCGCGGACGGTGCGTCCGGTGCGGGACTCGATCATCTCGTCGGAATCGAACAGCGGGCGATCGAGTTCCGCGGCGACCATTCGGCCCACCGTCGACTTGCCCACGCCCATCATGCCGACGAGCACGAGGTGCGTCACGGCAACGTGGCCGCAAACGCCTCGGCGTTGCGGACGAACTCGTCGAGGGAGTCGCCGCCGAACTTGCGTTGTGCCTCGGCGGCGAGCACGAGCGCCACCATCGTCTCGGCGACCACGCCCATCGCAGGGACCGCGGTGACGTCGGTGCGCTCCTTGAACGACACCGTCGACTCCTTGGTGGCGGTGTCGACGGTTTCCAGCGTCGGCACGTTGAGGGTGGCCAACGGCTTCATCGCCGCACGGACCACGAGCAGCTCGCCGGTGGAGATCCCGCCCTCGGTGCCACCCGCGAGGGTGCTGCCCCGGCGGTACTCGCCTGCGTCGGCGTCCCACGAGATCGGGTCGTGGGCGACGCTGCCGCGTCGACCGGCGACCTCGAACCCGTCGCCGATCTCGACGCCCTTGACCGCCTGGATGCTCATGATCGCCTGCGCCAGCAGCGAGTCGAGCTTGCGGTCCCAGTGGACGTGGCTGCCGAGCCCGACCGGCACACCGAATCCGAGCACCTCGATGACGCCGCCGAGCGAGTCGCCGTCCTTGGCCGCGGCCTTGATCTCGGCGATCATCGCCTCGCTCGCATCGAGGTCGAAACAGCGCACCTGGTTGTCGTCGACCCGATCGAGCTGGTCGGGTGTCGGGCGAACGGCGCCGGCCGGTACCCGGGCGGCACCCATCTGGATCACGTGGGAGATGATCTCGACGCCGATGTACGACAGCAGGGCCTTGGCGACTGCTCCCGCTGCAACGCGGGCGGCGGTCTCGCGGGCACTCGCCCGTTCGAGGACGTCGCGGGCGTCGGTGAAGCCGTACTTCTGCATGCCGGCAAGGTCGGCATGGCCGGGGCGCACCTGGGTGAGCGGCGTCTTCGTGGCGCCGGGTGCAGGGCTCATCTCCTCGTGCCACTTGTCGCTGCGGAACCACTCGCTGTTCTTGATCTCGATGGCGATCGGCGAGCCGAGCGTGCGGCCGTGGCGCACCCCGCCGATCAGCGTGAGCTCGTCCTGTTCGAAGCGTTGGCGCGGACCGCGTCCGTAGCCGAGCCGCCGTCGCCCCATCTCGGCCTGGATCTGCTCGACCGTGATCGGAAGGCCGGCCGGGAGGCCCTCCATCACGACGACCAGCGCCTGGCCGTGGGATTCGCCCGCCGTGAGATACCGCAACATCGAGCCGAGGCTATCGGTCCCGCAGGGCTGCCTCGGCGGCCCGGCGCATCACACCGACGTCGGGTGGCCGTCCGAGCCACGCCACCTGTTGCAGCGCAGCCTGGTGGATCAGCATGCCGAGACCGTCGACCGTCCGAGCGCCGACCTGCGCAGCGGCGTCGAGCCATGCGGTCCGCAACGGGTGGTAGACGAGGTCGACGACGATCTGCGTCGGCCGCAACCGCTCGGGCGGGCACGGCAGGTCGGCTGCGGAGGCCTCAGCCGGTACGACGCCCATGCCGATGCTCGATGCGTTCACCACGAGGTCGGCGGCCTCGATGTCGTCGACGACCCCGACGGCGGCGATCGGTACGAGTTCACTCGCCGACTCCGCCGAGGCAGCGGTCCGGTTGATCACCCGGATCGAGTCGGCGCCGGCACGTCCGAGCGCATCGATCACCGACCGGGCAGCGCCGCCCGCCCCGATGACAGCGACGCGCACACCTGCGACGTCGATGCCGTCGTCGGCGAGGGACGCGACGAATCCAGCCCCATCGGTGCTCGAACCGACGAGGTCGTCGCCGTCCCAGCTCACCGTGTTGACCGACCGCAGCGCGGCCGCGGCCGGATCGAGCCGATCGACCGCCTCGGCGACATCGTGCTTGTGCGGCATCGTGACCGACAACCCGGCGAGTCCCGAGCACGCGCATGGCCGCCACGGCGTCGGCGCCGCGCCCCGCAGCCACGTCGAACGCTGCGTAGGTCCAGTGGTCACCTGCCGCGTCGAACGCCGCCTGGTGGATGACCGGCGACAAGCTGTGTGCGACCGGCGTGCCGATCAGCGCCGCCACCCGGCGCTGGGTCACAGCAGCCCGGCCTGGCGCGCCAGCTCGACGTTGCGTTCGTGCTGCCAGTCCGCCGATGCGAACACGTGGCGGCCGTCTTCGTCGGCGATCACGTAGTAGAGGTAGGCGCACTCGGTCGGATTGGCGAGCTCGGCACAGATCGGGTCGCCTGCTGGCGGGTTCGGCGCCGGGTTCAGCGCCGCCTGGATCGAGGCGCGGCCCGGGTTGGCGATCGGCGTCGGCGGCAGACCGAAGCGGGTGTAGGTGTTGTACGGCCCGTCGATCTGACGCAGTTCGCGGAACGGCAGGCTCGGGTCGAGTCCGGCCTGGTCGGCTCCGTACAGCACCGTGGCGTCGATCTGGAGCCGGATCGGGTTCTCCGGGTCGAGCGCGCTCAGGCCCAGACGGTTGTAGATGACCCTGGCGATCTTCGCTCGGTCCTCGGGCACCTTGGCCTCGCGTTCGATCATCGACGCGATGATCAACGCCTCGTACGGCGTGACGCCGTTGGCGCGGGCCCGGTTGACGATGTCCTCCTGGTCGCCGACGCGTTCCATCAGGGCGATCATCCGCTCGATCACCTGGCCTTCGCTCTCGGCGTTGGACACCTGGTAGGTGTCGGGGAACAGCATCCCCTCGAGCGACGTGACCCCGACCGGCTGGAACGACGAGCGGATCGTGCCGTCGGTGGCCGCCTCCATGAACCCATCGGCGGTCAGCCTCGGCACCGACGTGTCGAGCCGCTCCGCCATCCGATCGAGCGTGAATCCTTCGGGGAAGGTCACCTTGGTGTAGGTCTGACCAGGCGGCGTGCGCAGCCGTCCGAGCACGTTGCCCATGTGGTCGTTCGGTCGCAACTCGTAGTAGCCCGGGGTGAGTTCGAGGCCGCCCTCGCGCTCGACGTACCACTCGAAGATCTCCGGATCGGAGATGAGACCGTCGTCGGCGAGTCGTTGGGCCACCGTCTCGATGTCGTCGGTTTCGTTCACCGTGAAGCTCTGCACGTCGCCGGCGGCACCCTCGGGGTTGATCTTGCCGAGATACCACCAGCCGACTCCACCCGCCACGAGGATCGCCACGATGGCGGCGGCCATCGACGCCCACACGACCCACTTGACGACGCGCCGGTCGGTGCGCAGCCGTTCGACCGAACCGGTCTGATCGGTGGCATCCCACGGGTCGGTCGGCCAGTCGACGGCCGGGCGCGAGTCGGGATCGACCTGCGCCTCGGGCAGCAACGGATCGAGCTGCGTCATGCGCTGCCGCCGGTCGCAACCTCGCGCCGCCATGTTTCGGCGCGGTGATCGAGCCAGGCCTGCAGCATCACCGCGGCGGCGACCTTGTCGACCACCTTGCGGCGCTGCTTGGCATCGAGGCCGGCTTCGAGCATGCCGCGTTCGGCCGTCACCGTGGTGAAGCGCTCGTCGTACATCGAAACCGGCACCCCGACAACGCTAGCCAGCTGTCGGGCCTCCGTCTCGGCAGTCCGTGCAGCGGGCCCCGTCGAGCCATCGAGCGAGAGCGGCAGGCCGACCACGACCAGTTCGGCCTCCTCGTCACGGACGAGCTTCGCGATCGCGGCGTGGTCGTGACGTCGCGACGACGATCGATGCACCGTGGTGAGCGCCGAGGCGACCGTGCCGGAGATGTCACTGACCGCGATACCGATGCGCTTCGAGCCGAGATCGATCCCCAACGCCCGAACGCCCGGCGGACGACTCACGAGCTTGCGGCGACCAAATCGGCAGCAGCGCGTGCGGCGTGCTCGAGTGCGGCAGGGATTCCGGTGACGTCCTTGCCGCCAGCGGTTGCGATGTCGCCCTTGCCGCCACCCCCGCCGCCGACCGCCTTGGCAGCGTCCTTCAGCAGCTCCGAGGCGGTCCAGCCGCTGTCGGACGCGACCGCAGCGACGAGGCCGACGCCGCCGCTGGTCGTCTCGCCGATCAGGACCACCAGGCGCATGCCCGCGTGTTGCCTGACGGCGATGGCGAGCTCTCGAAGCTCGCCGGGGTTGAGACCGTCGATCTGGGTGACGAGCACGCCGTCGTGGGCGAGCGCTGCCAGTTCGCCGGCGCGACCCATCGCCAACTGGGCGCGCAGCGCCTTGATCTCGTCCTGCAGCGCCTTGGCCTCGTCGAGCTTGCGTTGCACGCCGGCCAGCAGCTCGTCGGTCGACGAGCCGACGAGGCGTGCAGCGTCGGCGATGAGTTGCTCGTCGCGCTGCAGCAGCGCCACGCTGGCGTCGCCGGTGACGGCCTCGATGCGGCGCAGGTTGGAACCGATCGACGATTCGCTGACGACCTTGATCGTGCCGATGTCGCCGGTGGCGCGCACGTGGGTGCCACCGCACAGCTCGATCGAGGATCCTGCTTCGAGCACGCGCACGATGTCGCCGTACTTGTCGCCGAAGAAGGCGATGGCGCCCAGCGCCTCGGCTTCGTCCTTGGTGGTCTCGAAGATCCGCGTCGGGGTGTTGGCGAGGGTCTCGCCGTTCGCCAGTCGCTCGATCTCGGCGATCTGGTCGTCGGTGACGGCTTCGTAGTGACTGAAGTCGAAGCGGAGCCGGTCGGGGCCGACCATCGAGCCGGCCTGCTTGACGTGGTCGCCGAGCACCTGGCGCAGCGCGTGGTGCAGCAGGTGGGTGGCGGTGTGGTTGCGGCGGATGGCGGCTCGGCGTTCGCCGTCGATGGTCGCGGTCGCCCGCTGGCCGGCGGTGATCGAACCGGAGGTGATGCGGGCGCGGTGGCCACGGAGGTTCGGCAGCGCAAACGTGGTGTCGAGCACCTCGGCGGTGCCCGTGTCGGTCACGATCGTGCCGGTGTCGCCGATCTGCCCGCCGGACTCGGCGTAGAACGGTGTGCGGTCGACGAACACGTCGACCAGTCCAGTCTCGTCGTCGTCGGTCTCGACCGGCACGACGGCGAGGACCCGGCTCTCGGCGGTGTCGTCGGCGTAGCCGACGAACTCGGTCACGCCGAACTGTTCGACGACGTCGCGGTAGGCGTCGAGGTCGACCCCGTCGCCGGCGCCCTTCTGGGCGGCCTTGGCGCGCTCGCGCTGAGCGGACATCTCGGTGGTGAACCCGGCCAGGTCGACGGCGACGTCGCGTTCGGCGGCGATCTCCTGGGTGAGCTCGAGCGGGAAGCCGTAGGTGTCGTGCAACAGGAATGCGGTCGAGCCGGACAGCTCGGTGGTGTCGTCGTCGAGTTCGCCGTCGAGGATGCCGAGGCCGTGCTTGAGCGTCTGGCGGAACCGCTCCTCCTCCTTGGTCATCACGCTGACGACGAAGTCGCGGTTCTTCACGATGTCGGGGTACGCCGTGCCCATCACATCGATGGCGACCTCGGTGAGACGCGGCATCACGAGCGACTCGGTGCCGAGCAGGTAGGCGTACCGCACCGCCCGGCGGATGATGCGGCGCAGCACGTAGCCGCGAGCTTCGTTCGACGGGAAGACGCCGTCGTTGACGAGCATCGCGCCGGATCGGGCGTGTTCGGCGAGCACCCGCATGGCGAAGCTGTCGCGGTCGTCGTAGTCGCCGACGCGGTACGACCGACCGGTGATCGAGCAGGCCTCGTCGATCATCGGCTGCATCAGGTCGGTCTCCCAGACCGAGTCGACGCCCTGGACGAGGGCGAGGATGCGTTCGAGGCCGGCGCCGGTGTCGATCGACGGCTTCGGCAGCGGCGTACGGCTTCCGTCGGGGGCCTGGTCGAACTGCATGAACACGAGGTTCCAGAACTCCATGAACCGGTCGCCGGCGGGGTCACCGAGCGGGCCGCCGTCGGGGCCGAAGGCCGGACCACGGTCGATGTGGATCTCGCTGCACGGCCCGCACGGGCCGGTGTCGCCCGCCTGCCAGAAGTTGTCCTTGTCACCGAGGCGCTGGATGCGGTCCATCGGGACACCGACGATCTCGTGCCAGATCGCTTCGGCCTCGTCGTCGGACTCGTGGACGGTGATCCAGAGACGGTCGCCGTCGAAGCCCCAGCCGCCGTTGGCCGGATCGCCCGTGACGAGATCCCAGCTCCACGGGATGGCGGACTCCTTGAAGTAGTCGCCGAAGCTGAAGTTGCCGAGCATCTCGAAGAACACCAGATGTCGTTTGGTGCGTCCGACGTCGTCGAGGTCGTTGTGCTTGCCGCCCGCGCGGGCGCACTTCTGCGAGCTGACGGCGCGCAGGTACGGCGGCTGCTCGTCGCCGACGAAGTAGGGCTTGAAGGGCAACATGCCGGCGACGTTGAACAACACGGTCGGGTCGTGCGGGATGAGACTGGCCGACGGCACGACCGTGTGGTCCTTCGCAGCGAAGAAGTCGCGGAAGGAGTCGCGCAGTTGGTCGGCGTTCATCGAGACGGTCATATCCCGGGCGAGCCTATCGAGGCAGGTAGCTTGCTCGACCGTGAGTACTGCGCCGCTGCCAGCCCCTGAGGACCTGCACGAGTGGATCAGTTTCGAGGACCCCGACGAGCACCGCACGTGGGTGTTCGACGCGACGTATCTGCGTTCGAACTACATGTGCATCTACGGCTGTGGCTGCAAGGGCATACTCGAAGAACCGGCTCCCGACCTGAAGATCGGCTGTTGCAGCCATGGCGCGCACTTCGCCGACGCCGACGACGTGAAGAACCTGCAACGCCACGCCGAGCGGCTCACCCCCGACCAGTGGCAGTTCCACAAGAAGGGCCACGGCAAGAAGGGATACCTCGCCGACGGCGAACCGGAGGACGACGGCACGGTGCCGACGCTCACCCGGCTGGTCGACGACGCCTGCATCTTCTTGAACCGGATCGGCTTCGAGGGCGGGGTCGGATGCGCGTTGCACATCGCAGCGCTCGAGGCAGGCGAGCGACCGATGGACTGGAAACCCTCGGTGTGCTGGCAGGTCCCGCTCCGCCTCGAGCACTCCACCGACGAGTCAGGACACGTCACCTCGCGGCTGCGCGAGTGGAAGCGACGGGACTGGGGAGAGGGTGGCGCCGACTTCGGGTGGTGGTGCACCGAGGAGCCTGACGCGTTCGTGGGGAGCGAGCCGCTCTACAAGTCGGCCAAGGACGACATCGTCGAGCTGGTCGGCGCGCACATCTACGACCTGATGGCCGCACAGTTGGAACGCCCGAACTGGGTTCCACTCCCCCACCCGGCGGTCCGCCGCCGGTGATTGCACCAGCGACGCCGGTGGCTGGCACCGGCGTCACCGTCAGTCGTCGGTGTCGTCGTCGTCGTCGAAGGTGACGCCGTACTTCTCGGCGAGCGCGGCGTACTCGTCCTCGTCATCGTCGTCGCGCGACGACGACGGAGCCGAACGATCGCCGAAACCCAGATCGAAGGCTCCCGGACCGGACTGCTTCAGTTTTCTCGCCTCTTCGAAACGGCGATGACGACCCTTCTTCACGACAGGGCTCCCAGACACTAGAAAGCTGACATTCGGGCACAGGGTAGCGGTGCATGCAGGGATTTCTCGGGATCCGCGGAAATGTCCGGATCAGTCGGAGACGGCGTGCAGTCGCAGGCGTCCCTCGGGGTCGAACGTGAGCCCAGCCTCGCCCCCGACGAGCCTGCGGATGCCGTCGCCGACGAGCTCGTTACGCCATCCCGAGCCCAGTCGGGCATCGTCGTCACCGCGCAGAAACGCGACGATGTCGGCGCGTGTGGCCAACAACGCCGGATCGATGCGTTCGTCGCGGGCGAGCTGGCCGACCCACGCCGACACCAGCGTCACCGCAGGTCGCATGTTGCGGTCGAGGTCGTCGGCGGACGGCGGCGCGGCAGGCGGCGGCGATCCCTTCGCGGCGCGTACGGCATCGAGGATCTCCTCGGCGATGCCGCCACGAGCGTGCCGGTCGTCGACGCCACGTGCCTGCGACAGCTCCTTGAGCGACGACGGCGCCCGCTGCGAGATCCCGAGGATCGCCAGGTCGGGCAGGACCTGCCGTACCGGGATGTCGGTCCGCATCGCCCGCCGTTCGCGCCAAGCAGCCACGCTCTGCGCAACGGCGCGGGCGCTGGGACGCAACGAACGGGCGTCCTTCAGTCGCATCCATGCGTCGTCGGGTGCCGAACCGCTCGTGGGTCGTGTGCGCAGTTCCTCGCAGGCGTCCTCGGCCCAGACGATCCGGCTCAACTCGGCGAGTTGCGCGACGAGGCGCTCGTGCACCTCGAGCAGGTACTCGACGTCGACGGCTGCGTACTGACGCTGGCTGTCCGACAGTGGCCGGCGCAACCAGTCGGTCAATCGGTCGCCCTTCGGCGGCGAGACGCCGATCTCCCCCTGCAGCAGCGACACCAGCGACGGCGTGCCGTAGCCGACGAAGCCGGCCGCCAACTGCGTGTCGAACATCTTCGTCGGCACCGCCCCCACGGCGTGGGTGAGCACGTCGAGATCCTGCTGCGCAGCGTGAATGACGCAGAGCGAGTCGGATGCGAACAGCTTCGCGAACGGGGTGACGTCGACTGCCAAGGGGTCGATGAGCGCGAGCTGCTGACCCTCCGGCGTCCGCCAGGCGACCTGGACGAGTGCGAGTTTCGGGAAGTAGGTGCGCTCGCGGTGGAACTCGGTGTCGAGGGCGTAGCGCGGCTCGGCGATGAGGGTCTCGACCAGCTCGTCGAGATCGCCCTGTTGGTCGATCCAGCGGAAATCGATGCGGTCGTCAGGCACCGGGCGCACCGGAGCCGGTGACGACCTCGAAGCCCGCCGCGGACCAGGCCAGCATCCCGCCGGTGACGTTGACGACGCTGCGACCCTGGCCCCGCAGGAAGTCGCATGCCTGTCCGGAGCGGCCGCCCGAACGGCACACCACGTAGGTGGGCTCGCCGTCGAACGCATCGAGGTGGCCGGGCACCGTGGCCAGTGGCACGAGCGAGGCGTGAGCGATGTGGCCCGCCGCCCACTCGTTGGGCTCGCGGACGTCGACGACACGCGCCGATGGTCCCAGTGCTGCCAGGTCCTGTACAGAGATCTCCGCTGCTGTCACGACGTCAAGAGTACCGACCGAGGTCGTCGGGGGTGTTGATGTTGCGCAGCACAGCCGCGTCGACGGCAACCTCGACCGACTCGAGCTGCTCGATCGCCCGGTGCAGCGCACGTTCGCCGCTGTCGAAGATCTCCCGGAGGCGTTCGACGGCCGGCGGCATCCAGATGGCGCACGTCGGTTCGATCTGAGTTGTTCGGGCGACGACGACGTCGACACGGGTGCTGTGCTGTCGGGCGGCGTCGACCAGGCCCGCGAGATCGTCGGCTCGCAGCGCCGGCAGGTCGCATGCCACCACGAACACCGCATCGATGCGCGGTTCCGACCGGGCGAACAGCTCGAGCACGCCCAGCACGCCGCCGAGCGGACCGGTTCCGGGGTACTGGTCGGGCAACACCGCCATGTCGAGCGACTCGAGATCGACCGGGCTCCCGCCGTAGGCGACGACACTGACGCAACCGGCAGCGCGCAGTGCTGCGCTCACCCTGTCGGCCATCGGCACACCGTCGAATTCGATCAGCGCCTTGGTACGACCCATGCGCCGGCTCGCCCCGCCGGTGAGCACGACACCGACCATGCTCGGCGGTGTCGGGGGCGGCTCAGTCAGCGGGAATCCCCGTCGGGTCGAGCTGCAGGAGGAACGTGCGACAGCGGTCGGCTTCGTCGAGTTCGCCGATCTCGCTGGCCATCTCGCCGAGTCCCCGCAACGACCGCAGGAAGCCGCGATTGGTCGGCTCGGACCAGCGGACGTACCCGCTGCCGCGCCAGCCGTTGGCGCGCAGCGTGTCGAGGCCACGGTGATAGCCGACCCGGTACGCGGCGTAGCGCTCGATCGTGTCGCGGCCCAGGTCGCCGAGTTCGGCCCAGCCATCGAGGAAACGGGGCGCGGAGGCAACGACGTCGGCGACCGCACTGCGGCGCTGGTCGGCGGGCTGGGCGAGTGCGTCGGCGAGGCGATCGGCCAGGTCGGCGTCGGCGCTGGGAAGGACGGTGGTCGGGAGTCCCGACGAGAGGTTGATCGGCTGGTCGCTCACGGCGTCGGATCGTAGGTCACGACGCGACCGTCGGCCTACAGTGGCCGCCGTGCTCGCCCTGACACTCGACGACGCCAAGACGATTGCGATCGTCGCCGCGACAGCCCTCGTCGTCGGCGCCGTCGTCTCGTTCTGGGTCATGAAGTCGTTGGTGCAGAAACTCGCTGTCGCCGCACTGCTCGGCGTGCTCGCCTTCGCGGTGTGGACGCAGCGGGTGTCGCTGCAGGACTGCGCCGACAAGGTACAGGCCAGCTTCGAGTTGGCCGGGAGCGATGTCGTCGTGGCCGACACCGAGTGTTCGTTCTTCGGTGTCACCGTGACGATCTCCGATCCGCGTTCGCCCGGTTCGGCCGGTTCAGCCAGTGGCGACTGACGCCGCCGAGGTCGACGCCCCGCAGAGCGGCGTCGACGGGCGCACGCTCGCGCGCCTGACCGCGGCCAAGACGATCACGAACGTGGCACTGCGGTGGATCCCGCCGTTCCTGCCGACCCTCGAACGCGCCTTCGGCGCCACCACGACGCAGCTCACGACCGTGCTCGGCGTCGGCGAGTTGGCCGGGCTCTCGACGGTGTTCGCCGGCCGCCATCTCGACCGCGGTCGCGAGCGGGCGGTGATGATCGGCGGCCTGGGGCTCGTCGGAGCCTCCGCCGTCCTCGCGCTGGTCGGCACCCTGGCGGCGTTCGCGGTGTCGTTCTTCGTCCTCGTGCTCGGCGTGTCGAACCTGACCGTCGCCGGGCAGGCCTGGATCAGCCGTCGGGTCGACTACCGGTGGCGCGCCCGGTCGATCGGGTTGTACGAGACGTCGTGGGCGATCGCGCTGCTCGCCGGCGCCCCGATCGTCGCCGCGCTGATCAACGTCTTCGGATGGCGCGGACCGTTCGTCGCGGTCGCCGTCGGCTGTGCACTCGGCGCACTGCTCGTCGCCCGGACGTTGCCTCCGCACGATCGGACCACGCAGCTCGAGCCGGTCGCCATGACGGACGCGGCCACTTCCACCGAATCGCCGCCATCGACGTCGATCACCCCTCGTGCGTGGCTGGTGATGATCGGCTCGGCCACCACGGCGATGGCCGGCTTGGCCGTGTTCGTCATCTCGGGCAGCTGGCTCGACGACGAGTTCGGGGTGTCGACCGGCGGCGTCGGTGCCGTGGCGATGCTCTTCGGTGCCACCGAACTCGTGTCCAGCCTCGGCAGCGCCGCGTTCGCCGACCGGGTCGGCAAGCTGCGCACCACGATCGTTGGGCTCCTCGCACTGCTCGCCGGCCTTGCGATCATGGTCAGCGCCGACGGTCGCCTGTGGGTGGGCATTGCCGGGTTGATCGTCTTCCTCCTCGGATTCGAACTCGCCTTCGTGGTGTCGCTGTCGCTGGTGAGCGAAGCAATGCCCGACGCCCGCGGGACGACGCTGGCGGCGAGCAACGCCGTCGGCACGGTGGCGCGCGCCGGCGGCGCCGTGCTCAGCGGTTGGCTCTACGGCATTCACGGCATCGGGGGAACCGCCGCACTCTCTGCGGTGGCGGCGGTCGTCGCCCTGTGCTCGCTGGTGCTCAGCCGACGGCTGCCGACGGCTCGTCGCTGAGCGATTCCAGGAACGGCGCCATCGCCGCTACGACGGCATCGGGGTGCGTGTGCGGGCCGGCATGTCCGGCCTCGGGCACCATCGCGGTGCGACACCCGGGGATCATCTCGACCAGGTGCTGGATCGCCGTCTGATGGTGGGGCCGGGCTCGTTCGCCGTGGAGCGCCAGCACCGGCGCCTGCACCTGCTCCCCCGTCCAGGGCGCGCCTCGACGCAGATCGGCGAGCTCGGCGACCATCGCCGCGCCCTCCGCACGTCGTTCCTCGCGCTTCGACGCCGGCAGCCGCTCCCAGACGGCGTCGCCCACCAGACGCCGCATGAACGCCTCGGCCGCATCGCCGGGATCGTCGGCGGCCATGGCGGCCGCACCGGCCGAGTCTCCCGGCCACCAGTCGAGCCACGACAGCGGCGTCTCGTACACGACGACGGCGCGCACGGCGGCGGGTCGTCGAGCGGCGAGCCCGAGCGCGACGTTGCCGCCGAAGCTGTGACCGAACACGATCGCCGGATCCGGCGAGACGGCACCGAGGAGCGCGTCGAGGTCGTCGACGTTCGCCTCGACGGTCCACGGCGGCCCGACACCGGTCGACCGGCCGTAGCCGCGTCGGTCGTAGCGGAACACCCGGTATGTCGGATCGAGTCGTCGACTCAGCCGGAGCAGTCCCGCCGATCGATCCATCGATCCGTGCACCACCACGACGGTCGGCGCGACAGGATCGCCCGCCGTCTCGGACCACACGGCCGCCATCAATCGACGCTGACGATGCGCAGCACGTCGGTGGCGGCGTCGGCGGGTCGCTCGCGCTTCGGGTCGGGGGCTCCGGCGAGCACCAGCACACGGTCGCCCGACGAGACGAGACCGGCCTGCAGCGCGGTCTCGACAGCGAACCACACCATCTCGTCGGTCGTGCCGTACAGATCGACCTCGATCGGCGTGACCCCCCAACTCAACGACATCGACCGGACGACGCTCGGGTGCGGCGACAGCCCGATCATCGCAGCGTTCGGCCGGAAACGAGCCATCGCCCGAGCGGTCCGTCCGCTGCGGGTACAACACAGGATGGCGCTGACCTCGGCGTCGCTCGCGGCCCGCGACGCCGCATGGGTCAACGCGGCGGTGATCTGGTCGATGTTGGTCATCTGCTGATGGTGCGACAGGCGTTGCACCCGTCCGAGCCGGTCGGCCCACTGCCGATACGACGCCTCGGACTCGGCGCGCCCGGCAACGGTGGCCATCGTGCGGACGACTGCTGCCGGGTCGTGTCCGATCGCCGTCTCGCCGGACAGCATGAGCGCGTCGGTGCCGTCGAACACGGCGTTGGCCACGTCGCTGACCTCGGCGCGCGTCGGCGACGGCGAGGTGATCATCGATTCGAGCATCTGGGTGGCGGTGATGACGGGAACGCCGGCCTCGACGCAGTGACGGACGATGCGCTTCTGGAGGTGCGGAACGTCCTCGATCGGGCAGTCGATCCCGAGGTCGCCGCGTGCGACCATGACGACGTCAGCGGCGGCGATGATCTCGTGCAGGTGTTCGACCGATGCCCGGGTCTCCATCTTCGCGACGAGTTGCGCCCGGTCGCCGACCACGGCGCGGACCTGGTCGATGTCGCTGGGCGATCGAACGAACGACACGGCGACGAACTCCACGCCGGCCGCGGCGACCGCCTCGGCGAGGACCAGGTCCTGCGCGGTCGGTGACGGCAACCGGAGCCGGTCGGAGGCCAGGTGGACGCCCGGACGTCCGTTCGCCTCGCCGCCGGTCTCGATCCGTGCGATGGCGTAGTCGCGACCGACGTCGAGGACGCGCATGGCGATCGCCCCGTCTCCCAGCTGCACCCGTGCCCCAACCGTGATGTCCTCGAGCAGCGTGGGGTAGTCGACGTGGATGCGCTTGTCGTCGCTGGGTTCGTTGCCACCGACGAGCTGCACGAGCGTTCCGGTCCCGAGCAGGACGCCGCCGTCCGGGAACGCACCGGCACGAACTTTCGGTCCGGGCAGGTCGGCGAGGACGGCCACCGGAACCCCACGCCCGGCCGCCACGGAACGGATGCGGGCAAGGACGGCGAGGTGCTCGTCGAGCGTGCCATGGCTCAGATTCAGGCGCATGACATCGGTGCCCGCATCGATCAGCTGTCCGAGTACCTCGACGGAGTCGCTCGCCGGTCCGATGGTCGCCACGATCTTCGTTCGTCCGGTCATATCTGCTTGTCTATCTCACAATGGAACTGCTGATCATCCGCCACGGCCTGCCGGTCCGCCGAGAGCTCACCGAAGGCGTTGCCGACCCCGAGCTCGCCCCCGAGGGCCACGAGCAGGCGTGCCACCTGGCGCGCTACCTCGAATCCGAGCGCATCGATGCGATCTACGCCAGCCCACTGCGTCGAGCGAGGGAGACCGCGGCGCCGCTCGCAGCAGCGCTCGACATGGAAGTCCGGATCTCGGCGGGTGTCGCCGAATGGGACCAGAACAGTCCCGAGTACGTACCAGTCGAGGAACTCAAGGCGGCCAACGACCCTCGCTGGCAGGCGATGCTCGCCGGAGAATGGGAGTCGGACGAGTCACCGGAAGCGTTCAAGGCGCGCATGTTGGAGTCGATCGAGACGATCATCGACGACCACCGCGGCGATCGCGTCGCCGTGGTGTGCCATGGCGGAATCATCAACGGGTACCTGTCGCACATCCTCGGTCTCGACGAGTACGCACGGGGCTTCTTCTACCCCAACTACACCTCGATCAACCGGGTCGCAGCAGCATCGAGCGGCGAACGCTCCGTCGTCACCGTCAACGAGACCAGCCACCTGCGTGGCACCGGCCTCCCGATGGGGCTGTTCCAGCGGGGCTGAACGATGACCAGCGACCTGATCGACTTCCTCGACGCCTCGCCGTCGCCCTGGCACGCCGTCGAGTCCGCGATCGAACGCCTCGACGGGTTCGTGCGCGTCGACGAGCACGACGCCTGGACCGACCCGCCCGCCGCCGGTTTCGTCGTCCGCTCCGGCGCGATCATCGCCTGGCGGCTGCCGAGTGATCCGGCACCGGCACACGCGCCCTTCCGCCTTGTCGGCGCCCACACCGATTCGCCGTGCCTCAGGGTGAAGCCCCGCCCCGACACCGGCGGCTACGGCTGGAAGCAGCTCGCCGTCGAGGTCTACGGGGGCATCTTGAACAACAGCTGGCTCGACCGCGACCTCGGCCTCGCCGGGCGGGTCGTGACCGCCGACGGTTCGGTGTCGTTGCTCAACGTCGCCGAGCCCATCGCACGCGTGCCACAGCTCGCCGTGCACCTCGACCGCGACGTCAACGCCACCGGGCTCACCCTGGACGCGCAACAACACCTCACACCGGTGTGGGGCGTCGGTACGGCATCGACCGGCGAGTTCGCGTCGTGGATTCGCGACGTCGGCGAGATCGACGGCGAACCGGCGTGGTGGGAGCTGTGTCTGTACGACGTGCAGGGTGCCGCGGTCATCGGCGCCGACCAGTCGTTGCTCGCGTCGGGACGACTCGACAACCAGGTGTCGTGCTGGGCTGCGGTCACGGCGCTCGCATCAGCGGCGCCGAGCGGCCACATCGCGGTCGCCGTCCTCAACGACCACGAGGAGGTCGGATCGTCGAGCAACACCGGCGCCGGCGGTCCGTTCCTCGAGTCGGTGCTGGCACGGCTCGTCGCCGCACGCGGCGGCAGCGCCGACGACCTGGCCCGGGCGCTCGTGTCGTCAGCGTGCGTGTCGGCCGACAACGCTCACGCCGTCCACCCGAACTACCCCGAACGTCACGAGCCCGGCCACCGACCCATCGTCAATGCCGGCCCGGCGATCAAGGTCAACTCGAACCAGCGCTACGCCACCTCCGGCGAGACGGCCGCCGCGTTCCAACGGGCCTGCGAGCGTGCCGGGGTGCCCTGGCAGGTGTTCGTCTCACGCAACAACATGCCGTGTGGCTCCACGATCGGACCGATCACCGCGACCCGGCTCGGCATTCCCACCGTCGACGTCGGTGTACCGCAACTGTCGATGCACTCGGCGCGAGAACTCTGCGGCGCCGACGACCCCGGTCACCTCGCCGAGGCACTGCGGATCTTCCTGACCTAGCGGTTCGCTGATCGATCGCGCTCGGCGATCGCGACGAACAGCCGCTGCTTGTAGCGGCGGTAGTTCCGGTACATCAGCACCGTCGTGCCGATGGAGAAGACCAGGAAGACCCAGCTCGAGTCGGCGATCGCTCGACCGATGAAGAAGGCGATCAGCAGCGGCAACATCGTGTTGATCCGGAACTCGGTCAACTCGTCGTTCGAGAAGAACCCGATGATCGGATGCCGGTCCTGGAACTCCAGGTCGTTCAGCCGCCGGACCTTCTGGATGAACGTCACGACGGAGGTTCGACCGATCTGACCGACTCGGCGATCGATCGCAGTTCGTCCGGGGTCACCACGTCCGCCGCGCTGATGTCGCGGACCTCGACGAGGAAGTCGTCGTCGAACTCGAACGCGAACCCGTTGACACCGCTCACTTCGTCGAAGCGCAGTGCCGGCTCGCCGTTGATCTCGTCGTCGACGGTGGGTCCGTACCGGTACAGCACCATGCCGTCGCCGACCTGGCGGTAGACGGTCAGCAGCACCGCCCGGCCACCCCCGAGGTCGTACTCGGTCGTGTACCCGTCCGTCCACGCAGGCAGCGGAATCGAGGTGAGCAGCTCCCACCCGTCGCCGTCGATCGCCAGGTCGTCGCCGTCGGGCCGCACCTGCTGCGCGATCTCCACCAACTCACTGACCTCGAGATCGAAGCTCCTGACGCTCACGGTCTCGCCGGTCGCGGCGACGAATGCCACCGCCCGTTCGCTTCGCGGTGCTGGTCCGACGTCGACCTCGGCGGGAGTGCCGTCGGCGAGTTCGGTCTCCGCATCGATCTCGTAGGCGCTGTCGCCTGCGAACACCTCGACGATCACGAGCGCGCCGTCGGCCTCGTTCGGCACCAGGAAGTGCGCGGTGGTCGGGGCGTCGGGCTCGTTCGGTGTCGCCTCGATCGTGGGCTCGACGCCGTCCAGCACCGCAGCATCGCTGACCACTGCAGGTGTCGGTGCCGATGTCGCTCCTGCGGAGCACGCGGCCGACAGACACATCGCCACGCCCGCCAGGACGAGTGCGAGCGCCGAGCGGAGACTCGCGGTCGGACGGGGCGGAGTGGTCGTCACGGTGCCCTCAGTCGGCTTCCGGTGCGTACTCCGGATAGGCGGGATACCCCGGGTACGGCTCCGTCCGGTGCTCCTCGATCCAGCGTTGCTCGTCGCGGTCGGCGTCACGGGGAGGCACCGGCAGGCCGTGCTGGGTCAGATTCGCGTGGTGCTCGTTGCGAGAGTCCTCGTACACCATCACCTGGCGGTCGTCGTCCCAGACCCGTTTGGTCGAGATCGGATCGGCCGAGCCCATCTCGAAGCGGCACAGCGCAAGGTCCGCGAACGTCGCCGCCCATGCCGTCGGCGTCAGCAGCTTCACCGACGAGGCGCCGGCTTTGACCGTCGTGAACCCGATTTCCGCGGCACCACGAGCACTGGCCGCAACGCCGCCGACGGACTCATCGGGTCGTGACGGGATCAACGACCAACTCTGCACGGCAACGCATGCCCAGTTCTCCGGCACGATCGCGATACCCCCTCCGTCATCGGTCGTCGGGTCGAGGCGCACGATCATGGACCCATCCTGCCCCGCCATGGCCGGGATGGGTTGACCCAACCAGTCGGTTCCAGCGCCCGAGATCGGAGCCGTGCCCACCGGTACGGGTTGTACGAGCAGCGTCATCCGCTCGACGCGGCTGAGTTCGAGGTGCCCGGCGATCACATGGCCGCTCACCGACGCGGGCTGGACCTGGATGGTGGCGAAGCGGGAGTCGTCGTCGAGCACATCCCAGTACTGCGCGGCGAGGTGACCGTCGAGGCGTGCGAGCACGGCCCCGGTGACATGCTCTGCCAGCCAGGCTCGCTGGTCGAGCAACACGATCGGAGCGCGTGGCGGCTCGCGGCCATCGAAGGCGTGGAATTCGAGGAATCGGCGGAGTTCTGGCCCGCGGGTGGAGCCGATGTCGTCGGCGAGGCTGGCATCGAGTGCGTCGAGCTGCACGTTCACGGCCCGGTTGATCTGGCCGAGCGTTCGCGGGAGGGCGTCGCTGTCGATCGCTTCCAGTTGGTCGGCGAGCGAGTCGAGGATGCCAGCGACAGCTCCGGCCTCCTCGATCAGTTCGTTCGCTCGGAGCCGGATCGGCGAGGTGAGCTCTGACGCATCCGCCTGCCAGTCGATGAGACCGAGCTGCGCGTTGACGGCCTCGACGCAGCCGACGGCCACCCGGATTCGAGCGGCGACGTAGCGAGCTTGCTGGGTGTCGATCTGGACGGTCACTTCGGGTCGACCCACCAAGCAGGGGCATCGGGCCGTCTCGGCCGAGGACCCGGTGCAGCGTGAGCGACCGGGTCCGCACGCCAGCTGTCGTTCGCTCGCTGCCAGTCCCGAACGGCCCAGTCGTAGGCCTGCAACCGACGCATGTGTTCGTCGCACACCACAGCCCGGGCGTCGAGTTCGTCGGCCAGACGGCGGCAGTCGTCGCCGATCACCGACGCCTGATACTGACTGGTCATCATCGCCTCATCGACGGTGAGCATCGCCCGACCACCCTCCAGGCCGGTGTCGCGACGGCAACTGTCGATCAGCGCTTCGGCGCCGTCGGCTGCGGTCGCGGCAGCCCGAGCTGATCTGGCTGCTGTCCGGAACTGCTCGGCCGTTGGCATGGTGGGACTGCACCTCCGCCCTGCTCCCTACGCATCCCCGCGCCGGAAGGCGATGGGCGACGATCGTAGCGTTCGGGGTCGTGGGTTCGCCGCAGCCCGGTTCGACGCAGCCCGGTGTGGCCGGAGCCGCAGCGGTCAACCGACACGGGCCTCGGCGAGGTCGAACAGGCGCTGCAACTCCTGCGACAGGCGCTCGGATGCTTCGTGAATCGCCCGGCGAGGCACGCGCCCGGATTCGCCCACCTCGACCGACGAACGGTTCGCCGATCACGACGTGCACCTTCTTCGGTCGGATCATCTTGGCGTGGCGCGGCATCACGCGGGCCGAGCCGCCGATGCCGACCGGAACGATCGGGACGCCGGCACGAGCCGCGACGAAGGCGGCGCCGTCGAACAGCGGATGGATTCGCGGACCGTCCTTGCGTTCGCCTTCGGGGAACAGCACCAGGGGTTCGCCGTGGTCGAGCACGGTGATGCAGCGGGACAGCGCCTCGCGGTCGGCGCTTCCACGGTTCACCGGGAATGCGCCGAGCGCCGAGAACAGCCACCCGAGTCGCGGGTACTTCCACATCTCCTGTTTGCCCATGAACCGGATGCGTCGGGTACTCACGCACGCCACGATCGGGGTGTCGACGTAGCTGCGGTGGACCGGCGCCAGCACGTAGGCACCGGTCGCGGGAAGACGCTCGCGACCCTCGATGTGCAACCGGGTGAACGCCTGGGTGAACCAGCACACGAGCGACCGGACGACGCGATAGGTCAACAGACTCGCTCGCGAATCGGAGGCAAGCCAGGTCTTCGGTTTGGTCATCCGGGCATCAACCCCAAGATGCGCTCGACGACCTCGTCGACCGACAGCCCGGTCGTGTCGACCGTGACGGCGTCGGAGGTCTCCATGAGGGGGCTGTCGGCGCGAGTGGAGTCGTTACGGTCGCGCTCGATGATCGAGGCCTCGACGTCGGCGACGTCACCGCCGATCTCAGCGACCCGCCGCTCGGCGCGAACGCGGGGCGACGCAGTGACGAACAGCTTCAGCGTCGCGTCGGGAAACACCACCGAGCCGATGTCGCGCCCTTCGACCACGCCGCCGCCGTGCGCTGCAACCCACGTTCGCTGGCGCTGCACGAGTTCGGCTCGCACGCGTCCGTTGGCGGCCACCGCACTGACCGCTGCGGTCACCTCGCGGCCTCGGATCTCGACGGTTGCGTCGACGCCGTCGACGACGACGCTCGAGCCATCGAGCGCCATCTCGACCGCTCCAGCCAATGAGGCGACATCGTCGGCGTCGGTCGGATCGATCCCGCGCCGCAGTGCGGCGAAGGTGACCGCCCGGTACATCGCTCCGGTGTCGAGGTACTCCAGCCCGAGCCGGGCGGCGACCGCTCGGCCCACGGTGCTCTTGCCAGCGCCCGCTGGCCCGTCGATGGCGATCACCGTCGCGGTGCCGGACGCTTCCTCGGCGCCTGCCTCGACACTCACCACGACACCCCGAGCGGACGGCCCTCGTCGTAGCCGGCGGTGCTCTGCACACCGACGACAGCACGTTCCTGGAACGCCGGAATCGAGTCGGCGCCGGCATAGGTGCACGCCGAACGCAGTCCCGCCACGATCTGGTCGATGATGTCCTCGACGCTCGGACGTTCAGGGTCGAGATACATCCTGGAGGTACTGATGCCCTCCTCGAACAGTTCCTTGCGGGCGCGTTCGAAACCGTGATCGCCCTGGGTGCGGTGCTTGACCGCCCGGTTCGAGGCCATGCCGAAACTCTCCTTGTAGAGGCGCCCGTCGGGATCGCGCAGCGTGTCGGCGGCCGACTCGTAGGTTCCAGCCAGCCACGATCCGAACATGACGCTGGCGGCGCCGCCGGCGAGTGCAAGTGCGACGTCTCGCGGGAATCGAACCCCGCCGTCGGCCCAGATGTGACGGTCGAGGCGTCGGGCCTCGTCGGCGCACTCGAGCACTGCGGAGAACTGGGGACGCCCCACTCCGGTCATCATCCGGGTGGTGCACATCGCGCCGGGACCGACGCCGACCTTGACGACGTCGGCTCCCGCTTCGATCAGCTGGCGGGTGCCGTCGGCGGTCACCACGTTGCCGGCCACGATCTTGGCGTCGGGCAGCACCGCACGTACCGACTCGATCGCATGGAGGGTTCGTGTCTGATGGCCGTGGGCGGTGTCGATCACGAGCACGTCGACACCGTGGCCGACCAGTTCCTTGGCACGGGCTGCCGGGTCGCCGTTGATGCCGACCGCGACCCCGACCATCAACCGCCCGTCGGCGTCGACGGCGGGCTGGTAGATCGTGGAGCGCAGCGCGCCTTCGCGTGTGATCACGCCGAGCAGGCGACCGTCGTCGACGACGGGCGCGACCCGCAGCCGGTTGCGGCCGAGATGGTCGAACGCGGCGGCGGGATCGATGTCGGGGCTGAGGATGTGCAGGCTGGAGCTCATCACGTTGACGAGCTGCGTGAACCGGTCGAACCCGTCGCCGTCGCCCTCGGTGAACACACCGACCGGGGCGCCGTCGTCGACGACGACGACCGCGCCGTGGGCACGCTTGTGGATCAGCGAGAGCGCGTCGGCGATGGTGGCGTCGGGGCTGAGCGTGATCGGCGTCTCGAACACGGTGTGACACCGCTTGACGTAGTCGATGACGCCGGCCACGACGTCGACAGGGATGTCTTGGGGCAGGATGGCGATACCACCACGACGGGCGACGGTTTCGGCCATACGGCGCCCGGCAACTGCCGTCATGTTGGACACCACGAGCGGAATGGTGGTGCCGATCCCGTCGGGGGTCCGCAGGTCGACGCTCATCCTCGACGGTACGTCGGACAGGCTCGGCACCATGAAGACGTCGCTGTAGGTCAGATCGAAGCCCGGTTCGGTGTGAAGCATTCGCATGGGTTCCTCCTCGCGTCGATCGGCCCGCCCTGGGCTCTACGACTCGGCTCGCTTGACGAGCGAGGACAGGCTAGGGCCTAGCCTGGCGCGTCCATGACCTCGCAACCCGCGCCACCGGTCGTCCCGCCTGTCGTACTGGTGCACGGCTGGGGCGGCTCGTTCGAGTCCACGTGGCAGCGCAGCGGTTTCACCGCGCTGCTCGAGGACGCCGGGCTCGACGTCGTCGGCGTCGACCTGCTCGGCCACGGCAGCGCCCCGAAGCCGCACGAGCCCGACGCCTACGCCGATCTGACCGAACGAGTCCACCAGGCCCTGCCGGATGCTCCCGTGGATGCGATCGGGTTCTCACTCGGCGCCATGACGCTCCTGCGACTGGCGATCGCCCAGCCGCACCGCTTCAACCGGCTCGTGTTGGCCGGCGTCGGGGCGAACCTGTTCGAGCGCGACGATTCGGGCACCCGGGCGATCGTTGCCGGTCTCGAGACCGTCGCCGCCGGTGGCGACCCGTCCACGCTCGACAACACGGTGCGGCTGTTCACCCAGTACGCCAGCCAACCGGGCAACGACATCGCCGCCCTGACGGCGGTGATGAAGCGGCCCCCGTCGACCGAGATCACCGCCGAGGCCTGCGCTGCGGTGACGTGTCCGGTCCTGGTGGTCGTCGGCGACCGCGACTTCGTGCATCCCGGCGACGGGCTCGCTGCGGCGTTCCCGAACGGCCGCTGCGAGACGCTGCGCAACGTCGACCACTTCGCGACGACCGAGGCGTTCGGCTTCTTCGACGCTGCGCTCGAATTCCTCGACGCCATCTGAGCCCTCGATGACGTCCGACGGTCTCGTCACCACCGATGTCGAGCGGGCCACCGACGCGATCCGCTCGGGGGGACTCGTCGCGATTCCGACCGAGACCGTGTACGGCCTTGCGGCCGACGCAACGAATCCCGACGCCGTGGCGCGGATCTTCTCGATCAAGGGCCGGCCCGCCGACCACCCCCTGATCGTGCACCTCGCGTCGGCGGAGCGGATCGACGAATGGGCCGCGACGCTGCCGCCCTCGGCGCAGCTGCTGATCGACGCGGCGTGGCCCGGGCCGCTCACCGTGATCGTCCAGCGGGCGGCCGGCGTGCTCGATGTCGTCACCGGCGGGCTCGACACCGTCGGGCTGCGTGTCCCGGCTCATCCGCTGGCACTCGAGCTGCTCGACCTCGTGTCGGCCGGCCTGGCTGCACCGTCGGCGAATCGATTCGGTGCGGTCAGCCCGACCACCGCCGAGCACGTCCTGCGCGATCTCGGCGAGCGGCTCGACCCCCAGCGCGACGTGATCCTCGATGGCGGACCGTGCCCGATCGGCGTCGAGAGCACGATCGTCGACTGTGCGAGCACACCCCCACAGATCCTCCGAGCCGGGGGTGTCCCGGTCGAGGACGTGCGCCGACTGCTCGCCGGCGACCTCGCCGATGCATCCGGCCCGAGCCGAGCGAGCGGCATGCTGGCGTCGCACTATGCCCCCCGATGCGCGGTGCGACTGGTCGACTCGGCCGACGACGCCGTGGCGCTCCGGGCCGGCACCCGCGGCGCCGAGATTCTCGACCTCACCGATGATCTGGTGGCCTACGCCCGCGAGTTGTACGCCCGCCTGCGCGACGCCGACGACCGCGGCGTCACGACGCTGATCGCCGTGCTGCCTCCGGCCGATGGCCTGGGACACGCGATTCGCGATCGGCTGACCAAGGCCGCAGCGCCTCGACCCACCTGAGGCGGCGCCGGCGCGGGGTCAGGGCCAGTCGACGGCGTTGAGATTCGACACCCACGCGTCGCGCACGACGACCACGTCCGGCGTCGGTGCGCCGTCGACACCAGCCACCGTCAGGCTGACGGTGGAGGCGCCGGCGTCCGGGACGACCTCGAGGCGGCACCAGCAGTCGAACGGCTCGTAGAGGTAGGTGTCGAGCCGGTACGGCGGATCGTCGTCGAGCACCTCGCCGAGCCACGACGCGACGACCAGCATCGCCTCGAAGGTCTCGACCGGCAGGGCTTCGACGGTGAACGACGGCACGTCGCGGGCGATGCCGGACATCGGTCCGTCGGACGGGCGTCTGCGGTCGCCTGACGGTGGCGACGAATCGGGGCGGTCGGCGGCCGGATCTTGTGCAGCATCCGAGCAACCGTCGCCCGAGTCCACCGCCAGCAGGGCTGCATCGGCTGCTTCGTTGATGCGCTGCATGTCGGTGGCGTCGCCACCCTGGTCGGGGTGGTGCGCTTTGGCCAAGCGACGCCGTGCGGCACGGATGTCGTCGACCGTTGCGTCACGGCCGAGGCCAAGGGTGATGAACGGGTCGGGCATCGAGGTCAGCGGCCCGCGTCGCGTAGCTCGGCGTAGCGGTCGCGAAGGTCACCGGATTCGACCGGTTCGACGGTGCTCGACTCGGCGCCGAGGCCCCAGCGATGCTGCACGGTTGCGTGGTCGACGCCGCCGACACACGCGGCAGCCTGCACTGCCGCGCCGGCGGCAACGGCCTGATCGACGCCGGCGAGCACCACCGGCTCGTCGACCAGCCCCGCCAACACTGCCCGGAGAGCGCTCGACTTCGCTCCACCGCCGGTCAACACGACCTTGCCGGTCACCGATGCGTGTCCGCGCAGCGCATCGAGCGCGTCGAGCAGACCGCACGCGACGCCGTTCACGGCGGCGAGCGCGAGCTGTTCGCGGGTGACATCGCTGCGGAGCCCGCTGATGACGCCGGTGGCGTCGGGGCGGTTCGGCGTCCGTTCGCCGTCGAAGTACGGCAGGAGCACGGGCACGTCGGCGTCGCCGACGGCGGCGAGTGCGAGCCGGTCGAAGTCGGCGTGGTCGACGCCGAGCAGACGTGCGACGGCGTCGAGCACTTTGGCCGCGTTCGACGTGCACACCAGCGGCAGGTAGCGGCCGGTCGCGTCGGCGAAGCCGGCAACGGCCCCACTCGGGTCGGCGGTGGGCGTGGCGGACACGCTGAATGCGGTGCCCGAGGTCCCCACCGACAGCGCCGCGTCGCCGGGGGCGAGCCCGAGGCCGAGGGCCGCGGCCATGTTGTCGCCGGTGCCCACCGCGACCGCGAGGTCGTTCCACCGGCCAGCGACGTCCAACGGATCGAGCACGGCCGGCACGACGTCGCTCCAGTCACGGTTGCTGTCGATGATGGCCAGGATGTCCCATCGGTACTCCCCCGCCGTCGGCGACCAATAGCCGGTGCCGGAAGCGTCGCCGCGATCGGTCGTGTAGGCGCCGGTGAGGCGGTGGGTGAGGTAGTCGTGCGGCAGCAGGACCCGGGCGATGTGGTCCCAGGCATCGGGGTGCGTGCGGTGGAGCCACGACAGCTTCGTTGCCGTGAACGCCGCCACCGGCACGCTGCCAACCGCTTCGGCCCACGCTTCGGCGCTGCCCAGCTGCTTGATCAACCAGCCGGCGTCGGGTGCCGATTCGGTGTCGTTCCAGAGCTTGGCAGGGTGGACGGGTGCGTCGTCGGCGTCGAGCGCCACCATGCCGTGCTGCTGGCCGGCGATGCTGATCGCCTCGACCGTCGACCCGACGGGCAGGCCGGCGAGCGCCGCTTGCCACGCCTGTTCGAAGGCGCTCCACCACGATCGCGGATCCTGTTCGCTGGCCGGCGGGGTGACCGCTGGGTGCGCCGACGACGTGGAGGCCACGATCTCGCCGGTGTCGAGATCGCGGATCTCGACCTTGGTGGACTGCGTGGAGGAGTCGACGCCGGCGACGAAGGGCACGTCGGCAGATTAGGTCCCGTTGCCAGACCGACCCCACCCCACCCCACCCCACCCCACCCGCGATGAGCGAACGGGCCGGATACGCCACGGTTCGCTCATCGCCCGCAGCACGACCTCCCCCGCGATGAGCGAACGGGCCGGATACACCACCCGTCGCTCATCGACGTGCGGCGGAGTGGATCAGGTCGAGAGCCAGTCTGCGCGCTCGCCCCAGGCGTCGTCGAAGACGACCTCGTCGAGCGGTTTGCGCTTCACGGGGCCGTGGCGGCCTTCGGGGACGCCCAGCGTGATGCACGCCGACAGGGCGACACCGTCGGGGATGCCGAGCAGCTCGCGCAGTTCCGTCTCGACGCCGAGGTGCCACATCGTCAGGGCGCCGCCGTAGCCGAGCGCCCGGGCAGCCAACAGCAGGTTCTGGCAGGCGGGATACACCGAGGCACCCTCGTACGGCGACGCCGAGCGGTAGCGGTCGAGGCACACCAGCACCACCACCGGCGTCTGCTCGAAGCGGTCGACGTAGCGCTGCATCGAGTCGGCGAACTTCGACGGGCGATACCCGTCGTGCTCGCGTTTGGCGTTCCAGCCGGCCCGGAACGCGTCGCCGAGGAGCTGCTTGGCAGCGGTCGCTCCGGGGCCGTCACGGAGAACGAGGAACCGGAACGGCTGGCGGTTCGACCCCGACGGAGCCCGGCCGGCGTGCCACAGGATTGCGGCGAGGTCGTCATCGGGGATCGGATCGAGGGTGTAGCGACGGATCGCCCGTGTGGTGGCCAGCCCCTCCAGCAGCCCGATCGGCTCGGCTGCCCGATGGCGGGGCGTGGACGTCACCGGCCCTGGAACTCGGGATCGCGCTTCTCCATGAACGCCGCGACTCCTTCGGAGAAGTCGTGGGTCCGCAGCAACGGGAGGAGCTGCAGGAAGACGTGGTGGACGTTCTGTTCGAAGGTCTCGGTCTCGGCGGCGCGCATCATCCGCTTGATCGCCCGAACGGCGAGCGGCGCGTTCGCGGCGATCTCGTTGGCGAGCGCGGTGGTGCGCTCGGCGAAGTCGTCGGCGCTGACCACGTGGTTCACGAGGCCCAACTCGAGCGCCTCGGTGGCGGTGAGCGTGCGACCGGTGAACGCGATCTCGGCGGCTTTCGCGTAGCCGACCATCCTTGGCAGCAGCCAGGTGCCGCCACTCTCGGGCAGGATGCCCCGCTTCGCGAAGCCGGGATTGAGCTTGGCCGTGTCGACGGCGATACGGATGTCGCAGCCCAAGGCGAGGTCGAGGCCGTACCCGGCCGACCCTCCGTTGAGCGCACAGATCGTGGGTGTGTCGAGGTTGTGCAGCACGACGGGTGGCGCGCTGCGCAGGTCGAACTCACCCGAGAACGTGGCGTCGCCGCCGCCGAGGTTGCCGAGGCCGCCCTTCGGGCCCGCCATCTGCGCGTGCAGATCGAGGCCCGCGCAGAACGCACGGCCGGCGCCCGTGAGCACGATGCAGCGGACGTCGGGGTCGTGGTCGGCGCGCAACAGCAGCTCGCTGATCTGCTCGAGCATCGGTCCGGAGATCGTGTTCATCCGCTCGGGAGCGTTCAACGTGAGCGTCGCAACGTGGTCGACGACGCCGTACGACACCTCGGAATCATCACAAGGACTGCCAGTAGCACTGGTCGAATCGTTCACGGTGCCGAAACGTAGTGCCTCGCAATCGCCCTGCACGATGCGTAGAATCTCGCCACCTTAGAAGTACGGGCAATCCCGCTCGTATCCCGACAAGGGGGAGAAACCACAACATGAAAGCAACCCGCGTGAAGCGCGTCGGTGCACTGTTGGTCGGCCTGAGTCTCGTTGCCGCAGCATGCGGCAGTGACGACGACGGCGCAGACAGCGGCGCAGCGACGACCGAGGCGACCGAGACCACCGAGGCGTCCGAGACCACGGAGGCAACCGAGGAGACAACCGCTCCGGAGACCACCGACGACATGACCGAGACCACCGAGGGTGGCGACGACATGGCCGAAGGCGAAACGGTGCAGGCCGCCCCGTCGTGTGAAGGCGAAGAAGACGGTGTGCTCAACATCGCCACCGTGCTGCCGGAGACCGGCAACCTCGCCTTCCTCGGCCCGCCCGAGTTCGCCGGCGCCGAACTGGCGATCCAGGAGATCAACGAAGCCGGCGGCGTCCTCGATGTCGATGTCACCCTCGACCAGGGCGACTCCGGCGACACCTCCACCGACATCGCCAACCAGACCGTCGACCGTCAGCTCGCTGCCGGCGCCGACGCGTTCATCGGTGCGGCCTCGTCGGGCGTGTCGTTCACGTTCATCGACAAGCTCGTCGAGAACTGCAAGATCCACTTCAGCCCGGCCAACACCTCGCCGGACTTCACCGACTACGCCGACGACGACCTGTACTTCCGTACCGCTCCGTCCGACGTGCTGCAGGGTCGCGTGCTCGCCGATCTGATGCTCGAAGAGGGCGTCACCACGGCCAGCTTCATGGCGCTGCAGGATCCGTACGGTGAGGGTCTGCTCCAGTACTCGACCGAGCCGTTCGGTGACCTCGGCGGCGAGATCGTCGACAGCTTCACCTACGACCCGCAGGCTGCGGAGTTCTCGGCCGAGGTCGACCGCGTCGTGTCGGGTGACCCCGAGGCGCTCGTGATCATCGGCTTCGAGGAGACCTCGCGTATCCTCACGTCGCTGTTCGAGGCGGGCTTCACGCCCGACGCCGGCAAGCAGATCTTCCTGGTCGACGGCAACGTCGGCAACGCACTCGGCGAGCAGCTGCCCGCCGGGTCGATGGAAGGCATCAAGGGCACGCTCCCGGCCGCCGAGATCACCGGTGACTTCCAGGATCGTCTCCTGGCTGTCGATCCGGAGCTCATCGACTTCAGCTACGGCCCGGAGACCTACGACGCCATCATCATCACGGCGCTCGCAGCCCTGATCGCCGGCACCGACAACCCCGCCGCCATCGCCGCTGAGATCAACGGTGTGACCCGCGACGGTGAGAAGTGCGAGACGTTCGCCGACTGCAAGGCGCTCATCGAAGCCGGTACCGACATCGACTACGACGGTCCGTCGGGCCCCCAGACGTTCGGCCCCGAAGGCGAGCCGACCGAGGCCAGCTTCAAGATCCAAACGTACGACGCGAACAACAAGGTCGAGGGCGATGTCCCGACCGAGTTCCGCTTCGCCGTGATCAGCTGACGACACCGAAACTGAACACCCAGACCTGGTTCGTCCAGATCTGAATTGAACCGAACACGTTGCGGGGCCACCTTCGGGTGGCCCCGCTTCGCGTGTGCGGTGCGGTGCGGTGCGGTGCGCTCCAAGCGTCGGGGCGCGCTGCGTCGACTGCTCCGAGTCGAAGACGACCGAAACCTCCGGCGACGAACGACCGTCGGGGAACCAGCTGGGTCGTCCGCGGACGCCCGCTGGTCAGCGGGCCTTGGCGAGGGTGCCGAGGTACAGCTCGATGACCTTGGGGTCCTTCAGCAGTTCCTCGCCGGTCCCGGTGTAGGCATTGCGGCCCTGGTCGAGCACGTACCCTCGGCTGCAGATCGCCAGGCAACGTGCGGCGTTCTGTTCGACCATGATGATCGACACGCCGGTGGAATTCACCTGCTTCACCCGGTCGAACACCTGGTCCTGCAGCACCGGCGACAGGCCGGCGCTGGGCTCGTCGAGCAGCAACACCGACGGCTCCATCATCAACGCTCGCCCCATGGCGAGCATCTGACGTTCGCCACCCGACAACGAGCCGGCGCGCTGGTCGATGCGTTCGCCGAGCCGCGGGAAGATGTCGATGACCGTGTCGATCATCGCGTCGACACCGGACTTGCGGAGGTAGCCGCCCATTTCGAGGTTCTCGCGGATCGTGAGCGACGGGAACACGTTGTTGATCTGCGGCACGTAGCCGATACCTCGGGCTACGAGGAAGTTCGCCTTCTTGCCGGTGACGTCCTCGCCGCGGTACCAGACCTTGCCCTCGGTGACCTTGATCAGACCGAACAACGCCTTGAGCATCGTCGACTTGCCGGCGCCGTTCGGCCCGATGATGCCGATCAGTTCGCCGTCGGCGAGTTCGAGGTTGGTGCCGTTGAGGATGTTGACGCCAGGGACGTACCCAGCGATGATCTCGTCGACGTGGATCAGCGGTTCACTCACCGGTCGCTCCCGACGGTTCGGCAGGATCGGCATCGTCGGCCGACGCCGGTTGCTCGGCGATCGCTTCGCGGATCTCCTCGGTCAGCGCCGCATGCGACGACCCGAGGTAGGCGTCGACCACCGCAGGGTTCTCGCCGATCGAGCGTGGCGGACCCTCGGCGATCACCTGGCCCTCGGCCATCACGATCACCCAGTCGGAGATGTCCTGCACCACGTCCATGTCGTGTTCGACGAACATCACCGAAATGCCCTCGGAGCGGAGCCGCTTCACGTGGCCGAGCAGCGACTGGGTGAGCGCCGGGTTCACCCCGGCCATCGGCTCGTCGAGCATGATCAGTCGCGGTTGGGCCATCATCGCTCGGGCCATTTCGAGCAGTTTTCGCTGGCCGCCGGAGAGCGCTCCGGCGAACTCGTCCTTCATGTGGGTCATGTTGAACTCGTCGAGGATCTGCAACGCCCGTTCCTCGACGCCCCGTTCCTGTGGCCGCCAACCGTTGAGCAAGGCCCTCCACATCGACTCCCCCGCTTGGTCCTGCGCGGCGAGCATCATGTTGTCGATCACGGGCATCTTCGCCAGCACCTTGGTGAGCTGGAAGGTGCGCACCATGCCGCGCGATGCCAGCTCGTGCGAACGCACCCCTGCGGTCGACGCACCGTCGAAGGTGATCACGCCCGTGTTGGGCGTGTCGAACTGGGTCAACAGGTTGAAGAACGTCGTCTTGCCTGCTCCGTTCGGGCCGATCAGGGCGGTGATCGCACCACGTTGCACCTCGATGCGTTCGACATCGACGGCACGGAGACCGCCGAAGGTGCGGCTGACGTTCTCGGCGATCAGGATGGGGTCGGGCTTGGCCGACCCGGGGCTCTGCTCGACGCCGTCGAACATGCCGATCGCCGGGTTGTCCCAGTCGCGCTGCATCGTGGCGGCACCGCCGCCGCCCGAGGTGCGGCCGAACTCGAACCCCGAGTCGGCCGCCAGATCGTCGCGCACTGGTTCGGTGGTGTCGTCACTTGCGGGCATCGATCGCAATCTCTCTCTTGTCGCCGAAGATTCCTTGCGGTCTGAAAATCATCAGGAGCATCAGCGTCAGGCCGACCAGCATGAACCGTACCGGTCCGACCTGGGAGCGGGTCATGAGCCAGTCGGGCATGATGCCGTTGTCGATCAGTTCGATCAGGACGTTCTCGGTGAACGACAGGATCACCCAGAACAACATCGCACCGATCACCGGGCCCCAGACCCGTGCGAGCCCGCCGAGGATGGCGGCGGTCAGTGCGAAGAAGGTCTGCTGGGTGGCGTAGTTGTCCGGCTGGACCGAGTTCTGCTGCACCGCGTAGAAGATGCCCGCAAGCGTGCCGAACGATCCGCCGAGGATGAGCGACTGCATCTTGAACCGGAACACGTTCTTGCCGAGCGCCGTGGCTGCGTCCTCGTCCTCGCGGATCGAGCGCAGGACTCGGCCCCACGGGCTGTTGACCAGCTTCCACACCAGCCCGACCGACAGCAGCACCAGACTCCAGCCGACGGTGAGCTCCCAGAGGTCGGCACCACTGAACTCGAAGTTGATGCGATCGAAGAGCCGGAAGCCGTACGTGGAGGTGTTGTTGAACGGATTCCAGTCCTGAAAACTGTTCGCGAACCCGTTGATGCCGTTGGATCCACCGGTGATGTCGCTGAGCGTGGCGGCGCGCACGATCAGTCTGATGATCTCACCGACCGCGATGGTGACGATCGCGAGATAGTCCGCTTTGAGTCTGAGCGTCGGGAGGCCCAGCAGGATGCCCAGCACCACGCCGGCCAGCAGCCCGACGATGATGCCGACCCACAGCGGCGCACCGAGCGTGTCGGTGGTGATACCGACACCGTAGGCACCCACCGCCATGAAGGCGACCTGACCGAAGTTGAGCAGACCGGTGTAGCCGAAGTGGAGGTTCAGGCCGATCGCGGCGAGCGCGAAGATGATCGCCTGCTGCGAGATGCCCGAGCGGAACGCATTGGAGAGAATCGAGTTCCAGTCCACGACTATCCGATCCGTTCCTTGCGCCCGAAGATGCCCTGTGGCCGCGCCATCAAGATGATGATCATCACGACGAGCGCGCCCACGTTCTTCAACTCAGGGGCTACCCACAGGGTGACCATGAACGTGAAGACGCCGATGACGAGACCACCGACCATCGCGCCGAAGTCGGTACCCAACCCGCCGAGCGTGACCGCTGCGAACACCAGCAACAGCAACTGCTGGCCCATCAGCCAGTTGATCTGGCTGTTGAGGCCGAAGAAGATTGCGCCGGCGCTCACGAGCGCACCGCCCACGAACCACACGGTGGTGATCACCCGGTTGACGTCGATACCGGTCGACGCGGCGAGGTCGTTGCTGTCGGCCACGGCCCGCATCGCCTTGCCCATCTTGGTCATGCGCAGCCCCAACGCCGTACCGACCAGCATCGCCGACCCGACCAGGATGATCAACAGCTCCTTGGGCAGCACGTCGATCGGGCCGAGCGAGAACAAGATGTCGGTCTGCACGGCGTACTGCTCGTACGGTCGTGAACGCTCGCCGAACAGGAACAGGAAGAAGAACCGTAGGAACAGCGCGAGACCGATCGAGATGATCATCATCGCGGTGAGCCCGGTGCCACGTCGGCGCAGCGGCCGCCACAGGCCGATGTCGAGGAACGCGGAACCCAGTCCGCCGACGGCGAAGGCGATGATCGCCGCCGGTATCAGGTTGATCCCGAGGATGGCGTTGAAGAAGTAGGCGACCAACGCACCGAACACGATCTGCTCGGACAGCGCGAAGTTGACGAGTCCCGTCGTGCCGTAGATCAGGGAGAGCCCGATGGCGCAGAGCCCGATGATCAATCCGAAGATGATGCCTTCGAACAGCAGACGGGCCGCCCGCGTGAGCAGGCCGTCACTCTCCTTGTCGCGGGCTGCACCCGCCGCGTCACCCTCGGCGAGGTTGAACAGCACTCGCGTTGGTTGGCCCTCTCGCGCCTCGACCGGCAGTTGCTGCTTGTCCGCTCGTACGAGTTCGATACCTTCGGGCAGGGTCTCGATTTCGAGTTCGACCGCGTACGACCCCGGACCGGGGAGCGGGACCGACACGAAACCGGTTGCGTCGGAGACGCCCCGGCCGACCTCGTCGCCGATCGACTCGATCTCGCGATCGACGATCACGGCGTCGAAGACACGTATCTCGGCGCCTTCGATCGGGATGCGCTCCGCTTCGGGATCCTCGGGCCGGGCCAACAGCGTGGTCTCGACGGATTCGCCAGCCTGCGCCGAGGCGAAGGGAGACGGCACCAGCGAGAAGACCCCGACGATCGCGAGCAGCACCCCGAGTACTGCGAGCCGCTTCCGCTGAGCGGCCGTGGGTTCTGGCATAGTCGCAGGAGCTTAGGCGGTCGGAGCCGCCTCGAACGAGAATCCGTGTTCATCTTGTGTTTCAGGACTGTGAACGTCGTGTTCACCTGACCCCAGTGGCTCGAGGGCGGCCTGGATGAGTTGCACCGTCACCACCCACAGCGCGGTCGCTCCGGCCACGTGGGCAGCGACGAGCGTGGCGGGGATGTCGTTGAAGTACTGCAGGTAGCCGATGCCGCCCTGGACGACGGCGATGAACATCCATGTGGAGATGCCGCTCGACAGACGATGGAACAGGGTCGGATCACGCCGAAGGACGACGACCAGGGCGAGGAAGACCGCCACGGCGATCCAGACGGTGACGCTGTGGATCTCGGCCACCGTCGAGATGTCGAAGCCGTACCGACGTGCCGATTCGTCGCCGGCGTGCGGCCCGGCTCCGGTGACGACCGTTCCGGTCGCGAGCGATGCAGCGACGAGCGCCCCGAGGGCCACCATCAGCGCAGTGACGAGCGGCGTGACGCCGATCGAGGCGCGGGGCGTGACGTGTTCCGGGCGGGAGCGGTGGATCGCGACGAGACCGAACGCGATCGACAGCATCGCGAGCAGGAAGTGCGACTGCACGAGGAAGGGGTGCAGGTCGCCGCGCACGGCGAGCCCGCCGACCACGCCATTGCCCACGATCGTGGCGAACACGACGAGCGAGGGCACCTTGAGACCCCGGCGAACCGGGCGGACGCGGAACGCGCCGATCGCCATCAGCAGCGTTGGGATGCCGACCAGCCCGCTGACCAGACGGTTGATCTGTTCGATCGCGGCGTGCCCGCTCGACACGTCGATGAATCGTTCGTTGTTGCAGTTCGGCCAGTCGTCGCAGCCGAGGCCGCTGCCGGTGAGGCGGACGATGGCGCCCGCGACCGTGAGGAAGCAGACACCGGCGACCGTGATGATGGCGATCTGGCGGTATCGCCGCAACGACATCGTGAATCGCTGGCGGTCCGCTCGGTCGGGGTCCATACCTTCCACAGGATATGGGTAGCGTCGGCCGGGTGCTGAGTTCGTTCGACGACTTTCCCATCCATCAGACCTCGCGTCCGATCGCGCAGACCGCGACCAGCGACATCAACCACTACGACCGCTACTTCTTCAACGGCTACACCAAGGACACCCGGCTGTTCTTCGCGACGGCGATGGGGCTGTACCCGAACCGTCACGTGGTCGACGCCTCCTTCAGCGTCGTCGCCGACGGTGGCACGCCGGCGGCGCGGCAGATCAGTGTGCATGCGTCTGGCCGGGCGCCCGCCGATCGGGCCGACGCCAACGAGGTGGGCCCCATCAAGGTCGAGGTGCTCGAGCCACTCAATGCGCTCCGGGTGATCGTCGACGCACCCGATCACGGCCTGCGCGCCGACCTCACGTTCGTCCGGCGGTCGGCGCCGATCGAGGAGCCGCACTTCTTCCAGCAGATCGGCCTGCGCGTCACGTTCGACTACACCCGCCTCACCCAGTTCGGTGGCTGGGAGGGCTGGATCGAGATCGACGGCGTGCTGCACGATCTCGCGCCGGGCGAGACGCTCGGCTCGCGTGATCGTTCGTGGGGCGTCCGCAGCGTCGGCGAGCGGGCGCCGACCGGCGCCCCGGTCGCCGATCCCCAGTTCTTCTGGCTGTGGGCGCCGATCAACTTCGACAGTTTCTCGACCCACGTCGACGTCAACGAACTCTTCGACGGCAAACGCTGGCACGAGACCGGCTTCATCGCCCCGGTCGCAGGCGCCGACGGTGCGCCGCCACCCGAGGCGATGCGCTCGATCGACTACGACATCGCCTGGCGCCCCGGCACGCGCACCGCTGAATGGTTCGAGGTGACGATGACACCGTGGACCGGCGAGCCCACCACGGTGCGACTCGAGCCGCTGTTCGAGTTCCAGATGGCCGGGCTCGGCTACCTGCATCCCGAGTGGGGCCACGGCGTGTGGAAGGGCGAGTTGGAGGTCGGCGGTGAGCGCTGGGATCTCCCCGTCGACAACCCGACGGCGCCCGACCGTCTGCACGTCCAAGCCATCGTGCGGGCAACCACGACGGGCGGACTCGGCGAACACGAGGGCATCGGCATCCTCGAACAGCTCGCCATCGGCCGCCACGACCCCACCGGCCTCACCGGCCTCTTCGACGGCTGGCAGCCCTAGGTTTCCCGCCACCCGACACCACCCCGCGATGAGCCAACCGGGCGCCGGCGCCACCACTCGCTCATCGCGCCCACGGGCCCCCACCCCGCGATGAGCGAACCGGGCGCCGGCGCCACCGTTCGCTCATCGCCGCACCAGCGAGACTCGGTCGTGGCACGCCGCCGAGGGAAGCGCCAGCGACGAGGCGCAGCGAGGCCGACCCCGATCGTCACGACGAGACCCGACGTGAGGCCTCGCCAAGCGTTACGTGTGACGGATGGTCATGCCGCCGTCGACGGGGATCGTGGCGCCGTTGACGAAGCTCGATGCGGGCAGGCACAGGTTGAGGGTCATGTGGGCGACCTCCTCGGGGAGGCCGTAGCGGCGCAACGGCACCCGGCGACGAGCGTAGGTGGCCTTCGCGTCGTCGGGGATCGCTGCGGTCATGCCGGTGTCGATGGGACCGGGACAGATGCAGTTGACGGTGACGCCGTGTCGGCCCAGTTCCACGGCGAGGCTCCGGGTGAGCCCGGTGACGCCGGCCTTCGATGCGGCGTACGCCGCGAGCCCGCTGGTGGCGACGATCGACTCGGTCGACGCGATGTTGACCACCCGCCCGCGCCGCGTCTCGATCAGATGCGGCAAGGCCAGGCGGACCAAACGGGCGTGCGAGGTGAGGTTGACGTCGAGCGTGCGGGCCCAGTTGTCGTCGAACTCGGCTTCGTCCTGGAATGCCGAGGTGACCATCGAGACGCCGGCGTTGTTGACCACGATGTCGAGACGCCCACCCCAGGCGACCGCATCGTCGACCAGCGATCGCAGCTGTGCGTGGTCGGCCACGTCGCACTCGACGCCCAGCGCCTGATCGTCGCCGTGCACCGTTCGGATCTCGTCGACCACCGCGGCCACACGGCCGGCGCCGAGGTCGGCGACGACCACCCTCGCGCCTTCGTCAGCGAACAGGTGCGCCGTGGCTCGCCCCATGCCGCTCGCGGCGCCGGTGACGATCGCGACCCGGCCCTCGATCGAGCGTGACAGCGCCGTCAGACGGCTGACCACCGTTTCGCTCACCCGGCGGACCAGCGCTGCGCGCCGCCCATGCCGTACTGCTTGAGCACGAGCGCTCGCTGGACGGTGATCGCCACGAACCCGGTGCCTGGCGAGTTCTCCGGGCCGCCGGGCGCGAATGCGTTCAGGTCGTAGTCGAACACGCCGTTCCACAGGCGACGCTTGGTGTCGAGGTCGTCGAACACCTCGGCGGTGCCCCAGACCTCGACGCCGTCGCCGACCTCGGTGACCTGCCAGTGCATGGCGACGTTCGGGTTGTCGGCGATGTTGCGAGCCTTGACCGAGTCGGTCCCGGCCATGATCCAGCACACGTCACCCTCCCAGCACGGGTGGACGGGTACCACGTCGGGTTGGCCATCGGCGCCGACGGTGGCGAGGTGCGCCCACGGGCTGAGGCCGATGGCGAAGGACTTGACGCCGTCGAGGTCGATGCGGTCGGTGTCGTCGCTCATGGACGAACCGTACTCAGTGGCGGACTTCGTAGAACGAGTTGACCGAATGCTCGACGTCGAGCGTCCGGAAGTGGGACAGGCCGACCGCCGCCGACATCTCGCGGGCCTTCGACTCGGGGAGCCCGAGCGTGCCGAGCCCCGCTCCGCCCGGCTCCGACAGCGCCGACGACATGCACGACAGCACGCTGATGCCGTACATCAACGACGCCATCGGGTTCTTCTCGACGTTCTCGGCGAACGTCTCTCGGCCCTTGATGTCGACGAGCAGCCACGTGCCGTCGGGCGCCAGCGCCTCGGAGATCGCCCCGATCATCTCCTGGGGATGGGTCATGTCGTGGATGCAGTCGAACGTGGTGACGAAGTCGACGGAGCGATCGTCGGGCAACGGCTCGTCGCGAGGATCGACGAAGCGGACGTTGTCGGCGCCTTCCTCACGGCGCCGGTGCTCGGCCCGTTCGAGCGCATACTTCGAGATGTCGTAGCCGACGAACTGGCTGTTGGGGAACGCGTCCGCCATCAGCAGCACCGCTCCCCCGGCGCCACAGCCGATGTCGGCCACCGTGATGCCCGATTCGAGTCGTTCGACGATCCCGTCGAGCGCCGGGAGCACGGTCGGGATGAGATGGTGCCGGTTCCAGGGTTCGAAGCTCCGCTCGATACCGACGGCGCCCTCGGGCCCGTGGCTGTCGTAGTCGTGGCCGATGCCGGTCTGGAAGCTCTCGGGCATTGCGTCGAGCGCAGCCATCGTCTGCGGGAAGCGATGGAACATCCCCATCCCGAACGCCGGATGGTCCGGCGACGCGAGCACCGCCGTCGCCTCCGCGGTGAGCCAGAACCGTTCCGCGCCGGGCGCCGCGTCGGTGTCGACGGCGATCAACTTGGCCGCGGCCTGGTTGTAGGCCCACTCGCGCACCCACCGCTCGTCGAGCCCGGCGCGATCGGCCAACTCTGCGGTCGTGATCGGTTCGTCGGCCGCGGCCATCGCGTTGTAGAGCCCGAGCTTGTCGCCGAGATGGATCATCCCCGCCGTCACCGCACCGTTGAGCTGAGTGAACACGGAGAACGAATAGAACTTCAGACGATCGGGATCGGGTGCGTCGGCCATCGCGACGACGGTAGAGCCTCGCTCCGCCCGGATCAGCAGCGAACCGTCAGCGGGTGCGTTCGTCGCGGTCGAGGTGTTCGAGGTCGCTGAGTTTGGTGAGCGAGAACGTGTAGCCGTCTTCGAGCGGCAGGGCTTCGACACGGCTGACCGAGGTGTGTCCCAGCACGAACCGGTCCCACTCCCACGGCGTCGGCTCCAGCCCGAGCAGGTGGCCGATCGTGACCGAGTTGGTGCCCGCGTGCGCGACGAGCGCGATGCGAGCGCCCGGCTCGGCGATCTGCCACACCGGGAGTTCGGTCTCGGAGCGCAGGACGCCGCGATCGGCGAGGAACGACGACGCACCGGCGCGTATCCGGCCGACGAAGTCACGAATCGATTCGCCGCCTTCGAGGCCGTGCCAACGTTGCTCGGCGGCACGTCCCTTGAGCTCTGCGTAGGCCTCCGCTGCCTTCTCGGCGGGGCTGCCGTGCCACATCGGGTCGCGGATCTCTTCGAGCCACGGGTCGATCACCTCGGCGGCTCCCAGCGCCTCGAGCAGCGGCGCTGCGGTCTGACGGGCGCGCACGAGTGGCGACACCAGGACCTCGTCGAATCGCTCCTCGCTCAGCCAGGCGGCGAGGCGTTCGGCCTGGCGATGGCCGCGGTCGGTCAGCGGCGGGTCGACGACGGCCAGGCCGTCGCGCACCCATTCGGGTTCGCCGTGGCGGATCAACACGATCTCCATGGGTGACGACTGTACGGGCAGACGACGCCGCTAGCTTGCGGAGCAGTGGCGAACGACGGTGGAGTACGACCCGGCTGGTACGCCGACCCTCTGGGTCGCTTCGAGCTCCGCTACTACAACGGAGATGCGTGGACTGCCGACGTGTCGACCGACGGCGATCGGTTCGTCGACCCGCTCGGCATCGACGTCGGCCACATCGACGAGCGCCCGGTGCAGCCGGCGCCCGGCGCGGCGACCACGCGCTCTCCGAACTCGCTCGCGACGACCTCGATGGTGCTCGGCATCGTTGCCGTGGCGATCGCCTGGATTCCCTTCATCGTCGTGTTCGGTGCCATCGCCGCCGTGCTGGCGCTCGTGTTCGGCATCGTCGCGATGCGGCGATCAGGTCCGTCGGATGCCGGACGCAGCCGTGCCGTGATCGGCGTGGTCACCGGTGTCAGCGGCCTGTTCGCCGCGGTCCTCGGGGCCGTGCTGTCGTTCGTGGTGCTCGACGTGTACGACGACTACCTCGATCCGCCGCCGCACGAGGTCACCATCACGTCGTGCGAGGTGGTGGGGTCACGAGCGATCGCAGCCGGACGACTCACCAACCTCGGCGACGAAACCTCCGACTTCTCGGTGCTGGTCGGGTTCGTCCGACCAGGCACCGACAACGCGCATCGCACGAGCCGGATCACCCTCGACGACGTCGAGCCTGCAAGCCCGGCGACGTTCGACGCAGAACGCCAGATCGAACTCGACGACGTCGACTGCATCGTGATCGAGGTGACCGGCCCCCTGCCGTTCGGCCTCGCGCTCGACTGACACCGAGCAGACCGACGCGCTCGGAACTCGTCAGACCGTCGTTGCAGACACCCACGCGTCGTAGAGCGTCCGGTACGGGCCGTCCTGGGTGAGGAGTTGGTCGTGGTGGCCGTCTTGGACCAGGCGGCCGTGGTCGAGCACCAGCACCCGGTCGGCTCGCGCGGCGGTCGACAAGCGGTGAGCGATGGCGATCGTCGTTCGCGAGGCCGCCAGACGTTCGAGCGCCCTCGCGATGCGCACCTCGGTGAGCGCGTCGACCGATGACGTCGCCTCGTCGAGGATCAAGATGTCCGGATCGGCGAGCCCGGCGCGCAGCAACGCGACCAACTGCCGCTCACCGGCGGAGAGTTGGTCGCCTCGTTCGCCCACGTTGGTGGCCAGACCGTTCGGGAGCGCATCGACCCAGTCGCGCACGCCGAGGTCGTCGACGACCCGCTCGACGGCGCCGACGTCGGCGCGTTCGTCGGCGAACGCGATGTTCGCCGCCACCGTGTCGTCGAACAGGAACGGTTCCTGCGACACGACGATCAGACGCGTGCGCAGCTCGGCTCGATCCACCTTGCGCAACGGCACGCCGCCCAGGTCGATCTCGCCGATCGTCGGATCGGCGAAGCGCGCGATCAGGCGGCCGAGGGTGGTCTTGCCCGACCCGGTTGCTCCGACCATCGCCACCTGCTGGCCCGGCGGGATCGTCACGTCGATGTTCTTGAGTACCGCTGCGTCCGCGGTCTCGTCGCTGCGGCTGCGGTAGGCGAAGGTCACCTCACGAATGTCGATCTGGAGCTGGCCGGCGGGCAACGGGATCGGGTCGTCGGGTTGTGGAGGACCCACCGGCATGTCGAGCACCGACAGCACACGACGAAGTCCCGCTACCGCCATCTGCGTCGTGTCGAGCACCTCGGTGAACTCGGCGATCGGCTCGAGGAACCGGTACGTCAGGAAGATGAACCCGACGAGCGCTCCGGGGGTCAACCCACTCTCGGGCCCGCGCCACACCCCGACGGCCACCACCGCCGACACCGTGAACGCGGAGAACACCTCGCCGGACGGGAAGAGGAACGCGCCGATCAGCGCGGCGCGGATCTGCGCGGACGCCGTGGTCTCCACCGACTCCTCGACGTGGCCCACCATCGCGTCGCCCGCGTCGTAGGCGCGGATCGTCGGGCCGCCGGACACGAGTTCCGCAATCGACCCCAACGTCTGGCCGTTGCTCGCGCGCGCACGGTCGTACGCGACGAGCAGCCGCGACTGCACCGCTCGGAGCACGAAGAGCAGCGGGATCGCCACCGCGAACGCCACCAGCGCCAGCACCCAGTCGTACGCGAGCATGACGCCCGCAACGATGACCATCAGCGTGCCGTCGACCAGCCAAGCGAGACCGCCCCATTGGAAGAAGCGGGCCAGGGTCTCGATGTCGCTGGTGACGCGAGCGACGAGGCCACCACGACGCTCGTCGTTGTGGTCGGCCAGGCTCAGCTGGTGGATGTGGCCGATCAGCCGCACCCGCAGGTCGTGCAAGGCACGTTCGCTGCGATCGCCGAGCCGGAGCGACGCCTGCCGGAACGCCAACCCCGAGATGATCACGGCGAGTGCGCCGAGCAGCGCCATCTGCACGATGACGTCCATCTGGACTTCGCCGGCCTCGATGCCCCGGTCGATCGCCTGCTGGATGAGGATCGGGACCACGACACGACCAGCGGCGCCGACGGCGGCGAGCATCCACGTCACGCCGAGCCCCTGGCGCAGGATCGGCGCCGTCTCGAGCCCGCGTCCGATCGTGCGGACCGCGGAGTCCTGGCTCGGGGGCGTGAGCGTGCCGACCTTGGCCGCCAGCGTCGGATCGATGCTCATGGCCCCACCGCCCCGGCCGGCGCCGTGCCACCCCGGTCACGGTCGGACTCGAACGCCTCGACGAGTTCTCGGTAGGCGCTCGTGGAGGCCAGCAGTTCGTCGTGGCTGCCGTGGGCGGCGATCCGTCCATCGGCCACGAACACGACGTCGTCGGCCAGCGCGATCGTCGAAGGCCGTGAGGCCACCATCAGCACCGTGGAACCACCGAGTCGGGTACGGAGTTGTTCGAGGATCAGCGCCTCGGTGGCCGGGTCGAGCGCCGAGGTCGTGTCGTCGAGCACGAGCAGACGCGGTCGCCGAACCAGCGCACGGGCAAGGGCGAGACGCTGACGCTGGCCACCGCTCAGGCTGACGCCTCGCTCGCCGACCACGGTGTCGAGGCGTTGCGGAAGTCGCTGGACGAACTCGGTGGCCGCCGCCTGGTCGAGTGCCTCCCAGATCTCGTCGTCGGTGTAGCTGGTGCCGAGCTCGACGTTGTCGCGTACGGTGCCGCTCGAGAGGAACGCCTCCTGGAAGACGATCGAGCGGACCCCGGGCGCGAGTCGGATCTCGCCGACGCTCGGCCCGATCAGGCCGGCAGCGAGCTGTGCGAGCGTCGACTTGCCGGATCCGGTTGGACCGACCAGTGCGGTGACGCTTCCCAGCCCCACGGCGAGGTCGACCTCGCGCACGGTCGGCGGACCGTCGCCTTCGTGGGCGAAGGTGACCCCGACGAACTCGACACCGTGGCCATCGGCGGCGATGCCGATGCGGTCGGCCGGATCGGGTTCGATGGGCTCGTCGAGGACGATGCGGATCCGGCGCCACGCAGCCATCGAGCGCGGCAGCTCCGACAGCGTGTAGCCGATCAGCCGCAGCGGGAACACGAGCAGCGTGAACAGGAAGATCACGCTGGTGAGCTCGCCGACGGTGACGTCACCCGCGCGCACCCGCAGGGCGCCGATGACCACGAGCATGATGTTGGTCAGCGACGGGATCACGTCGAGCAGCGCCTCGAACCAGCTCCGCAGCCGGATCGCCTGCAAGCGTGACGCACGAACGCGGTCGGCGAGTCCGGCGAGCCGCTCGGTCTCGCGTTCTTCGGCACCGTACGACTTGACGAGCTGCACCCCCTCGAAGCTCTCGTGGACGCCGGCGGAGAACTCGCCGAGCTGATCCTGCGCCCGCGTGAAGTGGACCGACACCGATCTCTCGTAGACCACGTTGGTGGCCAGCAGCAGCGGGAACACCACGACCGCCACCAGGCCGAGCGGGACGTCGATCAGGAGCATCCACACCGTGGACGCGACGAGCATCACGATGGTGCCGGACGCGAACGGGATGGGTGCCAGCACGCTGACCGTGGCCTCGGCGTCGACACCGGCGCGTTGCACGAGGTCGCCGTCGGCACGCCGGTTGTGCCAGCTGACCGGCTGCTGTGCGTAGCGGCGCACGACCCGGTTGGTGAAGGTCTGTGCGGTGCGCCACATCGTGATCGACGCGTAGCTGCGGCGGATGACGATGGCGATCGCACGCAGCACACCGATGCCGATCACGAGACCGAGGCCCCGCAGAACGGTGCTGGTGGCGACCTCGCCGTCTTCGAATCGCGGCAGGATCACGTCGTCGATCACCTGCCCGATCGCGAAGCTCGACGCCACCGTGAGCAGTGCGAACACCGCAGCGCCGCACATCGCGACGAGGAACAGTTTCGGGTGCACCGTGACCAGTTCGACGATGAAGCGAGCGTTGCGACGGGCCCGATCGAACCGGCCGAGTTCGGCCTCGGGCGCGACGGTGTCGTCGTCGATCGTGTCGGCGGGCTGCACGGGACGTTTCTACCAGCCGGGCGGCGTCATATCGTGAGACATTGTGAGCACCGACGCCCCCGCCCCGCCGAGCTACGTTCCCGGTGGCCAGCCCGGACCGTGGCGCCGTTCGCCGGTCCGTCGAGTGCTGCTGTGGGGTGCGGTCGTGCTGTTGATCGTGTTCTGGATCTGGGCGCTCCTGTTCGCCTCGAGGGAGTCGATCAACAAGATCGAGGACCGCGCCTGGGCCGAGCGTGCCGAAGCCATCTGCGTGACCACCAAGGCCGAGCTTCGAGCGCTCGACGCCCAAGCCTCCCCCGACCTGACGGTGCGCGCCGACCTCGTCGTCGAGTCGACCGACCTGCTGGCCGCGATGCTCGACGACATCGTCGCCGTCACGCCGACCGACGAGAAGGGCCAGGCCATCGTGCCCGACTGGGAAGCCGACTACCGCGTGCTCCTCCAGGACCGGTACCGCTACAGCGACCAGCTCCGCTCGGGCCAGGACGTCGCCTTCACCGAAACCGCCGTCAGCGGGGTTCCGATCACCGAGCGCATCGAGAAGTTCACGCTCGACAACGAGATGCCCACCTGCGCTCCCCCGCGCGGCTCGGTGGTCTGACCACCTGGCGTCTGCACCGGCCCGCTAGCGCTCGCGCGGTGCGGTCGTCTTGATCACTCGAGCGGGAACGCCCGCGGCGACGCAGAAGTCGGGCAGGGTTCCCGTGACCACACTGTTCGCGCCGACCACGACGTGGCGGCCGATGATCGAGCCGGGCAGCACCACGGTGCCATGCCCCAGCCACGAACCGTCGCCGATCGACACCGGGCGTTCGGGCATCACCTGTTTCGAGATCGGGAGGTCGGGGTCGCTGTAGCCGTGGTTCTGGTCGGTGATGTAGACGTGGTGGCCGGTCCACACGTCGTTGCCGATCACGATCTCGAGGTGGCCGACGATGCCGCTGCCCTTGCCGATCAGGCAGCGGTCGCCGACGGTGATCACCGGGTCGCTCACCATCTGCTGGCCCGGAACCATGCCGGCGGACAGGGTGATCTGCGGGCCGAACATCGTCCCCTCGCCGATGTGGATGTACTGCTCGTTGAACAGCGCATTCGGCGGGAAGCAGATCACACTGCCAGCGCCGAGTCGACCGAATCGCTTGCCGCGCCGGGTGTCGGGGCCGATCGCGCCGAGTTCGATCGCCGTCTCCCACGCCCGGATCACGCCCTCGCCGGCAGCGCGCTTGATCCCGGTGCGCAGCCGTTGCATCGGTCCGTCGTCGATCGCCGGTCGTTCGAACACGATCGCCGACGCTACTGCCAGCGCCACGACGGTCCGTACAGTGGGCGGATGGGCCGAACGCGACGCGATCCCTGCCGGCCGGGTCGATCACCGACGTGGCCGGCATCCGGGTGGGACACCACCACCGGATCGGTCGGGGATGGCAGACCGGCACCACCGTGGTACACGCACCGCTCGGAGCGACGCCCGGGGTGTCGGTGCGCGGCGGCGGTCCGGGCACCCGCGAGACCGATGCGCTGCGCCCCGAGAACCTGGTGCAGACGATCCACGCCGTGTGCCTCACCGGCGGTAGCGCGTTCGGCCTCGCCGCCGCCGACGGTGCGGTGGCGTGGCTGGAGGAACGGTCACTCGGCTTCCCCGTCGGCGCGGTCGACTCCCCCGACGGCGTTGTTCCGGTCGTGCCCACCGCAGTCATCTTCGACCTCGGCCGAGCCGGGCGCTTCGACCATCGGCCGACGCCCGACTTCGGCCGTCGAGCGATCGCCGGGGCGCGGGTCCGTCAACAGTCATGGGGAGCCGTCGGTGCAGGTGCCGGCGCCCGGGCGGGAGGCTTGCAGGGCGGCGTCGGCACCGCGAGCACCGCGATCGACATCGGCGCACCGGGCGACTCGAAGATCGTGCAGGTCGGTGCGTTGGCCGTGGTCAACGCCAACGGCACGGTGATCGATCCAGAGACTGCGCTGCCCTGGGTATCCCGGCTCGTTCGGATTGCGATCACCGAACGCACGAGATCGGGCCCGGCTCGCCCGCCGCTTGACCGGTGAGGCCGTCGGCGCCTCCAGTCCCAGCGCCGACAGCCTCAACACGACGATCGGTGTGGTCGCCACCTCGGCGGCGCTGTCCAAGACCGAGGTGTCCAAGATCGCCGATGTGGCCCACGACGGCCTCGCGCGGGCGATCCGCCCCGCCCACTCGATGTTCGACGGCGACACCGTGTTCGCGCTCGCCACCGGCGAGGCCGACATCGGCGATCTGCCGGCGGCGCTGCGTTCGACCCCGTCCCGGCAGGGCACCCTCAACCTGATCCTGCGGGCCGCTGCCGACACGTTCGCACTCGCGTGCACCCACGCCGTGCTGGCGGCATCGGCGATCGGAGACGCCGAGGCCTACTTCGACGTCGTGCCGTCGGCGGCGCCGCGCCGCCTCGCGCAGAACCGCCAGCGCCTCGGCGATGCCGGCCCGACTGCGCGCTAGCGTCTGCGTCGTGGCCACCGTGATCGACACCCCGGCCGACGTGCGCGCCTGGTCGGATTCCACCCGGGCGGCGGGGCGAACGATCGCGTTGGTGCCCACCATGGGCGCGCTGCACCGAGGCCACCTCGAGCTCATCGAACGAGCGCACCAGCTCGCCGATGCCGTCGCGGTGTCGATCTTCGTCAACCCACTCCAGTTCGGCGAGCGCGGCGATTTCGAGCACTATCCCCGGCCGATCGACGGCGACCTTCGCGCCTGCGACGACGCGGGCGTCGACGTCGTGTTCGTGCCGACGGTGTCGTCGATGTATCCCGACGGGTTCGCCACGACGGTGCAGGTCTCGGCGCTGACCGATGCGATGGAAGGCGCCGCCCGCCCAGGCCACTTCGACGGCGTCGCCACGGTGGTCACCAAACTGCTCGCCGCCACCCGACCGCACTCGGCGGTGTTCGGCGAGAAGGACTACCAGCAGCTCGCCGTCGTGCGACGGCTCGCTGCCGACCTCGACCTCGGCGTCGACATCGTCGGTCATCCAACCGTGCGTGAGCCCGACGGACTCGCACTCTCGAGCCGCAATCGGCGACTCGACGACGCTCAACGCGCCGCGGCGACCTGTGTCCCGAACGCCCTGTCCGCCGGCCGCCACGCCGCGAGCTCAGCGACGTCGAGCGTGACCGACGTGATCGATGCGGCCTCCCGGGCGATCGACGACGAACCCCTCGCCCACCTCGACTACGTCGCGGTCGTCGATGCGGGCACCCTGTGCCCGGTCCGGCGGTTCGACGCCGACCAGCGTCGGCCCGGTCGGGTGCGCATTGCCGTCGCCGCCCGCTTCGGCGACGTCCGACTGATCGACAACACCGACCTGTTCGCCGACTGACGCCGTTGACGATGCGTCGAGCCGGTCGGCGACGCCGGAGAGGACGACGAGCAGGACTGCCCCGTTGAACAACGCATGGGCCACCATCGCCGGGCCGATCCGCCCGAGCAGGACGGCCGAGATGCCGAAGGCGATCCCGACGCCCGCGAGCACCAGGACGAGGCCGATGTTGCCCACCCCGCGAACGGGATCGATGTGGGCGGCTCCGAACAGCAGGCCCTGCAGGATGATCACCGGCACGATCGGCAACCTGCTGTGCAGCCCGCGCATCACGACACCTCGGAACACCATCTCCTCGACGATCGGCGCGGCGACGACCGCGGTGATCACGAGCGACACCACGTAGGTGCGGTCGGCACTGATCTCCTCGATGCCTTCGGTGTTGCCCACCAACGGCACCCCGAGCGCGACGATGACAGCACCGACGGCGACCTGAGCCCCGATCGCGCCGAGCCAGATCACCGGCCCCCAACCGAGGTCGGCGAACCGTGGGGTCAGGCCGATGTCGGGACCGAGGTCGCCGGTTCCCCAGCGTCGACTCGCGTACCGGCACCACCACAGCGACGGCCCGTAGCCGACGGCCGCGAGCAACGCCACGTACACCGCCACCGGCCACCCGAAGTCCACGATCGAGTCGAGGAGGTACTTCGACACGATCAGCGAGCCGCTGAGTACGCCCATCGCACCGACGGCCGCCACCAACGGCAGCGTCGTTGCCGGCGCCGACACGGGTGCGGCCGTCGGCGCCGATCCGGCTGCCGTGCCGGGGATGGGAGGCGGGAGTGCGGTCATGGTCGGTTCGGTCGAGTTCAAGGCCCCGTCAAGGAGCGGTCACGTGTTCGGCAAGACCGCTCCAGAAGGTACCGCCATCACCCGATGCAGCGGGATACCAGTGTCGACGACCCGTCGCCGGCCCGCCACTTCTCCAGACCTTCCAGCCCACATCTTCCGCAGGGACACCACATGTCGACGAGCACCGCCACCGCCATCACCGCACCTCGGAGAACCGGGCGGTGGATGGCCACGGCGGCCGCTCTGGCGATGCTCGGCGCAGCGATGGTCACCACGTCGGTGGCGAGCACCGCATCGGCGAACGGTCCCGCCGCCGACGACTGGCTCGGCGTCGTCAACGTGTATCGGGTGCAGTCGGGGCTCGCACCGGTGGCCGACAATCCCGCCTGGTCGAACGGCGCTCGAAACCACTCGTGCTGGATGCTGCTCAACGGGATCGCCCACGACGAGGCCCCTGGCACGGCCGGGTACACCCCCGACGGCGACGAGGCGGGCAACAGCGGCAATGTGGCGGTGTCGAGCAACGCGTCGGCAACCCCACGCGGGCACATCGATCTGTGGATGTCCGGACCGTTCCATGCGATCGGGATCCTGCGGCCGTCGCTGCAGCAGGTGGCCTACGGCATGTGTGCCAGCCCGCCGAACCCGTCGAACACCCAGTGGCGGTCGGCGGCGACACTCGACGTCGTCCGCGGCAACCGTTGGGGCACACCGAAGCCGTCGACGCCCATCGTGTTCCCTGGCAACGGCGTGACGACCTCGATGAATCGCTTCATCGCCGAGTCGCCCGACCCCCGGACGTTCTGCGGGTGGAGTGGCCAGAGCGTCGGGCTGCCGTTGATCGCGATGATGCCGTCGACGGTGAACACCGCCTCGGCAACCCTCACGGGTCCTGCTGGACCGGTTCCGACCTGCGTGCTGCACAAGTCGAACACCAGCGGCACCGCCAGCTCGATTCTCGGCGGCGACAACGCTGTCGTGGTCGTTCCGGCCGCCCCGCTCGCGAGCGGGACCTACACGGTGGCGGTGGCATCGGACGGCGGCACGGCGAACTGGAGCTTCACCGTCGACCCCGCAGCCTCGCTGGTGCCCGCCCCGGCCGCTCCTCCGACGCCGCTGGGCAACACCGCAGCGCTCACCTCGCAGATGCCGTTCCAGCCGGTGACGCCGTTCCGGTTCGCCGACTCGCGCAGCAACCTGATGCTCGGCCGGCTTCCCGCCAACCAGCAGGTGCGTGTCCCGATCGCCGGCCAGTCGGGGCTTCCGGCGGACATCACCGCGATCAGCGCCAACTTCACCGGCGTCGGCGCACCCGCCGCTGGCTACCTGACGGCATCGAACTGCGCCGAGACCAACCCGTCGTTCTCCACGCTCAACTACGACGCCAACGACGGCGTGCCGAACCAGGCGATCATCCCGCTCAGCGGCGGCGAACTGTGCTTGTTCTCGAGCCAGCCGACCGACATCGTGATCGACGTCAACGGCTACGTGTCGCCGACCTCCACGCAGGTCTTCATGCCGGTCGCGCCGAAGCGTCTCTTCGACACCCGTGCCTCCGGTCAACCGCTCCGACCAGGCCAGGTGCTGCGCGTCGCCGTGGAAGGCGCAGGAAGCCCCGCACCCAGTGACGCCGCCGCCGTGGCGGTCAACCTCACCGGCGTGCTGCCCGATCAGACCGGGTGGATCCGAGCGTTCCCGTGCGACGTGGCGGAGCCGACAGTGTCGTCGCTGAACCCACGCGTCGGACGGGCGCGAGCGAACTCGGCGATCGTGCCGACGGCCGCCGATGGCACCATCTGCCTCACCAGCAACGTCACCTCACACGTGATCGTCGACATCACCGGCTGGTTCGGCGACACAGGCGGCCAGAAGTTCGTGCCGATCAGTCCGATTCGTCTCGCCGACACCCGCCAGTCGCATCCGACACTGAACGGCGGCGCCGGCCCGGTCATGGTGTCGCCCGGACGAGAACTGCGCGTGCAGGTGGCCGGCGCCCGTGGAATCGCGGCGAATGCCCGAGCCGCCACCGTGAATCTCGTCGCCATCGGGGCGAGCGCTCCCGGTTTCGTGGTGGCCGTGCCGTGCGGGCAGCCCTCCGACGTGTCGAACCTGAACTACTCCGGCGATACCGGTGCCGTCGCCAATGGCGCCAACGTGAAGCTGGATGCGTCCGGAGCGATCTGCGTGACCGCGAGCACCTCCACCCACGTGGTCGTCGATGTCACCGGCGTCTGGAAGTGAACGACGCCGTCGGCGCCGCACGCCTCAGCGCGAAACCGTGTGGTCGGTCACCGATGCCCGGTAGCGCACCGTGTGGACGCTGTCGCCGGACAGGATTGCGCCCCGTCCGAGCATGCGACCGAACTGCCAGTTCGACAGTCCGAGTTCCGGTGCGTCCAGCGCGTACTGGCCGTCGACCCAGCGTGTGAAGCCGTTGCCGACGAACGGCGCGTCGACTGCGGCATAGAACCGATCGAACTCGTCGGCGTCGTCGGTCACGATCGAGGCGACGAACCGCGGGCTGAACCGGTTGCAGCGGTCGACGGCGTCGTGGAGGGTGTCGACGACCACCAGCGTGATCTCCGGCGAGTGCTCCCACTCCCACTCGATTGCCAGCGCTCCCTCGTCGACGGTGGACGCGGCCGGTTCGTCGCTGCTCCCGCCGGCTCGGGTGACCGTCACGATCCGCTCGAACCGTTCGGCGGGGACGAACGATTCACTGCCCTCGACGACGTGGAGACGTCCGGTGGTGTCGCGCTCGGCTGCGGCAGCATCGAGGGCATCGAGGACGACCGGTACCAGCTCGTCGGCGCGCGCAGCGCAGCACGGCCACCACGTTCAGGGTGTTGCACACCTTGCGGTCGAGCGAGTGCCGCACCGCCCGGCCCAGCGTGTCAGCCGAGGCGCCCGCGCCGGTGACCATCCACGCTCCACCGGTGCCGTGGAGGCTGACCGGCGTCCCCGACTGTGACGCGACCGCTCCGAGTTCGGCGACTGCCGCACCGGACCCCCTCGCCACGGCGAGCGCAAGGCGCTGATCGGCGAACAGCGCATGGCCGGCGGCGTGCGTGGGCGACTCGACGAGACGGACCGTTCCCTCCGGGAGACCGGCCGCCCGCAAGGCGGGTGTGAGCGCATGGTCGACGATGGCCTGTGCCGTGCCGAGCGCATCGGAACCGATGCGGAACACGACGGTGTTCCCGGTTCGCACGACCCCGCAGGCGTCGGCGAACACGTTGGGGCGCCCTTCGAACACGAACCCGACGACACCGAGCGGCGCACGTCGCGCCTCGACCGACCACTGGGCGTGGTCGATGAGTTCGATCGCGCCGTCGCGGCGGCTGGACGAGTCGCGCCAGCCCAACAGACCGCTGATCATGTCGGCGCGCATGCGGTCGTCGAGCTGCAAACGAGTGGTCGAGCGGCCCCGTGCAGCGGCTGCGGCGACGTCGGCGGCGTTGGCGGCGCCGATCGGTGCGAATCGATCGTCGTCGGCCAGCGCCGAGGCGAACCGGTCGAAGAACTCGGTGATCTGGTCGTCGGTGGCCGAGGCGAGTGCGGCGAAGGCGTCGGTCGCGTCGGCCACGGCCTGTTCGACGAGGTCGCTCACCGCAGCGGTGATCAGCAGCAGCGCGCCGGTCGACTGCACCACGATCAGACGGTCACCGTCGACGAACCGGGCGGCGAGATCGGCCGTCACCACGGCGACGCGATCGCCCCCGAACGGGATCTCCTGGCCCTCGGTGAGACGGGTGAGCGCTCGTACCTGGGGCTGCGTCGACACGGCGTTAGCGTAGGCACGTGTCCACCTCACCGCTCTACTTCCGTCAGTTGCTGTCCGGGCGTGACTTCGCCGTCGGCGATCCGCTCGCTTCACAGATGGTGAACTTCGTGTACGCGGTCGGCGATCGACGCACCGGCGACTGCGTGCTCGTCGACCCGGCCTACGCCGTCGATGAACTCGTCGATCTCGTGGGTGCCGACAGCATGACCGTGACCGGTGCGCTGGCCACCCACTATCACCCCGATCACGTGGGTGGATCGATGATGGGCCACTCGATCGAGGGGATTGCCGAGCTGCTCGCTCGCGTCGACTGCCCGATCCACGTTCAGCACGACGAGATCGAGTGGGTCACCAAGGCGACCAACGTCACCGCCGATCACCTCGTCGGCCACGACTCGGGCGACGTGCTCAGCGTCGGCGGCATCGAGATCTCGCTCGTGCACACGCCGGGTCACACGCCCGGCAGCCAGTGCTTCTTCGTCGACGATCGCCTGATCGCTGGCGACACGCTGTTTCTCGAGGGGTGCGGCCGCACCGACCTGCCTGGCTCCGATCCGGTGAAGATGCTCGAGAGCCTGCGACGACTCGCCGAGGTGCCAGACAGCACGATCCTGTTCCCCGGCCACCGCTACTCGATCGCGAGCAGCGCCACCATGGACGTGGTCAAGGAGACCAACTTCGTCTTCCAGTAACGGCCAAACCCTCCGCCGTTGCGAACTGTGCACGTTTCAGTGCGCCTGGCGGTCGCAGCCGCACATTTTTCGGGTTCTCGGGGTGGGGTCAGCAGTCGGCTTTGGCGGGGATGACGATCTCGATGCCGACGATGAATCCGCCGTAGCCGGGAGTCGCTGCGTTGGCCGCGTTGAGCGCGTCGACGGTGACGTCGAACTTCTCGGCGACGCGGTTCGGGAAGTCGCCGTCGGCGATCGTGTACGTGCCCTGCGCACAGTTGTCGCCGGCGTCGGGAATCGTCGCGGCAGGCGTCGAGTCGGCATCGGTGGTGTCGTCGCCGGTGTCGGTCGTGGCCGTGGCGTTCGCGGTCACCGACTTCGCCCCTGGCGGGATCAGGATGACCGTGCCGGGGAACGGGAACTGAGATGGGTCGGTCCACTCGTTGACGCCGAGCAGGTCCTCCAACGACACGCCGAAGCGGGTGACCAACACGAAGGGCGCGTCGCCCGACTGCACGGTGTACTCCTGGATGCCCTCGACGATGGCGTCGGGATCTCCCTCGGCCAGGGTGTCGACGGGCGGCTGAGTGGTGGCGGGCGGACGGACGACGAACGCGGTCGAAGCAGCGCTGAGGTCGAGGGTCGATCGTGTTGCGGCACTCTCGGTGCCGCCGCACGACGACAGGATGACCGCGCCGATCAGCGCAGGACCGGCCAGCACGCCGAGTCGGCGCACCCCGGTCGTGGAACGTGACGATTGCATGCGGAGCAGCGTACGCCCTGGCGGAGGCCCGGCGTCGTCAGCTCGGGTGCCCTGGGCCGGTGACGCGGTGCCTGGCACCGGCGTCACCGGTCAGAGGAGGGGTCGATCGGTGGGCTTCACCGGCGACGGCAGGCGGGTCTCACCCATCAGGTAGGTGTCGACCCCGGCCGCACAGGCACGACCTTCCGCGATCGCCCACACGATGAGGCTCTGGCCCCGACCCATGTCGCCGGCGACGAACAGACCGTGCTGGTTGGTCATGTAGCGACCGTCGCGGGCGACGTTGCCGCGGGCGTCGAATTCGACCTCCAACGACTCGAGCCATGAACCCTTCTCTGGCCCGACGAAGCCGAGCGCGAGGAACACGAAGTCAGCGGGGATCTCGTGGTCGGTGCCTTCGACCTTGACGAACGCGCCGTCGACGAGCTCGACTTCGTGGAGGCGCAGCGCCCGCACCCGACCGTTGCCGTCGTCGAGGAACTGTTCGGTGTTGACGCTGAACAGCCGCTCGCCGCCCTCCTCGTGGGCCGAGGTGACCTTGTAGGTCATCGCGAACTGCGGCCAGGGGTTGTTCGTCCCACGATGCTCGGGAGGTTTCGGGAGGATCTCGAGCTGCGTGACAGAGGCCGCACCCTGGCGGTGCGCCGTGCCGAGGCAGTCGGCGCCGGTGTCGCCGCCGCCGATGATGACGACGTGCTTGCCGGCAACGTCGATCGGCGACTGCTCGATGTCGCCGAGCTGCACCCGGTTGGCGTATGGCAGGTACTCCATGGCTTGGTGGATGCCACCGAGTTCACGACCGGGGATCGGCAGGTCGCGCCACGATGTGGCGCCGCACGCCAGCACGACCGCGTCGTGAGAGGCGCGCAGCACCTCGATGTCGACGTTCTCGCCGACGACGGCGTTGGTGCGGAACTCGGTGCCCTCGGCCTCCATCTGCTCGATGCGACGGTCGATGTGGCGCTTCTCCATCTTGAACTCGGGGATGCCGTAGCGCAGCAGTCCACCGATCCGGTCGGCACGCTCGAGCACGACCACGTCGTGGCCCGCGCGGGTCAGCTGCTGCGCGACGGCCAGACCGGCTGGTCCGGACCCGATCACGGCAACGCGCTTGCCGGTGCGTACCGCCGGGATGTGCGGGGTGACCCAGCCTTCGTCCCATGCCCGATCGATGATCTCGACTTCGACCTGCTTGATGGCGACGGGGTTCTGGTTGATGCCGAGCACGCACGCCGACTCGCACGGAGCCGGGCACAGTCGCCCGGTGAACTCGGGGAAGTTGTTGGTGGCGTGCAGCCGCTCGATGGCGTCCTGCCAGTGGTCGCGGTAGACGAGGTCGTTCCAGTCGGGGATCAGGTTGCCGAGCGGACACCCGTTGTTGCAGAACGGGATCCCGCAGTCCATGCAGCGCCCGGCCTGATGCTTGAGGTGGTCTTCGGGGAACTCCTCGTACACCTCGTTCCAGTCACGCAGGCGCACGGGCACGGGACGCCGGGTCGGCGTCTCTCGGTCCCACTTGAGAAATCCGGTCGGCTCACCCATCTTGGTTGTCCTCCTCGTCGGCCCTTCGGTTCTCCTCGATCGGACTGCGGCTCGTCGCTGGCGCTTCCCTCGCCGCGCGTCGTGTCGTCGTGCTGTTCATCCTCGGGCTGCTTCCATGATCTTGTCGACGGTCTGGGTTTCGTCGAGGCCGGCGGCCTTCGACTCGGCAATGACGCTGAGGACCCGCTTGTAGTCCCGCGGCATCACCTTGCGGAACGACGCCAGCGCGCCGTCCCAGTCTCCGAGGATCCGCTCCGCAACCGCCGATCCGGTCAGGTCACGATGCGTGGTGATGGTGTCGTGCAGGAACTCACGATCGGTGTCGTCGAGGTCCTCGAGATCCACCATGTCGTAGTTGACCTTGGCGGCGAACACCTCGTCGGGGTCGTAGACGTAGGCGATTCCACCGGACATGCCGGCGCCGAAGTTCCGCCCGGTCGGGCCGAGCACGACCACGCGACCGCCGGTCATGTACTCGCAGCCGTGGTCGCCCACACCTTCGCTCACCGCGATGGCGCCGGAATTGCGGACGCAGAACCGCTCGCCGACGATGCCGCGCAGGAAGATCTCGCCGCTGGTCGCTCCGTAGCCGATCACGTTGCCGGCCACGATCTGCTCCTCGGCGACGAACGTCGAGAACGGGTGCGGGTGCACGATGAGGCGGCCGCCCGACAGGCCCTTGCCGACGTAGTCGTTCGCATCGCCGACGAGTCGGATCTGGATGCCGGCGGGCACGAATGCACCCAGGCTCTGTCCGGCCGAACCGGTGAGGGTGATGTCGATCGTGCCGTCGGGCAGGCCGGCGCCCTTCCACTTCTTGGTGACCTCGTGGCCGAGCAGCGTGCCGACGGTGCGGTTCACGTTCCGAACGGGAAGGTCGATCGAGACGTGGTGGCCGTCCTCGATCGCCGGCTTCGCCAGCTCGATCAGCTGTTGGTCGAGCGCTTCGTCGAGGCCGTGGTCCTGGCCGACGCTCTGGATCAGGGTCTGGCCGTACGGGTTCTGCGGCACGGCGAGGATCGGGCTGATGTCGAGCCCTGACGCCTTCCAGTGCTCGATGGCGCGACGAGCGTCGAGCGCCTCGACGTGGCCGATCATCTCGTCCATCGTGCGGAAGCCGAGTTCGGCCATCAGCTCGCGGACCTCGGTGGCGACGTATTCGAAGAAGGTCTCGACGAACTCCGGCTCGCCGCTGAAGCGGGCACGCAGTTCGGGATTCTGGGTGGCGATGCCGACCGGGCAGGTGTCGAGGTGGCACACGCGCATCATGATGCAGCCCGACACGACGAGCGGTGCAGTGGCGAAGCCGTACTCCTCGGCGCCGAGCAGCGCGGCGATCACGACGTCGCGACCGGTCTTCATCTGGCCGTCGGTCTGGACCACGATCCGGTCGCGCAGGCCGTTGAGCAGCAACGTCTGCTGGGTCTCGGCGAGACCGAGCTCCCATGGTCCGCCGGCGTGCTTCAGCGACGTGAGCGGGCTCGCACCGGTGCCGCCGTCGTGGCCGGAGATCAGCACGACGTCGGCCTTGGCCTTCGACACACCAGCAGCGACGGTGCCGACACCGGTTTCGGCGACGAGCTTGACGTGCACCCGCGCCGACGGATTGGCGTTCTTCAGGTCGTGGATCAGCTGCTTGAGATCCTCGATCGAGTAGATGTCGTGGTGCGGCGGCGGGCTGATCAACCCGACCCCCGGCGTCGAGTGCCGGGTGGCGGCGATCCACGGGTACACCTTGTGACCGGGCAGCTGCCCGCCCTCGCCGGGCTTGGCTCCCTGGGCCATCTTGATCTGGATGTCGTCCGAGTTCGTCAGGTACTCCGAGGTGACACCGAAGCGCCCCGAGGCGACCTGCTTGATCGACGAGCGACGCTCGGGGTCGTAGAGCCGGTCGACATCCTCGCCGCCTTCGCCGGTGTTCGACTTCGCACCGAGATGGTTCATTGCGACGGCCAAGGTCTCGTGGGCCTCGGCGGAGATCGAGCCGTAGCTCATCGCGCCGGTCGAGAACCGCTTGAGGATCTCGCTGATCGGTTCGACCTCCTCGATCGGTACCGGCGAGCGCTCCGGGTCGAACTCGAACAACCCGCGCAGCGTCATCAGCTTCTCGGACTGATCGTCGACCTTCGAGGTGTACTCCTTGAAGATGTCGTAGCGCTTGGCCCGCGTGGCGTGCTGCAGCTTGAAGACCGTCTCGGGGTTGAACAGGTGCAGCTCCCCTTCGCGACGCCACTGGTACTCGCCGCCGAGCTCGAGCTTGCGGTGTGCTCGCTCCTCTGGCCGTGTCGGGTTCGCCATCGCGTGACGGGCGGCGACCTCGGCGGCGATCTCGTCGAGGCCGATACCGCCGAGCTGTGAGATCGTGCCCGTGAAGTACGCATCGACCACGGGCTTGCCGAGGCCGATCGCCTCGAAGATCTGGGCGCCGGTGTACGACGCCACCGTGGACACCCCCATCTTCGACATGATCTTGAGCACGCCCTTGCCGCACGCCTTGATGTAGTTCTTGACGGCCTTGACCGGGTCCATGCCGCCGAGGCCGTGCATGTCCTCGGCGATCAGGTCCTCGATCGACTCGAAGGCCAGGTACGGGTTGATCGCACCGGCGCCGTAGCCGATCAGCAGCGCCATGTGGTGCACCTCGCGGGCATCGCCGGCCTCGACGATCAGGCCCGCCATCGTGCGCTGTTTGGTGCGCACCAGGTGGTGGTGCACCGCTGCGGTGAGCAGCAGCGACGGGATCGGTGCGTCGACCGTGTCGGCGTTGCGGTCCGACAGCACGATGATCCTCGCGCCGGCGTCGATCGCGTCGGAGGCCTGCTGGCAGATCCGGTCGAGCGCCGTGCGCAGTCCCGCTCCGCCGTCGCGGACCCGGTAGAGGCCCGACAGCACCTTGGCCTGCAGACCCGGACGCGTGCCGTCGTCGTTGATGTGGATGATCTTGGCGAGCTCGTCGTTGTCGATGATCGGGAACGGCAGCGCGAGCTGACGGCAGCTCTCCGGGCCGGGATCGAGCAGGTTGGCTTCGGGGCCGACCGACGACGACACCGCGGTGACGACCTCCTCACGGATGGCGTCGAGCGGCGGATTGGTCACCTGGGCGAACAACTGCTTGAAGTAGTCGAACAGCAGGCGGGGACGTTCGGACAGCACCGCGAGTGGCGTGTCGGTGCCCATCGAGCCGAGCGCCTCGCCCCCGCTGGCCGCCATCGGGCTGATCAGGATCTTCAGCTCTTCGTGGGTGTAGCCGAACATCTGCTGACGGCGCAGCACGCTGTCGTGGCTGAACACGATGTGTTCGCGCTCGGGAAGGTCGGGGAGCGAGACCATGCCCTCGGCGAGCCAGTCGCCATAGGGATGCAGCGAGGCCAGTTCGGACTTGATCTCGTCGTCGCCGACGATGCGGCCTTGCTTGGTGTCGATCAGGAACATCTTGCCGGGCTGCAGGCGGCCCTTCGCGACGATCCTGGCGGGGTCGACGTCGATCACGCCGACCTCGGAGGCCATCACGACCAGGTCGTCGTCGGTCACCCAGTAGCGGCTCGGGCGCAGGCCGTTGCGGTCGAGGACCGCGCCGATCATGTCACCGTCGGTGAACGCGACGCTGGCCGGGCCGTCCCAGGGCTCCATCATCGCGGCGTGGAACCGGTAGAAGTCGCGCTGCTCCTGCGACATCGTCTCGTGGTTCTCCCACGCCTCGGGGATCATCATCAACATGGCGTGGTGGATCGGGTACCCGCCGAGGTGCAGCAGTTCGAGCACTTCGTCGAAACGAGCGGTGTCGGACGATCCCGGCGTGCAGATCGGGAAGGCCTGGTCGATGCCGGGCAGCAGATCACTCTGCAGCATGGCTTCGCGGGCGCGCATCCAGTTCTGGTTGCCCTGCACGGTGTTGATCTCGCCGTTGTGGGCGACGAACCGGTACGGGTGCGCGAGCGGCCACGACGGGAACGTGTTGGTCGAGAACCGGGAGTGGACCAGGAGCAGCGCCGACTCGACGCGGGGGTCGAGCAGGTCGGGGAAGAACTCGCTGAGCTGCGGGGTGGTGAGCATTCCCTTGTAGACGATCGTGCGAGACGACAGCGACGCGAAGTACGTGTCGAGGTCGCCTTCGAGCTCGCGGCGGGTGCGCTTGCGGGCGACGAACGCCTTGCGATCGAGTTCGATGCCGGTCGTCCCGGCGGGATCGGACACGAAGAGCTGCTTGAAGGTCGGCATCGCGGCGCGGGCGGTCTCGCCGAGGCAGTCGGGGACGACGGGCAGATCGCGCCAGCCGAGCACCTTGAGGCCCACGTCGTGCACGGTCGCTTCGATGGCGGCCATCGCCTTCTCGCAAGCGACACCGTCGGCGGGCAGGAACGCCGTTCCCGCCGCGTACGCGCCGGGTGCGGGCAGGTCGAACTCGACGACCGCACGCAGGAAGGCGTCGGGCACCTGGAGCAGGATCCCAGCACCGTCGCCCGTGTCGGGCTCGGCGCCGGTGGCGCCGCGATGCTCCATGTTGGTCAGCGCCTTGAGCCCGGTGAGGACCAGCTCGTTGGAGCGCACGCCCTTGAGGTTCGCGACGAACGACACGCCACACGAGTCGTGTTCGTTCCTGGGGTCGTACAGGCCGATCGGGCCCGGGGGCTTCTGCATCATCACATCCGCGTGTCTCGATATTGCACGGTCCCGTGAGGCTCCGGTCGTCGATGACCGGGTGGAGCGGTCGACGGTGACCTGCTCGCACGGGTGCCCGAGACAACGCTGGCTCGAGGCGGGGAAGACACAGCATAGGGCCTGGCGGCCCGCGACGGAAAGATCGTTCGATCGTGATCGCAGTACGCACACCACCCCTCTCATTCGCCCTCTCATTCGCCCTCCCCTCCGCCCTCCCACCAGCCGCTGCTGGCCGTTTCGGCTGTGCGACACTTCCGGCGTGGATCTGCGGGCACACCTGGAGGCCGAAAACGGCATCGTCGGCATGGAGATCGTCGACCCGACCGACGTGGAACGCGCCGTGCGGCTGTTCCACCGCGACGGGTTCGTCGTGGTGCGCGACGCACTCGACGCCGACCAGCTCGAGTTCCTGCGCGCCGGGGTCGCCGATGCCGTCGACGCGATCCTGGCGCTCGACCCCGACCGCGTCGGCAACCGCGGCTCGCACCGCTACTCCTTCGGCGGGTCGAGCAGCACCCGCAGCATGTTGCACCGGCCCGAGTGGCGGATGCTGATCGACCTGCCGACCGTCACGCCGATCCTCACGGCGATCTTCGGGTCGACCGACTACATCGTGCGCGCGGGCAGCGGCGACTTCTGTCTGCCGGGAGCGACGGAGTACCAGCCGCTGCACGCCGACATCGGCGACTTCGTGTCCACCGACGCCACACCGTTCAGTTCGTTCCACGACCCCAACGGCCACGTGTCGATCCGCGATCTGCCCTGCCCCTATGTGTGCGTCAACTTCCTCCCGATCGACATGACCCCACTCAACGGCCCGACCCGCCAGATCCCTGGCACGCAGCGATCGCGGGCGCCGATCCCCCGCCGGTCCGAGGAGCCGGAGTGGATGCGGTTGAGCACGGTCTGTCCCGCCCCTGCCGGTGCCGTGCAGATCCGCGACGTGCGAGCATGGCACGGCGGCACTCCGAACCTGTCCGACGACATCCGGTCGATCCCCAACGTCGAGTACTACGCACCGTGGTTCCGCGAGCCGATGATCCCCGGCATCAGCCACGCCGACTGGCTGGGCCTGTCGGAGTTCGGCCGCCGACTCACGCGATTCGTGGTTGCCGATTCCGGCGACGAACTCGACACGAGCCCCACGCTCACCCCGCCGCGCCGCTGACGTTGCGGCTGACGCTGTGCGACAATTCCGGGATGCAGCACCAGCACCGAGCCACCGCAGCTGACGGCACCGAGATCGCGTGGACCCGGACCGGATCGGGCGATCCCGTCGTGCTCGTGCACGGCATCACCGAGTCGGCCGCGGCGTTCGACCCGGTGACCGAACGGCTGGCGGCGACCAGCGAGGTGATCACGCTCGACCTGCGCGGCCACGGCGAGTCGGGGTCAGCGGCCACCTACGACCTGGTGTCGATGGCCGGCGACGTCGCCACGGTCCTCGCTGCGGCCAACGTGGTTCGCCCACACCTGGTGGGCCACTCGCTCGGTGGCACGGTCGTGACCGCTGCCGGCACGATGCTGCCGTCCGCGAGCATCGTCAACATCGATCAGTCGTTGCAGCTCGACTCGTTCAAGGCGCAGCTGATGCCGGCGGAGGCGATGCTGCGAGACCCCGCCCAGTACCAACTGGTCGTCGACGCGATGTTCGAGATGATGATCGGCGACCAACTGGCCGCCGCTGAAGTGGCTCGCATCAACGGCCTTCGCCGCGCCGACCACGAAGTGGTCCTCGGGGTGTGGGAGCTGCTGCTCACCGAGACGGAAGAGCAGATCGCGGCGATCGTCGAGACCGCCCTCGCCGGCTACGCCGGCAACGACGTGGCGTACCTCGCACTGTTCGGCATCGATCCCGGCGACGGCTACGACGACTGGCTCGGCGAGCGGATCACGAACAGCACGGTCGAGTACTGGGCCGATTGCGGCCACTACCCGCACCTCGTCGACCCCGACCGCTTCGTCGCCCGCCTCCAACAGTTCTGGGCCGCCTGAGCGCCTCATCACCGACGATCAGTGCGCGACCTGTGCCGGAGGGCGGCACACGTCGCGCACCGATCATCAGACGTCGGCGTAGACCGGCGGTCGCTTCTCGAAGCCGGCCATGACCGCTTCGATCTGGTTCGGCGAGCCGATCTGCGCACCGATCGTGGCGCGTTCGGCGGCGAACTGTTCGCCGGCACCGTCGGCAAGGATCCGATTGAAGAGCGCCTTCGAGCCGCGCACCGCGCCCGGACTCATTCCGGCGATCTCGCGGGCCATCGCCATCGCATCGTCCTTGGGCGTGTCGCTGAGCTTGGTGACCAGGCCCATCTCGGCGGCCTCGGCGCCGGAGAAGACGCGAGCGGTGAAGGTGAGTTCCTTGGCGATGTCGGGGCGGACCAGCTTCGACAGCACGAACGTGCCGGTCATGTCGGGCACGAGACCCCAGTAGACCTCGCGAACCGACATCTTCGTGTCGGGGTGCACGATGCGGATGTCGGCACCCAGCGCGATCTGCAGACCGCCGCCGAGCGCATGGCCGTGTACCGCAGCGATCACCGGCACCTCGAGTTCCTGCCACACCCAGCAGACCTGCTGGCCCAGGTGGGTGATGCGGCCGTCCTTCATCTGGCCGGGGTTTCCGTCGGATCGCGTGGCTGCCTGCTCGGCGTTGTCGCCGCCGGCCATTGCCTGGAACGACGAGAAGTCGAGTCCCGCACAGAACGACGCGCCGTCACCGGACAGCACGACGGCACGCACGCCCGGCTCCGACTTCAGCTGCTCGCCCGCTTCGGCGATCGCCGAGAACATGGCGTTGTCGAGGGCGTTGCGCTTGTCGGCACGGTTGAACACGACGTCGGCGACGCCGTCGGTGATGGTGATGAGCACGCGGTCGGACATGAGGGCGAGTCTCGCACCAGCGCGTCGCCACCGACGAACGGGCCGCCGCGCTGGGCCGCTGCACCGGTCGGCGGCTACCAGGTGTCCCAGTGCAGCACGGTGTCGAGCGGCAGCCGCTTGGCGGGCTGGAAGTCGGTTCCGATCGTGTAGGCGATCGGGAACAGGCCGGCCTGGGTGTAGCGGTCGTGGGGAATCCCGAGCAGCTCGGCGGCCTCGGCCTCGCCGCCGTCCATCAGGTGGATCGTGGTCCACGCGGAGCCCATCGCCCGCTCGCGCAACGCCATCATGAAGCTCCACACCGCCGGCAGGATCGAGCCCCACTGCGACGCTCCGGCGAAGGCCGGTACCCCGTCGAGGCGGCCCTCGATGCACGGCACGAGCATCATCGGCACCCGGTGGAAGTTCTCGGCGAGGTGGACGGCCGACTCGGTCACCCGCTCGCGCTGTTCGTAGCGCATGTCGCCCGGCTCGTACTGGTTCGAGCGGGCCATCGAGGCGTAGGTGGCGAAGTTGCGGGCGTAGATGTCGGCGAGTGCCTGCTTCTTGGCGGCGTCCTCGACGACGACGAACTGCCAGCCCTGGCTGTTCGAACCCGTCGGCGCCTGCAGTGCGATCTCGAGACACTCCTCGACGACGGCGCGTTCGACCGGTCGGTCGAAGTCCAGGCGCTTGCGGACCGATCGGGTGGTGGTGAGGACGTCATCAGCGGAGAGGTTGAGCTGCATCCCGCGAGTGTCCCAGCTCGACGGACGCGGCGTCGCAGCGGGAGCGTCGTTCAGCGCTTGTGGGTGACGAGCGAACGATCGATCTCGGCAACCGTGCGCACGCCGGTCAACGCCATCGTGCGTTCCATGCCCTCTCGCAGGAAGTCGAGCAGCTGGTCGACACCGCGTTCGCCGGCGGCACCGAGCGCATAGAGATACGGCCTGCCCATCGACACCGCGTCGGCGCCGAGCGCGATCGCCTTGACGATGTCGCTGCCCCGCCGCGCACCGCCGTCGCAGATGATCGTCGCATCGCCGCCGACCTCGTCGCGCACCGGTTCGACGAGGTCGATCGGCGCTGGCGCATCGTCGAGCTGACGGCCACCGTGGTTCGACAGGCCGATTCCCTCGACGCCGGCGGCGACCGCCTGCTTGGCGTCGGCGACGGTCTGGATTCCCTTGAGCACGATCGGTCCGTCCCACACCGTCCGCAGCCACTCGACGTCGTCCCACGACAGCGCCGGGTCGAACTGGCGGGCCATGTGCTCCGACAGCGTCACCGCCGTGCTGCCGTCCTCGTCGCTGAGCCCGACGACGTTGGCGAACGTGATCGGCTCGTTGCGCAGGAAGTCCCACGTCCATGCCGGGTGGATCGCACCGTCGATGATCGTTCCCGGGCCGATCTTCGGTGGCAGCGTCATGCCGCGACGCACGTCGCGCTCGCGACGCCCGAGCACGGCGGTGTCGACGGTCAGCCAGACCGCGGTGTAGCCGGCGGCCCTCGAGCGGTCGAGCAGCTCCTTCAGCAGCCCGCGGTCGCGCCAGGTGTACACCTGGAACCACTTGTCGCCGTCGCTGACCGCTGCGACCTCCTCGATCGAGCGAGTCCCCATCGTCGACAGCGACCACGGGATGCCGGCGCGCGCGGCGGCCCGTGCGACGGCGAGCTCACCCTGGGAGTGGGCGATGCGGGTGAAGCCGGTGGGCGCGAAGATCAGCGGCATCGCAGCCGGGCGCCCGAGAATGGTCGTCGAGGTGTCGAGGCGGCTGACGTCGCGCAGGATCCGGGGCTGGAACTCGTAGCCGGCGAACGCCGATACGTTGCGCGCCAGCGTGCGTTCGTCCTCGGCGCCGCCGTCGATGTAGTCGAACACGCCGTGCGGCAGCCGACGCTTCGCAATCCGACGGAAGTCCTCGACCGAGGCGGCGGACTTCAATCGACGCTCGACGGGGTCGAGTGTGATCCGGTCGAACTGCACCACCGACCGGAACGTGTTGATCATCCCCATGGCTGCGATCGTACGAGACTCACGTCCACGATGTGCCAGGCACATCGTGGACGTCACTCGACGATGCGCAGGCCGCTGGGGGTCATCGACGGCTCGGCCTGGGGGAGGTCGACGACGAACTCGGTGCGGTGAGCGGGGAACAGGTGCTCGCTGAGCAGTACGGCGCGACCCGTGGCGTCGGTGGTGGTGCGCTGGCAACGCAGCACCGGCGATCCCGCCGGGACGCCGAGCAGGTTGGCGTCGGCGGTGTCGACGAGGTCGGCGGCGATGGTCTGGGTGGCACCGCGCAGCTCCACGTCGAGGAGTTCGTAGAACGGGCGACGCTCGACGTCGCGGCGCGACAGGTGCGCGCCGAGCTCGGCGGGGCACCACACGGTGACGACGGCGAACGGTTCACCGTCGGCGAGGTTGACGCGCTTGACGCGCAGCACCTGGTCGACGCCGAGCACCCGCTGGACGCGTTCGGGGGCCTTCTCGTAGGCGAACTCCTCGATCTTGCGCTCGGACAACTTGCCGACGCCCTCGACGTGCGACTCGATGGTGGCGAGCGCTCCGAGGTTCTGCGGCACGGGATCGGTGGCGACGAACCAGCCGAATCCCTGCCGTGCGGCGATCAGCCCGTCGTCGCGTACCAGCTCGAGCGCTCGGCGGATGGTGACGCGCGACGCTCCGAACTCGGCCGACATCTCCGCCTCGGACGGCAACACCGAACCCGCCGGGGAGTCGAGTGCACGCTGGCGCAGCACGTCGGCGATCTCCTGATAGCGGATGTGTCGCATGGTGTCTCCCAACGAGTTGCACGGTCGTCAACTTGAATCGCGGTCAACTTGTATTATAGTTGTCTACATGACTCAGAACGGCGCCACCACCCCCATCGAGCTCGTCGAGAGCGTCTATGCGAGCCTCCCCGGACGGGTTGCCGCCGGTCGCGAGCGCCTCGGTCGGCCGCTGACGCTGACCGAGAAGATCCTGATCAACCACCTCGCCGACGCGAACGAGGACATCGAGCGCGGCGTCACCTACAACGACTTCCATCCCGACCGCGTCGCGATGCAGGACGCCACGGCGCAGATGGCGCTGCTGCAGTTCATGACCGCCGGGCTGTCCGAGGCCGCCGTCCCCTCGACCGTGCACTGCGACCACCTGATCCAGGCCAAGGTCGGCGCCACGATCGACCTCGGCGTCGCCGTCGACACCAACAAGGAGGTCTACGACTTCCTGCGCTCGGTGTCGGCCAAGTACGGCATCGGCTTCTGGGGTCCGGGCTCGGGCATCATCCACCAGGTCGTGCTCGAGAACTACGCGTTCCCGGGCGGCATGATGATCGGCACCGACAGCCACACCCCGAACGCCGGCGGGCTCGGCATGGTCGCCATCGGCGTCGGTGGCGCGGACGCCGTCGACGTGATGACCGGGTTCCCGTTCAACGTGCGCTGGCCGAAGGTGATCGGCGTGAAGCTCACCGGCACGCTCAGCGGCTGGTCGAGCCCGAAGGACGTCATCCTCGAGGTCGCCCGCGTGCTCACGGTCGAGGGCGGTACCGGCGCGATCGTCGAGTACTTCGGCCCCGGCGCCGACTCGATCTCGGCCACCGGCAAGGCGACGATCTGCAACATGGGCGCCGAGATCGGTGCCACCACCTCGCACTTCCCCTACGACCACAACATGGCCATGTACCTCAAGGCGACCGGCCGCGAAGCGATCGCCGACGCCGCCGACAAGGTCGCCGAGGACCTCCGCGCCGACGACGGCGCGTTCTACGACCAGCTGATCGAGATCGACTTCGAACGAGCTCAAGCCGTTGATCAACGGCCCGCACTCCCCCGACCGCGCCCACAAGGTCGGCGCCGCCGGCGTCGGCGCCGCCGCCCGCGAGAACGACTGGCCGCTCGAGCCGTCGGCGTGCCTGATCGGCTCGTGCACGAACTCCTCGTACGAGGACATCACCCGCGTCGCGTCGATCGCCCGCCAGGCGGCGGCCGCCGGCCTCACTGCGAAGTGCGAGCTGCTGATCACCCCGGGCTCCGAGCAGGTGCGCGCCACCATCGAGCGCGACGGCCTGCTCGCCGACCTCGAAGCGATCGGCGCCACCGTGCTCGCCAACGCCTGCGGTCCGTGCATCGGCCAGTGGTCGCGGCCCGAGTCGATCACCGGGCAGCCGAACACGATCGTCAACTCGTTCAACCGCAACTTCCCGAAGCGCAACGACGGTTCGGCGAAGACGCTGAGCTTCGTCACCTCACCCGACACGGTGCTGGCGATCGCGCTGGCCGGACGGCTCGACTTCGACCCGACCGTCGACACGATCACGGCGCCCGACGGCACCGAGATCACGCTGGCCGAGCCGGTCGGCGAGGTGCTGCCCGACGGCGGCTACGACCCGGGCGAGAACACCTACACCGCTCCCCCGGCCGACGGCTCGGGTGTCGAGGTCGCCGTGTCGCCGACGTCGGATCGCCTGCAGCTGCTCGCGCCGTTCCTCGCCTGGGACGGCAACGACTACCAGGGCCTGCCGGTACTGATGAAGGCCCAGGGCAAGTGCACCACCGACCACATCTCCGCCGCCGGTCCGTGGCTGAAGTACCGGGGACACCTCGAGAACATCTCGGGCAACCTGTTCGCCGGGGCGGTCAACGCGTTCACGGGTGAGGCCGGCACGGGCAAGGACATCACCGACGGCGAGACCCGCCCGTATCCCGAGATCGCCATGCGCTACCACGAGGCCGGCATCAACTGGGTGGCGGTCGGCGATCGCAACTACGGCGAGGGTTCCTCACGCGAGCACGCCGCCATGGAGCCCCGGTTCCGTGGTGGATTGGTGATCCTGGTCCGTTCGTTCGCCCGCATCCACGAGACGAACGCGAAGAAGCAGGGCCTCCTGCCGCTCACGTTCGCCGACCCCGACACGTACGACCTGATCGAGGAGGACGACCGCATCAACGTCAGCGGCCTGCCGCCCGTCCCGGGTCAGAACGTGCAGTGCCAGATCGTCAAGCCCGACGGCACCACGATCGACTTCGAGGCCGTGCACACCTTCAGCCCCGAGCAGGTCGAGTGGTTCAAGGCGGGCTCGGCGCTCAACATCGTGCGCCAGAAGGTCGCCGCCGCCAACTGACGTCCACGATGTGCCAGGCACATCGTGGACGCCGGTACGGTCCTCGCATGGAGATTCGCGAGGCGATCCGCACCAACGGCACGGTCAGGGCGTTCACCGACGAGCCGGTCGACGACGCCACGATCGCGAGCGTCCTCGACGACGCGCGGTTCGCGCCCTCGGGTGGCAACCGGCAGCCGTGGCGCGTCGCCGTGGTCGAGGACGCCACGCTGCGACGCGAGTTGGCCACGCTGATGCAACCGGTGTGGGACGAGTACATGGAGACCGCGGCGACGGGCGGCAACCCGTTCAACGTCGTCGACTACGTGAAGCCGGCCGAGATCACGCCGAACAAGCACAACGATCTGCTCGAGCACATCGAGACGATCCCCGTCGTGCTGGCGGTCGCGGCCGACCTGTCGAAGCTCGCCATGATGGACGCCGAGCTCGATCGGGCGCCGTTGACCGGCGGCGCGTCGATCTATCCGTTCTGCTGGAACCTGATGCTGTCGGCACGGGCCCACGGCCTCGGCGGCGTGATGACCACGTTCCTCAGCCGCGTCGAGCCGGCCGCCGCGCCGGCCCTCGGGCTCCCCGAGCACCACGGCCTCGTGACCACCATCTTCCTCGGCCACCCCGTGCACCAGCCGACGAAACTCAAGCGCAACCCGGTCGAGTCGTTCACCACCCGCAACCGTTTCGACGGCCCAGCGTTCGCCTGACGAATCAGGCAACCCGACGGCTCAGGCCGGGAAGTAGCCGGAGACGTCGGCCAGCAGGTGTGCGGTGCCGTACACGTAGAAACACACCGTCCCCGACGCACTCAACGGCGCGATCACCGAGTTCGGAATCGTCTGACCCGCCGTGAAGTTCAGATTCGACGCATCCGGACGCGTCCCGCACGGGAACACCGTCACGAACCCGCCACCGATCGTCGGGTTCTCACCCGCCACCACCGTCACGTTCAACGCCACCGCACCCACACCCGACGCCGGCACACCACCCTTGCCGAACACCGACAACGTCACCGGCGCACCCGTGCCCGCCGCGTTGCCCACCTTCGCACCACCACGCGTATCCAGAATCCGCACCGGCGTCAACGGATTGAATCCTGCGCCCGCCGGAACCCAACCCGACACATCCGCCAGCAAGTGCGCCGTGCCGTACACGTAGAAACACACCGTCCCCGACGCACTCAACGGCGCGATCACCGAGTTCGGAATCGTCTGACCCGCCGTGAAGTTCAGATTCGACGCATCCGGACGCGTCCCGCACGGGAACACCGTCACGAACCCGCCACCGATCGTCGGGTTCTCACCCGCCACCACCGTCACGTTCAACGCCACCGCACCCACACCCGACGCCGGCACACCACCCTTGCCGAACACCGACAACGTCACCGGCGCACCCGTGCCCGCCGCGTTGCCCACCTTCGCACCACCACGCGTATCCAGACATCCGCACCGGCGTCAACGAGGTGAAGCTCGAACCGGCGGGAAAGTAGCCGGAGACGTCGGCGAGCAGGTGTGCGGTGCCGTACACGTAGAAACACACCGTCCCCGACGCACTCAACCGGCGCGATCACCGAGTTCGGAATCGTCTGACCCGCCGTGAAGTTCAGATTCGACGCATCCGGACGCGTCCCGCACGGGAACACCGTCACGAACCCGCCACCGATCGTCGGGTTCTCTCCCGCCACCACCGTCACGTTCAACGCCACCGCACCCACACCCGACGCCGGCACACCACCCTTGCCGAACACCGACAACGTCACCGGCGCACCCGTGCCCGCCGCGTTGCCCACCTTCGCACCACCACGCGTATCCAGAATCCGCACCGGCGTCAACGGCACGAACGTCGGCGTCGCCGGCGGAGGCGGGCTGGGCGGCTGGGCGGGCTGGGCGGGCTGGGCGGGCTGGGCGGGCTGAAGCGCACCGAGTTGTCTGTGCTGATCGACGCCAGGTTCAGTTCGCCGACCACACCGCGGACCGTGTTCGACGGCAACGACACCGTCACAGTGCCAGCCGACATCCCTGAGCGTTCGATGGAGTACACCGAAGGATCGGACGTAGAGGACAGAGTTGCGCTGCCGTCCGTCGCCGTTCCACCGAGCACCAGGTCGGACGCGGTGAAGTCGGTGACCGGTTCGGAGAACTCGACCGTGAAGCGGATCGGACCGCTCGATGCGGGGTCGGGCTGACCAGCGGCCTGTTCGACGCTCACCCGAACCGGGCCCGCTTCGAGCGCGCCGATGTCGCATGGCGATCCACCGCGCGGTTCGCCACGTTGGTCGGTCGTGATCCCAGCAGCGCACGAGCCCGTGGGGATCGCGTGGATCAACGACGTGCCGGCGAACGAGATCGTTCGGGTCGGTCCGCCATTGTCGGCGAGCGGCCGGGCGAAGACGGCCACGCCCTGCGAGTCTCCGGTGGCGGTGAATCCGCACGACGTGTCGGTTGCCGGCCCCTCCGCGACGTTGTACCCGAGGGAGTTGGTGCTGGACCCGCTGCACTTGTCTCCTGCGCCGAGGCGTCGGGCCAGGACCGAGCCGAAGCTGGTGAGGTCGCCGTTCACGAGCGTGCCGCTGCCGTCACCGACGATCGTGGAGTACGTCAAGTCGACCGCGCCGAAACCGAAGATCGCTGACCCCTGCGCTCCTGTTCCGCTGACGGTGTTGTCGCTGAACGTGCTGTTCTCGACGACCGTGTCGCCGAACGCCGTGACCGCACCGAAGTTGCGGAGGGTCCCGCGCCGAGTTTCGTTCGAGTCGAAGGTGCTGCGAACCAGCCGGACGGTGCCGCCGCTGTAGGCGGCTCCACCGCCCGCGTCCTCGATCGACTCCGCAGCGTCCGCAACGTTGCCGGAGAACGAACTGTTCTCGACCAGTAGCGGTCCACCACTCAGGACCGCACCGCCGAGCGCAGGCACCGTTGAGCTCCCCGACGCACGGTTGTCGATGAATGCGCTGTCCCTCACGATGACCCCGGAACCGGCGAACGTGGAGACCGCTCCCCCTTGTTGCGCCGAGTTGTCGTTGAATCGGCTGTTCTCGATCGTCACTGGACCCTTGCTCAGCACGGCACCGCCCGAGGACGCGCCGGGGACCACGGCTGCCGCATCGTGGAAGGTGACCGAGTCGAGCGTCAGCTGAGCTCCGTCGGGCTCGGGGCTGCCCGTGGGCCTCGACACGAGGATCCGGCTGTTCGAGTTTCCGCTGATGGAGTGGCCATTGCCGTTGATGGTGAGAGCGCTGACACCGGTGTACGTCGGGTCCGTCGCGCCGGCCACGACGAAGTCGGACATGATCTCGATCGTGTGCGGCCCGACCTGACCGCTGAGGGCCACCAACGCAGCACGAAACTCGCTCTCGTTCGCCACCGACACCGACGCCGCACGAGCGGTCGAGGTATCACCCAACACCCAACTCGCCGAGGCGATCACCGCCACGACGAGTGCGAGTACCGACATGCGTGCCCGAATCCCACCCATCAGTCGAACCTAGCCGACCGCCCGCGCACGTTCGAGATGGGCCTCGTACGTCTCGAGGGTTACCCGTCGATGGCCGCTCGGACCTCGGCGACGTAGTCGCCGACGGCGTCGGGGCCGGCGTCCATCAGTCGCCGCACCACGCTGGCGCCCTGGATCACGCCGTCGGCGACCCGCGTGGCCTGGTAGGCCTGCTCGGCGTTGGACACGCCGACGCCGACGAGCACCGGGGTGTCGGTGATCTGCTTCAGGCGTGCGGCGAGGGCCGTCGCCGTCTCGGCGAGCGACTCGCGTTCGCCGGTCACACCGAGTAGACCCACCGAGTAGACGAACCCCCGGCATCGTGCCGTCACCCGGGGCAGGCGCTCGTCGGGCGCGGTCGGCGCAGCGAGCATGATCGTCTCGATGCCCTCGGCGTCGGCGGCCTCGCACCACGGGCCGGACTCCTCGAGCGGCAGGTCCGGCAGGATCGCCGCGCTGATGCCCGCCCGCTCGAGCTGCGCCGCGAAGCGTGTCGGGCCGGGGTGGTGCACGAGGTTGTAGTACGTCATCACGGCCAGCGGGATGTCGACGTCGAGCGACGGCACCTCGTCGAGGATCGACGACGGCGTCACCCCGAGCTCCAGCGCGGCCTGCGACGCCTGTTGGATGACCGGACCGTCCATCACCGGATCGGAGAACGGGATGCCGATCTCGACGGCGTCGGCACCGTTCGCGGCACAGGCGCGGATCGCGTCCTGCCAGCCCGGGTACCCGCCGGTCACGTACGGCACGAGCAGCTTGCGCCCGGCGTCTCGCTTGGCGCGGAACTCGGTCTCGAGACGCCCGTACACGGTGTCGACGCTCATGCGATGCGATCCGCGAGGATGTCCATCATCTGCGCGACGTCCTTGTCACCACGCCCCGACAGGTTCATCAGCACGGTCTGGCCCTGCATGTTCGGCGCCTCGCGCGTGATCCACGCGACAACATGTGCGCACTCGAGCGCCGGGATGATGCCCTCGGCCTGCGCGAACAGTTGGAAGCCCTCGATCACCTCGTCGTCGGTCACCGACGGGTACTCGGCCCGCCCGATCGACGCGAGATACGAGTGCTCGGGGCCGACGCCGGGGTAGTCGAGCCCGGCGGAGATCGACAGCGCCTCCTCGACCTGGCCGACCTCGTCCTGCATCAGGTTGCTGCGCATGCCGTGCACGACGCCGGGGGTGCCACGGCCGACGGCCGCGCCGCCCGCCGGCTCGACACCGACCAGCCGGGTGCCCGGCTCGTCGACGAACCCGCTGAAGATGCCCATTGCGTTCGAGCCGCCGCCGACACACGCCGCCACCACGTCGGGCATCGCACCGGTCAGCTCGAGCATCTGGCCGTGGGCCTCCTCGCCGATGATCGACTGGAACTGGCGCACCATGTACGGGTACGGGTGCGGCCCGACGACCGAGCCGAGACAGAAGTGGGTGTCGGTGACGTTGGCGACCCAGTGGCGCATCGCCTCGTTGACGGCGTCCTTCAGCGTGCGGCTGCCGCTCTCGACCGAGTGGACCTCGGCGCCGAGCAGCTTCATGCGGAACACGTTGAGCGCCTGACGCTCGACGTCGACGGCACCCATGAACACCGTGCACTCGAGGCCCATCAGCGCCGCGGCGGTGGCGCTGGCGACGCCGTGCTGGCCGGCGCCGGTGTCGGCGACGATGCGCTGCTTGCCCATGCGCTTGGCGAGCAGCGTCTGGCCGATCACGTTGTTGATCTTGTGCGAGCCGGTGTGGTTGAGGTCCTCACGCTTCAGGATCAACCGGATGCCGAGCCGTTCGCTGAGGTTGCGGCACTCGGTGAGGATCGACGGGCGCCCGGAGTACTCCTGGTGGATGCGCGCCAGATCGGCGCGGAACGACGGGTCGACCCACGCCTCGCCGAACGCTGCCTCGAGTTCCTGGCACGCCGGCACGAGCGTCTCGGGGACGAAGCGTCCACCGAACTCGCCGAAGCGGCCGGTGGCGTCGGGGGCGCGGTCAGGGTGGTCGGGCTGTCGGTGTCGGGCGTGTGGTCGAGTGTGGTCATTCGAAGTCCCAGTCGTAGGGGAGGTCGTCGGCGCCGAGGTACGGCGCCGGGGCATGGGCATGGGCGTTCTCGATGAAGCGCTTGACGGCGAGGGCGTCCTTCTTGCCCGGCGACTTCTCGACGCCGGTGGCGACGTCGACGCCCCACGGCTTCACCTCGGTGATGGCAGCGCCGACGTTCTCGGGGGTCAGCCCACCGGCGAGGATCAGCTTCAACGAGTCGGGGGCATCACCGGCGAGCGACCAGTCGAACACCTTTCCGGAGCCGGGCTCGGGCGAGTCGAGCATGATCATGTCGGTGCCGTACTGATCGGCGCGTGGCAGGTTCTCGTCGTCGGCGCCGAATGCCTTGATCACCCAGCGGAAGTGTCCGGCGATCTCCTTGGTCTGCGTCGGTGTCTCGCGCCCACTGAGCTGGACCGCCTTGACGCCGGCACGATGTGCGGTGTCGACGACGAGCTTCGGATGTTCGTTGCGGAACACGCCGACGGTCAGGATCTCGGGCGGAAGCCGTCGGGTGATGTCGTAGACGACCTGGGCGGCGACCTGGCGGGTGGAGGGGGCGAAGATGAACCCGACGGCGTCGGCGCCCATGGCCACCGACAACAGTGCATCGTCTTCGTTGGTGATCCCGCAGATCTTCACGAACACGGCGACTGCCCCCCGTGACCTCGGGCGATGGCGGCGCGCGCCGCGAATGTCCTGATCACGGTGTCGATGGTAGTTGCCGGACACCGATGGTCGAGGTGTCCGTCCGGGAGAAACTCGGTTGGCGTCAGAGTGGCGTGGCGTCGCAGGTGATGAAGCGCTGGTCCTGGCGCTTCCACTCGACCTCGTCCGGGAAGGTGCCGGACACGGTGGCGGGGTCGGCAGCGAGGCCGCTGTCGGCCATCACCTGGGCGCAGCCCTCGGCGCGAATGGCCCGCAACTCGTCCTCGCCCGGGTATGGACCGTCGGCGGCGGCGAAACTGCCGAGGTGCATCAACGCATCCGGGTCGCCGCAGTCGACCGGCGCGCCGAACGCGTAGGCATCTTCGCCGAGCAGAAAGCACGAGCCCGGCTCCAAGTCGTAGATCACGACGACGCCGTTGAGCGCTGCCTCGAGGCCCACTTCCGCGATCAGGCCGATGAGGGTCTCGTCTCCGCCCGTGGTCACGTAGCACTCGATGTCGCCGTTGACCGGCTCGCCGAGCCCCGCAGCGTCCACGGAGGTGCCCATGCCGGGCCCCGGCAGGTTCAACGGTCGATCGAGGAACTCCTCGACGAAGGGTCGGCACGCGGCGCTCATGGCGGCGAACGCCTCTTCGGCGTCATCGGGGAGGATCTCCCAGGGCGAGGGTGCGAACCCGACGAACTCACTGGCGTGCGGTTCGCCGCACGGAACGATCGGGAAGTACCCGTCGCTGAGCTGTCCCGCACAGTTCGTTGCGGCAAGGTCGTCGGGGCTGTCGCCGTCGGCGATCGTGGTGTCCGCCGAGGAGGACGTGTCCACCGGCGCCGTCGCGTCGGTCACGTCGGTCGCAACGGTGTCCGCTGCCGCTGAGGTGCCCGGTGTATCGACCGGCTCGGCGTCATCGCCGGAGCTCGCGCCGCACGCGACGAGGAAACCGGACAGTGCCAGGGCGGCCATGGCAACTCGAGTCGATGAGACAGACATCTGACGACCGTACGACCGCGCCATTAACCACGGCGTAATCGGCTGGCGGTCCGCTCGACGGGCGTCACCGCTGGTCGATTGCTGCGGCCACGGCTCGACCGGATTGCTCGTACAGCTCAGGCTCGCGCCTATCGTCGTCACCGCATGGGACGACTCGACGACATCGACCTGACCGACAAACTCGGCAACGACGAGTACGAGAAGCGACTCGCCGCCGCACAGGAACGCTTCGTCGAGCTGCGACTCACGCTCGGCGGCCAGATCGGCGACAAGGGCGTCGGCCCGGGACTGCTCGTCGTGATGGAAGGCGCTGACGCCGGCGGCAAGGGCGGAGCCACCCGACGAATCGTCGAGCGTCTCGATCCACGCCACTTCAGCGTGTACGCCTACGCGAAACCCGACGAGCGCGAGAAGCGACACCACTTCCTCTGGCGGTTCTGGACCAAGGTGCCCGGACTCGGCGGCATGTGCGTGTTCGACCGCAGCTGGTACGGACGGCTCCTCGTCGAGCGCGTCGAGAAGTTCGCCACGATCGAGCAATGGACCCGCGCCTACAACGAGATCGTCGAGTTCGAGCGCAGCCTGGTGCTCGAAGGCGTCATTCTCGTGAAGTTCTACCTCCACATCAGCTCCGACGAGCAGGCCAAACGGTTCGAGAGCCGACGCGACGATCCGCTGCGCAAGTGGAAACTCAACGACGAGGACTGGCGCAACCGCGACAAGTGGGACCAGTACATCGAGGCCGCCGAGGACATGTTCGAGCGCACCGACCATCAGCTGGCTCCGTGGGACGTCGTGTCGGGCGAGAACAAGAAGTGGGCTCGGGTGACGATCCTCGAGACGCTCAACCAGCGGGTGGAGGACGGCATCGCCCGCTGGGAGATGCTCAACACCCCGACCGGTGAACCATCCGCCTGAGCGTGACGTCGAGCCGGGCCCGCAGTGAGGCTCGGTGCGGCTCAACCGATCAGATCGACGATCGCCGCGGCGGGGTCGCCGCTGGTGACGAGCGTTTCACCGACCAGCACGGCGTCGTAACCGGCCGCACGCAGTGACCGGGCGTCAGCGGCGCCGCGGACGCCCGACTCGGCGACCTTGACCGCATGGTCCGGGATCACCCCGGCCATCCGCACGGCACGTTCGTGGTCGACCTGGAACGTGACGAGGTCACGCTGGTTGACACCGATCAGCGTCGCCTCGGCGGCGAGCGCATGTTCCAGCTCGCGTTCGTCGTGGATCTCGACGAGCACGTCGAGGCCGACATCGACGGCCAGTGCGTGGAAGCCGGCGAGCTCGGCCGGATCGAGTGCAGCAGCGATCAAGAGCACGCAGTCGGCGCCCATGATGCGAGCGTCGAGCACGTCGCGTTCGCCAACCGTGAAGTCCTTGCGGATGACCGGCAGCGAACAGGCTGCCCGGGCTGCCTGCAAGTCGTCGACCGAGCCGCCGAAGTGCTCGACGTCGGTGAGCACGGACAGGCACGCCGCTCCCCCACGCTCGTACGTGACTGCGATCTCCGCGGGGTCGAGGTCCGCGTTGAGATCGCCCTTGGAGGGTGATCGCCGCTTGATCTCGGCGATCACGCCGAGTCGGTCACGCCCGGCGAGCGCCGCTCGGAACCCCCGGGCCGGGGGCACCGCGCGCGCGTCGTCGATCAGCCGCTCGATCGAGCGGGTGTCGGCGGCGGCGACCGCTCGGTGACGATCGAGGATCGCGTCGAGGTAGGTCGCCGCCATCAGGGCTTCCGGGTCAGAGGCCCTTGCCGCGTACCGGCGTGAGCATGGTCAGCTCGGGCCGGCCGGCGAGGATGCCACCGAAGGCGTTCATGATCTGCTTCATCACGTCGCTGGTGCTGTGGGCGGTGAGGGCGTCACCGTCGGCGTACAGCTCGTACATGTAGGCGACGTTGGCGTCGTTGGGATCCTCGAGGAGCTGGTAGAGCAGCGTGCCCTCCTCGGATCCGACGTGGTCCATCATCGGGGCGAGGCCGGCGTACAGGTCGTCGCGCTTTCCGTCGATGCAGGTGAACTTGGCGATCATGGCAACTTGACTCATGGGCGCCGACCGTAGCTGGTCGTCCTGCTCACATTCCCAACCGGTCGCCGACGGTGCCGAGCAGCTCGGAGATCGGGACGCGCACTTGCTCGGTGGTGTCACGATCTCGCACGGTCACGGCGTTGTCGTCGAGCGAGTCGAAGTCGACGGTCACCGCGAGCGGCGTACCGATCTCGTCCTGGCGTCGGTAGCGCTTGCCGATGTTCTGGGTCTCGTCGTAGTCGACCATGTACCGCTCGGCGAGGAGCTTGCGGACCTCGTGGGCGAGCGGGGTCAGCGTGTCCTTCTTCGACAGCGGCAGCACGGCGACCTTGTACGGCGCCAGGCGCGGGTGCAGGCGCAGTACGGTCCGGGCCTCGCCGTTCACCTCGTCCTCGTCGTAGGCGGCGAGCAGGAACGCCGCCATCGTGCGCGTGGCACCGGCGGCGGGCTCGATCACGTAGGGGACGTAGCGCTCGTTGGTCTGCGGATCGAAGTAGTCGAGGCGCTCGCCGGAGTGCTCGGCGTGTTGCTTGAGGTCGTAGTCGGACCGCTGGGCGATGCCCTCCAACTCGTCGAAACCCCAGGGGAACGTGAACTCGACGTCGGAGGTGCCGCTCGAATAGTGCGACAGCTCGTCGTCGTCGTGCGGGCGCAGGCGCAGCATCTCTTTCGGGATGCCGAGTTCGACATACCAATTGAGTCGCTCGTTGCACCAGTACTCGTACCACTGCGCCGACTCCTCCGGCGGGACGAAGAACTCGAGTTCCATCTGCTCGAACTCACGGGTGCGGAAGATCCAGTTCTGTGGCGTGATCTCGTTGCGAAAGCTCTTGCCGACCTGGGCGATCCCGAACGGCGGCTTCTTGCGCGATGTCTGCAGCACCTGGCCGAAGTTGGTGAACATGCCCTGCGCCGTCTCGGGGCGCAGATACGCGTCAGCGCCGGTGCCCTCGACCGGGCCGGCCTGCGTCTTGAACATCAGGTTGAACTCGCGGGCTTCGGTGAAGGAACCCTTCGAGCCGCAGTTGGGACACACGTCGGGGTCGTCGAGCTTGTCGAGGCGGAAGCGCTGCTTGCAGTCGGTGCAGTCGACCAGCGGGTCGCTGAAGTTCGCCAGATGGCCCGACGCCTGCCAGACCTGCGGCGGACTCAAGATGGCGGCGTCGATCAGCACGACGTCGTCGCGTTGCTGCACCATCGAGCGCACCCACGCCTCCTTGACGTTGCGCAACAGCAGCGAGCCGAGCGGGCCGTAGTCGTAGGTGGAGCGGAAACCGCCGTAGATCTCCGCCGACTGGTAGACGAAACCCCTGCGCTTGCAGAGGCTGACGATCTGTTCGAGGTCGGTGGCAGGCATAGACCCCGGAGGCTACCCACCCCCCTTTTCCGTTTGCGTTGCAGATTCGGTGGACCGGGTCACCCGAAGTGCAACGCAAACGTGATTGTTGGTGGGGTGGGTCAGTGGGTTTCGAACATGGCGACGGCTTTGAGGCGACGCTCGATGTGGAACTCGAGGGCACGGGTGGCCAGCGACGAGACCTCGTGGGTGCTGGGCGATTCATCGCGAGCGAGCGCGTGGACGAGTTGGCCGCCGAGGATCTCGCGCAGGATCTCCAGCGCCCCGGGGCTGATCGCCTGGCCGGAGCGACACGAGCGACACAGCACGCCGCCTTCGTTGAGGTCGAACGCCACGAACTGGGTGTCCGGCTCGCGCTCGCCACAGCGCACGCACTGTTCGAGTTCCGGCCGCAGCCCCTCGTTCGCAAGCAACTTCCAGTAGAACGCGGCGACGTTCAGCGGCGACGGCGGCTGGTCGGGCGGTGAGGCCGCGATCGTCCGCAACACCCCGACGAGCATCCGGTACAGCTGCGGGTTGGGTTCGCGCTCCAGCGACAACTGGTCGACGGCCTCGATCACCGCCAGGCCCTGCGACGCCCGGTCGAGCGACGACAGCATCGGCGCCAACGGCTCGACCGACTCGGCCTGGGTGACGATGTCGAGCTCGCGACCCCGGTAGAGCTGAAGCCGCACGTGGCTCATCGGTTCGAGGCGCGCCCCGAACTTGGACTTGGTCTTGCGGACGCCCTTCGCAACGGCGCGCACCTTGCCGTGCTCGACGGTGTGGAACACGACGATCCGGTCGGATTCTCGCAGCTTGTAGGTGCGCAGCACGACGCCGGTGTCACGGTAGAGCTCGCTCACGATGGCGCGGTCACGGGGTCAGGCGTCGTCGTCGATGCCGCCGAAGCGACGCTGGCGGCGAGCGAAGTCGGCAATCGCTTCGAGCAGGTGGTCCGGTGACAGCTCGTGCCAGGCCATGGGATGGAACACCAGCTCGCCGTAGGCCAGCTCCCACACCAGCGACGGCGGCAGGCGTGTGGACTCGCCCAGCACCACGATCAGGTCGGGCTCGCAGTCCGCCGGCGCATAGAGCGCTTCGGCGACGGTTGCCTCGTTGACCGGCTCGTCGGGGTGGAGGCGCTGCATCGCCTCGGCGAACCGTTGCCGACCGTCACCGCACGGGTCGACGATCACGTGACACGAGCCGACCATCCGATGCCACCACTCCAGGTCGACCGGGTCAGCGCCCGGCTCGAATGCCCGCAGGGTGAGGAACGATGCGCCGGCCTGGTCGGCGATCGCCCCGAGGCGCTCGACCCGATCGTCCCATCGATCGTCGCCGAGTTCGTCCCAGTCCTGCAGGGTGCCACCGACCACCATGATGTGGCGCAACAGTTGGCGCGTCGGGTCGCCCGCCCGCGCCGCGACCGACGACGGGGTGGCCGGGCGCGTCGCCGACGACGCTGCCGAGTCGGGCTTGGTGCTCGTGAACGACGGTGCCACGCCCCCATTGTTCCACGCCGCGGCCCACCGGCGCTGGCTCGCTAACGTGATCCTCGTGCCGCCCCGACCCGCCGAGCCCCACGAGGGCACCGCAGCACCGCTGCACGTCGCCTGCATCATGGACGGCAACGGTCGGTGGGCGGGCCGACGGGGGCTCCCTCGTACCGAGGGCCACACCGAGGGTGAGGAGAACCTCGCCCGGCTGGTGCGAGTCGCCGTGCACCGCAACATCGGGTGGCTCACCGTGTTCGGCTTCTCCACCGAGAACTGGCAGCGGCCGAGGCCCGAGGTGCGCCACATCCTCGGCCTGCACGAGAAGCTGTTCGGCCGCGTCGCCGAACTCAACGAACTGAACGTCCGCGTCCAGTGGATCGGGCGGCCGTTCGACTCGCCGATGGCCCGCACGCCTCGCTACGTCCAACGCGCCATCCGCAAGGCCATCGCCGACACCGCTGACAACACCGGCATGGTGCTCACCATCGCGTTCGACTACGGCGGCCGCTCCGAACTCGTCGCCGCGGTCGAAGCCGCCCGACAGGGGCCCGACGGCGTCACCGTCGACTCGATCGGCGAGCACCTCTACCTGCCGGAACTCCCCCCGGTCGACGTCCTCGTGCGCACGAGCGGTGAGCTGCGCGTGTCGAACTTCCTGCTGTGGCAGGCCGCGGGCGCGGCGATCTACTTCACCGAGGCGCCCTGGCCGGACTTCGACGAGCGCGAACTCGACGCGGCGTTGGCGCTCGCTCGATGAGCGACGCGCTCGCCCGGGTCACCGCCGCGCTCGCGAACGCCGAGGAGCGCACGGGTCAGCAGCAGATGGCCGATCTCGTGACGACCGCAATCGCCGACGGGCGTCACCTCGTCGTGCAGGCAGGAACTGGTACGGGCAAGACGCTCGCCTACCTGGTCCCTGCGATCGAGGCCGATGCCCGTGTGGTCGTGGCGACGGCGACCAAGGCGCTCCAGGACCAACTCGCCACCAAGGACCTGCCCTTCCTCGCCGAGCACATCGGACGCGACTTCGACTGGGCCGTGCTCAAGGGCCGCTCGAACTACGTGTGCCTGCAGCGGCTGCGCGAGATGAGCGCAGGCGCCGAGGGCCAACTCGAACTCGAGACGATGGCGCTCACCACCAAGGTCGAGATCAAGCGCCTCGCCGAGTGGTCGGGCACCACGGCGACCGGCGACATGGCCGAACTCGACTGGACACCATCGGACAACGCCTGGCGGGCGGTCAGCGTCGGCAGCGACGAGTGCCCGGGCGCCGATCGCTGCCCGCTCGGCGATCCCTGCTTCGCCGAACAGGCCCGCCGGCGGGCTGCCGCTGCCGACGTGATCGTCGTCAACACCCATCTGTACGGGCTCAACGTCGCGAGCGGTGGGGCGATCCTGCCGGACCACGACGTCGTCGTCTTCGACGAGGCCCACGTGCTCGAGGACATCATGAGCGACACCGTGGGCGTCGAGATCGCGCCCGGCCGGTTCACCGCGCTGTCCGGCATCGTGCGGCGCATCCTCGACGACCCCAAGCTGGTCGGTTCGATCGCCGAGATCGCCGAAGGGCTTCGAGATGCGCTGACACCGCACGTCGGCAACCGGCTCTCGACGCCGTTGCCCGACTCGGTGCAGGAGGTGCTCACCGACGCCCGCCTGCGCCTCGGTCGGGCCAACGAGGTCCTCGTCGCGATCGACACCAAGCACGAGGACGCCAAGCAGCGTCGGCTCCGCGCCCAGACCATGACCGGCCGCGCCATCGAGCAGCTCGACATCGCGATCGAGGGGCGAGACGGCTACGTCGCGTTCGTCTCGGGCTCGCGTGACTCACCACGGCTCGAGGTGGCGCCGCTCGACGTCGGCCCGGCGATGACCGAGGGGGTGTGGTCGCAACGCACGGCGATTCTCACGAGCGCGACCATCCCGTCGTCGCTGGCATCACGCGTCGGCATCGCCGCCGACAGCGTCGACGTCGCCGACGTCGGCAGCCCGTTCGACTACGAGCACCACTCGATGCTGTACTGCGCGATGCACCTCCCGAACCCGAATTCGGAAGGATTCCGGGCAGCGGTCCACGACGAGTTGGAGGCGTTGATCACCGCCGCTGGGGGCCGAACGCTCGCGCTCTTCACCAGTTGGCGTTCGATGGACGAGGCCGCCGAGGCCCTCCGTGAGCGGATCGACCTGCCGATCCTCACCCAACGCGATCTGCCGAAGCCGGCGCTGATCAAAGCGTTCGCCGACAGCGACGAGACCTGTCTGTTCGCCACGGCCGGCCTGTTCCAGGGAGTCGACGTGCCCGGCCAGACACTGTCACTGGTCGTCATCGACCGGATCCCGTTCCCCCGCCCCGACGATCCATTGCTGAGCGCCCGGCGTGAACAGCTCGGCCCGACGGCGTTCTCCGAGATCGACATCCCACGTGCGTCGATGATGCTCGCCCAGGCCTGCGGCCGCCTGATCCGCTCGGCGACCGACAAGGGCGTCGTTGCCGTGATGGACCCGCGCCTCGGCACGGCCCGCTACCGCTGGGACATCATCAAGGCGTTGCCGCCGATGCAGCGCACCAAGGTCCGCGCCGACGTCGAAACGTTCCTCCGCGAGATCGCCGCCGAGTGATTCAGGTGATCGATGCGGCGAAGATGCCGTCGATCGTCGATGCCAGGGTGCTCGTTGAACTCGTCGTCGCTCTGACCGGCGCTCAGGCCCTCGGTGAGCGCTCGGCTGAAGCTGGCGATCATGCCGTGCTGGCGAGACAGGCGCTCGTTGGCCTCGTCGCGCGGGTAACCGCCCGACAACGCGACGACGCGCAACACGCGGGGGTGTTCGATCAGCGGGGCGTAGAAGTCGTCGACGGTCGGGATCGACAACTTGAGCATCACCGTCTGGTCGTCGGCAAGCGCCTCGAGCTGGACGAGGATCTCGTCGCGCAGAATCCCTTCGGCAGCCTCCTTCTCCGGGCTGTGGATGTCGACCTCCGGCTCGATGATCGGCACGAGCCCTGCACCGATGATCTCGGCGGCCACGTCGAACTGCTGCTCGACGATGCCGCGGATGCCGACGACGTCGGCGAGATGGATCACCGACCGCATCTTCGTTCCGAACACGCCGAGACCACGGCCGCGTGCGCACAGTTCGCTCAGCCCCGGGATCGGATGCATCATCTGCACCCCGTACGCCTCGTCGGCGAGGCCCTTGTCGACCTTGAGGAACGGCACCACGTTCTTGACCGACCAGAGGTACTCGGCGGTGCCACGACCCTCGACCTGACGGTCCATCGTCTGTTCGAAGAGGATGGCGCCGAGCACTCGATCGCCGGTGAACGCCGGCGACGTCATGATGCGGCTGCGCATCGCATGCATCAGGTCGAACATCTCGTCGTCGTTGGACCAGGCGTCGTCGTCGACGCCATAGAGCTTCAACGCTTTGGGTGTGCTCCCGCCGCTCTGGTCGAGCGCTGCGATGAAACCCTGACCGGTCCGGACCTTGTTCAGCATGTCGTCGATCACACCGTCGACTGTAGTCAGCGGCCGCCTGGTGGGCCCTCAGATGCAGCGCACTGGTGACCGTGGACTGCTGGCCCGGGACCCGACGATCGCTACGGTCGGCGAGATGACCGGTGCCGAACCCGCGAATCGAGTCGTCGACTGCACGATCGACGACGCCATCGCCACGATCACGCTCGATTCCCAGCACAACCGCAACGCCCTGTCGCGACAGTTGCTCGCCGACCTGCACCGCTCGCTGGACGAGGCCGAGGCGGCCGAGGTCCGCGCCATCGTGCTCACCCATCGCGGCCCGGCGTTCTGCGCCGGCGCGGACCTCAAGGAACGAGCGTCGGCGGGCAGCGCGCCCGCTGATTCCTCGCCGTTCGTCGGAGCGCTCGAACGCCTGATGGACGCCGCATGTCCCACGATCGCTGCGGTCAACGGTGCCGTGCGTGCCGGGGGCATCGGCCTGATGGCGTCGTGCGACCTCGTCGTGGTCCACGAGTCGACCACGTTCGCGCTGACCGAGGTCCGCATCGGTGTCGCACCCGCCATCATCGCCGTCCCGATCCTCCGACGCGTCCCGCCGAGCCGGATCGCCGCGGCCATGCTCACCGGCGAGGCCTTCGACGCCGAGTCCGCACGCCAGATGGGCCTCGTCACCCACGTCAGCGGCGACGTGGTCTCCACCGTCGACGACCTCTGCGACGGGATCCTGCGTGGCGCACCCAACGCCGTGGCAGCCACCAAGCGCGTGTTGCACACCGTTGCCTCGATCGAGCGCGACGACGCGTTCGCGGCCATGGCCGAACTGTCGAACGAGATGTTCAACAGCCCCGACGCGGCCGAGGGCATGGCAGCCTTCGCCGAGAAACGCCAGCCCAACTGGACGAGGTCGCTGCAGTGAACCTCGCCAATCGCCCGATCAGACGCACGGTGACCGTCGAGGCCCCGAACGGCATGCGCATCGCCGCCGACGAGTGGCCGGGCAACGGACCTGCCGTCGTGCTCGCCCACGGCGGTGGCCAGACCCGCCACTCGTGGGGAGGCACCGCAGCGGCACTCGCCGCGCACGGCCACCGGGTGATCTCGATGGACCTGCGCGGGCACGGCGACTCCGCCTGGGATGCCGACGGCGACTACTCGATGCGGGCCTACCGTGACGATGCGCTCGCGGTCGTCGACTGGGCCGGCGAGCCGGTTGCATGGGTGGGTGCATCGCTCGGCGGGATGACCGGACTCCACGCCGTCGACGCTGCGCCGGACCGGTTCTCGGCGCTCGTGCTGGTCGACATCACCCCGCGTCCGGCCGCGGCCGGGGTGAGCCGGATCCTCGAGTTCATGGGCAAGGACGCCGTCGACGGGTTCGCCACGCTCGACGACGCCGCCGACGCAATCGCCGCCTATCAGCCGCACCGCCCGCGGCCGAGCGACCTGTCAGGCCTCGCGAAGAACCTCCGTCTCGGCGAGGACGGCCGCTGGCGCTGGCACTGGGACCCGGCCTTCCTCGACACGCGCACCGGCGGCTCGAGCGAGCACGCTCGCGACACGCACCACGGCGAGCTCGAAGCCATCGCCCGTCGCCTGTCCCTGCCGGTGCTGCTCGTCCGAGGGAAGCTCTCCGACCTGGTCACCGAGGCCGAGGTCGCCGAGTTCCGTCAGATGGTTCCCCACGCCGGCTACGTCGACGTCGTCGGTGCCGCACACATGATCGCCGGCGACAAGAACGACGTGTTCACCGACGCCGTGGTCGACTTCCTCGACGCACCCTGACCGACCGGTCCGCCGAACCGAAGGCGGTGCCATGTGTCACTTTTCGTGCGGATGCGCGAGAATGTTCGGATGACCACGAGCCAAGAACTGCATGATCGCATCGTCGGACAGAACCTCGGCAAGCGCTTCCTCGCGAACCTCGACAGGAACCCCGCCGTCGAGGTCGTCCGCTGGAAGGACGCCGACGGCGCCTGGCACGGCTGGACGATGACCGACCTCGCCGACGTCACCGCCCGTCTCGCCACCGGGCTCGCCGGTCTCGGCGTCGGCAAGGGCGACACCGTCGTGTTGATGATGCGCAACCGGCCCGAGTTCCATGCGCTCGACCTCGCCGCGCTCTTCCTCGGCGCCACCCCGGTGTCCATCTACAACTCCTCGGCGCCCGAACAGATCGACTACCTCGTCAACGACTGCAAGGCCAAGGTCGCCGTCGTCGAAGACGACGCGCTCCTCGAACGGTTCCTGAAGGTCCGCGAGTCGCTCCCGACGCTGGAATCGATCGTGTTGATCGAGCCGTCGGAGACCGCCGGCGACGCCGTGATCCCCTACAGCCAGCTCTCCGGAGCCGATGCCGCCGACCTGCGCGAGTTGGCCGAGATCGCCACCCTCGACGACATCGCCACCATCATCTACACCTCCGGCACCACCGGTCCGCCCAAGGGCGTGCTGCTGTCGCACTCCAACATCGCCTGGACCCTCGAATCGGTGGGCCAGTCGATGCGCGACCAGACCGACATCGAGGACTTCGCCGGCAAGAAGCACCTGTCGTACCTCCCGATGGCCCACATCTTCGAGCGACTGCTCGGCCACTACTACCTGCTCGACTTCGCCGCCGAGGTCAGCTGCTGTCCCGATACCGCCCAGCTGAGCACCTATCTCGGCGAGGTCCGGCCCAACCTCGTGATCGGCGTCCCGCGCGTCTGGGAGAAGCTGTACGCCGGCGTCAACGCGGCGCTGTCGGCCGACCCCGAGAAGTCCAAGGCGTTCAACGAGGCCGTCGAGGCCGCGTTGCCGATCATGGAGAAGATGACCCACGGCACCGCCACCCAGGAGGAGATCGACACCTGGAACTTCCTCGACCAGGTCGCGTTCACCACGGTGCGCGGGCTGATCGGCCTCGACGAGGCCGAGATCTGCATCACCGGCGCCGCTCCCCTCCCCGCCGAGATCCTCAGCTGGTTCCGTGCGATCGGCGTTCCGCTCACCGAGGGCTACGGCATGTCGGAGAACTGTGCGGTGCTCACGTGGGCCAACGAGCCGAAGCCGGGTTGCGTGGGGCAGGCCGCCACCGGCGTCGAGATCCGGATCGCCGACGACGGTGAGGTCCTCGCCCGGGGCGGCAACGTCTGTGTCGGCTATCTCAACAAGCCCGAACAGACCGCCGAAACCATCGACGAGGACGGCTGGTTGCACACCGGCGACATCGGCGTGCTCGATGACGACGGCTACCTGAAGATCGTCGACCGCAAGAAGGAACTGATCATCACCGCCGGCGGCAAGAACGTCAGCCCCGCCAACCTCGAGGCCGAGCTGAAGATGATCCCACTCGTCGGGCAGGCCTGCGCGATCGGCGAGCAGCGTCCGTTCATGTCGGCGCTCGTCGTGCTCGACCCCGACGCCGCTGCGGCGTGGGCTGCCTCGCACGGCCTCTCGGGCGACGATGCCACCATGGCGGCGCTCGCCGAGAACCCCGACGTGATCGCGGAGATCGACGCCGGCCTCGTCCAGGTGATGTCGGGCTTCAACAACGCAGAAGCGGTCAAGAAGGTCAAGGTGCTCGGCGAGGAGTGGCTGCCCGACTCCGAGCTGCTCACTCCCACCTCGAAGCTCAAGCGCCGCGGCATTCTCGCCAAGTTCGCCGACGAGATCGAGGCCCTCTACGCCAAGTGACGTGTCCGCGATGAGCGAACGGACCGCATCGGCCACCGTTGGCTCATCGCGGCGCAGACCCGGTCGCGGCCGATGAGCGAACAGGTCGCCGACGAACCGCTTCGCTCATCGCGGCGATGTGGGTGAGCGCCGTCAGGACGACATGAGGCGGTAGCCGATGCCGCGGGCGGTGACGATCAACTTGGGATCGTCGGGGTGATCTTCGACCTTCAGCCGCAGGCGGCGGACGTGCGCGTCGACGAGGCGCGAATCACCGAGGTACTCGTAGCCCCACACGCGTTCGAGCAACTGATCGCGCGACAGCACGGCGCCGGCGTGATCCGCGAACTCGCACATCAATCGGAACTCGGTCTTGGTGAGGTTGAGTTCGTGGTCGCCCTTGAGCACGATCCCCTGTTCTCGGCGGATCTCGATGTCGCCGAATCGTGTGGCCGTCGGTGTGGTCGCCTTGCCCTGCAGGTGCACGCGGCGCAGCAACGCCCGAATGCGGGCTGCCAACTCCTTGGGCACCACCGGCTTGGTCACGTAGTCGTCCGCGCCGGCCTCGAGCCCGGCGACCATGTCGTGGGTGTCGGTCTGCGCGGTGATCATGATGATCGGCACGATGCTCTGCGCCCGCAACGCCCGGCAGACGTCGAAGCCGGACATGTCCGGAAGCCGCAGATCGAGCAGGACCAGGTCCGGCGAGGTCCGGCGGAACTCGACGAGGCCGGCTTCACCGTTGGGGGCCTGGCGGACGTCGTAGCCCTCGTCCTCGAGTGCCATCGACAACGCCAATCGGATTCCGTCGTCGTCTTCGATGAACAGCAGCGATTCCATGAGCGCCGCCAGTGTTGCGCGTCCCGAGAACGAATCGTGCGCTTTGTTACCGAAATCGCACACTTCCCGCAACAGTCCGTCACACGGGAGGCCCATCATCATGACTGTTCACGCTGCCCCGGTGGGATGCCTTCCTCCCCCTGGCATTCCACCGGCAGCGGGTGAACATCTCGCCGACGCACTCCTCACCCAGGTTTCGCTCGGCACGACGGACGGCCCACGATGCCCGCCACCTGCAACACTGACCCGGTGCCTCGGCGTCGAACCCTCCGCTTGCGAACCCGGGTCACGCTGTTCTTCGCGTTCATTGCATTGCTCGCGGGCGTGGTCCTGATCGGCGTCACCTACGGGCTGACCCGCAACAGCCTGCTCGACGAGGACCAGATCGCCGCCCAACAGCAAGCCTTTGCGAACGCCGACCTCGTGCGCGAGCAACTCACGATCGACCCGGACGGGATCGGCGTCTTCTTCGACGACGAACTCCGCACGGCCACCGACGGCTTCGCGGTGCTCAGTAGCGACGACCCCACGGCGAAACGAGCGAGCACCAGCGTGCTGCACCCGATCACCGACTTCCCCGAACGACTCGTCGACAGCGTCGGTGCCGGCACCAGCGCCCTACAGAACGCGGCGATCGACGGCTCCGACTACGTCACGGTGGGCGTGTACATCGCCGAGTACGACACCGGCTACTTCGAAGCCTTCCCGCTCGAAGAGACACAGTCGACGCTCACGGCCATCCTCACGGCGCTGCTGCTCGGTGCGCTCGGCACCATGGTGTTGGCCACGCTCTTCGGCCTCGCCACGAGCCGACGACTCCTGCGCCCGCTCAGCCAGGTGGCCGACGCTGCCGCGGACATCGCCTCGGGCGGGTTGGACACCCGGCTGGCCACCGAGTCCGACCCGGACCTCGATCGGCTCGCCGGGTCGTTCAACGACATGGCCGACGCCGTCCAGGCCCGTATCGAACGCGAGGCCCGCTTCGCGTCCGACGTCAGCCACGAGCTGCGATCGCCGATCACCGCCCTCACCGCCGCCGTCGAGGTTCTCGACGGACGCCGCGACGACATCCCCGAACGCACCCAGCAGGCACTCGACGTCGTCGTCGATCAGGTGCGTCGATTCGACAGCATGGTGATCGACCTGTTGGAACTCGCCCGCATCGACGCCGGCGCAACGGACCTCAACATCGAGGACGTCTCGCTCGTCGACCTGACCCAGCGGGTCGCCGCCCGCTTCGGAGAGCCCGACGTCCCGATCGTCGCGGTCAAGGGCGCGCCCAGTGAGGTCGCGCTCGACAAGGTGCGGTTCGAACGTATCCTCGGCAACTTGTTGGAGAACGCACGCAACCACGGAGGCGGAGCCCTGCGAATCGAGCTGACCGCAGCGACGGCCGGACGGTTCCGACTGGCCGTCGAGGACGGCGGTCCGGGCGTCGCGCAGGGCGAACGCGAGCGGATCTTCGAACGGTTCGCTCGCGGGTCAGCGGCCCGGCATCGCATCGGCACTGGCCTCGGCCTGGCGCTGGTCGCCGAGCACAGCGCGGCGATGGGGGGCACGGCGTGGGTGCAGGACCGAGTCGGCGGTGGCGCACGCTTCGTCGTCGAGTTGCCCGTGCATGTCGCGGCGACGTGGGCAGCGCCATGACCAGCAGCCGGTGGGTGCAGGCAGCAGCGATCGCGCTGATCGCAGCGACCGGCGTGGCGTGCGGCGTGCCGACCGGCGACGACAGCTTCGCGGTGATCCCGCCGGAGGAGGATCCGTTCGGCCTCGACGCCACCTCGACCACCACGTCGACGACCACGACCACCACGACCACACTTCCCGTCACACCGGACACGATCGCCACCACGACCACCGTCGTGCGCCTCGAACCCGCCGAGTTCTACTTCCTGACCACCAGGAGCCGGCTCCAGCCCGTGGTCGTCGACCTCCCGCCGCCGTTCTCGGCCGATCAGATCGCCGACATCCTCGAAGCGGGCCCGCCGCCCGACGTCGCGTTGTCCTCGCTGATCGAACCGGGCCTCATCGTGAGCTCCAGCGAAGCTCGCGGCGTGCTGACCGTCGACCTCGATGCCGACACGTTCGAGGACATCCCGAGCACACAACAGACCGAGGCGATCGGCCAGATCGTGATGACGATGATCAGCAGTCTGCGCCGAGTCGGACTGGTGAACTTCACGATCGACGACGACCCGATCTCGGTCAAGAAGGGCAACAGCCTGCTCTCCGACGTCGGCGAGCCGCTGTCGTACGACGACTACACGATCCTGCTCGCCTCGCCACCACCCGCCGTTGCGTCGACGACGGAGCCTCCGACCGACTCCGTCGAAGTCCCCGAAACGTCGGTCCCCGACACCGCAGCCGATCAGTAACCCAGCCGCTCGACGCGTTCGGGACGGCGCTGCCAGTCCTTGTCGACCTTCACCCGCAGCTCGAGGTACACGCCCTCGGGGAGCTGCGCACGGGCCTGCTCGCCGGCCTGCTTGAGGATCAGACCGCCCTTGCCGATCACCATCCCCTTCTGGCTGTCGCGTTCGACGATGATGTCGACGCGGATCCGCGGCCACTCCCATTCGACGACCTGCGTCGCGATCGAATACGGCAGCTCGTCGCGGGTGACGGCCAGCAACTGCTCGCGCACGAGTTCGGCCACCCAGCGCTCCTCGGGCAGATCGGACACCTCGTCGTCGGGGAAGTAGCGCGGCCCCTCCGGCATTCTCCCGGTCAGCTCCGCGACGAGCGGACCGATGCCCTCGCCGGTCACGGCGGACACCGGGAAGTACGCCGACGCATCCAGGGCGCTCGCTGCGCCGAGCATGGCGAGCACCTGCTTGCGGCTGGCGACGTCGACCTTGTTGACGATCACGATCGAACCGCTCATGGCGAGGTGGTCCGCGACCCAACGGTCGCCCTTGCCGAACGCGTGCGTGGCATCGAGCACCAGGCACGTCACGTCGACGTCGCCGACGCTGTCGAGTGCCGTGGCGTTGACCCGCTCGCCGAGCGCGGTGACCGGCTTGTGCAATCCCGGGGTGTCGACGAACACGAGCTGGGAGTCCGGCCGGGTCAGCACCCCCATGATGCGGTGCCGGGTGGTCTGGGGCTTGTCGGAGACGATGCTGATCTTGCGACCGCAGATCGCGTTGACGAGCGACGACTTGCCGACGTTGGGCCGCCCGACGAAGGTGACGAAGCCGGACCGAAAGCCCGCCTCGCCGCCTTGCAGCACGGGGGACGGGGCGTCGGTTTCGTCGGGCATCGGTCCAGTTTGCCAAGCTCGTGGCCATGACCCGCATGATCAATGGCATCGATGAACTGAAGACGCTCGTCGGCGAGCACCTCGGCTACTCCCCCTACGTGGAGATCACCCAGGAACAGGTGAACACGTTCGCCGAAGCAACCGGCGATCACCAGTGGATCCACGTCGACCCGGAGCGCGCCAAGGCCGGCCCGTTCGGCGGCCCGATCGCGCACGGTTACCTGACGTTGTCGCTCGGCCCGATGCTGGCCCCGCAGATCTTCGGCGTGTCTGGCGTCGCCATGGGCGTCAACTACGGCAGCGGCAAGATCCGCTTCCCGTCACCGGTGCCGGTCGGCTCGAGGTTGCGCCTCGGCGTGACGCTCACCTCGGTCGAAGACATCGCCGGCGGCGCGCAGGTCACCCAGGAGTTCGTGTTCGAAGTCGAGGGCGCCGCCAAACCCTCGTGTGTCGCCGAGGTGATCTTCCGCTACTACGTCTGATCCGATCGGCGCCGACCAACGGCGATCGCGATCATGCCGAGATCGCGACGGGATGCGCAGGGGGTGACACAAGCAGACCGTCGTGTCATGGAGTGTCGTCGTCGATCTCAGGCTGCTGCGTCGTGGCCGGCCAATAGCCTGGGGCTCGTGGATCTCGACGGCCCCGTCGCTCGATCGCGACTGACGCGTGCGGCCTGGTTCGGCGGCGGTTGGCTCGCCGTCGCCGTCGGTGGCATCGGCGTCATCGTGCCGGGACTCCCGACGACGGGGTTCATGGTGTTGGCCGCCGCCTGTTTCGCTCGCAGCAGCCCGAGGTTCGAGCAGTGGGTCCTCCGTCTGCCCGGCGTCGGTCAGGCCGTCATCGACTACCGATCCGGCCTCGGCATGCCCCGACGAGCCAAGATCACTGCGATCTCGATGATGGCCGTTGCCATCGCGATCAGCGTGGGTCTCGTGCTCGACAACACCACGCTTCGAGTCGCCATCGTCGCGGCCGGCGGCGTCGGCGCCTGGTACATCATCCGTCGCGTCCCGACCTCGCCACCGAAGGTCGCCGCCACGGAGTCGACCTGACGGAGGCGCGCGAGCGACGACGGGCTACGCCTTGGACTTCTCGAGCAGGTCGAACTCCTCGACGATCCGAGCCGCCAGGTCGGCGAGGTCCGGAATCTGTTCGCGATCGGACACGAGACTGAGGCAGAGTCGATCGCCCACCGAGATGGCCCCGATGTGGAGGCCCATGCCGTCGACCACACCGAGCACCGGGTAGATCGCCGTGACCTCGGCGCCGAGCGCGTACTGCGGCTCCTTGGAGCCCGGCACCGACGTGATCGTGGTGTTGAACGGCGGCATCAGTCGATCCGCCAGCGGGCTGCGTTCGAGCAGACGCGACGCCACGATGCCCAGCAGCGGCGTGCCGCCACCCATCCCGCGGATCTCAGCGGCGGTCATTGCGCCGTGGCGGGTCACCGCCTCGCCGATCTGTTCGTGCACGATCGCGAGACGCTCCGGGATGCGATGCAGATTCGTGCCCAGACTGACGACGGCACCGGCGATCCCTTCGATCGCTTCGGGATCGGTGACCGACAGCGGCACCAACGCCTTGAGGGTTTCGCGAGGCAGCTCGTCGTGTTGGAGCAGCCACCACCGCAACGCCCCGCCGCAGACTGCGGTGAGCACGTCGACGGTGCTGACGGAGAACCGCGACCGCACCTTGGCGATGCGTTGCAGATCGAGTTCGGCACTCGCCCAGCGGCGGTGCGGGCCGATCCGGGTGTTGAACGAGGTCCGCGGGGTGATGCCGGACTGCTCGGCGATGACGATCGATCGTTGCGAACGCTGGTTCATCAGCGCGAGCGCAGGGTTCATGACGCTGCGGAGTCCGGGGACCGAGTTCAACGTCCGCGGCACCGTGGTCAGCGTGCGCATCGGGTCGACGAGCGCGTTCAACCAAGCCCGCGTGCCGATGTCGTGCAGCGACGGGCCCGCTTCGGGTACCCAGTTGCGCAACTCGTCGGCCGGTTCGCCGAGCAGGTCGGATGAGTCCCCGATCAACCCGGCACACAGCGAGTTGCCCGTCGAGGCCGCCAGCGCGGCCAGGTGCATCTTGAACAGCAGCGCCGCCCTGCCGTCGGCCAGCCCGGAGATCAGGTAGAGCTCCCACAGCGGCCGCGCTCGGTCGAGCGGACGGCTGTGGATGCGGGCGACGAGGTCGGCGAGCGAATCCGGGTCGTCGGGGTCGGGCACGGCGATGTGGCGCAGGTGGTAGTTGAGATCGAAGCCCGGATGATCGCGCCACCAGGGACGATCGAGGTTCAACGGCACCTCGGCCAACGACTGGCGCAGCATCGGGTGGTCGTCGAGCCGGGCGCTGACCTCCTGGCGAAGCAGCGCAGCGTTCAGGCGCTGCGGCGCATTGGCCGCGTCGACGATCGTCAGTGTGGAGGTGTGGCCGAGCGCGTTCGGCGTCTCGATCGCCAGCAGCCGTGAATGACCTCGGGCGATCTGTGATGTCGGCATGGCGATCAGGCTCCTGCAGTGCTCGCGGCGGTCGAAGCGTCACGATCCGGGTCGGGGTAGCACCAGGCCATCGCCGACGGGGCGACGAACGGCGCCCACTCGCCGTCGCGTTGTGCGAGCCGGTCGGCGACCGCCCAGATCGCCGACGCGTTGTGACCGAGTCCGATGTGGGCGCCACGTACCTCGATGTTCTCCGAGGTCGGACCGACCGGCTGCAGACACGATCCAGGGGCGACCACGCCGTCCTGTCGGGAGTAGATCACCGTCGACGGCACGGGGATGACCGTGAGGTCGTGACCCCGACGGCCCCGCTGGAGGCCGGCGAGTTGCGAGAGACGTCGAACGCTCTCGCTCAGGTTCGCTTCGGGATCTTCGACGCGGATCGGACTGCCGAGCGAGATCGCCTGGCGGACCCGGTCGGGATGATGCAGCGCGAGCAGTCGGGCCATGATGCCGCCGAGGCTCCAACCCACGATGTCGATCGGGCCGCCGTTCTGTTGCACGAGTTGGTTGAGGCGGCGCAGAAGCTGTCGGACCGTCTCGTCGTCGGGGCCGACGTTGAGGCCGAGTCCCCACGGCGCCGGACGATGCCCAAGAGCACGCAACGCGAAGCGCAACGGCGCCGTGGACACATCACCGGCGGTGAATCCGGGAAGCACCAGCACCCTGCGCCCGGTGCCACGCGGTGCGGTGGCCAGCCACGGCGCCGACAGCATGAACGCCCCGAACTCGGGGATGGCAAGCAACTCCGAGATCGCAGGCGCTGGTCGGTCCACAGCCACAGGGTATGACAGATCGCCGGCGGGGACCGCTTCGCCGCGTCGCTGATTTCGGCTGGCCCGTTCCGCAGCGACCAGTCGCGGTGGTCGGCCGGTCAGCGCAACACTCGCAGCCGTCGCAGACCGATCGGTACCATCGTCCCGTGAACGACAACCGCAAGATCTGGCGCGACGCATTCGACGACTCGACCGTGCGCGAGGGTCGGTTCACCACCATGTCCGGGATCCCGCTCGAGCCGGTGTACGGCCCCGATGACGGCGAGTTCCCGGGCGTCTACCCCTACACCCGCGGTCCGTATGCGTCGATGTACCGCTCGCGGCTGTGGACGATGCGGATGTTCGCCGGGTTCGGCACCGCCGAGGACACCAACTGGCGGTTCAAGGAGATCATCCGCTCCGGCGGCGACGGCCTGTCGACGGCGTTCGACATGCCGACCCTGCTCGGGTTGGATTCCGACGACCCGATGTCGCTCGGCGAGGTCGGCCGCTGCGGCGTCGCCATCGACACCCTCGCCGACATGGAGGACCTCTACGCCGGCATCGACCTCGGCGAGATCACCACCTCGATGACCATCAACAGCCCGGCCGCGCCGATCTTCGCCATGTTCGTCGCGCAGGCCGAGAACGCCGGCGTCCACCGCTCACAATTGGGCGGCACGTTGCAGAACGACATCTTGAAGGAGTACCAAGCCCAAAAGGAGTTCGTGTTCCCACCGCGCCAGTCGATGCGCCTCGTGCGCGACACGATCGCCTTCACCGCAGCCGAGATGCCGCGCTGGCACTCGATCTCGATCTCCGGCTACCACATCCGCGAAGCCGGCTCGACCGCCGCCGAAGAGCTGGCGTTCACACTCGCGAACGGCTTCGCCTACGTCGAACTCGCCCTCCAGGCCGGGCTGCCGATCGACGCGTTCGCTCCCCGATTGAGCTTCTTCTTCAACGCCCACATCGACTTCTTCGAGGAGATCGCCAAACTTCGAGCGGCCCGGCGCATCTGGGCGCGCTGGATGCGCGAACGCTACGGCGCCCAGCTCGAGCGGTCGCTGCAGCTGCGCTTCCACACCCAGACCGCTGGCGTGTCGTTGACCGCTCAGCAGCCCGAGGTCAACATCGTGCGCACGGCGATCGAAGCCCTCGCCGGCGTGCTCGGCGGCACCCAGTCGCTGCACACCAACTCGATGGACGAAGCACTCGCCCTGCCCACCGAGAAAGCGGCACGCATCGCACTGCGCACCCAGCAGGTCATCGCCCACGAAACCAACGTCACCCACGTCGCCGACCCGCTCGGCGGCTCGTACTTCGTCGAGGAACTCACCGACGAGATGGAACGCCAGGCCGAGGAGATCTTCGCCACGCTCGACGAGTTCGGCGACGGCTCACTGCTCGACGGGGTCATCAAGGGCATCGACGAGAACTGGTTCCAAGGACGCATCGCCGACTCCGCCTACGAACTCGAGCGCGCCTTCAACTCCGGCGAACGCGTCATCGTCGGCGTGTCCGGGTTCACCGAGGGCAACGACGACGACGACCTCGACATCCTGCGCATCTCCAACGAGGACGAAACCCGCCAACGCAAACGCCTCGACGCCATCCGCCACGACCGCGACCAGACCGCCGTCGACAACGTGCTCGCCACACTACGCACCGAAGCCGCGGACCCCGAGGTCAACCTCATGCCCACGCTCATCGAGGCATCACGCACCTACGCCACACTCGGCGAGATGATGAACGCCATGGCCGACGTGTTCGGCCGCCACACCGAAGTCCCCGTGATCTGAGCATCGAGGCCAACATGAGTGAACGAATTCTCGTCGCCAAGGTCGGCCTCGACGGCCATGACCGCGGCATCAAGGTGGTTGCTCGCATCTTGCGCGACGCCGGTTACGAGGTCATCTACACCGGGCTGTTCCAGACCCCGCAGACCGTCGCTGCAGCGGCCGTCGACGAAGACGTCGACGCGATCGGGCTGTCGATGCTCTCGGGCGCGCACATGACCCTGGCCCCGCTCGTCGTCGACGAGGTACGCAAGCTCGGCAGCGAGATCCCGGTCATCGTCGGCGGCATCGTGCCCAAGCAGGACGTCGGGCCGCTGAAGGAGGCTGGCATCGCTGCGGTGATCACGCCGGGCGCCAGCGCCGACGAGGTCGTCGACACCATTCGTCAGGTGCTCGCCGAGTGATCCTCGCCGAATCGGCTGACCGGACGTCGCGTCGCTAGTTTGGCGAATTCCGCACCGCACCATTGGGGGATTCTTGAGCATCGCGAGCGACCAGCAGGGCACCGACGTCGACCGACCCGAGTTCAGCCTCGCCGCTGTCCACGAAGCCATCGCCGCCTCCCGCCCCGACGCCGACTGCTTGGTCTTCCGTGACCGGCGGTACACGTGGGCCGAGATCACCGAGCGCACCCGTCGCCTCGCGAACCATCTGCTCAGCGAGGGCCTCGGCGTGCGGACCGAACGAGCCGACCTCGCCGGCCACGAGAGCGGACAGGACCATCTGGCGATCTACCTCCACAACGGCAACGAGTACCTCGAGGCCATGCTCGGCGCCCTCAAGGCCCGCGTTGCCTCGCTCAACGTCAACTACCGCTACGTGGCCGAGGAGTTGCTCTATCTACTGAACGACTCACAGGCGAGCGCCGTCGTCGTCCACTCGGCGTTCACCCCCACGCTGGCCGAGGTCCTCGACCAGCTTCCTCGGCTCCGCGTGATCCTGCAGGTCCCCGACGACTCCGGCCATCCGCTGCTGCCCGGCGCGGTCTGGTACGAGGAAGCGCTCGCGGCGGCGTCGCCGGAGCGCCCCGATGTCGAGTGGAGCCCCGACGACCTCTACATGCTCTACACCGGCGGCACCACCGGCATGCCCAAGGGCGTGATGTGGCGCAACGGCGACGCGATGGTCGAGTGCTTCGGGGGCTCGAAGACGGCCGCATCGATCGACGAGTTCGTCGCCGAGGCCAACACCGGCCTGCAGGCCCTGCTCGCTCCCCCGTTCATGCACGGTGCCGGCCACTGGATGAGCTTTCGAACCTGGTTGGGCGGCGGCACGGTGTTCGTGCAGTCGGTCCCGGAGCGTCTCGACCCGGTCGACATCTGGTCGCTGATCGAACGCGAGAGCGTGAACTTCCTGCTGATCGTCGGCGACGCCTTCGCTCGTCCGCTGCTCGACGAATTGGCCCACCCCACGAACGGGGCCGGCTACGACCTCTCCTCGTTGACGGTGGTGCTGTCGGGCGGCGCCCCGCTGTCAGCACCGCTCAAGGACGAATTCCTGTCGCACCTGCCGACCTTGATGATCGTCGACGGGCTCGGATCCTCCGAGGCCGGTGGCCAGGTGTCGCAGGTCTCCACCGGTGGCGGGGCCACCACCGGCACATTCGAGATCACGCCGGGCAATGTCGTGCTGTCGGCCGATCTCGATCGTGTGCTCGACGAGGGTGACCCCGAGATCGGGTGGCTCGCCAAGACGGGACGACTTGCCCTGGGGTATCTCGGCGACCCGGAGAAGACCGCTCGCACCTACCCGGTGATCGACGGGGTCCGCTACGCGATTCCCGGCGACCGTGCCCGCCTGCTCGATGGGGGCGTCGTCGAACTGCACGGCCGCGACTCGGTCACGATCAACTCCGGCGGTGAGAAGATCTTCGCCGAGGAGGTCGAGGCAGCGCTCAAGTCGCATCCCGGCGTGTACGACTGCATCGTCGCCGGGCGGCCGAGCGAACGGTGGGGCAACGAGGTCGTCGCCATCGTGCGCATTCGGGAGGGCTACGACGTCGATGATGAAGCGCTGCTCGCCGCTGCGGCGCAGCACATCGCTCGCTACAAGCTGCCCAAGGAGATTCGCCACGTCGACGAGATCGTGCGGTCGCCGAGCGGCAAGGCCGACTACCGGTGGGCCAAGCAGGTCGCAGCCGAACCCGTAGCCTGAACCGGGTGACCGAACCCGCCGCGACACCCTCATCGTGGGACACCGAGGACCTCCCCCAGGGCGAGGCGAAGGTCGCCGCCGTCCAGGGGATGTTCGACGCCATCGCCCCGAAGTACGACCGCCTCAACCGGATCATCTCGTTCCGGCTCGACGTCCGGTGGCGCAAGCGGGCGATCCGTGACCTCGCCCTGCCCGCCGGCAGCGTGGTGCTCGACCTGGCGAGCGGCACCGGCGACCTGTGCATCGACCTCGCAGCCGGTGGTGTCCGCCCGATCTCGATGGACCTGAGTTTCGGGATGCTGTCGGCCGACCGCTCCGGGGCACCGCGGGTCCAGACCGACATCCTGCGGCTCCCGGTGCCCGACGCATCGGTCGACGGGGTCACCTGCGGCTTCGCCCTCAGGAACCTGCTCGACCTCCCGACGTTCTTCGACGAGCTCGGCCGGGTCGTGCGCCCGGGCGGGCGGATCGCGCTGCTCGACGTGAGCGTGCCCGACAACCGCCTGGTGCGCTGGGGCAACAACATCTACTTCGGCAAGATCGTGCCGCGGATCGGTGCGCTGCTGTCCGACGGCGCCGCGTACCGCTACCTGCCCAAGAGCGTGGCGTACCTGCCGACGCCCACCGAGCTGCTGACGTCGCTGCGATCCGCGGGTTTCGCCGATGCCACGCATGCGCAGCTGTCGGGCGGACTGACCCAGTTGCTGGTCGCCACCCGCGATCGATGAGGGCCGTCACCCGACCACTGTCGGCCTACACCGACGGGACCGTCGACCTCAACGACATTGCGGGCGGCGACGGCGTGCTGTTCGTGCGCAATGCCGTCGGCGTCGCGGGCCGCGGCGTCGCTGCGACGGTGCCGGTCGACGAGGCCGTCGACGTGCTCGCCGGGTTCGACCACGACACGACCGTGCCCGGCGTCGGGCCGGTCGCACTCGGTTGCGTCCCGTTCGTACCGGGGTCACCGGCAGACCTCGTGATCCCCGCCGTCCAGTTCCGCAAGGACGCCACCGGCGCGATCGCCGTCACCGTGGTCGGCGACATCGACGGCGAGATGGTCGACGACGACGCACTCGCCGACGCAGTCCACGAGGCGCTGCATCGCCGGGACCCAGCCGCCGCCACCGCGGCGAGCTGGTCGATCGAGCCAGCGGTCGACGTCGACGACTACCTCGCTGCCGTCACGGCCGCTCGCGATGCGGTACGCGCCGGCGACCTGACCAAAGCAGTCATCGCTCGTCCGATCGTCGTGACGTCGAGCGAGGACATCGACGTGCACGCGGTGCTCCGCCGCCTTCGAGCCTCGTTCGGCTCGAGTTACCGATTCTCGATCGACGGGTTCATCGGGGCCTCGCCGGAGCTGCTCGTCGAGGTCGAGGGGCCCGTCGTGCGCTCGCACCCGCTCGCGGGCACGGCGCCGCGCACGGGCGATGTCGACAACGACGCCCGCATCGCCACCGACCTGATCGCCAGCACCAAGAACCAGATCGAGCACCGCGTCGTGATCGACGTCGTGCATGACACGCTGCTGCCGTGGGCGAGCTACCTCGACTGGGAGCCCGAGCCGTCGATCGTGACCGTGGCCAACGTGCAACACCTCGGCACGCGGATGGAAGGGATGCTGTCGCAGCCCGGTCCGTCGGTGATCGAGTTGGTGCGGGCCTTGTCGCCGACGCCGGCACTCGGCGGCCATCCGCGTGAGGCAGCGATCGAGCTGATCCAGCGCGTCGAGGGATTCGAGCGTGGTCGCTACGGCGGCGCGGTCGGCTGGGTCGATGCGCACGGCAACGGGACGTGGGCGGTGGCCATCCGCTGCGCGGAGCTGTCCGACGACCGCCGGTCGGCCCGCCTGGTCGCCGGTGGCGGCATCGTCGCCGACAGCGATCCGCACGCCGAACTGGCCGAAACCCAAGCCAAGTTCCAAGCGATGCTCAGCGCCATCGTCCGCCCCTGACGATCGCTCCCCACGACCACCCCCACCACCCGACGCGATGAGTCTTCGCGCGGACAGGTCGCGGTGGAAACTCATCGCTCCGAGCGCCGAACCCCAAGCGATGAGTCTTCGCGCGGACAGGTCGCGTGGAAACTCATCGCTGGTCGAGAGCGGACACGACGGCGGCGTGGAGGGCGGCGTGAACCTCGACGTTGTGGCGGCGGTCGGTCGGCACGCAGCACACCCACGGGCCGGGCTGGGCGAGCTGGTCGACGAGTTCGTCGACGGCCTGCACGGTTCGTGCCTCGAGCCCGTATGACGTCGCGAGCGCCACGACGTCGAGGTCCAACGGCGTGCCGAACAACTGCTCGAATCGCTCGCCGGAGAGCACCTCGGCCTGCGGCAGGAACGAGAAGATGCCGCCGCCGTTGTTGTCGACCACGACGACGCGCAGATCCGCGTTCCGAGCGTGCAGCGCCGTGAGCGAATTGCTGTCGTGGACGAAGGCGAGATCGCCGAGCAGCACGAACGTGGTCCGTCCGGTCAGCGCCCTCCCGAGGGCCGTGCCCAGCACGCCGTCGATACCGTTCGCGCCCCGGTTGGCGTGGGCGCGTGCACGGCTGCCTCCGAACCATTCGAGATCGCGCACCGGCATCGACGACGCCACGACCAGTTCGGCGTCGTCGTGGATTGCAGCAGCGACTGTTCGAGCAACACCGGGTTCGGTCAGCTCGGCGAAGCGTCCGAGACGATCCTCGATCACGTGGTCAGCGGTTCGGTCGGCGGCGGTCCACGAGTCGGCCCACTCGGTGTCGACAACGGTCGTCGACGACACTGCAGCGAGCAGATCGTCGACTGCGACGACGGCGGCGACGTTGTGGTCGGGGTCGATCACTCCCGGGCCACCCACCTGGAGCAGTGTTGCGCCGGCGGCGGTGGCTCGCGCCGTCCACTGCGCAAGGACTTTCGAGGCCGCCGGCCGGCCGATTCGAACGATCACGTCGGCAAGGTGGTCGGCTGCGAATCGTTCGCTGCGCAGCAGCGCATCGGCTGTCGAGATCGCACCGGGAAGGTGACGCATCTCTGACACCGGGTCGGCGACGACGGGCCAACCGGTCCGCTCGGCCAACGCTGCGACCTGGGCGGCGTCCACCCCGCTGCGACCGCCGACCAGGATCACTCCCCTGGCGGACTCGAGGGCGGGGACCGCATCGGATCGGCGGCCACCGGCGGTGCCGTCGCCGGCTGATCGCGGTGCGACCGACGAACGCGCCGGAAGCTCGCCAGCTTCACCGACGAGCGGCTCGCGGAACGCCAGGTTCAGCTGCACCGGGCCCCGGGCGGCGTGTGACCAGGCGTCGACGGCGAGCTCGCGCCACAGCGAGCGCTCGGCGGCAACCGGGACTCCCGGGTCGCGCGACCACACGACATGGCCGCCGTAGAGGTCGATCTGGTCGATGGTCTGCGGTGCGCCGACGCCGCGCAGTTCCTCGGGCCGGTCAGCGGTGAGCACGAGCATCGGGACCTCGGAGAGACCTGCCTCGACCACGGCCGGGTAGAAGTTCGCCGCCGCCGTGCCACTCGTGCACAGAAGGAGTGCGGGGTCGCCGTCGAGCCCGAGTCCGAGCGCCACGAAGGCCGCGGACCGCTCGTCGTGCACGACGTGGACGTGCATCTCGCGGCGATCGGTCAACGCCAGTGCCATCGGTGTCGAACGTGAGCCCGGAGCAATCACGGCGTGGCGCACGCCGAGCTCGATCCACTCGTCGACGAGCGTCGCACAGAATGTCGCTTGGACGTCCTGCGGGCGGGGTTCTGCTGCGCCGACCATTGACGACAGACACTAGGCGCATACCGTGTCCAACATGACTGCGATCTCGAACGAGGAGACGAACTCGCCCGCCACGCGGCCGACGGTGACCGTCGAGGTCTGGTCCGACGTGGTGTGCCCGTGGTGCTACATCGGCAAGCGCAAGTTCGCCACCGGGCTCGCCCAGGTCGAAGCGGAACTGGCCGAGCGGAATGTCGAGGTGGCCTTCGACATCTCCTATCACCCCTACCAGCTCGACCCCACCGCGGCACCGGGCCACGCCAGCCCGGTGGTCGAGGCCTACGCAAAGAAGTTCGGGGGGCCCGAGCAGGCGGCGGCGATCATCGCCAACGTGTCCGAACGCGCCGCCGAGGTCGGGCTCGACTTCCGTATGGACCAGGCGCTGCGGGCCAATACGCTGCTGGCCCATCGCGTGATCTGGTTGGCCGGGCAGCCCGATTCGCCCGTCGCGCAGGACGCGATGAAGGAACGTCTGCTGCGGGCCTACTTCCACGACGGCTTGAACATCGGCGACCCCGACGTCCTCGCCGACTGCGCTGCCGAGGTCGGGTTCGATCGCGACGAAGTTCACGAGTTCATCGCATCGGGTCGCGGCACCGACGAGGTGCGTGCCGAACTCGACGTGGCCAACGACAACGGCATCACCGCCGTGCCGACGTACGTCATCAATGGACGCTGGGCCATCCCAGGTGCGCAGGAACCCGAGACGTTCGCCCAGGTCCTCCGGAAGATGGCCGACCAGGCGGTCGCCGAGCAGGCTTGATGCACCGCTTCGTCCTCGCCCACGGCTTCACGCAGTCCGCGCGGTCATGGGCCACCTTCCAACGGTTGCTCGAGGCCCGATTGCCCGAGGCCGCGACGGTTGCTGTCGACCTGCCGGGACACGGCGACGCCCCGCCGCCGGCGGACGCCGATCTGTGGGCCAGCGCCGATCGCCTGGTGTCGGAGGGCGGTGGGGGCATCTACGTCGGCTACTCGATGGGTGGGCGCGTGGCGCTCCACGCAGCGCTCGCACACCCCGACGACGTGGAAGGTCTGGTGCTGATCGGTGCGACCGCGGGCATCGACGACCCCGACGAGCGGACCGATCGCCGCGTCGCGGACGAGCGTCTCGCCGATCACATCGAGACCGTCGGTGTGGCGACGTTCATCGACGAGTGGTTGATGAACCCGCTGTTCGCCGGCCTGAGCGAGGCCACGGCGATGCGAGCCGATCGCTTGCGAAACACCGCGGTTGGCCTCGCAACCAGCCTGCGCTCGACCGGCACGGGCACGCAGACGCCGCTGTGGGATCGCCTGGGCGAGATCCGATGCCCCACGCTCGTCCTCGCGGGCGAGCACGACGCCAAGTTCACCGACCTCGGTCGACGCCTGGCCGATGCCCTCCCCCGAGGCGAACTCGTCGTCGTGTGCGGCGCCGGACACAGCGTCCACCTCGAACAACCCGACGCCACCGTCGCCGCCATCGCCACCTGGCTCGCCTGACACCGACCGCGATGAGCCAGGCGGGCGCCCGCGGCACCTCTCGCTCATCGCGACGTCATCAGCCCGCCCGCCAGTGAGCCAACGGTGCTCTCGGCGCACCCCTCGCTCATCGCGAGTTTCCGGTCAGAGGGCGAGGCCGATGGTGACGAGGAGACCCCAGGCGAGCTGGAGCCGGCCGGTCTCGCCGAGCACGGGGATCAGTGCCGCGCCGGTGGCACCACCGAGCACGGAACGGACCGGACGGATCGCCAGCGGCACCGCCACCAGACCGAGCAGCACGGGCAGCCGCCACACCGCACCAGCGCCCGACAGCACGAACGCCGCGCCGATCAACGCCACGTAGAACCACCGCGTCCGCTGGTCGCCGAGTCGCACCGCCAGCGTCTTCTTGCCCACCTCACGATCGGTGGGGATGTCGCGCAGGTTGTTGATCACCAGCAGCGCACACGCCAGTGCACCAACGGCCGAGCCCATCACCACCGACAGGGCGGTGACCGACTCGATCGCAGCGAACGTCGTCCCGGCCGTCGCGACGAGTCCGAAGAACACGAAGACGAAGATCTCGCCGAGCCCGAGGTAGCCGTACGGTTTCGGGCCGCCGGTGTAGAACCAGCCGGCGGCGATGGCCGCAGCGCCGACGAGCAGCAAGATCAGCGACGTCGACAGTGCGATCGCCAGCCCGGCCACGGCGGCGACCGCGAACGACACGAGGGCCGCCCGCTTCACCGCTGACGGACTGGCGAGTCCGCTCGCCACCAAGCGGGTCGGGCCGACCCGTACGTCGTCGGTGCCGCGAACACCGTCGCTGTAGTCGTTGGCGTAGTTCACGCCGACCTGCAACGACAGACTCACGAGCAGCGCGGCGGCGACTCGCCACCAGACGATGTCGGCCGATTCACCGACCGCCGCTGCTGCACCGACGGCGACGGGCACCACCGCTGCGGGCAAGGTCCGGGGCCGCGCTCCGGTGATCCAACGAGACATGTGTGCGCCATGATGGGGCGATGACGCAGCTCTGGCAACTCGGCGCACTCGAACTCGCTGATCGGATCCGATCCAAGGAGGTCTCGAGCCGGGAGGTTCTCGAGGCGCATCTCGCACGGGTCGACGAGTGCAACGGGTCGCTCAACGCCGTCGTGAGGCTGCTCGCGGACGAGGCGAGAGTGGCCGCCGACGCCGCGGACGCAGCGACCGCTGCGGGTGATGCCGTCGGGCGCTTCCACGGCGTGCCGTGCACGGTCAAGGAGAACATCGACCTCGCCGGAACGCCGACCACCCAGGGGGTCCGAGCCCTGGCCGAGGCGGTGTCGCCGATCGACGCACCGACCGTCGAGCGGATGCGCGCCGCTGGAGCGATTCCATTCGCCCGCACGAACCTCCCCGACTTCGGGCTGCGGGTCCACACGGACTCCGAACTCCACGGACCGACACGGAACCCGTGGAACCCGAACGTCACCGCCGGCGGCTCGAGCGGCGGTGAGGGCGCAGCGATTGCGTCGGGCATGAGCCCGATCGGACTCGGCAACGACATCGGCGGCTCGCTGCGCAACCCGGCGCACTGCTGCGGCATCGCCTCGATCAAGCCGACCGTCGGGGTGATCCCGATGGCGTCGGTGGTCCCGACGGAGGACTTCACCCTGTCGGAGCAGCTCATGGTCGTCGAAGGCCCGATGGCTCGGCACATCGCCGACGTTCGCGCAGGCCTCGAGGTACTCGCCGGCTGGCACTGGCGCGACCCGCGCAGCGTCAGCGCCGCGCTGACCGACGCGTCCGACGGCGAGCGACTGCGGATCGCCGTGATGACCGATCCGCCCGGCGGATCGACCGATCCGGGCATTGCCGGCGCGATCCGCGCAGTCGCCGACCGGCTCGCCGATGCCGGCCACGACGTGGTCGAGGCGACCCCGCCCGGCTACGAGCGCACTGCCGATCTGTGGCGGATGCTGATGATCGACGACGTCCGCGCCCAGAAGGAACTGCTGCCGTTGGTGCTGGGGGCCGACGCGATAGCCCTGCTCGACATGTTCGACGCGTCGTCGGAACCGACCCGGCTTCCCGACACCCACCTGCTGCACGCCGAACGATACGGACTGATGCGCCAGTGGTCGGCGTTCCACCAGGAGTACCCGGTCCTGCTGTCGCCGACGTGGGCGCTGCGAGCGTTCGCTCCGGGCGCCGACCTCGACCCGGACACCGCCGTTGCCATGATGACCGACACCATCCGACCGGTCGTGCCGTCGAACCTGCTCGGGACACCGGCGGTGGTCACGCCGGCGGGCGTGGTCGACGGGCTGCCCGTCGGCGTGCAGGTGATGGGCGATCGGTTCACCGACCTGCGGTGCCTCACCATCGCCGCCGAGATCGAGTCGCTCATCGGCACGATCACGCCGATCGACCCGATCACCGCGTGAACCGACTCGTCGCGATCGATCTGCCGGGAGGCCCGGAGTTCGTCGACGAGTTGCAGCGCATCTGGGACGCCGGCGACGCAGCATTCCCCGTCGACCAGCGACTGCCCGACACCGCCAAACGCACGTTGCGCACCGAGATGCGAGTGGGCGAGGCAGTCGAGCCGGGTGACGCGCTCGTCGTTGCCACCAGCGGATCGACCGGGTCTCCGAAGGGTGTGGTCCTGACCCACGACGCCGTGACGGCGTCGGCTCGGGCGACGAGCGATCGCCTCGGCGTCCTCGCCGACGACCAGTGGCTCGCGTGCCTTCCTCTCTCACACGTCGGCGGACTGTCGGTGGTGACGCGGGCGCTCCACACCGGGACCGCCCTCACGGTGCTACCCGGCTTCGACCCGGCCGCTGTCGAATCGTCAGGAGCGACGTTGGTCTCGCTCGTCGCGACGGCGCTCGCGCGCATCGACCCGGCACGGTTCCGCACGATCGTGCTCGGGGGGAGTCGTCCACCCGACGATCGTCCCGCCAACTGCGTCACGACGTACGGGATGACCGAGACCGGCAGCGGGGTGGTGTACGACGGCGTACCGCTCGACGACGTCGAGGTCGACATCACCGCCGACGGCGAGATCCGACTCCGGGCACCGATGCTGCTGCGCTGCTACCGAGACGGCACCACGCCGATCGACGCCGACGGCTGGTTCGCCACCGGCGACCTCGGTGCGTGGCGTCCCGACGGTCGGCTGCACGTCGCTGGCCGGCGCGGCGACCTGATCATCACCGGCGGCGAAAACGTGTGGCCCGAAGCAGTCGAGGCCGCACTCGCTGACCATCCGGCCATCGCCGAGGTGCTCGTGCGCGGCGTCGACGATCCGGAGTGGGGCCAGGTCGTCGAGGCCATCGTCGTCCCTGTCGCCGGCAGCCAGCCGACACTCGACTCGATCCGCGCCCACGTCAAGCAACGACACCCCAGCTTCATGGCGCCGAAACGCCTGGCCCTCGCCGAGTCGCTCCCCCGCACCGCGCTCGGCAAACTCCGCCGCACCAAACCCTGACCCCAGTCCCCACCGAACACACCCGAAAAATCGCGCTCCGGTTGCGCTGAGCGCAACACCAGCGCAACATTTCCCAACCGGGACCACGCTGAACCGAAATGGTGCGCCCGTGTTGCGCTCAGCGCTACATCAACGGACTTTTTCGGGGAGTGGGCGGGGACTGGGTCAGCCAGCGGCAGCGACGCCGGCGCCGCCGTCGATGACGTAGGTCTCGCCGGTGATCCAGCTCGCGAGGTCGCTGGCGAGGAACGCGGCGAGGTTGGCGATGTCCTGCGGATCGCCGAGGCGCTTGAGCGGCATCCGAGCGGCGAGCTGTTCGCCGAAATTGTCGACGAGGACCTGGGCGAAGTCGGTGACGACGAGACCGGGTGCGATTCCGACCACACGGGTCGGGCCGAGTTCGGAGGCGAGTTGCCGCGTCATGTGGATGAGCGCGGCCTTGGTGAGGTTGTAGATCCCGAGACCTCCGCCATCGGTGCGCAACCCGCCGACCGAGGCGATGTTGATGATCGTGCCGGGCTGCTCCTTGAACGACTGCTCCCACGCCGCCCTGCACCACAGCAGCGGCGCTTCGAGGTTCACCTGGAACGTCTTGTCGTAGCGGCCCTTGTCGACGTCGAGCGTCCGGCCGTAGTACGGGTTGGTGGCGGCATTGTTGACGAGGATGTCGAGCCCACCGAACCGTTCGATGGTGGCGCTCACGGCCCGCTCGCCGGCGTCGGCATCGCCCGCGTTGGCGGCGAAGATCTCGACGTCTCCGGTCATCTCCGCCCGGGCCGCCTCCAGCTGATCTTCCTTGCGACTGTTGATCATCACCTGTGCGCCCGATGCCGCCAGCGATGCAGCGATCGCCTTGCCGATGCCCTTCGAGGCGCCGGTGACCAGCGCGACCTTGCCGTCGAGTGAGATGTCCATGGGCGCCGAAGCTAGGCCGGTCGATGTCCGCTCGACGAACCGGTGTGGGCCAGCCGCTCATCGGATTCGGAGCGTTCGGCCTGGTCGATGGCGGCGAGATGGCCGCACACGGTGACGACCACCGACACGGCGACGCCGACGGCTTGCATCACCAACCACACCGAGACGTAGATGGAGAAGCTGACGAACTGCAGCAGTCCGGTGAACGAGTTGAGCACGGTGCTGGTCACGCCGGCGATCAGGCCGGTGAGCAGCAGCCGTCCGAACACGAACCAGAACTGCCCGTCGGTCAGGTCCCAGCTGCGGCGCACGCCCACGCCGTGTCCGCCAACGCCAGCGATCACCGGCGCCAGCGCCAGACGACCCCACAGCCACGCCATGAGCACGAACGTCAGCAGCACCACGAACAGCACGGTCAACACGATCGCTGCACCACCCGCCTCGACCACCGCGAGCGCAACGACCGGGAGCCATGCCAGCGCGAGGACCCCGGCGAAGATGGCGAGCACCACGATGCCCGAGCCGAACACTGCGGGAGCCCGCCGCACTGCGGCACCAGCGATGTCGACCACCCCGTCGAGACGCAGTGCTGCCGGATCAGGGTCGGCGGCACCGTCGGCATGGGAGCGAACAGCCAGCGCGACAACCGCAACCGACCAGGCCGAGAGGAGCACCGACACCACCACCAGCAGGATCATCCACGGCAGCGCCGACCAGAAGAGGTCCTGCGTCAACTCCCACGCACGATCCGCTTCGGCGTCCGTGAGGGTCGTGGTCGACGTGGTGCCGAACGCGCCGAAGATCGAATCGAAGTCGAGCAGACGGCGGAGTTCACGTCCACGACCGCTGTTGAACGACGCCGCGAACAACACGCACCCTGCGGCGCCGACGAGCAGCCACGTCGCCGCCAACAACAGACCGACGCGACGCACGACGACCTTGACCGCGGCCAACCCGCGCTCGAACCAGACCGACAGCGATCTCGGATCGCGGACCGGTGGCACCCACATCGGCGAGCGATGGTGGGTCCAGGCAGCGCCGTCCCAGTATCGCCAGGTCACCTCCTGTTCGGGGTCCTCGTACCACCCTGCGACGGGCATGGGGGGCGGGCCGGTCGGCCAGGTCACGCTGGCAACCTACCCGGAGCGTCAGCCATGGGTCTGGCGAAACCCTGCCGGGGCAGCACTGCACCAATGGAATCGTTCGAGCAGCTCGAGCTCGCGTGACCGCATCACCTCGGCCTCGGCGGGTTCGGCGTGGTCGTGGCCGAGCACGTGCAGGATCCCGTGGACCACCAGCAGTGCCAGTTCGTCGTCGATCGTGCCGGCGTGCTCGGCGAACTGGGCCGCGGCAACAGACGGGCTGAGCACGACGTCGCCGAGCAGCGTCGGCACGCCGGCGACCGGCTCGTCGTCCATCGGAAACGACAGCACGTCGGTCGGCCCCGCTGTGCCCATGTGCTCCGAGTTGAGGTCGGCGATGTCACGACGATCGATGAACGTCAACGTCAGCTCACCCGTTGCCGCGCTGTCGACGAGGACATCGAGTGCAAGTCGTTGCCACCGCTCGACGTCGACCACGACCTCGGGAGAGTCGTCGGGGCTGCGCTCGTCGGCGACCACCACGGTCGGCGTCGGCTCCGTCACGTCCCCTCGGCGGGGCGGGCGTCCTGCTGTTCGTACGCAGCGACGATGTCGGCAACGATGCGATGGCGGACGACGTCGGAGCCGGAGAGTCGTACGAACGCGAGACCCTCGATGCCGGTCAGGGTCTTCTCCAACCCGGCGAGTCCGCTCTTGCCGGTGGGCACGTCGACCTGGGTGGTGTCGCCGGTGACGACGACACACGATCCGAAGCCGATGCGCGTGAGGAACATCTTCATCTGCTCGGGCGTGGCGTTCTGCGCCTCGTCGAGGATGATGAAACTGTTGTTGAGTGTCCGGCCACGCATGAACGCAAGCGGGGCGACCTCGACCACCTGACGCTCGAGGAGGCGTTGCACGGCGTCGGCGTCGAGCATGTCGTAGAGGGCGTCGTAGAGCGGGCGCAGGTACGGGTCGATCTTCGCCATGAGGTCGCCCGGCAGGAACCCGAGCCGTTCGCCGGCTTCGACGGCCGGACGGGTGAGGATGATCCGCTGGACCTCTTTGGCCTGCAGCGCCCGCACGGCCATCGCGACGGCCAGCCACGACTTGCCGGTGCCGGCAGGGCCGAGTCCGAACGTGATGACGTTCTCGGCGATCGTGTCGATGTAGCGCTTCTGGCCGGCCGTCTTGGGTTTGACCTGACGGCCTTTGGCCCCTCGCAGGACCTGGTGACCGAGGATCTCGCTCGGACGCTCGCTGGCGCCGACCATCGTCATCACCCGATCGAGCGTGACGTCGTCGAGCGCCTGTCCGGCCTGCAGCAACGTCGACAGTTCCTCGAACAGGTTCGACACGACGATGACATCGGCCGGCTCGTCGGAGGAGATCCGCACTTCGTTGCCGCGGACGCTGATACGCGCCGAGGGGAAGCGCTGCTCGATCTGGCGGAGGTTCTGATCACGCGGGCCGACGAGGGCGGTCATCACGTGGGTGCCGGGAACGACGACGGTCGTCGATGAGGTGCTCGTTGCCATACGCTGCGGTTGATCCTGACGAGAGGCTAGCTGCTGGCGCGTGCCGGATGGCACGGTGCGAACGGGAACTGGTTGGCGAGCCAGGCCGGACCCGACGAACTACCGTCGTGTCGTTCCATGGTGCTTCCACGACATCTCCGACACCGCTCGAGCGTGCCGACGCTGATCGTCGCGCTCGCAGCGTTGCTGACCACGTTCGGATCGTCGACGACCGGACACGCCCAGTCGATCGAGCTTCGTCCGCTCGCGGACGCCGCCTCGATCTCTCTCGGCGCCGCTGTCGACGGCCAAGCCCTCGCCGACGACGCCTACCGAGAGTTGCTCGTCGACCACGTGAACCTCGTGTCCACCCGCGGCGACCTGTCGATGGCAGTCGTGCAACCCGAACCAGGGGTCTTCGACTTCAGCCGTGCCGATGCGATCGTCGACTTCGCCGTCGACAACGACATGACGGTGCGTGGCCACGAGTTGATCGGCGGTGCCGTTCCGGAGTGGGTGAGCGCAGGCAGTTGGACCGCAGAGAGCCTCGGCCAGGTCCTGCGAGACCACGTGACCGCCGTCGTCGGCCACTACCGCGACCGAAACCCGGGCGTGGTCACGCAGTGGGACGTCGTCGGCGAGGCGTTCCTCCCCGATGGAACGCCTCGACCGACCATCTGGCAACAGGTGATCGGCGACGACTACCTGCGCATCGCGTTCGAGGCGGCCCGAGCGGCCGACCCCGAAGCGGTGTTGTTCTACGACGACTTCTACGACGACGTCGCCGTGACGCAGGACGCGGTGAGCTCGGGCGTGGCGATCGTTCCCGGCGCGAATGCCGAGCGCACGACCTGCGACGCCGTCGCCAAGTGCGTCGGGGTGCGCGACCAGGTCACTGCGCTCGTCGCCGGTGGCGTACCGATCGACGCCGTCGGCTTCCAATCGCATCTCTTCTCCCCTGACCCGGCTGACTTCGCCGAGTTCACCGCCTGGGTCGGCGACCTCGGCCTACGTTGGGCGGTCACCGAGTTCGATGTCCCGCTGCCCGTCACCGAGATCACCAACCCGGAGACCCTCGAATTCCAGGCCCAGGAGTATGCCGACGCACTGACGTCGTGTATCGACGCAGCGAACTGCGACACGTTCGTCACGTGGGGCATCAGCGATCGCTTCTCGCCGATTCCCGCCGAGACCGGCGGAGCGTTCGATGGTGCGCTCTGGTTCGACGCGAACGACGAACCCAAGCCGGCGTTCGATGCGATGGCTGCGGTACTCACCGAACGCGCTCCGGCACCGACGACGCCGTCGACCGATCCCGTCGTCACGACGAACGTCGACAACAGCGTCGCACCCGAGGCTGATACCACCACCGACGACGGCGATGGCGACGGCCTGCTCGTGGCCGTGCTGGTCGGCAGTGCCGCGCTCCTTGCGGTCGCCGCTGTCATCGTCGTCGCCCGCCGGCGACGATCGCCGAGTCGCTGATCGACGCTGAGGACACACCGGCAGCCGGCTGGCTCTTCGGTCGTCGAAGCGGGAGGCCTCGAACCTCCACGCGACCCACCGATGAGCGAACCCACCTACGGCCGTGGGCGGTCTCGCTCATCGCAACCAGGTTCCCGTGACCGGCAACGTTCGGGGGTTCCCTGACCGGCACTTCGGCAACGGGCCGCGAGCCCGATCGGGCGACACTACGGGGCACCGCCCTGGCTGAGTTGGCCGCCGCAGTTCGCCGGATCTGTGGGTGTGGCCGGGTCTGTTGCGAACGCGATGACCGGGCGGTCCTGACCATTGGGGATAGCATATGGTCATGGCCCGACGAGAAGTTCTTGTCCAACTCGACGACGACCTGGTCGCACGGCTCGATGAGCTTGCGGAGCAGCTCGGAACGAACCGGTCCGAACTGCTTCGCAGGGGCGCCGCCGCAGTGATCACCGCCGAAGAACTCCTCACAGCAGACCGAGAGCTCGTCGCGGGGTACCAGCGTCAGCCACCCGACCCTGCACTCGTGCAGTCGGCCCGCCGTCTCGCGGCGCGGACCGCGCCGGCGTGGTAGCTCGAAACGACATCATTTGGGCCGATCTCGGCCCGCCCGCTGGACGCCGCCCCGTCTGCATTCTCAGCCGTGATGCCGCCATCGGAGTGCTGAGCTCGGTCACGTGCGCACCGATCACACGGACAATTCGTGGTATCCGCACCGAGGTCGAGGTCGGTCCCGAGCAAGGACTGCCCGAGCGCTGCGTTGTCAGTTGCGACAACGTCATCACGGTGCCGATCGAAGATCTTGATGATGAACCAGTCGGTCGCCTCGATGAGGTCACGCGGGCGGCACTCGACGTCGCTCTGCGGTTCGCGTTGGACATCGTGTACTGAGGCCCGTCGTCAAGTGAGACAGCGGGATCCGTGTCTCGTGGCCCTTGGCGACGCTGAGCGTCGACACGGCAGCGCTTCGTCTCACGTCTCGTTTCGTTCGAAACGTCTCCTGCGTTCGCTCGGCGAGGCGGCGGCGCAGCGACAAGAACTCCTGGGCCCAATCGGCGACCGCGACGTCGGCGCCACGTGGATCGACCCACGAGCCCCGCAGCATCTCGGCATCGAACTCCCGCAGCAATCGTCGAGCGTCGGCCTTTCGGCGGAACGTGCGGGCGTGTTCGGCGCCTGTCGGATCAGTGAATCGAGCGCGGCAGCGCGCCCCCCGCTTCTCCCTCTGGCTCACAGCGACCCCCGTGCCCGTCGAAAATGGGGGCGTCGTGGGGGTGGGAGGCCGTGTAGCGGGGGACATCACGGGTTTCAGCGGGCGACGGCGGCGAACCCTGGCTGCAACGAAAAGAACCCCTGAGCGGGGTGTACCCGCTCAGGGGTTGGAGGCGACGATGAGAATCGAACTCATGTACACGGCTTTGCAGGCCGTTGCCTAAACCACTCGGCCACGTCGCCAGTTGAGGGGCCGAGGATAGCGGCCACTCGCTCTCACGGTGCAGTGAGGTCCTGATCAGCGCCGTACCAGGCGGCGAGCCGGGCCAGACCCTCGTCGATCGACACGACCGGCGCCCATCCCAGGTCGTCGCGGGCCGGACGGGGATCGAACCAGTGTGCGGTGCCGAGTTGTTCGGCGAGGAACTGGGTGAGTGGCGGCTCGTCGTCCCGGCGCAGCAGCGGCCAGGCGCGTTCGACGACGGCGCCGAGGGAGCGTCCGACTCGCAGCGAGACCGTTCGCGGCTCGAAGGGGACGTCGGCCGCACGACAGATCCCCTCGACCAGCTCACGGATCATGCGGGGTTCGCCATTCGACACGACATACGCACGGCCCGAACAGGGCGCCGCCGGCTCGACGGCGTCGAGCGCCGCCACCAACGCGTCGACGGCGTTGTCGATGTAGGTGGTGTCGACGAGCGCCCGTCCCCCACCGACGAGCGCAAGACGACCAGCGGCCGCTCGCTCCACGATCCGTCCGACGAGTTGCGTGTCACCAGGCCCCCACACCAGGTGCGGCCGGATCGCCACCACGCCGAGTTCGTCGTCTGCTGCGGCAAGCGCATCGATCTCGGCCATCGCCTTCGACTCCGGGTACCACGCACGACGACGCCCGAGCACGGGCTCGTCGGCGCCGCCACCGATGATCGGTTCGCCACCGTGGGCCACCGATGGCGACGACACGTGAACGACCCGCCCGACGCCGAGCTGTCGGGCGGCAGCGAGCACGTTGCGTGTGCCGTCGACGTTGATCGAGCGGTAGTCGTCCCAGGCTCCGACGACGCCGACCTTGGCCGCCAGGTGCACGACCGCGTCGCAGCCGCTGGACGCGGCCAGGACCACATCGAGGTCGCGGATGTCGCCCAGTTCCTGACGGACATCGAGCTGCGAGAGCGTGTCGGAGCGACCACGCTGCTGCACGACCACCTCGTCGCCACGAGCGACCAGCGCCGTGGCAACGCCGGCGCCGATCAGGCTCGAACCGCCGGTCACCAACACCCTCATGCGGGCACCATCGGGTCTCCGAGCGCATCCATCACATCACCACACATCACATCGCCACTGCTCACCGGCGCCGCGTGAGGCTCCGGGCACGGCGGCCCGCCAGGATGTCGGATGCCCACGACGCCACCGCTACCCGATCGATCTTTGCGTTGTGTCGGATGTCGACGGGCAGCTTCGACACCGTCAGCACCGACGCCACGGGTTCGCCGACCGCCTGGCGCACGGCGGTCGCCACGTCGATGTCGGCAGGGCCCTCGTCCACGGTCGAATCCTCGATCACCACGACCAACTGCTGGCTTCCCGCCGGACCGACGCCGACTGCGGCCACACGTCGCAGACCGAGCGTCCGCTCGACCAGCCGCTCGACGGGCACCGACGTGATCGGACCATCGGGACCGTGGATCACATGCACGGCCCGGCCCTCGACCCACAACCGCCCGAGCGAATCGACGTGGCCGACGTCTCCGGAACGGTGCCAATCGCCGAGTTCGCCGGGGCGGGCAGCGCGCTCGAGTGGCCCACAACCCGAGGTAGCCGGCGGACACCCAGGGAGCTCGCACCAGGATCTCACCGGTCGACCCGACGTCGAGCTCGCCCGGAAGTTCCTCGGCGTCGAAGCCGAGCGGCGCAATTCGCACCTCGGCGCCCTCGACGGGCCGTCCGACGCACACCCCGCCGCCGGGATCGTCGAGCTCGGCCTGCTCGATGTCGGTCAGTTCGATGTCCGCAACGGGCAGCACCTCGGTCATGCCGTACGGCGTGTGCAGCGAAGCGTCGGGTGCAAGTGCACCGATGGCCCGCAACGTCTCGCTCGGTACCGGCGCTCCCGCCGAGAAGACCACCCGAAGCTGCTCGAGGCCCGGATGTCGAGCATCCGCGTGCGTCGTGGCGGCGACGTTCGCCAGCGCTGCCGGCGAGGCGAACGCCAGGGTCGCCCCGATGCGGGTACAGGCTGCGTCGAGGGCATCGACGGTCAACTCGCCGGGCTTGGTGACGTCGACATCGGGGAGCGCGGTCGGGATCCCGAGCGCGGGGCCGTACAGCGCGAACGGCGCGAAGGCCGCCACGAGCCGATCGTCGAGGGAGATCGCGTACGTCGCAGCGAGCGCGTCACGCTGCGCGGCGAGCTGACCGTGCGTGTAGCGCACACCCTTTGCCGGGCCGGTTGCTCCCGAGGTGAACAGCACCGCCGCCGGATCGCCCCCGTCGGGCGCCTCGGGAACCGCGCCGATCGACGCGCCCACCAACTCGGCGATGTCGAGGCGCGCGGCACGTGGCGCCCAGCGCAGCACCGTGGCGGCCACGCGGGCCTGCCGCGGCCCGATCACGAACTTCGGTTGCGCCGACCGAACGGCTCGTCCGAGCCCCCGCAGACCCAGTCCACGATCGGCGATCACGGTGACCCCGCCGGCGCGCCAGACCCCGTAGACCGCGGCGACCAGATCCACGCCGGGCGGGGTGAGCATCGCAACGTGGTCACCCGGCTGCAGGCCGTGGCGGCTCAGTTCGCAAGCAACTGCGTCGACTCGTCGGGCCAGGTCGGCAAAGCTGACCGAGTCGCCGGTCGCCAGGTCGACGAAGGCTTCACCGCGGTCGTCGCGACGATCGTCGAGCGCAGCCCACAGCGGTCGGGGCACGTCGGAGGACGGCGTCACGCCGGCGGACGGCGTCGAGCCGGATGCTGTGGTGTGGTCAGGCGCCCCGAGCCGGCCGTCGACGAGATCGCTCAGCCAGGTTTCGGCGACCGACGCAACGTCGGCTTCGGCCATCACCAGGTGATTGGCGGCGGCGAAGTGATGGACCGTGGCGTTCGGGAATCGGCCGGCGAGGTCAGCGGCGAAGTCGTCGTTGAAGACCGGGTCGCGGTCGCCCCACGCCAGCAGCACGGGCGCCGTGATCGAGCCGAGCCGAGCGGCCACCTCCGCGATCGCCGCTTCGGACGGGTGCCCGGCGTGCAGCGGGATGTCGCCGACGAAGTCGGCAATGGCGGCCCGAGCCGGCGCGGTGCGGTACGGGGCCCGGAACGCCTCGCGGTCGATCTTCGAGATGCGCCGCCCGGACAGCCGCACCGTGCCCTCGACGAACGTCGAGGTGCCACGGCACACCACGTCGAGCAGCCACGGCGACGCAGCGAGGCGGATGACGCCCGGTGCCGAACGCCCCTCCGGCACGGCGATCCCGGTGTTGCACAGGATGAGGCCGGCGACCTGCTTCGGGTCCTGCACCGCCCATCCCATCGCAACTGCGCCGCCCCAGTCGTGGGCGGCCAGCACCAGCGGCGAGTTGCGGCCGACGCCGAGCGCCACGATGACGTCGTCGAGGTCGAGGACGCGGTCGGTGTAGCGGCGCGAGGACGTGCGTTCGCTGTAGCCCATCCCGAGCTGGTCGACGGCGATCACGCGGTACCGGTGACCCAACCGGCGTAGGAAGCTCGCCCACGCATATCCCCAGGTCGGGTTGCCGTGGACGCACACGACGGTGGGTGCCTGCGGATCATGGTCCGGCGCGCCCGTGTCGAGCACATGCCACCGATGCGAACCGCCCTCGTGGCTCGCCACGTCGATCAGCCGGGACCATGCCGGATCGAGGCCCCAGCGGCGCCAGGTGGCGGCGTCGGGGACGGCCGGTGTCGCGCCGGTGACGGTTCGGTCACCGTTCGAGGGGGTGGGTGCGGTCACCAGACGATTTCGGTGAAGCTCGTGTTGAGCCCCGACCCGATGCCCATGCACAGCACGCGGTCGCCCGTCGTGATCTTGTCGGCCGACTTGGCCAGCGTCAGCGGGATCGCCGCCGGGCCGACGTTGCCGTACTTCGGGAACGTGAGCGGCGCCTTGTCGGGGTCGATCCCGAGGCGCTCGGTGATCAGCCGGGTGTGCACCTGGCTGACCTGGTGGACGATGTACCAGTCCATGCCGACTTCCCAGTCGAAGTCGTGGCCCGAGTGCTTCCAGGCCGCTTCGGCGAGGTCGAGCCCGGCGACGAGCAGGCCGTGGGTGTCGGTGGTCATCCGATCGAGGTCACCGACGCACAACTCGTGGTGCTGCGTGCCCGAGCGGGCGACCCCGCCGACGAGTCGGTGGGCCTCGGGATGCTCGTCGAGCCGACACAGGACGGCGGCAGCGGCGCCGGAGCCCAGCGTGAGCGACGCGAACTCGGCGAACACGTCGGCCGCTTCGGTGGTGGGCTGTTGGAGTCGCTCGATGGTGGTCTGTTGCGTGTAGCGGCTGCCTTCACCGTCGACGATGAGGGCGTAGTCGATCGAGCCGGCATCGATGGCGGCCGCGGCGATCTGCATGCCGTTGATGAAGCCGAGGCAGGCGTTCCCGACATCGAAGTTGAGACAGCTCGGGCCGAGCTGGAGCTGATGGTGGACGGCGCAGGCGACCGACGGCTCGAGGTGGTGCTTGCACACCGACGTCGAGATCAGCATCCCGACCCGATGAGGGTCGATCCCCGACGCGTCGAGCGCTGCCTGACCGGCCATCGCTGCTGCCTGGTCGAACGTGACGCCTTCGGGCCACCAACGACGTTCCTCGATCCCCGCCAGATCAGCCAACGTTCCGGGCTTCAAGCCGGTGCGTTCGTAGGTCTGGGCGAGCTGTTCGTCGATCCACGCCGAGGTGACGACCTCGGGCGCGTCGACCGCCTCGACCGCCAGAACCCCGACGTTGCGGTGGGTCAATACGGAGTTCTCGGTCATCGGCGGTCCTTTCCCATGGGTGCGCCGCAGCCTACGCCATGTTGTCGGCACTCGTTCGGTCGTCCGCCCAGCGTCGCAGCCAACTACGGTCACCGACGTTCGCAGAGAAGACCGACACACGGGGGAACGATGGAACTCGGACCAGGAAAGGTGGCAGTCGTCACGGGCGCAGCGAGCGGGATCGGGCTGGCGCTCGCGAATGCGTTCGGCGCCGCAGGCTGCTCGGTCGTGCTCGCCGACATCGACCAGCAGGCCCTCGATGCTGCCGCCGCCGAGGTGGGAGCGCGCGGCGTCGACACGCTGACGGTGGTCACGGATGTGAGCAAAGCCGAGCAGGTCGAGGCGTTGGCGGCGGCCACGATGGAGCGGTTCGGGGCCGTGCACGTGGTGTGCAACAACGCGGGTGTCGGCGGTGCCGGCGATCCCTGGCTCGGTGCGATCGAGACGTGGGAGTGGGTGATCGGCGTCAATCTGTGGGGCGTGGTCCACGGTGTGCGAGCCTTCCTGCCGCACCTGGTGATGTCGGGCGGTGGCCACATCGTCAACACCGCCTCGATGGCGGGGCTCTACCCGGGCTTCGCGGCACCGTACGACGCGAGCAAACACGCTGTCGTCGCCCTCACCGAGAGCCTGTACTCGACGATTCAGTCCGCACAGATGCCGATCGGCGTCAGCTGCCTCTGTCCGGGATGGGTGCGCACCGGCATCGCCGAGTCGGACCGCAACTGGCCCGCAGAACTCGGGGCCGCGCCGGAACGCACCGCCGCCCAGGAGGTGTCGCTGAACTACCTCCGACGCGCCATCGACGAAGGCATGCCGCCCGCCGCCGTCGCCGACCTGGTCGTCGGCGCGATCCGCGACGACCGGTTCTGGGTGTTCCCCCATCCGGACTGGGTCGACATCGCGATGGAGCGGTTCCACTCGATCGGCGACGGCGTCAACCCGTCCCCGCCGGAGGAGTTCCCCGGGATGCCGCCGCGCTCGCAGATGCTCGCCGAGGTGATGGCCGCGATGACGGCCGAGGCCGAGCCCCCCGACATCGAGAAGTGATGAGTCTCCGTGCGGCCCGTCCGCGCGGAAACTCATCGCCCGACGGTCAGCCGAGGCGGTAGATGCGGGCAGCGGTGCCGCGCAGCATCGCGTCTCGTTCGTCGGGGCTGAAGTCGACGATCAGCTTCTTGGCGGCGTTCCAGAACGTTCGGTACGACAGCGACCAGCGATCGACGGGGAAGTTCGATTCGAACATGCATCGTTCGGGGCCGAACTGCTCGATGGTGTGGAGGTAGTAGCGACCCTGTGCCTCGATGAACTCGTCGGACGTGGGCGGACGCTCGGCGCTGTGCCAGCCGAAGCCGTTGTCGGGCATGGCGAGGCCACCGATCTTGGCCACGACGTTGTCGCATGCGGCAATGTCGGCGATGTCGGCCTTCCACTGTTCGAAGATGTGTTCGCGCTGGGACTCGTAGGGTCCGACGCCGAGCGGCGTGCCGAAGTGATCGAGCACCATCGTGGTCGACGGCACGCTTCGGGCGAGGTCGAGGAACTCACGGTTCTGGTAGTGGTAATGCCACGTGTCGTAGGTGAGACCACGCTCGCCCAGCCGAGCCACGCCGACACGGAACGCCGGATCGGAGTACAGCCCGGCGGGCGCACGACCGGGGATCGCGAGGACATCGGGGTGCAGTGCGTGCGACCCGGCGTGACGGATGCCGCGGAAGCGTCCGTTGGCGGCCGCCTCGTGCGCATCGAGGACCGCATCGAGGTGCGACGCATCGCGCAGGTCGGCGTGGGCGACGATGCCTCCCATCACGTGACGGCCGCATCGTTCAGCCTGCGCCGTCACGTAGGTCGTCTCACCGACCGGCGCGAACGCGTCGTGTGCAGTGCGGTCGTAGGCGGCCCCGCACTCGACGAACACCGTGTCGACGATGTGGTGCCCACTGCTCAGGTCGGCCTCGAGATCGGCGAGCCCGTAGGGCATCGACCCGCCCGCCGGCCAGAGATGGTGATGTGGGTCGATGATCGGCGCATCCGGATCGATGACATCCTCGACGACGGCGTCGAGCCACGCTTGCGAGGACGGTTCGGGACGAGGGCCAGCCATCTCCGGATGCTACGGAACCACCCGCTCTCCCGATCAGCCGGAGGTCACCGCCGTCACCATCGCGCCCGCAGCGCCGGCCCGCGCGGTCGACATGGCTGCTGACGCGAAGAAACCCCCGCCGAAGCGAGGGTTTCTGGAGCGGACGACCGGGATCGAACCGGCGACCTCAACCTTGGCAAGGTTGCGCTCTACCAACTGAGCCACGTCCGCAATGTGCCGTGACGGGGTGGACCGTCATGGCCTTGGCGACCCGCATCGTACACCCCACTGAACAAGATTCCGACAACCGGACCGGGCCGAGCCAGCTCACCGCACACACGAATCGGCCACGACCAGGTCCGGGGCACGAACGTCGCACCGCCGTGCGGTTCACGGGGGCTCTGTTGGCTTCGAGATGAGATGGTGTGCCAGGGTGGAGAGCCGGGTGTCAACGGGGGCGCCCGATGGACCTGAGGGGGACACACCATGATTGCGGGGACGAACCGAACGGATGAACGGCGGCCATTGTGGCGATCAAGGTGGGCGGCCATCGGTGCTGCGGTTGCGGTGAGCCTGGGTGGCGGCGGCTTGTTCGTGGCCAATGCGGCGTCGAGCCCGCCTTCGTCGGTGGTGACGATCGATCCGGTCCGCATTCTGGACACCAGAACCGACGTCGGGCTGGAGGGTCCGTTCGTGTCTGCTCAGTCGCAGAAGCTGCAGGTCGCTGGTACCACGGGGGTGCCGCAGGGTGCGACGGGGGTGCTGTTGAACGTGACGGTCGTCGCTCCCACCGCGGACGGGTTCTTGTCGGTGCGTCCGGGTGACGCCACCGGGGCGCCATCGACGTCGTCGTTGAACTTCACCGCCGGCGACATCGTCCCGAACGCTGTGCAGGTCGGATTGCCCACCGCGGGTGAGAATGCGGGAAAGATCGACATCACCTACGACGCGTTCGGACAAGCAGGCCCGACCACCGAAGTGCTGATCGACGTGGTCGGCTACTTCAGCGGCAACGTCGTCACCAACCTCGAGCGGGTGCTCCAGACCCAGAACGTGAACCTCAACACTGGAGACAGCACGGGATTCACCGCCGCCTGTCCGGCTGGCAAGAAGGTCACCGGTGGCGGCATCTCGATCTCCGACAACGATGGGCTCGACATCAGGAGAACCATTCCCAACTCGGACCTCTCGGGCTGGACCGGCGCAGTGACCGGCACCAAGAACGGCGCATCGGGCAGCGTCACCGTCTACGCCATCTGCGCCTCAGGCGTGGTGCTCGCGCCGTAGTCGACCCGGGTCGGCGTCTCTTGGCGGCGTCCGGCAGCCGGCAGCACACCGTGCACGCCATCGTCGTGCTGGGTGACGGAGCGGGCGCGTCCGGCGTCGAGGTCATCGACCACGCTCGCGAGCTCATTGCGGGTTCAAGCTGCCCACGGCGTTGACGTTCCAACCCGACCCGCTGGCGTTGTCAGGTGCGATGAAGGTGCTCGAACGCGTGCACCTTCTTGGGAAGGCCCCGAGCGCAACGTCGGCTGACGTGGTCGGTCGCCGGGTCACTGGCCGGGTCAGTGGCGGGGTTCTGAAACCGACTCCACGTCGGGCTCGGGGATCGGTTCAATGACCGTGTCGGCGGCCAGTTCGGCCCCCGCAGGTTCGACCCCTGCAGCGCCCACGTCATCGACCTCACCAGCCTCGTCGACCTCGACGACCCTCGTCGGCGGTGTCGAGATCGACCTCGTCGGCGGTGTCCACGTCATCGACCGCTTCGACCGCTTCGGGCTGTTCGGCATCGGCTCGCTGACCAGCCGGTGCATCGACGAGGTCGGCCAGGAGGTCGTCCGTTCGTCCGACCGGTGTCGGATCGCGCTGCTCGGACACGATGCCGGGTCCGAGGTCACTGAACGATGTGACGGGATGGTCGGCCTGTTCGAACTCGTCGTCGAGCGACGGCGGTTGTGTGGCCGGTGTCAGCGGACTGGCCCCCTCGGGGCGCAACTCGTCGAGCATGCGACGCTGCGTCGACCGATCCCGCTTCTTCCAGTCGCTGTCGCCCATCCGTTCGAGCGGCGCGAGCACCTCGAGGTCGGCGCGGGTCTGGCGGATGATCCAGATTCCCAGCACGATCAGCATCACGCCGACCACGACCAGACCGATCACCATTGCGTAGACGAGGCGGCTCGACCCGGGGTCGCCCGCACCGATGAGGGCGACGGCCGACGATGGTGCGGAGCCGAGACGAGGAGGGAGAGCGGACACGGGCCCCCGATTGTGCCAGCTCAACGGCGAATCGGCACGGATCACCGTTGGTGCCGAGGACACCACACGGTGGTGCGGCCGCCGATCGAGAGCCGTTCGAGTGGCGCACCGTCACGTTCGCACGGCGGGCACGACGCACGCACCGCGGGACTCAGCACCCCGGTGGTGCTCCCACCCCGGGCGAGCATGATCGGAAGTCGACGACGGATCATCGATGCGAGCCGTTCCAGCTCCGATGCCGTCAAGGAGTCGACGCTGCGCCGAGGATCGAGCGCGGCCCACCACAGCACCTCGTCGACGCACAGGTTGCCGAGGCCAGCGACCACGTGCTGATCCAGCAGCGTCGACTTGAGGACCCCGCGCCGCCCGTCGAGCGCCCGTGCCAGCCGCCGCGAAGTGACCTCGCTGAAGTCCACTCCCAGATGGTCGACGTCCGGATCCAGCGAGATGTGCCCCAGCCGTCGGGGGTCGTTGAAACGCAGCGCCGGTGGAGCTGCCAGGCCGCCAGGCGTGGCGAACAGGGCGAGTCGGTCCCATGCGGGATCGTCACGTCCCGACGCGTACGCGAGGCGTTCGATCGACGCGTCGTCGTCGATCACCAGCCGCCCCGTCATGCCGAAGTGCAGCCCGATCGTCGGGCCGTCGGTGTCGAGCAGCACCACCTTGCCGCGCCGGCGTACGCCGGTGAACGTCGCATGTTCGACTGCGACAGCGAATCCCTCCGGTACGGATCGGTCGTCGACGACGGCGTCGACGATCGTCCGGCCGATCAGCGGTTCGCTCGCACGCCGCCAGATCTCGGCTTCGAGCCCCTCGGGCACGGTCAGTCGCTCCGCACGGTCGATCGTCCGGGACGGGTCAGCCGGTCGACGAGGTCGACTTGGCGGCGTTGCCGAGGAACCGTTCGAGTGGCTCGGCGAGTTGATCGCTGTTGATCAGGAACGCGTCGTGGCCGTGCGGCGAGTCGATCTCGACGTACTCGCTCGGCACGCCGTTGGCCGCGATGGCGTCGTGGATCTGCTGCTGCTGATAGGCGGGGTAGAGCATGTCGCTCCAGATGCCGACGGCCATGGTGGGCGCTGCCACGCGCAGCATCGCCCGCTCGAGCGACCCACGGCCACGAGCGACGTCGTGCAGGTCCATCGCCTTGCCGATCGAGAGATAGCTGTTGGTGTCGAAGCGTCGCGCCAGCTTCACGCCGTGATACTCGAGGTAGCGCTCGACCTCGAAGCGCTGCCACATGCCGAGCGTGTCGCCGACGGTGGCTTTGTCGGCGAGTTCCCGGCCGAAGCGGTCGGTGAACACGTTGTCGCTGCGGAACGTCACCTGCGCGACCATGCGGGCGATCTCGAGGCCCTCGGCGGGGCCGTCACCGGGCTCGGCGTCGTAGTAGTCGCCGCCGCGCCACTTCGGGTCGAGGCGGATCGCTCGCCGCCCGATTGCGCCCCAGGCGATCTGCTGGGCCGTGGCCTGCATGCAGGTGGCGACCGCGATCAGCGAGCCCACCCGGCGCGGGTACATCACTGCCCATTCGAGCGCCTGCATGCCGCCCATCGACCCGCCGATCACCGACATCCATCGATCGACGCCGAGGTGCAGGCCGAGCTGCGCCTGGGCACGCACCATGTCACGGATGGTGACCACCGGGAACCGCGAGCCGTACGGGTTGCCGTCGTGCGGATGCGGTGACGCAGGACCGGTCGAGCCCTGGCATCCGCCGAGCACGTTGGCGCACACGACGAAGTACTTCTCGGTGTCGATCGGCTTGCCCGGCCCGACGGTGTCGTCCCACCAGCCTGGCGTGGGATGGCCTCGCCCGGCGGGCCCGGCGGCGTGGCTGTCGCCGGTCCAGGCGTGACACAGCAGGATGGCATTCGAACCGTCGGCGTCGAGCCGTCCCCAGGTCTCGTAGGCCACCACCACATCCGAGAGTGCGACACCGCAGTCGAGTGCGAACCGGCGGTCGCGGGCAAACGTGAAGAACTGGCGATGCCCCGGCTCGTCGCCGGGCAACCAGGCGCCGGTCACCGGGAGGGGCGGAGGTGTGGTCATCGGATCGAAGCGGGCCGACGCGATCGCCGCCGTTCCCGTCCGGCGCATGGTAGCAACGCCGGCCAACACCCCGCCGGGAGTTCCGCCTCCCTCCCCACAGCCGTCGCGATGAGCCAACGGGGCGCCGGCGCCACCCTTCGCTCATCGCGCCGCCCTGCCCCGCCGTCGCGATGAGCCAACGGGGCGCCGGCGCCACCCTTGGCTCATCGCGAGTCGGGGGGACGCGGCGGGATGGTCGGCGTCAGGCGATGGTGCCGATGACGGGTTGGGCGAGGGCCATGCGCTGCTCGTAGCCGGTCTCGTACGGCATGAACCCGTTGCGATCCGGGTACATCAGCTGCACCAGCTCGAACGGTCGACCCTCGTACCAGGCCGTGGCGGTGGTGAAGTACGGCCCCCACGGGCCGAGGTCGACCGGTGCGAACAGGCAGCGCAGCTCGTTGTCGAGCAGCCCGACCACCTCGACACCGATCGGAATCTCCGTGCCGCCCCGACATGCATCCGCCACCAGCGTGAGCAGCCCCTTCGACGCCGAGGGGGTCAGGCCGAACACCGCCACCTCGGGGAAGCCCACATCGGCGGTGAGCCCGATCGTGTAGGCGTAGCCCGGTGTCGGCGGGGTGCTGTCGGCGTCGGGCTGGATCGCCTCGAGCGCCCATCCGTTCGTCTCGATCATGAAGTCGATCTTGTCCCGATCGCTCATCGCCTCGAAGCGTTCGGCCAGGTGGTCGTCGGGATGGTCCTTCATGGCCTCGACCGTAGTGGCCGACCAGTCAGAGGTGCTCGATCTCGAACGCCGGTACGTCATCGGCCGGCTCGAACCCGAGTACCCGACCGTAGAAGTACAGGTCGGATTCGAACCAGCGTACGATCGAGTCGGCGGCCCGGAAGCCGTGACCCTCGCCCTCGAAGGACTGATACGCCACCGGCAGCCCGTTCGAGCGGAGCGCCTCGACGATCCGTTCGGAGTGCGCCGGGGGCACGACGGTGTCGTCGCTGCCCTGCAGCACGAGCAGTGGCGCCGACAGACGCTCGGGGAAGTTGATCGGCGACCGTCGGGCGTACTCGTCGGCGGCCGCGGGCCACGGCCCGATCAGCCCGAACGTGTACCGCGACTCGAACTTGTGGTCGTCGGTGATCACCGCCGACAGGTCGGTGACGCCGTACAGGTTGGTCCCGGCGGCGAACACGTCGTGGTTGGCAATCGCCAGGAGCACGAGCGTTCCGCCCGAGCTCCCGCCCTCGATCACGAGCCGGTCGCCGTCGACGTCGCCCCGGTCGGCCAGGAACCGTGCAGCAGCGACCGCATCGTCGACGTCGAGCACACACCAGTTGCCCAGCAGCTTGCGCCGGTACGTGCGCCCGTACCGCGTGCTCCCCCGGTAGTCGACGTCAATGACGGCCACCCCACGGCTGGTCCAGAACCGGTGGCCGCGACCGGGCACGAGCCGACGCTGGGCCGACCCCGTCGGTCCGCCGTGGACGAACACCATCAGCGGCGGCCGCTCGCCGTCGGGCAGCTCGGCGTCGGGATTGGCCGGTGCGTAGTACAGACCGTGCGCCACGTCACCTCCGCTCGTGGGGAACGTGACGACTTCCGGCTCAGGCAGGAACGCCGTGTCGAATCCGAGTTCGTGGCCCGCCCGCAGGACCTCGACCACGCCTCCGCGGACGCGCACCACCTCGTTGCTCGCCGTGTAGGAGCTGCCGACGAAGGTGTACCCGTCAGCCGCTCGCCGCAGCGAACCGATCACCGTGTAGGCCAGGTCGAGTTCCGCACCGTCGTCGACGCTGAGCCGGTCACCGTGGCGATCGCCGCGGACGTGGGCGCCCTCGGCGTGTCGGGCACCGCCGAACACCCAGTGCGGCTCGACGACCTCGAACTCCCCGACGGCCGCCGGGGTGAGTTCACCCGTCGAGATGTCGACGCGGTAGAGGTTCCACCACTCGTCGCGATCGGTGACGACGACGAGCGTGCCGTCGCGCCACCACAGCGGCTCCTGCAGGGCTTCGTTGCCGTTGCCGACGAGTTTGCGGGCGTTGCTGGCCGACGCTCCATCGAGGTCGGCGATCCACAGCTCGGTCGAGTCCCACGGCATGTTCGGGTGCATCCACTGGATCCACACGATCGAGCATCCGTCGGGCGACACCCGTGGCGCTGCGTAGAAGTCGGCACCGGTCGCAATCACCTCGGTGCGCATCGAGCCGTCGGTTGCGACGGCGATGATCTCATTGACGGGCTGGCCCTCGCCGTGGCGCTCGTGGACGCAGACGAACCACTCACCGTCCGGCGTCGGCCGGCCGTCGGCGTAGCGCAACGCCCGTGGCGAGTCGGGCTCGGGGGTCAGCAGCACCGGCTCGCCGCCCGGCTCGATCCGGCGCAGGCGTTGGTCGGCGAAGTCGACGTAGTAGGCCACACCCTCGGCCGCCCACCACGCCCCGCCCCCGTACTCGTGCACACTCGTGCGGACGTTCATCTCCGGGGCCGTGACGTCCGACGTCGTCCCCTTGCGCCACCGCACCAGCGTCGTACGGCCGCCGTTGTCCGGTCGGGACTCGGCCCACCACACGTCGTCGCCGTCGGGCACGACCTCGCTGATCCCCACCGACCCACCGACCAGCGAACGGGCGGTGATCGGAGACGGCCAGGTACCTGCGGGGTGCGTTGCCATCCGCGCAGGTTACGCGGTGCCTGGCACCGGCGTCACCGGGTCAGATCAGGCTGAAGGCGTCGAGATCGAGGGCTTGGCGGAGGTGGCGCTGGGCCATGGCGCCGAACATCGCCTCGCTGCGGTCGTTGAGCGTGACGATCTGCGATGCCATCGCCGCCACGGTGAGCCCGGCGAACGCGTCGCGTCGGTACTGCTCCCACACCCACGTCTCGTCGAGGGCGATGCCGTAGGCGTCGAGAGCTTCGAGGTACACCGCGACGAGCGCTCGCTCGTGCGCACGTCGGTCGTCCGGGAGCAGACCGGCGCCGATGAAGTACGACAGGTCGGTGATCGGGCTGCCGTGCGCCGGCGTCTGCCAGTCGACCACGGTCACCGGCGGGCCGCCCGCCGACGTGGCGAAGAGCATGTTGTCGAGGCGGTAGTCGCCGTGGGTGATCGCTTTGGGGCCGGTACGTCCCCCACGCCACGCCCCGATCGCCGACCCGAACCGCTCGGCCAACTCGAACTCCTCCGGGCTCAGATGCGACCGATAGGTGCCCGCGAACCCGGGGAAGAACATCTGCCACATCATCGCCAACCCGGCGCCGGCGTCGGCGTCGTCGCCGCGGTCGTGTTCGATCCAGTCGACGTCATGGAGCGTCGGGTCGTCCCACCTCGGGCCGTGCAACTTGGCCAGCTCACGGACGGCGTCGCGGGCTTGGTCGAGCGTGCACCCCGCGAGCTGATCACCCTGTGCCGCCGGCGCCATGTCCTCGAGCACCAGCACGAAGGCGTTCGTCGCGGCGGTCCAGTCACCGTGCAAGCACGCAGGCACGCGCATGTCGACGGTCGACGCCAGGTCGAGATAGAAGCGGGTCTCGCGTTCGTAGTGGCGCAGCATCGCCGCGGTGGTCAAGCTGGTGTCGTCGGTGGCGGGAAGCTTCACCACCACCGAACGCGGCAGCCCCGCCTCGGCGTCGGGCATGGCGACGCGCACGTTGACGCCGATGTGGCCGTCGCCGATGCGCTGCTGGGTGATCGGCCCGACATCACCGCCGAGCACCGTCGAGAGCCAGTCGGAGGTCACATCTTCGGCACGCATGGCGCGGCACGGTAGTGCTCGACGGCCGCTACCGTCGTGCCCGAGATGTCCGGGTCTGGCTACTCGTTCCTGCTGCGTCCGAAGTGGATTGCATTCCACCTGCTCGTGTTCGGATCGATCGCGTTGATGATCTGGCTTGCGTTCTGGCAGCTCGATCGCCTCGACGAGCGTCGCGCCTTCAACGACCTCGTGGCCGCACAGATCGATCAACCGCCCGCCTCGCTCGACCAGTTGCTCGCCGAAGCCGGCGACGATCCCGAGTCGATCGAGTGGCGCCAGGTGATCGTCGCCGGGCAGTACGTGCCCGAGCAGATCCTGTGGTTCAACCGCTCGCAGGACGGCCTCGCGGGCGACAACGTGCTCACCGCGCTCGTCACCGACGCCGGCAACAGCACGGTGATCGTCAACCGCGGCTTCGTGCCGCTCGGCTTCGACGTCCCCGCGGCGCCGACCGGCGAGATCGAACTGCTCGCCCGCATCCGGATGCCGCAGGAGCGCCAGCGTGGCGAGCTGACCGACACCAACGACAGCGCCGACGCCGTGTCCGAGGTGCGCCGCATCGACCTCGGACAGCTCGCGGCGCAACTGCCCGGCGAGGTGGCGCCCGTCTACCTCGACCTGATCGACGCGATTCCGGCAATCGGACCCAACGACCCCGTCCCGGTTCCGGCGCCGACCCTCGACGAGGGACCCCACCTGTCGTATGCGGCGCAGTGGTTCATCTTCGCGGCGTGTGTACTGGTCGGCTGGGTGCTCGCCGTCACCCGGTCGATTCGCTCGCGCCGTCGCGACGCGCTCACGGCCGCAGCAGCCGCGCCAACGACGCCGGATTCCGACCCGCCAAACGACGTCGTAGCTGCCAGCTCGACGACCGGAACAGACGCGCCATCACCGCACTGACCTCGCGCGGTGGCGTGTCGACACGCAAGTACGCGGTCCAGTCGCCGAGCGAGAGGTCGAAGAATGCGTCGAAGAAGCCACGAACCTCGTCGTCGTCGAGATCGAGCAGCACCTCGAGGCCGAAGTCGTGCAACACGCGAGTGCGCCGCATGGCCGCGGTCCACACCGCGTCGGCGATCGGTGCGGGGTCGACGACACCCGACGACGCGCTGAGCGCCTGACCGATGGCGGCAGCGACGCGTGGCGCGGCCCGGATCGATGCGGCCACCGAGAAACCGGTTGCGGCGTGCACGTAGCCCGCTGCCGCTCCGAAGGCGACGACCGGCTGGTCCGGGCCCGGGCGTGCCCCACCGAGCGGGATGCGCACGTACTCGGTGCGAACGGCGCCGGCCAACACGCTGTCGGGGTGCCGTCCGAGTCGGGCAGCGAGCCGCGGGAGCAGCGCGATCGGTTCGATCGCCGGTCGGGCGGCCAGCACGGTCTCCTCGACGAGCCAGCCATCGCGCATCGGCAACGAGTAGCAGAACGTACTGACACCACTCGGCCCGACGCTCGACGGCGACCCGTCGGCCCCGAGCACCTGACGGAAGTCCATGAAGGTCGGCCTGCCGAGATCGCCCGACGGCGGCTCCGCCAGCACCACACCGAGCGCGGTCTGCCAGGCCGGTGGGCGTTCCGACTGGTTGCGGGCGAACCGGGCGGGCCACCCCGTCGCATCGACCACCACCAGCGCGTGCAGTGCAGACCCATCATCGAGTTCGAGCCGATGCCCGGCCCCGCTTCCGACACGTGCGGGCACGACCTGCTCGACCCGCGCCGGTCGGTGCTCCACGGCCGCTCGCAACTCCGAGCGCAATCGGTCGTTGTCCAGGGTGGCGTAGGTGCGCGCCAGGCGGTGCACGCGTGCTCCGTGGGCCCACACCTCGGGGCTCGACGTCGCCACGACGGCGTCGACGTCGAGCAGTGCAGCGCCGGTGTCGTCGAGGAGATCATCGGTCCAGGTGCTGTACGTGGCGGTCCACGGAGCGTCGTCGCCGACGAGCACGACCTCGATGCCGAGGCGCTGGCACGCCCGCGCGAGCGCGCTGCCGGCCGGGCCGTCGCCGATCACGGCAACGTCGACGCGGGCGGCGACCGCGTCGCTCTCCGATTGGGTCACTGCCGTTCGAGCTCGGCCATGCGCCGGAACTGTTCGACGACGTCGGGGGTGACGTGGCCGGGGTCGAGCGTGCGGTACACGGTCTCGACGTTCACGGCGATGCGACCGAACTCGCCCCATTCGCCGAAGCGTTCGTCGAGGCCCAACTCGCGGCCGATGTCGCGAGCGGCGTCGAACGCGTCCATGCCGTTCGAATGGCGCGCCGTGGCGGCCTCGTCGACGAACGACAGGTAGTCGCGTACCGCGACGATGCCGGCGGCATCGGTCAACGGGCCGTGGCCAGGGACGACGGTGCGCGCGTCGAGGCCGAGCATGAGGTCGCACGCTGCGATCCAGTTCGACAGGGGGCCCGCCCACACGATCGGGGTGCCGCCGATGAACAGGATGTCGCCGGTGTACACGGTGCCGGCATCGGGGACGTGCACGATCGTGTCGCCAGCGGTGTGCGCCGGGCCGACCTCGTAGAGCTCGACGCGGCGTCCGCCGACGTCGAGGTCGAGCCGTCCGTCGAACGTCCGGGTCGGCGGCACCAGCTCGATGCCGTCGAAGTGGAAGTCACCGAAGAACGAGCGGAACAACTCGCCCACCTCGCCCGGCGCATGGTTGAGCGCAGCGAGCATCGACGGCGGGACGTCGGCCATCTCGTGAGCGGTCGCCGCGGAGGCGACGATGTCGACCTCGGGGCGGCGACGCGTGACCTCGGCGTTGCCGTAACAGTGGTCGCCGTTGGCGTGGGTGTTGACCACCGTGTCGAGCGGAGCAGTGGCCGTAGCGGTCGTCATCGAATCGAGCATCGCGGCAGTCAGTTCGAGGTCGAACAACGTGTCGACCAGCAGCGACTGTCCGTCACCCACGATCAACCCGGCGTTGCTCCATCCCCACCCCCCGTCGGGCTGCAGGTACGCGAAGCACCCGTCGTCGAGTTCGTGGAGCCCGTGTGTGTAGTCGGACGTCGTCGCCATTCGGTCATCTTGACACGGCTCGTCCAGCCAGCGACGCCCGAGCGATGAGCCGAACGCCGTACACGGTCGGTTCGGTCATCTCCACCTGCGATCCTCAGGCCGGCGAGCGCCAGCGGGCGCTGAGGCGTTCGGCGAGCATCGTGGTCGGCAGGTGGGTGTTGACGTCGGGGATCGACGGGAACACCGAGGCGTCGCACACGTAGAGCCCGTCGTAGCCGACGAGGCGTCCGTCGTCGTCGACCACGGTGCCCATCGCACAACTGCTCGACGCGTGGACGTAGTCGCCGACGGCAGTGCGCACCCACCGCTCGATCGCCTCGTCGTCGCGCAGCGCTGCGCTGGTCGTGCCGAACGCGTCGAGGTACACCTCGACGACGATCTCGCGGAACGACGGCGCGGCGAGCAACTCCAGCGCGACGCGCACGCCTGCGATGAGCGAGGCAACGTCTCGTGGATCGTCGAGCAGCGCGAAGTCGACGATCGGGTCGACGGCCGGATCGTCGGACGCAAGCCGCACGCTGCCGGCCCGACCGCTCGGTCGCATCAGCGCGGCCATCAGCAGGCCGAACCCTGGGGCCGCCGCACCCAGATGGTTCATCGGCAGGAACTGCCAGGGGTCGCGTTGCAGCAACGTGCCGATGGCGAGGCTGCCGGGCGAGCCGACAGCGCCACCGATGAGCTGCAGGGTCAGCGGCGCCGACGGATGATCCTGCAGGCCGGCGCCGACGCCTGGTGTGTCGACGTGCGATCGCAGCAGGATCGCCGGAGAGTGGATCGCTCCGGCAGCGAGCACCACCCGATCGGCCGGCGCGACGGTGCCGTCGGCGAGCCGCACGCCCACCGCCCGGCGCCCGTCGAACACGACGCGGTCGACGGGCGAGTCGACGCGCACCTCGAGGTTCTCCCGTTCGAGCACCGGCCACAGCGACTGCTCAGCGGAGGTGACCCGACGTCCGTCTCGTCGGGTCAATCGGGCGATCTCCGCGTCGGGTGCCGCGCCGAGCAGCGCGCGGTCGACGGCGCCCAGTTCGGACGGGTCCACCGGTTCCTCGGGGAGCTCGACCGCCGCCCACGCCGCTGTGGCGTCGTGCCAACCCCACGATCGATACAGCGCTGCGTCTCCGCGCAACGCAACCATGGCGTTCACCGCCGACGACCCACCCATGCCGCGGCCGCGCCGATACACCGACGGCGGGCCTCCCGTCGCCCTCGTCGCCAGGAGCGACGGGAACGTGCGTCCGGGAACGTCGAGTGCAGCGAGGAAGTCGGGGCCGCCGAGCGCCGCGTCGAGGTCGCTCGGCGCGAGATCTGCGCCGGCCTCGATCAGCACGACCGTTCGGCCGGGATCGTCGGACAGCCGACGGGCAAGGACGCATCCGGCCGATCCGGCGCCGACCACGACCACCGTCCCCTCCTCGGCACGATCTGGTGACCCCACGATCGCAGCGTACGACGGATCATTCAAGAAGCCGTGAGCCCCCGCCGATACCGAAGACGGCATGGATGACACGACCGACACCCTGACGAGGCCGGGCTTTCCTCCCCCACCGCCGACCTCGTCGGCGCCCCCGGCCCCTGCGCCGTGGCCCGGCCAGGTCAGCCAGGCCGGCCCCATGCTTCCCACCGTGACGCCTGCGGTCCCGCGCCCGGCCAACGCCGACGCAAGTCCGCTCACCGCGGCCATGTTCGCCACCATGAACCCCGAGCCTGCCCGGAAGCCGTCGCGAGGCGGTGGCGGTATCCGCCGGGCCATGAGCTGGTTGTTCCTGCTGGCCGTGCTCGGCGGGCTCGCGTTCGCCGGGGTCATGTACGGCCCCGAACTCGTCGAGCGGGCAACGGGTTCCGACGAGAACAACGGCCCCAGCGCTCCGCTGGTGTATCCGATGCCGACGGCACCGCCGACCGCGGTGCGATCGGCCTCGTTCACCGTCAGCGAACTCGATGGCTTCGGCGGAACCCAGACCTACGACGTGACCGCAGACTTCGAGTCGGGCGTCACCCACGTCGTCATCCCGCGTGCCGACACGCCGGACCTCGAGATCCTCACGCTGTGGGATCAGACGTTCATGCGTCGCGTCGACGAGCCGACCTGGTACACGCTGCCTCGCGGCGACTTCCCGATCGACTTCTCGCTCGGGCGCAGCCGCTGGGTCCGCACGCTCGACGAGATGGTGCCGCTTGCGTTCCGGCAGTTCACCACGATCATCGAGGCCAACGAGTCGTCGGTCGAGACCACCCCGACACGACGTCTCGTCGTGTCCGCCGACCCGGCGCGACTCATCCAGGCCCAGACCGCAGCGGCGACACCGACGGCCGACGGATCACCGCCGCCGGCTCCACCCCTGCCGCCCGGCATCATGGTGCAACCCGGCATCGACGGCATCGAGTCGCTGACGATGGAGATCTGGGTCGACGACAACGGCCTCGTGCGCAAGTCGGTGATGCCGGCCGAGCTGGGCGGCGAAACGATCACGGTCACCTCGGCATCGCCGGAGCCGTTCGAGCCGGTCTTCCCGACCCCGGACGGCGTCGAGCCCCTCACCGCGCAGGCGCTCTTCCGACTCGGACTCTGACGCACTGAACATTTCGTACAATCGCCGAGACCGTCGATGACGCGATCCGTAGGGTCAGCGCAGTGGCCGACCGGCATCGACTGACCATCCGTTCCATCGATCCGGACCCGCGCGGGGCCTCGATCCGCTCGGCAGCTGCCCATCTCGGCATCGATCTGCCGGGACCGGTGCAGGTGGCCGACGTGATCCACGTGTCGGGAGCGCTCGACGACGACCAACGCACACGACTGGCCGCCGCGGTCGCCGATCCCCTCCTCCAGGTCGCCAGCTGGGACGCTCCAGCGTCGCACGACACCGTCGACGGCATCGAGGTCACGTTCCTGCCCGGCGTGACCGACACGGCTGCCGACGCCGTCCTGCACGCCGCTGATCAACTCGGCATCGGCCTGACGTCGGCGGCGACGGCGCGGCGCATCGAGTTCGGCCCGGACGTCGATCCTGATCTCGCCGACGATGTCGTGCGCCGGGTCGTCGCCAACTCCGTCATCGAGCGGTGGGGGCACGGTCTCGTCGAGCCGCCGCACCTCGACGACGCCCCCGGCCACGCCGACGCCGAACTCATCACGATCCGAGGCCTCGACGACGACGGACTGCTCGCCCTCAACGTCGAGCGGGCGTTGTATCTCGACCTCGAGGAACTGCGCGTGATCCGCGACGAGTACGAGCGCCTCGGGCGCGACATCACCGACGTCGAGATCGAGACGTTTGCGCAGACGTGGAGCGAACACTGCGCCCACAAGACCTTCCGGGCGATCATCGACACCACCGGCGGCCCGGACGGCCCAGCCGAGGTCACCCCGCTGATGGCTCAACTCCGCGGGTGCACCGAATCGATCGACGCACCGTTCGTGCGCTCGGCCTTCGTCGGCAATGCCGGCGTCATCGAGTTCACCGAGGGCACCACCATCGCCCTCAAGGCCGAGACCCACAACCATCCATCGGCCGTCGAGCCGTTCGGCGGAGCCAACACCGGCGTCGGCGGCGTGATCCGCGACGTCCTGGGTATCGCCCATCGCCCGATCGCCGTCACCGACATCTTGTGTTTCGGCCCCGCCGACCTGCCGCTCGCCGACCTGCCCGACGGGGCGCTGCACCCTCGGCGGATCCGTGACGGCGTGATCGACGGCGTCGCCGACTACGGCAACAAGATCGGTCTGCCCACGGTGGCCGGCGCCGTGCTCTACGACCCGGCCTACACCACCAACCCGCTCGTGTTCGCAGGATGCATCGGCACTGCGCCGAGCCGACCCATCCACGACGGACCCTTCCCCGGCGATCGCGTCGTCGTGCTCGGTGGCGCGACCGGACGCGACGGCATCCGCGGCGCCACGTTCTCGTCGGCGACGATGGACGCCACCACCGGTGAGGTCGCCGGCGCGAGCGTGCAGATCGGCGACCCGATCGTCGAGAAGTTGCTGATCGACGCGCTGATCGGTGCCGAGGACCTGTACTCGGCGATCACCGACTGCGGCGCCGGCGGGTTGTCGTCGGCGATCGGCGAGATGGCCGAGGGTGTCGGCGCCGCCGTCGACCTCGACCTCGTGCCGCGCAAGTACCCGGGGCTCGACCCGTGGGAGGTGTGGCTCTCGGAGGCACAGGAGCGCATGGTGATCGCCGTGCCACCCGAACACCTGAGCGCGGTGCAGGCCCGCTGCGATCGTGTCGGAGTGCGCCTCGCCGACGTGGGCGAATTCACCGGCGACGGGCGCCTCGTCGTACACCACCAGGGCCACGTGGTCGTCGACCTCGACACCGAGTTCCTCCACGACGGTCGCCCGCAGCGGCGCATGGCTGCCGAACTCCCCACACCGAACCGCCACGACACGACCGGACGGACGGTCACCGACCCGGCGGCGACGATCCTGGCCCTGCTCTCCCACCCGAACATCGCGTCCAAGGCCGACACGATCCACCGGTACGACCACGAGATCCTCGGCGCCACCGTCGTGCGACCGCTCGTGGGCGCTGCTGCAGACGGCCCCGCCGATGGGGTGGTCCTCGCCGACCCGGGTGCCAGCGAGGGCATCGCGATCGGCATCGGCGTCAACCCGTGGTACGGCCTGCACGACCCCGAAGCAATGGCATTCGCCGTCGTCGACGAGGCAATCCGCAACGTGGTCGCCGTCGGCGCCGACCCCGACCGGGTCGCACTGCTCGACAACTTCTCGTGGGGCGACCCGCGCCGACCATCGACGCTCGGCGAACTGGTCGCCGCCGTCGACGGATGCTGCGCTGCGGCCCGGATGTACAACGCTCCGTTCGTGTCCGGCAAGGACTCGCTGAACAACGAGTACATCGGCGCCGACGGTCAACGCCACGCCGTACCGCCCACCCTGGTGATCACCGCCGTGGCCCACGTCCCCGACGCCGACCACTGCGTGACGCCGGATCTCGCCGAGCCCGGCAACGTGCTGATCCTGATCGGCCAGACCGAGGCCGAGTTCGCCGGCTCTCACCTCGACCACGTGCAGAGCGCTCCGCGCAACGCCGGCGTCGCACCGGCACCCGATCCCGACGCACCCGAGACCTATCGCCATCTCCACGCGGCGATGCGAGCCGGACTGGTCGTGGCGTGTCATGACGTCAGCGAAGGCGGCTTCGCCGTTGCCGTCGCCGAGATGTGCATCGCCGGTCGCCTCGGCGCCCGGGTGGACGCGCTCCCCCACAGTGATCTGGCGACCGCGCTGTTCAGCGAATCGTCAGGTCGTCTCGTCGTCGAAGTGCGACCGCGCAGCGTCGATGCGTTCATGAAGATCATGGGTCGCACCGCTGCTCCGATCGGCGTGGTCACCGACGACTCGATGCTGTCGATCACCGGTGTCGATCCGATCCCGGTCGATCGGCTGGCCCACGCATTCAACCGAGATGCGTTCAGTTCGACGGGTGCACGATGAGCAGAGTCCGCGCCCTCGTGATCGCCGGTCCCGGCACGAACCGCGACAACGACGTCGTCCAAGCGCTCGAACTGGCCGGCGCCGACGCGCGGATCGTGCTGGCGTCCGAACTCGTGGCGCAGCCGACCATGCTCGACGACGTCCGCCTGGCCGTGGTCGCAGGAGGGTTCAGCTACGCGGACTCACTCGGCGCCGGACGAATGCTGGCCCTCGACCTCGTGCTCGGCGTCGGCGACGCCCTGCAGCGCTTCGTCGACGACGGCCGGCCGCTGCTGGGAATCTGCAACGGTTTCCAGGTCCTCACCACCGCTGGAATCCTCCCCGGCGCCCTCGGCCACAACGCGCAGGGCCACTTCGACTGCCGCTGGGTCGTGCTCGACGCGGTGCCGGCGAGTGCGTCGGTCTGGACGAAGGGGATCGACGCCCCGATCCACTGCCCGATCGCACACGGTGAGGGCCGCTACGTCCACGCCGATCCCGATGGTCTCGCCGCGAACGGGCAGGTCGCCCTGCGCTATCGCAGCACCAACCCGAACGGTTCCGTGGCCGACATCGCCGGGGTGAGCGACCCCTCCGGCGTCGTGTTGGGGCTGATGCCGCATCCGGAGAACCACATCGTCGCCCGACAACACCCGCGACACTCCCGTGGGGGTGGCGGCGACGAGCACCTCGGCCTGCGGCTGTTCGACAACGGCATCCGTTACGCGAAAGGGCTGTGACGTCGATGCCGAGCGTGCTCCCCGACCCGCTTCCGGATCCACTGCTCGACGTCGAGTTGCCGCTCACCGACCCTCGCGTCGGCAAGGTCCGCGTGTCGTACTCGCTGCCCGACCATCGACGGCTCTTCGTCACCACCGACCGTCTGTCGGCGTTCGATCGGATCATCGCCGGCGTTCCGTTCAAGGGCCAGGTGCTGAACCAGTTGTCCTGGTGGTGGTTCGAACACACCCGCGACATCGTCGCCAACCATGCGATCGCCGTGCCGGACCCCAACGTCCTGATCGGTACCGAAGCGACCCCGCTCACCGTCGAGGTGATCGTGCGGGGCTACATCACCGGTGTCACCGACACCGCCCTGTGGACCCGCTACGCCGCCGGCGAACGCACGATCTACGGGCACCGCTTCGCCGACGGGCTCCGCAAGAACACCCCGCTCGCCGACGCCATCGTGACCCCCACCACCAAGGGAGCCGACGGCGCCCACGACGAACCGCTGTCGTCGGCCGCTGTCGTCGCCGACGGTCACGTTCCCGCAGAACTCTGGGACCGGGTCGAAGCCGCTGCGCTCGAGCTGTTCCGACGCGGCAGCGAGCGCGGGCTGCACGCCGGCCTGATCCTCGCCGACACCAAATTCGAGTTCGGCGTCGACGGCAACGGCGAACTGCTGCTGATCGACGAAGCCCTCACCCCCGATTCGTCGCGCTGGTGGATCGAGGACACCTACGAGGCACGTCTCGCCGCCGGCGAGGAACCGGAGAGCCTCGACAAGGAGGTCGTCCGCCGAGCGCTCGCCGAGGCCGGTTACACCGGTGACGGCCCGGTTCCCGAACTGCCCGCCGACGTGTGGCACGCCACGGCGCGACGCTACATCGACGCATTCGAGCGCCTCACGGGCGTCGGCTTCGTGCCGGGCGCCTACCCTGTTGCACCACGGATCAACGCCGCACTGGCGGGACTGGACATCGACTGACATGGGCACTCCCATCGCGCACACGACGCTCGACGCCGACGACACACCCAAGGACGAATGCGGCGTGCTGGGGGTGTCGACGCCGCACGGCGAAGGTGTTGCGCAGCTCGCGTTCTTCGGACTGTTCGCCCTCCAGCACCGCGGTCAGGAAGCGGCCGGCATCGCGGTCAGCGACGGCACCCGGGCGCGGGTGCACAAGGAAGCCGGCCTCGTTGCCAACGTGTTCACTCCCGAGACGCTCGCCCCGCTCACCGGCTACCACGCGATCGGCCACACCCGGTACTCCACGACCGGCTCGAACGCCGAGCGCAACATCCAGCCGTTCCTCGTCGAGACGATGCACGGCCCGCTCGCCCTGGCGCACAACGGCAACCTGGTCAACGCTCCTGCCCTGCGCGAGGAGCTGCTGAGTCGTGGCTTCGGTCTCACGGCCACCAGCGACTCCGAGGTGATGACGCTGATGCTCGCCGCCGCGGGCGGCCAGACCTGGGAGGAGCGCATCGAGCGCACACTGCCGGCGTGGAAGGGAGCGTTCTCGCTGGTGCTGCTCGCGGCCGACCACGTGATCGCCGTGCGCGATCCGTGGGGATTCCGACCGCTGTCGGTCGGTCGACTCCCCCACGGCGGCCATGCCGTGGCGTCGGAGACCTGCGCACTGTCGACACTGGGCTGCGTGGACATCGACGAGGTGAAGCCCGGCGAGATGGTCACCCTCCAGGGCGCCGAACTGCAGCGCTCCCAGGTGCTCGCGCCTCAGCCGCGCAGCGCCCGGTGCACGTTCGAGTTCGTCTACTTCTCACGTCCCGACTCGGTGTGGGACGGCCACAACGTCCACCACGTCCGCCAGCGGCTCGGCCTGCGGCTCGCCCAGGAGGCACCAGCCGACGCCGACGTCGTCATCCCGGTTCCCGACTCATCGATCCCCGCGGCGATCGGCTACTCGAACGAGAGCGGCATCCCGTTCAACGACGGGCTGATCAAGAACCGCTACATCGGCCGAACGTTCATCGAACCCACCCAGGACATCCGCGAGCGCGGTGTCGCACTGAAGTTCAACGCGTTGAGCGAGAACCTCGACGGCAAGCGCGTCGTGATGATCGACGACTCGCTGGTTCGTGGCACCACGGCGGGCCCGCTGGTGAAGCTGGTGCGCGACGCCGGGGCCACCGAGGTGCACGTGCGCATCACCTGCCCGCCGATCACCCACGCCTGTCACTTCGGTGTCGACATGGGCCACGACGGCGACCTGATCGCTGCGCGCATGACCATCGAGGAGATGCGCGAGCACATCGGCGCCGACAGCCTGGCGTTCCTGTCGCTCGACGGGATGATGCTGGCCGTCACCGAACGCGAGAGCGGCGACGACGACGGCTACTGCAACGGCTGTTTCACCGGCAAGTACCCGATCCACGTCGGCGACGCCCAAGCCAAGCTCGCCTTCGAAGGCGTCCTCGCGTGACCCCATCCGCCCATCTCGTGAACAAGTTCACCTCCCAGAGGTGGAACTGTTCACGAGAACAGCGCCGAGCAGGGGGCGGTGCCTGATGCGGGTGCTGGTGATCGGGGGCGGCGGGCGCGAGCAGGCAATTGCGTGGGCGTGCCGCCACCACGGCCACGACGTCCGGCTGGCACCGGATCTCGGCGACGCGTCGACGGACGACACCGATCTGGTGTTCCCGGGGCCCGAGGCCGCGCTCGCAGCAGGCGTGGCCGACGAGTGCGCCCGGCGCAACGTCCCGTGCTTCGGGCCGACCGCTGAACTGGCGCGGCTGGAGTCGTCGAAGGCATTCGCACGCGAGCTGGCGACCTCGCTGGGGATCCCCGGACCTCGTTTCGCAGCGTTCGACGACCACGACGCAGCGATCGAGTGGTGGCGCGAGCTCGGTCGTCCGGTGGTGGTCAAGCTCGACGGGCTGGCGGCCGGCAAGGGCGTCACCGTCCCCGACAGCGACGCCGCCACCATCGAGGCGATCCGCTCGACCAGCGGCACGTTCCTGCTCGAGGAGCGCCTGACCGGACCGGAGTGTTCGCTGCTCGCGCTGTGCGACGGCGTGCGGGCGGTCGCCTTGCCCCTGGCGCAAGACCACAAGCGCCTCGGCGAGGGCGACACGGGCCCGAACACCGGTGGCATGGGCGCCTACGCACCGGCGCCGGTCCCCTACGGCGCCGACGACCTGGTCGCCCAGTTCGTGCAACCCGTGCTCGACCACTTCGCCGCCGCCGGCACCCCGTACGTCGGCGTGATCTTCGCCGGGCTGATGCTCACCGCCGACGGCCCACGTCTGATCGAGTACAACGTCCGCCTCGGCGACCCCGAGGCCCAGACCGTCCTCCCGCTCGTCGAGACCGACATCGCCGAGCTCGCGCTCCTCGCCACCCAGGGTTCACTCGACGAACTGCCCCTGGTCGTACGTTCGCAGGCTGCGGTCACCGTCGTGGCCGCAGCCGCCGGCTACCCCGACGCCCCGGTGGCGGGCGCGGCGATCACCGACGACGTGGTCAGCGGCGCGATCGGACCCGATGGCACCACCACGCTGCGCTTCGACGCCGGCGTCGACGCCGAGGGCCGGGTCGCCGGTGGGCGGGTGCTCGGCGTGACCGGGATCGGCTTCGACCTGGCCGAGGCGCGCGCCGCTGCCTACCATCACATCGAGCGCGTGCACTTCGACGGGATGCAGTTCCGTCGCGACATCGGATGGCGTGCGCTCGGCGCCGAACTGACCTCGTACGCCGCAGCGGGTGTCGACATCGACGAAGGCACCCGGGCGGTCAGCGAGATGAAGGCGGCCGTCGAGGCCACCCACGACAACGGCGTACTCAAGGGCGTCGGTTCGTTCGGCGGGGTGTTCTCGGCCAAGGCGATTCTCGACCTCGACGACCCCGTGCTGGTCGCATCGACCGACGGGGTCGGCACGAAGGTCGAGCTCGCCGCCCGACTCGGGATGGTGCGTGGCGTCGGCATGGACATCGTCAACCACTGCATCGACGACGTGCTCGTACAGTCCGCACGGCCGCTGTTCTTCCTCGACTACATCGCCGCCAGCGTGCTCGATGCCGACATGGTCGCCGAGGTCGTTCGGGGAATGGCCGACGCCTGCCGAGCCGCCGGCTGCGCGCTGCTCGGAGGCGAGACCGCCGAGATGCCCGGGGTCTACCAGCCCGGCGCGTTCGACATCGCCGGCACACTCGTCGGCGTCGCCGAGCGCTCGGAACTGCTCCCCCGATCCGATGTCGCTGCCGGCGACGTGCTGGTTGGCGTGACGTCGAGCGGGCCGCACACCAACGGCTACTCGCTGCTGCGCAAGATCTTCGACTGGATCCCGATGGACGTCGTGCCCGACGGCTTCGATCGCCCGCTCGGCGAGACGTTGCTCGAACCGCACCGCTCGTACCTCGAGGTGCTCCGCCCGGCCCTCGAATCGGGGTCCGTCAAGGCGCTTGCCCACATCACCGGCGGCGGCCTGCCCGAGAACCTGCCGCGGGTGTTGCCCGACGACGTCGATGCGGTCATCGAGCTGGGCTCGTGGCCCGTGTCGCCGCTGTTCCGCCTGGCCCGCGAACTCACGCCCCAGATGTCGACCGAAGAGCTCTACCGCACGCTCAACATGGGCATCGGCATGGTGATCGTCTGCGCGCCCGACGAGGTCGCCGCGCTGCAGGCGACGATCGACGAGCCGACCTGGATCATCGGCAGCCTCGTCGAGGGCCGCGGAACGGTCCACCTGAACTGACCGACCCCGAAATTTGCGCGACGTAGTGCGCTGAGTGACTCCTCCTGCGCAAGTTTCGGGGTGGTTGGGGTGCCGAGGGTGGTGGGGATGGATTTTTCGTTCACCGCGCCCGCCGGTTGTCGACGCGATCGGTAGGTTCGACACATGGGAACCTCCGCCGCCCGCCGCAAGCGCCTGGTGGTCCTGGTCTCCGGCTCGGGCTCCAACCTCCAGGCGATCATCGATGCGTGCGGCGACGACCGACTGCACGCCGACGTGGTGGCCGTCGTGTCGAACAAGCCCGACGTGTTCGCCCTGCAGCGCGCCGACGCGGCCGGTGTACCCGCCGTGCACGTCGGGGTGCACCCCGGTGAGGAACGCGCCGACTACGACGCCCGACTCGCCGACGTCGTCGCCGGCTTCGACCCCGACCTCGTCGTCCTGGCCGGCTGGATGCGCATTCTCACGATGAGCTTCCTCGGCTGGTTTCCACAGCGGGTCGTCAACCTGCACCCCGCACTCCCCGGCGAGCTGCCGGGCACCGGTGCCATCGAGCGCGCCTGGCAGGAAGCGGTCGACGGCTCGCGTACCCGAACCGGGGTGATGGTGCATCTGGTGCCCGACGAGGGCGTCGACGACGGCCCTGTGCTCGGCACGGCGAGCGTCCCCATCGACGTCACCGCCGGCTTCGAGGCCTTTGCCTCACTGGTCCACGACACCGAACACCAGTTGCTCGTCGACACGCTCACCGACCTGTGCGCAGCCGCACCCCACCACTCGCCCGATCTGACGGAGGTCTCCGCATGACTCGAACCAACCCCAACGACGACTTCTTCGACCGCTTCGAAGCACTGACGTTCGACGACGTGGTCGTCGTCCCCGGCTATTCCGAAACCCTGCCCGACGCCGTCGACACGAGCGCCACGTTCGCACGCGACATCGAGCTCGCCGTGCCGCTGGTGTCGGCCGCGATGGACAAGGTGACCGAGGGTCGCATGGCCGTGGCGATGGCACGCCACGGCGGGATCGGCGTGATCCACCGCAACATGTCGATCACCGACCAGGCCGCCGAGGTCCAGAAGGTCAAGCGGTCGCAGTCCGGGATGATCACCGATCCCGTCACCCTGCCGCCGACCGCGCTGCTGCAGGACGCCGAGGACCTGATGGCCAAGTTCAAGTTCTCCGGTGTGCCCATCACCGACCCCGACGGCCGCCTGGTCGGCATCCTGACCAACCGCGACATCCGCTTCTGCGAGGGATCGGACTTCGAGCGGCCGGTCACCGAGTTCATGACCGCTGACGGCCTGGTCACCGCCGAGGTCGGCACGTCGCTCGATCAGGCCAAGGCCATCCTCCAGCAGCACCGCATCGAGAAGCTGCCGCTCGTCGACGAGGCGGGCCGTCTCGCCGGGTTGATCACCGTCAAGGACATCCAGAAGCGTCTCGACTTCCCGAACGCCTCCCGCGACAGCGGTGGCCGCCTGCGTGCCGCTGCTGCGGTCGGTGTCGGCGACGATCTCGAAGAACGCGTCGAGGCGCTCGTGGCGATGGGCGTCGATGCCGTGTCGATCGACACCGCGCACGGACACTCGGCCAACGTCGTCAAGGCGATCCAGCGCATCAAGGGCTCGTGGCCCGACCTGGCGGTCACCGCCGGCAACGTCGTCACCGAGGAGGGTGTCGAGGCGCTCGCGAACGCCGGCGCCGACGCCGTCAAGGTCGGCGTGGGGGCCGGTTCGATCTGCACCACCCGCGTGGTCTCCGGCGCCGGCATGCCGCAGCTGTCGGCGATCTGGTTCGCGTCCAAGCGCGGCCGCGAGCTCGGCATTCCCATCATCGCCGACGGCGGCATCACGTTCTCCGGCGACATCGTCAAGGCGATCGTGTCGGGCGCATCGACGGTCATGCTCGGCTCGCTGCTCGCCGGCACCGAGGAGAGCCCCGGCGAGATGGAGCTCTTCGAGGGCCGCCGCTACAAGAGCTACCGCGGGATGGGCTCGATGGGCGCCATGACCGGCGACAGCCAGGATCGCTACGCCACCGGTCAGTCCTCGGGCGGCAGCACGGCGGTCGGTGCCGGATCCAACAAGCTGGTCCCGGAAGGCATCGAAGGACGCGTCCCCTACGCCGGTCCGCTCGGTGAGGTCGCCTATCAGCTCGTCGGTGGCCTCCGCTCGGGCATGGGCTATGCGGGAGCGGCAACGCTCGATGCGCTCCGCGGCGCCCGCCTCATGCGCGTCACCACCGCTGGCCGCGAAGAGAGCCACCCCCACGACGTCACGATCACCAAGGAAGCCCCGAACTACCAGCGCTCGTGAACCGAGCGCGAGGCGCCGCTTGCATCCGGCGATGCAATCGTCAAGACTTCGTCAAGGCGACGGAGGACCAGCGGGAGGCGGCCGATGCGACGACGGGGATGGGCGATGGCGGCGGTGGTCGCCGGGCTGTGCACGACAGCAGCGGTGGTGGCGGTGTCGCCGGGCGCCGCCGCCCGCGAAGTGCACCTGACGGCCGCCGGCGACTACGGGGCGAGCCCTGACACGAACAACGTCCTCGCCGAGATTGCTCGACGCGATGCCGACGCCCACCTCGCCGTCGGAGACCTCTCGTACGGCTACTCGTCGACGCCATACCAGTGGTGCGACTACGTCAAGCAGTGGGTGGGCGAAGGGTTCCCGTTCCAGCTGATCTCGGGCAACCACGAGAGCGAAGACAACAACAACGGCGACATCAACGACTTCAGTGCCTGCTTGCCCAACCAGATCCCGGGGATCAGCGGCACCTACGGACGCCAGTACGTGATGGACTTCCCGACGACCGCGCCACTCGTGCGGGTCATCCAGGCGAGCCCGAACCTCACGTTCGAGGGAACCCGATGGACCTACAGCCGCAACGACGCCCGCTGGCGGTGGGTCGAACAGTCGATCGACGAGGGTCGCGCCCGCGGCGCCCAGTGGATCATCGTCACCGCGCACTACCCGTGCCTGACCGTCGGCGCGAACGGCTGCCCCTCCAACGTCGACTTCTACGATCTGCTCATCGACAAGCGCGTCGATCTCGTCCTGCACGGCCACGAACACTCCTATGCGCGAACCCACCAACTCGCATCCGGCGCCGCCGGATGCCCGTCGGTACCACCTCGCACCACGAACGTGGCCTGCATCGTCGACACCGACGACCAGTTCCGCGCCGGTGCGGGCACCGTGTTCGCCACGGTCGGCACGGGCGGGATCGCCCTGCGTGACGTCAACGGCTCCGACAGCGAGGCCGGCTACTTCGCAGCATGGTCCGGCGCCAACTCGCAGCCGAGCCACGGACTGCTCGACCTGTCGATCACCGCCGACGCGCTGACCGCCAGCTTCGTGGCCACATCGGGATCGTTCAGCGACACCTTCACGATCGAGCCGGGCGCACCACCCCCACCGACCACGATCCCCCCGACGACCTCGAGCACCTCGACGACCACCACGACCACAAGCAGCACGACGCCCACGACGACCACCAGCCCGGCGACCACCTCGCCGACCACGACCACCGACCCGACCATCATCACCACCACCACCGCACCTCCCACGACGACCTCGCCTCCCACCACGACCACACCTCCCACCACCACCACCACCACCACACCTGCCACCACCACCACGACCACCACCACGGTCCCGCCTGCCGCGGCGCCGATCGCCCGTGACCAGTTCGAGCGAACCGCACCGAGCGGCTGGGGTACGGCGGACATCGGAGGCGCCTGGACCGTGTCGAGCGGATCCGCCTTCAGCGTCGACGCCGGTGCCGGCAACATCTCGAATCCTGCCGGTGTCGGGGCGCGAGCCCACCTGCGCTCGGTGTCGACGGTCGATGCCGACGTTCGCCTCACCCTGTCGACCGACAAGCGTGCCACCGGCAGCGGTCTGTACGTCGGCATCTCACCCCGTGCACTCGCCGACGGCACCGAATACCGGGCGATTCTGCGCACGCTGCCCGACGGTCGTTACACGCTGCGACTCGACCGCGGCTCGACGATCATTGCGTCCGAGATCGTGCTCACCGGGTTCTCGCACGCCCCCGATCGCCGTCTCGAGCTGCGGGTCCAGGCGCTCGGCACCAACCCGACCACCGTTCGCGCCAAGGTCTGGGAGCAGGGCACCACCGAGCCCGATTCCTGGTTGCGCTCGGTGACCGACTCGACCGCCGCCATGCAGCAGCCAGGCGCCGTCGGCTTCTACACCTACCTGTCGAGTTCCGCGTCGAACGGCCCGATCGTCACGTCGATCCACGACCTGGCCGTCATCGCCCCCTGACCCGGCGCCCCGGCCGGTGATGCCGCATCGGTGACCAAAGACGAAACTCGTCGACGGCCGGGAACGAGATCCACCCGCAAGGCGGTTGGTCACCCACGATGCTCGATGGACGACTGCGCCCGGCGAAGGACCGCCTGCTCGCACCGCTCGTCCGCGGGCCGTTCGGCGGCATCGCACCACTCGCACTCTCTGCGGTGTCGCTCGTGCTCGCCCTCGCTGCTGCAGCGGCGGCGTGGCAGCAGGTCGCCGTCGTCGCTGTCGCCGCGTGGCTGCTCAGTCGGGTCGCCGACGGCCTCGACGGCGCCGTTGCCCGTCATCGACACGTCGCCAGCGATCGGGGCGGCCTGGTCGACATCGTGTCGGACACCGTCGGGTACGCAGTCATTCCGCTCGGCATCGCCGCAGGCATCGACACCCGCACCGCATGGATCACCGTCGCGGTGTTGCTTGCGACCTTCTACGTCAACGCCGTCTCGTGGACCTATCTCGCAGCACTCCTGGAGAAGCGCTCCCAAGGTGCTACGGCCACCGGAGCACCGACCAGCACGGTGATGCCACGCGGCCTCGTCGAGGGCACCGAGACCATCGTGTTCTTCACCGTGGCGCTCGCCTGGCCCGGCGGCGCAACGACGGTCCTGGCGGTGATGGCCGCCGCTGTCGGCGTGACGATCATCGAGCGACTGTGGTGGGCGCGGACGGTGCTCGCATGAGTGCCGTCGACGTCGAGATCGACCGCCCCGCTCGTTCGGCAGCGGTCGTATGGCTCCAGCGGGTGGCCGTGATCGCCATCTGGCTCGGAGCGATCGTCGCCTGGCAGATCCACCAGCGGTCCACCGGCCTGTCGACCATCGAGAGCGCGCAACAGTTCATCGACACCGTGGGCGGCTCGTGGTGGGGGGTCTTCGCGTACGTCCTGGTGTATCTCGCTCGGCCGATCGTGCTGTTTCCCGCCTCGATCCTCACCATCGTCGGCGGCATCCTCTTCGGACCGATCCTCGGCGTGCCCGTCGTCATCATCGCCGCGAACGCGTCGGCGATGATCGCCTACGGCATCGGCCGACTGCTCGGTCGTCCTCCCGGCGACCGAGGCGTCTCACCGGACGAGGCCTCGGTCGCCCAGCGATGGACGACTCGGATGCGCGAGCACAGCTTCGAGACCGTGCTCATCATGCGGCTGCTCTTCCTGCCGTTCGACTTCGTCAACTACCTCGCTGGCGTGCTCCGGTTGCGGTGGCTGCCGTTCCTGCTGGCCACCGCGCTCGGTTCGCTGCCCGGCACCGTGTCGTTCGTGCTGCTCGGCGCCTCGCTCGACCGGGTCGACGAGGGCGTCGACGGCATCGACCCCGCTGCGCTCGGCGCCGGCGTCTTGATCTTCGTGGTCAGCCTCGTCGTTGCTCGCATCCTGCGACGGCGACAACCGACCACCGCTGGAAGGATGCCCACATGATCGGTCACGACCCCGCCCGAACGTATCGAGCTGCCGTGATCGGCGCCGGTTCGGGCGGCCTCACCGTCGCCATCGGTCTCGCCGGATTCGGCCATGACGTGGTGCTCATCGAGGGCGGCAACATCGGCGGCGACTGCACGAACGTCGGGTGCATCCCCTCGAAGGCGCTGCTGCACGCCGCTCGAACCGGTGTGGCCGACCCGCTGGACTGGACGCGGGCGAAACGCGACGATCTCGCCCAACGCGAGGACGACGAGATCGCCCACCACGAGCGCATCCACCTGATCCGCGGATGGGCGTCGCTCACGGCCTCGTCCGAGCCGCACGTCGTCGCCGTCGAAACCGACGCCGGAGTCGTGCAGTTCGTCCGAGCCGACCACGTGATCATCGCCGGCGGGTCGCGGCCGCTGTCGGTCCAGATCGACGGCTTGGACGAACGGCGCGTGGTCACGAACGAGCAGCTGTTCGACCTCGACTCGCCGCCTCCCAGCCTGCTGATCGTCGGAGGCGGTGCCATCGCGATCGAGATGGCCACGGCGTTCGCGGCACTCGGGACCAAGGTCGACATCGTCGAGCTGCGCGACCGCCTGCTCGCCACGGAGGACCCGCTGATCACCGACGTCGTCGAGGCATCGCTGGCCGCGCAGGGTGTCGGCCTCCATCTCGGCACGATGATCGAGCGTGTCGACGGCTCGACCGCCCACCTGGCCGACGGCTCGTCGATCGACGGGGTCGACCTGGTGCTGATGGCCGTGGGCCGCCGCCCCCGACTCGACGGGCTGGGCCTCGATGCGGCCGGCGTCGCGTCGACGCCGTCCGGCATCGTGGTCGACGGGTGGGGACGCACGTCGGTCGACGCGATCTGGGCCGTCGGCGACGTCACCGGCGCCACACTCACCACGCACGGCGCCGGGGCGATCGGTCGACGAGCGGTCCGGGCGATCGCCCTGCCGCAGCTGCCCAAGCTCGGCTCGGTCGGAGCGATCCCGAACGCGACCTACGGAGATCCCGAGGTGGCCTCCGTGGGGCTGCCGCTCGACGAGCTCGCGTCGATACCCGAACGGTCGCGCCGGCGCATCGTGGTCGACCACGCCGACGTCGACCGTGGCTACACCGACGACATCACCGACGGCCGCCTCGTCGTCGACGTCGAGCGGTTCAGCGGCCGGATCCTGCGCGCGGCCATCGTCGGGCCCGGCGCGTCGGACCTGATCGGCATGTTCACGATGGCGATCGACCATCGCATCAGCTTGCGCAAGCTGTTCACCATGGTGCACCCGTACCCGTCGCATGCCGAACTCATCCGCCAGGCCGCCGACGAGTTCGCCCGGTCGACGCTGCCCAACCTGCATCGCGAGTGGGCGGCGATGGCCCGAGGCCGCCTGACCCGCCGACGTGCGCGCTGAGCGACCTCAGATGTCGAGGTGCGAGTGGTCGGGTGCGACCACGTCGAGGCCGGCGTCGACCCAGGCCCGGATGCCGCCGATGAGGTCGCCGACGTCGGTGAAGCCCAGATCGAGCAGGTTCGCGGCCGCCAGCGACGAGCTGTAGCCGCCGTTGCACACGAGCACCAGCGACTGGTCGAACGACGTGACGTCCGGGTGGCGGTAGCCGTTGGCGGGATCGAGATGCCACTCGACCACGGTGCGCGGCACGTGGATCGACCCCTCGATCACGCCGAAACGACTGCGATCGGTCGCCGTTCGGGTGTCGACGATCGTCGGTGCGTTGTCGGCGCGGAGACGATCGGCCAGTTCGAGCGGCGAAACTCGGGCAATCCGGGAGCGGGCGACGAACACCTTGTCGTGGATCGTGGTGCGGTCGGTGCGACGCAGGACGGCGACCTCCGACCCCTCGACGTCGACGCGGAACTGCTCGGTCAGGTCGAAACGTTCCGCCGCCTCATCGTGCGCGTCGCCGATCACCACGACGTCGCCGCCCGGTCCGACGTGCTGTGCGGCGCAGTGCACGATCGCCGCAACGTCGTGCGAAGCGTCGGCGGTCTCCACGATCACCAGCGGGTACCTGACCGGCAGCTGCACACTCGGCCAGTCACCTTGGACGACGTCGACCACCACGCCGCGTTCGCGCAACGCCTCGGCCACCACCGAGTGGCCACCGCCGAGCGCCAGCACACGGTCGTGCTCAGCAAGCTGATCGACCAGCGCGTCCAGGGTCACCACCGCCCCGAGCCTACGAGCGATGGGCGAACCCTGCAGATCTGGTGTGTTCGCTGATCGCCTCGGGGTTCGACGGGCGACGAGCTGCGTCAGGCGAGCTTCTCGACGAACGCTTCGAGCTGGCGCAGGTTGCGGCACTCGTACACGCCGTCGGTGTGCGTGCCGTACTCGCCGACGATCGAGTCGCCGGTGTTCCAGTAGCTGCGCGGCTCGGGGTTCAGCCAGTAGACGTGGCGGGCCTTCTGGGCGATCTCCTTGACGACCCAGGCCTGGCTGGCGTGGTAGTTGTTCCGAGCATCGCCGAGCAGGAGGACCGTCGACTTCGGGCCGATGTCCTTGCCGTAACGCTCCCAGAACACTTCGAAGGCATGGCCGTAGTCGGAGTGCCCGTCGACCCACACCACGTCGGCCTCGGTGTTGACCCGGTGGATCGCCTCGGTGATGTCTTCGGTGGCGCGGAAGTAGTCGGTGACCTCGTCGATGCCGTCGATGAACACGAACGAGCGCACCTTCGAGAACTGGTTCTGGATGGCGTACACCAGCATCAGGGTGAACCGTGCGAACGCCGCCACCGAGCCGGAGATGTCGGCCACCACGATCAGCTCGGGCTTCGCCGGGCGCGGGTACTTGAACTTCGGCTCGGCGGGCACACCGCCGTAGCTGAGCGAGTGGCGCACCGTGTTGCGGAAGTCGAGCGGGCCCTTGCGGCCGTGGCGGCGCTTGCGCGCGAGTCGGGCGGCGAGCTTGCGGGTGAGCGGATACAGCGACTTCTTCAGCGCCTGCATCTCGTCGCGTGATGCGTGCATGAACTCGACGTCTTCGGGCAGCGGCTTGCGCAGCGTCTTGGCCATTGCCTCGGCGCCGCGGTCGGCGACCAGGCGACGCCTGATCTCGGCTTCGATCTCGCCCTTGAACTTCTCGATTCGATCCTCGAACTCCTCTTTCTCGAGACGTTCCTCGAGCGGCGTCAGATCGCCATCGGCCTCCTGACGGGCCTGCTCCATCATCTTGTCGAGCATGCCGTCGAGGTCGAGGTTCCGCAGCGTGCGGTACAGGTAGTACGTGCCGCCGACGGGTCGGCCCGGCTCCATCCCGGCGAAGCGCTGCACCGACTGCTTGGCCAGGGCCCGCATCACCCCCTGGTCGCCGTTCATCAGCGCCGACATCAGCATCTGGGCGATCTCTTCGGGCGTCAGGCTGTCGAGGCCGCCGGCGCCGCCGGAGCCGTCCTGTTTCTGCTGCTCCTGCAGTTCGCGCCACAGCTCGTCGATGTCGGTGTCGTCGTCGCCGCCCTCGACCAGCTTGTACTCGGGTCCGCGGAGGCTGAAGTACACCTCGAACACCGTCTCGAAACTGCGCCAGTGGGCGTGGTTCTTGATCAGCGTGGCACCGAGCGCGTACTTGAACGCTTCGCGGTCCTCGATCGGGATGTGCTGGACGGCCTCCATCGCGTCGAGGTTCTCCGTCAGGCTGACGGGCAGCCCGGCATTGCGGAGTTCGACGACGAAGCCGTTGAGGAGATCGAGCATCAGACGGTCAGACGATCACTCGTCGACGGAGAGTTCCTTCGCCGCCTTGGCGATGTCGGTCTGGTACTTGAGCAGCACATTGAGCGTGTCCTTCGCGGTCTGCTCGTCGATGTTGTCGATGTTGAGCAGCATCAGCGTGCGGGCCCAGTCGAGGGTCTCCGACACGCTCGGGGCCTTCTTCAGATCGAGCTGGCGGATCGAGCGCACGATGCGGGCGACCTGGTCCGCGAGGTGCTCGCTGATGTCGGGCACCTTGGCCAGCACGATCTGCTTCTCGCGCTCGAGCTGCGGGTAGTCGACGTGCAGGTAGAGGCAGCGGCGCTTGAGCGCCTCGGACAGCTCGCGGGTGTTGTTCGACGTGAGGAACACCAGCGGGATCTGCGTCGCTTCGATCGTGCCGAGTTCGGGGATCGACACCTGATAGTCGGAGAGGATCTCGAGCAGCAGTGCCTCGGTCTCGACCTCGACGCGGTCGACCTCGTCGATCAGCAGCACGACCGGGTCGGTCGCAGTGATCGCCTCGAGCAGCGGACGGGTGAGCAGGAACTCGTCGGAGAAGATGTCGTCCTTGATCTCGGTCCAGTCCTCGCCCTGCTCGCCTCGCTCGGTCTGGATGCGAAGCAACTGCTTCTTGTAGTTCCATTCGTAGAGGGCCTTGCTCTCGTCGAGGCCTTCGTAGCACTGCAGGCGGATCAGACGAGAGTCGGTGATCTCGGCGATCGACTTGGCCAGCTGCGTCTTGCCGGTCCCAGCAGGTCCTTCCACCAGGATCGGCTTCTGCAGCCGATCGGCGAGGTAGGCAACACCGGCGATGCCCTCGTCTGCCAGGTAGTTCACGTCGCGCAGTGCGTCGCGTACCGACTGCACACTCTCGAAACGGGGGGTGGTGCTACCGGGCGCTCCGGCATCCGTGGTCGTCATGGCGTCGACGCTACCCGGCGTCTTGACCCGCGGGTCAATTGGGATGCCGTACGGTGACCTCATGCCCGGAACGTCGTTCGACCGAGTTGCTGCGATCTACGACGAGACACGCGGTGGCGAGCGTCGGGGCGACCGCTTCGCTGACGGCCTCGAACCGTGGATCGTCGGCGAGCGGGTCGTCGAGCTGGGCATCGGGACCGGGCTGATCGCCCGTGGTCTGCGCCGGCACGGCAGGGACGTGGTGGGGTTCGATCTCAGCGAGCCGATGATGCGCCTGGCCGTCGAGCGAGTCGGGCCGTGCGTGGCGACGGCGGACGTCGACGCCCTCCCGCTCGCCGACCACAGCGTCGACTGCGCGTACTTCGTGTGGGTGCTGCACCTGGTGCACGACCCGGCGGCCACCCTCGCGGAGGCAGCGCGTGTCGTCCGTCCGGGCGGCCGCATCGTGACGATCACGAACAACGCCGCCTTCGACCCCGACGACGAGATCGCTCCGATCGTCGACCGGCTCGCTCCGCTGCGCCGAGCGCGGCTCGACCATCGCGACGTGGTGGCCGCCGAGGTGCCCGGCCTCGAACTCGTCCACGAGGGGTTCACCAGGTGGGACGAGTTCGAGACGGCACCCACCACCGAGGCCGACGCGATCGAGGGGCGCATCTACTCGTCGCTCTTCGACGTCGACGACGAGACGTGGGAACGCGTCGTGGTGCCGGTCATCGACGCGCTCCGAGCACTCCCCGATCCCGAATGCCCGCGCCGGCGCCGCAACCGCCATCCGCTGCTCGTCTGGGCGGTGTGACCGTCAGCCGACGACCCGGCCGTGGCGGTGCATCGTCCGGCTGACGGCCTGCTCACGGATCCAGTGCGCCAGTTCGACGAGTGGCGCCGACACCGGCGGATCCGCGTCGACCGTCACGCCGGCGGCCACCAGGACCCGGCGGGCGTCGTCGTCCATCGCTCCCAGCAGCCGGACCCGGTCCGTGGCCGGCGGGCGTTCGGCGACCCGCCGGGCGAACTGCTGATCGGACTCCTGCGCTGGGGTCGACTCACCGAGCGACACACCGGTGACCTCGGCGACCAGGCGCAGCAGCCGGAGCTCGCGATCGTGGTCGCCACCGTGTCGGACCTCGACCCGATCGAGTGGAACATGGCGCAGGACGTTCGACTCGGCGACCAGCCCCGTTGCATCGTGGCCGGCGGCGAGCCGCTGCCACTCGGCCCGCATGGCGCCGCGTACCCTCCCGGTGTCGATCGTGGCATCCGCCGGGTCGCTGATCTGGGCGAACTGGGCCACGTAGCCCGGGCCGCCCGCCTTCGCCCCGCCACCGACCGACGAGCGCTTCCACCCACCGAAGGGCTGTCGGCGCACGATCGCCCCCGTGATGTGGCGATTGACGTAGGCGTTGCCGACCTCGACGTTCGCCAACCAACGGTCGATCTCGACGGGATCGAGTGAGTGGATCCCACCGGTCAAGGCGTAGTCGCCGGCGTTCTGCAGCTCGAGCGCATGGTCCAGGTCGGCGGCACGCATCAGACCGAGCACCGGACCGAAGCATTCGGTGCGGTGGAACCACGAGCCGTCACGCACGCCGAGGCGCACGCCGGGGCTCCAGCTCGTACCCGGCTCCGTTCCGGGCGTGTCGAGCAGACGCGGTTCCACCAGCCACGTCTCGCCCGGGTCGAGCACGGTCAACGCCCGTTCGAGCTTGCCCGTCGGGGCAGCGATCAGCGGGCCGACCATCGTGGCGGGGTCGGTGGCGGCGCCGACGCGCAGGCTGGTGACGGCGTCGCGGAGGCGCCGCCGGAACACCGGGTCGTCGTACACCTCACCGGTGACGATGCCGAGGCTGGCGGCCGAGCACTTCTGGCCGGCGTGTCCGAACGCGGAGCGCACGAGGTCGGCGATCGCTTGGTCGAGATCGGCCGCCGCCGTGATCACCAGGGCGTCCTTGCCGCTGGTCTCGGCGAACAGCCGTAAGTCCGCCCGCCAGTCGAGGAACATCGATGCGGTCTCGTAGGCACCGGTGAGCACCACGGTGTCGACGTCGGGATGCGTCACGAGGCGACGTCCGACCGGTCCGTCGTCGCACACCACGAGCTGCAGGACGTCGCGAGGCACGCCGGCGCGCCAGAACTGCTCGGCGATCCAGGCGCCGATCGATTCGACCTCCGGCGCCGGCTTGAGCAACACGCTGTTGCCCGCAGCGATCGCGGCAGCGACGCCGCCCGTCGGGATCGCGTACGGGAAGTTCCACGGTCCGAGGACGGCGACGGTCCCGCGGCCACGCATCTCGTAGCCGGCAGCGAGCGCCGCATCGAGGCGGGCGCTGCCCTCGGTGGCGTAGTAGCGGCAGAAGTCGATCGCCTCGCTGACCTCCGGGTCGCCCTCGTGGATCGTCTTGACGGCGTCGTTGGCCATCAAGCCGACCGTGCGTGCCCGCTCGGCGCTCATCACCTCCGCAGCAGCCAGCAACCAGCGTCGCCGCTGCGCAAGGCCCGAGGCGTCGCACGGCGGCGCCGTCGCGGTGATCATGGCGTCGACCTCGTCCGGGGACGCGAGCCGCTGGACGACCGGCTCGGGTGGCGCCGCGACCGCGTCGACGAATGCCGCTCGCGTCACGCCCATCGTCATGTCGCTGTCGGGCTCGTTGGTGAAGCCGCCCGCAACGTCCGGCACGATCGGCATGCGGCGCCGGGCCCGGACCACGTCGTGTCGGGCGGCGACCGCCGCCCGGAAGCGGTTGGCCTCGTCGTCGAAGGCCGGTGTGCCGGGGCGAAGCGTGAACAGTGACCGCAGGAAGTTGTCGGGTTGGGTGTTCTCGTCGAGTCGCCGGGTCAGGTAGGCGATGCACGCATCGAAGTCGTCGTCGGACACGACCGGGGCGTACATGAGGAGTTGGCCTGCCTGTTCCTGCACGGCTCGGGCCTGTGCCGGCGCCATGCCTTCCAGCATCTCGAATTCGACGCGGTCGAGCGCCCCGCGGTCGGCGCCGACGGTCAGCGCCCAGGCGATCTCGAACAGGTTGTGGCTCGCCAGTCCGATGCACAGTGCTGCCGCCCAGGCCGGATCCATGGCCGCGTCGAGCAGCGCCTTGTAGCTCGCATCCACCTCGGCCTTGGAGCCATACGGCGCGGAGACCCAGCCGTGGAGTTCGGCCTCGACGTTCTCCATCGCCAGGTTCGCCCCCTTGACCAGACGCACCTTGACCGTGCCGCCGCGCGCGGATCGGCGCCGCACCGCCCAGTCCCCGAGGCGCTGCAGCGCGTCATGGGAATCCGGGAGATAGGCCTGGAGCACGATGCCGGCGTCGATGCTCGCGAACTCGGGTTCGTCGAGTACGCGCATGAACGACTCGAGGGTGAGCTCGAGATCGCGGTACTCCTCCATGTCGAGGTTGACGAACGTGCGCGGGGTCGCTGCCTCTGCACGTCGATACAGATGCCGCAGCCGCTCGCTGATCCGCTCGACCGAGAGGTCGAAGGCGAGCGCGTCGAGGTTCGCCACGATGGCGGACACCTTGACCGACACGTAGTCGACGTCCGGGCGCTCGATCCGCTCGACCACGGCGCGCAGACGCTCGTCGGCTTCGGCGTCGGAGAGGATCGCTTCGCCCAGCGGGTTGACGTTGATCGACACACCGTCGGCGGCGCGGCGGCGCACGTGGCGATGGAAGGCAGGGTCATCGGCCGGAATGACGATGCCGTGGGTCTCGGCGCGCACGCGCCGGCGGACGAGCGGCACGACGAGGCGAGGCAGCAGTGGCGCCACGATGCCACCGACGCGAAGCATGGCGCCGTCGACACGACCGAGCGCCTTCGTCCGGTGGGCACGGACGATCGCCGAAAAGCGCTCCGCGGCTCGACGCGGGTGGTCGATCCGCATGACCTCGTCGGTGAGAGCGAAGATCAGCTGACGTCCGTCGTCGTCCGCGAGCAGGGCGCCCAGGCGGTCGCGTCGGCGAGTCTCGGCCGTCGTCTCGTCACGACGGCTGTCACCGAGGAGACGGGCGGCCAGGTCGACGGCGTCCTCGACCAACTCGGCGTCGACACGACCGTTCGGTGGCGTGGCGGTGTCGGCCGGGCTGGTGTCGGTCGAGGCGGTCGGGTGCATCCGTCCATCGAACACCCGCCGTCGGCAGCCGGTCTTGCACGAACTCGACGACCGGCGGCGCAGATTCGGCCAAGTCGCCAGCCCGAGCGGGCCTCCGTCGTGGATACTGGGGCCGTGCTCGACCGTTCGCTGGAGGCCGTCGCCGACGTGTTGGCGACCACGCCGAACGTCATGTTCTGCGCGAAGTCGGTCGACGGTAGCCTACCTCGCCGCCAATCAGGCCTTCGCCGAGCGTGCTGGTGTCGCTCGGGCCGGCGACGTCGTCGGCCGGACTGCACGCGACCTCTTTCCCGCCGAGCTCGCCGAACGGTACGAAGCACAGGACCGCCGGGTGATCGAAACCGGCCGGATGTTGACCAACGAACTCGAGCTGATCACGCGCCGGGACCGCTCGGTCGGGTGGTTCCTGACGTCGAAGTCACGCTGGACCGACGACGCCGGTGTCGCTGTCGGCATCGTCAGCATCTCCGTCGACCTGCGAACCCCGGTCGATGCCGCGGCGCCCCACGCACAGCTTGCCGCCGCGGTCGACCTCGCTCGCCGCCGCTTCGCCGAACCGATCGAGGTCGCCGACCTCGCCGCTGCGGCGGACATGTCGGTGGCGCAACTCGAACGCACGGCTCGGCGCGTGCTCGGATCGAGCCCGAAGCAACTGGTCATGCGATTCCGGCTGGAGGAGGGTCTGCGTCTGCTGACCACCACCGACGTCGCCGTCGCCGAGGTGGCCCGCCGCTGCGGCTACTACGACCAGAGCGCCTTCAGCCGCCACTTCCGCGCTGTCGTCGGTACGCCACCGGCGGCGTACCGAGCAGCACACCGCGCCGTTGCCGCTGGCTGATCAGGCGCCAGCACTAACGTTCGCTCGGATGAGTGGGCTGCTGCGGAGCAACGTCGTCGTTGCCAGCGGCACCGCACTGTCGAGGGTGACCGGCCTGCTCCGGCTGATCGTGCTCCTCTACGTCCTCGGCCAGACCGCGTTGTCCGACGCATACCTCCTCGCCAACGAGACCCCGAACATCGTCTACGACCTCCTGCTCGGCGGGCTGCTGTCGGCCACGCTCGTCCCACTGTTCTCGACGTTCATCGAGACCGACGACGACGACGCCACCAACGTCGTGCTCACCGTGTCGGTGGCACTGATGGGCATCTTGACGGTCGTCGCCGTCATCGCCGCCCCGCTCATCTTCGGGCTCTACTCGGTCAACATCGCCGACGACGTCGATCCGGACCTGTACCGCGAGGTCGGCACGACGCTCGCACGCATCTTCCTGATCCAGATCCTGTTCTACGGCCTGGTCGGCCTCGCCAACGCGTTCCTGAACAGCCGACGACGGTTCTTCGCGGCCGCGTGGGCACCGATCCTGCCGAACGTGATCATCATCGCCTTCCTGTTGTCGCTCCCGAGCCCCGGCTCGGCCGACTGGCAACTCGAGCAGGTGCTCACCGACGACCGGCTGCGTTGGACGCTCGGGCTCGGCGCCACCGTCGGCATCGCCTCGATGGCCGCAGTGCTCATCCCCGCGATGTTCGCCACCGGGTTCCGCTTCCGCCCGAACTTCGACCTCAAGCACCCCGCGGTACGAACGCTGCTGTCGCTGTCGTTCTGGACGATCGGTTTCGTCGTCGCCAACCAGATCGCCCTCCTCGTGGTCCGCAACCTCGCCGAGCCCGGATCGAGCGATGCGAGCGCCTACATCACGGCGTTCACGTTCTTCGTCCTCCCCCACGGACTGCTGGCGGTGTCGATCGCCACCACGTTCCAGCCGGAGATGTCCCGCTCGGTGGCTCGACGCGACCGCAACGGCTTCGTCGACCATGCGTCGCTCGGGCTCCGGATGACCGCACTGTTCACGATCCCCGCCGGCGTCGGGATCTTCGTGCTGCGCCAGCCGATCATCGGCGCGTTCCTGCAGCGAGGCGAGTTCGACGCCGCCGATGCCGACGCCGCCCAACGTGCCCTCGCCGGGCTGGCGCTCGGCCTCGGCGCATTCTCGATCTACATGTTCCTGCTGCGCGGCTTCTACGCCCACAAGGACACCAAGACGCCGTTCAAGATCAACGTCGTCGAGAACCTGATCAACATCGTGCTCGCCGTCGTGCTCGTCGACCGCTACGGCGTGCTCGGCCTGGGGCTGGCGTTCGCGCTCGCGTACGTGATCTCGTCGCTGTGGTCGATGCAGATCCTGAGTTACAAGGTGCCGGGTTTCGCCGTGCGGCCCCTGCTGACGAGCATCGGGCGGATGGTGCTCGCCTCGGTGCTGATGGCCGAGGCCGTGTGGCTGGTCACCCAGCAGGTCGGTGGCAACGTCGGCGCCGACGCCATCGTGCGGCTCATGGTCGGCACCGTGGTCGGCGCCGCCGTGTACCTGGGCGTGCTGGTCGTGCTGCGAGCCCCCGAACTCGACGCCGTCCGCCGACGCCTCCGCCCCAGCTGACCACGTCGGCAACCACCACCCGTTTGTGTTGCGTTTGCGGCGGACCGGGTCACCCGAAACGCAACACAAACGGGGGTTGTCAGGTGGGGAGGACCACGAGGTCGTCGCGGTGGACGACTTCGTGGTTGACACCAGCGGGCAGGTTGCCGGTGCGCAGGCCGACCACCCGGCGGGCCGTCTCGGCGTCGACGGCCGCCAGCCCACGAGCGAATGCTCGACCGTCCGGGCCGACGATGTCGACGGTGTCTCCCTCGGCAAACGTGCCGCGTACAGCCACGACACCCGCAGGCAGCAGGCTGTTCGGCCGGTCGGTCAGCGCACGCTCGGCGCCGGCGTCGACCTCGACGGTGCCCATCACCTCGGAGGCGAACGCGATCCACAGCTTGCGCGCCGACAACGTGCGGTCGTGCGCCTCGAAGGTGGTGCCGACCAGTTCGGCCGACACGGCGCCGGCGAGCACATCGGGACGCGCTGCACGAGCGATCACGCTTCGCATCCCCGACCACGACGCCATCCGGGCGGCGGTGAGCTTCGACGCCATGCCTCCGCTCCCCCGTCCGCTGCCACCGGCCTCGGCCCGAACGGCCAGCAGCGGATCGCCGACCTGCACCAGCGGGATCAGCGTCGCCGCCGGGTCACGCCGCGGGTCGGCGGTGTACACGCCGTCCATGTCGGTCAACAACACGAGCACGTCGGCATGGATGCTGTTCGCGAGCAGCGCCGCCAGCCGGTCGTTGTCGCCGTAGCGCAGCTCGTCGTTCGCGATCGCGTCGTTCTCGTTGACCACCGGGATGCAGCCCAGCTCGAGCAGGCGTTCGATCGTGCTGCGGGCATGGAGGTACTGGGTCCGGTCGACGAAGTCGTGCGGGTCGAGCAGCACCTGTGCGCCGACCAGCCCGTGGCGGGCCAGCTCACGGTTGTAGGCCTCGACCAAGCGGCTCTGGCCCGCCGCCGAGATCGCCTGCAGCGTCTGGATGTCGGTCGGACGTGCCGCCATGCCGAGCGCGGCGACACCGGCGGCGACCGCTCCCGACGAGACGACCACCACCTCGTGGCCGACGGTGCGCAACGCGGCGACCTCGTCGGAGAGCTTCGCGACCGCGTCGATGCTGATGGCACCCCGGTCGTCGGTGATCGACGCGGTTCCGATCTTCGCTACGACGCGCATCGGGGCCTCAGAGGTCCGGTGAGTACTCGAAGCTGAACTCGCCGATCCAGATGATGTCGCCTTCGCGTGCACCGGCCTTGGCGAGCATCTTGGGGACCCCGAGACGGTCGAGTCGGTAGTCGATGTACGACAGCGCCTCAGGCGTGGTGACGTCGTTGAGCGCCACGACGCGCTCGACGTCACGACCGAGCAGACGGAACTCGCCGTCGGCGACCCGTTCGACCGCAGCGCCACTGGCCTCGGGCCGCAGCACGACGACGCCCTCCTGCCACTCGGTGTTCTGGCGGACGTCGTGCACCTCGCGGGCGAGTTGGCCGACCACCTCGGACACACCCTGCCCGGTGACCGCCGACATGATCGGGCCGTCCCATCCCATGGCCGCGAGTTCGTCGGGCTGCACGACGTCGGCCTTGGTGCCCACCACCACTCGCGGGCGCTCCAGCAGCTCGGGGCGGTACGCGCCCAGTTCGTGCAGCAGGATGCGTTCCTGTTCCTGCGGGCCGACGCCGTCCATCGAGGCGAGGTCGAGCAGCAGGCACAACACCCGGGCCCGTTCGATGTGGCGGAGGAACTGGTGGCCGAGCCCCTTGCCCTCGCTGGCGCCTTCGATCAGCCCGGGGATGTCCGCGACGACGAATTCGGTGGCGTCGTCGACGCGCACGACGCCGAGGTTCGGCACGAGCGTGGTGAACGGGTAGTCGGCGATCTTGGGCTTCGCTGCGGAGATCACGCTGATGAGCGTGGACTTGCCGGCGTTCGGGAAACCCACCAGGGCGACGTCGGCCATCAACCGCAGTTCGAGCTTCAGCCAGCGCTGTTCGCCGTGTTCGCCCTGCTCGGCGAAGCTCGGCGCGCGTCGCTTGTTCGAGAGGAACTTGGCGTTGCCGCGGCCGCCACGGCCGCCAGCGGCCGAGAGCCACCGGTCGCCGTGGTTGACGAGCTCGGCGAGTACGTCGCCGGTGTACATGTCGTACACGACGGTGCCCATGGGCACGGTGATCTCGAGCGACTCGCCCCGGCGACCATGCATGTCCTTGCCCTTGCCGTGCACGCCGTCGGCGGCGCGACGGTGCGGGTGGTCGCGGAACGCGAGGAGCGACGAGACGTTGTGGTCAGCGACGAGCCAGACGTCACCGCCGTTTCCGCCGTCGCCACCGTTGGGACCGCCCATCGACTCGGGGCCTTCACGGCGGAAGCTGATGCAGCCCGCGCCGCCGTCACCACCACGTACGTTCAGTTGGCACTCGTCGACGAACTGCGACATTTCTTCGAGGCTAACGCCCCCGACGCGACGCCATCTCCTATCGTTTTCCCATGGCCGAACTCCCCTACCCGGACTCGGCCGCCGATCGCGCCGAACGATGGGCTGCCACGATGACCGGCCACGGCGCCGATGACGTCGTCGTCGCCCACGCCGACTCCACCGCAACCGTCGGCGATGCGTTCGTGCGCACACGCGAGGCCCGCGAGGACCACGAGGCCGCCACGCTCGCCACCAACGCCACCCGCGCTCACGGTGCCGGCAACCGCGCCGTCGACGAGGAACCCGATCCGTTCCGGACCTGCTTCGAACGCGACCGCGACCGCATCCTGCACGACTCGGCGTTCCGACGCCTCGCCGGCAAGACCCAGGTGTTCGTGTTCCCCGACGATCACCAACGCACCCGGATGACCCACGCCCTCGAAGTCGCCCAGGTCGCACGGTCGGTCGCCGAGTCGCTCAGCCTCAACGTGCCGCTCGTCGAAGCGATGGCGATCGGACACGACTGCGGCCACGGCCCGGGCGGCCACGCCAGCGAGGACGCCTTGTCGCCGTACCTCGACGGCGGCTTCGACCACGCCCCGTGGGGTGCCGACGTCACGCTGCAACCGTTGAACCTGTGTGCCGAGACGCTCGACGGGATCCGGAACCACTCGTGGAGCCTGCCGGCGCCGCGCACGCCGGAGGGCGAGGTGGTGTCGTGGGCCGACCGGATCGCCTACGTGTGCCACGACTTCGAAGATGCGGTCGCCGCCGGCATCGTCACCGCCGACATGTTGCCGCACGTCGTCGCCGAACGCTGCGGGCGTGACCGGTCGGGTCAGCTCGGCACGTTCGTGCGGGCAATGGTGTCGGCGACCACGGCGACCGGCCGGATCGGCATGCTGCCCGACATCGCCGAGGCGCTCGCCGAGTTCCGCCGGTTCAACTACGAGTACGTGTACCTGCGGCCGGCGAGCCAACAGCAGGCTGGCGCCGTCGTGTCACTGCTGCGTGCGCTCGTCGAGCACTACGCCGACCGACCGCATGCAATCCCCCGCCAGACCATCGCCGCCGCACTGGGCGACCGGGCGGACTACGTCGACGCCGGCGGCGCCGAGGCGCTGCGGGCAGCGGTGGCCTACGTGGCCGGCATGACCGATCGCTTCGCGTGCCAGCAGGGCCTTGCGCAGCTGTCGTGGGATCCCGCCAAGCTGCCGCGCGGAATCGGCGTGTCCGGCGTCGGCGCCTGAGGTTCAGAGCGCGAACGGCGAGTGGGTTCCGAGGTACATCGCCCGGATGCCCAGCCCCATGATGAAGAGACTGCCGAGGCCGTACAGCAGATACACCTTGTCCTTCACGAACGGGCTGCCGCGGTAGCTGTAGAGGATGCCGACGGCGACGATGCAGCTGAACCCGTAGAGCGCATGGAACTGGTCGAGTTCGAGGTCGTACCGATCGAGCATGACCACGCCCACGATCGCGATCGCGAACGCGGACAGCTGCGCCACGATGACCGCCCACCAGAACGGCCGCACCCGCAGCGACGGCACGGCATGGGCGATCAGTGCCCAGACACCGACGAGCGCGTTCGAGACGACGAGGAACCAGGCAAGGTCGCGGTGAACGTCGTAGAGCGCCATGGCTCGGCGAGCGTCAGATGCCGCAGTCGCCGCCGCCGAGGATGGCGGTGACGGTGGCGTCGTCGGACACGCCGGTGAGGAAGCCCCGCAGGCTGTCGTTGACGAAGAAGAACGGCGGCGTGAAGTCGTCCTCGGGGTTGATGGTGGCGGCCGGATAGGCGGCTCGGACGTCGATGACCCGCGAGCCGATCATGACCCCACGCGTCGTCTGCAGACCGACGGGGGCGGCACCGATCTCGCCCTGATCGCCGTAGCCGTAGCCGAAGAAGTGGCGCCGACCCTGCACCACTTCGGACACGTCGCCGAACAGCAGGGTGAGCACTCCCCACGACACCTGTCGCAGTTCGTCGCCGGAGCACAGCCCGATGGTGAGCGGATCGATCCACCCGGTGTCGTTGCTCGGCGGGCCGAGGTAGGAGTTGATGTACTCGACCACGCCGTCGGGATCGGCACCGAATCCGGCCGTGCCGATCCCGTCGCCGCTGAGCAACAGCTCGACGGTCGCCGGGTCGGCCACGGTGGTGCTGGGTGCCACGGTGGTCTCGGGCACGGTGGTGGGAGGCACCGTGGTGGTGGTGGTCGTCGTCGTGGTCGTGGTGGTGGTCGAGGTGGTCGACGACGTGGGCGGCAGGAGCGTGAACTCGGTGGTCGAGGCGGTGTCGTCGCTGGAGCCTCCACACGCCGCGAGCACGAGTCCTCCTGCCACGAGCAGGGCAGCGGTGCGCCGAATCATGACCGACATCATGTACGAGTCTGCCCCAGATTCTGCGGATCCCCGAGTCAGCGGGCGGGGAAGATCCAGCCGGTGCGGAACGGGGGCGAGGCATCGTGTTCGATGAACCATTCGGTGCCGAACGACGTAGCGAACACATCGTCGGGCATCTGCAGGAAGAACGACGTGTCCTCGATCTGGCTGCGATGGCAGCGCATGGCGTCACGCTTCGCATCGAGATGCGCCGACACGTCGACCGCCAGCGTCAACTCTGCCTCGGGCATCCCCATCGGGTTCCCGTCGTCGGCGGGGCCGGTCGGGTCGAACTCGTCCTGCTCGGCGTCCGGGTCACCCATCGAACGACCCTCCTCGCGCGCTGCTTGGATCATGCGGACGAACGCATCTCGATTCATCGTCGCCTCCAGCACCCGCACGTCCGGCACCAGTCGAGCTGCCGCAACGCCGACGCGATGTACGGCGATGTGGTCGGGGTGGCCGTAGTTGCCGTGCCAGTCGTAGATGGTGAGTACGTCGGCCGACTCGGCTCGCAACACCTCGGCGAGCCGAGCGCCGGCCACGTCGGGATCGGCGAGATGGAAGCTGTTCGGGTCGCCGTTCTGCTCCCACCCGGTCATGCCGGAGTCGGTGTAGCCGAGCCACACGACTCGCTCGATGCCGAGCACCTTCGCCGACGCCTCGGTCTCGGCACGGCGACGGTCGACCAGCGTTTCGTCGGGCCCGAGGTCGTCGGGCGTCTCACCATGATCACCGTTGGTGGCGACCACGAGCACCACCCGATGACCCTCAGCGGCAGCACGGGCGATCGTGCCGCCGGTGCTGATCACCTCGTCGTCGGGATGGGCATGGAAGCAGACGAGTGTCGACATTGACGATGATTCGATCAGCCAGCCTGGCGAATCGCACCCGCATCGACCCAGGCGCCGATCGCGGCGCTGTCGACACCCCACGCCTCGAACACCTCGAGCGTGTGCGCACCGGCGTGCGCGGGCGGGCTGGCCACCTCGGCGCGCGTGCGGCTGAACCGCGGCGCCGGCGCCGGTTGTGTCGTGCCGGCGACGTCGATGAACGTCTGGCGTTCGACGTTGTGCGGATGCTGAGCCGCCTGGCTCATCGTGAGCACCGGGGCGAAACAGACGTCGGTGGCTTCCATCAGCTCGCACCACTCGGCCTGGGTCTTCTGCGCGAACACCTCGGTCAGGCGACTCTTCAGCGTCGGCCACTCCGCCCTGTCCATCTGCTTCGCGAACTGCTCGTCGCCCTCGAGCCCGGTCAGCCGCATCAGCTCGGCGTAGAACTGCGGCTCGATCGAACCCAACGAGATGTACTCGCCGTCACTGCAGCGGTACACGTCGTAGAAATGTGCGCCGGTGTCGAGCAGGTTCGTGCCGCGGGAGTTCTCGTCGTGCATCCCGATCGACTTGAAGGCCCAGAACATCGACATCAACACCGCAGCGCCGTCGACCATCGCCGTGTCGACCACCTGGCCCTGCCCGCTGCGTTGGGCCTCGAGCAACGCACACACCACGCCGTAGGCGAGGAACATGCCGCCGCCGCCGAAGTCGCCGACCATGTTGAGCGGGGGCACCGGCGCCTCGCCCGCTCGCCCGAAGTGGGCGAGCGCACCGGCGAGCGCGATGTAGTTGATGTCGTGGCCCGCGGCCTGCGCATACGGGCCCTCCTGGCCCCAGCCGGTCATCCGGCCGAACACCAGCTTCGGGTTGCGGGCGAGGCAGTCGTCGGGGCCGACACCGAGACGCTCCATCACGCCGGGGCGGAACCCCTCGATCAGCGCATCGGCCGACTCGACCAAGGTGAGCAGCGCCTCGACACCATCGGGATGCTTCAGGTCGATCGCCACGTTCTTCCGTCCGCGCAGCAGCACGTCGAAGTGGGCGCCCTCGGGCAGCGGTCCGCGGACGGCGCCGGCGCGCTCGACACGGATCACCTCGGCACCCATGTCGGCGAGCAGCATCGCCGCGAACGGGCCGGGGCCGATGCCCGCGATCTCGATGATCTTGTAACCGCTGAGTGGTCCAGCCATTGGTTTTCAGCTCCGATTCGTGGATGGGTGGGTGATGATGCTGGCCCGCACGTGCCCGCCGATCGCCTCGGCGAGTACCGGCCACAGGGGCGCCGGATGGTCGTGACCCATGTCGGACAGCAGCAGGTAGCGCGAGCCGGGAACGAGCTCGGCGGTGCGTTCGCCGCCCTCCGGCGTGATCAGGGTGTCGTCTCGGCCGTGGATGACCAGCATCGGCACATCGAGCGTCGACAGACCCTCGCTCCGATCACCCGACGCGTAGATCGCAGCGAGCTGGCGCGTTGCGCCTTCGGGGTAGAAACACCGGTCGTACTGTGCTGCTGCGATCTCCTGCAGCCACGCGGGGTCGTAGTGCTTCACCGACGCCCAGACCTGCGACCTCAACGAGGCAGCGATGTACTCGTCGCGGCCAGGGGGCGGCGGTGCGAGCAGGGCGTCACGGGCTTCGGGGGTCGGACGACCGACGCGTGGATCGCCGGGACTGCTCATCACCGACGTGACGCTGGCAATCCGGTCGGGGTGTTCGATCGCCATCGTCTGCACGATCATGCCGCCCATCGAGTTGCCGACGATGTGGGCTCGGTCGATGCCGAGGTGGTCGAGCAGCCCGATGCCGTCGGCGGCCATGTCCGACAGCGTGTACGGCACGGGCGGTACCGGTTCGCCCTGCAGGGATGCCGTGAGCACCGCCCCCGGTGAGACGTTCTGACCGTCGAGTTTGCTCGACAGGCCGACGTCACGATTGTCGAACTGGATGACGAACAGGCCCTGCTCGACGAGCCGGTCGACGTAGCCGCGCTGCCACGAGATCAGCTGGCTCGTGTAGCCGTTGACCACCAGCAGCGGCGGATCGCTCGGATCGCCGGTGGTGACGTATTCGAGTTCGATCCCCGTCGAGAGCACAGCGCGTGGCATCGGCCCGAGTGTTGCAGAGCGATTCGGCGCAGCGACAAACGGAGCGTGTCGCTACCGTGTCGCTGTGGCATCGACACGACGGGCGCATGCGCCGGGCCGGGTGAATCTGATCGGCGACCACACCGACTACACCGGTGGTCTCGTGTTCCCGATGGCGATCGACCGGGGCACCACGATCGAGTTCGAGACCGGTGGTTCGACGATCGACCTCCGTTCCGACGCCGAGGACGAGCCGATCCGTCTCGATGTCCCCATCGATGGCGACCCGGCGGCGGTGACGCCGCGGTGGGGCACCTACGTCGCCGCGATGGCGAACGAGCTCGGCGCCACCACGGGCATCATGGGCACCGTCACGTCGACCATCCCGGCTGGCGCCGGATTGTCGTCGAGCGCCGCCCTCGAGTGCGCCATCGGGTTGGCCCTCGGCTTCGACGGCACCCCCGTCGAGTTGGCACTCCTCGCGCAACGCGCCGAACACGCGGCCACCGGCGTGCCGACAGGGATCATGGACCAGCTGTGCATCGCGGCGGCCCAGCGAGGCACGGCGACGATGATCGACTGCCACACCCTCGAGGTGACGCACGTGGCGGTCCCCGACAACGTCGACGTCGTGGTGCGCTTCGTCGCCCACCGCACGCTCGTCGGCTCGGCCTACGCCGACCGGGTCGCGGAGTGCCGCGCAGCCGAGCAGGTGCTCGGACCCCTGCGTTCGAGCACGCTCGACGCCGTTGGCGCAGCCGACCTGCCCGACATCGTGCGTCGACGGGCGCGTCATGTCGTCTCGGAGAACCAGCGCGTCGTGGACTTCGCCGCGGCGCTCGTCGACGGTGACTACACCTCCGCAGGCGCACTCATGGTCGAGAGCCATCGGAGCCTCGCCGATGACTTCGCAACGTCCACCGCCACGATGGACCGGGCGGTCGCCGACCTCGTCTCGTCGCCCGGGGTGTTCGGCGCCCGGATGACCGGCGGCGGCTTCGGCGGCTGCGTCGTTGCCCTCTGCGAGCCGGGCGCACTCAGCGACGGCTGGGTCGTGGCCGCGAGCGACGGCGCCCGGCGGCTCTGAACCACCCGTGCACCGCCGTCAGATCGCAGCCGCCAACCGGTCGATGGCTCCCGGCGTGCGGACACCCCACCAGAACAGGTCCTGACCGTCGATCCGCACCGACGTCGCCTCGGGAATCGCCGCTGCGAGTTCGGCAACGTGAGCGTCGGTGAACACGTAGGGCTCGCTCGGCACGAGCACCAGATCGGGATCGAGCGCAGCGATGTCGTCCAACTCGACCGTCGGGTACGGATCGGCGGCATCGGCCGTGACGAGATCGACGCCCAGCAACTCGAGCAGCGATGCGCCGTAGGTGCCCGAGGCGATCGACATCCACGGCCGCCGCCAGATCGGCACGAACGCCGTACGCCGCTTGCCGTCGGCGGTCGGCCGGCGCCCACGACCGGCTGCAGTAGTCGTTGGCGAATCACCCGACGCGTGGGTGAGGGCCGCCAACTCGCCGACGACGGCGATCGCGTCGTCGACGGACCGCACATCGCTGACGAACACCTCGAAACCGCCAGCGACGAGCGCGTCGTAGTCCTCGATGCGGTTCTCCTCGCGGTCCATCACCACCACATCGGGTCGGAGTTCGACGATCGCTTCGATGTCCGGGTTCTTGGTCCCGCCGACATGGCGCAGGTCGGGTTGCTCGCAGAACCGGGTACACGCGACCACGTCGGCGCCGAGCGCGAGGAGCGTCTCGGTGCTCGACGGCACGAGACTGACCACTCGGGGGGTCATCGTCGCACGCTCACGAGCCGAGCAACCGGCGCTTCTGGCGCTCGAATTCATCGGCGGTGAGCGTGCCGCGCATCAGCATCGACTCGAGCTTCTCGAGCTGACCGGCCACGTCGACGACGCCGTCGTTGCGCACGCGCTGCTCACGCGCCTCCATCTCGGCGTGGATCACGCGCTGGACGCGGTCGGGTTGACGGATGTCGGTGAATCGCTGCTGACCGGTCTCGCCGCCGGACTCGATCAACAGGTCGCCGACGCCGACGAGGCGCCCCACGACGCTCTGGTTGAAGTAGACGGTGTTCACCCGGTCGATCGGGATCTCGATGCCGCGCTTGGTCAACAGACCCGTGCGGAAGATGACGCGGCGATTCGTGATCACGAAATGGGTCGTCAACCAGCGCCCGTAACGACTCACGAGCCAACACGAACTGGCCACGATCGCCACGATCGTGGTCCACCCTGCAACGGTTCGCCATGTCGAATCGACCTCGGTGGCGATCAGGGTGACGACGCCGGCGCCGATCGCCGCCACGATCGCAATCGCCGGCGCCGCCATGAACCACCAGTGGGGATGCAGGTCGACGCTGACCGTCTCGTTGTCGTTCAACAGGCGGCTCGGAAACGCCATGAGTTCAGTCCGAGCCCTCCGAATGGGCCTCGTGCAGCGCCACCTGGTTCAGTCGAACGTGCAGGGTCTCGATCGCGTAGCCGTCCATCTCGACCACCACGAACTCGCCGAGCTCGGTCTCGACCCGCTCGCCCTGCACAGGGATCTCGTCGAGCACGTCGATCACGTAGCCGGCGACCGTCTGCCACTCCCCCTCGGGCAACGCGACGCCGGTGCACTCCTCGAACAGGTCGACGCGCATCGTGCCAGGGATCTCCCAGCCGCCATCGGGCAGCACCTTCGCGTCGCCGAGGCGCCGGTCGGATTCGTCGTCGAAGTCGCCGATCAACTCCTCGATCACGTCTTCGAGCGTCACCAGTCCGAGCACGGTGCCGTGTTCGTCGACGACGAGCGCGATGTGCTGACGTCTCGTTCGCATCTCGAGCAGCAGGTCCTCGAGGCCGTGATGCTCCGGCGTGACCATGATCGGCCGAGTGACCGTGCCGGCGGTGGTGGTCGACCAGGTGCCGTTGGCCAGCCGCAGCACGTCCTTGACGTGCACGAATCCACGCACGTGGTCGAGGTCCTGCTCGTGGACGACCACACGGGTTCGGCCCGTGCGGTGCGCCTCGGCCGCCACGACGTCAGCGGTGACATCGGCGTGCACGGCGACGATGTCGCGTCGCACGGTCATCGCATCGGCAGCGGTGAGACCCGACAACTCCAGCGACCGGGCGAACAGTTCGTGCTCGTCAGCGGCGATGCCACCGTGACCCGCCGACTCCTCGATCAGCAACAGGAGATCGCTGGGAGAGTGCGCCATTGCCCGCTCGTCCTGGGGTTCGACCCCGACGGCCTTGACGACGAGGTTGGCCATGCCGTTCATGAAGCGGATCAGCGGCCGCAACACGTTGACGAAGAGACGGAACGGCCGGGCGAGCAGCAGCGCGGACTTCTCGGGATGCGCAATCGCCCACGACTTCGGCGCCATCTCCGCCACGACCATGTGCAGGAACACCACGATCGACAACCCGATCGAGAACGCAATGATGTGTCGGGTGGTGTCGGACAAGCTGAACGCCTCGCCGAGGACACCTTCGATGACGCCGGCGACCGCCGGCTCGGCAACCGCACCGAGGCCGAGCGAGCACATCGTGATGCCGAGCTGCGCGCCGGCGAGCATCAGGGTGATCTCGCGCAGCCCGGCCAGCGCGTGGCGGGCGCGACGATCGCCATCGGCGGCGAGCTGTTCGATACGGGACCGGCGCGAGGCCAGCAGTGCGAACTCGGCTGCGACGAAGAATCCGTTGAGCGCGAGCAGCAGCACAGCGACGCCGATACCGGCCCAGTTGACCTGGATCCCTTCCGTTGCTGCGAACATCAGCGGTCACCGCGCTGTTCGAGGCGTGGCTCGGTGCGTTTCGCGTCGCTCGCATCGCCGGAGCGTGCCGGCGCGTCGTCGTTGACAGCCTCGAGCAGCGAGTCGGGATCGACACGCAGCTCGATGCGCTCGATGGCGAAGCCGTCGACGGCGAGCACCTCGACTCGGACACCGTCGACCGTGAAGACGTCGCCGACTGCCGGAATCCGTTCGAGCCGGTCGAGCACGAGCCCGGCAACGGTGTCGTACTCGCCGTCGGGCAGATCGAAGCCGGTGATCCGTTCGATCTCGTCGGGCCTCGACGATGCGGCGACCGACCACACGCCTGGTTGGGTCTCGACGTGTTCGCCGGGCGCGCTCGGGTCGTACTCGTCCTCGATGTCGCCGACGAGCTCCTCGACGACGTCTTCGAGTGTCACGACCCCGGCGGGGCCCCCGTACTCGTCGATCACGATCGCCATCTCGGTGGCACGCGACCGCAACTCGGCCAGCACGACGTTCAGGCCGGCCGCCTCGGGGACCGCGAGGATCTCGTGGAACAGCTCGGAGACCGGCGTGGTGTCGTAGTCGGACCGGCCGACGCCGAGCAGGTCCTTCGCATGGACGATGCCCTGGACCTGACCGTCGACGTCGACGACCGGGAAGCGCGAGTGCGTCGAGGCCATCAGGTCGCGCAGGTCGGCGGCCGTCGCGTCGACGTCGATGGTGACGACACGGTTCCACGGCACCATCGCGTCGGAGGCCTCGAGTTCGCCGAAGTCGATCGCGCGTTCCAACAGCGCCGCCTGGCTCTGGGTGAGGTGCCCGCTCTCGGCGGACGAGTCGACGATCAGGTCGAGTTCCTCGGTCGAGACCGCTCCGCGCAGCTCCTCGACCGGCTCGACGCCGATCATCCGCAACAACCGGTTCGCCGACCCGTCGAAGAGCCGGATGACCGGACCCGCGATGCGCATGAACAGCCACATCGACGACCCAAGCGATCGGGCGACCGGCTCCGGCTTGGCAATTGCGAGATTCTTCGGCGCGAGTTCACCGAACACCATCTGTGCCATCGTCGCCAGGATCAACGCAAGGGTCAGCGAGATCCCGAAGGTGACCGACTCGGGAACGCCGACGGCGATCAACGCCGGTTCGATCACCGATGCGATCGCCGGCTCGGCGATGAAGCCGACCAGCAGCGTGGTGACGGTGATCCCGAGCTGCGCCCCCGAGAGCATGAAGCTCAATCGTTTGTGGACGTCGATCGCCCGTTTCGAGCGACGATCGCCTTCCTCGGCCTGCTCCAGGAACCGGCTCCGCCGAGCAGCGACGAACGCGAACTCGACAGCAACGAAGTACCCGTTGGCGGCGATCAGCGCAACGACACCGAACAGCCCGAGAGCAGTCAGCACGGCGTCAACTTCGTTTTCGGTCGGCGGACATGGGTGGGCGACATGTTATCGACACTCCCCCGCGACTGCGGTGACGCAGGCGTCGGACGACGAGCCGAGTCGCACTGCTCGTCTACCATCGCCGTGCACACTGCGGCCGCACGGGCCGCTGTAGGGCGCGCCGACACCCATGACGACATCGAGTGAACCCACGATCGCGACGCCGGCGGTCGTGCGTCGTCTCCTCGCCATCGGATTCGTGTTCTCCGTCGCCGAGGTCACCGCGTGGATCACCGTGCTCGTGGTCGCCTTCGACCGCGGAGGCGCCGGCGCTGCGGGCCTCGCCGTGGTTGTGCAACTCGTCCCGACCGCAGTGCTGGCACCGGTGGTCACCGCTGCGGGAGATCGGTTCCCCCGTCATCTGGTGCTCGCTGTCGGCTTCGCGGTGCTGGCGGCGTCGGCAACGGGTATCGCCATCGCGCTCGCTGCGTCGGCCGACCTCTGGATCGTGTTCGTGCTCGCCGCTGCGTACACCGTCGCGCTGGAGTCGACACCGGCGACGATTGCCAGCCTGCTGGTCCGCCACGCACGCACGCCGTTGCAACTCATGCAGTGGAACGTCGGACAGTCGTTCGCACGAACAGCCGGCAGCCTGCTCGGCCCCCTGTTCACGTCGGCGGTGTTGATCGTCGCCGGCCCGTCGTGGGTGTTCTCGACGCTCGCCGTCATGTGCGGGCTCAGCGCTGCAGGTATCGCCGTGCGCCTGCCACCGGACGACCGCCCCGCCGCCACCGTCGGGCTGACCACGGTGGCGCGCGCCTCGTTCGCTGGCATCACCTACGCAGCGACCACGCCGGGGCCCCGACGGGTCATCGCCTTCATCGCGTTGTCGGGTCTCCTCGTCGGATCGTTCGACGTGATCTTCGTCGCGGTCGCATTCGACGAGTTGGGTCGCGGCGGCAGCGCAGCCGCGATGCTGTCCGCCGGCTTCGCCGCGGGAGGACTCCTCGCATCGGCACTGATGCGTCGGCGATCGACCTGGGGCCTGCTGGCGGTCACCACCATCGGGGTCCTGCTGTTGTCGCTGCCACTGGTGGCGCTCGGTTTCGCCGCGCACCTCGCGACGGCGCTGTTGCTCGTCGGGGTGCTCGGTGCCGGCGATGCGCTCGTCGAGATCGGCGGGTACACGATGCTCCAGCGTGCGAGTTCGGAGTCGATGACCAGCCGCGTGTTCGGGATCCTCCGCTCGTGGTTCTTCCTCGCCGTCTCCGTCGGCGCTGCGATCGCCGGCTTCCTGGTGACCCGCTACGAACTGTCGTCGTTGCTGGCCTGGGTCGGCGTGGTCGCTGCGATCGTCCTGGTCGCCGGCTCGTTGTCGCTGCGCCGACTCGCTGCGAACTCGGTGACCGTCGACGCCACGACGTTGGAACCACTGCGCACCGTGGGGTTCCTCGACCTCCTGCCGCTGCCGACACTCGAGCAGCTGGCGGAGCGCCTCGAGGTGCGACAGGTCGAGCGGGGGTGCGTCGTGGTCGCCGAGGGCGATGAAGGTGCGGAGTTCTTCGTCCTCGTCGAGGGCGCCGTCGAGGTCAGCACTGCGAACGTCGTGGTGGACACGGTCGCTGCACCCTGCTCGTTCGGCGAGGTGGCGCTGCTGCACGAGTGCGTCCGGACAGCGACGGTCACGACCACGCAGCCGAGCCGCCTCCTGGTGATCGAACGCGACGACTTCCTCGATGCGATCAGTCGCACGACGACGAGCCGCCGGATGGCCCTCGACGTGGCCAGTCGCTTCCGAACACCGAACGACCTGCTCGACTAGAGTCACCCGGATGTCAGCATTCCACGAGTTCGAGATGACCTCGATCACTGGCGACCCCGTGTCGTTCGATCAGTTCGAGGGGCAAGTCTGTCTGATCGTCAACGTCGCGAGCGCTTGAGGCCTCACGCCTCAGTACGCAGGTCTGCGTGCGCTGCATGAAGACAACGACGACGTCACCGTGCTCGGCTTCCCGTGCAATCAGTTCGCCAACCAGGAACCCGGCTCCGACGCCGAGATCCTCGAGTTCGCCACGTCCAAGTACGACGTCACCTTCCCGATGTTCAGCAAGATCGAGGTCAACGGCGATGGCGCAGCACCGCTGTACAAGTGGCTCAAGAGCGAACGACCCGGCGACGGCGACAGCGCCGAGATCACCTGGAACTTCGAGAAGTTCCTCGTCGACGGTGGCGGCAACGTCATCGACCGGTTCGGACCGCAGACGACACCGGAGCAGGTCGCCGAGGCGATCGCGCAGCATCGCTGACTGGCGCTGCTCGGTGAGACCCTTCTCGGAGATGGGGTGACGTGAGCATTCGTTTCACCTCGAACGCTCGACCGACCATCGGCGTCGAGATGGAGTTGCATGTCGTCGATGCCGTCACCGGCGCGTTGGCGTCGGCGTCGAGCGACATCCTCGCCGAGATGGGCGCCGGCCACCCGGGCGGCGAGCATCCCAAGGCCAAGCACGAACTGTTCCAGAGCACCGTCGAGATCATCACGGGCGTGTGCGACAACCCTGCGCAGGCCGGCGCCGACCTGCGTGGCACGCTCGCCGAGCTGCGCTCGGCCGCCGAGCGGCGCGGGTTGACCCTCGTCAGCGCCGGCACCCACCCGTTCGGGTTGGCGCGCGAACAGCTCGTCAGCCCGCAACAGCGTTACCGCGACCTCATCGAGGACCTGCAATGGCCGGCGCGAAGGATGCTGATCTGCGGCATGCACGTCCACGTGGGCGTGCCTGACGGTGCCAGCGCGATCCGCATCATCGGCGAGTTGATGCGTCACCATCCGCTGTTGCTGGCGTTGTCGTCGTCGAGCCCGTACTTCGAGCGCGAGGACTCGGGCCTCGCGTCGGCGCGTACGAAGGTCTTCGAGGGGCTGCCGACCGCCGGGCTCCCACCACCACTCGCCGACTGGGCCGACTTCGAGTCGTTCATGTCGACGCTGATCGAATCCGGCTGCATCCGCTCGATCCGCGAGGTGTGGTGGGACATCCGCCCCCATCCCGACTTCGGCACGGTCGAGTTCCGGATGTGCGACGCCACCCCGACCGTCCGCGAGACCATCGCGCTCGCCGCGCTCGCCCAGACGTTGGTCGCCTCGACGATCCGACAGATCGACGAGGGCACGCTGCCGGCGCCGCCGCGCGAGTGGACCATCCGCGAGAACCGATGGCTCGCAGCTCGCTACGGCATCGACGCCGACCTGATCGTCGAGCATCCCGAGAGCGGCCACCCGGAGCGGCGACCCGTTCGCGAGCTGGTCGCCGAGCTGCTCGCCGAGCTGCACCCGGTCGCGAGCGAGCTCGGCACGCTCGAACAGTTCGCCGATCTTCAGATGTTGCTCGAGACCGGGTCGGGCGCGCAGCGCCAACGGCGTGTCGTCGAGGCCGGCGGTACGCTCGAAGACGTGGTCCAGCACCTTGCCGCCGAGCTCGCCGCCGACACGATCACCGGCGCCGGCCCCGCGCAATGACCGCGCTCGCAGATGCGTCCGGAACCGCCCGATCGCGTCCGATCGACCACTGGCTCGACGAGCACGGCGGTGGCCTGGTGGCGCTGCGACGCAACCTGCATGCGCACCCCGAGTTGAGCGGTGCCGAGCAGGCCACCACCGACCTCGTCTTCGAACGCCTCGAACTCGCCGGGCTTGCCGCGCGGCGCCTCAGCGTCGGGACCGGCCTCGTGTGCGACATGCTTCCCAGCGGTTCGGCGGCGTCCACGACGATCATCGGTTTCGAGTCCGGTCTCGCACTGCGCGCCGATCTCGATGCCTTGGCGATGGCCGACGACAAGGACGTTGCCTATCGCAGTCAGGTGCCGGGCGTGTCGCATGCCTGCGGTCACGACGTGCACACGGCCATCGTGCTCGGCACGGCGCTGTACTTCGCGCAGCACCGCGACCAGCTCCCCGGCCCGGTGCGGTTCATCTTCCAACCGGCCGAGGAACGGGTGCCCGGCGGCGCGCTCGACGTCGTCGCCGACGACGGCCTCGCTGGCGTGGCAGCGATCGTGGGGCTGCACTGCGAACCGAAACTCGACGTCGGAACGATCGGGCTCAAGACCGGCGCGATCTCGTCGGCCGCCGACATGGCGGTGATCGAGCTGTCCGGACCCGGAGGGCACACCGCACGCCCCGAACTCACCGTCGACCTCGTCACACTCGCCGCCAAGGTCGTCTCCGATCTCCCCGGGCGCGTCGCTGCCCGGGTCGCCCACCTCGACCACGACCACGCCACGCTCGTCAAGGTCGTGTTCGGCTCCGTTCACGCCGGCGACGCAGCGAACGTCATCCCGACCAGGTGCGTGCTCAAGGCGTCGATTCGCACACCCTCGCTGGCGGTCTGGGACGTGCTCACCGACGTTGTCGAGCGCGAGCTGCGCGCCATCGTCGCCGGCTCGGGCGCCGAGGTCGAAATCGACTACACCCACGGCGTGCCCCCCGTCGTGAACGACAGCGTCGTCACCGGCATCGTCGGCGAGGCTGCAGCGTCCGCGTTCGGGGCGTCCAGCGTCGAGGAGGTGCAGCAGAGTTGGGGCGGCGACGACTTCGCGTGGTTCACCCGCGAGGTGCCCGGCACCTACGTTCGCCTCGGCGTGCGTACCCCGCAGGGCCCGACGCTCGACCTCCATGCGGGCCACTTCGACGTCGACGAACGAGCGATCGCGATCGGCGTCCAGTTGCTCACGGCCACCGTCGAGCGGTTCTTCGCTGCCCGCACCGGGTCGTGAGCGACCACACCTGGGTCTTCGGCTACGGGTCCTTGGTGTCGCCGGCCTCGATGGCCACCACGATCGGCCGCACTGCAGCTGCGAGCGACGTGGCCATTGCCCACCTCGACGGCTACGGACGTCGGTGGAACTACGGGTCGCTCCACCTGCGCGGCGACTGGCACCACGATGGTGTCGACATCACGCAGGGTTTGGTCGTGTCGCTCGGTCTGGTCGAGTCCGACACCGAGGGCTGCAACGGGGTGATCGTGCGGGTCACCGCTGACGAACTGGCGATGCTCGACTGGCGCGAGCGCGACTACGAGCGCACCGACGTCAGCGACCTGATCCGACTCGACGACCGCTCGAGCATCGAGCGTGTCGTCACCTACGTTCCGCGATCCAGCGCGATCGAACGGTACGAAACCGCTCGCGACGAGGGTCGAGCCGGAATCCGACAGTCCTACTGGGAACTGGTGCACGCGGCATTCGGTGACCTCGGCGGCGACCATCTCGAGCGCTACGCGGCGACGCCTGCCCCCGACGTTCCCGTCGTCGACATGACGCTGTCGATGCTCGCCTGAGTCACTCGGCCGGATCAGCGGCGGGCGGCAGCTGCAGGAGCTGCTGCCACAGCTCGTCGACCTGGGCGACGAGCGAGTCTCGGTCGCCGCCGTTGTCGATCACGTGAGTTGCCGTCGCGAGCCGCTCGTCGCGGCTCAGTTGGCTGGTGATCCGCGCCCTGGCGTCGGCTTCGTCCATCCCTCGTTGGTCGACGAGCCGCTGCACGGCCACGTCGACGGGAATGTCGACGACGATCGTTGCGGCCAGACCCTTGCGCGGGTTCTCGCCGAGCAGCGGGAAGTCGAGCACGACCACCCGGTCGGTCGAGCGGTGCTCGTCGATCTGGTGTTGTATCTCGGACTGCATCGCCGGGTGGACGATGCCGTTGAGGTCCTTCAGCGCCGCTTCGTCGTTGAAGACGATCTTGGCGACCGCAGCCCGATCGAGTGCGCCGTCGTCGAGCAGGATGTGTTCGCCGAAGCGTGCGGCCATCGCGTCGAGGACCGGACTGCCCGGCGACTGGAGGTCGCGGGCGATCTGATCGGCATCGACGATGGCTGCGCCGCGTTCGGCGAGCATCGCCGACACGGTCGACTTGCCAGCGCCGATACCGCCGGTCAGACCGACCAGGATCACCCGGCGGTGTCTTCCTCCACGGCGGGCGCGTCGGTCGGCGCTGCTGCTTCGGCAGGTGCCTCGGCCTCGACAGCCGGTGCCTCGGCCTCGACAGCCGGTGCCTCGGCGTCAGCAGCCGCAGTTGCCTCGGCGGCGCCTTCGCCACCTTCGCCGTAGTACTCGGACCAGGCTGCTTCGGCCTCAGCCGACGTCTCCCCCTGGACCCAGTTGCCGGCGGAGTCGACCTCGAAGTGCTCGCGGTACTCGGCAGCGAGTTCGCCACCTTCGGCGGCCTGCTTGATCGACAGGCTGATGCGGCGACGGGCGAGGTCGAGATCGATGATCTTGACCCACAGCTCTTCGCCCGGCGTGACGACCTGCTCGGGGCTGTCGACGTGGTGCGCCGACATCTCCGAGATGTGCACGAGCCCCTCGATGCCTTCGCCGACCTGGACGAACGCACCGAACTGGACGAGCTTGGTGACCCGGCCGTAGACGAGCTGCTCGACCTGGTGGCCTTCGGCGAACTCCTGCCACGGATCCTGCTGGGTGGCCTTCAGCGACAGGCTGATGCGCTCGCGGCTGTAGTCGACGTCGAGCACCTGCACCTTGACGGGATCGCCGACGGTGACGACCGAGCCCGGGTGGTCGACGTGCTTCCACGACAGCTCGCTGACGTGGATGAGCCCGTCCATGCCGCCGAGGTCGACGAACGCACCGAAGCTGACGACCGACGAGATCGTGCCGTCGCGGACTTCGCCGACCTTGAGGTTGTTGAGGAACTGGTCGCGGGTCTCCTTCTGGTTCTCTTCCAGGTAGGCGCGACGGGACAGGACCACGTTGTTGCGGTTCTTGTCGAGTTCGATGATCTTGCAGTGCACGGTCTCGCCGATGTACGGGGCGAGGTCGCGGACACGACGGAGTTCGACGAGCGATGCCGGCAGGAAGCCGCGCAGCCCGATGTCGACGATGAGGCCGCCCTTGACGACTTCGATGACCGGGCCGGAGACGACTTCGTCGGCTTCCTTCTTGGCCTCGATGTCGCCCCACGCACGCTCGTACTGCGCCCGCTTCTTCGACAGGAGCAGACGGCCTTCCTTGTCTTCCTTGGTGAGCACGAGCGCTTCGACGCGCTCGCCCAGCGAGACGACCTCGGACGGGTCGACGTCGTTGCGGATGCTCAGCTCACGCGAGAGGATCACGCCTTCGGACTTGTACCCGATGTCGAGGAGCACCTCGTCCTTGTCGATCTTGACCACGGTGCCGTGGACGAGCTGGCCGTCCTCGACGGTGACCATGGTGCCGTCGATCGCGTCAGCGAACGACATGCCGAGATCATCGGAGATGATCTCGCGGGGGGTGTAGACGCCCTCTTCGTCGAAGGTTCCCATCTGGTTGACAGGGGACTCGGAGGTGGTTGCGGTGTCGGACAAGGGACGAACTGCTTTCGAAACGGACGTGAATAGATGGACAGGCGCGCCGCGGGTGCGACGCAGCCGACCACGCTACCAGTGCCGACGCCCTTCGACCACGGCCCCACCCACCCCGAAAAATCGCGTCACCGTTGCGCTCAGCGCAACGAGAGCGCGACATTTCGGGTCAGCCGGGTCAGCGACGGCGGGCGACGACCAGGAATTCGGGGGATTCGGTGCTCGGCGGGTCGAGCCCGTAGACACCGGGCTCGACGCTGGAGATCGACACGACGTCGACACCGTGCGCGCCGAGCAGCAGACGCAGCTCACGGGGCGTGTAGCAGCCGGTCCAGAGGTCGACCGATCTCGCCTCGCCGGTCTCGGAGCGGATCTCGGTGACCTCGTGCGACACCCCGGTCGACGCATCGAAGGTGGCGTCGTCGTGGTACTTCACCGCGAAATAGGCGTTGAACGCGCTCAGCGCCAGGCGCCCGCCTGACCGCAGCGCTCGAGCCATTCCGGCCACGACGGCGTCGTCCTCGCCGTCGGCGGTCATCATCCCGAACGCGCCCTGACACAGGCAGATCACCGCGTCGAACTCCGACTCGAACGGCATCGACCGGGCATCGGCCCGCTCGAACGTCGCCGACGTTGAGCGAACCGGCCGAATGCGGTCGCTCGGCTCATCGCTCGCTGGTGCAGCGGCCAGCGCGAGGTCGATGAAGCGTTGGCTGATGTCGATGCCGTGCACTTCGATGCCCCGGCGGGCGAGTTCGTGTGCGTGGCGACCGGTGCCGCAGCCGACGTCGAGCACCCGCTCCCCCGGCTGCAGGCCGAGGGCATCAACGATGTGGTCGACCTCCTGCACGGTGCCCTTGGTGTGGGCGTAGCGGTCGTAGGCCGAGCCGAGGTGGTCGGCGAGGTCTTCGAACCAGTGATCTGCGTGTCCGAGTCGGCATCAGTCGGGCTGATCGGCGGCGAGATCGGACTCGTAGGCGCGCTCGAGGAACTCTCGGGTGGCGGCATCGTTCGCGTCAACGAGACCCTGCGCATTGAGGATGTCGAGGCCGTCAGGTGCGTCGGCGAGTTCGTCCCAACTCGCAGGATCCCAGACGTGTCCGCGCCGGAACGCCTTCGCGCAGTGCATGAACACCTCGTCGGTGCGGATGACGATCGCGGTGGTCGGTCGCCGCAGCTCGTCGCTCCACAGGTCGAGCGTCGCCGGGTCGGTCGTGACCCACGCGGAGCCGTTGACGCGCAACGTCTCGTCCTTGCCCGGGATCAGCACCAGCAGTGCGGCGCGCCCCGAGGCGACGACCGCGCGCAGGCTGTCGATGAGGTTGTTGCCGTTGAGGTCGGGGATGGCAACGTGGCGATCGTCGAGGATGCGCACGAACCCGGGCGGGCCGCCACGCGGCGACACGTCGAGGCCGCCGTCGGCGCCGGCGGTGCCGATCAACACGAACGGCGACCTGGCAACGATCCCGGCGCTGGCCTCGTCGAGTGCGGCAGCCTTCTTCGCGGTGACCAACCGGCTCGGTGCCCGATACAGCTCGGCCAGCTCGTCGGGTGACGACACGATCGACCCAACCGGTGGTTGTTCGTTCTGCATGCTCATCCTCAACCCTTCGCGCTCGCCCAGGTGTCACCCCAGGACACGTTGACCTCCAGTGGAACGTCGAGGTCAGCGGCGTCGTGCATGAGTTCGACGACGAGGTCGCCGACGACGTCGTGTTCGGCGTCGGGCACCTCGACGATCACTTCGTCGTGCACCTGCAGCACGACTCGGCTGTCGTACTCCCCCGCCACCAGCGCCTCGTCGATGTGCACCAGCGCCACCTTGAAGATGTCGGCAGCAAGGCCTTGGATGCCGGCGTTCATCGCCTGGCGCTCGCCGGCCTGACGGACCCGGAAGTTCGAGTTCATCAACTCGGGAATGGGGCGGCGGCGGCCGAACAACGTCTCGGTGTAGCCGCGCTCACGGGCCTCGATCACCGTGCGGTCCATGTAGTTCTTCACGTTGGGAAACGCGACGAAGTAGGCGTCGAGGATGACGGCGGCTTCCTCGGTCGGGATGTTCAGCCGCTGGCCGAGCCCGTAGGCCTCCATGCCGTACGCGAGCCCATACGACACCATCTTCGCCTTCGAGCGCTGTTCGACGGTGACCGACGTCGGCTCGACGCCGAACACCCGCGCCGCGGTGGCGTTGTGGATGTCCTGGCCGCTGGTGAACGCCTCGATCAGCCCCGGATCCTTGGCCAGGTGGGCGATGCAGCGCAGTTCGATCTGGTTGTAGTCGGCGACCAGCAGCGTCGTGCCAGGCGCCGGGACGAACGCCTTGCGGAACTGGCGACCCTCGTCGGTGCGCACCGGGATGTTGTGCAGGTTCGGCTGGTCCGACGACAACCGGCCGGTCCGCGCGACGGTCTGGTTGAACGTGGCGTGGATCCGGCCGTCGGGGGCCACCTCGGCCAGCAGCCCCTCGCCGTAGGTCGAGCGCAGCTTCTCGACCTCGCGATAGCGCATCAGCGGTCCGAGGAACTCGGGCCACTGGTCCTTGATCTTCTCGAGGGTCGCGGCGTCGGTGGAGTACCCGGTCTTGGTCTTCTTGCCCGGCGACAGCCCGCGTTCGTCGTAGAGGATCTCGCGCAGCTGCTTGGGCGAGTTGAGGTTCAGGTCGTCGCGCCCGGCCACCTCGCGCAGCTGTGTCTGGAGTGTCTGCACCTCGTCGGAGAGCCGCTTGCCGAGCGCCCGGAGTTCCTCGACGTCGACGCCGATACCGACGTGTTCCATCTTCGCGAGGACCAGCACGAGCGGGTTCTCGATCGTGCGGTACAGCTCGGCCATCCCCTGCGCCTGCATGCTCGCCACGATCGGTTCGGCGAGGGCGTTGACCGCCAACGCGTCCCGTGCCGCGAGTTCGGCGTCACCCAAGGACGTGCCGTCGAGGTCGAGCTGCCCGGCGCCGGCGGCGTCGTCGGACGGTCGGGCGTACGCCGTGTACTTCTCGATCAGGTCCGGCAGCGTGTACCGGGCCTCGGCCGGGTCGATCAGGTAGGCAGCGATGGCGGTGTCGAGCGTGAGCCCGCGCACCTCGACGTCGAACTCGAGCAGCGAACGCATCAGCGGCTTGACGTTGTGGCCGCGAAGGTTCGTGTGGGCGCCGAGCGCGACGCGTACCGAATCGTCGGCGAGCACGTCGGCGGGGATCCAGAGCACCTCGGCCACCGCAGCGTCGACCACCACGGCGATCCCGGCGAGCGGGCTGCGGCCCGGCTCGCCGACCCACGTAGCGGCGATGTCGAGCGCGTCGGCGGACGCGATCACCGCTGCGGCATCGCCCGGCGATGCGGCCGTGGTCACCTCGGCGACGATCTCGGCTCGTTCCTCGACCGGCCCCAGGTCCACCGAGGCCCCCATCGCCGAGAGCGCCTCGTCGAGGCGGGCGGCCAGTGTGCGGAACTCGAGGAAGTCGAACAGCCGCTTGAGCTCGTCGGCGTTCGGGGTGACGCCGAGGTCGTCGATCACGAGGTCGTCGATCGGCGCGTCGTGGCGCAACTGCATCAGCTCGAGGTTCTTGCGGGCACGCTCCTCGTGCTCGGCGAGATTCGAGCGCAGCTTCGGCGTCTGCTCGTCGACGTGTTCGAAGATGCCGTCGAGTCCGCCGTAGGTGTTGATCAGCTTGGCGGCGGTCTTCTCCCCCACGCCGGGCACGCCGGGCAGGTTGTCGCTGTTGTCGCCGCGCAGCGCGGCGTACTGCACGTACAGCGACGGCGCAACACCGGTGCGTTCCTCGATGCCAGCCTCGTCGTAGAAGGCGTAGTCGCTGACGCCACGCTTGTTGTAGAGGACCTTGACGTCGGGGTCGCGCACCAGTTGGTAGCTGTCGCGGTCGCCGGTGACGATGATCACCTGGTGGCCGGCGTCGACGAGGCGGTCGGTGGCGGTGGCGATGATGTCGTCGGCCTCCCAGCCGGACAGGTCGATCGCCGTGATGCCCACCGCATCGAGCACCTCACGCACGAGGCCCATCTGCTGGCGCAGGATGTCCGGAGCAGCCTCGCGCTGCGCCTTGTACAGCGGTTCGGCCTCGTGGCGGAACGTCGGCTCGGGCCGGTCGAACGCCACGAGCACGCCATCGGGTGTGTGGTCCTTGAGCACGTTGATCAGCATCGACGTGAAGCCGAAGACCGCGTTGGTGACCTGCCCGCTGGCGGTGGCCATGTCGGTCGGCAGCGCGAAGAACGCGCGGTAGGTCAGCGAGTTGCCGTCGACGACGAGGTACGTGCCCATCCAGCAGCCTCAGTCGGCGCCGGGGCGCAGCGAACCGTCGAGGATCCGGTCGGCGACGTCTCGCATCCGGGTGCGTTCGCTCATCGCCGTGCGTTGGATGAAACCGAACGCGTCGGTCTCGGTCATCGACAACTCGTCCATCAGGACGCCCTTGGCCCGGTCGATGACCTTGCGGGACTCCAACTGCTCGCCGAGCGCATCGATCTCGCCGGTCAACGATCGCAGCTCGCGGAAGCGCCCCATGGCGACCTCGATCGCGGGGATCAGGTCGCTCTTCTGGAACGGCTTGACCAGGAAGGCCAGTGCGCCGGCGTCACGGGCTTGCTCGACGACTTCTCGTTGGCTGAACGCGGTGAGCATCAGCACGCCGCAGATCTTCTCGCCGTTGATGATGCGGGCAGCTTCGAGGCCGTCCATCCCCGGCATCTTGATGTCGAGGATCGCGAGATCGGGCTGCAGGCCACGCACGAGTTCGATCGCCTGATCGCCGCGTCCGGTCTCACCGATGACCTCGTAGCCCTCTTCCTCCAGGGTCTCGCGCAGGTCCATGCGGATGATGGCCTCGTCCTCGGCGATCACGACACGCAATGGCATGGCCCCTTATCTAGCAGGTGTCGCCCCGGTTCGGCTCCGTCACCAGTACCCGGCCATCAACTCAGACGACCACTCCGGTTGACGCACCGGGCCGCGCGGATCGAATTCGATCATGTGCGGCTTGACGTCCAGCACCGGCGTGCCGTCGATGGCGTCGAGGCCCCGCACGCGAATGTCGAGTCCATCGACGCCGAGGACCTCGCACGTGGTGAGCCCGAGCCGGTTCGGACGCGAGCTGGCGCGCTGGGCGAAGATGCCCACCTTCGGCCAGGCCTCGTTGCCACGCGGGTGCCTCGCCCCGAGCGCGACCTTCGCCTCGTCGAACCGGTCGAACAGGAAGATCACGTCGATGTGCGAGAACTGGTCGAGCCCGGCGACCGATTCCGGCGTGAAGCGATCGCCGTCGAGCCGGATCACGCCTTCGACGTCGCCCCAGTCGTCGTCGATCCGAGCATCCCTCGATGACGCGACCCAGCCGATCGCACGCACCGTGTACTCCATCATCCGAACGCTCCCATCATCGCCTTGCTGATCGGGCGACACAGCTCACGCAGCCGTGCGCAACCGTCGACACCGATGGCATCGTAGGGCGCTGCGGCGAGTTCGTCGGTACGGGCCTCGATCCAGTCGCGGCGCTCGCGCCCGAGTTCGGTGAAGGCGAGGTCGGGGTCGAGCCAGCCGCGTTCGCGCAGGCGCTCCTCGGCGGCGAGCCAGTCCTCACCCGTACGCTGCCGGGTCGCGCGCAGGGTGTCGGCGGAGACGTCACCGGCGGCGGCGTGCGTCACGAGCGCCTCGCAGCCGTCGAGCCCCTCGACCGTGAGCGCGACGACGTGGCCGTCGCCGCGGTACTCACGCAACAGCGACTGTGCATGCCACAGCACCAGGTGCGGGTCGTCTGGCCAGTCGAGCGAGGCATGCCCGGCGAACAGCGGTCGCCCCTCCGGCCGGCCGCAGGCCGCCGAGGCCGCCGCTCGCGCCAGGTCGGCCGCTTCGGCCATCTCGGGCGTGTCGACGAAGGCGCCGGCGTGGGCTCGGATCATCCGGTCCGCACCGCGGAGCCGGGCGGCGAGCACCTCGGCCGGGCTCACGCGTTCCCACACGCCGTCGATGCTCCGGCGAACGAGGTCGGGATCGAAGTTGAAGAACGTTGCGATCACCACCTCGGCGGCCACGGCCCCCATCGGCGCCGACCGCGACAGCGAAGTACCCGGTCATCCGATCGTCGAGGCCGATCGCCCCGTACTCCTCGCGGGCTTCCGCGGCGAAGTAGATCGCGCCGTGGATCGGCTCGAGGGTGCGCCAGGTCTTGCGGGCCGTCAGTGGGTCCATGGGCCGAGCTTCGCAGAGCCGACGAGGGACACTACGACCGGGTCACAGCCGATCGAGGAGTTCGTCCTGGCGTCGTTCGAGCGACTCGATCTCCTCGACCACCTTGGCGCGGTGCTTGGCGTGTGCGTCGACGTGTCGTCGGGCGTCACGAGCCTCGAACGAAGCCCCTGCGGTCTCCGAGACGAGCGCGCGGATCTCCTGGTCGTCGGCGTCGTCGCCGAGATAGATCATCTGCTCGTCGATCACCGCCAACTCCGCGCGCAGCGTCTTCAACCGTGATGCCACCTGTGACAGGCGACGTTCGATCAGCCAGTTGCCCATGTCCGGCGCCACGCTACCGGGGCCGATTGTGAGCAGATCGGCGCATCGGTCAGGATCTGGCGATGGCCCGCTTGAGCGAGATCGGCGAACAGGACGGCTGGCGATGCTGGCTGTGCGACCATCCGGTCGATCCGGACATGTCGGTCAACGACCCGCGCGGTCCGAGCATCGACAGTCGGACCACCGAACGCAAGGCCAAGGCGAAGGGCACCGGGAAGGGCAAGGGCAGCGGGACCGGGCAGGAACGCCTCGCCCATCGTTCGTGCAACACCGGCAAGGGCAGCACGAAGCCCGTCGTCGAGTGGCCCGACGATCTCCTGATCGCGGATCCCGCGGTGATCCTGTCCGCGGTCGACCGGGCACAGCGCAAGGGCGGACGCGAAATCATGGGGCACTGTTCGGATCGGGACGACGCGGTCGCCGCCGCTGCATGGCTCGTCGACCGGATCTCACGACTCGAACCGTCGCTGGACGTGAGCACCGACGTCGAACCCGGCGGCGGTCGGTTCATGGTGGTGCTGCACTCAGCTCGCTGAGCTCGGCCGAGTGGCCATTCGCGG